>DATNBH010000023.1:0-43058 GCA_035572035.1 Pyrinomonadaceae bacterium | reverse complement strand
CAACGCCCCAGGGAATAACGCAAGGGTTTGCTTCGCTAACGCTGAAAGCGTTGGCGAGTAGTCCGGCGCGGCGTCACGAATCTTCCCAAAGCTCAACTCGCGAACGCTTACAGCGTTCCCCTATTAGCTTGGTTCCTTTTCCGGGGGCGCTGCCCCAGGCTGGAATTTGCCAACGCCTTCGGCGTTCGACTACTGACGTTGATTAGTCAAGTATGTTAATGCCGTTGAGACGGTTTTGAGAATTGAATTTTGCCGCTAGTCACCCGGTTGAAACCGAGTGAGAGAGAGAACCTGGAGTGGCGATGAGCACGAGATAATCCACCACACTTCTCTCTTAAGCCAGCGCTTTTATCATCTCGTCCACTGCCGTGGTGCGCTGGCCAATATCGGCAAGGCGCGCACGCAGCTCGTCAACTTTTTCAGCCGGAGCACGTTCGACAAACTGCGGGTTGCCCAATTGCGTGTTAAGCTTCGCCGCCTCCGCAGAAAGTTTTTCGAGTTCCTTGCGCAAACGAGTGCGCTCTTGTTCAAAGTCGATTAGCCCTTCCAGCGGCACCGCAACTTCAGCGCCTCCGGCAAGCACCGCTCGAGCGGAAGCCGCTGGGGCTTCAAGTTGCGCAGCAACTTTCACCTCTGAAGCACGCGCTAATCGGGCTATTTGGTCAGCACTCGCTTCGAAAACTCGTCGCAAGGATTCATCCGGCGCCGAAATTAATAGCGGCACTCGTTCACCTGGTTTAATGTTCATCTCGGAGCGAATATTGCGAACGCGCGAAATGAGATCGATCACGGCCTGCATCTCAGTCTCAACGCGGTCGTCCATCAACTCCGCTTTGGCTTCCGGATAAGCCGCGAGCATTACGGTGGGAGCAGCGTTACTGTACGCCGGGTGCAGCAACTGGGAATCGCCTTTCGGTAACTGCTGCCAAAGTTCCTCGGTGATGTACGGCATGAATGGATGCAGCAGTCGCAGCGCTTGCTCGAGCACACTCAACAATCTCGTTCGTGCCGCAGTGCGTTCGGCGGTCGCTTCTTCCGCAGTGATGCCCGCTTTTGCAAGCTCAATGTACCAATCGCAATAATCATCCCAAAAAAAGTGATAGAGCGTTTGCACGCAGGCATGAAAGTCGTAGTTCTCGAGCTGCGCGCGTACATCACGCGCCGCGCGATTCAAGCGCGAGACTATCCACCGATCGTGCAAAGGCAGATCCGCCGCGAGCAAAGCTGAAGGATCCACATTCGCGCCGTCCGAATTCAGCAAGCTGAATCGAGTTGCGTTCCAAATCTTGTTCGCGAAATTGCGATATGACTCGACCTGCTTCTCATTCCAACGCGAGTCGGTTGAGCCCACCGAAGCCAAGGTCAGACGGGTGGCGTCGACACCGAACTTATCGAACACCTCGAGAGGATCGATGCCATTGCCTTTCATTTTCGACATGCGTTGGCCATGCTTGTCCATAATGGTTCCGGTGACAAACACGTCGTCGTAAGGTCGCTCTTCGATGAATTTGAGTCCCAACATTACCATTCGTGAAACCCAAAGGAAGATTATGTCTCGCGCGGTGATCAGCACCGACGTGGGATAGAAAGCCTTCAAATCATCGGTCTGATCAGGCCAGCCCAAAGTTGAGAACGGCCAAAGTCCCGACGAAAACCATGTGTCCAGCACATCGGGATCCTGGGTCAACTCGTCAGTCCCGGCTTTTTCTCGAGCTTCTGCTTCAGTCCTCGCAACGATGACTTCGCCTGACGGGGTGTACCACGCGGGGATTTGATGCCCCCACCATAGTTGACGCGAGATGGTCCAATCGCGCAGGTTTTCGAGCCAGTCCGTGTAGACTTTTTCGTAAGGAACTTCCGGGTAGAAACGCGGCTTGTGATCACGAGCCATTAGACCCAGAGCCAGGTCGCGTAGCTTGTCCATGCGGCAGAACCACTGCGTCGAAATCAGCGGCTCGAGCACGGTCTTGCAGCGCTCGCACTTCGAGATCGAGAATTCGTAATCAACGATCTTGTCGAGCAGGCCCAACTCTTCAAACCTGGCTACGACTAGTTCACGAGCTTTGTAGCGATCGAGTCCGGCAAACTCTTCACCAGCCTCCGCAGTCATCTTCGCGTACTGATCGATAACAACGACTTCCGGCAAGTCGTGACGCAAGCCCATCTCGTAATCGTTTGGATCGTGCGCGGGGGTAATTTTCACCGCTCCGGTGCCGAACTCGGCTTCGACGTAATCGTCAGCAATGACCGGAATCTCTCGAGTAGTCAGCGGCAACTGCAGGATCGCGCCTACCAAATCCTGGAAACGCTCGTCTGTCGGGCTTACTGCAACCGCGGTATCGCCGAGCATCGTCTCAGGACGCGTGGTCGCCACAGTGACAAAGCGATCGCTGTTCTTAACCGGATATTTGAGGTAATAGAGCTTTCCCGGTTGCGGTTCTTTCAATACTTCGAGATCAGAAAGCACCGTCTGATCAGTCGGGCACCAGTTCACAATCCTCGCGCCTCGATAAATCATCCCATCGTCATAAAGTCGAACGAAGGCCTCGCGTACTGCTCGCGACAGGTCCTCATTCATCGTGAATTTTTCACGTGACCAGTCCACCGAGGCGCCCTCGCGACGCATTTGTTTTGTAATCTGGCCGCCTGACTCGCTCTTCCATTTCCACACTCGCTCGATGAACTTTTGGCGTCCCAGATCGTGACGAGTCAAGCCTTCCTTCTTCAGCTCGCGAATTACCATTACCTGCGTCGAAATGCCGGCGTGGTCCATTCCCGGCAGCCACAACGCGCGGAAGCCACACATGCGTTTATATCTCGTCAACACATCCATCATGGTGTGCTGCAAGGCATGGCCCATGTGCAATGAGCCGGTAACGTTTGGTGGTGGGATCGCGATTGAGTAAGTGGGCGCGTTCGGATCCTGATTGATTTCCGGAGCAAAAAAGCCCTGCTCTTCCCAGCGGGCGTAATGATGTTCCTCAGCCTGTTTCGGATCGTAAGTTTTAGAGATTTCCATTAGTAGTAATCAGTAATTAGTAATCAGCTCTCAGCGGTTAGCGTTTTGGATCGTGAGCATTGTAAGGCAAAGGCAGCTGAATGCCATCTGGGCGTCGACAGAATAGCGATGCCCGGCTCATCTTTGCGAGCCCTGCGCCTTTGCGGGAAACTCAAATCTAAACTGCGCGCAGCCATCAAAAACAAATCGAGCACGATCGGTTTGTAACCGTCGTGCTCGATCTTAGCTCTATTCAGATCCGTCTTATTCCGCGGCTAATCCCTCAGCGATTCTGGGTCTCGTGTTCTTCTAGCTTTCGCTTAATCATTAGATCAGCCAGTTGCGGAACGACTTCCCAGGCGATTTCCTGCACCGCGCGCTCGGACATCTGCTCCACCACTCGGCGCGCAATTGCATCGATAACTTCAGGCGAAAGGTGGTCGACAGTAACCGGCGCTGACGAGGAGGCGGCGGTGACGGGCTGAGCTTCTGCAACCGGCGCCACCGCGGCAAGCGAATCATCCGCAGAAACAACGCCTGCAACCACATCTGAATCTACGAAGTGAGCCGCAGCTTCCGGCGCGACATTTTCGTATTCGAAAACCTCAGGCTCGGCCAGGGGCTCCACTAACTCAACCTCTCGCGATTCCACTTCCGGCGAATAAACTTCCGCTACCGAATGGCTCGCGTAGCTCGGGGCGTAAGCATGGCCCTCGACTTCCGACTGCATTGGCGCCGCATAACTCACGGGAGGAGCATCAAAATCTACGTCAAGAATTACGTCGTCACTTTCGGCAAATGACACTGGCTGGCAGTGTCCAAGATCCAGGAGCGCATCACCGAAGGAATCTGAAGCTTCGGCAGAGCTTTCGTGTGCATAAGGAATTTGCATTGTCGTTTCCAAGGCGGCTTTGGATTTCAGATCTTCGTCGTGTTCGATTCGTTCCTTGACCTCAGGCGATAAAGGCTGTGTGTCCGCCGTCGTAATTTCCAACTCTTCAGAGGTCATCGGTTCCTCTGGCGGCTGGATCAGCTCAGGCAGTTCTTTTGTATCCGCTTCTTTCGAGACGACATCCCTTGAGGTTTCATCCGCTGCTTGGAGATCAGCGGGGTGGATTTCAATCGTCTCGGCCAGCGTTCGCGCACCCCACAGCGGATCGGATTGCTGCACAACCGGATTGCGACCCAGCAGGGCGCCGACTTTATCCATCAAGGTGCGAATTGATTGAAATGGCTTCGTCAAAGTGTCATCCGCGCCGACTCTGCGCGCCTCCGCTTCATCAAAGGGTTCAAACGAGCCCACCAGAAGCATTACGGGAATATGCTTAAGTTTCTCGGTTCGTTTGACGTATTCACAAACTTGATAACCGTTCTCGCCGGGCATAAAAACGTCAGCAAGAACAATATCCGGTCGATTTTCCCGCAGTTGTTCGATGGCTTCAGTGCCATTGCTAACCGCAATGACTTCAATGCCTGCGTCCGCAAACGTGAGGGCGACTATCTTCTGAATTGTTATTGAGTCGTCGGCGAGAAGAAGTTTGCGAACTGCTAGCAAAGCCAAACCCTTTAACTGAGATGAGCGCCATGTCCAGGGCAGTAAAAACTCAGATGGCGCAGGGCAAGTAGTTTCAAAGCGACCCCGACAGATCTGGAGCCTAATTGAAACTAACACCCTGAAAAGGCACGCGTCAAGAGGTTAATTCCACAGGTAGGGCTCGGTTATTGTGGGTCGCCGCAATCAGAACCAACTTTAGCCGCAGATTACGCAGATTACACTGATTTAGTTAAGATAAATAGGCGCCGGCATGATCCGAATTTTGTGAGGCACGCTCAGGACTACTAAATGCGAATTCTTCTCGTAGAAGATGAGCCGCGCATGGCGAACGTTATCGCGAAGGGTCTGCGCGAGCAGAGCTATGCAGTTGATGTGGTACAGGATGGAGAAGCTGGTCTGTATCAAACTTCCATCAACGATTACGACCTGATTGTTCTCGACGTGTTGCTTCCCAAACGCAACGGATATGAAGTATGCCGCGAACTACGTTCAGGAGGTAACACCACTCCAATCCTGATGCTGACCGCGCGCGCCGCCATCGACGATCGCCTCGCAGGATTTGATGCGGGCGCGGACGATTATCTCACCAAGCCTTTTTCATTTCGGGAGCTCATGGCGCGAATTCGAGCGTTGCTCAGGCGCGACTCTCAGCTTCGTCCCGACCTTCTACAGATCGAAGATCTAATCGTAGACTCAGCCAGTCATCGTGTTTCACGCGCTGCGCATGAGGTGCTGCTAACCGCTAAGGAATACGCCCTGTTGGAGTACCTCGCGCGGCGAGCTGGCCAATTAGTTTCTCGCACTGAGATTGCAGCCCATGTTTGGGACGACTCTTTCGATCCGTTCTCAAACACCATAGAGGTCTACATGAACCGCCTGCGCAAAAAGATTGACGGCGATCACCCGCGAAAACTGCTCCACACTCTGCGCGGCCAGGGTTACATACTCGAAGCCCGACACTGATTCGCAAAGGACTATTAATCTTCCATTAAGGCAAGCGTCGGTATACTCCGCTCGATCTGGAACCGACATGCCGAAGCAAACAAGATCGTGGGCATTCCCGCTGGCGATGCTATTCGCACTAGCCTGTCTTTCTGCTTCGGCTCACTCGCAAACTCCCTCGCCCGTTCCAACTCCTCCCCAAAATCCGGCGCCAATCAAACAGGCGGGGCCCGGTTTAGAGGTGCTCACGCTCGATGAGGCAATTCGACTCGCGAACGCCCAGGCTTCAACTTTTCAAAGCGCAATCCTAAACGAGCGGATCGCCGCAGAAGATTTGAAACAGGCCAAGGCAGCATTCCTGCCGAAGGTTAGCGCGCCTCTGAGCTTTATCTACACAACGCCCGCTCTCGGATTACCACCGGGAGAGCCGCGCGCGCCCAGCTTTATTGCGAGTGACGCGATTACCGTTTACGACGCGTTGGTAAATGTTTCGGGCGATGTTGATATTGCCGGGAAACTGCGCGCGACACTCGCGAAGAATCGCGCCCTGTTGGCTGCTGCGCATGCAGGCACTGATGTAGCCAAACGCGCGCTGGCCCAGGCTGTGATCGAAGGTTACTACGGACTCGCGCTGACGATAGCGCAGCGTCAAGCGGCGGAGGGAAATCTCAAGGCCGCTGAAGAGTTCGAGCACATTACTTCGCTATTACTGAGTGGCGGAGAGGTTGCTCCGGTAGATCTGACCCGCGCCCAATTGCAGACGCTTACTCGACGTGACGAGTTAGCCAAGGCAGAAGCGAACGAGCAGATCGCGGCCGGAGCGTTGCGTGTGCTCGTCGGCTACGAATTCACGCGGCCGATCATTACCAGCGATCTCGCTCTCGCGCTTCCCGTCAATAATGAATTTCAACAGTTCAAAGCCGAGGACGTTTCTCGTCGACCTGAGTTCACGCAGTTAGAGCAACAACTGCGAGCTGCTCGACAAGAAATCAAAATCGCTCGAGCTGATCGCTTGCCTTCGCTTTCCTACTCGGTGAATGGCGGCTTTCAAACTGATTCCCTTAAAGGCCCAACATTAAAGGAGCACACCGGCGCTTCCGCCGCGATTAGTTTGTCGATCCCAATCTTTGATTTTGGAGCGACCCGCAGCCGCGAGCGGCAGGCGCGTCTTCAGGCTGAACTAGCCGAGAACGAGCAGACGATTGCGCGGCGCGGATTCACGCAACAGTTCTATGCCGCCAGTGCGCAAGCGGCGAGTGCTGCTCGGCGAATCGATCTCGCGCGCGCGGGCGTGATCAAAGCGCAGGACAATTTGGCAGCCTCGATCGCGCGTTACCGCGCCGGGGAAGCACAAATTGTTGAAGTGACTGACGCACAAACGACGCTAGTCGATCAAACCACAGCGTTGTATCAAGCCCTTTTTGATTATCAGACGGCGCTGGCGAGGTTGCGTCAGGCGACCGGGCAGTAACGAGACGAACTTTTTTTCAGCCTGTCTAACAGGCGCAAGCATAAAGCCGGGGCATAAGTCCAAGGTCAACCGTCCCAGAGACGGATTCGGAGTTCTGGTGCAAAACGAACAGGAATCAACCAAAGCTACGCCGGAAGCGACTGACGTCAATCGGCGCGCTCGCATCGTTCGTCAGCGAAATCAAGTGCTCGTGGTGGGAGCAGTCGCGCTGGTCGGCTTAATGCTGATCGCCCTGATCGTGTGGCGTTGGAGGAAATCCGTAACCGAAGCTGAAACCGAAGTTACGCCGATAGTCAGCGTCAAGGTTGCCAAAGCTGAGAAAGGCGAAATTGCTGCTCAGGTCAATGCAGTTGGCACGATCTGGCCACGCGAAAAAGCAGACGTAGGCGCGAAGATCAGCGCGCAGATCAAGAAAATGGCGCTCCTGAAAAATAAAGTCGTGCGCGCCGGCGAAGTGATCGCCGTGCTTGAGTCGCGCGATCTTCAAGCTCAACGAGCGGAAGCCGTTGCCGCCCTCAACGAAGCACGAGCGAGCGAGCAGAGTCTCGTCACGGGAACCATTCCAAAGACAAATGCCGAAGATCAGAAAGCCCTGCTCGATGCGCGCGCGAAAGTTAATAATTCCCGCGCCACTTTTGAGCGCCGCCGCGTGCTTTATGAAAAGGGGGGCATCTCGAAAAAGGATCTCGAAGCGTCACAGCTCGAGCTGACCACGGCAGAGGATGAATTGCGCTTGCAGGAGCAGACTATTGCGCTGCGAGCTCGAGCACTTAACCCAAATGACCGGGCTTTGGCGGCCGCGCGAACGGCGCAAGCGCAACAGCGAGTCGCCAACGTTGATGCCCAACTAAGCTACGCGACTATTCGCTCACCAATCACCGGCATCGTCACCGATCAATTTCAATACGAAGGTGAATTTGCTTCAGCCGGCGGCAAGCTGGTGACCGTCGCCGATACCAGCACGGTAATTGTGAAAGCGCCGTTTTCAGATACAGCCGTCGCGCAACTGAAAACCGGCGATCCGGCCACCGTTCTGCCAACCGACAGCTCAGCCGAAGAGATGCATGGGCAAATCACTTTACTAAGCAGGTCGAGTGACCCGACGAACCGGACTGTTGAAGTTTGGGTCACGCTCGGCAACGACGCCGGAAAGCTGCGAGCAAATGGAGCCGCTCAAGTGACAGTGTTCGGCAACTCTAAGAATGACGCCATTGTTGTGCCCATCCAGGCAGTAACACTGGAAGCAAGTAACGCTTCTGAAGGAATAGTAATGATCGTCGACGCGCAGAATGTGGCCCATGAAACCAAAGTAACTGTCGGCATTCGCACGCCGGACAAGGTTGAGATCGTTGAAGGACTTCAGGGCGGCGAAACGGTCGTAATCGAAGGCAATTACTCCTTACCTGATGGGACTAAGGTCGAAATCGCAACGGATGAAGAGAAGAAGGATGAAGCCGAGGAAAAGTGAGATCGTTTCGCTCGTGAATGATCGGCAAGATAACTGATGATTCTTGCTCGCGTAGTTTCAAATCAGTCTCGCGCTATTGTGGTAGTCGTAGCGCTGCTCTGCGCTGCTGGTCTCTACGCCGCCTGGCAACTCCCCATCGCGGTTTTTCCGCAAACAGATTTTCCTCGCATCGTGATCATCGTTGACAACGGTGACGCGCCGGCTTCGCAGACCCTGGTTTCGGTTACACGTCCTATTGAAGAAGCGATGAACGGCATTCCCGGCATCGCTCGAATCAAGTCTAAGACTGCGCGCGGCTCATCTGAAATCAACCTCTACTTTGACTGGAACGGCGACATCATTCAGGAACTGCAGCTAGTCCAGGCCAGGATGTCGCAACTGCTGGCGACGCTGCCCCCGGGCGCTGAAATTAGAAATATTGAACGGCTCACGTTTGCGGTTTTTCCCGTGACCGGATACAGCCTCACTTCGGACAAACGAGATGCCGCCACGCTCAGAGACCTGGCTACCTATGTTGTGCGGCCACAACTGGCCCGCTTACCAGGTGTCGCGATCGTTGGAGTCGCAGGAGGCAAGGTCCGGGAATTTCACGTCACCATTGATCCCGAAAAGTTGACGTCACATAACGTTTCAACTCAACAGGTCGTCGAGGCCATTCGTAATTCGAACATCATTGTCTCGCCTGGCCTGATCGAAGAGAACCATCAACTCGAGCTCGCACTCGTAAGCGGCCAGGCAAAGCGGCCTGACGAACTGAATAACATTGTCGTCGCTACCGTGAACAACGCTCCCGTGTTGGTGGCAGATGTGGCAACAGTCGGGGCTGGAGTCGAACCGGAGTACACGATTGTTACTGCCGACGGACATCCCGCGGCGCTGGTAAACATCAACCGCCAACCCGATGCGAATACAGTAGCGGTTGCCGATGAAGTGAAGGCCGCGCTGACGGCCATGCGTGGACAGATCCCAAAAGACGTTCGCGTTGCCGCCTATTACGATCAGTCTCTGCTCGTGCGCGAATCGATCAACTCCGTCCGCGATTCCATTCTTATCGGTTTGTTGCTTTCCGTCATAATCCTCTACGCCTTCCTGCGCAACTGGGGCACGACCTTCGTCGCCATTCTGGTTATTCCGGTTACTGTGCTCATCACTTTCCTGGCGATGGGATTAGCGCATCTTAGTTTTGACTTGATGACGCTTGGCGGTGTGGCAGCAGCCATCGGCCTGGTAATCGATGACGCGATCGTCGTCGTTGAGAATATCTACACTCACATGTCACGCGGGCAGTCACGCCGAGAAGCAGTGCAGAGCGCGGTTTCGGAAATTACGGTCCCGATTATTGGCTCAACTATTACGCCCGTGGTTGTATTCCTGCCGCTTACGTTACTGACCGGTGTAACCGGAGTTTTTTTCCGCTCATTAGCTTTGACGATGTCAGTCGCATTGCTGACTTCGCTTGTACTGGCGCTGGCCTTTACGCCGGTGCTGGCGGAACGATTCGTCAAGACTAAGGCCAAAGAAGATCCAGGTGAGCCTCACGCTGACGAAGAGACACACGGCAGGTTCCTCGGCGCAATCATTCGTCGTTACGAATGGGTGCTGAGCCACGCGCTGGATAACCGTTGGATCGTTGTGGTTGTAATCGTGCTGGTGCTCTCCGGTTCGTACCTGTTGTACAGGACGCTGGGCTCGGAATTTCTTCCGGAATTCGACGAGAGCGCTTTTGTGCTCGACTATCTTGCTCCTCCGGGGTCATCCCTTTCTGAAACTGATCGCATGCTCAAGCATGTCGAAGAGATGTTGATGAAGACTCCGGAGATTGAGAGTTACTCGCGCCGCACCGGGCAGGAAATGGGACTGTTTGTAACTGAACCCAACACCGGTGATTTCGCGGTCAAGCTCAAAGTCGGTCACAAGCGCGCAACCAGCGAAGTCATTGCGGAACTGCGCGACAAAATCAAAGAAGCCGAGCCGGCTCTGGAAGTCGAATTTGTCGGCATCCTGCCGGACGTGATTGGCGACTTGCAAGGCAATCCCGAGCCCATCGAAGTGAAGCTCTTCAGTGAGGACGCGGCAGCCTTGCAGGCAAAAGCCGAGGAGGTTGAAGCGTCAATCCAAAAGGTGCATGGAGTTGTCGATACGTTCAACGGCGTCACGATTAGCGGCCCAGCAGTGACCTTCAAAGTCGATCCTTTGCGAGCGGCCCAGTTTGGCGTGACCGCGAATGATATTGCCAACACGATTACGACGGCGATGTCGGGTGAAGCTGCTTCCTCGATCCTGCAACAAGATCGATTGATTAGAGTACGAGTAATTTTCCCGGCAGACGTGCGCGCGTCGCTCGAGAAAGTAAAAGCTTTACAGGTGCGTTCTTCCTCCGGCCAACTTCTGCGGCTCGATCAAGTTGCAGATGTCGAATATGAAAAGGGACAGGCTGAAGTTGAGCGCGAGAATCTGCGCCAGATGGTGGCCGTCACCGGACGTCTTGAAGGAAGCGATCTGGGAACCGCCATCCGCCAAATTCAAAATCAATTGGTGAAGGAAGTTAAGTTACCTCCGGGTATGACGGTCGAATATGGCGGGCTTTATCAGGAACAACAGTCGAGTTTTCGCGAGCTCGCCATGGCCCTCATCCTGGCGGTGGTGCTGGTCTTCATCACCTTGTTAGTCGAATTTCGCTCGTACGCTCATCCGATAGCAATCGTCACCGGTGCAGTGCTGGCGCTCAGCGGCGTGTTACTCGCGTTGTTCATTACAGGATCGACACTGAATGTCGTGTCCCTGATGGGCATGATCATGATCGTAGGTATCGTCGCCAAAAATGGAATTCTGATGCTCGACGCGGTCGAGGAACATCTCGCCGCTGGCGACACCTTGAGACAGGCATTACTGAGATCGGGGCGTCGTAGATTTCGACCCGTGTTGATGACTTCGTTGGCCGCAATGCTCGGCATGTTGCCGTTGGCTTTGGCAATAGGGGCTGGTTCAGAGTTACTGCAACCGCTCGCGATCGCCGTTATCGGCGGCCTGACGATGGCGTTGGGCTTGTCGTTAATCGTAACGCCGACAGTCTACGCGATGTTGCACAGGCAGCCCGCGCCTGAACCTGAAAACGCTGAATAAGAAATGACTCTTCTCTGCTTCAGTCGATCTCGTATCGCACCACTTTACTGAACTCAGAAAGCCAAACGCTCGAAACCTACAGCCATCGAAAGGACAATCATCATGAACTTAATCATCAAACTTTTGACGACGACCCTGGTGATCGCAGCAACAGCCGCTGTTGTCTCAGCTCAGGAGAAAAAGATTTCGCGAAAACAATTACCTGTTGCTGTCGAGAAAACAGTGGCAAAGGAAAGCGCAGGCGCGACAATCAAAGGCTTCGCTACAGAAATTGAAAACGGCACAAAGTTCTATGAAGCCTCACTAATCGTTAATGGCCATACCAAAGATATCCTCATTGACAAGGACGGCAATGTCGTTGAAATGGAGGAACAGGTGTCAATGGATTCGCTACCGGCGGAGGTTCAGGAGAGTCTCAAGAAAGCCGCCGGTTCAAGAACAATTGAAGGGATCGAATCACTGACTAAGAACGGGAGTCTCTTCGCTTATGAAGCAGTGGTGAGGAAAGGGAAAAAGCGTTCTGAAATTAAGGTCGGACCAACCGGCGAGAAGCTCTAGCACGCATTAATACGCTGTTGACAGCGTGAGTCCCCGTTTGTAAAGACACGCGGGGTCGCGTTGCCACGCAACAACAATCTCAGAAAGGACAACCCATGATCACTTTAAAGAGCGCACTAATCGCGATGGTGATTGCCCTGGCGCCGTTCCAGGGTGGTTCGCAATACAAGGTGGAGACACGGTATCCGGTTCCCGGCAATGGCGGCTTTGACTACGTGACCATCGATGGCGCTGCCCGGCGGCTCTATCTTTCTCATGGCACGCAAGTAGACGTTGTCGACCCTGACAACGGCAAGTTAATTGGGACGATTGGAGACACTCCTGGAGTTCACGGAGTGGCCATCGCGACCGAGTTCAAACACGGGTTTACCAGCAACGGCCGCGAGAACAAAGTCTCGATGTTCGATCCAGGAACGTTACAGCTCATTAACAAGATTGATGTCGGCAAGGGACCAGACGGCATTTACTACGACCCCGGGACAAAACGCGTCTTTACCAACAACCATGGTACGCATGACATCACTGCGATTGATGCAAAGACAGGACAGGTCGTCGGTACGGTTAAGGTTGAAGGCGATGGAGAATCCGCAGTCATTGCCGACGGACTCGTCTACGT
This sequence comes from Pyrinomonadaceae bacterium, assembly GCA_035572035.1. Lineage (GTDB taxonomy): Bacteria > Acidobacteriota > Blastocatellia > Pyrinomonadales > Pyrinomonadaceae > JAOAPY01. The sequence goes on along the minus strand of DATNBH010000023.1, from coordinate 30,327 downwards.
CAATATTGAAGACACGAATGAGGTCGTGGTGTTCGATCCGAAATCTTTCGACGTCAAACATCGCTTCCCTATAGACGTGGCAAAGACTCCAACCGGACTGGCCTATGATGCGAAGACGAAACGACTGTTTATCGGCTGCCGCAACGAGCCGAAGATGGTCGTAATGGATGCCACCTCCGGAAAAGTGGTTACGAGCTTTCCTATTGGTAAGGGTGTTGACTACGCCGCTTTCGATCCGCAAGCAAAACTCATCTTCTTTTCCTGCAGCGAAGGAGTCTTGAACATTTTTCACGAGAAGTCTGCTGACGACTACGAGGACGCCGGCGCGGTCAAGACACAGCCAAGCGCTCGCACGATGGCGTTCGATCCAAAAACCAGGAAGATATTTCTGGCTGCCGCCGAATATATCGAAACACCTCCGGCAACCGCAGGTGGAAGACCACAGCGCAGCGTCAAGCCGGGATCATTTGTCGTGCTGGTCGTGGGCAAGTAAGTCAGTAATAGCAAGGGGAAGTAATATGCGAATAAAGACGGCTCAACGCCTTTTAATTAGTGTTGCGCTTGCGTTCGTTGGTTTGACTGGATTCGCAACGCAAGCGCAAACACTTCCCGAGCCATCTCCAAGTCCGACACCTTCGTCGACACCATCGCTTGAAAGAGAATTCTTCAAGAATATCTTGCAAGATCAAAAAGCAATCTGGACCTCGCCACTTCACCTGCAGCGCGCGGACTCGAAATGGATGATTCCGTTTGGCATAGGTTCGATGGCGCTGATTACCACCGACCGAATCACCGGTGACGAGATAGCCGAATCTACTCGCCAGGTGAAAGCCAGTCGGATTGTCAGCCGTGGCGGGTCGACCCTTGGCACGGTGGCGGTCACGGCAACTTTTTATCTAGTTGGTCGAGCAAAACACGATTCAAGAGCGAGGGAGACCGGAGTTCTCAGTGCAGAGGCTCTAATCGACGGCGCAATTGTCGGAAGTGCGCTTAAAGCAATAACGCAACGCACCAGACCTTTGGCTGGCATCGAGCGAAGTGAGTTTTTCGACGGCGGGAATTCCTTTCCATCTGGCCACAGCGTACAGGCTTGGTCCGTGGCTACGGTAATTGCCCAGGAATACAGTGACCATCCTTTGGTGCAAGTCGCTGCTTACGGCGCTGCGACAGCGGTAAGCTTGTCACGATTCACTGGACACAAGCACTACATTTCAGACGTGGTCGTCGGCAGCGCCATTGGATATGGAATTGGCAGGTACGTATATCGAGTGCGCCATCGAACGAATAAGGGCGCTTCGTCCGACGACGGAGAAACTGGATCATCGCGATGGCCCGCGATCTCGCCCCATCTCAACCGTCAAGCTCACCAGTATGGTGTCACCTTGACCTGGAGCTTTCTAAAGTAATTGAGGAGTACTATTAAGGTCGTACTTTTCCCGTGACCATTGCGAATCGCCCGGTGATTTCCATGGGAGCAATTTGGAGTGCGCCGACCTGTCGGCGCTTTGGTCGCTGCGTCCTGTCGCAGCAAGTTGTCGAAACCGGCACATTACCAAGCAGCGCGGCGTCAAGCCGCCGCGGGCGAAAGCGGTGACAGGTCACCGCACTCCAAATTAGGGCACTACTAACTGTCGATAGCCATTGCTCTCTTGCAGCGCTAGAGTAGAGATTATGACTTGCGAGAGCTTTGCCCGAAAAGTCTTAAATCCCACCTGCGGCAGCTGGTGGATAGTTCAATTTCGACCTACCAAGAGAGGTTCGGATTGGTCCTTTGAATCCCCTCAGCGGCAGCTGAGGGATGTTTCAAGTGCAGCCTCGCTTGCAAGTTTTCAACGGAAATAGGCAGGACTTGAACCATCCACCTGCTGCCGCAGGTGGGATTTAAGACTTTTCGGGCAAAGCTACTGCGTGAATAACATTGCGCCGCTACCGCGAAGCGCGATCATCATTTCGTACGACGCTGAGCTCGCGACTCTTTATGTTTGATTCGGTTCGAACAAGACTAACGCTCTGGTACGTTGCGGTTCTGGCGGTATCACTCATCGTCTTTGCATTCCTCGTTTACCAGGGGGCCGCGGCGATCTTCTACGAGCGCCAGGATGAGTCATTACGATCAACGGCGCAGACAGTTGCCAGCGCTTACGCTGAAGAGCTCGAAGAGACAAAATCAACCTCAATCGCCGGCGAAGTTGTCATGGTAGAGTTGGTCTTTCCCAACCGCTACGTCCAGGTGATTGACCCGAGTGGGCGGGCCATTGCTTCAACCAGGAATCTCTCCGGGACGGTCGTGACGATTCCTTCCAGTGCGCTTCTTCAGGCGCGCGAAAGAAGCTCTAGTCTGGTGACCGTCAATGGCTTGCGCATAGCCGTCGTTCCGCTTTCGTCGGATCGAGAGCTCGGATTCGCAACTGTAGCGGAACCATTGAGTGTGATCGAAGAAGGTTTGCGCCGTCTGCGCCGAGAGTTTTTTGTAATTGTTCCAGGCGTGTTGATACTGGCATCGTTAGGCGGCTACTTTCTCGCGAGAAAGAGTCTGTTGCCCATCACGTCAATGAATCGGCAGACCAAACGCATTTCTGCTGAGAGCTTATCCTCGCGGCTCGATGTAACAAATTCACGAGACGAGCTCGGGCATCTGGCGACTACGATCAATGATTTGCTTACCCGACTTGAGAATTCTTTCAAAGATCAGCAACGGTTCATTGCCGATGCTTCTCATGAGCTGCGAACACCGCTGGCAGTCTTGCGCGGAGAAACGGAAGTTGCACTTTCAAAAACTCGCACGGCTGACGAGTATCACGAGTCATTGTCGCTGATCAATGACGAAGCCGAACGGCTGTCGCGCATCGTTGAGGATTTGTTTATTCTCGCCAGCCAGCCCATCGACATGCCTGCTAAATTAATCAGAAGGCCGCTGTCTTTGGATCAAACCGTCAAGGATTGTGTGCGCGCGGCGCAGGTGCTGGCGAGCCGTAAGCAGGTGCAAGTGAAAACAGGAAACGACTCCGCGTCGATCGTTTTGAACGGAGATCATGAGTTGCTGAAGCGGATGATTCTGAACTTGCTGGACAATGCAGTGAAATACACACCTGAGAGTGGTGAAGTTTTCGTTGGGCTGGCGCGGCAAAACGGCAACGCGCAGATAGTCGTTCGCGATACAGGTATTGGGATTCCTGAGGCCGATCAACCGTACGTCTTTGATCGTTTCTATCGCGTGGACAAGGCCCGTTCGCGCGAACTGGGAGGTGCAGGTCTCGGGCTATCAATTGTGCAGTGGATCGTCGCCGCTCACGAAGGAAAGATCACCGTCCAAAGCACTCCCGGCAAAGGCAGCATCTTCACTGTCGACTTACCACTAAACTCGGCGGAGTGAATACACTGAAGGCGGCTCAAGCCAAGTAAAAGGTAAAAGTAAAAAGGCAAAGGTGAAGACACGTTCTGAGCAGACTAATTGACTGATGACCGCGTGGGGCCGCCAATGACTATGTCGTCAGCGGTATTTTCATGACCGTCAGCGCCAATTGAGCGCAAGGTGAAGTTGGTGAGCGTTCCTTCGTAGAGGTAAGGATGATGCCAGGGATCGAGCCGAATCACGTTCTTCAAATAGCGCGGGCTGAGAACATCCACCAGCACCGCCTCGCTCTTTGAGTCAACGTAAGAACCACGTTGAGCTCGCAGTTCTTCCAGAGCTTTAGCAAGGGCGTTCAATTCAGCTCGAGCGGCGAGAATTTTTTCGCCATTTAGACCATCAAAGATTGTCTGCGGATCGACCCAGTTCCGCGCGCCGGTGCGAATACCACTCACTCGCCAGGCTCCTTTATCCGCTCTCGTAAACTGAACCTCAGCCGTTACAACTGCATCTACCAATGCTGATGACTTCGCACCAAAAGGCAGCGAGATCGAAGAGATGTCTTTGATTCGCACTGCATCGGAAGGAAGCGTGACGCCAAGCAATTCGGCCAGCAGGCAACGAGCCCGGCGATTGCTTAAGTTAGCTGACGGCCTGTCGCCGTTCTCTCTATTGCAAACACTTTCACTTTCTTCAACCTTCAGAAGGCGGTGGATAAAATCGATTCGCTCCCAGCGATCCTGACCCGTGCGAAAGTCTGCAACTCGCCACTTCCCGTTATCGTCTTTTTCGAGTCGAAAGGCCGTCGCGATTTCAACATTGGCCTGGGCAGTGCCGGCGTCGATTGATCGTATGCCGCCCACGTGCACGGTGCTGGACTTGAAGGCCACACCCGGCATCGTCGCCACCAGTTTCCGAGCTTGCTTCGAGCTGAGCTCGCCCTTGGCGTACGCTGGGGGAACGCAGGCCAATGCCAGCAACATCAATAATTGGATTTTGCGAAGGAGTGGCATGCGCGGTTATCCAGATCTCAGATCGCAAAATACATTACGATTCGCTCGAGGCCTTACCAATCAACATCTGTAGCATGGTTTGCAGTTGAGCTGTCGTGAAAGGCTTGGGCAAAAACACTACTGCACCGGCAGCAAAGCTATCGGATGATAATTTTGGATCCTGTTCAGCCGTCATCATCATGACTGGAATCCGCATCAGGCGCTTCTCCGTCTTCATATGCCGCACCAGCTCTGGTCCCGAAATCTGTGGCATCACCACGTCAAGCACCGCAGCGATAAAGTCAGTATCCCGCTGAAGAATTTTGTAAGCTTCACGTCCATCGCGAGCAGTAACAACGCTGTAGTTGTCCTTCTCGAGAATCGTTTGCACCAATCTCAGAATGGCGGGATCGTCATCTGCCACCAAAATCCGTCGCCCGCCTTTGCCGTTCTCAGCCTTGTCACCTTTGTTTGTCATAATCACACTTCCACCGCGCGGCTGCTTTCACCCGCGCTCGTTGATAGTTCTGCTGCCAGCTTGATTGCGGCAACCATACTCGAATGTTCAGCGCGTCCCTTGCCCGCAATATCGAACGCAGTTCCATGATCTACAGAAGTTCGTATAAAGGGCAAGCCGAGAGTCACGTTCACAGCTTCGCCGAACGAAAGACATTTGATAGGTATCATCGCCTGATCATGATAGCAGGCAATCACGCCGTCGAACTCGCCGCGGGCAGCCCGGAGGAAAACAGTGTCCGCTGAAATCGGACCCTGAACATCCAGGTTATCCCTCACGCGACAGGATTCAATCGCAGGAATCATCTCCGAAGCTTCTTCGACACCAAACAATCCGCCTTCAGCTCCATGTGGGTTTAGAGCAGCCAACGCCAGCCGGGGCTTTTCAATTCCCCATCGCTGCAATTCACGATGTGCCAGGTTCATCGTGCGTATCAAGCGGTCGCGCTCAACGAGCCGAATCGCCTGCGCCAGGGGCACGTGCGTCGATAACAAAACGATGCGCAAGTTTTCGGCGACAAACGCCATTGCATATTCTTCGGTACCGGTCAGATGGGCGAGAAACTCTGTATGACCGGGGAAGCTATAGCCGCCCAGGAAAAGCGCGCGCTTGTTGATCGGCGCCGTAGCAATCGCATCGATACTTCCCGCGGCGCAAAGTTGAACGGCAGCTTCGATGTATCCGCCGGCCGCTTTCCCGGCGACGCCGGATTCAACGCCAGGCTCAACAAACCCGCCTACATTGTCCAAATGAAAAATGATTGGCTCAGTGAGATCTTTGGGCAGAGGTTCATCATGTCGAACGATGTCATATCCGGATTGTAAGTCGAGCGTGCGCGCTGTGTGGGCGAGTAATTGCGCATCGCCGATTATTACTGGGACACAAATGCTCCGAATCTCAGGCTCAGCGACAGCTTTGAGTACGACTTCCGGTCCGATTCCGGCGGGGTCGCCCATGGTTATGCCGATGCGCGGCAGAGGGCGACGCCCGATGTGAGATGAGCTATTCCCTAACTGTGTCATTACCTGGAAGCCGCTCGAGGTCAAGGAACATCGTTAGCAGGCCGCCGGGATTAACTGGCCTGAGAAGCTTTTTGGACCTTCTCTACTCGTTCGTCGGCCTTGTACATGTACTTGATATTGCGCTTCAAAACCAAAAGGTTCGGTGCATCGATCCGGTTTACCTTCAAGGCGCCGCGATCATACCACTCGATTGTCCCTTCGATTTCTTCTCCGTCCATCAACACGATCACCATTGGTGTATGCGCATCAATCTGTTTCTTGTAATAAAAGATCTCAGCACTCGTCTCCATCGGGGGCGGAACTCGTTTGCGAACCTGAACTGAGGACGCAGAAGGCTGGGGGGCGCGATGTTCACGTTCACGATGTTCCCGATGTTCACGTCCACCACCGCCACCTTCGGAACTTCCGCCGCGATGTTGGTGACCATTAGCACGCTCACGTTCACGGGGCGGAGGGGTCTCCCGCACTTTTCCTTTAACTTCGGCGAGCGTCGTTCTAATAAGCTTGCGATTCACTTTAGTAATCCTCCAAAAAAGACTGATTGGGTTTGAAATTTTAAGCTGAAAACGCCAGACGTTATTGGTAACGGGGACGAACGTGACGCAAATCAGCAGACAATACTCTCGCAGGCTGCGGCCATCCGAGGAGAGAAATCCAAGTTTTGCCCGTAATGGATATCCTGCAAGGGATTGGCGACATGCTACACAACAAGGGGAAAAATTGCAAAGGTCAAAAGGGGAATTCTTAGAGCCCGAATCATCGAAAGAAAATACAAAGCCGGCGGGTCAAAACAGGATCCGCCGGTCCCACACTCTGTTGTTCTTTCAGATAATTAGTCGGCCTTCTTGCGAATGAATGTCGGCACATCGAGATCGTCGCCGCGCTGATTCATCATTGGTCGGGGGGTATCGTCAACTGGGCGTTGAACGTAACGTGGCTGCACAACTGGCATCGCATTACTGGTTGCCGCTGAGGCAACCGCTGCACCCTTTTCTGCAAAGCCGGTGGCGATCACAGTGATGCGCATTTCTCCGTGCATAGATTCGTCGATCACTGCGCCAAAGATGATGTTGGCATCTTCATCCGCAGCCTCTCGAATAATTGTCGATGCTGTATTCACTTCAAAGAGAGTCAGATCCGGACCGCCGGTAATATTGATCAGCACTCCGCGCGCACCTTGAATGGTGGCTTCCTCGAGTAACGGTGATGAGATCGCCTGCTGCGTCGCGTCGATGGCGCGATTCTCTCCGCTGGCGCGACCAGCTCCCATGAGAGCCATGCCCATGCCGGACATGATGGTCTTTACATCTGCAAAGTCGAGGTTGATAAGGCCAGGAACAGTTATCAAATCGCTGATGCCTTGAACAGCCTGGCGCAGGACATCGTCGGCCACCCTGAATGAATCTGAAAGCGAGCTGCCGCGATCTACGGTGTGCAGCAAACGCTCATTCGGAATAGTGATGACGGTATCTACACACTCCTGCAGCTCTCTCAAGCCTTGTTCCGCTTGCTGCATGCGACGACGCCCTTCAAAGTGAAACGGTTTGGTCACCACCGCCACTGTCAAAGCATTCAACTCGGTCGCTAGGGAAGCTATGATCGGCGCTGCTCCCGTGCCGGTGCCGCCGCCAAGGCCAGTGGTAACGAACACCATGTCAGCACCCTCGAGCACTTCAATGATCTTGTCGGTATCCTCGAGCGCGGCATTGCGTCCCATGCCAGGATCTGCGCCGGCTCCGAGTCCTTTCGTAAGACGGCTACCCAATTGAATTTTGATCGGCGCCTGCGATCGTTTCAAAGCCTGCAAATCTGTATTCGCGACAAGAAACTCGATGCCCTCGATACCGGCTTCCATCATGCGATTCACGGCATTGCCGCCTCCGCCACCGATACCAATCACCTTGATGCGCGCACCTGTAATCGGTGGCTCATCGTCGATGAACATGCTGAGTCCTTTTCCCGGCTCACGAGCTTCTGGCGTCATAGTTACTCCCTTTCTCCCAAATCGAGATGGTTCCCACGGTCCTTTTCTTCTATATTGTGCTGCTCGTGCCATGGGCATCGATATATAGCGGACTATATCTTGTGCAACCGGCGCGACAGCATACAACAACTGGTCATAAAATGCCACTAAAACGATTACGAAATCTTGAAACAAAGTGCGTCAGCTTGCCGGTTTGGGCGCGGCGATTTGCGCCTGCTCGCGCCTCAGATGCCTGGGCGCGATATGCCACCAAAGCGAGCCCCGCAGCAGCAGCCCAAGCCGGACTTTGAATGTCTTTAACGAGCCCGCCAAAACGATCTCGCTCAGGAAAACCAGGACGCACCGGCGCGTCAAAAACCTGTTCAGCGATCTCAGTCATACCGTGAAGAAGTGCTCCGCCGCCGGTCAGCACCACGCCGCTCGACAGTTGTCGTTCCCACCCGGCGTCTTTGATCTCGTCGGCGACATGCATCAAGACTTCTTCAGCGCGCGGCTGCAGAATGTCGCACAGTATCTGCCGCGATAGCTGCCGCGGCGCTCGGCCGCCAACCGAAGGGACTTCAACCAGTTCACTGCGCTCCATATCATTCAAAGCAGTGCTGCAAGCACAGCCAACAGTGCGCTTGATCCGCTCAGCCTCAGGTATGGGAGTGCGCAGTCCGAAAGCAATGTCGTTGGTGAAATGCGAGCCGCCCAAGGGAAAGACCGCAGTGTGCTGAACCGCGCCGCGCTGATAAATGATTAAGCCAGTGGTTTCAGATCCAATATCCACGAGTGCAGCGCCGAATTCCTTGTCATCTTCAGTCAATGACGCTTCAGCAGCCGCCAATTGCTCGAGCACCATGTCCGCCACGACTAAACCAGCTCGATTCACAGCGTTGATGGCATTCTGTCGAGCTGTCACGGGGCTGGTAACGATGTGAACTTTAACGGCGAGCCTGGCCCCAATCATGCCGACGGGATCATTGATGCCGTCCTGATCGTCGACGATGAATTCTTGTGGCAATCGATCGACGATCTCGCGCCCGGCCGGCAACTGAATCGCGCAGGCGGAATCGATGGCTCGCCGCACGTCTTCATGAGTGATCTCGCGATCGCGACCCGACACAGCGACGATTGCCTGACCGTTAAAGCCGAGGATGTGAGAGCCCGCAAGATTGATGGTAACTTCCTCGGCTTCCACGCCACTCATGCGCTCGGTCTCTTCTACTGCTTTCTTAATGGCATCCACAGCGGCATCGGGGTTGACAATTACACCTTTGCGCAAACCGCGCGCTTCGGCTTCACCAACTCCGATGATCTCAAGCATGCCACCTTCGCCGGGTTCGCCCACGATACACGTCACCCTGCTCGTGCCAATGTCGAGCCCGACCGTGTGTTGTGTTCGCTTAGGCATCTGACGTTGCTCCTGGAACGTGGCACGGGCGTCTCGCCCGTGGGCCATTCCCTTCACTCAATCAACATCGGCAAGGCGCCGATGCCACTAATTACGCTTCTTGTTTACATTACCCGCTTCAATAGTCGGTTTAGCCGCGCGAGCATCTCTCGCCGGAGGCTTCGGTGCGGGCTTCACAGGACTCGACTGAGCCGCCGCAGCTGGCACTGGCTCAGCCTCGCCGTTCGACTGATCCGCATCGCTTAATTGTCTTCCCGAAGTGAAGCCAACGACTGCGCGCTTGCCCTGCGAGAGATCTACGTAACTTATCAAGCCGCCTCGTGGAGACTCTCGTTGTTCATCCAGCACATTGAGCGCCTTCTTCAATCGCACGCCTGCATCTTTTGAGCCGAGACGAACCTCAATTTGCGAATCGTTACCGGCAAGCTGGGCGCGTATGTCGCGCACATCGATCAAATTAACCTCGCTCACACGCTCAGACAGTCCCGCTGCGTCCCACTCTTTTTGCAGCTCGAGAAACTTCTGCACTCGCTCCTGGTTATCGAGCCTCGCCGCGTCGCTATTTTCTTCACTCAAGCCACGCAAAAAGAACGTCGGCATCTGGTCTGCTGATGTCATTTCTCCGAGCACGACAGCGTCATCATCAACCCAGACCAGCCGGCCGGCATTCGTTCTCACCACCGCTCGTTGAACTCGTTCGGTTATCCGGACCCTGATGCCGTCAGGCAGCAACCGGCTCACCACGGCAGTTCGCACCCAGGGCAAATGTTCCAATTGAGCGCTGACTGCAGAAAGGTCGGCTCGCCACACACCCCGGTTTGTTAATTCTCTTCTGATCACTTGCTGCACCTGGTCGGCGGACGAACGCGACGTGCCTTTGACTTCAATCTGGCGCACCTGGAAAAACGTCGCCGATGCTGCCGCGCGATAACCGGCAAATACCAGCACTCCAAGAATGATGACGACGGCAATCTTTCCAAAGAAAGGGAGAAATCGAGCGGCAGAGCGCAACCGTTCGGTTAGAGTTGCGTTCGATTCACGACCACTGCGGCGAGCCGGACGCTGCTGCATCACCGCGGCTCGTTTGTTACTCATGCCACCGCGACTGCCGACCTTCGGCGCAATTACTTGTTCTCGCATAGCTCTTACTCCTTTGCGGCCTTGTCGTCAGCTGTCTTTGCCGGATCGTTGGCTCGCCAAACTTCCACTTCGTATTCGAGATCGATGCCTTGCTCTCGCTTGACGCGTTCCCTGATCTCCTCTGCCAGGGCAATGGCGTCATCCCCCTTCGCATCTTCGCCTTCAGTGACGATGAAGTTCGCGTGGACCGGAGAGACCACCGCGCTCCCGCGACGCGCACCTTTCATGCCCATGTCGTCAATGATCTTGCCGGTCCCGACTTTTCCTGCCGGAGGATTCTTGAAAAAGCAGCCGGCCGAGCGCGCGCCGTGTGGCTGTGAAGCCAAACGTTTCTCCTTTGCCTCATCCATGCGAGCTCGAATCTGTTCAGGATCGTCCGGCTGCAACTGCAGCGTCGCTCCCAGCAACAACTCGCCTTCCCGAAAGGACGTATGCCGGTAATTCCATTGCACGCTTGCACCAGAAATTTCTTCGACGCGTCCATCGCGCGCGACGCGAACCGTCTCAGTCACGGTCCCAATCTCGTGGCCATAAGCTCCGGCGTTCATCCAGAGAGCGCCCCCAACGGTTCCGGGAATTCCGCCGAGTCCTTCAATGCCTGCTAATCCCTGCCGCGCGGCGTCAATGCAAAGCCGAGGCAGTGAATAGCCTGCGCTCACCGACACTCGATTGCCGTCAAATTTGGGCTCGCTTTTCAAATCCTTCAAACTCAAGATGACGTAGTGATGTTCACCGTCATCGGCGAGGACGTTGCTTCCGGAACCAAGTGGTCGCCAGGCGACTCCGGCTCGATCCATTTCAAAGACAACTGCGGCAGCCTGTTCCTCCGTCCGCGGCGAGATCACCCAATCAACCGCTCCACCAACGCGCAGGCTGGTTAATTCAGCAAAGCGACGTCCTCGTTCAGCTGGTACGCCAAGTTCAGCTGCCATGCGCTCGATTGCTGCATCACGTTTTTCTAACCCCGAGTTCATAATGCCCCAAAGGTTTTGTCGGGGCGGACCTTGTGTCCGTCCTTGCTCACATTAATTTCCAATCAGGGCGGACACACAGGTCCGCCCCTACACAGATTTCGCGTCGCTCTTGCCTCGCAGCAAATCAAGAATCTGATCGCCGACTCGGTTCACGGTTCCGGCTCCCAGCGTGATCACCATGTCACCGGCTTGTACTCGTTCGCGAATGAGCTCCGCCGCGTGGTCCAGGCCGCCGATGTAATGCGCATCCTTGTGTCCATAGCGAGTAATCGCTTCGGTCAAAGCTTCGGCAGTCACACCCTCAATCGGCTCTTCACTCGCCGCGTAAATGTCGCTGACGAGCAGCGTGTCCGCGTTATTGAATGAACGCGCGAACTCGCCCATCAAATCGTGAGTGCGCGAGTACCGGTGCGGCTGAAACAACACGAGCGTGCGGCGGCCTCCCGAGCCAATCTTCGCGGCTGCGAGGGTGGCGCGAACCTCGGTCGGATGATGACCGTAATCATCAATAATCATGACTCCGTCAACTTCGCCTTTGAGTTGGAAGCGACGGTGAGCTCCAGTGAAATTGCGCAACGCCTCGGCGATTTGATCGAAAGGCACCTCGAGCTCGAAGCCAACCGCAATGGCTGCAAGCGAGTTGTACACGTTGTGCATTCCGGGAACGTGCAGAGTGACTTCACCAACAACTTCACTGCCTCGCCACACGGTGAAGCTGGAGCCAAACTCTCGATCGTGACGAACGTTATGCGCCGACACATCTGCCTGCGCGCTGAGGCCGTAGGTAATGCGACGCCTCTCCACTAAAGGAATGATGGCTTGCACATTTGGATCGTCGAGACAGAGGACCGACGTTCCATAAAACGGCACTTTGTTCACAAAGTTTTTGAAGCACGCGCGCACATCTTCCATGTCGTGGTAATAGTCCATGTGCTCGCGATCGATGTTGGTTACGACGGCTATGGTGGCAGTCAGCATCAGGAACGATCGATCACTTTCGTCAGCCTCGACCACCATCAAGTCGCTTTGGCCAAGATGCGCATTCGATCCGAAGGCGCCCACGACGCCACCCACGACGATCGTCGGGTCCAGACCGGCATGGCCCAACACGGTGGCTACCATCGACGTGGTGGTGGTTTTTCCGTGCGAACCCGCGACCGCTACTGTGTGCGGCTTGAGACGCATCAGCTCAGCGAGCATCTCGGCGCGCGGGATTACTGGAATCGAGCGTCGCTGGGCTTCGGTAATCTCAGGATTGTCATCGCGCACCGCAGTTGATCGAACAACGACGTGCGCATCTCCAACATTGGCGGCGTCGTGACCTTCGTTGAACTCAACACCCATTTGCTGCAAGCGATCAGTGACGGTGGAGTGCTTCATATCGGAGCCCGACACTCGGAATCCGAGGTTGGCGAGCACTTCGGCAATTCCGGACATGCCGATGCCGCCGATGCCGACAAAATGAACGTGTTGAATGCGACGAAACATAAATCTTTGGTCTTAGGTCTTTGGTTTTTGGTCTTCGGTTTTGTTCTTAGTTTTCTGTTCTTTGTTCTTTGTACTTTGTTCTTGGTTCCTGGTTCTTTGTAGTTGAATCAGTGTCAGCTAAGTGATTCCTTCCGACTTGCACCCGCCCCCTGCCTCCTGCCCCCTGCCTCCTGCCTCCTGCCCCCTGCCTCCTGCCCCCTGCCTCCTGCCTCTGCCTCCTGCCTCCTGCCTCTGCCTCCTGCCTTCCGTCTCCTACCTCCTGCCTCTGCCTCCCGCCCTCCTGCCTCTGCCTCCCGCCTCCTGCCTCCCGCTCCCGCCGCTGCCTTTACTACACCCAATACCCCACCCCCTACACCCTGCCTTCAATCAGCCTCTCAATCAGGTCCACAGTTGCGGCGGCGGCGCCGGGTCGAGCTAACGTCCGTACTGCCTGCTCCATTTCGCGGATGCGCTGAGGCGCCTCAACCAACGTTTTGATTTCCTGCGCGAGGCGATTACCCGTCAAATCATTCTGCAAAATCATGCGCGCTCCACCGGCAGTTTGGAGAACCTCCGCATTGCGTTGCTGCTCGAGTTGACCGGGCAGCGGCACCATGATGGCTGCTCGACCTGCCGCTGCCAGCTCTGCACTCGTAGTCGCTCCTGCGCGCGAGATAATCAAATCAGCATTCGTAAATGCCTTGACCATGTCGTCAATGTACTCGCGAACGTTGGCCTCAGGTAACCAGCCCGCCTGGTCATACGCTGCGCGGACACGTTCAAAATCACTCGGACCAGTTTGATGAGTGATGTGCAGCCGATCTCGTTCAGTCATCAACAACGGCAACGCAGCAATCATCGCGTCATTCAAAGCCCGTGAGCCCTGCGAGCCTCCAAACAAAAGCAGCGATACATTTGCGCTGTCTCGTTGCTTCACCGGAATTTCAAAGAAGTCAGGCCGAACCGGATTGCCGGTAACAATCGCCTTGCCTCGAAAGTAGGGCACGGTGACATCGAACGAGACTGCAGCCGCCCTAACAAATGGCGCCAGACGACGGTTAGTGAAGCCCGGAATCGCATTCGACTCCATCACCAGTGTCGGCCGTCTTAGTATCGCCGCGGTCAACAGCACTGGTCCGGTGACGTAACCGCCGGCTCCCACCACGATGTCCGGGCCAAAACTTCGAATCAATCTTCGCGCGGCAAAAAAACTTCGTGGTAACAGCGCAACTCCTCGAGCTCGCGCCGCGAGACCCATGTTCACCAGTCCCGCAGACTCAATGAGCAAAAGTTCAAAACCTGCCTGCGGCACCAGCCGCGTCTCCAGACCACGCGCAGTGCCAACAAATCTGACTTCCGACTGCGGCGCGCGACGCTTGATCTCCTGGGCCACCGCCAAGGCCGGGTAAATATGCCCGCCGGTGCCGCCGGCCGCGATCAGTGCGCGCATCGCGATCAATAGCGCGTTGAGATCGCCGGAGTCGACCCGCCCGCTCCGACTCTAGCCATCGCTTTCTTTCGGCTGGCAGCCAGCGAGCGGAGCAACTCGAGGTCAAGAGTGCGGCCCGCATACTGTGAAATGTTCAGCAGTATGCCGACTGCAGCGAGTGTCGGCACCATCGATGAGCCGCCGTACGAAATGAATGGCAACGGAATCCCCTTGGTCGGCACGATGGCCAGTACCACGCTGATATTGAACATTGCCTGGGCCACGATTCCAGTTACTAAGCCCAGCGACAGCAACATTCCGAATCGATCCGGCGCTCGCAAGGCCGTTCGAATTCCACGCCATAGAAACAAACCAAACACGAGCACTACGCCCAGCGCGCCGGCGAGGCCCAGCTCTTCACCCACAACTGCAAAAATAAAATCCGAGTGGGCGAAAGGAAGAAAGAACAACTTTTGTTTTCCCTGCGCGAAGCCTGCGCCATGCACTCCACCTGAGCCGACTGCTATCAATGACTGCACAACCTGGTAACTGCTGCCTTGCGGGTCGGCCCATGGATCGAGGAACGCCGTTAACCGGCGAATGCGCCAGGGAACAAAGAGCAGCAGGGCCGCCAAGCCAACTAACGCCGGCGCCGCCGCGAGCCCCAGATGCCACAGTCGCGCTCCCGCGGTGAAGACGATCACGACAAATATCACTGCCAGCATTAGCGCGGTGCCGAGATCCGGCTCAGCAACCACGAGGATGGCCAACACGCCAGTGACTGATGCGGCAGGTACGAAGGTCCTCCAAAACAAGCCTTCCTCGCCGGCTCGCTTCTCGAGAAAGTAGGCCAGGAAAATAGTCAGCGAAAGTTTGGCTATTTCCGAAGGCTGAATTGAAAAGACCCTTAGCTTGATCCAGCGGCGCGCGCCATTGATCGGAGAGAAGCCGAAAACTGATAGCAGCATCAGCACGGTCAGGAACAGCAGCGCGTACACGACGCGCTGGTTGCGCAGCCAACTGTAGTCGAGCTGCATGGTGATGAACATGACTACGAGACCGGCGATGGTCCACATTGCCTGCTTGGCGACGTAGTAGTACTGCGTGCCGTTCTCTTTGTCGGCAGTGATGGCGGAAGCGCTGTAGACCATGACGAGGCCGAAGAGCGCGAGGCCAACGGTCGCCAGGAAGAGCCATTTGTCCGGATAAAGCTTGCGTGCCATAGTCGATTGCGGATTGCTGATTGCTGACTGCTGATTTGAAATCTGAGATCTGAGATCTGAGATCTCAGATTTCAGATCTGAGCTCTCAGACTCAATACTTGCTCCTTAAACACGGTTCCTCGGTGCTCGAAACTGTCGAACATGTCAAAGCTCGCGCACGCGGGCGCCAACAAAACCGTGTCCCCTGATTCAGCCGCGCGAAACCCCTTGCTCACCGCATCATGCATGTCGGTCGCTCGCGAATGAGCCACAATCTCTCCCAGCTCCTTCTCAATCGCGTCAGCATCTTCGCCAATCAAAATCAGGTGACGTACTTTCTCCCTAATCGGGGAAGCCAGCGGAGCATACGGAGCCTGCTTGCCACGGCCGCCAAGAATCAAAACAATCTTGCCGGCGTCATCTCGAAAAGCCTCCAGGGCTTTCAGAGTGGCGTCTACGCTGGTCGCCTTCGAATCGTTGTAGAACTTCACGCCTTTAATCTCGGCTACAAATTCCAGCCGATGCTCGACTGGTTGGAAATTCTTCACTGTAGCGCCCAACGTTTCCGGCTCAGCCCCACAGGCCAGCGCCGCAGCACACGCCGCGAGCGCGTTCTCAACGTTGTGCAATCCCCGCAGCTTCATCTGTTCGCGCCTAACCAAAGTTTGTTCTCCGCTGGACGTGCGCCACACGAGTTCCTGTCCGCCACGCAAGAACAGGCCTTCATCCAACTCCTGCTTCACGCTGAATTGAACGACTTTTGCGCGCAGCCCGCGCGCCCAGGACGAAACAATTGCGTCATCAGCATTAAGCACCGCGACGTCAGCAGAGTTTTGATTCATAAACACTCGATGCTTTGCTGCCGCGTAATCCATAAAACTCTCGTACCGATCCATGTGATTGGGCGTTACGTTCAAAACCAGGGCCACCGCCGGATGGAAATCCCTGATTGTTTCCAACTGAAAACTGGAAAGCTCAACCACCGTCCACCCATCTTCTGCCGAACTATCAATCAAACCGATCAGAGCGTTGCCGATGTTGCCGCCGACTTGAACTTTGAGCCCCGCGTTTCTCAGCAAGTCCCCGATCAACGTAGTGGTCGTGGTCTTGCCGTTCGAACCGGTGATGGCAACCACCCGTCCGCGTAAGTAGCGCGATGCCAACTCGACTTCGCCGATTACCTCCGCTCCCGCTCGTTCCGCGTAACGAAGCGGAATGTTCTTCGTCGGAACACCCGGACTGACGACAACCAGCTCGATCTGGTCGAGGAGCCAGCCGGGCAGCTCGCCGGCAATCAATCCAACGCCTTTCTCGCGCAGCGCTAAAGCTGTTTCATTCCATTTTTCAATCGGCTTCTGATCATTCAGAGCCACGACTGCGCCTTTATCAGCGAGGAAGGCTGCGCTTGCGATCCCACTGCGCGCCGCGCCCATTATCAATACCTTCTTGCCCTTGACCTCCATTTAGCTCGCCCGCAACTTTGCCGCCGCACACTGCGGAAAGGCTCCGCCTTTCCGCTTGAATCGAAATGAAACTTCCGAGGCTGTGCCTCGGACAAGCGAGGCGCAGCCTCGCTACTGAGAAAAGAGTGGCCTCGTCGGAAAGGCAGAGCCTTTCCGCACTGTCAGGCGGCAAAGCCGCGCCGCTATCTCAACTTCAGTGTCGAGAGACTCAAAAGCGCGAACAAGATCGCGAGAATCAAAAAGCGAAACACGATCTTCGGCTCTTTCCAGCCGCCCATTTCAAAGTGATGGTGCAAAGGCGTCATGCGAAACAAGCGTCGCCCGGTTCCTGTCGTCCGCTTCGTCATCTTGAAGAAGCTGACCTGGAACATCACCGAAAGCGCTTCCATCACAAAGACCCCACCGACCATGACCACCATGAACTCCTGCTTGGTCAAAACAGAAATGGTTCCGATCGCGCCTCCGATTGCCAGGCTGCCGACGTCACCCATAAAAACTTCCGCAGGTGGCGCGTTGTACCAAAGAAAGCCGAGGCTGGCGCCTGCCATCGCTCCACAAAAGACTGTCAACTCAGCGGCCTCGGGACGATGAGTTAAGTCGAGATAGTCCGCCCAGCGCGCGTGACTACTCAGATACGTGAATGCGGTCAACGCCGTCATGGCGATAAACGTTACGCTGATCGCTAAACCGTCAAGACCGTCGGTCAGATTAACTGCGTTCGACCATCCCATCAGCACGATGGCAATCAGCACGAAGTACACGTATGGCCCAATGTAGCTGACGCCCTCGGGCTTCGCCGTGCCTTTAAGAAACGGAATGGCAACGTTCCACGAATAGTGGTTGCCAAAATACTTCGTCGAAATGTAAAGAACGGCCCAAACTCCTACCGCGATCATGAACTGCGCGAGCAGCTTCTGTTTACCCGTTAGACCAAGGCTCCTCTGCTTCGCCATCTTTGCGTAATCGTCCATGAACCCGATGGCCGCAAACAGCAAAGTCGCAACCAACACCGTCCACACATACAAGCTCGACAAGCGAGCCCACAACAACGTCGAGATGACGACCGAGCCAACGATGAGGACTCCACCCATCGTGGGCGTGCCTCGCTTGACCTGATGATCCTTCGGCCCTTCTTCCCGAATCTGCTGGCCCACATTCCAATCGCGCAGCATCTGAATCGCGCGCCCACCAAAGATCAGGACAATTAAGAGTCCCGTGATCGAAGCATAGGCAGTTCGAAACGTTACGTACTGGAAGACGTTGAGGGCCTTGACTAGATACCACTCCTTGTCTTTGAAGTGGTTGTAGAGCAACTCGTACAGCAGGTAATAGATCATCTGTTGTATTCAAGTTGGAACGCCTTAAAAGCCTGCGCTCCGCAACACGTCTGCTCCTTACGGCTTTTCTTCCGCGATCAATGGGAACTGCTGCCGCAACGCCTTTACTACCTTGTCAGTTTCAACTCCGCGCGATCCTTTGATCAGGACAAGATCGCCGGTCGTTACTTCCTGAAGAGCCGCGCTTGCAGCCTCTTCCGAAGAATCAAAGAATCTCGTATTAGCCAGTCCCGCTTCGGCGGCTCCAGCGAGAATCTCTTGCGCAAGTCCGCGCACACCCCACAAGACTTCGATTCCAGCTGCGGCAATTTCCCTTCCAACCTGGCGATGAAGATCCTGCTCGTCGGCCCCAAGCTCGAGCATTTCACCCGCAATCACAAAACGTCGGGTCTTCTCGCTCTTAACTTCCGCGATTGTCCGGACCATGCTGATAAGCGAGCGCGGATTCGAATTGTACGAATCATCCACAACCGTAAATCCGCCAGCGAAGTTCAGTACTTCCCCTCGCATTTTGGGCGGCGTCACTGTGCGCAAATAATCAGCGATCGCCTGGGGCAAAATGTCGAACGTGGTTGCGACCGCCGCGGCAGCTAACGCATTCATCAAATTGTGACGGCCACTCATCGGCAACTCCGCCGGCGCTTCACCCAGCGGTGTCTGCAATCGGAATCTAATTCGCCCCAGCCGATGGGCCTCGATATCAGCGGCGCTGACGTCGGCCTCGTTTTCAATTCCAAAAGTTAAGGTACGGCCCGCGTGCTTTGAACGCATCCCCATCACCAGAGGATCGTCAGCATTCAGAACAGCGACGCCGTCGGGCTTCAAGCCCTCGATCAATTCAGCCTTCGCAGCCGCAATGTTCTCTATCGTGCCGAGATGCTCGAGATGAACCGGCGCTACCATCAACTCCACACCGATATCCGGCGGTGTGATTTGCACGAGGCGTCGAATCTCATGCGTCGGCGACGACATCCCCATCTCCAGCACAGCCACTTCGTAATCCGAAGGCGAGTGACCCGCGCTTACCATACGGAGGACCGTTAACGGCAGACCCAAACCATTGTTGTAATTCCGCTCGCTCTTCAGGACTCGGTGCCCTGCGCTTTGCAGCAAGTGAGCGGTCAACTCTTTAGCCGTAGTCTTGCCGGCGCTTCCGGTTATGCCTACGACCGGCCTCCCCCAGGCTTCGTAAACGCGATGCGCGAACACTTGTAACGCGAGAATCGCGTCATCAACCGCCAGTAGTTTTTTCCTGAACGGTTGCAGTTCTTCGGTCGCCAGATGATCGACCCGAACCACGGCTGCCAAAGCTCCGGCTGCAAAGGCGCCGGGAACGTACTGATGTCCATCAGCAAAGCTGCCGTTGAACCCGGCACGGTCATAGTCTTTCTGAGACAGGGCAAAGAACACTTCGCCCTGTTTCACCGAGCGCGAATCGATCGAATAATCAACTATTTCCTTATCAAACAACTCTGCGGCTAGCTCGTCGGCGCTGGCGCCCATCAAGTTCGCCACCTCTCTTAATCTCACTTCTTTTCCGCCTCTCCCTCGCTTGGGGACGAAGCTATGACTACCCCGGGATTGTCCCGCCCGAGTGTCACGCCGTTATCAAATTCAGTGCATTCTTCGTCCCGTTCAATCTTTCTGTTGGCTCTGTAGGTCCGGCTAATGCGTAGTCGCTTTCGACAAGCGCTTACTCGATACCTAACACCGATGCCAAGACCGGCTCCATTAAGGGTGCGAGGGTGGATCATTCTCGGGCGCTCCCAAATGTGATGTACTGCGGGCTGCCAGCCTGCAGCCGTGCTGCTTCCGATCACCGCGACAGGCTGGCAGCCTGTCATACAAAAGAGCTACTGATCGCGACCAAAGTCGAAGTAAACCGTCTGGCCATTGGTAACCTCAACTCCAGGAGCTGGGGCTTGTTTCAGAACGCGCCCATCGCCTCGCGCTTCCATTTGTAATCCCAGCTGCGCGCAAGTCCGCGCCACGTCACGAACGCTACGTCCACGCAAGTCGGGCATCACAATCGCGTTTCGCGTTGCGGCTGCGTAAACAACTTCGCCATCGCGGTCACCGCGCTTAACTTCGGGCAAGGTCGCCATGCGAGTTTGGGTCTCAGCCTGAGCCAGCTCACGCCGTTTGGTAACGGTTGCCGGCGTCTCATTGACTTGTGCGATGAGTTGCAACGTCTCTTTGATTTCAGTATCCGGCGCGACGTTCATGTCGGGAAGAATCTGCTCCGCAATTTGACGGAACACTGGAGCCGCAACGTCTCCACCGTGATACGCACCGGCTGGCTCATCTATTACGACGATGATCACCACCGCTGGATTGGAAACTGGAGCGAAACCCACGAACGAGGCCACGTGCTTCGTCGCCGAGTAGGTGCGCGTTTTTGGATCGATCTTCTGAGCCGTGCCGGTCTTGCCTGCAGCTGTGTAGCCGTTGAGCTGCGCTTTCTTGGCAGTTCCATTCAGCGTCACGCCTTCCAGCATTCCTTTGAGAGCTGTGGCTGTTTCGGGACTGATGACGCGATGCTGTTCGGGGTTGGGACGATAGACTGTGGCTCCATTGGCGGCGCGGATTTCGCGAACCAGATGAGGCGCTACACGGACACCGTTATTTGCGACTGTGGCAAAAGCTGCGGCCACCTGGAGTGGTGTGACTGCGATCTCCTGACCAATAGCTATCGAGCCGATTGACGAAGGCTGCCAGCGATTCAGCGATCTCAATAGTCCGGGCGTTTCGCCGGGCAGTTCCACTCCGGTACGCGAGCCGAATCCGTACAACTTAATGTATTCGAACATGGCAGGATCGCCGACCTTGACGCCAAGCTTTATCGCCGCCACGTTGCTTGATTTCTCCAAAGCTTCAGTGGCTGTCAAAACTCCGAACGGGTGATGGTCGTGAATCACTCGCTTGGCAACCGTGATCGCCCCCATCTGACAATCAATTCTGTCGTCGGGTTTGATCAGACCCTTCTCCAGCGCCGCTGAAAAGGCGACGATTTTAAAAGTCGAGCCTGGTTCGTATACGTATTCCAGAGCTTGATTGATGCGTGTTTCCGACTTAGCTGTCCCGGGCGTATTGGGGTCAAACGAAGGAGCATTTGCCAGCGCCAGAATCTCGCCGGATTTTGGGTCGAGTACGATTGCGGTTCCTGATTTCGCGTGTGAGCTCTGCACCGCCTCAGCGAGTGCCTGTTCCGCGCGGTACTGAATCATCTGGTCTATCGTCAGGACTATGTTCTGACCAGGCTTCGATTCGAACGCGAAGCTGTGGTAGACACGGCCGTGTGAATCTCGTTGCAGGAAAAGCTTGCCGGGCTCGCCACTGATTTTTTGGTTGTAGAATTGCTCGATGCCCGCCTGACCATTGTTATCCAGGCCCACAAAACCGAGCACATGAGCAGCCAGTGAACCGTTCGGGTAATAACGCTTGGCTTCCTTCTGCAAGTGCACGCCGTCAACGTTGCAGTCAGCTATCTTTTGAGCCTGTTCGTGGGGAACTCTTCGCGCGATCCAGAGGAAACGTTTTTTGGCGACCTGCGCTTCGGAAATCTGTTTGGCCAAGGTGGCTTTATCAGCGCCAAGAGAGTCGGCGATGAGCTGGCTGGCAATGGCAACATCTTTGACTTCGTCGGGAGCAACGAAGATAGACTCGGTTTCGATGCTGCGCGCGAGCTGGCGACCTTCACGATCCGAAAGCTGTCCGCGCTCAAATCCAGTTTCGATCATTCCCTGCTGCTGGTTCAGCGCCCGGTCGCTCAGCTGATCGTGCATCGAGACCTGCAGATGAACGAGCCGAACTCCTATAGCGAACATCCATAAGACGATAAAGGCCGCGACAAACAGCGCGCGGCGAAGAGAGACATCTGGTCTGGAACTGGATTGAACTTGAGGACGCGCGATCATAACTCGCTCTCTCCGATTAATAACCGATCGTACTTTTACATTCGACCGGTCGCGCAATGAACAGCGGTTGTCTTCGCGCCGTCTGTAGTTGGGACTTTCCCGCTGTCCCGCCGACCTTGGAAGGAGTCGGTCTCAGTGGCTGGTTCAACGAGGGGACGAGGCAGCCGGCTTTACGGCTGCAACGGGACGCGTTTCGTTCCGCTTGTTTTCATTACGGACTGCGATCTGGCCCGGCTGAACTGGTTGCAATCCGATTCCTCGAGCAGCCGGCTCAAGGCGGACCGGGGAGGTAGCTTCTTCTTTCATCAGTAACAAACGTCGCTGCTCCTGTAATAACTTCTCATGCTCCCGTCGCAGATCCTGGTTCTTGTACCCGTATTGGATCGCGGCAAAATGCTGCTTCGCGGCAAACAAAAAGCCGGAGGTCAATGCCAGACCACAAAACAACAACAGCACGAGGCGAGAGAGGGCGCTGAGATCTCGTTCCCGGTAAATTCGGGTGTTACTGTGGCCTGCGGGAAGTCTTTTCATAATTCTAAATCTCTTGATTCTAAATCTCTTGAATTTATCTAATCTGAGATCTGGTGTTTGAGATCTGAGATCGTCTGAAATCTAAGATCTAAAGTTTCCTTGCCGCCCTCAGCTTGGCGCTGCGGGCTCGCGGGTTCTCGTTCAACTCACTGTCGCCGGCAATAACCGGACGACGAGTAAGAATTTCAACTACGCGCCGCGCGCCGCATGAGCAAACGGGCAACCTCGGTGGACACTGGCACTGACCAGATAAGCGTCTCAACTCTCGCTTGATGATTCGATCCTCGAGCGAGTGGAAGCTGATTGCCAGGAACCGGCCATTGGGTTGTAAAAGATCGATTGCCGTTTCAACGAATCTATCCAGGCCTTCGAGTTCCCCGTTCACTGCTATGCGCAGAGCCTGAAAGGTGCGAGTGGCCGGATGGATCTTTTGGGCTTTGCTGTAGCCAACTGCCCTGGCAACTAACTCGGCCAGTTCAAAAGTTGTCTTGACGGGTTCCCCTTGTTCACGCCTTTCAACTATCCGTCTCGCTATCCGTCTCGAGCGACGCTCTTCTCCATATTCAAAGATCACTTTCGCGATTTCTTCTTCGGAGAGAGTCCGCAACAAGTCTGCGGCGGTTTCGCCGCTGGCAGCGTTCAACCTCATATCCAGCGGCGCCTCAAACCTGAAACTGAATCCCCGCTCAGGAGAATCGAACTGAAGCGACGAAACACCCAAATCCACCAGAATGCCTCGAGGATCTTTTTCGTTCGCCTCAGCCAGCACTCGGGCGATGTCGCGAAAGTTCGCGTGGAATCCACGAAAACGATCGCCGAACCGCGCGAGCCGGCTGGTCGCAAACTCGAGCGCATCGGTGTCAAGGTCGATACCGATAACCCGCGAAGACGGCGCAGCTTCGAGAATCGCTTCGCTGTGCCCGCCGAGTCCCAGTGTTCCATCAACGAAGAGACCTTCCGCTACATCGAGTAGTTCGATTGACTCTCGAAGTAGCACGGGGCGGTGGGGCGCGTCCCTGCCCCCCAAGGATGCAACCATCACCACCGCCCCGTGATCTCGTTCAAAGAGCTACTACCTAAACTCATCGCTAAATTCCCAGCTTGGCTATGGCCACTTCGTCGTCTTCGGTGTAAGGGTTGTCTACGAGACGCTGCTGGAACTTATCCAATTCCCAGACTTCCAAATATGACAAGTAGCCTAGTACCACTACGTCGCCAATGACACCCGAACTCCGTCGCAGCAGCGGATGAATCAGGACGCGTCCTTGAGCATCCATAGTCTGCTGCTGGCCGTAGTAGTTGGTTCTGTCAAGGAACTTAATGCGCGACGGATCGCGCGACGGCAAGAGCAAAAGACGTTTTTCAATCGACTCCCATTCGGGTAAGGGGTAAAGCTGGACGTTGTCTCCGGTGATGCTCGTGACGTAGAATTCAGTTCCGTAGCGCTCGTCGATTAACCGGCGAAAAGGAGTCGGGACTTTCAACCGACCTTTCGGATCTATGCGAGCCGTGTAATTGCCCCGCAGCATAAGCACCTACGGAAAGAAAAATTTGGCGGGTGGCCAATTCAGGAAAAGCACTCTAATTGATCGGTCTTTGCTACGAGGTTGGACCACTCCCGACCACTTTTGACCACCCGACGCCGGATAGTACGCTTCGCCTTCCTAGCCTGTCAAGTAAAATTCCGAGCGAAATTTAACTTTTCTCCGGACTTCGATCTGATCGCGAGGAGAACTGTTCGCCTCTTGTCCGCCACTTGAAGCTTTAGCCCCGATAGCCAAGGCGCGGGCCATGATGTATAGTGGCGCGCCAATTTGTCATCATTTAGAGGTTGTCGGTCTTTAGCTGATGGAAGGAATCTTCGGAGGTTTTTGGGGTCTGCTTTTGTTTGGCACCCTTGCGGCGCTGGCAAATTTCGTCGGCGGCCTCTTGCTCATAAAGTCCGGAGCGCATCGATTTGGCGAGAGATTCTTGAAGTATCTCGTCGCGCTGGGCGCGGGCTTCATGCTCGCAGCTATCTTCATTGAGATGCTGCCCGAGACTGTCAACATCTGGACGGCGATCTATCCCACTCAAAGTGGCGCAAAAGCTGTAGCCGGCTCGATGACGCTGCTTTTGGGCGGCTATCTTCTGATTCAGCTATTCGAACACACTATCGCCCCGCACTTTCACTTCGGGGCTGAAACCCATCCCGAATCTTTTATGAGACCTTCCGCTGCGTACACTGCGGTTGGAGGTTTGTGGATTCATACCTTTTTTGATGGCGTTTCCATCGCGGCAGCATTCCTGGTCAACTTTCGAGTAGGCTTACTCGTATTCATAGCGATCCTGTTGCATAAGATGCCCGAAGGTTTCACTGTCGCGTCGATAATGTTGGCCTCAGGCCGGTCAACTCAGAAAGCTTTGGTCGCCACCCTGGCCATCGGT
Organism: Pyrinomonadaceae bacterium; assembly: GCA_035572035.1. GTDB lineage: Bacteria > Acidobacteriota > Blastocatellia > Pyrinomonadales > Pyrinomonadaceae > JAOAPY01. The sequence continues at coordinate 5,180 of DATNBH010000023.1, read as the reverse complement.
GCAGCCACGCTGGCCGGCGTAATAGCCATCGCGTTAATGCAAGAGCGAGTAAGTTCCGTTGTAGCCTACGCCTTGCCATTCTCCGCCGGCGTGACCCTCTATGTAGCTGCCAGCGACTTAATTCCCGAAGTCAATCAAAAGGAAGAGCGAAACCCTACAGTTTCAATTGTCGTCTTTGCAGGTGTAGCTTTGTTTTATTTGCTGCACCGGCTGATGGAAGGATAACGCGGGCGAAAAATGAACAGGGTTCTTAGCAAGCTCACTCGCGCCAGTCGATCAGTAGTCTATTCCCTACTCGTCATCACTCTATGCGGAGCTGCAGTCGCGGCTCAAACCGCTGTTTCTCCGCTGCCGCCGCCGACCGGTTTTGTCAACGATTACGCCCAGGTGATCGACTCAGCCACCAAGTCTCGGCTTGAAACTGTGATGACAAACCTCAAGCAGCGCGCTGACATTGAAATCGCGGTAGTCACAGTCACGACCACTGATGGTGAGGACATCTTCGATTATTCGCTGAAAGTCGCGCGCGGTTGGGGCATCGGATCCAAAGGAGGCGACAAGGCTGGGCTTTTGTTACTGGTGGCGATTAATGATCGGAAGTACTACACACAAATCAGCGATCATCTTGAAGGAGATTTGCCTGATGGCCTGGCGGGCCAAATCCAGCGCGAGCGGCTGGTGCCGGCATTCAAGCGCGGTGATTACAGCGCTGGAATCTACGACACAATTCAGTCGTACATAGCCACACTCGCACAGAAACGTAACTTCAGTATCGAGGGCATCGATCAAAGCTATGCCTACGGAGGCCGGTCCTCCCAGGCTACCTCTCCAGTTCGTAAGCGAAGCAATTCGGGCGCATTTTGCTGCACAATCATTGTTATCGGCTTTGTCCTACTCCTAATTCTTTCCCACAATCGAGGCGGTCGAGGAGGCGGCGGCGGTGGTAATCGCGTCATGACCGGATTTGTAGTAGGTTCTCTTCTCAATGCTCTTTTGAGTGGTGGCCGATCAAGTAGTGGCTGGAGCAGCGGCGGCGGGTTCGGTGGCGGCGGAGGAGGATTTGGCGGCGGAGGAGGAGGCTTTGGAGGCTTTGGCGGTGGTGGAAGTTTCGGCGGTGGAGGCTCAGGTGGAAGTTGGTAGGCGACCAAGGGCTATGCGGAAAAGGGCAAAGAGAAAGAGCGCCTGGCCGGCGTTGAGTTATTCTCTCGATCTTTTGCCTTTGCAGCTTTGCCCTCTGAGCTCTGCCCTTCTGCGCTCTGCGCTGATATCGAAACTCTGTTAGTATCGGTGAAAATCCAATGAGCAAGGTAATAGTTCAGGAAGCGCTACGTCATCTGGTTGGAGATCTGCAAGCAACGCACGGCGAGAATCTCGCTTCAGTCGTTTTGTATGGTTCTGCAGCCGCCGGCGATCACATCGAGCTTCGTTCCGACTACAACCTCCTAATCACGCTGCATCGCATCGGCCCGGAAGATTTGCGGCAGGCCCAGGCGCCGATGCGAGAATGGCAGCGACTGGGCCATCCTCTACCCGTGTATTTCACTGTCGAGGAACTATCCGATGCAGCAGACGTATTTCCGATTGAGTTTCATCAGATGGAAAACGCCCGCATTGTTCTTTACGGCAGAGACCCTTTCGAATTCGTCCAACTCTCGGACGCAAACATTCGCCATCAAGCCGAGTACGAGCTTAGAAGCAAGCTGATCCAATTACGCCGGCTTTACATTCCGGCGTCGACCTCGATTGAGGCGTTGTGCGACTTGATGAGCGACAGCCTGGCCAGCTTTGCTGCGATATTTCGAGCGGTGCTGATTTTGCACCACAAACCGGCCCCGGTGGCGAAGCCTGATTGCGTGCGAGCCACGGCAGACTTATTGAAATTGGATCGAAGTCCCTTCGAGAGGATCTTTGAGTTTCGGGCCTCGGACAACTTGCCCACGACTGACGAAGAAGCGAATGCAGTCTTCGCCGCTTACATGGACCAGATCGAACACGTGATCGAGGCAGTGGATGAAATGGATGTGGCACGGGCGTCCCGCCCGTGATGAAGTCACATCGGCAGCGCGATTGATGAAATGGATGTGGCACGGGCGTCTCGCCCGTGATGAAGTCACATCGGCAGGATGCCGATGCCACGCTTGATGCAGGGGGAGAACAAATGATCAAACGACGAGCTTTTTTGCTTTCTATTGTTGGCCTGGTGGCTTTATCAGCGAGTGGTTGCGGGTATAACACGCTTACTACGGGCCAACAGAACGTCAAAGGAAAATGGGCGAACGTTGAAGTCCAGCTACAACGTCGCGCCGATTTGATTCCAAACTTGTTTGAAGCAGCCAAGGCGGCTGGATTCCAGGAGCAGCAGGTCTTCGGAGACATTTCTGCCGCCCGATCGCGTTTACTGAATGCTACGGCCGCGCAGCCGCAGGGCGAGAATGGCGATAAGACTCCCGAGCAGAAGCAAGCGGTCATTGATGCCAACAATAGTTTCGGCGGCACCATCGGCCGGTTGTTGTCTTTGGTTGAGAACTACCCGACGCTGCAATCTTCTGAGAACTTCAGGAAGTTTCAGGATGAGTTGGCTGGGACTGAGAATCGCATTGCGGTCTCGCGCAAGGACTACAACGACGCTGTGCAGGAATACAACACGACCAGGGCAAAGTTCCCGACGGTAATTTCTGCGAAGTTATTTGGCTTCAAAGAAGAGCCTTTCTTCAAAGCTGAGGAAGGCGCGAGGCAAGTACCGAGAATCAACGCTAACGAAGTTAAGCAAGCTCCGGCTGCGACTCCAACTAAGTAGCGTGTCCGCCAGCGGTCGGTATCCCAAATCAAACGAGGTCGCCATTCCCGATGAATGGCGACCTCGCTTTTCAAGGTGAGCTAATTTGTCAAAACCCGCGCGCGCTGCACATGGAGCAGTGATCGCAGGGCTTGCCGCTCGGATCCAATGAACAGGCTTTTTCGCTCTGAAAGTAATCGACCAACTCGTTAATCACTGCTTCCTCGACACCAAATCGCTCCTCGCTCGCGTGGGCCGGAGCTGCGTTAACTCCTGCCAACCACGGAGAATGCGTCGGCGGCACAAAGGCAGGAGCATATGCAGATTCGTCTCGAGCTCGAGATTCGAGCTCCGACAGCTTTTTCTGAAGCTCGCTTATGCTGGCGCGCACCGCGGCAATTTCCGCGTTCAATGGATTCGGGCGTGTGGAGGCCGGGCTTCCGGAAGATACTTTGCGAGCGATGCGCTCGGCCATTGACCTTGCTGGATCTAATTCCATGCTCATTGGTAGCGTAGACTTCAGTCTGCGTTTAGCTTCACTAATACGACTCGTATTCTTAGTTACTGCTCTCGTCAGCTAACAAGTCGATACGATCAACTACTCCTACAATTGCGGAGTCAATAGCAGCGCCAGGCTTACCGGTTGCGGCTGTCGAAGCTCCCCAACCTTCCTGCACAATCAAAACCATATCTCCGGCTCCGGCATCGACGGAATCAAGAGCTATTAGGGTAGTCCCGATGCCCTTGCCTTGCAGGTTTACCTGTTCACACAGCATCACTCGCGCGCCTTCATAGCGCTGATTTTTCTGCGTAGCTACGACGTTACCCAACACTCGCGCAAGAATCATTTGCTATGACCGTGTGACGTGCGCCTCCGAGTCGACGATACCGACGATCGTGCAATCTGTCGGCGTGTCATCTCGCTTGAAGGGAAAGCTGGCTTCCTTACCGCGGCACCAAAAGACTAACTCACCAATACCCGCACCGACTGAATCGACTGCAACTAACGGTTTGCCGTGCGGCTGCAAATCTTTGTTTAGAGTCTGGACGACGAGCAGCTTCCGTCCTTTGAGGGATTCATTCTTGATGGTGGCGACCACCGTGCCGATTACGCGAGCGAGTTGCATTGAGTTTAGACGCCGTCGCCGGAAGGCTTCTTTCCATTACCGCTTATGTATCTTTCAACCGTATTGATTAGAACATTCAATCGATCGTCAGTTCGGAGGCCGGCTTCAGTTAATTCGGCGACTTTTTCCCCTAAGTCCGATACTTTCCCACCTAAGCCCGATATTTGTGCGGTAGTTGTTTGTTGGGCTTGTACGAGGTCATCGACGCGTTCAGCGAGAGCCGTCAAAGCTACAGATAGCTTTCGATCCTGCTCACGAAGCGACTTCGTGTCCGCGTCGTGCACTTCGCGCATGACCTGAATGTCAGCAGCAAACTGAGCCTGCTGCTCGACGATGAATTCCATCTTTCTGTCGAATTCTTCGTTACTCATGACACTTCTCGGCTGATCAAACGCTCGACGAATCCGTTGGTTTCATTCGGTGACATCGACCTCATCAATTACCCCGACAATCGCAGCGTCAACCGGTGTATCCTTCATTCCCTGGGCAAGTCGCGCGCTCGACCCGGCTACCACCAGCACTCGTTCGTGATATCCCGCGCCAACGGTGTCTACCGCGACGACATAGCCAGACGTATCGCTGCCGTCGACATTTACAGGTCGGACGATCAGCAATTTCTTTCCCAAAAGCCGCTCATCTTTTTGAGTTGAGACGACAGTTCCAAGGATGCGCGCGATGATCATGATTACGAGCGCAAACCGATGGGGAGCGTCTCATCAACACTGCCATGGGGCCGTGGAATGACGTGCACGCTGACGAGCTCACCAACTCGTCGCGCGGCAGCCGCGCCCGCATCAGTCGCTGCTTTCACTGCAGCTACATCGCCGCGCACGATTGCGGTAACAAAGCCCGCGCCAATCTTTTCGTAGCCGACGAGGGTTACATTCGCCGCCTTCACCATGGCGTCGGCAGCTTCAATCATCGCAACGAGACCTTTGGTTTCAACCATTCCGAGTGCTTCTTGCATTCAGATGCTCCTGTCCTAACGTAATGTGAAAATCATTAATGGCAAAAGGATGGTAAAGGGTAACCGAAGATTAGTAAATCGCGCGTGGCATCGGCATCCTGCCGATGTGTTCGTTCTTCAAGCGGCTACACGCCTCTACAACATTATCTTGGATGTCTGGTGCGTTCACGGGCGGGACGCCCGTGCCACACTCGCGTGGCATCGGCATCCTGCCGATGTGTTCGTTCTTCAAGCGGCTACACGCCTCTACAACATTATCTTGGATGTCTGGTGCGTTCACGGGCGGGACGCCCGTGCCACACTCGCGTGG
>DATNBH010000022.1:0-100803 GCA_035572035.1 Pyrinomonadaceae bacterium | reverse complement strand
GGCTCGCCCCGTGGTGATCACGATGGATTGCTAGAAAAGTTGTCAAACTCGATTAAGAAGATGCCACGGGCTTGCCCCGTGGTGATCACGATGGATTGCTAGAAAAAGTTGTCAAACTCGATTAAGAAGATGCCACGGGCTTGCCCCGTGGTGATCACGATAGATTGCTAGAAAAAGTTGTCAAACTCGATTAAGAAGATGCCACGGGCTTGCCCCGTGGTGATCACGATAGATTGCTAGAAAAGTTGTCAAACTCGATTAAGAAGATGCCACGGGCTTGCCCCGTGGTGATCACGATGGATTGCTACAAAAAGTTGTCAAACTCGATTAAGAAGATGCCACGGGCTTCGCGCCAGCATTGCTTATAGCTGCGAGCGTGAAGGACCACGGGGCAAGCCCGTGGCATCGCGCACTACGCGCCAGTTTTGCTTATAGCTGCGAGCGTGAAGGACCACGGGGCAAGCCCGTGGCCTCGCATGCTTCGCGCCAGCATTGCTTATAGCTGCGAGCGTGAAGCACCACGGGGCAAGCCCGTGGCATCGCGCACTACGCGCCAGCATTGCTTATAGCTGCGCGCGTGAAGGACCACGGGGCAAGCCCGTGGCATCGCGCACTACGCGCCAGTTTTGCTTATAGCTGCGAGCGTGACGCTCCACCGTTCAAGCCGTTGATATCAAACTGTATTCCCCAGCTATCTTTGCCCCAGTGCCCTTTGCTCTTTGGCCCTTCGCCCTGTTAATCTCTCGTTTCAACCCCAACCAGTTACATTTCTTGATAAGGAGTTTTTCGAAAATGAAAAAGCAACGCCTATTCGCCCTATCTTTGGCCGCATTCTTATTGCTCGCGGGATTTGTTATTGCCGGCAGCGGTCGCACCGACGAAGCGATGTACACACCGCCGCCAATCGGCTCTGCAATTGAAGACTTTTCGCTTCCCGATACGAATGGCAAGACGCAAACGCTTGCTTCATTGAAAGGGAAAAATGGCGCGGTGCTTATCTTCATAGCGACGGGGTGCCCGGTATCCAACGCCTATAACGAGCGCATGGAAGCCTTGTCGCAGGATTTCGCCAAACGCGGCATCACCGTCATCGGGATCAATGCGAATGCGAGCGAATCCGCTGAAGCAGTAAAGACCCACGCCGCTGAAAAACATCTCACCTTCCCGGTGCTCAAAGACGCAGGCAACAAGATCGCGGACCGGCTGGGGGCGACTCGCACACCTGAAGCTTATCTGCTCGACGGCAACAGCAAGCTCGTCTATCAAGGTCGCATCGACAACAGTAAAGACCCCGCCGGCGTTAATTCGAGCGAGTTGCGCGACGCCATGGAAGCCCTGTTGGCCGGCAAGCCCATCGCCAAAACAACTGCCATGGCGTTTGGCTGCAACATCAAGAGAGCCTAATGCGCATCAAGCATCTCGGTTTGTTGTTTTGTTTCTGCGCGCTGGTTTCGAGTGCAGCGGTCCCGGCGCAAAAGCGTCGCGGCCGCGCGTCGAAACCGGCGCCTGTAATCCAGGTGAAGCAAGTTGATTTAGAGGAGTTCAAACAACTGCTGTCGCTGGGGCAGACTGCAGAGACAAAACGAACCAAGCCGTTGCTCGTGAATTTCTGGGCTACCTGGTGCGACCCGTGTCGCGAAGAGTTTCCGGATCTCGTCAAGATTGATAAGGATTATCGCAGCAGAGGTTTGGATTTCATCGCAATCTCGCTGGACGATCCACCGGATATCAAGACGACCGTTCCAGCTTTCCTGAACGAGATGCAGGCAAAGATGCCGACGTACCTGCTCAATGTTTCCGATCCCGAACCAGCAATTCAGAGCGTCGATCGCAGCTGGAGCGGAGCCTTGCCGGCTACTTTTCTTTACGATGCGAAGGGAGCTGTAGTCTTCAAGCAGTTTGGAAGAGTGCAGACTGAGGAGTTACGTGCCGCGATCGAAAAGCTCGTCGGCGCGCAGTAAGTAGTCAAAACGTGGTTACAGGCGCTTAGAGTTCAAGCTTCAGATTGAGTGCCTGCGATGCCACAAACTAAAGTTTGAACTCTAAACGCCTGTTCCGGATATGGAACTGATTACGCCAGACGTAGTTTCTGCACACAACCTCACCACCGAAGAATTCGAACGGATTCGAGCTTTGCTTGGTCGCGAACCATCAATGGCCGAGCTCGGGATCTTCTCAGTAATGTGGTCGGAACATTGCTCGTATAAATCCTCGCGCATACACCTCAAGAGGCTGCCCACGACTGGCGATCGAGTCATCGTTCCGCCTGGAGAAAACGCGGGCGTAGTCGACATCGGCGACGATTGGTGCGCCGCCTTCAAAGTCGAATCACACAACCATCCTTCATTCATCGAGCCATTTCAGGGAGCAGCCACGGGTGTAGGTGGAATCCTGCGCGACATTTTTACGATGGGAGCTCGTCCAGTCGCATCGATGAACAGCTTGCGGTTTGGCTCGCTGGACCACCCTCGCTATGGTCGCCGTAATCGCTCGCTGCTGGCCGGAGTAGTTGCCGGCATCGCGCACTACGGAAACGCTTTCGGCGTGGCGACGGTCGGCGGCGAAGTTGCTTTCGACGATGCTTATGCGCTGAATCCGCTGGTGAATGCGTTTGCCCTGGGCTTGGTTAAGCGCGAACAAATATTCTTTGGCAAAGCTACCGGCGTCGGCAATCCGATCCTGTACGTAGGAGCCAAGACCGGACGCGATGGCATTCACGGCGCGACGATGGCTTCTGCCGAATTCGACGAAGAAGCGCTCGAAAAACGCCCCACCGTTCAAGTCGGCGATCCATTTCTGGAAAAGCTATTGCTGGAAGCTTGTCTTGAAGCAATGCGCAGCGGTGCAGTCGCCGGAATTCAGGACATGGGAGCTGCGGGCTTAACTTCGTCATCGTGCGAGATGGCGGCGCGTGCGGGCACCGGAGTTGAGATCGATCTGTCGCTGGTCCCGCAGCGAGAGTCGGGAATGACTGCTTACGAGATGCTGCTGTCTGAAAGTCAGGAGCGCATGCTGATCGTGGCTCACTCGGGTCGCGAGCGCGAGGTTGTGGACATCTTTAAGAAGTGGGACCTTGACGCAGTGGTGATTGGCCGTGTTCGTGACACCGGGCGCATGCAGGTTATCCACAATGGCGAAACAGTTGCCGACATTCCCGTGGCGGCGTTGACCGACGAGGCCCCACGCTACGAACGGCCAATGAAACCTCCTGCACAACGGACCAAAAACACAAGCACAAAGGTCGAAGATCAAAGACCAAAGACTAAAGACCACGACGATAGTCTGTTGCTCCTTCTTGCTGCCCCTAATCTAGCTTCCAAACAATGGGTCTATCGACAATACGATCACATGGTGAGGACCAATACCGCCGTGTTGCCGGGAGCTGATGCTGCAGTCGTTCGCATCAAAGAGACGCGCCGGGCCCTCGCGATGTCACTTGACGGTAATGGACGGTACTGCGTCGCCGATCCCAAAGCCGGAGCCAGACTCATCGTTGCTGAATCAGCGCGCAACGTGGTTTGTGTCGGCGCTCGCCCGCTGGCGATTACAAATTGTCTTAACTTCGCATCGCCGGAGCGGCCTGAAGTAATGTGGGCTTTTTCAGAAGTCGTTGACGGGATGGCTGAAGCGTGCCGGTCTCTTAACACGCCCGTAGTCTCAGGCAACGTCTCGTTCTATAACGAAACTGAAGGCGCCGGAGTGTTACCGACGCCGGTGATCGGCATGGTTGGGCTCATCGAAGATATCCGTCGCGTGATTCAGCCTGGCTTCAAAAGAGAAGGCGATGTGATTGCGCTGTTGGGTGAAACGCGCGACGATCTCTCAATCAGCGAGTATGCCGCGGTAGTGTTGGGACAATCGACTGCAGAAATGGCAGCGGAAGGTACGGTGCCGGCACTCAATCTCGATCGTGAGTGGGCCGTGCAAGCTACGTGCATCGAAGCTGCAGAAGCTGGGCTAATCAATTCTGCACACGATTGCTCGGATGGCGGTCTCGCCGTAGCCCTGGCCGAGTGTTGCTTCTCTTCGCTCAACACGGCTGCTGTCGGTGCGGCAGTTGATCTCAAGGACGCGCTGCCGACACCAGTTGCGCTTTTTAGTGAATCTCCATCACGAATCATCATCAGTTGTGACGAGCGTATGCTCAGCTCAGTCAAGGAAACCGCGTTGCGGCACAGTTGTCCGATGACGGTGTTGGGCCAGGTCAAGGGAACCAGTCTGACGATCAGCCTGCATGGAAATTCTGTTATCGATCTGTCGATCGCAGAGTTGGAAAAGGCGTGGCGAAACTCGCTTGAAGACAAACTCAAAGCTGAGGCATTGGCAGTATCAGGCGATTAGAAGTTGATTTCAGGATTTGTCCGGAGAGCCCGCTGTGCATCCGGTAATCTACTTCAACAAAAGCATGCTGGACGCCGCTAAGGCCCGCATCGCACCGGTTTCTTCAGCGATGTTGTACGGCCGTGGCGTCTTTACGACGCTCGCCGTTTATCAAAGCCAACCGTTTTGCTGGCCCGAGCACTGGGATCGCCTCACTCATCATGCTGAACGTCTCAAAATAAGCTGCGACGAGTGCTCGAAGGAAAGCGTTCACACTGCTCTCAAGAAATTAATTGCGGTCAACCGGGTTCGAGACGGGCGCGCTCGCGTGATTCTCTTAGCGCGTCCCAGCCGGCACGTGTGGCAAGCCAAGCCTCCCGGCCCACGGCAAACCGACCTGTTGATTCTCACTGCCGACCCGCAGAAGGTCTCAGCGTCGGGAATATCGCTCGCGGTTTCGCCTTATCGCCTTAATTCATTTTCACCATTAGCAGGGATTAAGAGTCTGAATTACCTGGACCACGTGTTGTCCTGGGAAGAAGCTCACGCGAGAGATTTTGACGAAGCGGTAATGCTGAATGAGCGAGCCGAGGTTGTATCGGCCACGATGGCGAACATTTTTTGGGTTAAGGACGGCACGGTGTACACACCGGCGCTTAGCACCGGGGCGCTGGGAGGTGTGACTCGCAGTTGCATTATTCAGTTAGCGAGCGAACATTTTGTTCCGTTGATTGAAGGTGTTTACTCGATGCCGGATCTGACTGAGGCTGATGAGATCTTTCTTACCTCGGCCGGATTGGGAGTGGCAATGGTGACGACTTTTGATTTTCGCAGTTACTCGACGCCAGCTCATAGTCCTGCGACCGTTTTGCGAGACGCGTTCCGCGCGCTAACTGCGAAATAAGAACTACGCCTGTTTTTGAACCCAGCCACAGATTACGCAGAATGACACAACAAGCGAAGAGCAAGGCGACAAGAGCAAAGCGGCAAATCCACCGGTTCTCGTCGCAGAGTTCTCATTTGCTTTCGTATGGCCCAGCCGCTTTGTCCTTAGCCCTTTGCTCTCTGCCGTTCGGTGTAATCTGCGTAATCTGCGGCTAAGGGTGGTTCTGATTGCGCCGCCAAACACTAACCGAGCACTACTAGATTTTTCGCCATTCCAGCGGAAACAGGCTGCCTGCCTTTTCCGGAGTCAGGGTTATGCCCAGCAAAGAGGCGCCATATGAAAGAACCGGATCCAGCTTGCCGGCCAGATCGTTCGGCGTTGGCAACTTCATCTCATCCGGAGTTACTCCGACACCCTCGAGGCTCTTGCCGTCGCTCATAATGATGTCCGCATCAGTGACGGAGACGCCGTAGAAAACTACGACGTCAAGACCTGATTGGTGACCATAAGCCTGGGCGCGCATTACGGCGCCGCCGGTGACGTCGCCGATTACAGTACCTCTTTTTTCCAACTGCACGACACGCGCGAACAGTTCTGCCGCCGAACCCGAACGACTGTCCACCAGCACCACGAGCTTTCCAGTGAAGCCGCCGCTGCCACGCGTTTTGGCAATGAGTGGTTTGGTTTCCTTGCGGCGTCTTAGCTCGCCGATGTTGACATCGTGGTCGAACAGATTACCGATCATGCGCAGCATGGTTTCCTCATAGCCACCACCGTTGCCGCGCAAGTCCAACAGCAGGTTCTTGCGCTTTTTGGCCTTGTCCATAATGTCATCGACCTTGTCTTTCTCCAGGTCGAATTGCGGCATGCGCCATATCAGAAGATCGTCATTCTCCAAATAGCGATGACGGTGGAGACGGTCCTCGTTTTCGCCTTCTCTGATGTAGTCAAAAATCCCCTGCCCCGTTAAGTCGGTTATTTGCGCGCGATCCTTGATGCGGGCCATCACGTCGAGCGGTTTTTGCTCACCGCTGGGTTTTTTGATCTGAAGACGCATTCCGGGTTGCGGCCGCAGCGAGTAATAGAGGTATTGAATCAGCCAAAGATTCTTTCGCGTCGGGACGCGACCATCGATCGAGAGAATCTCATCACCAGGCGCCAACCCCTTTTGTTCAGCATCACTACCGGGTTTGATCGCGTTGACTAAGCAACGATCACCAACCATCTGCATTTGCCAGCCATATTCAGTACGAGCGCGCTTGGAAGGCGCTAAGAAGAACGTGTGAGAGTCGTTAAGGTCTACCAGCGCCTGGGCGATGATTCCCCACAGCTGACTGATCGAGGCAGCCTGCTTGAGCTTCTCATCCGCGGCTTTGAACCGAGCCTCAATATCGACGCCGTGATAGTTAGGATCGTAATAGTTCTTTTTGACGTCGTTCTTGATGATGCCCAACATGTCTCGGGCCCTGTCGATGTCGAACTTGGTCGGCGCTTCCTGAGCTAGCACCGTTATGGTGTTGCTGACAAAAAGGGATACAACTACTGCGAGAAGAATTCGTTTCATGTTATTACTCCGCCGTTGAAGGTTTCTTATTTCTTTGCGAGCACAACCGGAGAGCGCTCGGCCGAGCGAATTCTTTCATAGAACTTTCGGACTGTTTCGTATTGCTCGACGGGAATGGTCCCGGCTTTGACCGACATGTGTCGACTAAAAAGCAATTCCCCATTTTTTACTTCATAAGTCGTCTTGTAACTGCCGAATGCCGTGTCGAGAGTAATGGCGTCGGGCATCTCGTCGACCTCAAAGCCGGTAGGGAGTTTGACTCGAACAGTTTCGCTGAATGCGTGCGAGTCGAGCACGACCGGATACTTTCGCTTTGCGCCCGTCAGAAATAATGATTCACGACGTGAGACGATGGCGGGCTGAAATACCAGCAACCGATTCTGCATGAGCTGCGCGTAAGCCGGCGCCGAAAAATCGACGTCAAGTCCGAATCGTCCTTCACTCCCGTTATCCGATGGCTCCACTTTAGTAACTCTGGCTCCAGTCGCGCCGTCGCTAACCCAGCCTTCGATCACCTTGAGGTAGTCAGGCCGCGATAACCGCTTGAATTCGCGACGATAGCCAACTGCCGACTGTCCCACGGCCTGGTCGCGAATGGTTGCAGCAATGGAACCGTCAGCCGAGAGTTGAACCTCCGACGCACGCACGAGTTTGTTTGCTTCGGGCAAAGTCACCGGCATCTTCTCGAGACTGCCACCGTCCCCGGCCGCAATCAATGCGAAGCTTCCCTGCTCGTGTTGCGGGAAGTCTCCAACCGGAGTGTCATAATCGGTTGCGTCAAAAATGAGCAGTCGTCCCAACTTGGGATGATTCACGACTGAGGCGGCTTTCGTTTCATCGGCAATCTTGACAGCAACAATGCAATGATTGAACTGATAAGGTGACGGCCAGGCCTCATGAACATACGTTGGATCGCCGGCATGAATCAGCACCGGAAAGGATTCAATGTTGATGGCCTTGAGCATCGCCCGCATCAGGTTGGCTTTGTCTTTGCAGTCGCCATATGACTTGGCGAGCACCTGGGCTGCGGCATGAGGACGCCACCGGCCCACACCAATCTGAATAGAAATGTACTGAATGTTCTGAACGTAAGTGCCGATGGCGCGAATACGCTCGAATTCAGTTTTGGCGTTTGCGATCAGCTCTTGGGCTTTGGCAGTTATTCTTTCATCAGGTACAGCCTGTGTAGCAGACAAGTCGGTGTACCAACGCGAGATCTCGAGCCAACTATCGAAAGCTTTTGAGGGAACAGACTTCGCTCCTTCGGTCGGTGAATACTTTATCTCGAGCCTCGGCACCAGATTTATTATGGTGGGACTGGCCGGCTCAAGTTCCATGGCTGGAAGATCGCGCAGTTCCCAAGTGTAGGTATTGCCGTTAACGGTAGGCTCAACAGTGGCATGGTTGAACGTTATTCCAGTCGCTCGCCAGGCCGCCGGAAGAACCAGCGTCAATTTCGAGCCCACGACCGGCGAGGTTCCGCCTTGAAAGAACCAGAAGAGCTGATTAAAAAAAGGTTTTTCCTCGGTCGTGATTTGATAGCCGAAGACCGCTCCGGCTTCGGCGTCGCTTACTCCTGAGATCTTCTTGATACGCGATTCATCGTAGACATCGTTGAGAGCTTGAGCTTCGTCAACAATATCTTTGTTGCCATAGTTTTTGATTTGACCTGACGGCCGAATCAACCAAGCCTTGATGTCGCGCACCTTGCCGGTATCCGTGGCGTATGACGCCTCGGCCACAGCTTCGCTGCGACCTTCGTTGTTCAATATCCGCACGGCCCCCGTCGTGAGTCGGACCACTTTGCCGTCATCGTCAACGGTGGTGACCGATTCATCCACCAGCACCACCGCCGAAACCTTTTTGTCGTACGTCGCCGGCGGCGCGCTGGCTGCTTGACGCAACCAGGCTGGAGCATCGTCACCATATGCAAGCCCTGGCGCCGCGCCAAACAACAAACAAAGAAAGCATCCGACCATTAACTTATTCATGATAATTCTCCCTGCACTTGCGCCCGGCTCAATTTGTTCCCGCAGCAGCGGTCTGTTTGAGAGTGATGATGTGTCCGTCTTGTTTATGTACTTGCTCAAAGTAATTCTTTAGCTGTCCATAACTGCCGACTGGAAACAAAATGGTGCCGCCGCCGCCGAAAAAGAAGTTGCGCTTGTAAATGAGCGTTTTTCCGTCCTTGCTGATGCTTGCGCTCGGTTTGTATTCGCTGATTGACCCGCCACTGAACGGCGCCGGTGCTTCGGCACTGTCGAGCGCATAGCCCTCAGGCAATTCGACTATTACTTCATCTTCTTCAGACCAGGGATAGTGGAAATAAACGGAGTTCTTGCGAACGCTGGATGAGAATATCGGATCCAATCCGCGCTGGAAGAAGGCCGGCTGAAGGAAGATGCGTTTCCCGGTGCGCTGCGCGTATCCTGGAATTCGCACGTGATAGCTATAGATGAACGGCTTGATCGGATCTTTGACGTTCTCAATTTTCATTTCGCTGACTTCGGCCGTGCTCATTCGCGACTTGACGCTATCGCGTAGAGTCTCTTCCCGTTCGGTCTGTGAGTCCTCGTCATTCGAGTTTTTCTTTTCAACGCCAAAGTGTCCGTAATACTCGATGGTGATGTTTCCTTCAATGGTTCCATCTTCGCTCAAGCGAAGCTTAGCGGTCCGCTTCTGCTTGGATTTGTCGGCTGTAGACAGCGGCGTCTTAATCCAACTCGGTTCCTTTGGATCCGAAAGCAGAGCGTCCTGCCCTTCTTCCTGCCAACGCAACATTCCGAACGGGACATAGGTGCTGGCCGGATCGTAGAAGAGCCATTTGTCGCCAACGCGCACGGCTATGTCATAGGTCTTGATGAAATAGTCATCGGGAAAAGACTTATCCAGGAACACATCGCCACGGTCGCCGAGGTTGGCAACGCGAGCGTCGAATCCCGCGGCGATGGCCATGGCTCCGAACAACATGTCGATGTTGGTGCTGGAACCAAAGCCACGTTTCAACGTGTCTGAGGGCGATTTGTTTTCTTTCGCCTTTGATCGTTCTTCGGCTGTCATTCCCGACGAATCGTTATTTATGTTTTTGATGTTCGTGCGACAAAACTCAAATAGGCGTTGGAGTTTCTCCTCCGGTGTAGCAGCGTCACCGATAGCTTTCGCGCTCGCCTGTTTCACCTCGTCGTTCACTTTCATCATTGACTTATAAGTGTCGAAATGTGATTTACCCAGATCCTTCCAGTACTGATCGACGGTGACTTTTTTGTCTTCCGCGTAATAGATAAGCAGCCAGGGACGAACCGAATCTTCAGGAGGCATGCGTGACTCCTCGTGAAAAGCGGGAACGTTCCGCATCGTGGTGCTGTAGTAGCCCTCTTTCTCCTTAGTGATCGGGCTCGGGTCAGCCTGAAATGCTTTGGCCCTCATCCCATAGATAGGGTTATCGAGTGGTTTGATGTAGTACTTGACCAACTGTACCGGTACTTCGCGTTGAAATTGCAGGCGCAAATAATCGGACAGGGAATCGTTGCGAACTTCACGGTAACGATATTCGATGATCGAGCCAGGTTCGACGCCAGGCAGCGCAAACGATTTGGCTTTGACCTTCAAACCGCTGGCCTTGACGATGGTGCGGTCAAATACATCTTCCTTCTTCAGTTCGACGATAGTGCCGTCGGGTTTCACAGTGCGCGCGGCAATGTCCTTGATGCTCCAATTATTCAGATAGGGAATATCGATGCGGCTTTGAGATTCGCGACCACGCTCAGTAAATATCTTTATCCGCAGGTAATGATTAAAGACTGTGCGCAGCGTGCCACCATCGACTTCGTCGGCGACTTTTACTTCCCAAAAGATGGCTTCGGCGTCGGCGTCTTTCTCAACAACCGGTGCTTTCAAGGCCAGGTCAGCAGGATCGAGTGGGCGCCAGTTTTCGGCTGCAAGGGCCAGGATAGGGAGCAAGAAAATCAGACACGTCTGTGCCGGCAGATAGCGGAGAGAACGTAGGGGACTCATATTTTTGGACCTTTCAAAAAAATCGCGGCGAGCACTGAGCACTTTTTGTCGCGAGGAAATCTTAAAGGCATCGCTTTCAGTAGAGCTTTGCCTCAATTAGCCCTGGGATTCCGGGAAAAAATCACAAGCGGTGGCGTGATCTCTTCCGAGCTCTCAAATTCGAGCGGCATTCTACTGAAATATAGCCCGCGTGTGAAGACACACGTAGGCCATAGGTGACACTGCGAAAAACTTAACGGGTACTTCTTCAAATCAATTGTTAGGTTAATAACGAGGATTGGGCGAGGAAACTCAACACAACCCAGAATCAGAGTTCGAAAGGCTAAAGGTAAGTAGCCATTCCTGTCAACCACTAAAGGCCCGTCCGTGTAGAAGACCTATCCACAGATTTCGCAGATTACACCGATTTAAGAAGGTCTTTGGTCTTAGGTTTTTGGTCTTTGATATCTGGTAACGCTGTAGCAATACCTGACAACTGCTGATTTTCTAAGGCCCCAAGACCAAAGACCCTCTTACATCAGTGTAATCTGCGTAATCTGTGGATAAGTCTTTCCAGGTTGAATCGACTTCGTGCAAAGGTGGTTGATACCTAACATCGCTCTCAGAATCCATGCCTTGGGCTAAAAGGCCGAGCTATTAGTCGTATGTTATAATTGGCGACCAAATTCGGGCTAAAAAACACCGCCACACCATTCCGGAGGATAGATAGAGATGGCTACCGAACTCAAAAAGTCAGGAACGACCCTGCAACGAATCGAAGAGCTGCTGGGCGACAATGCGCGAACACTGCTCGATCATAAATCCTCGACTATTAGCAAGGATGTCGTCAGTTTGCCCGGGCCGGACTTTATTGATCGTGTCTGGGCTGCCTCGGATCGTTCTCCGGCAGTCTTGCGATCGATGCAGTCCTTGTTCGACAACGGTCGACTGGCCGGTACGGGCTACTTATCGATTCTGCCTGTCGATCAAGGCATCGAGCATTCTGCCGGCGCCTCGTTCGCGCCCAATCCGCTGTACTTCGATCCGGAAAACATTGTGAAGCTGGCAATCGAGGGTGGCTGTAACGCAGTGGCCTCGACCTTCGGAGTGCTCGGAACCGTAGCGCGCAAGTACGCCCACAAGATTCCTTTCATTGTGAAGATTAACCACAATGAATTACTGACCTTGCCGAACAAGTTCGATCAGATCCTGTTTGGCACTGTGAAGGAAGCTCATAATCTCGGAGCCGTAGCCGTTGGAGCTACGATCTATTTTGGCTCCGACGAGTCCACGCGGCAGATTACTGAGGTCGCCCAAGCCTTCGCTCAAGCCCATGAATTGGGAATGGGTTGCATTCTGTGGTGCTACCTCCGCAACTCCAAATTCAAAACTCCCGAGGGCGACATGCATGCGTCAGCAGACTTGACGGGCCAGGCAAATCACCTCGGCGTCACGATTCAGGCAGACATCATCAAGCAGAAATTGCCGGAGCGAAACGGCGGCTACACCGCGGTCGAAAAAGAACTGGGAAAATCCTATGGGAAGACCAGTAAGCTTGTTTACGAGAAACTCACGACCGACAACCCGATCGATCTGGTTCGATATCAAGTAGCGAACTGCTACATGGGTCGTTGTGGTCTGATCAATTCGGGCGGCGAATCCAAGGGCGCCAGTGACCTCGCGGAAGCAGTACGCACCGCAGTCATCAACAAGCGCGGTGGCGGCACCGGCCTTATTTCCGGACGCAAGGCATTTCAACGCCCAATGAGCGAAGGCATCGAGCTGCTCAATGCGATCCAGGACGTTTACCTCGAACCCGAGATCACAATCGCGTAGCTCAATCGCCAACTTCATCAGTAATAGTGTCCTACTTTTTGGACTGCGGTGACCTGTCACTCTTTGTTCCGTGGCGGCTTGACGCCACACGGTCCTGTACTGTCAGCCATTTTCGCAAGATCAGCTGCACAGGTCGCAGCGGCCAAAGCGACGACAGGTCGTCGCACTCCAAAATAGGACGCTACCTGACAGAGGATCGCCGGCTACTTTTCCTGGGCAATCTAGTTATCATGTCTCGCCCGTATATTCTTTGAACACGTCCGAATGGTTGTCGATGACTGGCCAATAGATCAGGAAAACTGGAGGCTAACGACTCAGCGGCAGTTGAAAGTTTGTCGAATTCTCAGATTTGCAGCCTGAACCGGCACAATCCGCAGATGTTGACCTGTTGCACTCCATCGCCAGAGGCGATGAGTTGGCGCTAGCCTCGCTCTATGATCGCTATCGTGTAATCCTCTTTGGCGTTTTGGTTCGTATATTGAGCAGCCGCGAAGAGGCGGAGGACATTCTGCAGGATGTATTTATCCAGGTCTGGCGGCGGGCGGCTGATTTTGACGAGGCTCGTGGCAAACCTTTTACCTGGCTGGTGACGTTGGCGCGCAGCCGCGCGATTGACCGTCTGCGACAGCGAAATGCGCGCGAGCGAGTGGCCGTGGCGGCCGCCCACGAAGCTCCTGGTGAAGCTTCCGATGCCGCCGGAGATACCTATCGAAGCGAGCAGAAGGAAATCGTGAGTGGGGCCCTCAGTCAACTTCCGGAAGAACAGCGGCAGACTCTTCTGCTGGCGTATTTCGAGGGATTGACCCAATCGGAAATAGCCAAACGACTGGGCGCGCCTTTGGGGACAGTAAAGACGAGGATGCGATCGGGAATGATAAAACTCAGGGAACTGTTGGGAGACAGGGTTCTGCGATCAACTTAGATTGGGGCGAGAAGCTTGATGCAGCATGAGGAGTACAAGATGATGTTGCCGCTGCAGGCTCTTTCGAGCCTGGACGGTGACGATGCTCAAGCCATGGAGCTCCATCTCAACTCGTGCTCGGATTGCCGCGCGGAACTGGATGTTTGGCTCAGCTCAAGCGCCACCCTGGCGTACGCGGCCGAGCCTCTTGAACCATCGCCCGGGGTGCGCAGCAGAATTCTCGAAACCGTACGAGCTGAAGCACGTGTCGGTGAATCGAAAACGGTCCTTCCTTTTGCAGCGAGAGAACGGGACGCTTTACCTGCGCCGACCTGGTCTCGATCATTCATAGCGATTGCGGCCGTGATTATTCTGGCGCTTATTGCCGGGATCGCAGCGTTGTGGGGGCAGAATCGAAAGGCGAGTGCGGTTATCGCCGGGTTGACGAAACAACTTAATGAAACGACCGCCCGGCTAAATGAAGACCACCTCGTGATGGAAGTCTTGATGGCTCCCGGAGCGCGGAAGGCGGAACTGAGTGGAACGAATCAAGCTCCGGCTGCGCATGCGATGGTCGCAGTAGATAACACCACTCGACGAGCGGTTTTCATGGTGCAGGGCCTGCCGCAAGCGCCGGCTGGGAAGGCGTATCAGCTTTGGTTTATCGCCGGCGCGAAACCGATGCCGGGCAAAGTTTTCAAGACTGATCCGAACGGCAAAGCCATGATGATGGATGACAACGTTTCCGGCGAAGCGTTAGCAGCAGGCATTTTTGCCGTGACGTTGGAACCGGAAGATGGTGTGAGGGCGCCGACTGGCCCGATGGTTTTGAAATCTTAGAATTGGATTTGAAGTCTGAAATCTGAGATCTGGAATCTGAGATCAGTTCACTAAATCCCCAAAAGGAGCAACTACCCCAATGTTACTCAAACCCAAATCAATTGGTGTCACCGCATTCGCATTTGCATTGTTACTGACATTTCTCAGCGCGACGGCTTCGGCTCAAGCAAAGAAAGAGAAATCTCTTTATCAACGAATCGGAGGTTACGACGCGCTCGCCGCAGTCACCGATGATTTTATCGGACGTCTCGTAACCGATAAAAAATTCGAAAAATTCTTTTCCGGCTTCAGCGACGACTCAAAGAAAAAGATTCGCCAACACTTGCTCGATCAGTTGTGCGTTGCCACTGGTGGTCCCTGTATCTATCTCGGCCGCGATATGAAAACCACGCATTCCGGATTGGGCATTAATGAAGCTCAGTGGGATGCGGGCGTTGGACACCTCACCGATTCTCTCGACAAGTTCAAAGTTCCAAAGAAGGAAAAGGGAGAAGTCCTCGCCTTTGTCGCGACTCTCAGGAAGGACATTGTCGAGAAGTAGTAATCAGAGCAAACCTTATCCACAGATTGCGCAGATTACACAGACTCAGAAGCAGAAGCGCGTCAATATGATTTTGCTGCAACGAACATCTGTGGAATCTGCGTAATCTGTGGATAGGTTCTGAAGCAATTAACCGGCTTAACGCCTGTTCGCAACGCTGAATTGTTAGATGTTACACTAGCCAGGCATCAAGTTTCCGAGGAAGGCCATGGCTAAGAAGAACCCACCGATAGATAATGTAATTTCAGACGAGACCGGAGAGTTCGATCAGCGTTTCATTCTCTGGCGCCATTTCTGCAAGCTCCACAGCGTTCCCGTCGAAACCCTGCCCAGCCAGCTGAACGATGAACAACGCGAGAGCTGGGAAACCCTCAAAAACACACGTCTGCGTGGTCCCAGCTCAGCGCAACCCAGGTAAGGATTTTCTCTCGCATCGATCAAAAAAGACGTAAGGACGGATCTAGCCGCAGATTACGCAGATTTCACAGATGTTTTTGTTTGATGTGAATAGAAGGGTAGATGGCAATGCGGCCTCAGGTGGACCAATGGATTTCAAACAATCCCTGCAGGTCAACTACGATGGAATCATGCTGCTGAGGCTTGCTCTTACAGCTGTGAAATCGGCGTAATCTGCGGCTAAAAGTTCTAAATGTCTTTACAAGATTGAGTTGTCAGAACCTTGAGCCGCGGCCGATTGAGTAGACGCCGGTGAGAAAGGGATTGGTTCGCTTTTCGTGTCCCAATGTCGTAGTTGGTCCGTGGCCTGAATAGACGGTGACGTCATCGCCAAGCGGTAAGAGCTTGTTCATGATCGAGTCAATGAGCTGTTCCGACGAGCCACCCGGTAGATCAGTTCTTCCAATTGAGCCCGCAAAGAGCACGTCTCCCACGAAAACTTTTCTTTCGTTTGGCTCAAACAGAACGACGTGTCCCGGCGTGTGCCCGGGACAGTGAATGATCGTGAATTCGAGCTCACCGACGCGATAGATCTGTCCGTCCTCGCAGTACTCATCAACTTTGGGCGGCTTCTCAAAATCAAAGCCAAACTCTTTCCATTGCGCTCTCGGAATTCCAATCCACGAAGCCTGTTCGGGCAAGCCTTCGTAGATCCACTCATCAGCCTTGTGAATGACTATGCTTGCTGCGGGTCTTAGTCTTTTGAGATTCGCGACACCGCCGATGTGATCGAGATGAGCGTGCGTGCAGACAATCGCCTGTAGATCGAAGCCATGACGGTCAATCGCAGCAACTATGGTTTCGGAGTCATCTCCCGGATCGATGCAAATCGCGCGACGAGTCTTCTCGCAGCCGACAATGCGGGTATGTTGCTGAAAAGCAGTAACCGTGACT
Source organism: Pyrinomonadaceae bacterium (assembly GCA_035572035.1). Taxonomy (GTDB): domain Bacteria; phylum Acidobacteriota; class Blastocatellia; order Pyrinomonadales; family Pyrinomonadaceae; genus JAOAPY01. Next base: position 84,572 of record DATNBH010000022.1, on the reverse strand, counting down.
TCTTCGATGATCATTATGCTGTCCGAAAGACCTCTCCGCGGATTACGCAGATTGCACAGATGTTTGGTTGAATCAAAGTTACCTCGACTCCCGTCGGCCTAACGTAATCAATGTAATCTGCGTAATCTGCGGATAAAAAGTTTTTGGTTGATCACTCTGCGTAAAGCTTGTCAATTACGTCGCGATATTTCTGATCGACCACGCGTCGTTTTACTTTCAACGTCGGCGTCATCTCGCCATTCTCGATGGTCAGCTCATGCTCGAGCAGCGCCACCTTTTTTACCTTCTCATACTGAGCCAGGTTCGGAGTCAACGATGCAATCTGACGTTCCAGCAGATCGATAATGCGCGGATGCCGGCAAAGTTCCGCTCGTGACTGTTTGCCCAAGCCCTTCAGCTGCGCGTAAGACTCGATGTTTTCCCAGTCCGGCACGATCAACGCCGCTGGAAATTTCCGCTCGTTCCCAATCAAAACAACTTGATTAACAAAGCGTGAGCCTTTGATCATTTGTTCGATCGGTTGAGGAGCGATGTACTTGCCGCCCGATGTTTTGAAGAGCTCCTTCTTTCGATCGGTGATTTTGAGAAAGCCGTCGCTATCCAGCGTGCCTATGTCACCGGTCCTGAACCACCCATCTTCAGTGAAGACGGCTGCGGTCTCCGTCGGCTTGTTGTAATAACCGCGCATTACATTTGGGCCGCGGATTTCAATTTCGCCATCGGCGGCGATACGAATATCGACGCGCGGAATGGCTTTGCCAACCGTGCCGATGCGATTGTCGTCCGGCACGCCGCCAGTTATCACCGGCGAGGTTTCGGTCAATCCGTAGCCTTGCACGATCGGAAGACCCGCCCCGATATAGTTGTAACCGAGATCTTCCGGTAGAGCTGCGCCGCCGGAAATCAGCAAGCGTATGCGGCCACCCAAAGCCTGCCGCCACTTTTTGAAGATGAGCGAATCCGCCAGTCTATGTTTCAGCGCCAGGCTTGTCGGGATCGGTTGATGCTTCAGCTGCAGCTTGGCCACCTGCGTTCCCACCGCCGTACACCAGTTGAGCACATTGAGATTGAACTTGCCCTGCGCGGCAGCCTTCTCCTTAACTCGGGCGAAAATCTTTTCAAAAATACGCGGCACACCGACAAAGATCGTCGGGCGCACTTCGCGCAAGTTCAAGCCAATCATGTCGAGCGACTCGCCAAAATAGACTTTCATGCCGTGGTACAGATACATGTACATTGCGGTGCGCTCGAACACATGAGAAAGCGGCAGGACACTGAGCGCGGCGTCTTCGGTGTTGAAAGCAAACCGCCCGGCTGAATCCACCACATTCGAAACAATGTTGGCGTGGGTGAGCATCACCCCTTTAGGCTCACCGGTTGTGCCTGACGTGTAGATGATCGTAGCGAGCTCGTCGGAGCTCGTCTCATGCGCGAGTTCATCAACGAGGTGAGGCTGGCTCGTTTCCAAATCTCTCCCGAGTCTCTCCAAATCGCGAAGCGTGAGCGCCTCGGCGGGCTCAACGCCGGCTTCATCAAACACCACGATGCGATCGACGGCGGGACAGTCGCACAATACTTCCTTTAGCTGATTTAGCTTTTCCTGATTTGCGACTACAAGCACGCGCGCGCCTGAGTCTTTCAAGATGTAACAAGCTTGCGGCGGAGTCAGCGTCGGATAGATGGGCACGTCGATGGCTCCGGCAAACTGACAGCCGGCGTCCATCAAAGTCCATTCGCACCGGCTCTCGGACAGGATTGCCACTCGATCGCCATGTCGCACACCGATCGAATAAAGGCCGCCGGCGATGGCCCGCACGCGCGCCAGCATTTCATTGGCTGAAAGCGAAAGCCAACGACCATCTTTCTTGAAATTCAAAGTGTCAGGCTTGGGATAGAGTCGAACGACGCGCTCAAAAAGCTCGACGAGCGTGGCCGGCTGGTCAGCCGGGCGCTTCGCATGCGGGGCAGTCTCCGCTATTCGTTCAACTATTGTCTCGGACACAGCCTTCACTTGATGTTGACTCCGTTGCAGAAGATGTCGAGGACAGTATCGACCATGGGTGGCAACTTGTAACGCTTCCTGGAAAGAATCCAATTCGTGGCCATTTCATCGAGCGCCCCAAACAGTACCTTCGCGGCAACTTTTGCGTTCAGCTCTTTGCGAAACAGACCGGCTCGCTGTCCTTCTTCAATTGTCGAGCGGATGACGCCTAGATATTCGGCGAAGCCGGCCGCTGAGAACTCTTCCATAAACTTTGTCGAGCCACGCAACTCCACTTGAAAGACCACGGCAAGCTCGCGGTCCGAACCGAGCCTCTCCAGATGCAGCAGAGCGATACGGCGCAACTTCTCTCGAGGATCGGTGATGTTCTGGAGTTGTTTGCGGCCTTCAGCAATCGCCTCTTCCATGCTCCGATCGAAAATCGAGTGCAGGATTTCTTCTTTACTTTTGAAGTAGAGATAAACAGTGCCATCAGCGACTCCGGCTTCGCGGGCAATGTCGGCGACTTTGGAATTGAAGTAGCCGTTATGGGCGAAGACTCGAATGGCAGCGCGAAGAATGGCGCCGCGTTTGTCGGTGACGGCGGGACGCATCGAAGGTAATGAACGAGCAGTACGCATAAAAATGTGTTCTTGGTTCTTTGTACTTAGTTCTTTGTAGTTGACCGTGGCGGCACTTGTGCGTTTCCAATCTCACATGGGCAAAGAACAAAGGACCAGGAACAAAGTATGTTGTTCCGAGAATGAATGAACAGCCACTCAGTCGGGCTAGCGTAACCTCAGGCGCCGTGCTCGCGCAATACGGATTACAAAACAATTACTTTTGAATCGGATCTGAGATCTGAGATCTGAGATCTGAGATCTGAGATCTGAGATCTGAGATCTGGGATCTGGGATCTGGGATCTGGGATCTGGGATTTGAGATCTGAGATTGATTGACTGGGGTCTAAAAAGTCCGGCGGGTTCCAGATCTCAGATTTCAGATCTCAGATCACCCGCCACCCGTCAGATACCTCCAGAACATTACCTTGACAATCTAGGCATCAGGTTCGTAGGATGCTTTGGCATTCTAGGTATACGTTGCTCCGCGAGGTAAGGAATTGGTGAAAGAACGAGCTGATTTGCTACAAGGCACGTTGGACATGCTCATCCTCAAGGCGGTCTCCCTGGGACCGTTACACGGCTACGGCATCATCCAGCGCATTCATCAGTTGTCCGGCGAAATGCTCCGCGTCGAGCAGGGCTCGCTTTATCCAGCCCTGTATCGCATCGAGCAGAAGGGCTGGGTCTCGTCACGCTGGGACGTCCATGAGACGGGCCGCCGCGCCAAGTTCTACTCGCTCACAAACGCCGGCCAGGGTCATCTCGAAGCTGAAGAAGCTGGCTGGGAATTACTGGTGATAGCCATCACCAGGGTTCGGCAGGCAACGTAAGGAATCACCGAAATGAACTTATTGAACGTTTTTCGCGAGCGGCTGCGCGCGTTGTTTCACCGTGAGACCGTCATCGACGAGATCGACGAAGAGATGCGCCTCCATCTTGACTTGGAGAGAGACGCGAACATATCAAAAGGCATGTCGTCCTCCGACGCAGCTCGGGCGGCTCAAAAAAGTTTTGGCAATTTCCCCAGCTTGCGCGACGCAGCATACGGAGTCAGAGGCGGAGGGATGCTGGAAACGCTCTGGCAGGATGTTCGTTACGGCGTGCGCGTGCTTCTCAAGCACAAAGGCTTCACCACGATTGCGGTTGTTACTCTGGCGCTCGGCATTGGCGCCAACACAGCAATCTTTTCAGTAGTCAATGAGCTTCTCCTACGACGACTTCCTTATTCTGATCCCGACCGCATCATGATGGTATGGGAAGTAACCCCGAGTGGGCGACACGAGAACACAACTTCACGCGGTAACTTTCGAACCTGGCGCGAGCGAAACCAAAGCTTCGAGGCGATGGCTGCATTCTCAGACCAGCGCCTCAATCTCACCGGCGACGGTGCGCCCGAAGAAGTCCCGGTCCAATTTGCAACTCCTGAGCTTTTTCAGATTCTTGGCATTCAACCGATTGTCGGTCGAGTTTTCACTCAAGCAGAAGCTGACCCTCATCAGGGCCAGGTAGCTTTGTTGAGTTATGGACTCTGGCAACGACGCTTTGGAGGCGATCCCGGAGTTGTTGGAAAGACGATTAAGCTTCACGGCTCGCCCTTCAACGTGGTCGGCGTCATGCCCGCGGATTTTCAATGGCATATCAAGAAACGTTCAGGCACGGGCAAAGCTCCGGACATTTGGACGGTGTTATCGATGCCGTCTTCAGGTCCTTCTCTTCGAGGCCGCTTTCTTTCGGTGGTGGCCAAGCTGAAGCCCGGTGTGTCGATGGCCCAGGCGGAAAGTGACATCAAGGTCATCGAAACTCATTTAGCCGAGGAGTCTCCGGAATTCAACAATGGTTACAGCGCTGAAGTTATTCCGCTGCGCGAGCAGCTAGTCGGCAATGCGCGCTCGGCTTTGCTGATACTGCTTGGCGCAGTCGGATTTGTGCTGCTGATTGCTTGCGCAAATGTAGCGAACCTGATGCTTGCTCGGGCAGCAGACCGGGAAAAAGAGATTGCCTTGCGAACTGCGCTGGGAGCTCATCGTTTCCGAATCGTAAGGCAGTTATTGACTGAGAGCTTATTGCTGGCACTGTTCGGCAGCGCCCTCGGCCTGGCGTTGGCATGGCTCGGGATAAAAGCGTTGATTGCCATCAGTCCGCGGGACCTCGTCAGTCTTCAAGGTGTGGGCATCAATCTAACCGTGCTGGGATGGACGCTCGGGATCTCAGTCGTCACCGGCATCATCTTCGGTATGGCGCCGGCGCTTGAGGCCGCTCGGATCAATCTCAATGATGCTTTGAAAGAGGGTGGCAAGGGTAGCAGCAGTCAAAGCTCACGTAGCCGGCGCCTTCGTGGCGCCTTCGTGGTTGCGGAAATAGCGCTTGCGCTCGTGCTTTTGTCGAGCGCCGGACTGCTCGTCAAGAGTTTCGTTCGGCTCCAACAGATCGACACAGGCTTTGATATCGACAACATTTTGACCATGGTAGTGCCGCTTTCTTCGACGAAGTATCGAGAAGATCCGCAGGTTATCTCGTTCTTCCGCCAGGCGAATGAGCGGATACGGAACCTGCCCGGAGTAAAGGCCGTCGGCATCGTGAATTATTTGCCCTTGTACGGCGGGCTCGGATCTTCGACTGGTTTTAAGGTTGAAGGCCGACCGCCCTCTCCGCCGGGCCGTGGACCAGGGACCAACGTGCGCGTGACTGATTCCGGCTATTTTTCGGCGATGGGCATTCCGTTACTGCGAGGTCGTAATTTTTCCGAGGCGGAAGATACGGAAGCGAAACATGTAGTGCTCATCAATCAGGCCATGGCTGAGAAGAATTTTCCTGGTGAGGATCCAATCGGCAAGCGCATCGACGTGGCGATGTTCGATAGTGCTCATCCGACCGAGATTATTGGGATCGTGGGCGACGTCAGGTACGACAGCTTGATCGATAAGCCGGAGCCGATGGTTTACTTTCCGCATCCGGAGCTCACTTACGAGTTCATGACAATCGTTATCCGCACCAGCAACGAGCCGACCTCGATTGCAGCTGCGGTGCAGCGCGAAATTCGAGCCATCGATACCGATCAACCAGTGGCCGATATCCGCACCATGAATCAGGTCATGTCAGAGACTCGCAGTCGGGCGCGCTTCAACACCTTGCTGCTGGCGTTGTTCGCGATATTGGCGACGCTGCTGGCATCGGTGGGAATCTTTGGCGTGATGAATTACTCGGTGACACTGCGAACGCACGAGATTGGCTTGCGAATGGCATTGGGCGCGGAGCCGAACCGCGTGCTTCGACTCATCTTGCGACAAGGCTTGATACTGACAGTGATCGGGATCGCGATAGGTCTCGCCGGAGCGATGGCACTGACGCGACTTGTTTCAGGTTTGCTCTTCGATGTGAAGGCTACCGACCCGATGACTTTTGGCGTGATCGTAGTGTTGCTGGGGTTGGTATCGCTGATTGCCTGCTACATTCCGGCCAGACGAGCTACGAGGGTTGATCCTCTCGTCGCGCTTCGCTACGAATGATGTACAACAGGCTGCCAGCCTGTTGCTCGTTTTCGCCCTTGCCAGTTTTCATTTTCCATTTCTGTTGTAACCGAAACGACGCTTCGTCAAACTAAGTCGAAGTCGAAACAAAATGGAGAATGAGAACTGGTAAATGGAAAAGGGCTAGTAACCTTGAATGCCCTTCACGCTCGTGCTGCAGGCTGGCAGCCTGCAGTACTTGTTACGCAGTTGTTACTCAGCGTCGACTTCAGTTCGTGGAAGTCGGTCGACGTTCCCATCCACGCGCAGCTCGCCGTCAATCACACGGATATCAACTTGCGGCGAGGAAATCTGAATACCTGCCTCACGAAACAATTTTTCAATTCGGTAATTCACGTCGCTCTTGATCTGCACATGCGCGCGAGGCTTGTTGGTCCAAACCAGCAATCGAAAATCCAGAGACGAGTCTCCAAACTTTAGAAACTGAACCTTCGGCTGCGGCTGAGTCAGGATGTCGCTCACTTCTTCAGCCGCGCGCTCGAGTGTTTTTGTCACCAGCTCGACATCAGATTTGGTTGAGACGCTGACCGGAATGGCCAGGCGAGCGCGTGGATCGCCGTACGACCAGTTGACCACGCGGTCTCGTACCAGGGCGGAGTTGGGTACGATCACGGCGATGCGATCGTTGGTCATGACGACTGTGGTGCGGAGGTTGATGCTGTGAATGTCGCCTTCGTCGTCGCCAATTGTGACGCGGTCTCCGACTCGGATTGGGCGCTCAAACAAAAGAATAAAACCTGAGGCAATGTCTGACGCGATGTATTGCAAACCAAAACCAATGCCAACCGACAGCGCGGTGAAAAGAACCGCAATCGAAGTCAGATCAAGACTGAACCCGATCTTGAGCGCAAACAAAACTCCCAGCACCAGAATCAAGTAGTGAATCAGACGCACTACCGTGTAACGAAGCCCGGCGTCGATGTAATGGCGGTCAGCTATACGTCGTTCGATTAAGCGGCTAATAGCCCGCGATGCCAGGACGGCGACTGTGAAGATTAGGATTGCCTCGACCAGAGTGGTGGCGGAGACTTCAATGTTTCCGATCTGAAACCTATGATTCAGGTAGTCTGACCAAACGCGCTTCAACACATCACCGAGGGAAAGCAACAGCACCGGTGCAAACGATTGCGTCAACATGAAGCTGAGCCCGCTCATGTGAACATAGACTCCCGAATTGAGTTTAGGGGAAATTACCTGGTCTTTATGATAATCCCTGTCTGCAGGTCTGGTCTAATGGAGAGCTAATCCGGTAGTGCCCTGATTTGGAGTGCGCCGACCTGTCGGCGCTTTGGTCGCTGCGACCTGTCGCAGCAAGTTGTCCCGCGGGCGAAAGCGGCGACAGGTCACCGCAAATTATCCAACCATTGCTTTCTTACTGCGCAGGTTCCGCGGGAACGTCGGTCCACACATGCTGAACAATTAGCCAATTGCCGTCACGCTGGCGCTTGAGAATCATTACATAGTTCCCCTTGCCTTCTCGTTTAGCCCCGCCGGCTACTGGCGTGAGGGTCTCGCTGTATTCACCGCTGTCATAGGCGAGATTGCCCGATTGTTCCGTGAGGATACTGCGCACTTTCAGATCAGGATTGATAGCGTCGAACGCCGTCTTGAGCAAAGCGCGAATTGCATCTTTGCCGGTGATACGCGCGCCTTGGCCGGTAAGAAAAACAGCATCCGTTGAGTACATTTCCACCACACCATCAAGCTTCTTTTCACTCCAAAGCCTGGCCCACCGCTCCGCGAGGTGTTTTGGATCTTTGAGATCATCAGGTGACTCAAGAACATTGCCGGCGCCTGAGAATGGTTGGGTGAAGCCTAGCAAGTCTGTAAAAGGCGAGTCGGTGAAAGTTACCTCGGCTGCATCGGTCGCGGTGCCGAGGCAGCAGCCGGCCAACATTACGATTAGCAATAGATGTCTCATTTCATCTCCTGCACCGCAACTCAACCTTTGTTATCCATGGCTCTAATAACCAGGAATCCCTGGTTGAGTCAAATGAACTAGTCTCAAGTCGCGCATTTGGCGCTCAACTCAACACTGATGGGGTCTTAGTAAATCGCCATGCGTCGGGGAACTTTCCTTCTTTCAGAGCATCAAAAGATAGTATTTTTATCCGCATCTGCAGTATGGTTTTGGAGTCTATAGCCCGCTCGAGGTTCTTATGCGGCGAATTACTCACCCTCTATTTCTAGCTCTCTTGTGTCTGGCTTGGAGTCTGCCAACGCCTGCACAAGCGCAAAACGCAAAAGATTCTGCAGGATTGCTGCGAGAACTTCTCGCAGTACCCGCGCCCTTCCCAAAAAGCGAGGGAAAGGCAGATGTCGAAAGACCTCCGGAGTTTTTTGAGAAGAACAAAGTGCCGCCCGACGATGCCCAGCTCGAGGACTTGCAGGCGTTTTGGCTGCAGTGGGCGGCCCATGACAAGCATTTCGAACCATCCGAAGTTGTCCAGCGCCGGCTTCTCGAAGCGTGTGCGGATAATCTCGAAATCTTACCCGGCTATCTGCGTGTGCTTTCAGTAAACGAAACAAATGCCAGGCGGGTAAAAGAACTTTTTGATCGAGCCGCAACAGCACCGGAAGAGGGCTGGCGCCAGGAGACTCGAGAATGGCTGGTGCTCAACAGTAAGTATTTCCTTAGTGAGTTGATCGCCAGAGCGAACAAGGCGAAAGATTTTGAAAAATCCGGTTCCGTGAGATCAGCGGAAGCAGTTACGGCGCTTGCCCGGGTTGATTGGAGCAGCGCCGAACCTTTGTTGAAACGACTTGCGAGTTCTGGTCAACCGCGCGCCGCCGCCCTCGCCATTTCGCTATTTTATTTTCATGCAGCACATGAAAAAGACAGTAGTAATGAAGAGGGTTACCGGACCCAGTTGAGAGCAATCGCCGCCGATCGCGCAGCGCCAGGACGAGCTCGACTCACTGCGCTCGACGCCCTGGCGGATTCTGACTGGCCGGGTCGAGACGAGTGGTATTTGTCGCAGTTTCAGGATGGGACGCTCATAGATCTCCCGGAAACAAATGGAAACAGCTCACCCCTCGTAACGCTGGCGAACGAAGATCCCGAGAAGTGGATTCCACAGCTCGCAAAGTTGGTTGAGAGTAAAGATCTGACGGCGCGGACAGCAGCCGCAAGTTGTCTCTTGAGTATCGAGGATGTCGAGCATCGCAAGGCCGCAATAAAACCTCTACTTCCATGGCTATCAGATCCGGCGTGGGCCAAAGATGAACAAGACCGCAGGCTACGATTGATTCAACGTTTGGTTGACGTGGACCTGCCCGAAAGCGTACCCGGTTTGATCAATATCGTTTCGACGGATGCTGAGTCGCCTATGAACCGCGCATTTGCCGCCCAAATGTTGGCGCAATTCAAAGACCCCCGCGCGGTGCCGGTGCTAAAGAAAGCGCTGGCAGCTGAGAAGACCTTTTACTTTCGCCAACTTTTGATAAAAGGCTTGATTGCCTGTGGCGGCGTGCCCGAGGCTGAGCAGGTTGAGGGAATGGAGGCTCTTGCGGAACGACTGATGGGCCCGGGCGGCCGAGAAGGAATCTATGCATCAGATGAACCACCCCCGCTTCCGGTGAGCATTGGAGAATTTCTTTCGCAAGAAGGAAACGCCAGCGAATCGGTCGTGCGCGCAGTATTAAGTCGCGTCGATGAGCTCAAAAAGTCGAACCCTGCACTGGCAGATTCGCTGCTTCGCATTATTCACGCCTTGCGAGGCTCGCAAGTAGATCGGGACTTGATTCAAAGACTTGCAACCGGCAATGCTGACGCCAAGACAATTGTTAATATTTTGGAGCGACGATCGCAACTGCGCGAAAATCTGAAAGATGACCTGCTGGGTCTCGTTAACATCGAAGGTGTCGCGCAGGGAATTGGCGCCGTGCTTCTCGAAGACATCGACCTAAGTGTCAATCTGCTGGGATCCGAAAAGCCGGCGGCCCAGGCTGCGGTGCTGTTGGGCGCGCGACTCACGCGCACGAACCTTCCGACGGGCGAGGTCATACCGCTGCTAAAGAGTAAAGATGCTTTGGTAGCTGCCGCTGCCGAACGTTACTTACTCACCGAAGACAGCAAAGAAGCGCGCGAGGCTTTGTGGAAGCTTCATCCGCGCGAATCTTTCATTACGGGCTGGCGTGAACAGTTCGACTTCCTCGGTCAGAAAGCCGAATTCCTGGACAAGTCAGAAAAGGAGTTGCGTGCTGAATTTGGAAAGGAAGACTCGCCTGTAGAAACCTATGTGTTGTTTGGAGTCTATGATGAGTCGCGCTCGATCGTGCGGGTTTATCCGGACCGGGCCGTTTTCACTAATGCAAAGGATTCAAGCCGCTATACGGAGCGCACCATCACCAAAGAAGAGCTTTCAACCTTCAGAGAATTCGTCCGGAGCCACGAGCTGATGGAGCTTGGAGTGCAGATTAGCGTGTGCCATCACCAATGCATCACGTCAGAGTTTCTGATGCTTACCCGAGAGAAGGGGCGGCGTGTTTTCTGCATGGGAGGTTTCGATAACTGGCTCGAAGTGATCGAGAGTTTCAACAAGCTGGGCCGAGGCGAAAACCTCAAGACTCATTACAAGTTTGAAAATGATATCAAGGGGATCGAAGTTTTATACCGCGACGAAAAACAGATCGTTGAGGACGTTTGGCAGAAAGGCGCTGAAGTTCGACTTCAAGTGAGACGCGCGGAAACTCCTGAGGAAGATAACAAGGAGACGCTGCAAACGGATGAAGAAGAAGAGGACGAGGGAAGTGAGGATGCAGTTCTTGAATACATGCGCCAGGAACGCGCCGATCAAAGAGCTCGCTACTCCTGGAGACTTCTGAAAAACGAGAGCGCTGAGGAAATGTCCTCGCTGCCGGAAGGGTTTTCTGTTGTTAATGAAGAAAGGTTCCCTCTCAGCGAAGAGGAGTTGCGGGCCTACATGACTGAACGCCGGGGCGTGTTCATCTCCGCGGATTCGATCGTATTTGGATACGACGGCCTCTGGCGTCAGTCTGCCGGCCAAAAGCCGGTCCGCATCAGCACCGAGGATGGCTGGTATCTAAAACCAGTACCCACCGGTGATGGAAAGTGGGTTGTGGTGGCAAGGTCTGAAAGTCCGGGAAGAGGCGTCAACCATTTGGCTCGATTCAATCTGCAAACAGGACGCGAAAGTCGGATTAACATTCCCACCGCCGATCAAATCCTGCCAATAGTCTATCTGCCTTCGCACAAAAAAGTGTTAGTGAGTCGAGTAGCTCGTGCCCCAAGTATCTACTCCGGCGCAAAGCGGGCGGGGCCAGATCGTCCCGAGTACTACTTGATCGATGCGGCGACGGGTCAATCTAATTTGGTTACCGGCGAGTTCGAGCCATTGCTGGAAGAAGGCAACCGCTTCCTGCAACCCACAGGTAAACCAAACGAATACTGGGCCGCGATCGCCGATGAAGCTAAGGGCAACACGCGGATAGGTCGCTACAACACCAGGGACTTTACTCTCCAGCAAGTGATGGTCGTGCCTCACATAAGTTTTGGCAGCTTGAACATGTGGGTCGACGAACTTTCTTCAAAACTTTACGTTGTATACAAAGGTGATTTGCTGAGGTTGCCGCTAAAAAGCACGCAATAGAGTACTGCGGGCTGCCAGCCTGCTAAGCAGTTTGAGTTGATGCCACCGGCTTGCGCGGTGGAGGTTCACGCTAGCGGCTGTCATCTACGTTATGAAACGTGACACCTCCACGGGACAAGCCCGTGGATCGATTTCTTTGCCATCACAATTTTTAGCGGCTAACGTGAGTTACCACGGGGCAAGCCCGTGGCATCGATCCAACATCTTCGAGGAAGCTATGAAAACCCTGATCTCCAAACTTCTAATCGCCCTCATCCTGCTGCCGACAATTTCCTTCGGTCAGTCTCCAGTTGAAACCCAAATTAAGAACGTCGAGCAGGGATTGCTGCCAGGAATTCTTGTGAAGGGAGATCCGTCCTGGAACATCGTCGAGCGCATGAAGTTTTACAAAATCCCGGGCCTAAGCATCGCCGTTATCAAAGACTTCAAGATTGATTGGGCAAAAGGCTATGGCGTCAAAGATCTTCAAACCAACGAACCCGTCACCACCGACACGCTGTTTCAAGCAGGCTCGATCAGCAAGTCTGTGAACGCGGTCGTCGCTATGAAAAAAGTCGAGCAGGGAAAGATAGCTCTCGATGACAACATCAACAACAAACTCATCTCCTGGAAACTGCCCGATAATGAATTCACCGCGAGGAAGAAGGTCAGTCTGCGCAATCTCCTGAGCCACACCGCGGGAACTACTGTTCACGGTTTTCCCGGCTACGCAATTGATGAGAAGGTGCCAACTCTGCCGCAGGTGCTTGATGGAACTTCGCCGGCGAACACCGCCGCCGTGCGAGTCGATTTCGAACCCGGATCGCGGTTTCGCTATTCGGGTGGAGGCACAACCATCGCGCAGTTGGCCATCATGGACATTGAGAAGAAACCCTACCCTGATATCGCAAGGGAAACTGTGCTGGGCCCGCTCAACATGACTAACAGCACTTATAGCCAGCCGCTTCCGGCTGACTGGCGCAAGAAAGCCGCGACCGGTTATCGACCTGACGGAAATGAAGTCGCAGGCAAGATTCACGTCTATCCTGAGATGGCAGCCGCCGGGCTTTGGACCACGCCTTCGGATCTCGCAAAGTTTGCGATTGAGCTGCAGCTTTCCCTGGCGGGAAAGTCGAACAAGGTTTTGAAGAAAGAGACCGTCGACTTAATGACGACCGGCGTGCTGGAAGATGTGGGCCTAGGCTTTTTTGTCGAGAAGCATGGCGCGGCGATCTATTTCGGTCACGGCGGTGCGGACGAAGGCTTCCGCGCCGAGATGCTGGTCAATCGCGACAAAGGCTACGGCGTCGTGGTGATGGCCAATTCTGACAACGGAAACATTTTGCGAGAAGTTGTGCGCGGAGTTGCGCGCGAGTACAAGTGGGATGATTTCGTACCAACGCCGTATGAAATAGCTTCCGTCGACGCCGATAAGCTGTCAGGTTACACGGGAAGATTTCGAGTCAATCTCGATCAAGTGTTAACCATTACGCTTTCCAGGGCGACGGAAAAGGATCCGGTCAACCGGCTTTTCGCGCAACCTACTGGCGCCCGCCAGTTCGAGCTTCTTCCCATTTCGCCGACAACCTTCATCCGCCGCGACGCGAACATTAAGTACGAGTTTGGAAGTGGAGCGGCGAGCGCAGGCGCCAACGGAAATGGTGGACCTTCGCGGAGTGGACCGGAAGCTCTGCGAATACTCGTGGGCAAGGATGCGAACACTGCGTTAGCTATTTCGAGTGATGAACTGGTGCCATTTGAAATGCTAATGGCGGGCAAACTCGCGGAAGCGATCGAAGCTTATCGAGCCATCAAAAAAGCTGAGCCTGACAGCGAAATAGTTTCGGAAGGTCGTCTCAATGGATTGGGCTACACGCTGGTGGCGCGGGAGAAGCTTGCGGACGCTATAGCCTTGTTCAAATTGAACGTGGAGTTTTATCCGAATGCGTGGAATACATATGACAGTCTTGGCGAAGCTTACCTGCGGAACGGCGACAAGGAGCTTGCCATTCTAAACTACAAAAAGTCGCTCGAGCTCAATCCCGGCAATGGTAGCGCCGCCGCCGCTTTGAAGAAGCTCCAGTAAAGAGTCGAAAACCTATCCGCAGATTTCGCAGATTTCACAGATGTAAGAGCGACTTTGCAAAGCTTCACACGATTGGTGAGTTGGATGAAGGGATTCAGTGATAACGGCACGTGGAGTTATTTCACCCATTCGAAATCAAATCAATCCCCTCACACAACTCCCGGCGCTTCGACAGGCGAGCATGAAGCCGTCGAGTTGCGAGATGATTGACCGAACTTTTTCCTCATGCTTTTACATCTGTGTAATCGGCGTAATCTGCGGATAGATCTTCACTCTTCCTCAGTACCAGCACCAACGCGAAATGTGTGTCCATCCGGGTGGCGCAAGTGAAACTCGCGCACTCCCCACTCGTAATCATGAGGCGGCCTGGTCACGGTAACACCCTGCTCGAGCGCGCGCTGATACGCCGCATCAACCTCAGCCGGTGAATCCAGGAACCAGCTCATCCAAACCCCACCAGTATCATCGTCTTTGACATGTCGTGGCATCGCGCCGCCACGCGAACCCTGTCCATTCTGACAAAGAAAGATTTCGCATTCACCGCTTTGCACGCCCCCAAAGTCAGGCGGCTCGCCCCACTCCCAACCCTTCGTCCATCCAATCTTCTCAAACCATGCAAAACTCTCCTGCAAGTCCGACACATTCAAAATCGGAATCAACCTCTCCAGCTTCATGCTCGTTAGCCTCCGCAAGATTAGCGTTTAAGTGAGAGCACAAAGTGTAGTAGCAGGCTCAAAAAAATCCCAGCGAAATGTCCGACAGTCAGATTTGTTCTTGGTCCTTAGTTTTTTGTCGTTGAGTGCTGGCGAGCTTGAGTGATTCAAGGTCAGGATCAGAGACCTAAGACTAAAGACCAAGACCTGCTCATAATCGGTGAAATCTGCGTAATCTGCGGATGTTTCCGTCGGCAATGGCGGTGAGGTTAAGAAAACTGGCGGAGGGGACAGGAGTCGAACCTGCATAGCCTTGCGGCCGGCGGTTTTCAAGACCGCTGCAATACCATTATGCGACCCCTCCGCATTTGGCTCATGAAATATAGCTTAGGCGGTGGGGAAGGCTCAACCTGGCAACCAAGAACCTGCCACAGATTTCGCAGATGACACAGATTGAGAAAGCAGGAGATTTTAGATCTTGGGTCTTTGACCTTGATTCTTTCCTTTGTTCTTGGTTCTTTGTTCTTTGTGGTTGAGGGAATTTTCCGTTGACTCTTCATTCTGCCGATAAACCCGTTGGAAAGGACCACTGCCACGAACTACAAAGAACTAAGAATAAAGGCCAAAGACCTTTGCTTAGCCTGAGAAGAAATAATTTTCCCTAATTGCGGGGACTGCGGGTGGGCCGTATGATTCGAGTGTATGACATCCGCGCCAACCGAATCCTTAATCTCGCCCGAGCGAATCGCGGCGACGCATGAGCTCATTGCGGCACACATTCGCAAGACCCCGGTGATTGATCTCAATGGGGACGACTTTGGCTTCGGCAATGTGCAGCTGAGTTTCAAGCTGGAATTGCTGCAACACTCGGGCTCATTCAAAGCCCGAGGAGCTTTCACTAACTTGTTGACTCGCGATATTCCAGCCGCAGGCGTAGTCGCTGCGTCCGGCGGAAATCACGGAGCCGCTGTCTCCTACGCGGCTATGAAGCTGAACCAGCCGGCAAAGATTTTTGTTCCCACCGTCACCCCAAAAGCCAAACTCGATCGCATGCGGGAATACGGAGCCGAACTTGTAATCACGGGCGATCTGTACGCCGATGCGCTTCAAGCCAGTGAGGCTTGGGTCGCTGAGTCAGGCGCGATTGCGATTCATGCTTACGATCAGGTTGAGACTTTGCTCGGCCAGGGAACCTTGGGACGCGAACTCGAAGGACAATCACCAAATCTGGATACCTTGCTGATTGCCGTTGGTGGCGGCGGGCTTATCGGTGGCGTCGCCGCGTGGTATCGAGATAAGTTGAAGTTGATATCGGTCGAACCTGAAAAAGCCCCGACGCTCTACAAAGCGCTCGAAGCTGGACGTCCGGTCGATGCTGAAGCCGGTGGCATAGCTGCTGATTCGCTGGCGCCACGCCGCGTCGGTGAACTGATGTTCCCGTTCGCGCAACGTTATGTCGATCAGGCGGTGCTCGTCACTGACGAAGCAATTCAAGAAGCCCAGCGGATACTTTGGAAGAAAATGAGAGTTGCTTCTGAGCCTGGCGGAGCAGCGGCGTTTGCTGCGCTGATCTCCGGTAGGTACAAGCCTGCAGCTGGCGAGCGAGTCGGCGTCGTGGTTTGCGGCGGCAATACTGGCGCGGTTGATTTTGGATAGAAATCGAGAAGGAACTATCCACAGATTACGCAGATTACACTGATTCAGTAAGCCGGATGCGGTTAACATAACTTTGATTCAACCAACATCTGTGGAATCTGCGTAATCTGTGGATAGAGTTTGGAGTCTGAGCATGGACAAATTTGAAGAGGCGTTGGCGAACCTGGGGTTGACCATTCCCGAACCAAGTATTCCGGTAGCGAATTATGTTCCCTACGTAATCAGCGGGAAGCTCGTTTACATTTCGGGCCAAATACCGATGCAGGCCGGTCAGTTGTCTTATGTGGGCAAGCTTGGTCGCGAGTTTTCAATCGAGCAGGGCCAGGAGGCCGCGCGAGTTTGCGCGCTAAATATTCTCGGGTTGATTCGCCACGCATGCGACGGAGATCTTGGGAGAGTAGTGCGGTGCGTGAGGCTCGGAGCCTTTGTTAATGGTACCGACGAGTTCACCGATCAGCCTCAAGTTGTCAACGGTGCTTCGGATCTGATGGTCGCGGTCTTCGGTGAACGTGGTCGTCACGCTCGCGCCGCTGTGGGGGTAAACTCTCTGCCGCGCGGCGTCGCTGTTGAGGTGGACGCTATTTTTGAGATCGAGTGAGCCTGACGGGCGGGTAAAAGATCTATCCGCAGATTACGCAGATTGCACAGATGTAAAAGCATGGGGATGGAAGCTTGATTCACGGGTAGCTGCTGTGCAGGGATTCAACTCATTTAGTGTGCAGTGAGTTGAAGGATTCAGCGATATCCCAAACGAGCGCGTTCCCAAATACCTTTCTATTCTCCGCAAACAAAACCTCTCGGTGGAATCTGCGTAATCTGCGGATTAAGTCTTTGTAAGTAACCTGACGGCACTACTCATGTGGTCAGACGGCGGTAAATGCCGGGCAGCCGCTCGGGCAGGGACAAGACGTCGTCAATAATCGTGTAGCCGATCTCTCCATACAAATCTTTCAGCTCAGCTTCTGACTCGCGGTCGATCGTTATACAGAACGGAACAATCCCCGCGTTCTTCGCCTGGCGCAAAGCTTCACGCGTGTCCTCGCGGGCATATCGCGCGTCCCCATAGTCATGATCGTAAGGCCTTCCATCTGAAAGCACGATCAATAGCCGAGTGCGCGAGTTCTGTTTCTTAAGTCTCGCCGCGGCATGCCTGATAGCCGCACCCAGCCGCGTGTTGTTCTGATAAGTAATGCCTCCGATGCGGCGCTTTACTTCGTCAGAGTAATGCTCCTGAAAATCTTTGACGACGTAAAACTTTACGTTGCGACGACCTTCGGAGGTGAAGCCATTGATCGAATAGACATCGCCAACAGCTTCGAGCGCTTCCGACATCAACACCAGCCCTTCCTTTTCAATTTCAATAATGCGTCGTCCCGGATGAGTGTACGGCTGCAAGGGATGACGGCCGATGGTCCGCGCAGTCGATGACGATTGATCGAGCAGAAAAGAAACCGCGACATCGCGTCGGCGCCGCAGGCGCTTGGTGTAAAGGCGCTCTGATGGATGACCGCTGCCAGCCCTGGCGGCGCGACGGTCAATCACATAGTCAACCACCGCGCTCAAGTCGAACTCTTCGCCATCGAGCTCGTTGAAGACTCTCGTCAAATCTTCAGGTTTCATCAACTGAAATTGATGACGAATCGACGAGATGACGCCCTTGTGACGTTCGCGAGTCTGTTCGACGAAGTTGCGGTCGCCGTGTTTGACCTGCTTTTCGATGACTCGACACCAACCCAGACGATGATCGGTGAGCTCGCGGTCCCACTCATCGTAATTGAATGCGACTTCGCCAGCTTCCAATTCCTGCTCGGGCGTTTCCGTCTCGAGCCAGGCTTCGGCGCCGTCAATCTCGTCCGGATCGCCTTCGGCGTTTGGATCGTTCCAGGCATTGAACAACTCACGAACGTCCTGACGCTGTGAAGCTCGCTGCGAACGTTCACGGCGGAGCATCTCCTGACCGGCCTGGCTTTCTTCGTCTGATTCAGTTTCGTCGGGGTTGTTTTCAGTAGACGATTCTTCCGGCGCGACTGACTTGAAGAGAGTGTAAACGCGGCTGGTCGCCATCAGGGTGTCGGCAATCGAGGCGCTGGTTCCGTCAAGGTAATCCGCCACAATCGTTTCCAGTTCGGAAACGATTTGGCCGTAGTACTGGCGAGCGTCATCGCGTGCGCCGCCGCCGAGCGTTACTTGAAATAGCAATTCGAAGGGCGCCATCGTGGCGGGCAAGTCGAGGATGCGAGGGCGGCTGCGACGAATGTACTCGCGAATCAGATCGAGATCGCGGGCGAGGCCTCGATAAGTAAGTCGCAAGCGTCGATCGACGCGAACGTTTTCGAGCGTGCCGAAAATACGCCGGGCGAGATGCGAGATGGGGAAGAGTTTGAGTACGGCTCGATAGTCGACGGTGGGCGGCGTGGCATGCGCATCTTGCGCATGAGTGGCGGAGCCACCCACGGGCGGGACGCCCGTGCCACCGCCCGTGCCACGCGTGCCACTCACGAACTCATCGGGGAGTGAAAAAGCATCGAGCGCATCTGCGGTCCGCGGATCATACAACTCCCGGATTGCCTGATAAGCGGCCTGCAATTCGGTTGTGTCCCGATCGTAGGTTCCGAACTCGATCTGTCCGGCGGCATGGGCAGCCAGAACTTTGTAAAGTCGAAAGTCGAGCTCGTCATCTCCGAACTCAGCTACCAGTGAGGGCAGATAAATCGTGCGCCCGTCTCCGATGCGCGATTCAAGCGGAACCGCGGCGAGCGGCGCAATTTCAATATTCCGGCCAGTCAACCCTTCGATGTAAAGCAACAGCAGATGCTGCACCGAGTCGAGCGGCAATCCGTTACCGCCGGTATGAAGAGTCTCGTGGCTTCGTCGCGTCTCAATCGCAAAGTAACTGCGCCGGGCCCGCACATCATTGTGATTCAGCTCCAGCCCCCGCCGCACCCACTCTTCAAATTGATCGATCGAAACACTGCGAAGCGCAGAAGCGCTCGATCGGAAACAAGCGAGCGCGGCTTCGCCATCGACTTTCGCAATCTCGCGGGTGAGCTCAACGACACGACTGGAGATGGCAACTGCTTGAGAATGATCAGCCTGACCTGAGATTGAACGAACAAAGCGCGGACTACTGCGAACGAATGCGATGAGGCTCGCGTTACCGTTTTCAGCGACCTGTTTCAGCAATTCGATCCACTCGTCGAAAACCTCGGGGAGGGTTCTGAGAAATTCGCTCCCGGATAACAACACCTGCAAAGCAACGCCGCCGCCTCGCTCGAGAAATTCACCGGTGCCGTCCAGCAGCCGGATCGCATCGGGCGACTTCAATCCCGTGACTGCATTCGACAAAGTAGCCCAGGCATCGGCGGCGATTCCGCCAGCACGCGCCGCGAAATCATTCGCCAGGTTCAGGGCCTTTTCAGTGACCGCCTTGCGTTGCCGGAATATTTTCAACGAATCAAGCACTGCCGGCGTCGCCTGCAAAAACTCAGCGCTGTGCCTTGCCGACCGTCGCGAGATTTCCGCTGCAATCGAAAGAACTGAGGCTGAGAGCTGATTACTTCCAATCGCTTTGGTTATCTCGGGAGCCTTTTGGAACGTCTCGTGAGCGACGACGGCTGACAACGTAATCTGTCGCAGGCAAAGTTGAAAAATTAACTGTCGAACCTCGGACGTGAGATCTTTCAACGGGTCGACGCCAGCCACGAAAAAAGAAATGGATGTCTCCACTTCACCCATCGCGAGACGGCGACCGAGCTCGCCCCAGGAGCGCAGTTCCGCAGCCTCTAATGTTTCAGCGGCTGCAGGCGCCGCGCGTAGAAATTCGATGGCTGCCCTCAGCGAGATGCCGGCGATGGAAGCGCCAGCCTCGAGAGCCGCGGCGGACTTTTCGATTGGTAGTCGGGTGAGACTGCGCGTCAACTCGAGGAGTGAACGACGCTCAGTCGGATTCTTGGTTGAGTTTAGATATTCTTCGAAGTGCTGATCGATTGGTACAAAGTCAACCTCGGGCTTCCTCTCATAGTTATCATCATTTACCATCATACAAGTACTTATCTAAACTCTCCGAGGCAGCGGAGATTCCGTAATCCACTGGCTCTCTTCCAATCTCAAAGGTAGGGTCATTTCTTTGGAATAGGTACAACCACGATAGTCTCGTTCTTTTTGGCAATTTCAACCTCGACCACTCACGGAAGGAATTCTTTCAAGATTAAGAAACCGTTCGGTCAGCTTGATATTCATAACTAGAGCATTCGCAAGATAGGGAAACAGCTTTGAGAAGTAGATGTCTTCTTTAGTGAGCGTTGACATCACGGGCATCGCAGACGAGGACACCGATTTCAAACTCAGGCAAGCATCAGTCGTTGTCCTTTGGCCTCGGGCACGGGATCGCCGAACTCATTTGCGGTGTCGATCCACAACTTGATTGCGTCGCTTGCACTTCTAAGGGCGGATGCATAACTATTGCCATGAGCCATGCATCCTGGTAGTTCGGGCACTTCGGCAATGTAGACTTGATCTTCATTGCTCCAGTAAATGATGATTTCGTACTTGTGCACTAGAGAGCGCCTCCCAGCTTGTATTTTAGAATAATGCTACGGACCTGTCGGACCTGGTAAATCTTGGCCTTATTACCATTGCGTTGGAGATTAATCTTCTCTACGACTCCTCGTTGACGAAAGATGTGATGACTGCCCTTAATCTCTCTTCAAAGCCCATCCTCTTCAAAAGTCCTCGCAAATCATCAAACCCCACGTTTGAATCCACTGATCCACGCAGAATTTGAAACAAAAGTTTATCGTACTTGCCCATCAGTGTGAACGTTTCAAAGCGTAACTAGATGACAGTCGTGATGATCTCTCGAATGCTTCGCTGGAGCTCGCGATCGTCGGTGATAGGGGAACACATCGCTGTCTCAGCTGCGGTAATAGGAGGAATACCGAGCGCGATCAGTTGCGCCGCGTAGATCAGCAGTCGAGTTGAAACGCCCTCTTCCAGACCATGACCGCGGAGGTTACGGACCTTCTGACCAATCAGGACGAGATCGCGCGCGGTGCTTTCATCGACTCCGCCTTCGTGGGCGACGATCTCTGTTTCCATGTCCGGCGGCGGATAATCGAAATCAATCGCGACAAAGCGTTGACGCGTCGACTGCTTCATGTCTTTGAGGATTGATTGATAGCCTGGATTGTACGAGACCACCAACATGAAATCGGGAGGCGCGTCGAGAATGGTGCCGCGCTTTTCAATCGGCAAGCGACGCCGGTGATCGGTGAGCGGATGGATGATTACGACGGTGTCTTTCCGAGCTTCGACTACTTCGTCAAGGTAACAGATCGCGCCATTACGGACGGCAGCAGTCAACGGTCCATCGTGCCAAACAGTCTCCTCACCCTCGAGCAGAAATCTTCCGACCAGATCAGTGGCGGAAAGATCCTCATGACAAGCGACAGTGATTAGCGGTCGTTCCAACCGCCAGGCCATGTGCTCGACGAATCTGGTCTTGCCACAGCCCGTCGGTCCTTTGAGGACCACCGGAAGACGAGCAGCATGGGCGGCTTCGAACAAGTCGACCTCGCGATTGACTGCGAGGTAATAAGGCTCATGGCTAATGCGATGTTCTTCAATGGCTAATTCGGGCATAACAAACGAGTTCCAGGTTTCAGGTTCAAAGTTTCAAGTCGAGCGCAGGCACGAAGAGTTTCAAGTTCAGGTTCAAGGTTTTCGAATCTTAGCAGGTCAGTTCTTAACTTGAAACTTTGAACCTGAAACCTGAAACTCTTTGTATGCCTGCGCCCAACTTGAAACTTTGAACGTGAAACCCGAAACTGACAGTAATGAAGATAGCAGTAGCAATGAGTGGCGGCGTGGATTCGTCAGCAGCGGCCGCAATTTTGAAGGAGCAGGGACACGAGCTGGTCGGCTTCACGATGCAGCTGTGGAACCAGCGACGTGGTATTAGCGTCGATGAGCACGGTGATCCGCTGCCTTCGAGATGTTGTTCGTTGGATGACGTCTACGATGCGCGTCGAGTCGCGGAAGAGCTGGGCTTTCCATTTTATGTGCTGAACCTTGAACGTGAATTTGAGCAGGATGTGGTCCAGCCGTTCATCACCAGCTATTTGAATGGCGAGACTCCCATCCCCTGCGTATCGTGTAATAGCCGGCTGAAGTTTGCGTCGTTGGATCGCCTGGCCCTCAGTCTTGGCTGCGAGAAAGTAGCTACCGGTCATTACGCTCGCGTTGAATATGATGTCGCAGCCAATCGTTACCGATTGTATCGTGGCCGCAATGCTCAGAAGGATCAATCGTACTTTCTTTGGGAGCTAACGCAGGAACAACTTTCACGCTCGATGTTTCCTCTCGGTGAAATGTCCAAGCCTGAAGTGCGCGAGGTCGCTCGTGGTCAGAACCTCGCGGTCGCGGAAAAGAAGGAGTCACAGGAAATCTGCTTTGTGCCTGATGGAGATTACTCGGGTTTCATCGACCGGTACCTCGCGGCGGAGAATCGTGGTGATGAAATTCCCGGACAAGGCGAGCTGGTCGATTCAAGCGGCGAGGTTATCGGCCGGCACGATGGCATTCATAGATTCACGATTGGCCAGCGTCGCGGAATCGGCATCTCCGCCGAACGCCCGTTGTATGTAATCTCGATCGACGCTCCGCGGAATCGAGTTAGGGTTGGTTCGGCTGAAGAGTTAACCCGAGCAGGCTTCACCGCGGCGGGCGTTAATTGGATTGCGGCTCACGGATCAGACGAGATGGTCCAGGCGGAAGTGCGCGTGCGTTATCGTCACGAGCCAGCTCCAGCCACGATCGTTCCTTTGCCGGAGGGCCGAGCCCGCATCACGTTCGCTGAGCCACAGCGCGCCATTACGCCCGGGCAGGCCACAGTCTTCTATCGCGGTGACGAAGTCCTCGGCGGCGGCTGGATCGTGAAGTAGCACGGACTTCAGTCTGTGTTTAGCGTCCCTATTTCTCAACCTTTTGGGAGCCTTCAAGTCTCAATGGCCTGAAGACACTCCGGACAACGATATGGACAGAAAGTCGATGCTGTCTTCAAGTTGGCCGGACAAGTAACATGTTCAGTACCACTTTGGACTATCTTCCTGTCGCGATTTTGAGGCTCCCAATTTGATCGCTGCTTAGAACGATTTCCGTAGACTGAAGTGCGTGCTACTTCAAAACCTTTTAACGCTCGCCCTCGTACTCAACAAAGCGGAAAAATCCGACTCCTCGGAACCTATTTTGAATCAATTTAGTTAGGAAATAGCTATGGCAATGTCTCGTGGAAGAAAAATCGCTCTAATAATTCTTGGCGTGCTGGTGGCGGTGATCCTGGTGGTAGGTCTCGGTATAGCTTTGCTGTTCGCGGCCCTCAGGCAAAGTCCTCCTACAATACGCGATAACAGCGTGCTGGTGTTGAACGTCTCCGGCTCGCTGCCCGATTACGTCCCTGAAGATCCGCTGCGAAAATTCTTTGGCGGCCCGGATCAGTCACTCAGCAGCCTGATACTGCAGTTCAAGAAAGCAAAAGTCGACAAGCGCATTACGGCAATTCTTCTGGACATCAATGGCTCCGGCGCCGGCTGGGCCAAGTCGGAAGAAATTCGTGACGCGATCACGGATTTCCGCTCCTCCGGAAAACCTGTTTACGCCTATCTCGAATATGGCTTGAACAAGGAATACTACATCGCCACCGCCTGCGACAAAATTTACGTGGCGCCTCCGGGAGAATTATTCATTACCGGATTGGCGGCCGACGTGATGTTCTTCCGCGGCTCGCTCGATAAGCTCGGCGTCTATCCCGATATCTTCCAAATCGGAAAGTACAAGAGCGCCGGGGATATGTTCACGCAAAAGCAGATGACCGACGCGCATCGTCTGTATGTCAACGAGCTGCTCGATGATTTCTACAATCGCTTCCTTGAAACGACTGGCAAGGCTCGAGGAAAGTCTGTTGAGGAAATGAAAGCGTTGATTGACAACGCTCCATACAACGCCAAAGAGGCGAAAGCCGCCGGCCTGATCGACGGCGCCAGCTATCGCGACGAAGTTGACAAGGAATTGAAAGCACGGCTTGGCTACAAGGAATCGGACGACCTTCATCTGGTGCGCGCCTCCGAATATCGCCAGGTCGACGCGCAATCGCTCGGCTTGAATAAGGGAGAACGGATCGCCGTAATCTACGCAACGGGTGATATCGGCTCCGGTAGATCTGAGAATAGCCCGTCAGGTGATCAGTCGATTGGCTCAGACACGTTGTCAAAAGCTGTTCGAGATGCAGCGGCCGACAAAACAATCAAAGCGATCGTTCTGCGAGTCGACAGTCCGGGTGGTTCAGGACTGGCGTCGGACATCATCTGGCATGCTGTTGACGAAGCTCGACAGAAGAAGCCGGTGGTCGTGTCGATGAGCGATGTCGCGGCGTCGGGCGGTTATTACATCTCGGCAAGCGCCAACAAGATTGTGGCCGAACCTTCGACAGTCACCGGATCAATCGGAGTGGTCGCCGGCAAGCCGGTGATGAAAGGTCTGTATGACTGGTTGGGAATCTCCAACGAGTACGTCATGCGCGGTAAGAACTCCGGCATGTTCCGCGAGACCGAAAAATTCAGCGACTCCGAACGGGCGAAGTTCGAAGCATGGATCAAAGCCACTTACTACGAGGATTTCATACCGAAGGTCGCCAGAGGCAGAAACAAGACCGCAGCGGACGTTGACTCAGTCGGTCAGGGTCGCGTCTGGACCGGCGCTCAGGCCAAGAGCAATGGGCTCATTGACGAGTTTGGCGGCCTCGATCGCGCGGTGGAGATTGCGAAAGAGCTGGCGAAGATTCCTAAGGAAAAAGGTGTTCAGCGAGTGGTCTTCCCTTATCCGCAAACGTTTCTTCAGGAATTGCTGAACACGAGCGACGAGGACAGTACCGAGGCGTCCGAGTCTCTGAAGGTACGTGAGTATCAGCGCGCTGTGCTGGCGTCATTGCCCGAAGACGCGCGACGCGCCTTTCGTTATGCCATGATGCTCGACAAGATGAAGTCGGGCGATGCAGCCCTCGTAATGCCGTACGACCTGCGGGTGAAGTAAAAGCCGTGAACCGGAAACTGGACACCGTGAACAGTAAAGCCGTGAACTGGAAATCGTGAACCGATCGGTTGATAACAATGCTGACTGTTTTCGGTTCACGGTTCCCGGTTTACGCGGCTCCAGTTATCCTCTCCAACCCACGCATGTAGGGGCGCAGCGCTTCGGGCACAATCACCGAACCGTCAGCTTGCTGATAATTCTCGAGCACTGTCACCCAAGTGCGTCCAATCGCCAGACCTGAGCCATTCAAGGTATGCACATACTCAGGTTTTGATCCGCGATCGCGACGAAAACGAATCTGCGCGCGCCGCGCTTGAAAAGCCTCGTAGTTCGAGCACGAAGAAATCTCGCGAAACGCCTTCTGCGACGGCAACCACACTTCAATGTCGTACGTCTTGGCGTTGCTGAAACCAAGATCGCCGGTCGACAAGGTCACGACGCGGTAATGCAGGCCGAGCTTCTGCAAGACCGTCTCCGCATCTCGAGTCAAAGACTCAAGCTCATCGTAGGAATTTTCCGGCAACGAGTACTTCACCAGCTCAACCTTTTCAAATTGATGCTGGCGGATTACACCGCGAGTGTCACGACCGTAACTGCCCGCTTCGGATCTGAAACACGGAGTGTAAGCCGCCCACTTCTTCGGCAAATCAGCAGCGTCGAGTATTTCGTCGCGGTGATAATTGGTGACTGGAACCTCGGCGGTCGGCACGAGGTACAAATCTCGATCGTCTCGTAGTTTGAACAGGTCCTCTTCGAACTTGGGCAATTGCCCGGTGCCGAAAAGTGAATCCTTGTTGACGATAAACGGCGGCAACGTTTCGAGATACCCATGCTCGCGCGTGTGCAGGTCGAGCATGAAATCAATCAGGGCGCGCTCAAGCCTGGCCCCGGCGCCGTTCAGAATCGCAAAACGTGCGGCGGCGATCTTGCTCGCCCGTTCGAGATCGAGAATCCCCAGCGTGGTTCCGATATCAACATGGTCCTTTGGTTCAAAATCGAATTCCGGCTTCGTCCCCCAACGACGGACTTCGACATTGTCGGATTCATCTTTGCCGACTGGAACGCTTTCATGTGGTAGATTTGGCAGCGTTGAGAGCAGTTCACGCATGTGTGCTTCGGCGTGATCGCGCAACTGGTCCAGCTCAGCGATGCGGTCTTTTAGTTCACCGACTTCTTTGCGACGCGCGTCGCCTTCTTCTTTTTTGCCTTCCTTCATCAAGGCGCCGATTTCACGGCTCGCCGTGTTGCGCCGGGCGTTGAGTTCATCGGATTCGGCTATCACTCGACGCCGTTCCTTGTCGGACTGGGCAAAATCTTCGAGGGCCGAGATGGGCTTACCTCGCTTCTCGAGGGCCGCTTTCACCTGGTCAAGATTTTCCCGGACGAAGTTCAAATCGAGCATTTGGAGTAGTCCTTAAGAGTGTGTTAGAAAAAATGCGTTCAAGAGCAAGACTATTATTGAACCAGCAAATGCGCAAACGGGGAGTCATTACCTGGAGCGGTAGCGACGGGGTTATGGCTTGAGGTGATTAAGAGCAAAGACAGATCTCAAATCGATAATCCAGATCTCAGATCACAGATCTCAGAACACGGAACACAGATCTCAGGACACAGATCTCAAAAACTTAAGATGAAGAAAATTCGCAAGGCAGTTTTTCCGGCGGCGGGCCTGGGGACGCGCTTCCTTCCCGCAACCAAAGCTTCTCCAAAAGAGATGCTGCCGCTCGTAGACAAACCATTAATCCAGTACGTCGTCGAGGAGGCAGTCGCTTCCGGAATTGAATCCATCATCATCGTAACCGGTCGCGACAAGAGCGCCATTGAAGATCACTTTGATATTTCTTTCGAGCTTGAACATTTGCTTCGCGAGCGCGGCAAGCTGGACAGCCTCGCTGAAATTCGAGCGATCTCCGACATGGCTCGCGTCAGCTACGTCCGGCAACGCGAGGCGCTTGGCCTGGGCCACGCTGTCTTGCAGGCGAAAGATCTCGTTGGCGACGAGCCTTTCGCAGTCATGCTCAGCGATGACATCGTGGATGCCGAAGTGCCCGCACTCAAACAGCTAATCACTGTGTACGAGGAGTATGAAGCGCCCGTTATTGGGACCATGCAGGTGGCGGGCGAAGCGATTTCCCGTTTTGGCGCTCTCGATGTTGATGAGATTGAGGACGGTGTCTACAAAGTAAAGGACATGGTCGAAAAGCCGAAGTTCTCCGAGGCGCCTTCAGACCTGGCAATCATCGGGCGCTATGTGTTAACGCCGGATATCTTTGCAGAGATCGAACGCACGACTCCGGGAGCGGGCGGCGAGATTCAAATTACGGACGCGATGCGAGCGCTGCTGAAGCAGCGGCCGTTTTACGCGGTGCGATTTCAGGGCACGCGCCATGATGCAGGCGATAAGCTCGGGTTTCTGATTGCAACCGTGGAGTTTGCCTTGAAGCGACCCGACCTGGCCGAGGAATTCCGAGAATACCTGCGTTCATTGAAAGTTTGATTGCCTGACTCGGACTAATAGGATCACACCATGACTGAAAAACAATTTGCAGGCCGGACGGCAATCGTGACGGGAGCGACACGCGGCATCGGTCGTGCCATCGCACTCGAGCTGGCACGACGCGGGGCTGACGTCGCTTTCAACTATGCGCAGAGCGCTGATGCAGCCAACTCGCTCAAAGCTGAGATTGAAGGTTTAGGCTTGCGTGCCCTCGCCACGCAATGTGACGTTGCGAATACTGAAGCAGCGGCTGAGATGGTCAAGCAGGTCAAGGATGCTTTTGGCCGCATTGATTTCCTCGTGAACAATGCCGGCATCACCAGAGACACTTTGATTCTGCGCATGAAAGAAGACGATTGGGACGCAGTTATCGACACAAATCTGAAAGGCGCTTGGAATTTTGCCAAGGCGGCTTTGCGAGTGATGCTGAGACAGGATGGCGGCGGATCGATCCTCAACATCTCGTCAATCAGCGGCACGGTTGGGATGCCGGGTCAATCAAATTACTCGGCGTCTAAAGCCGGAATGATTGGCTTGACCAAATCACTGGCGAAAGAAGTAGCCAGTCGCAAAGTTACAGTCAATGCTCTGGCGCTCGGGATGGTAGCGACCGATATGTCTGGCACGCTTGACGAAAGTTATCGAACCAAGATTCTCGAGATGATTCCATTAGGTCGGTTCGCGGAAGCGGACGAGGTGGCGCAGATAGCCTGTTTCCTGCTTTCCAATGAAGCCCGGTACATCACCGGCCAGGTAATCCAGGTCGACGGTGGACTGGCCATGTAAAAATGTTCTTAGTCCTTGGTACTTTGTTCTTTGTACTTGAATGATTAAAAGGCATTCGCTCTTATCCGAAAAGTTCAAGCTAACGAAGCGAACAAAGATCAAAGTACAAAGACCAAAGATCGTCTTCCAAAAGAAGTGCGCCCCGCCAATCTTCACAGATTGACGGGGCTAAAAGTTGTCCGGCAGGGTCGGGGGGTAAATCAGGTCGCGGCGGCGCGAAAATGGGGAACTGAGAATCGTCACTCAAGTCCGATCCCGTAGTACTTGGCGGTGCGTTTATGCGGGTGAAATAATTCCAAGCGGCCTAAGATAAAGACAAGAACCGCAGCTTTTTACCCGCTCAAGTGCCCTCAGACATCCCACGAGAGTGAAAAGAACTGCCAAGCTTTGATTGTATTGGCTCGGTCTGTGGGAAATTATACGGAAATATTGTGACCCGTCAAGAACAATTACTCATTTTTCGCAAAACTTTTGTGACAATTCAAAAAAGTGGAAACGGCCTTTGGTCCTGGATCTTTGTGGTTGAATACGGCTCACGCTCAAAGATCTAAGACCAAAGTCCAAGGCCGCCCTTAATCTTTGTCATGCGCGCTTGCCGGCAAACACTCGATAAAGTGCGAGGATGATGATTGCGCCCAGCACGGCAAACGCCAGTTGGACCAGAAAATTTCTATCACCCAACGTAACTGAAACAGTCGCGAAGCCGAGGATGCGCGCCACGAAACCACCCACGATGGCTCCCGCGATTCCGAGTATCACGGTCACGATGCAGCCGCCCGGGTCTTTTCCCGGCATTAGGAATCGGGCCAGAAGCCCGGCAACCAAACCAAAAATTATCCAGCCAATGATGTCGAACATGATGTCCTCCTGAAATCAGCAATCAGCAATCAGCAATCAGCAATCAGCCGATTCCTACACCCAACACCCCACCCCCGACACCCTAAACCTAGTTACCGCTGCGAGCCTGGCCCAGTCGTTGTGCGTGTCTGCGAATCTGTTCGGGGACGTTGCGGTTTTGGGCCAGGTTCAGCAGATCTTTGGTCCTGATGCGGGGGAGTATTTGTATAGCTGTCGGAATAGGAGTGCGGGGGTTCCGCGCGAGGTTATGAATGATTGGATACTGTCTGGCCCAGGACCGATTCATAGAAATCAGCCTCAATGCTTCAGTAGCAACCGTGCGCATTGAAGCGATATTTTCAACTTCCTGCTCGGAGAGGCGGGGATTGTTGACGACGGCGCATGCCACCACTTTGTTGGCGTCTCGAATCAGGATACCGCGGGCTTCTCGATCGCCCTTCATCGCCATCTTCAAGCGATCCTTCGGAGTCATCATCATAATCCTCCGAATCAGCGAGACGCGTTCCCTGGATGGATCACCGACCTCGAGCTTCTCGTGCTGAATGACTCGTTGAACGTTGGCGATTTGTTGCTCGGCAGTCTCCATGACGAGCTCTTCGTATCTTTCAGAAGGCAGCCATGACTCATCGATTTCAGCATCGGCAACTTCGATGTGCTCTGCTAGTTGCCAGAGGTCGTCAGCCGTAAGCCTGCTGCTCGAGGACAGGTCCGCGCTTTCAACAAACTCCGCAGCCGCACTTTTTCCTCGCGCCCGAAGTTCGTCGGCGATTTGACGCGCGCCACGTTCCTTCTCGAAAAACTCCTCACGAGTTTCACGGGCGCGTCGCTCCGCATCGGGAGTCCGGGCTTTATTCGACAGAATTGCATCCAGGATTGCCGGAGCCCGAACCATCCGTTGCTGATTGATGCTGATCAATTCGAGCAACGATCCGTCGGTTGTCAATCGGGACAAAGCCGCAATCGCCTCATCAGGCGTGCTGTGATTGAGAACAGTGGCTTCCTGAATGGCGCGTCCAATGCGCGGCTCAGTTGCCAGGAATGAGAGAACGGTTAGAGGCGTATCATCGGACTTGGCAGCGATCAGCAGATCCTCTTCACTCTGTGACGCGAGCGTTGCTGTTGCTGCTTCAGCAATCTCGGTCTCCTGGCTGTGACGGAGCGCGATGAGGACTTCCATGAGGTCCGCCTGCCCCAGGGGCAGCATGCCTCGAGCGGCAGCCAAGCGTGCCTGCTGCGGCGCCTTGCCGCTAACTATCGCCGCCACGACGGGATTGGGGCTTTTGATGTTCGTACTCAATTAGTCCTGTGTTACGGCCCTGAATAGATCCAAAAGTTATATTCCACATGAACCACCGTCGAGACTGGCTTGCCATCGACCATCCCTGGAACAAACTTTATTTTCCTCGCCACGGCGATGGACTGTTCAGTCAATCCCAAGGGTAACCCACGCAGGACCAAAATGTGATCCGCCTTCCCGTCTGCGGTGAGAATGACACTCAACATCACGGTCCCCTTTACACCGCCTTGACGAGCTGCTTCGCTGTACATCGCTTCAGGCTTTGCCAGGATCTTTGGCTTGGTAGCTACTTCAGCCATCGTATATGTCTTCTCGCTGTCATTTTCGTTTTGGCCCGCGTAGATCTTCAGAGTAGCCAATTGTGTACGCCACAATTCCGACTCCTTATCATTGCCGCTAAGCGATAGATATGTTTCCAACGCTGTCGCCGCATTACCCAATAGTTGGAGGTTCTGCCGGGATCGGTTCTGTAGAGTGATGCGTTCGTCTTCTGTAATTGGTCTTGGTATGGGAGTCGATGTCCGCATGCGCAACGGGAACGGAGGTCGTGATGGTCCAACTGACCGATCTGAATAAACGCCGACCAGGGCCTGGGACTTTAGTAAATAGGCGAGCGCCATTCCGGGAGTCTGCTTTATAGCGGTTTCGGATTCCAATGCAGCTTCGGAATTGCGGCTCTGATGCAGCAGCACTGCGCCCATAACATAGTGAGCGCTTCCGTCCTCTTGATTGAGACCAATAGACTGTTTGGCTTCTCGCTCAGCGTCGGCGATCTTCCCTGAAAGCAGTAGCGCGTAAGCCCAGCCTGAATGAACCTTTGACAGTTGCGGGCTCAACTTGACTGCCTTCTCGAAAGCTTTAGCGGCATTCTTATAGTCATCGTCGCGTATGCGAGCGAGGCCCAGGTAATACCACGATTCTCCATCAGAGCTGTTCTTCTTGAC
Organism: Pyrinomonadaceae bacterium; assembly: GCA_035572035.1. GTDB lineage: Bacteria > Acidobacteriota > Blastocatellia > Pyrinomonadales > Pyrinomonadaceae > JAOAPY01. The sequence continues at coordinate 52,989 of DATNBH010000022.1, read as the reverse complement.
GGCCGCATTCAACTGTTTGATGGCTTCTTTTGTATCGCCTTTCTTGTAAGCCGCGATGCCAAGTTCTTGTTCCTTTGAAAGGGCTGTTGACGGCTGTGGCTGTTGAGCCACTACTGAGATCTGACAAGCAATCGCCAGGATGATCGCCAGTGAGAAGGAGGTTCTCAACACGGTGAGCCATGAAGTTAGCGAATCAAAGAAGAATGACACTCTAATTTTCTCCGGACTAATACCATCGAGCCGCACGACCGATTGTTGAAGGCCTTAACTTTCACTCAATCAAACTCGGAGAAACAAGGCTCCTAGTAAAGATGGAAGTTGTACTCAAGGTGTATGTACATAGAAACAGCGGAGCCGTCTTTCTGCGCAGGCGTGAATTTGATTCGCTTCGCTGCATTCACAGCAGCACTTGTAAGCCCATAACCTAAAGCCTCGCGCACCAAAATGTTTTTGACCTGGCCGTCGCTTGAGAAAACCGCCCGCAAAGCCACAGTGCCAACTACTCCAGCGCGCCGCGCCTCTTCCGTATATTGAGGCTCTGGCTTGGATGTCACGTGCACCTTCGTGGTGACTTCCTTACCGGTCATTGGACGGTTTGGATCTTTACCTGTCATGTCCGGCGAATCATTGGCTGAACGCGAAACAAAAACGCCAGAACTCATTTGCTTGATCTGATTTCGCCAAACCTCTGCGTCTAAATCGGCCGAGTTAAGCATCAATAATTGTTCTAAAGCCGCAACTGCTTCATCCGTCTGTTTGAGGTTGTAGTGAGCCAGGCTTTTGATAACCAGCGCTGCTGAAAAACGGGAATCAATCTTTAGAGCCTTTTCGGCCTCCTCGATAGCGGCTTTGTAATCCAATACTCTGAATTTCACTTCAGCAAGTGCGTAATGAGGTTCAGCGCTCAGATCGCCCAGTTCGATCGCCCGTTGGGCCGCGGCCGCCGCCTTGACTCGCTCATTGCCGAGGATTAGCCCATACGACAGTTTGGCGTTTGCGTCGGCAGAGGTTGGTTGCAGTTCGAGAGCGTGCTCAAATGCCCTCGGCGAGTTACCTATGTGTCCTGATTTGAAATACGCAAGGCCCAGATAGTACCAAGCTTCGGCATCATCTGAGTGTTTCTTCGTAACCACCTCGAGGACTTTGATGGCCTCAAAGAAATTACCCTTGTTGTAAAGGGCGACGCCTTCTTGAGTAGTTAGCTCCTGAGAGTGGCCTGGTCCTTGCGCCCGAATTGATCGGCATGGAGTCAGGACCAGCAGCGTGCACGAAAGCAGGGCGAGGAAGTACAAACGAGTAAGTATGGGGCGCAGCATTTTTTCCCTTGTCGATCTACCTCGCAGCACCGTTTACATCCCAGAACCGTGGCACTTCTTGTACTTCTTGCCAGAACCGCAGGGGCAGGGCTCGTTGCGTCCGACCTTGGGTTGATCGCGGACGACGGTCTTAACTTTTCCAGCTTCCTCTCCTGCGGGCGCCGCGCCCTGGTTTGGACCCGTGAAGGTCAATGACGAGGGACGACGGGGAGGCCTGCGTTGACGCAGAGCTTCCGGTGGTTGCTCGGTTACGACTTGCAGATTGAATAGCGAACGAATAGTCGTGGTGTCGATGCGATCGAGCATGTCCTGAAACATGTCGAAGCTTTGCTTCTTATATTCGACGAGGGGATCCTTCTGCCCGTAACCCACGAGCCCGATGCCTTGCTTCAAATGATCGAGTGACAGCAAGTGATCTTTCCACTGAGCGTCGATGATGTTCAGCATGATGATGCGCTCGTAAGTACGCATCGCTTCCGGGCCAATCTGCTGCTCTTTGTCGAGGTAATGCTTCTGCAGCTTTTCCCAAATCACTGTTTCGATTTCTGCCGAAGTCGCTTTGCGAAAATCAATGTGCTCAGCATCCGTATCCAGGCCATAAATGGTCCGAATCTGCACCTGGTAATTCTCAACATCCCAATCGTCAGGCGCGACATCCGGGTTGAGATATTTCACGGTGATGTCAGCGAGGAGATCTCGCGCTACGCCGGTTTCGCCAATCAGGTATTCGCGCTGATCGGGTTGCTCCATGAGTTGGCGGCGCAAGCCATAGATCGTCTCGCGCTGCTTGTTCATGACGTCGTCGTACTCGAGCAGGTGTTTACGGGATTCGAAGTTTCGTCCTTCAACCGACTTCTGTGCCGACTCAATTCGTTTGGAGACCATGCGTGACTCGATGGCAACGCCCTTCTCCATTCCCAGGCGTTGCATCAGCGCCTTCACCTTGTCGCCGGCGAAGATGCGCATTAAGTCATCTTCAAGCGAAAGGAAGAAGCGCGACGATCCGGGATCGCCCTGGCGACCCGCGCGTCCACGCAACTGGTTGTCGATGCGTCGAGATTCGTGTCGCTCAGTGCCGAGGATGTGAAGTCCGCCGATTTCCACGACTTCGTTGTGTTCATCCTCGACGATACGCTTGGCTCTCGAGAAAGCGACGTTCCACTGCTCATCGTTGGCTTCGTCGGGATCGATCTCGTCAGTCTTGAGAAACTCGCGGGCCATGAAATCAGGGTTCCCGCCGAGCAAAATATCGGTACCACGGCCAGCCATGTTGGTGGCGATAGTCACCGCGCCCTTGCGCCCGGCTTGAGCGACGATTTCGGCTTCACGCTCGTGGTATTTCGCATTCAGAACGTTGTGCGGCACGCTCTCGCGAACCAGGCGACGCGCGATTAGCTCCGAGTTTTCGACTGATACGGTACCGACCAGAACGGGCTGGCCTCTCTCATAACAGTCTTTGATTTCTTCGACGACGGCGTCCCACTTCTCGGGCAAGGTGCGGTAGATCACGTCGGAGAAATCCGTGCGGACCATCGGCATGTTGGTTGGCACCGCAACCACGTCGAGCTTGTAAGTGGAATGAAACTCGGCAGCCTCGGTCTCGGCCGTGCCCGTCATGCCGGACAGCTTCTCGTAAAGACGGAAGTAATTTTGCAGCGTGATGGTGGCGAGCGTCTGATTTTCCTTTTCGATGCGGACGCCTTCCTTGGCTTCAACGGCCTGGTGCAGACCATCAGACCAACGGCGCCCTTTCATTAAGCGACCAGTAAAGTCATCGACGATGATCACTTCGCCGTCCTGCACCACGTACTGATGATCAAGCCTGTAAAGCGTATGCGCCTTCAAAGCCTGCTCGACGCAGTGCAGCAATTCCATGTTCGAAGGATCGTATAGATTGCCGACGCCCAACAGCTTCTCGGCGCGGTCTACGCCCTCTTCAGTCAAGACGGCGGTGTGCGCTTTCTCGTCCACGAGGTATTCGCCGGTCTTCTTGCCGTCCGATGTTTCCTCGCCACGCTTAAGTTGCGGAATAATCGCGTCAGCTTTGTAGTACTTGTCGGTGGCTTCATCAGAAGGACCGGAGATGATCAACGGCGTCCGTGCTTCGTCAATCAGAATGGAGTCAACCTCGTCCACGATGGCGTAGTAATAATCTCGCTGTACGCACGTCGTGAGGTCGAACTTCATGTTGTCGCGCAGGTAGTCGAAGCCAAACTCGTTGTTGGTGCCGTAGGTGATGTCGGCTGCGTAAGCTGTCTGACGTTCGAAGTCGTCCATATCGTTTTGAATGCAACCGACTTCGAGACCGAGGAAGCGGTGGATCTGTCCCATCCACTCAGCGTCGCGCGAAGCGAGATAATCGTTCACCGTCACGATATGCACGCCTCTGCCGGTAAGTGCGTTAAGGTAAGCCGGCAAGGTCGCCACCAACGTTTTACCTTCACCGGTGCGCATCTCGGCAATCTTGCCTTTGTGCAGAACGAGTCCGCCGATAAGCTGCACGTCGAAGTGCCGCATCCCGGTAGTGCGCACACTCGCCTCGCGGACGGTGGCGAACGCCTCAGGCAGCAGTTCATCCAGAATTTCCTGTTCGAGACGCTTGCGCTCTTCCTTGCTGCCGGCCTTAGCTACTGCCCTTTGAACCTGCTCTTTGAAAGTCGCCGTGCGCGCGCGGAGCTCATCGTCTGAGAGCAACTTGAGCGACGCCTCGATCTGATTAACTTCTCCGACGACGTGTTGGATGGACTTGAGATAGCGTTGATTACTGCTGCCAAATACTTTTGTTAAGAACTTATCGAAGCTCATATTGTTTTCCGAAATATTTTGTTAAGTCAGATTCTGATAGTGAATACGTTTGGTCGTTCCGTTTAGTTATTTTCGCGTGGTTGATTGTAATAAAGCCGTGACGGAGCAGCAAACCAGCCGACATTTGGAGTGCGCCGACCTGTCGGCGCTTTGGTCCTGCTTAGCCTGCCCATAAATGCGTTGATGACTGGAGCGGACCAAAGCGGTGACAGGTCACCGCACTGCAACTAAGTCGCTGGCTTGGTCTCGATCTGTTTCTTCAACATTTCGCTCGCGGTCTGGCGAGGGATCTTAAAGTGCACCACGATCTGTTTACCTTCTGAAGTCACCTTCGTGTTCTTGAAAATGACCTCCTCGTCCTTGCCCTTCTTGCTGATAGCGCCACCCGCCAGCAGCCAGTTGTAACCGCCCGACAATTGAGCGGCGCGCTCGGCAGAGTCTGCCTCAGTTTCTACGGTCGCAATAAAGTCCGTCTGATCCAGCTTTACATTAAAACGCAACGTCATTGGATCGCAGCGAATGCCTTTCTCATCCTTCTGGATTTTCCCCGGATCCCTGAGAAACAAAAGCATGCGACTGTCGCCAATAGCGGCGGCCAGTTCCTTAGCCACCTCAATCATCTGAGCATCGCCAGCCTTTTGCACCACCTTTGCTTCTTCGAGTTTGCATTCCGAATTGAGTTTTGCGTCGATGGTCATCTCGAGCACCGAATCCAAATTGATAGTTCCTTTTGTCTTCAATTCGTTTGCGCGAGCCAACCAGTCTTTTAGCGGCCGTTTGTTGAATTCGGTTTCGTGCACGCCTAAGACTTCTTCGTCCTCCGCTTTGTCATCCGGACCTGGAGAAGCCTTTCCGTCCGGACCTTTTTCAGCCGACACTGCTCCAGGACTCGCGCTCGCGACTGCTGAGCCTGCCGGAGCGCCTGGCGATATTGCCGGACTCGGACTCGGAGACGCCAATGGGTCAGTTTTTGGAGGCGTGTAGCTCGAGACAATCTTCGGGGCCATTGGATCCGGAGTTGGCATCATCGCCGGGAGCGGTTGGTCGAGCGCGAAGTATCCGTCGGGATAGCGGAATTTCTGCACCTCGACCATCTGAATGTCTTCGCCAATGGTGGTCCGCTTGTAGGCTTTATCAACGTAATTGGCTTGACCCGCGAGGACTGCGATATTCAACGCGTCCCGGACCCCTGGTACGAACAACACCGTCGCCGCTAGAGATATGTGCAACACTATCGACGCGCCAATTAAGCCAAGTAGCGTCGGCCAGCGCGACTCTCGATTAACCTCAAATCTGTTAAAAAGTTCAGGCATTTGTTGTATTTGCCGGGATACTGCCCCGGGCTTAGACGCCTCTCCCAAATAATCCGTTGCGAGAGACAGTGAATATACGTTAGCACTTTGTGCAGAGTTGTCCCAAAGCTAACTATAATTTGTAACGCTTTGGAGTGCGGGGACCTGTCACCGCTTTGGTCCGGAGCGTTCATCAACGTATTTGCGAGTAGGCTAAGCAAGCAAAGCAAGACCAAAGCGCCGACGGGTCGGCGCACTCCAAAAGTAGCAATAAACCGTTGTGACAGGGTTAGAATGAGCCATGCCTCGAGGACGCGACAGAACTGGCTCCGGAAGAGGCAAAGACCGCCAACACAGCCGACCCCGGTCCGAAAAACCAAAACCCGAGCGCAAAATCACTGCTGACACTGCTGAGCCACATCGCCGCTTCGCCCAGAGCAGCGATGTTCGCCGCCTCCTGACCGGCATCGGTCAGCCCGAACCTCAGCCTTTCAAACCGGATCCTTTTCAGTTAGAGGCGCTCGCTGCGCTTGAGTACGAGGACGTGTTGGTCACGGCGCCGACGGGAAGTGGTAAAACCTGGATTGCACAAGAAGAAATTCGTCGTCTGCTCAGCGAGGGAAAACGAGCCTGGTATACCTCGCCGTTAAAAGCTCTCACTAACTCGAAGTATCAGGAGTTCAGTGAAGAGTTTGGCAGCGAGCACGTCGGCATTCTCACCGGCGATCGAAAAGAGAATCCGGACGCGCCCTTGATTATCGGCACCACTGAGATCTATCGAAATCAGCTCTTCGATTCTTTGCGAGGTGGAAGCGAGGTGCGTGGCAACCTGGTCGTACTCGACGAGGCGCATTACCTGGCTGACGAGGATCGAGGCCATGTTTGGGAAGAAGCGATCATCCTGACCCCACCGCGCATCCGACTGTTGCTGCTGTCGGCGACGATAGGAAACGCAAATGAGTTTGCTTCCTGGATTTCAGAAGTGCGTGGGGTTCATTGTGGTGTGGTGCCGGGACCGCGAGCCAGACCCGTGCCGTTGCGCTCAGCGTTCCTGCTTCCGGACAAGAGATTATTGCCACTGCTGAACGAATCGGGCAGGCTCAATTCAGAGATCGCGCAAATGAGTGAACGAGAACGCGAGCGCAGTCAAGAGCAGCGACCCTGGAGGGGGCGGCGGCGATGAAGATCAAGATGCCGGAAATGCCGCCAGCGACTTTGCTGACAGTGCTCGGGTTCTACAACTTGTTGCCCGCGATCGTCTTCATGCCAACGCGACGTCGTTGCGATCAGGCTGCGTCAGAAGCAGCGTTCGCTCGCCGCGACCCCAACGCGGAACGAATCGAAGCCAGACGCGAATTCATGCGAAGCTTTTTAGCTGAGCATCCTGAAGTGCGCGGTCATCGCCATTGGAATACGATTCTTCGCGGCGGTGTAGCGTCTCATCATGCCGGTCACATTCCCGCCTGGAAACTCGTGATTGAAAAGCTGATGAGCGCGGGATTGCTGGATACGATCTTCGCCACCGCAACGGTCGCGGCGGGCGTCGATTTTCCCGCCAGAACAGTTGTGCTGACTGGCGCTGATGCTCGCACTGGCAGCGGCTGGCGCATGTTGACCGCCTCCGAACTGCAGCAGATGACCGGGCGAGCGGGCCGCAGGGGAAAAGATAATGTTGGATTCGTAGTAGCTGCGCCCGGACTGCACCAGGATCCGGAAGCCATTGCGAAATTATTGAAGGCCTCGCCAGATCCACTTGTCAGTCAGTTTCGGGCCACCTATACGACGCTGCTGAATCTTCTCGATGCATACGGCAGTTTTGCTCCGGTGCGTGAGATAGCTGGAAAAAGTTTTGCCCACCGGGAGTCGGCTGCCGCGATTGCTCAACTGGAACAGCAAAAGCGAGAGAGTGAAGATCGCATTGCCAGCACGCTGCGAGCGGCGGATTGTGAGCTATCAATATCGGTCGCACTTGGTCTCGAACGGCTAGTGAGCGCTCGTGATCGATTGCAGCAGCATCAACCGCAAACTCGAGCAGAGCTGTTGCGAACCTGGCTTGATAAAGTCGTTCAACCAGGGCGAGTGGTTGGCATCGGCCGAAGCGGAAAACGTCTGGTCCTGGTGACGAGAAGAAACAACGGCCAGGTAATCGGCCTGCGCGAAGACGGGCGGCGCGCGTCTTTCCCGCTCGAAAGAATTGGCCCAGTATACGCGCCAGTCTATCCACAGGATGAAGATCGCCTCGAAGAGTTTTTCGATGAAGTAAGGGAGCAGGGCCGAGCTTCCATCATTCCTGAGCCTCGTCTGCACGACGCGAGATTGGAAGAAAGCGACACCATTGAAATACTGGATCGGCAAATTGATGAGATTGTTCCAGCCTCGGTCCCTTTGGAGCAAAAGAAAACCTGCCTCGAAGCATTGTGGGCCTCGCTGCCGGATGCCGAGTCACACGAGCGAGCGGTGCGGCAGATTGAAGCCCTGCGAAATGAAGTGTGGGAGCCTTTTGAGCAACGGGCCCGGGTCCTGGCAGAGTTTGGTTATCTGGACCTTGAGGCGGAGAAGGTCACCGAACGTGGGAGCTGGCTGGCTGACCTGCATGTCGACAGGCCGTTGTTGATTGGCGAGGCTTTGGAAAAAGGGCTGTTTGCTTCACTCGACAAGATCAGGATCGCAGCCGTGATGGCGGCTCTGGCAGCAGATGAAGATCGCGACTATGGAGAGCTTGAATTAGCCGATGAAGTAGTGGATACGCTCTCTAAATTCGAGGAAATCGGGTTCAGAGTATCAACCGAAGAATGGAAGCACGGCGTCGAGCCGGCTCCAGATCTGAACTTTTCAGCGGCGGCTACAGCAGCGCGCTGGGTAGCTGGAGTCGAGTGGTCGACGCTGGTTCACGAGACGCGAGCTGAGGAAGGCGACCTCTTTCGCATGCTTTCCAGAACTGGCGAGGCTTTGCTGCAGGTCGCCGGGCTCAGGAAAGTCCACGCTCAAGCCGCCCACACGGCTGCTGCCACTGCTGAAATAATCCTGCGCGAGCCAGTGCGCTAATTTGGAGTGCTGGGAGCGCAGGCATCCCTGCCTGCCAATCTTTCCTCACTAAAGACGTTGGGTTGTGTCTCTCAACTTTCGCGTTGCGGCGGAGCACGCAGGCCGGGATGCCTGCGCTCCCGGTGCCAAGTAAAATCAGCGGGAACGACTTTGGTCGTGTGCTCGTAAAACGCTATGTTAGAATCCCTTTCATAGTGGGATTGTGCCTGACTGGCGATTCCATCGGAGGTACCAAATGGAAGAAGAAGTAAAAGATGCAGCCTGCAACGCTGCGAAAGCAGTCTGTGACGCGCTTCGCTATTTTGGCGATTTGTCTTACGCAATACTGCCGCGGCAGCTGGCCCACGATTTTGGGGAACTGAACAAGAGTTTCTTGAATGGAGTCCGCAATATCGTTGATAAGGAAATTGAATGGGTCGATGAGCGGGTAGCCGGCGGCGACAAAATGCGCGAGGAATGGCAGCGTCGTTGCGAACGCGAAGAGCCGGCTGGCGCGGCTGAACCCGCGAATTAGTTTCGATGTGGCACGGGCGTCTCGCCCGTGAGCATCGTTGAAGGTGTCGCGAAATACACGGGCGGAACGCCCGTGCCACTCAAAAATATGGAAGTTCTTCTAGCGCACGAATACGGATTCTGTTTCGGCGTCGAACGCGCCGTGGAAATGGTCGAGGACGCACTCGCCGAAGGCGGTGGACCAATTCGCTCGCTCGGTCCACTTATTCACAATGCCCAGGAAATGGAGCGTTTGGGAAGCAAGGGTGTGTCAACTATCGACTCGCCGGGCGAAGCCGACGGGCATACGGTCGCGGTTATTCGCGCGCATGGTGTAACTCCACAAGTGCAAAGCGAGCTTGAACAACGAGCGGCACAGGTCATTGACGCTACTTGTCCTTTCGTGACGCGAGTTCAGCATCTCGCACAGCGGGCGGCACAGCAAGGCCGCGATGTTGTGGTTGCCGGTAATCCCGACCATCCGGAAATGATTGGCGTAGTCGGCTATGCTCCTAACAACACGTATGTGGTGCGTGACGCTCTCGAAGTAGCCGCCTTACCGCCTTTGAAATCGCCTCTCGTAGTTTCGCAAACAACAATTAAGCTGCAAACATTTCTCGACGTTGCCGAAGCTGTTCGAGAAAAGTCCGATACCGAACCTCAAGTCGTGAATACCATTTGTTCGGCTACTCGCGATCGACAGGATGCCGCTCGGGCGCTGGCTGGCGAAGTTGATGTTTTCTACGTGATTGGCGGTCGGCATTCTTCCAACAGCGTAAAGCTGCTGGCCGTGTGTCAGGAACAGTGTCACAAGAGCTTTTTGATCGAGACTCCTGCCGAGATTAATCCTCAGGATCTAAAAGGCGCCGGCAGAGTGGGCGTTACCGCGGGCGCTTCTACTCCGAACTGGTTGATTGAACAGGTCGTGCAGAAATTGCACGAGATCGGAAATCAGGCAGCGGCGTAGAACAGATTCCGTCTGTTCACAGCTCCTAACAGGTTAGCTTGAATGGAGTCAACTTACGCACAGTAACGGCAAGTCCGGATACTCAAGTTGAAGCGAAACGGTCGTATGCGCAGACTGACGTCTACGCTACTTCAGACCTCATCAGCATCCAGATCCATCTGATCCAGCACCTGCATAATCTGACGGGCTTGCTCCGAGCCAAATTCGCGAGCCTGCCGGTGCAGGGCTTCACGAGCAATCTCCGAATCAATTGGATCGCGAAGAATGCCAATCAGCACGTTGGTCGGCACTTGAGTCAGCGCTTCGTGGGCGAGGGCACGCACGATGGTGTTTTGCGAACGAGTTAGCTCACAAATCTCGCTGGGCGCAAAGCGAAGGCTGAGCGCGTCCGCCAGCGAGTCGATGCGTTTGTAGTCATGCTGGTGCTCTGCGCGAGCCACTAACTGTACGAATACTTCGGCTGATTGGGTTTTCTCTTGCAAAACTGCCGCGCAGGTATCGGCCACTGCCCGCAAACGAACCTTCTGCTCCTTTAGGGTGGAGGCGTCGACTTCAGCTGCCCCTTCATCGAGCGCTGTAAGCAACTTGCTAAGTTCAAGGTCAGACCTGGCGTCGAACGGAGTGCTGGTAGTTGGCGGAGTATTGGCTGCCGGCTGCAATGCCCGGAGCATAAGTTTACGAGTCATGGGTCTTAGTTCTGACCAGACCGTCGCAACTCTTCCACCAAATTCTTCAATAGTTTCGGACAACTTTCTTAAAGCCCCTCAGTAACTCAAATATCAGACGGGCGTAATATACGCGAAAAATGCAGGTGAGCACCACTGGGCAGAGCCTGGTGGGCGACGGTTAAAGGAGCTGGGCGGGGTTGACGACCGTTATTAGGCACTTAACAGCCGACGGCTCCATTCGACTTGGTAGCCTGAGGGTCGGGAAAGGTAGTTACTCCCGCTTAGTTGAGGATCTTTCACGCCTGTACGCTTGGTTAATTTATGAGAGAGTCGAAAGCTTGTGAGAGTTGAGGCGGGAGTAAACTACCCTTCCCGACCTCGAGACTATCCAGTAGAGTTGGGGGATCTGCCACTTGAGAGCCTGAAGATTCTGTCATGATACCCGCGGCTCCCCTTCTCTGTTGTTAGCCGCCTCCGGCAACCGTCTTTTCCGAGGGATTTAGGTCCTTGATTTCGATAATGGTGGGAAATGGAATCTTCACGATCTCACCGTTAGGGCACTCAATTTTCACGCTTGGCGTAGTCAAAGCCTGTGTAGTCTTCATACTTTTTACCACACCTCGAACACGCTGCCCATCGGACGTGGTGATCTCAATGTTGTCCTTGCCGTAAAGAGGCTGCAGTGCCGCGAGGGCCTTGGTAACTTCCACTGTGTTCGTGTTTCCTTCCAGAGATCAGAGTTTCGCTCGCCGGGGAATGCTCACCGGGGAATGATTGATTCTGCACTTATCTGCGACTGATGTCTATTGAAGGCCTGAGCCCAAGTCTTGACGGTGCAGCCAGGTCCGTCTTCACGTACCTGACAATCCGTGAGCATTATTCATGCCACCCGCCAGGCGAAGCCATACCTCGTCAACTGCTGCGAGACTTTGTCATCGGCAGACCTTGCAGATAAACACATGCAACCAATAAACTCCTTCTGGCGTATACAATTTCCGACATATCTGAATCGAAAGATTATCGTCGCCCATGTCACAAAACGCTCCACAGCCTATGGAAGAACAAGCGGCCTTCGGCTCGACGGCTTGTCAAAACTGCCACTCGACTATGCCGCTAAGCTTGCGCTTCTGTCGCAACTGCGGATTTCGGCTGGGCGAGGGAGTTGCCGAATACACGGAAACAGTCCGGTTTTCAAACGCGCAAGGAGGACCGGCGGCCAATGGTTTTGGCGCGGGTCCGGCATACATGGCTCCAGCTGCTACGACGGCAATCTCGCGTCGAAAGAAGCGCATGAGCGGCATGACCTGGATCTTTCTCGCGATGATAGTTTTTTTCCTGACCGCGGGTGTAGTGACTCAATTGGTTCGCCCAATTCGGGCGCTCCCGGGAATTACAGCGCCGCCGGCTCCGCCGCGATCTTATTTCGGGATCAACGAGTTCGACACGACGGATGGTGGAGTTACCTTCGACAGTATTGAAGCGCCCGGTTCTCCAGCTGACAAAGCCGGCTTGGTCGGTGGCGATATCATCACCATGTTCGATGGCCAAAAAGTCACGACTGACGACGAGATGATGGAGGTGCTGGGTAAGACCCCCATCGGCAAGACTGTGGACCTCGCTTACATTCGCGATGGCGAGGCAAGTACCACGAAGTTGACGACCATATCCAAATCTGAATTGGACGAACTGAATAGGGCGTTCGCAAAAAGACCAGAGGGTATTGGCCGCATGGGAATTGATGTGGGGGACGAAGTTGAAATCGAGAACTCCAAACTTCGGGGTGTGAGAATCGGCAGCGTCGAGCGCAGCATGCCGGCAGATATGGCCGGCTTCAAAGAGGGCGACATCGTTATCAAATTCGCTGGAGTGCCGATTCGCACAGAAGAAGAACTAAGTCATCGCATCCGGCGCGCCATTCCCTACGAAATCGCTGAGGTTGTTGTGATGCGAGGATCAGAACAACTGACTATTCCGGTGAAGATGGGCCGGCGCTAAGTCGGTCATCGCGAAGCATACTCACGCATCCGGGCTTCCATTTCCTGACGCATTTCTTCTCGTTGTTCCTCTGATTCATCGCCTTCAAAAGTTTCGAACAATGCGTAAGGGGCTTCTGATAAGAATCTGAGCTCCCAGGCTTCGCGCTTATCGTGTGAAGGTCTTGAAAACCATACAGCATTGATATCCGAGATTTGTACTGTGGCATCCGCGAGGGCTGAACGCTCACTGAAAGTTTTTTCCAATTCTTTGGTTAGCAGGACTCGACGCAGCACCCAGCCGTGCTTTCGATAGGTAGTAAGGATTTCCTGCAAAAGATCGATTTGACTCATAGAGTTCCAACCTTTGGGCTACTCAGTATACTCGTTAGGTGTTGGTTTAGAGCGCCAAAGGCGCAAATTTGAAGGCCTGGAACATAAAGTAGTGGTCCAAACTTAGCTCAAAATACGCGTTATCAATTAGCGGGGTTTGTCCCCGCCGTTGGGTCTCAAATCGTGGGAGCGAACTGGTGACCACGTTTGACCCGTACTTGCCCGCTTATTAATATTTCGGCAATAAATGGTTTCATTATCGCGGCCTTTCAGTTCCCCACGACCGATGCGACCGTCATCGGGTTTTTGTCAGGCTGTTACTTTGATTGTTCTTTTGCTCGTGATTAGGGCAAGTAGTCTTGCGAATACGGGTAGCGACCACCCGCTAATTGGGTCGAGTAGAACCGAGGAGCGAATGAACAGTCAGGAATCAGCGTCCTTCTACGATGTATTGCGCAAAACTCTCAAGAAGCGCAAAACGAAAATCGAAACAATTTGTCCGGGCTCTGACTCAGTTGCGCAAAGAGTCCTGGAAGACTATGGCGCCATCTTCGTAGCCAGGAAAGTGCTCACGCCGCCCGTGTGTGTCTTCACGAGCGAAGAGCAGGTAACGAAGTTTCAGGATGACGCCGGCTTTGTAGCTGAGGCATTTGGAGAAGACGAGATCGAGCTGCAACCCGAGGCGATGAAGCAACTGTTGAAAGCCCGGAAAGAGGCTATCAAGGAAGGGCTGGACATCACGCCGCGCGGGGGCGCCGAAGCCGCGCGCCGTAATTATGAAGACAGCATGCGCCTTTGGGATACCAGGTTTCTGCCGGCGCTCGACTACTGGGTTGGCCAGGGAAGATTGACGCAGGAGCAGGCGACGCGCTTAAAAGCATTGCCGCTTCATGATCAGATAGCGGAGGTGCTCGACCTCGAGAAGAACGAGATTTATTTCAGTAAGGATCTGTCCAAGTCGATCCTGTATTCGATCGCGGCGCCGGGCACGTCGCAGCACATTGCCATGCTGGCGCTGGATGTTTCCGAGTTCCTCGACCCTCGAGTGCGTCAGATTCTCGCGAAACACGGTTGGTTTCAGACTGTCTTAAGCGACTTGCCGCACTTCACTTTCCTCGGCTTGAAAGAGAGCGACTTGCCTAAGCACGGCCTGAAGTCTGTGGTCGTAAATGAACAGACCTTCTGGATTCCGAATGTGACTAATTAGGTCTGGGGATTGAGATCTTAAGTTTGAGATCTTAAGTCTGAGGATTGAGATCTTAAAGTCTGAGATCTGAGATCTTAAGTCTGAGATCTGCATGTTGTTTGCTCAGAAACCAGGTAAACCGATCCCAGATCCCAGATTCCAGATGTCAGATCCCAGATCAGAGATCTCAGCATGCAAAAACTTTCCTCAAAGCCAACAAAACTGTTAGACTGGCGCGGCTTCGGTCTACGAGGGCCGATTCTCCCCATTCAAACTTTTTCGAAACAAGCCCTGGTAGCCGCGCCGCACTGAGACGCCTGCGTCGACCTCCCTTCGCCAGACAGCTCGGGCGACCTTTATCCCGAAAGAAGGTCCGTCATGGATGTCCCTCAATTCATCGCCGGCAGGTTTCGCGTCGAATGCGAGATTGGAAGCGGTGGTATGGGTACGGTTTACCGCGCGACCCATCTTGGTCTTCACCGGCCCGTCGCAGTCAAAATCATCAAGCCTGAGTACGCTAACGATGCCGACGTGGCGGAGCGCTTCCTGCGCGAGGCCCGCACGATGGCAAAGCTGCGCCATGCAAACGCAGCCATAATCTTTGACGCGGGCACTTTGCCTGACGGCCGTCACTTTATCGTGATGGAATACATCGAAGGCGTCACCCTGTCCGAGGCGCTCTCACGTGAAGGTCGCTTTAGCGCGGAGCGCGCCGTTGAGATTGCAATTCAGATTTGTGAAGCGCTCGACGAAGCTCACCAACTCGGCATCATTCATCGAGACCTGAAACCCGCCAACATCATGTTGAAGGAACGAGGCGTTTGCGTGCTGGACTTCGGCGTCGCCAAGGTGCTCGCTTCGGCTGATGTCACAGCGTCAAATGCGAGCACGGGCTCCGGGCAAATTATCGGCACGCCGCGGTACATGTCGCCGGAACAATGTCTGGGACAAAAGGTGGGCGCGCGCAGCGATCTGTACAGCCTTGGTGTCGTGCTTTATGAAATGCTAACCGGCCGGCCGCCATTCATAGATCCTTTGCCTTCGGTTGTGCTGGTCAAGCAGGCTACGGCGCCGCCGCCACCCTTACCACGGCTCAGGCAGGATGTGCCTCGCTCCCTTTGCCTTGCCGTTCATACTTTGTTGGCTAAGAGATCGGAAGACCGGCCGCAAACTGCAGGCGCCGCAAAATCGCTACTTGAAAAGAGCTTGAAACAACCGGTGGCTGAAGAGCCGGATATTGAGCCGTTGCCTTCGGCGCTGGCGGCGACAAACGCGTATCGTGGTTTGGCGCTCAGGATCGGCGCGCCGTTGGTCCTGGTTTCGATTCTTGGCGCCTTGTTGTTGGCTTTGGGTTATGCGGGACCAGCTGCTGAGACGGCAGCCTCGGTTGATAAGGGACTAGCGGATATCACCAGGCAATCCACTGCTTCGAGTGTGACAAGCACTGCCAATGCGAAGGTGAAGAGCGAGAACCCTCCGCCGACTCCGGCTAGCAAGCCGCGTCCTGCTTCATTCTCACTCGACCAAGCCCGGGATATTGTCTTGTCGAAGACCGATGATGAAATAAACGACGTCATCATCGCTCAAACGGTTCGAGGCCTGGCGATCCTTGCGATTGAAGAAGATGTAAGGACCGGACAGACGGACTTTCTGATGATGGAGCGACGCGGCTCAACTTTTCGAATCACTGACCGGGGCGGTTTGGATACCTCGACCTTTCGCGCGAGACGCTGGGAGGCAGAAAAAGTAAGCGTGAATGATGACGCTCGCAACCAGGTTCTTTTCTATGGCATTAATAACTACCGCAATCCCACTCTCAAAATGATTCTTTACGATCCGGAAGCTCGTAAGGCTTACAGTTTGTCGATCGAGACTGATGCCCGCACGGGACAGACCCGGAAATCGCAGTGGTCCGACAACGCTGCTGATTCCCGAGTGGCCGCCTACCGCGTGCTGATGAGGGATAAAGCGAAGGGTATTCTAGGAAGAAGTCCGCGCGGACTGTAACACGATGTCAGAGCGGTAGCGACGGGGTAAGAGAAAGACTTTGCCACAGATTACGCAGATTACACTGATTGCTGCTTAATTGTTTTGGCCTCCCGAATATTTCATAAGACGTCTGCGCTTGGGTTAGGCTGTTTGCCAAAGCGGTTCCTACAATCAGTGCAATCTGTGGCTAATGTCTTTCTCTTACCCCGTCGCTACCGCTCCGGGTTCTGACTTCAACCTTTCACTTGCGAGCGCAAGTTTAGATTTGTTATCAAGCGATGCAGATAATTCGGATGAACACCGAGTATTTTGGCAGCCTCAGTGTAGCTGCCTTCCGACTGCTCCATCGCGTTGAGAATTAGTTGCTTCTTAGTCTCGGCAACCACGTCGTGATACTTCGCGCCCGTAGCGTTCGGAGTCAGTGCCGATTCGAGTACCGCTTCCGGTAAGTCTTCAGCGAGGATCAACTCGGTATTACCCATTACTACTGCTCGCTCAATCGCATTCTCGAGCTCGCGAACATTCCCCGGCCAGTCATAAGCTGTTAATCGCTCTCGCGCATCTTTTGAGATTCCCGTAACTCGTCGATTGCACTTGTCGGCGTATCTCGCCGCGAAGTAACTCGCTAACAGAGGAATGTCTTCCGGTCGCTTCCTGAGCGCGGGCATCTCAATATTGACGACGTTCAGACGGTAATAAAGGTCAGAACGGAAAGTGCCGTCGGCGATCGCCGCTTCCAGGTTCTTGTTGGTCGCCGCAATCAGCCTGATGTTGACTCGAATCGTGCGAGAACCCCCAACCCTTTCAAACTCACGTTCCTGCAAGACTCGCAAAAGTTTGACTTGCATGGCCGGCGACAATTCTCCGATCTCGTCGAGAAACAGCGAGCCGCTATCTGCCAATTCCACACGGCCTTTTCTTTGCGCCCGGGCTCCGGTAAACGCGCCTTTTTCGTGTCCAAAAAGTTCGCTCTCAAGCAGTGACTCTGCCAACGCCGCACAGTTAACCGCGATAAAAGGCTGTTCCGCTCGCTTGCTGTTCTGGTGTAGAGCCCTGGCTGCGAGTTCTTTGCCGGTGCCGCTTTCACCGTAGATCAATACCGTCGAGTCCGTCGGCGCAGCCCGGTTGATAAAAGAAAGAACCTGCCGGATCGGCGCACTCTCGCCGACCATGTTGTGTTCAATGTTCGCGTCGGCTCTGAGTCGTTGGTTCTCAGTTTCGAGCCGTTCAAAGTGCCGCGCGTTTTCGATTGCCACGGCGGCTATGCCGGCCATGGCGCTTATTAGTTGCAGATGATCATTGTCGAATCTTGCCGCCGGCTCATTCGTGGAGAGATAAATAATTCCCAGGACGTGGTCCACCATTTTTAGCGGCACGCACATGAGAGCGTTAGTCCCTGCGGCAAGCAAACTGTCGGGAATAATTGGCAGCGAGTCTGCGCCAGGCTCGTTAGTCATCATTGCTACGCCATCGATAAGTACCTGGCGCGCAATCGTAGTGCTGACTTTGACGGTCACGTCCTGACTGCCATAGCGATCCATCCCAAACATGTCGTCGAAGTTGCCGAGTTGGTCGGTAAGAAGAATGGCCCCGCGCTCGGCAGGAACAACTTCAAATAAAAGCTCGAGAAATTTCTTTTGTAGATCTTCCAGACCGCGGATGGCATTGATGGTCGTGCTGACTTTCATTAAGGCGGTCAAGTCGCGCGCCATCAAATACAAAGCATCGTCGAACCGCACTTGAACGGTTGAGCCGCTGACGTATTGGCGATCGTCAAATTCAATATGGCTGATTCGGGCGGGAACATCGCCTTCGTGCAAAAGAAAGAGGAATTGCGTATCGCCGATGCGGATTCGATCGCCGTGTTGGAGCGCCCGCTGTTTTATGGGTACGTCATTGACGAACGTGCCATTCAGACTTTGCAGATCATTGAGCCAGAAGCGCCCTTCATTGAATTCGACTCGCGAATGTCGACGGGAGACTGCCGAGTCCGGGAGACAGACTTCGGCGGCAGTTTCCCTTCCAATAACGACAGGTTTCTCCTCAAGCGGGAAGACTTTTCCTTTTAGCTTTCCGGCGATGGCTGCCAGGCGTGGGTTCATAGTTTTAGGGTGAAGGGTGTGGGGACTAGGGTGGAGGCGACCGAAGCCCATTTATCATTGGTCATTTGCCATTTTTCATTTGCCATTTCGGAGTTTGGCTGACCGAATTCAGAGTTCGCCGCACGTTCTGCTAACGCCAGCGAAGTGTACGCTGCTGGATTGTCGTGAGCAATAGATCGATAAGCGACAGGTTAGATCCCAGCTGTCAAAGTCCCTAACGGCTTAGCCGTCCGAGGTGCGGAAAGGCTCAGCCTTTCCGGCCAAATGATTGGTGATGGCAGGCTACGCCTGATCTGATCGAGGCATAGCCTCTCCTCTCCTGAAATAATTAAGACTGCTAGTGTCCTGTCTCTAAAGTTCACGCAACAAATAGAACTGCGGTTTCCAGTCCCGGAGGGACGAAATGTTCATAGTTCACGTTCGCGAAAGTTACTTCCTTAGCTCCGTTAGGAGCGTAATGTGCTGCTAGCCAACCGAATATCTCGCTCCTCCGGAGCGAAAAGGGTTTCTATATTGCGTGGTTCTATAGACATTTCGTCGACTGAAGAGCGGAGCGCCTATACGGCGCTCATTTATTCTGCGAACTTTAGAGACAGAACACTCGCCGGAAAGGCAAAGCCTTTCCGCATATCGGGCGGCCAAGCCGCATTGGAGGAAGCCTCACCTTCAAACCCTATCACCTTCAAACTCTATCCGATCGGATAGAAGAGGTTAACCGATCGGATAGGAATTCTTGAGTAGCGCTCAAAGTCCCGATCCTCGCTGCCTTCAATTCCCTCGAATTTGCAGCCGTTCTGGCCGAAGGCTGACCTTCAACCCTTCTGGCACGAGGCTCGCTAATGAGGAGGACAGTTCACCGTAGTAAGGATGAACAGGGCTGAACCAGAGATTTGGTCAAAGCTGATTCCCAACAAGGTCACTTTCAGCCTAACCGTTTCGGTCGATGTCGACCATGCCTCAAGGGCAGAAGGAGAAGTTATGAGAAAGCAGATTTTGAAAGGCCTGACGATGTTCCTCAGCGTGATGACCCTCGCCATGATCACCGCCGTCGTTTCAGCCAATGGTCAAACCGTAAATGCCAGAGCAAGCGTTCCCTTCGATTTCGTGGTTGGCGATAAGACGCTGGAGTCCGGTGACTACACCGTGGACGCTATCAGTTTGAGTGGTGATGTTGTTCGGATTCGTGACAAGAGTTCAGCCAACGCCGCCTTGCGATTGACCACCACGACGCAAGGTAGAGCCGGTCAATCGCGATTGATATTTCATCGCTACGGTCAGCAATACTTCCTGGCGGAAGTTTGGCTGGGCACGGAAGGCCGCGAGCTTTCGACGTCCAAACAGGAACGCGCGATTCAAAAGGAACTGACGCGCATCGCCGCTATCAAGGCCCAGCACACTTATGAAACTGTTGCGATCACGCTCGCAGTCAAGTAACCCGAGTTACCGGTCGTCCCAGAAAGATGCGAGTCTCCCGCAAGATGCTCGCATCTGATCAAGCCAAAACGGCAACCCAACGCCCCCGGGTTGTCGTTTTGGTTTTAAGACCGATCATCCACAGATTACACAGATTCCACTGATTAGTAAGAAACTAATTCAATCTTTCTTGCTTTGGTAGGTTGAGTTGGTTGGAATCGACAAATGACACAATCACTAAAAGCGCAATCGGTGTCATCTGCGAAATCTGTGGATTATGATTTTGATCGGCACGATAGACGATGGAGATCCTCCATCATCTACCGTGCGACCTTGGGAGCGCTCCTCGGTAGGCAGTTCGACTGAGTTCAACTTGCTTTAGGCGCCGGTTTTACCTGGCAAGTTTTTGACAGCCGATGATTGCCTGCGCTCCCAAGCTTAAGAATTCAAATCAAAAGCGAAAGCCCACTCCAGCCGAAAATTGAAAATTGTGTCGAGTCTCAGCAGGAGCGTTGAACGGGAACAAAACGAAGCCGCCGACAGGATCGAAGCCAACGAAGTTAGTCGTCCGGCTGCGATATCTGATGATGGTGTCGCCGCCATCAAACCTGGTTACGATGCGTTTCGATGGATAGAATTCCAGTACGCCGCCGACATCCATCGCAAAGTTCGTAAGTCGATTCCGTACGAACTGGAAAGGAAAAGGTCCGCCGCCGCCGGTCGTTTGGTACCCACTATCGCCGCGGCTGAAACTGACGAGTCCGGGCCGGCCTTTGGCGAAGATGCCCCATTTTTGAAATCGCTTGCCGGCTTTTAGGCCAGCCATGAACTGCGTGATGTTGCCGTTGTTATCGCCTGCGGATCCGCAGCCTGAGCACTTGTGCGGAAAGAAATTACCCACCGCCTCCAGGGCTACACTTCGATTCAAATTAAACGTGAATCTGCCGCCGACTCCGATCTCTGTACGACCACCGTCGAAGTTAGGCTTGGTGATCGAAGTAAACTGAGCGCCCACCTCGTATCGCGGAACTTCGTCGGACTGGGTTTGGGCGTAAGCCGCAAATGGCAAAGCGCAAATCATGGCGATCACCAATAGAAAATCAGCTCGTTTCATTACATCTCCTTATTCCTGCTTGCATAAATACTCATCAACCG
Organism: Pyrinomonadaceae bacterium; assembly: GCA_035572035.1. GTDB lineage: Bacteria > Acidobacteriota > Blastocatellia > Pyrinomonadales > Pyrinomonadaceae > JAOAPY01. The sequence goes on along the minus strand of DATNBH010000022.1, from coordinate 32,253 downwards.
TTGGGCACACTTTGCCCGTCCCCTGATTCGTCCGAATTGACGAAGGCAGGGATTGCCAAAAGGTGCTTGTCTGGGAAACTTTGCGGTCCTTAACTTAATCAGGTGTCATCGCCGGCCGAGGAATGACATGACGCGATCAAGAAAAGAAGGGCGATATTCTTCGATCTGAACTTGAGCAAATCCGTCGGGAACTTCAAAAAGCGACGGGCTCAAGTCTTCAGTTGTCAGCTCCAATACTTCTGTTTTGGTTACGTTCTCGGAATTCTTATCACCGGTCCATTTAGTCACTTCAAGCAGAGGATAGCCGAGTGATGCCGGACCGTGACGCTTCCGCTCGAGCCAGTAATTGCGTTTGAAGAGATACTCAGAAAAACATTTGCCTTCGAGGCTATAGCCCTGTGTTACCGAGCCCGAAAGATCGGGTGAACAATCGATGCCGTAAAGCAAGTCGATGTACCAGCCATCTATCTCGCGTCTCAATTCCGGTCCGTCACAATGCTTTGGCTCAGGCTCCCAAATGGTGACGGTTTTCAAGTGACGAGCAGTGAAGCCGAACATCTCACGTCTTTCCCCGGTGTCGGTGACGGTGGATGTCTCGAGCAGTTGGCCTTTGCTCCGCGCGCGAGCTCTGTCCACCAGTTCCTGATTAACCTGGACCTGCGGTTCGTTGAAGGCCATCGCCGCGCCCATAGGAAGCCCGCCGGTGTGCAAGGCATAACGCCGATTCTGCAGGTCGAGCCAAACGAAACGTTTCCGGTCGCATTGCTCGACGTAGGCAACGCTGAACTGTTTGCCGTCTTTCGAGACCTGATTCATTTCTTCGCGCTGGCGCTTGCCCTTCAGATAAAGCACTGAATCGAAACCGCCGCGCTTGAAAGTTGTTCTGCGCTTGATCCTGATATCGGCCAATGTCGAGCTTGCCAGGCCACATAGGATCAGCGCGGCTGTAGTGGGTTTGAAGATTTGCTTCATAGGAGTGTTATGCATCTGCCTATTGTTTGGGCCACAAATTTTCAATGCGATCCGCACCACCGACCATAACGCGGGGCTTCACTTTCCGTTCCTGTTCTTCATTCTTCTGAAAAGTAGTCTGTCGTTGATTGCGAAGTTTCACGGCGTCTTCTTTGACCGACTTCACCGCTGCATCCAGTTTGTCCCAGGGATCTTTCCCTTTGTCCGACTGTTCGGATATCAGCGGCACATACTGCGGATCGTGGAGGACCCAGAGATTCCACGCCCCACCGTCATTCAGTATCGACGACGTGGAAAGCCACTCGAAATGATCGCCGCCGACTGTGAATTCGATTTTATTGGCGGCTACTGTCCCGACCTTCTGGAACTCATAGCCTTCGCGCGGCACCAGCGAAAAGATGAACCGGCCATGATCGGGAACATAAAACCAAACCAGCGCGCCCGCGCAGCCCACAGTTGATTTGCTGCTGGCAACCAGCTTGCTGTTGAGCAACAACTGCCACTGTTTGACCGCGAGTTGAACTGCATCGAGAGTGAAGTCTCGCGGAAGTGATCGCGGATTAGTGTTCCAAAGGTTCGCTCGATCGAACGAGACCTTAACAACATCCACGATTTTGACGCCGGTATCGGTGTTGATTAGGAGATCCAAAGTAAACGCATCTCCGTCATCGAGCACTTGAGGATCAGACGATTGAGGCAAGGTGTTGATCTTCGCTGCTCCGGTCTTGTTGCCGGCGCGCGACATTAGCCGAAGCTCGAATTGCGAATCCAGGGGTCGAGCCGAAACTGTGAACTGTCGCGACGTTGAGTTGGAATTTACAGAGAGATCGTAGCCAAAGACAGGCCGCCCATCCGCATCGACCAGCACGCGATGGATGACTTGCTTCTCGTCCACGAGTGCTTGCGATTCAAAGACTGCGCGACTGGCTTGATTGTCTGCGGCTGGCGTCGAGAATGCAGTTTCTGCCTGGAACGCTACGAATCCTCCGTCAGCAAGCGGCACCACAAGCTGGCGCTGGCCACGTTCCTGTGCGCGGACGCCTGTTGAAGTTGATAGAAGCAAGAGGACGAGCACAACTAAACGTGGCACGAGCGTCCCGCTCGTGAATGATGCCCTGGCGCGCAAGTAATTATTTCCACTAACTTGCCGCTTGAGCACGTCACATCGGCAGGATGCCGATGCCACAGTCATTTCTGCAATCCTACTTCTCATCCCTATAGCTGCCCTTCATGACCTTCAGCTTCACTTGCTCGGTAGGCTTGAATCCAACCAAACTAATCGGAGCTTTCTCAGCGCTGTCCAGGCCGGTTTGCGCCTGCGCGCTTCCCAGCTGTGGTTGATACGAAAGATCAAACTGCGAGCTGCGAGATCGAACTCGAAAGTTATTTCTCGGACGGTAAACAACGCGCGTAATAATCTTTTCCTCCGGAACTGAGACCGTTACAGTCCTGGTTATCACTTGCGGCTCGACTGCAACGTTGGTTTTCTTCATCAAGCTCCAGGCGAGGGAAGTTCCCACGCCAAACAAAAGCAACAGCATCGCTGCAAATACCGGAACGGGAATCCGCACCGAAGCCGTGACCATTGACCAAACCACCTGCCACGGGCTTTGCCCTTGCGAAGTCGCGGGCGAAACTTGAGGTTGATGTTCGAGACGAGCGGCGAGTCGCGCATGATATCCATCCCAGAATTCTGTGCCTGGGAGTGTAGAACGCAGAGCCTGGCCTGAAACGATCAATGTATCTCGTATCGAGACGTACTCCTCATTACATGCGGCGCACTCCTGGAGCTCTGCCAGCATTTGCTTCTGTTGATCCGGCGGCAGCTCGTGCAGCGCCAGATCGGTCAAATTATTTCTGGTTGATTTGCAGTTGTGCATGTCACCTGCTCCTGACTCAATATCCACCCGCCGCGCACGAAACATAGTTTTCGGACTCGTCATTCACGCCAAGTTGCAAACGCAGTTTGGCCACTGTTCGCGATATGGATTTCTTTACAGCGCCGGTCGAGCATCCAAACTCGCGTGAAATCTCCTCGTAAGTCATGCCTTCCTCATGTTTCAAAAGAAACATCAATCTTTGCTGCGGCGTAACTTCCGCCAATGCCTGTCGAACTCTTTCAATCACCAAACGATTCTGCAATGTCGTTTCCGGCGCACTGCTCGTCAAATCACGACCGTTGCTGAAATATTCGTCACCGTCGCTTTGCTCGCGAAGCTTCGAAGCCTTCGAGCGACGGTGATTCAAAAAACAATTGATCATTATCCTTCGCAGCCAGGTGTAGAAGCTTGATTCAAATCTGAAACCGGACAAGGCTGAATAAGCTTTCAACCAAACTTCCTGGGATAGATCTTCTGCGTCCTGCCGATCGCGGCAATGATGAAGAGCCAACGAATAAATCCGCCGCTCGTAGGAGCGTGCCAGTTCGGAGAAGGCTTCGGTTTCCCCGGCCTGCGCTTGCTTGATTAATTGTTCTTCGCTATTCAAGACCGAGTTCACCCGAATAGAGGAGGCGTCCTTTAACATAACAATAGACACGTTACCTCGTGATTTGGTTGGCGGCAGCCGAAAAGAAACGTTGGGAGCGCAGGCATCCTTGCCTGCCGCAAGATAGATTGTCACTCAAGTATGCAGGCAAGGATGCCTGCGCTCCCATCACTGCACGATGCGCCAATTATTGGTCGGCTCAGTCGGAATGGTCTGGTGGCGCTCGACCCATTCGATGATCAAATCTCGAATCAGCTCGCTTGACCGATTAATCACCCGCGCTTCCTTGTACATTGTGTACCCACCGCCGCCATTAACTCGATAATTGTTGGTTGCCAGCTTGAACTTCTGCTCAGGCTGTACCGGTTGTCCTTTGAAGGTCAAATTCTGTATGCGCTGGCCGATGGGCTTGGTGATGTCCAAGTCGTAGTTCACGCCTTCAGCAATATCGAAGTTGTAAGCCGGAATCTTGTCATCAACCAATTCAGCCGGAGATTTGCCCGGTTCATAGGCGCGAAAATATTTGGCTGAGTGCTCCAATGCCTCTTTTAGCTGACGCCCGGTGACTTCGAGAACGACCAACGTATTCTCGTACACGTAGAGCCCGGAGATTTCTCGAACCTTGATGGAGCCTTTTGGAATTCGAGCCTGAGGATTGAAACTCGCCACCATCGATACGTCAGCCTGTCCAGCTTCCAATTGTACGCGCTGGATTAGATCAAGGATGGCGGTGTCGCGGAAACGAGCTTCACGAGCGGTTAGCTCAGCTTTTGATTCACCGATCACTCTGCCCAGCCAATTCTCGGTCTCGCGATCATAAGGTTCGGCTAGCTTCACTACTTCTTCGTCGGGCTCGACTGTGTCCACCGGAATAGTGCGCGCAGATTTTGCAGCCAGCCGCCAGCCGGTAGCGCGGTTCTTGTCGAGATACAAATCAACTCGAGCGACATGCCGCCCCCAATAGTTCGCTTGCGCCAGCAGAACGCCATTCACGATTAGTGAAGGTACGTCGCGATGAGTGTGACCCATCAGGATCACGTCCACTCCCGGAACTTGTCGCGCGATTGCGAGCGCTTGATTCTCATGCGCAACCTGACCGGGATTCACCACGCCGGTGTCGAGATCTTCTTCAACACCCATATGCATCGCAATAACTACCAGATCGACACGTTCTTTGCGGCGAAGAATCGGCACCCACTTCTGGGCTTCTCGAAGCGGTTCGTGAAAATCTAAACCTTCGTAATTCTGCGGATTGTCCCAGTTTGGAATTCCTGGAGTTGTCAGGCCAAGCACACCGACACGCACACCTCCCATCTCCTTCACGATGTAGGGCTGGTAATGCGTCTTATTTGTCCCGCCGTCGTAAGTGTTTGCGGATAACCAGGGAAACTTTGCTTCGCGGCGGGCCTTCTCTAACACTTGCAGTCCAAAATTGTACTCATGATTACCTACTGCCATCGCGTCGTATCGCAGCGAGTTCATGATTAGCATCATCGGATCGGGAGGCTGGTTGTTTTTCTTGTTGTGATAGAACTCGAGCGGCGTTCCCTGAATCGTGTCGCCAGAATCCAGCAGCAATAGATTGGGGTTTTCCTTTCGCGCTTTCTTGATGATCGTTGCTACCTTTGCCAGCCCGCGCGCGTCCGCCTTCTCGGTGTAGTAATCCTTCGGCAGGATATTCCCGTGTAAGTCGGTCGTTCCGAGGATAGTTATGTGGACCCGCGACGGAGTTGGCTGCTGAGCAAAGGCAACTACACAAATGGAGAGTAAGACAAGGTTCAGTACAACTAGCTTAATTATTCTGGGCTTCATGCCGCAAAGAGTAAGCGAAAAATAGCGCCAACCGTTAGTTTCCTGGGAGCGCAGGCATCCTTGCCTGCCTTAGTTAACGAGGCAAATAGTTATTTCTAAAAGGATCTTTTTAATACGTTCAGGCAGGCAGGGATGCCTGCGCTCCCGGGGAGCTAGAGAACCCGCGGGAAATGCTTTATTCTAAGCCCCCATGGATAGCTTAATTACTGCCAATATTCGCCAACGACCGGTCCGTACCGTCGTTTGTGTAGCCGGGATTGCTTTGGGTGTTTGTCTCGTCATGCTCTTCACCGGCTTGGCAACAGGGCTTTCCAACGACCTGCAGCGTCGCAACTCGAACCTTCATGCCGAGATTCTTTTCACGCGTCCGGGCGCAATGCAGTTAATGGTTTCCACGCCCTCGCTGAGCACGGAGTACGTGGAACGCATAAAAGCGATCGATGGAGTGTCAGAAGCTATTCCGGTGGCAGCCTACATTTTTACAGATTCCAACCGGGCCTTTGGACTCGAGCGAGTGGATGGCGTTGACTGGGAGCCGATTTCGAAACTGAACGGCCTCCGGCTAATCAGCGGCAGGCCGCCGCAGGCTTTTGATGAAATAGTCATCGATGAAATAAAAGCCAAAAATGGCAATTACAGTCCGGGAAGTGTCGTCAAGCTTTTTGGTAAGAGGCAATATCGCGTGACCGGAGTTTATTCGCCTGAGTCCGGAGCGAGAGTGAAGATGACTCTAGCCGCGATGCAGGACGCTCTCGAGGCTCCCAACAAGTGCACTTATATCCTGATCAAAGTGCGCGAGCCTCTGAAGGAAGCTGAACTTGCAAAACGCATCGATACGGCTCTGCCGGGAAATAAAGTTCAATTCACACGCGATGTTTTCAAGAGTGTGGAAACGACGATTCCCGCGCTGGGAGTATTTCTGCGGACGCTGGTTGGTCTGGCGGCGATTATTAGTATCCTCGTGGTCTTGCTCGCAATGTACACGACCATTACTGAGCGAACAAAAGAGATTGGCATACTTAAGGCTCTTGGGGCTTCACGCATCTATATCGTTAGTGTCATTGAAAAGGAAGCTCTGGTTATTAGCGTGATGGGCCTGATCATTGGCTTCGCTGCCTCTTTCCTCGCGGGTCTTCTCATCAAGAGCTTTTTCGGGCTCGTATTTGAATACACCTGGAAATGGGCGTTGACTGCTGCTTTGATTGGCATGTTTGGCGGAGCAGTGGGAGCGCTCTATCCCGCACTTCGCGCCTCGAATCTCGATCCGGTCAACGCGCTCTCATACGACTAAGCGAGCATGCGGCGCGCAAGGCATTCAATCCAATCTAAGTTTTGGCCAGCCGCCATCCTCTTACTCCTCGCGCTGTTTGCAGTGTCTGCGCAAGAGCCGGAAGGCCCGCGCATCTCCACACCTGAAGTTCTTAAGTCTGAATTTGCATCGGTGCCGTGTTGGGGCAAGGAGCGCCTGGAGGCGGCGAAGTCTCTGTTCGCAAAGTTGGGCGCCGATGACAAGGATATGACGGTCGAGAAATTCAAACGAGCCGAAAACCTGGTCGTGCGCAAGCCGTCACACCTGGCTTCTGCCGAAACGATTGTAATTGGCGCTCACTATGACAAAGTAATCGACGGTTGTGGCGCTGTCGATAACTGGACCGGCATCGTCGCAGTGGCTCACATCTATCACACACTGCGAGACGTTCCGCTTAAGAAGAATGTGCTGTTCGTTGCGTTTGGTAATGAAGAGGAAGGCTTGTTTGGTTCTCACGGAATGGCCAACGCCATTGATAAAACTCAGGTCGAGCAATACTGCGCGATGATCAATATCGACAGTTTGGGGCTAGCTGCGCCTCAAGTTCTCGACAATACTTCGAGCAGGAAGATGATTCAATTGGCTGAGAATACCGCCAAAGAAATGAAGATGCCCTTTGCTCACGCCAGCGTTGATGCCGCTGACGCCGATTCGAGTTCGTTTGTCTCTCGAAAGATTCCCGCAGTGACGATCCATGGCTTGACGAAGGATTGGTCGACGATTCTGCATTCGCAAAAAGATCAAGCTTCGCGAGTCAATGTTAACAGCGTGTATTTGGGCTACAGGTTGGCGCTAGCGATGTTGCTGAAAGTCGATCAGTCGGCTTGCACGGATTATCGGTAGGTCATTTCACCCGGACTCACTGGCAGACACCGCGAGGGCATCGTCCGAGGTTAGCTCTTCCATAATGTCTTCACTCTGGCCCGCCGCAGCTTTTAGCGAGATCCCGCGCCGCACAATTAGGGCCACGCCTATAGCTGTCCAGCAAATGTCGCGAGCCTTTCTAACGATGGCGAGCGTGACGCCGGTGGTGTTGGTCAAACCGAGCAGGCTGGCTACCTTTCCGGTGCCGCCTTCATCGACTCCGATACGAAGCGGGATGAATTTGAAGATTACGTTGATAAGGCGATTGACTGATTCCAGGATGAATGCGGTCAGCAGTGTCGGCGCGATCACGTGGCTAATAAACCAGAGCGTGATGTAGGCTTCTAAAACTCCGGCCACGTGAAACAGACACTCAATCAGGAGAATGATGAAGAAGCGTGCGTGATTGCGCTCGTAGAAGCCGTAGATTCTATCTTCAACCGTTCGCACTCGTGGCAGCGCATCCGAAATCTTCGCGCGCGCGATCCCGCGCTTGCCGGCGAATCCCAGAGCGCCGCTGATGAAACGCAGTTGCTTCCGAATCACGAGCGCGCCTATCGGAATAATCAAGGCAATTGCAACCAGCGCACTGATGCTGATGTAGCGCAGCGCATTCGGCAGCGGAAAGCTCAGCAACAAGGCGAGTGAGCCGGCCGAGATGAATAACGCCACCGACAATGCATAGAAGACGTTTTCGATAGCAAGCGCGGAGATACCTGCTGTTAATGGAATCCGATCGCGGATGAACAAAGGCTTTGATGCCTCGCTGAAAAGTCCACCGAGCGGAACGATGTTGCCGACTGCTTCGCCCATCAGGCGAGCTCTGAAAGCATCTCTGAAGCGGAGTTTGTAGGGGGGCTCGCAACACTTGACCCAGCAAATCGCATGAACAGCCTGGCGCATGCCGCCGAGCAAAAAGACGATTATGAAACCGAAACCAAGGCGTTGAATGCCGGCAAAGATTAATGATGGCCCGGCTTTCTCGACCATGTAGGCAAAAAGCAATAAGCCGGCAAGCATGAAAATGATGCCGATCGCCTTATGCCTCTTCTTGATTCTGGGTTTAGCGGTATTGGCAGACATTAATCGGGCTGTTTTTCCTTCTACGGGCCAATGCGAATGGGACGCGGATGGCACAACATAACCGATCAAGCAGCGAATTTGAAACGCTCACAGACCCCACCGGCTCACGCTGCGGTGGGTAGTGGTACAGTTTGAATATGCCACGGGCTCGTCCCGTGGTAATTACGAAGAGCTGCTACAGGGAGTGCGAATAATAAATCAGAAGAGGCCACGGGCTGGCACCGTGGTGTTTCACGTTGGCTGCTCTGCTAACAACCAAATAGCAGCCTGTCGTGAACTACCACGGGGCCAGCCCGTGGCATCTCCGGATCCGTCGCCTTTGATTTCCCTTAGCTGCCAGCATGAGGCTCCACCGTGCGAGCCGGTGGTATCAATCGAAACTGTAACACTGCCCCGGGTGGCTACTTTTGCCTTTTTTGTTTTGCCTTGATTAATATGCTTAGTCGACCACAATACAATTCAGTGTTCTGCTGGAGCTAAGAAGATGAGCCAAATGCAAACTGCCATCGAACAACGAACCTGTCGCCCCTTGACTACGCTGTCGGAAGACGAACAGATGTTTCGCGCCAGCGTGCGTGAATTTGCTGACGGCGAACTGCGGCCCCGGGTCGAACCGATGGAAGAGCACGCCAAGCTCGATCCGACTTTGATCAAGCAGTGCTTCGACCTCGGATTAATGGGAATCGAAACTCCGGAGGAATACGGCGGCGCCGGCGCCACCTTCTTTACCGCAATCATCGCGGTAGAAGAGCTCTCGCGCGTAGATGCCTCGGTAGGCGTGCTGGTGGATGTGCAGAATACTTTGGTCAATAACGCCCTCGTAAAATGGGGCAATGAAGATCAAAAGAAGAGGTACTTGCCGCAGTTAGCGTCGGAAAAAGTTGGCGCCTACGCGTTGAGCGAAGCCGGCTCCGGCTCCGATGCTTTCGCGATGCAAACTCGCGCCGTTGAGGACGGCGATCACTTCGTAATCAATGGACGAAAACTCTGGATAACCAACGGCAACGAAGCTGAGATCTTCGTCGTTTTTGCGAACGTAAATCCTGAAGCCGGCTATCGCGGTATCACTGCTTTCATAGTCGAAAGAAGCACGGCTGGATTTACTGTGGGAAAGAAAGAAAACAAGCTTGGCATCAGGGCCTCATCCACGGTGGAGTTGATTTTTGAAGACTGCCGAGTACCGAAGGAAAATGTGATCGGCGAAATCGGCAAAGGCTATAAAGTCTCGATCGAAACGCTCAACGAAGGTCGCATCGGCATCGGCGCGCAGATGATCGGAATTGCCAGCGGTGCTCTCGACGCGGCGCTCGCCTACACCACCGAGCGGGAACAGTTCGGCAAGTCCATCAATCAGTTTCAAGCAGTTCAATTTCAGCTCGCGGAGATGGCGACAGAACTGGAGGCCGCGCGGCTGCTGGTCTACAACGCGGCGCGCATGAAAGACAACGGGCAGAACTTCGTCAAGGAAGCTGCAATCGCGAAGTTGTTTGCTTCACGCGCGGCTGAACGAATCAGCTCGAAAGCGATCGAGCTTTTTGGTGGTTATGGCTACGTAAAAGACTATCCGGTCGAGAAGTTTTGGCGCGATTCAAAAATTGGCGCCATCTACGAAGGCACCTCCAATATGCAGCTGCAGACCATTGCCAAGTTAATCATTGGGAAGTGATTGTTATAAGCAGTGAACCCCTCAGAGATCAAAGGCTATTTGACGGAGCTTAACGAAGAGTTACGCGAGATTGAGGTCAAAGGGGAGCTTTGTTTATATGGCGGCGCGGTGATGGCGCTTGCCTACAATGCGCGACCCGACACAGATGACGTAGATGCGATTTTTGAACCGGTACGTCACATCAGAAAGGCCGCCGGTTGATCGCTGAACGACATGGTTTGAATAAGGCTTGGCTGAACTATGCTGTCAAGATGTTCCTTGTACCCCATGACCGGCGCGTCTTGTTGGATCTTTCTCACTTGAAGGTATATGTGCCGACTCCGGATTATCTGCTGGCGATGAAAGTACTAAGCGCCAGATCTGAAACGATGGATGCTCGAGATCTACGTTTCCTGATCCAGATGTTGAATTTGACCACGGTTGACGAAGTGCTCGATATCGTAAAAGGGTATTATCCCCACAAACAGGTTAAGCCCAGGTCACGTATCTTAGTGGAAGAAGTTTTTTCCGAGTTGAAATGATTACGCTTAGAGAAACAAGAGAGAAGATTGCAGGCGATCCGGAGTGGTGGGCGATCCATTTGATGAATTTTGTCGATGACTTTCGATATCACAAAAGAATTCAAGCGATTGAGGAGCCATTCATAGAAACAAATGACGCCCGTATGGATTCATTAGTGGCGGCCACTGCGGAATCGCTGTGTGACGAACTGAATCTTGAAACTCCGGCTTGGCTTGCACAAATACCCGACTGCGAAGAGCCTTGGTTTGTCAGCGGGTTTGAAAGACTGAAGGCCATAACAATCGTCGAAAGCCCGTTGCGCTTTCGCATGAGAAAGATTTTCGTTCAGGACAACTTCCTTAGCCGAGTTTGATTACTATGTCTGCATCACGCATCGATATCTTTAAGCAAATGCTCGAAAGCGATCCTTCGAATAGTACCGTGCTTTTCGGACTAGCCAAGGAATACGAAAAGGCGGAGGCCACGGCCGAGATGATCGACACATTGATACGTTATCTCGACGCAGCCGACGATCAGGGCAATGCTTACGGCATGCTCGCGCGAGCTTATGAAAAGGTGGGCCGTCGCGAAGAAGCACGCCAAACATACGAACGCGGAATTCAGGCTGCGAGTAGCCACGGACATCCCGGCATGGCCGAAGAGTATCGCAGCGTCTTAGCGAGTGACTATGAAGACTGACAACAAAATCTTGAAACTAGTGAAGCGTCCCGAGCCTTTGGATACGGCTCCAGGCATCGCCGTGGCGGAGCTCGAAGCCTATCACGGCCTGACTCGCGAGCAGCTCCTGCATCTCTATCACACCATGTATTTGTCTCGCGCCCTCGATGACAAAGAGATTCAGCTAAAGGCGCAAAACAAGATCTTTTTTCAAATCAGCGGCGCCGGGCACGAAGCTATTCTCGCCGCCGCCGGCATGGTGTTGCGTTCGGGTTATGACTGGTTCTACCCGTATTACCGCGATCGAGCGTTGTGTTTGCAATTGGGAATGACCCCTCTCGAGATGTTGCTGTCCGCGGTAGCCGCCGAGAAAGATCCGAATTCCCACGGACGACAGATGCCTTCGCACTGGGGGCACAAGAAACTCAATATCGTTTCACAATCATCACCAACGGGAACGCAGATTCTGCAAGCTGTCGGCTGTGCTGAAGCCGGGTACCGTTTCGAACTAATCGAAGAACTGAAAGGCCGCGTCCTCAACTTCCGAGATGACGAAGTCGTGTACGTGTCGCTGGGTGATGGCACTTCAAGCGAAGGCGAATTCTGGGAAGCTCTGAATACAGCCAGTAATTTGAAGCTGCCGGTGATTTTCCTCGTCGAGGACAACGGCTACGCGATTAGCGTCCCGATTGAGGTACAGACTGCGGGCGGAGACGTGTCGCGCCTGGTCGAGAATTTTCCCAATCTGAGAATCGAGCGCTGCGACGGCACGGACGTGTTGGCTTCAATCGACGCGATGCGAAATGCGGCGCATCACTGCCGGCAGCGCCAAGGCCCAGCTCTCGTTCATGCGAAAGTTATTCGTCCGTACTCGCACTCACTTTCTGATGACGAGCGCTTGTATAGATCGGACGAAGAGCGAGTTAGTGACGCGGAACGCGATCCGATTAAGTCTTTTGGCGCGCTCCTGGTCCAGGAAGAGTTTGTCAGCCAGGACGAATTGCAGCAGATCAAAGAAAAGGTCGATCGGGAAGTTACAGAAGCGGCTGACCGCGCCCTTGCCAGCGCCCAACCGGCTCCGGAAACCGCGCTTCAATTTGTCTACTCGCCGGACGTGGATCCGACTTCGAGAGATTTTGATAATGAAAAGCGCGCCAACCTTTCCGGCAATCCGGGCACGATGGTCGATTTGATTAATCGTTGCCTGCACACCGAGATGACTCGAGACCCGCGCATCGTCGTTTTCGGCGAAGACGTCGCCGATTGCTCGCGTGAGCAGTATCTCGAAAAAGTGAAGGGTAAGGGCGGCGTATTCAAGGTGACAGCTAATCTCCAGCGAAAGTTTGGCAGCGCCCGCGTCTTTAACTCGCCGCTGGCGGAGGCGAACATCGTTGGTCGCGCGATCGGAATGGCTACTCGCGGACTTAAGCCGGTGGTTGAGATTCAATTCTTCGATTACATCTGGCCGGCCATGCATCAGATTCGCAATGAGCTGGCGCTGCTGCGCTGGCGCTCAGGAAATGAGTGGAAAGCGCCAATGGTCATGCGAGTCCCGGTCGGTGGCTACTTGAAGGGAGGCGCCGTTTATCACTCGCAATCGGGTGTGTCCACCTTCACGCAGATTCCCGGGCTTCGCGTTGTTTATCCCTCAACCGCGCTCGATGCAAATGGGCTTTTGCGGACGTCGATTCGGTGCGATGACCCGGTGCTGTTTCTTGAACACAAGCATCTCTACCGGCAGGCTTACAACAAATCGGCGTATCCGCCGGATGACTTCATGATTCCGTTTGCGAAAGCGAAAACGGTCCGTGAAGGAAAAGACCTGACCATCATCACCTACGGCGCGCTCGTGCAGCGGTCGCTGGTGGCGGCGAAGCAGGCTGAGCAACAAGGCGTTAGCGTGGAAGTTATTGATTTGCGCACGTTGCAACCCTACGATTGGAAGGCGATCGCGAAGAGTGTGAAGAAGACGAGCAAAGTGATCGTTGCTCACGAAGATTCCTTGTCGTTTGGCTACGGCGCCGAAATCGCGGCGCGTATCGCTGATGAGTTGTTTGAGTATCTCGATGCTCCGGTGCGCCGTGTCGCTGCGCTCGATACTTTTGTTGCGTACGCACCCGTGCTCGAGGATGCGATTCTGCCGCAAGTCGCCGATGTGCTTGAAGCGATAAACGCGCTCTACCGGTACTGACCTGGGGCTTTGCCGCCGAAAGGCTCTGCCTTTCCGTTAAAGCCTTCTCAGAGATTTGAGGCTGCGCCTCAAAACTACCGACTCCGCCACTTTATTCGGTCCAAGTCCATCAGCAACGGCTCATCGTAGAGAAACCTCCAGAGTGGCGGGCTTCATTGAGTGCGTCGCAAGTCAAAGCAGCTTTGCCCGAGAAGTCCTAAATCCCACCTGCGGCAGCTGGTGGATAGTTCAAGTTCGACCTACAAAGAGATTAGGATTGGTCTTTTGAATCCCCTCAGCGGCAGCTGAGGGATATTTCAAGTGCAGCCTCGCTCGCAAGTTTTCAACGGAAATAGGCAGGACTTGAACGATCCACCTGCTCCCGCAGGTGGGATTTAGTAAAAACAACGACATCAAACATTGGTAGGCTGGACCTGAAGTAACCACCAGCTGCTGGGGTGAGATTAAGACTTTTCGGGCAAAGCTAGTTAAAGTCTTAATCTCGTCTTTACGGAAGACTGGCAGACGATCTTTCGTCACCGAACTCAGATAGAAACACGGCGCGTCGCGAGAAATGGTATGCATGAGGCGCAGCCTCGAAAAAAGTTAGAGAGTCTCCCGGAAAGGCAGAGCCTTTCCGCACTGTGCGGCGGCAAGCCGCAGGCGACAATGTGTGGTGTGCTTCTTTAACTGGTGGGTTTGAGCTGGCAAAGTATACATCCGACTTGCATTGACCCCAGCATCGCAACTGGAGCCCGGCGTGGCCTCAGATTCAGCGAGTTACAGCTCAGATCATGAGACTTGAGTAGACCAAACGGGTCGTTAGGTTGACTTTATTATGGCAGTGGATGCGTACACTGGGTGTACCAATCTATTTCGTAGAATCCTCCCAAAATTCGCAGCAAATGTCCGGAAAACTGGGGTTTTGTCCGTACTTCCCTGCGGTCGAAGCTGGCACGGACATTGCCAATCTAGCTCTTGAAAACTGCAGTATTCCCCTACTTATTCTCCGATTAATCGCGATTAGAGGGAGGAAGAAAACTGATGAGGAAATTGATAATTGGCGCCTTGGTCACCGTCGCTATTCTGATGGCAGCGGCTGCGGCAGTCGGCCAAGAGCCGAAACCAGTGACTGTAACGACGACGACACAAGTAACTAAGACTGTTCAGAATCCCGACGGAACCTATACCATCATCGAGTATCCTGTCGGTAAAGAAATAGGAATCGTGCTGAACCCGATCGCTTTGAAAGAGGCGAAGGGAACCGCGACCATCCTGCGCGATCCGACGGGAACTACCGTTAAGCTTAACTTGACAGGGATACCTGCGGAGATGACCGCGGTTAACATCTATGCCGTAGATCCAACCGGGACGACTACGCTGCTGGGACCTGTGGCAATTGCGAATGGCGTGGGTACGCTTACCGCGACGACACCACTCGACAAGTTCATGATCATCGCATCATCGGATGCGGCCTTGACGACTTACGGCCCCGATACCGCCGTGGTATTTCGCAGTGCCGTGCCTGAGGGCTATGCAGTTGTGCCTTTCACCAGCCACCCTGTAGGTGAAAAGGTAGCGGCTGTTACGACCGCTAATGAAGTACCAGCATCACCTTATACAGTGCCGATGCTGAATATTCCCGCCTTCAAGAAAGGCGATGACACCAAACTGAAGATAGATTTCAGTGGTGAGATGTCAGGCGCTCGAGCCAATGTATTCATTGAGCCACACAAACGCGCCACGGACGTCCGCTTTCGCTTCCACGATTTGAAGGACGCGCCGGCAGGCAAAATCTACACAGTCTGGGCGGTTTCGCCCGATAATCAATTCTTCAAGCTTGGCCAGGTCGTAAATCTTCATGGCAAGAACGAGGCTGAGGTCGGCTCAAAAGTCCCGCTCGATGACTTTGGGCTGCTCGTGACGATGGAAAACATTGGTGAAGTAAAGATTCCCGCCGGTCCACGCGTCGGCTGGGTCGAGATAATCAGAACGAATTAGAAGGAAACTTTTGTTTTCCGACTTTAAGGGCCTGCTCGCAGGCCCTCTTCTTTGCTTGTCAACAAGACGAGTTGGTGATGACTCGAGTTCGATCAGCTCAGGGTCGGGAAGGGTCGCTTGCGCCCGCCCAAGTTACAAAACTCTCAAACTTGCCGGTAGAAACGAATCTTGAAGGCCAATGCATCTTGAGGCGGGCGCAAGCGACCCTTCCCGACCTTGAGTTGATCAGTCCTGAGTCTGACCAGCAGGAACGGGACAAAGGCAATCTCAAAAAACTTCTACCATCTTTTTGCAACGTTGCTGTAATATTTCGCTGAGGGTAGTCCCCCTTAGGCAGTAAGCAGTTCTCCGACCCATAGAATTCGCCATCCCGTACGCCGCCTTTGCCCCGTGGCTCACGCCCGGAATTGAATAATTCACAACTTCTCCTAAGAAAGAACCCGGAGATTTCCTATGTTGAATCGCAATTTACCCCGATTGCTTCTATTCGTGCTCCTGCTCACCACCGCACGAACCGCCTCGGCATCCGAGCTCAACCTCCCTGAACTCGTCCGTCGAGTCAAACCCTCAGTCGTGGCGATCGCCACCTTCGATCAAAAAGGTGAAGCCCTCTCAACTGGCAGCGGGTTTTTCATACGGCCGGAGCAGGTCGTGACCAACCTGCACGTGCTGCGCGGCTCATATCGAGCAGAAATCAGAACCCTCGAAGGCAAAGGCCGAGTCTACGCTGTCAAAGGCGTCCTTAGCATCGATGATGAAGGTGACCTGGCCATCTTGAGCGTCGACATTCCTGCCGAGCGGTCTCGTCCGCTGGAGCTTTCGACTCTGCTTCCCGAAGACGGCGAAAGAATTTTTGTGATTGGCAATCCGCTGCGTCTCGAGGGCTCAGTGAGCGACGGCATTGTCTCAGCCGTGCGCGAAGTTCCCAGCCTCGGGAAAATAATTCAGGTGACTGCGCCCGTCTCGCATGGAAACAGTGGCAGCCCGCTTTTCAATACCAAGGGCCAGGTCGTAGGCGTTATTACTATCCGCGTCATCAACGGCGAGAACATCAACCTCGCGATTGAAGCCTCGCGAATCAATCAGCTGCCCCCGAATAAGTTCATGATGCTGCCTGAGTTGGTGGCAAAGAATAGCCAGAAGGATTCGGCCGAAGCGGTGGCGGCTTCACTTTATCGAAGTGGACTTGATTCGATGTGGCTGGGAAATTACGACGGCGCGCTCGGGTATTTTGAGAATGCCGTTAACAAAGATCCGAATCGGGCTGAAGCCTGGATTCAGGTAGGCTTTTGTAAGACCAAGCAAGGCAAAACTGCCGATGCTATTCGCGCCTATCAGCAAGCATTGCAGCTGCGTCCCAACTCCGCCGAAGTATATAACAAGCTCGGCGACGCTCACTTCTATGCCGGCAGGTTCAGCGAAGCAATTGACTCCTACAAACAGGCCGTACGTCTACAACCTAAGGCTGCCGAGGCTTATTACAATCTCGTGTTGACTTATCGAGAGGTTGGCAACATAGACATGGCGGAAGCCCAGGGCAAGATTTTGCAGCGCCTGGATGGCAAGCTCTATGAACGAATGATGAGCGAGTTTCGCCGCTAGGCAATGTACGACAGGCTGCCAGCCTGTCGGATGTGGAGCAAGGGCGTCGTTGGATTAAGCGAGCCATTTTCCATATATCATTTACCACTTACCATCTTTCATTTCATCGGACTGATTCGCGTCACCGCTTTACGATGAAAAATGACAGTTGGAAAATGATATATGGAAAATGATCTCGGGCTCCTCGTGGTTGAACGCCACTGAACCACGAGCTGCAGGCTGGCAGCCTGCAGTACAAGCTACCCGCCGTGGGTGAAGACGGTGGCGTCCACTGATTTCGGATCGCCGAGCACCACGAAGCGAATATTCTTGAAATACTTTTGCGCAACTCGCTGCACGTCGGCCGGTGTGACGGCGCGCAGCCGATTGATGAACTCCGCAGAGTTGCGCCAGCCTCCCCCGATCAACTCCGCCTGCGCCAGCTCAGCCGCCTGGGCCGCGTTGGTTTCCTGACTCATGTAGTAGCTGGTCAGGTACTGCGCCGTTACGGACTTAATGTCCTCCTGGCTAATTGGCTCACGCTCCAGCCGAGTCATCTCGTTGAGCATCACGCGAGTAGCCTGGTTGGCATCGACCGCGCTCACGTAAATTCCCCCGATGTTGGCGGCCTGGCTATTGAGAAAAGCGTGCGGGGCATACGACAGATTTCGTTTCGTTCGTACTTCTTCAAACACGCGATCGCGCAGCAACGCGGCGGCTATGCGCATCGGATAAATGTCCGGTGACGTCAACGACGGCGCTGTGAACACTCCTTGAACGTAATTTGTCGGCAGCACCCGCGTCGTCACTTCAACGCTGGACTTGTCAAAGTTGAGTTGCGGAGTGGCTTCAGACTTGTAATTTCCGCGCGGAACTTTCGCGAAAGACGCGGTGACCCTGGCCTTAACCTGCGCCGGATCAAGGTCTCCGACAATTATGAGCAGCAAGCGCGACGTCTCGAGCAGTTTCTGATGGTAGGCCTTCAAGTCTTCCGGAGTAAGACGGCTAACACTCTCGGCCGTGCCTTCGGCGCGATTACTGTACGGATGGCCTGAATAAGCTACCCGCTCCTGCAGTCTCTGCAAATAAGTATCAGGATCATCAGAATCATCACGCAAAGATGCAACGATGCGCGATTGGGCGAGCTCAACTACGTCCTTCGTGAACGATGGTCGTAAGGCTACGTCTACAAAAATATCCCACGACTTATCGAAGTTTGGCCGAGTTGAAATCAAGGACATCACGGAATAGTCGTAGTTAACCGAGGAGCTGAGCACTGTGCCCATGCGGGAAAGCTCCGGACGCATTCGATCGCGCGGGTAATTGACGCTGGCATCAGTGGCCGCGGACAACATCAGCGCTTCAATGCCCGCATTCTCCTGAGTAATGTTGCGCGCGCCGCCTTTGAAGAAAAGCCCGGCAGCCACCGTCAAACTTCCCTCGCGCCGCTTAACGAGCACCTTGAGACCGTTGACCTCAAATTCCGATACCAGCGCTGCTTGCTTGGCAACTATGTCCTGCAGGTTTTCGAGCCTTTGCAGCTGTGTGCCGGCGGCCCCTGACGTTGGACTTTGCTGACCAAAAACTGGAGTTAACAAACTGCCGCACAGAATGAGCAAGCCCAACGCCGCGCCGCTTTTCATAATGTAGTTATTAATTCGATTCTTCATTTACCGATTAACTCATCTGCAGTAAGTTGAGCCTGTTGTTGAGCCCTATCAGATATCAAAGCGAGGCTAACGTGGGGCTTGCCCTGAATATAGGTAGTTACGTAACGACTGATATCAGCGCGAGACGTGCGACGTAGAGTCGGAAGATAACCACGAAAATAATCAATCCCGGTTGACGCCCACCAGAATGTCAATGTGTGCGCGTACTCACTCAACTTTTCACGCGAATACAAATCGTCAGCCTCCAGCAGCGCCTTGGCACTTTCGAGTTGCTCGTCGGTGAAATAATCCTTGTCGTTAAAGTGTGCGAGCTCGTTGTGAATGGCGGCGACTGCGGCCCTGGCTTTGTCAGGAGTGGTCACGGCCGTTACCAGAATCGGTCCGACGTTGCGTTGCGTGTAGTAACTCAAGTCAACCGCCTGCACTAATCCGGCATCGACAAGGTTGCGCTGAAAGCGAGAGCTCGGCTGACGCAGGATGAACGAGAACACATCAGCCGCATAAGTCGCGGCGTTGTCTTTGCCGATTGATGGCCCATGCCAGCCAATCGCGATAATTACATTCTCGACGGGCTGCTTGATTACGGCGCCCTCGCTCTTGGTCAGCGGCGGATGCTCGACGAGCGGAAACTCGACAAAAGGATCTTTCTCGCGCCGCGCCCAATCGCCAAAGAGCTCCTGTGCCATCTGAAAAATCTCTTCGGGCTTAACGTCTCCAGTCACAACCAAAGCGGAGTTATTTGGTACGTAATAGCGTCCCTGAATCAG
The DNA here is from genome assembly GCA_035572035.1 of Pyrinomonadaceae bacterium. Taxonomy (GTDB): domain Bacteria; phylum Acidobacteriota; class Blastocatellia; order Pyrinomonadales; family Pyrinomonadaceae; genus JAOAPY01. Next base: position 12,692 of record DATNBH010000022.1, on the reverse strand, counting down.
GCGCATCTGCTCGGTTGTCGCCGTCGAAACAGTCTGCCGATTTCCCAGGGGCGCCTTGCGGCTCGGATATTTGTAAAAGAGTCGAGAAAAGATCTCGCGGTTCAGGTAATAGAACGGATTCGATTCGTTTCGATCGATCTCACCAATAACCACTTCGCGCTCGCGCTCAAACTCGCGATCGTCGAACAGCGGGTAACGGGTCGCATCTCGCATGAACTGCATCGCGGTTCTCAGATTCGGACTGGTCGTCGTGAAGTAATAGTTAACGACTTCCTCGCGAGTGGAACCGTTATAGGCGATTCCCAACTGGCCGATTGTACGCACGTAATCTTCCGCGTCGGCGATCGCGCGATTGGCTTTGAAGAACATGTGCTCGTACAGGTGGGAAAGTCCGTTGAGTTCCGGAGGTTCGGTATAAGATCCGTTCTTAACACCAAGCTCGATGGTGACGAGCGGTACCGAATGATCCTGAACCACGATCACTTCGAGCCCGTTTGGCAGGACCTTGTTGGTGAGCTCGGCATCAGGCAGTCGCGCGGGGGCCGTGGCTGCTGCCGCGGGTCGCTTTGTTCTGGCCGGTCGCGATTGAGGAACTCGAGCGTATGACCCGGCCGGTGCGATTAATGACGTAAGAATTATTAGTAATAGAAGACTACGTTTCACAAAATCTCCAATGTACAACAGGCTGCCAGCCTGTCTGATGTTGCCTGAGCGACCGACAATCTGCAGGCAGGCTGCCTGCAGTAAAGTTATGCCGCATTTCGATGTTAGCACGAGTGGATTAGATGTCAGCCGCCATAAGATTCATCCTGCTCGATCTTTGATAAAACCCAATCAAATTCTCCGGAAGTGACCTTACCGCCGCAGAATTGGCAGACACCAACAGCATTAATCTTGAGCGGCGCCGCACAATTTGGACAATTCAAGTCCGCTCGCGCCGCCCCCTTGCTTCCGCGATTTCGGATAAAGGTCCAATATTCTGACCAGCGCCGCTGGTTCGTCTTCGAACCGCTAACTACTCTCCCGCTGCCATCGACGGTGTAATCAAATCCATCCGCCCAAATCCGCAACGTGATGGCATGGTAAAAAGCGTCCTCCAGTATCTTCACCGGTTGCATGGCTGTGATCCGGGCCTGGTCGAGAATATTTCGCAGTCCCTGTCTTTGATAGGCATCGATCCAATATTGATGCATTTGAAAGATATTGTCGGTTTCATGCGGCCGCGCTCGCTCCCAATTCAAACTCGACCAGGCCGACTGGAGTTCCTGAAAGATCAGCGCCGCTCGAGCCTGGAATTTGCTCCACGAGAAGTCGGGGTTGCTTTGCTCGAAAGCCGCGCGCACTACCGCAAAGTTGGGTTGCACGATCGATGGCAGATCGGTCCCGACTTCGGGAGCGTCACCAGTGAGTAATGGTCCACGCGCTTCGCTCTCGAGGAGCGTGATGTCCCGCACAAACCATTGAAATTCACCGCTGTCGATCTTAGTCAGACAAAAGGCGCAGGCGCCGACGGAATCTTTCTGCAACGGAGCGCCGCAACGTGGACAATGCAGAGCCGTCGCTTGAGCCGGTGGGGGCGATAACACGTCACGCTTTCGTTCAAGTTCCCACTGCTCGCGAACGTAGTAGGTCATCTCCGACGGCGTTTGGCCCGGGCCGCCCGTGACTTCGGTGTAATTCGACTCAAACGAAACTCGAATGCTAACTACCGGAGTGTCTAGGCCTTGGACGTCTGTAACCTGCATGGCGCCGACGATGATGCCTTTTACTTCACTCAGCCCGGCCTGGTTACGAGTCATCAATGCCGCCCGCGCGTTCTCACTCAAATATGGCGAGAACAGATCGAGAGCCTGCGCGCCTCGTCCGCGCGACTCGTGGGCCTTTCCATATAGCGCATAGCAGAAATCAGTGAAGATGATTTCGGAGAAGTTTGGATCGAAGCGGCGCAGATGATTGAAAGCGCGAGTGACATCGACGTTCTCGTACTCACGAGTCGAGGTCGTTACGGAGGTGAGACCAGTCGCCGCTCGTTGCGCTCTGCGTTTGAAGTAATAAACTACGCCAACGATGAGCAGTAAATCGAGTGGTATGCCGATCAGTGGATACTCAATCGTTAAGTAAACAAGAAAACGGAAGAGCTGAAAAACAAGATAGATGATGGCGCCGCCGTCTCCACTTCCACCACCACTGCCACCTCCTCGACTACCACCGCCGCTACTTCGACTGCCACCGTAGGATTGGCCGCCACCAACCCGAGCCAGGACGTCAGAAAATGCAAACAGCAATAGCGCCCCGGCCAAAACCGAGCAGATAAGTATCGTGAGTTTGGATTTGCGACCCAGGTTCATCACAGTTCAATACGCGGCATGTCGGGTAACTCGTTCGGATTTTCACCGGTAGCCGGCAAGTGTTTACTCAACAAGGCGCCAAAGTTCTGGAGAGCTTTCACGAAACTCTCGACATCGGGAGTTCGACCGACTTGTTTAAGTTCGAATTGGATGTGGTTCCACTCCAGCGGCGGGACAGCCTTGAGCACACCGCGATCGGCAATCAACTCGAGCCGGAGTTCGAGTAGTGACAGGTAGACAATAATTCCCATCTCCGCATTCGTATTAGCGATACCGGCTTCGTAAAACATCGCGGCCGCCCCGCGCCGCACCGCAGCTTTTCGAAATTTCTTGGAAGTTAAGCGTCGCCGCAGAGTTTTGGTGCGCGAGCAAAGAAAGGCGCCTCCGATGAACAAGCCCGCTACGTCGATGGGGACCAGGATCGGGGGAAAATCGATGGGAATGAAAAGCAGAATCAGCAATCCGACGAAGGCCAGGACGGCGCCGAACAAATAATCCGCGTGTCGATAGTTGCCGGACACGCCCCGCACTACGATCACTAATTCAGCGTCGGTGCCCTGTTCAATTTCTTTGACACATTGCGCCAGCGAGTCGCAGGCAGGTTGATCGAATTTGGCACGCTTCATGTTGAAGAGGCGTTGATTGTAGCGCAAAGTGCTCGTTCGCGTCGCACCCCGAGCATTGCCGACGCGACTGGGCCAGGTAGTGCCCTAATTTGGAGTGCGCCGACCTGTCGGCGCTTTGGTCGCTGCGACCTGTCGCAGCAAGTTGTCGAAAGGGCGCATTACCAAGCAGCGCGGCGTCAAGCCGCCGCGGGCGAAAGCGGTGACAGGTCGCCGCACTCCAAATTAAGACCCAAGCTCACGTTACATGCCGAAGCCCTTATGTTATCTTCCCTCGCTTCAATTCGCTGTGGGAGCATTAGCATTATTATAGTTAAGCCGTGCAACGGATCTGTGACCCTTTGCAAAGCAACTTATTTTTTCGAACATTTGAGGAGATCGAATATGGCCACACTGACAGAGCAGGAGTTCTCAAAGCATACAAATACCGACTTTCGAGTGAAGCTCGACACGCCTGAACCGATTAATCTGCGATTGGTAGAAGTGAAGGGTTATGCAAAGAAAGACGAGGAGCACGGCGGCATGGAAAGGTTTTCACTCTTCTTCACCGGGCCCGCTACTGTCCTTCCGCAGAAAACCTATTCGTTGTCTCACGATGAGATGGGCGAATTTGAGCTCTTCCTCGTTCCGATTGCACGCGAAGGTGAAGGGTTCCGGTACGAGTCAGTCTTCAACTACTTTATTCAACCTTCGTGACCGGCGCATAGAGTTCAAGCTCTTAGCTTGTGACTTTCCGCTTTGAGTCAGGATTGCGGCCTATGGGCGAGCGCGCCATTCCATGTGTTTGTAAGCTCCGTGGTCTTCAATTTGAACAAAGCCCAACCGCTCGTAAAAACGATCGGCATTGTCGTTCAGGACAAATACCATGTGGCGCAATGGCTTTCCTGAAACTACTGACTCGTGAATCAGCCGATTCAACAGCAGCGTGCCAACGCCTCGATTCTGAAACTCAGGCAAGAGGGCGATATCCAGTAAGCGAATCTGCTTCTCGCTCCTTCCGACCCAAATTCTACCGGCTGGTTGATCATCCAACAGGATTAGGTTGTACTCAGCCTCGGGAAAACGCGCGTCGTATTCGCGCCGCTGGGCATCGAACTGAGACTTGATGAAAGCCTCCCGTTGACCTGGTTCCCATTGAGCCTGAGCCAATTCGGTCGCGCGGGTACTGTAATAAACATCAACCAGGAAGGCATCGTCTTTCTCAGTTACGGGCCGAAGGCTGACGGTTCCGCCTCGCGGCAGCGCCAATTTGATCTCGCCAGTTTTCATGGACGGTGCTTGTCCACGGATCAGTTCCCACAGTTTCGCGTCGCGTCGCTGGCGATCGTCCATACCGGGTTGCCTGAAGCTTCAACCGTCGCCTGCATGAAACACCCATCCTGATCTTCGGCAACGAGCTTGACAGTCGATTGATCCCAGGAGGTGTTAAGCGTTCTGGTCGCACCGGGGCTAATCGATGACTCGTTGAGTTGGTCAGGACCCCAATTATCGCTGTTGACCGGAGACAAATAGAGAGACCGAATCTCCCATCCTGAATTATTTACAACGGTGATCGTCAGTGGTGGCGCAGAGGCGCCGGAAAGTGTCGCCAACGTGCTAAGCGCAACTAACACAGCGACCAGCAGCAGAAAACGAAAGCGAGTTTTGGAACTTAAGAGTGCGTGAAGAAGGTTTTTCATTGCTGAACTCCTTTTGGTCAAATAATCAATAATTGATGATTCCACGATGGGAAGAATGGATGCGGCCCTGGTGTTTCCGGTCAGTTGGCTCAAGCCACGACCGCATCCATGGTTTGCCGACAGCGTTCCTAATTAAGGACACACGCTGTTGACGGTGTAGTGCACTCCGCTATCGACCGCAGGGTTATTCGGCGATTTGCGCACGGTCACCGTGGTGGTCGCCGTCGCAAAGTTACCCGCCGAATCTTTCACCTTGAACGTGATGGTGTAGACACGACCGTCTGCACTGCCATCGCGCTCGGAGCGTAGCTGGGCCGTCTTGCAAGTAGCCCCGATGACAATGTCGTTGAGCGTGTTTCCGTCACCGTTGCCGTTTTCGACCTCATCACTCGTGATCTTCAGGATGTAGACACTGTTAACGTTCACCGATGGGTCGCAGTTGTCACTAGCGCTGGCGACGAAGTCAGTCACCGCTATCGATTCATACTGGTGATTCGGCGGCCACAACGTCATGTTCACATTGGGAATCAGCGTGATAGTCGGCGCCGACGAGTCAGGTGTGTTGTTAATTGTTCCGGTCGCTGAGCTTGGTGAGCCCACGCCGTAACCCGTCCCCGGTTGCACGGTGAGCACGACCGTCTCACTGCCTTCCACCGCACAGTCAGTAAGCGGCGTTACTGTCACTGTCTTCGTGGAGCTACCAACTCCGAAGGTCACCGTGGCAGTCGGTGGTGTGAATGTCGTCGCGCCACTCTGCGTGTAGTCGGCTGGGAATGAAGCGGTTCCACCCACCGAGAGATTAACGGTTAACGCACTAGTGGTCGGCCCGGTGCGGGTGAAAGTGTAGACGAGGTTTGCGCCACCCTCAGTGGTAGACGAGGGCGCCACTACAACGCTGACGAGCGTGTCATCGTTGAGAATGGTCCCGGTCGCTGAGCTCGGACTAACGACGTTATAGCTCGCCCCGGCCGTCAAGGTGATGACAACGGTCTCATCAGACTCGGCGGTGGTGTCCGTCTCCGGATTTACGGTTACCGTCGCCGTCGAGCTGCTGGGAGCAAAAGTCACGGAACCCGTAGTCGTCGTGTACGTGGTCGCACCGGTCTGCGTGTAATCGTCAGGCGATACGCCAAAGGTGGCCGTTCCGCCCACCGAGAAGTTCACCGTCAGCGCGCCTCCGGTAAATCCAGTGCGTGTGAAGGTGTAGACGAGGTTCGTTGCACCGTCTTCCGCGACTGACGCAGGAGCGACCGCAACGCTTACGTCGGCATCGTCGTTGGTGATGGTGCCGGTTGCCGAAGAAGGCGAGCTGACGTTATAGCCGGCCCCGGAAGTCAGGGTCAGGATAACCGTCTCGTCGGCTTCGATAGTGGTATCAGTTTCCGGATTCACAGTTACCGTCGCCGTCGAGTTACCGGCGCCAAAGGTCACCGTGCCCGCGGATGAACTGAAAGTGGCCGCGCCGGTCTGCGTATAATCGTTGGGTGAGGCGCCAAAGTTGGCAGACCCGCCCACCGAGAAGTTCACCGTTAGCGAATTGCTGGTGACGCCGGCACGCGTGAACGTATAGACGAGGTTGGTTGCTCCATCTTCAGTGACTGAGCCCGGAGACACTGCAACGCTTACGTCCGTATCGTCGTTGGTGATAGTGCCGCTTGCGGACGCAGGAGCACCGACAACGTAGCCAGTACCCGACGTGACGGTCAGGACTACCGTCTCGTCAGTTTCGACTGTGGTATCAGTTTCGGGATTGACGGTCACCGTAGCGGTCGAGTTACCGGCGCCGAAAGTCACCGTACCCGTTGGCGGCGTAAAGGTGGCCGCGCCCGTCTGGGTGTAGTCGTTGGGTGACGCACCGAAGTTGGCTGTTCCCCCAATCGAGAAATTCACCGTCAGCGCGTTCGCCGTTGAGCCGTTGCGGGTGAATGTGTAGACCAAATTAGTGGCGCCGTCTTCCGCAACCGAGGCAGGCGAAACGGCGACACTCACATTCGGCAAATCAATCGGAGTCACCGTCGGATCGGCAGCGCCGCCCACGGTCGGGTCGTCCGTCAGCACGTCCGCGAAATTACTTCCCGACACTGTGCCCTGGTTAGAAACCTGGGGCAGTGCTCCGGTAAACGGATCGTTGACGGTGACGTTGAAGGTGATAGTGACGCTCTCACCGGCCGGCAGCGTACCAATGTTGAGCATGACGTCGGCGAACGTACTGCTGACCATTGCAGTCGCCGTTCTATTCCTCGGCGCATGGTTCATCATTCTGCCGCTTTGACGAAAAGCGTTCTTAGCGATTGGATTGAAGCCAGCTTTCGTGAACGAAACTGGCGATTTAGAAACCACGGCCTTTGGACGCAAGGCGGAAGCTTTGCTGGTCCGAGAAACGAGGCTCTTTTCGCTGCCGGCCCGGTTGCCCGAAACGTTATGTTTGGTGCTTGGTAATTCTATGCTCCGAGCATCCGGCAAGCGCCTGACAGCCGGCGCCAGAGTGTTCTGCATCAGCGGTCGGAGTTGTTCGGGCAGGACGCTCTTCTTCCCCTGCCGGTATGCCACACCAAGCTCACGCATAATAACCGTCAGCAGGTCCATACGTCCGACTGCGGGGCTGAGCTCTGTTGTTTGAAGCTCCTGGCCGGGAACAGCTACGTCAAACTCCAAATCTTCCATCGGAGACGAGTCCGAGTACCAGCCGTATCCGGCAGCAGTCTCGTCAATCCGCACCCTTCTCGAGGTGGTGGTGGCAAGCTGTCGACCAGGCAAGTTCACTACTTCGAATGTCACCTGACGGAGGCGCATCAGGTCTTCGCCAGAGATGCCGGCGCTCTCCCATCTTGCCAGGGCAGCTTGCACCATCCACGCCAGGACTTCCTGATTTAAGCTGGTAACGCTCTCATTAGCAGGCTTCTCTAAACCTCCTGCCATGAGAATGTCTTCCGGCGGAGTGGTCGCGCCTTCCATTGTCTGAGTAGCAGAGCCTTGGGACCTATTGGTCGTTAGACTCTCTTCAATGGGCTGCTGCGCCATCAAGGCCGGGAACGTCCCACAAGCACCCGGCGCCACTTGTGAAGTGGTGCCGCTTTCATCAATAAACGGGAGAGGCCCCGCCAGAGTGTTGTTGGCTTGAATGTAAGTTTCGTTGTCACCACCCGTGCCTTCAACCGTGAGCTGCGAACCTGCCGGCGGACCGGTACGCTCCGCCAGGTAAATGTCGGCGATCCCGTTCATAGTCGAGAGGTCGTAAACGTTATTGCCCGTGATGACGTTGCACGCCGGATTGCCTTCATCGGCCAGTATGAAAATTCCGTTGCTGGCACACGGAGTGTTGGGTGGGCCGCAGAACGACTCGTTCGAACCCGACGGCTGCGGCAGCGAGTTATTCGTGATCCGGAATCGAGCGGTTCCGGTGCCGCTTACGCCAGCGCCATTCTGACTGATGAACGACATGACATCGGCGTTTACCACTTCACGGAACGTGTTGTTATTAACCAAAATACTCGCCTGAGTATTTGCTCCCTGCATCAAGACTCGAAGCCCATTACCGGAAACTGACCCGGAGTCGTTCGTGCCCTGCGTGCCAATCACATTGCCGTCGACTTTGCCTACCATTGCATGGCTTGCCGGACCAGTACTGGCGCCGGCCGCGGTAGCTACATTGATGGCATGGCTGAAGTGACCAGTGATGTTCGTGTTGTTCAGGATCTGGAAAGCGAAGTTCGAAACCTGCGACTGGCTGAAGTCAATAGCAATGTTGTTATTGGTGAAGTTGCTGGTTTGGACCGTAAAGCTGTTGGAGGCGGCGGGCGAGACGATGGCCCCGCCTGATGACGCTCCGATCCTGCCAGTGTCGGCGGTCGTAACTTGCAGGCCGGTCGACCTGACGCCGCTGAAAGTACAACCCGTAACTGAACCGCTCGTCAGCACTGAAGTGCCACGCATCTGCACCAGAAGTCCCTGGTCGCCAGTCGAACCTGAAGGTTGGCACGGGTTGCCGCTGACGCACTCGGCGGTAGTGTTCGTCATGACAAAGGACGCCATGTTGGTGTTGTTATTGTCGACGAAGATTTGGCGGTGTGGAGCGCTGGAAACTACGCTGTTGGTGATGGTGAGCGTGCCACTCGTATTAGACAATTGAAGGCCTTCATCGGTTACGCCGCCGGCTGAGTCAGTGACGTTGCTGCGATTCAGGGTGAAACCGTTCACGCCCGTAGTGCTGATGCCGTCAGTACCGCTGTTGGTAATGTTCATGTAGCCGAGGCTGACGTTGCTCGCAGTGACGATGAGGACAGCTTCAGCGGTCGCTCCGGAAATCGTTCCGCCCGAGCCATCGTTAATTGCCCCACCATTGCCTGTGACCGTAAAGCTGCCACTGGTATTTGTCAGTTTAATACCGTTCGCGCCGCCACTGGCGGAAACGCTGGTCTGCGAGATTGCCAAAGGAGTAGTACCACTTGCGCGCGTGATCTCGACTGCGATTGCGCCGCTAGCGGTGATTGCACCTCCTGTTGACGTAATAGTGTTGGAGTTGTCGGTGGCAAGCAGTCCACGTTGATTGGCATTGGGCGCGATATTGAGAGCGCCAAAGGTAATCGTGCCCGTATTCGTCAGCAGGCTAACTCCGGTATCGGCCGAACCTGTTGCAGTCGTGCTTCCAAAACTGAGGGCGGCGCTGGAGGTGCCAACACTGATGCCAATGCCGGTCGGATTGGTGACTGTGGTGGAGGGGGTCGTGAGACTGCCGGCGACGCCGGTAAGACTGATGCCGGTGGCGCCGCTGTTGGCTGACGAAATGCTGCCGAAGGTCGCGGCGAGTGTGCCGGAAGTAAGGTTGAGCGCCTGGCCCGTGCCATTCAGCGTAACGTCTGAGATCGTGAGCGTGCCAAACCCGGTCCCGCTGATATCCGTCGTAGAGTCGCCGCCGGTAAATCCACGTAATGTGTTACCTGACGCAACGGTGATCGCGTTTCCGGTAGTGATGTTGACAATCGTACCGTTGCCACTGTTTGTCGCCGGTAGAGGATCGCTGCCGGCTGGCGGCGTTAGGCCCGTCATAGCGGAAAGACTTGCCGTGGAATCCTGACCAAGGAAGCGCTGCCCACTAAGCAGAGTCACTGGGCCGGCGTAGTCGATGGCGCTTTCATAAACAAAGATATTGTCGTTGGCTGCGGGATTATTGCCCGCGCCATTGTTAAGGGCCGCGAAAGCAGACAAGCTGCTGAATGGATTCGTGAGGCGGCCACAGCCCGCTGCCAGTGTTGTGCAAGCGGCAGCGTTGTTGTCGATGAACCAGATCATGCCGCTCACAGTAATGGTGACCGTGGCGTTGTTGCTGCCGGCAGCATTCGTCAACGTGTAGCTGAAAGTGTCAGTTCCTTCAAAGCCGGCCGGCGGGTTGTAGGTGAAGCTGCCGTCGGCTGCCAGGTTTACATCTCCGCCATTGGCGCTTGTTGAAGGTGGAGCTGTAATCGTCGCGGCAGGTACGCCCGTAAAGTCGTTCCCCAGTACGCCTGGAGCCGCCACCGAAATCCGAATATTCCCGGTAGCTGAATAACTATCATCCACGGCCACCGGTGTAGCCTGGAGACTCCCCGGCACGAAAGCCGTATTTGGATCCACCGTGTCCGTGAAAGTCACTCCGGTAGCATCATCACCACTCGCATTTATGTTCACTGTGTATTTCAGGGTGTCTCCAGGGTCAGCCTGAAGATCTCCATCAACGTCAGTGAACAAGGAATCACTCTTGGTTGCCGAAACGCTGGGAGCGAGTGGGCCTGGACTTGACGGTTGTCTCGATGAGTGATTTACGATCAGCGTTCGCAGCAGATCAAACCTTTTGCTTGCGGCCCCTGGTAAAGTAGTCTGCCGGCTTACCGAAGGTTTAGGCGCTGGCGAAAAGCCGAGCGTCTCTCTCAGCGTGGGCGATTTTGAAATCGCGACGCCGCCCAAAACCAGAACGAATCCGCATGTGATAATCAGGAATCGCTGAGTTCTCGTAATCGTAGAGATAGTGGTGGATATACTGGGACGGGGGAAGTTAAACATTGGGCCTCCGTTATTGAAAAAGGTGGTTGATGGCCTCTTGGCTTTGAGATAGGGAGAAAGCTAAGAAACAATTTGGGACGACTTGCAAACAAGGCGAGCCCGGGCATTTGATTTTCGATTGCGACGCAGAATTTATTCCGGGTTTGAAATTAAGTCAACACAATTCTAATGTCCCCACGTCCACTAAATGGTTGTGTCCCTATCTGAAAACTTTCTCTTGTAATTCTTTTTGCTAGCGAGTAAAATCCCCGCCGCCCGGATTTTCAATATCGCTTTTGGCCTTCCCAGCAGGTTTGGCCTTCCCAGCAGGGTAGATAGCTCAGCGGCAGCACTTTCTCGCTAAGATCAAAAGGCACCACAGGGAACGACGGCAGTTCTCGCTAAACGAACTTTGCCGGCGTGCGATTAGAATGGGAACGTCTGCAGTGATAACCCATTCTGACGCTAAGTCCCTCGATAACTCAACGACTCGAACTTACTCCAGGGAGTAAAAATATGGCAGACCCATTCATGTCAGAAATAAGGATTATGAGTTTTGGCTATGCGCCGCGAGGCTGGGCAATGTGCAATGGACAGTTGCTGCCCATCAATCAGAATCAGGCGCTCTTCAGTTTGCTCGGCACAGTGTTTGGCGGCAACGGGCAGACCACCTTCGGGCTGCCCGATCTCCGCGGCAACGTTCCAATTCACGTCGGCGACGGACACACGCTTGGTGAAAAGGGCGGCGAGCAGGCCCACACACTTACTCTCAGCGAGATGCCTATGCACATACACGTCTCCAACGCAGCAACTGCAAACGGCACCGCGATTATCCCGACATCAAATTACCTGGCAGGTTCACCCAATCAGCTCTACCAACCGCCGGATGCTAACCTCCAGGCCCTTAACGCGGGAACGATAACCAGTGTTGGTGGCAGCCAGGCGCACTTGAACATGCAGCCGTTTCTGACATTAAATTTTTGTATCGCGCTTCAGGGGATTTTCCCCAGTCCAAACTAAGGAGTCGAACTCATGGCACAACCGTATGTAGGTGAAATAAGAATGTTCGCTGGCAACTTCGCTCCTGCAGGCTGGATGTTTTGCGAGGGGCAGTTGCTTCCAATCTCTGAAAACGAAACGCTATTTAATTTGATCGGCACGACCTATGGCGGCGATGGGCAATCGACGTTCGCCCTCCCGGATCTGCGTGGGCGGGTACCCATTCACATGGGCAACGGGTTCATACTGGCGGAGACCGGTGGTGCAGAGCAGATAACGCTCACGACGCAGCAAATACCGGCGCACAACCACGCTTTCCTGGGTACGGAATCCACCGCCACGAACATCAACGCGGCTAACAACGTGGTCGGCCAAACTTTGACTTATTTTGAATATATTAACGCGGCGCCGCCAATTGCCATGGCTGCAGGGAGCCTCGGGCCGACAGGTGGCAGCCAGCCGCATACGAATTTCCAGCCATATCTTTGCGTCGACTTCATCATCTCGTTGTTCGGGCTTTTCCCGCCGCCAAGTTAAACGAATGATGTAGTGCCGTTGCGCATTGGTTTCGTTTTCGATTAGTCGCTTTCAAGAGCAGGCTCGGAGGCTTCATTATGGCAGATCCATTTGTAGCTGAAATTCGCATCTTTCCTTTCAACTTCGCACCCAGGGGCTGGGCGTGGTGTGATGGACAGTTGCTGCCGCTTTCCCAGAACACCGCGCTCTTCTCGCTGCTCGGTACCACCTACGGCGGTAACGGCAAATCAAATTTTGCCTTGCCTGACATGCAGGGTAATGCTCCAATGCATCCCGGCCAGGGACCGGGCTTGTCTCTTCATGACCTGGGCGAGATGGGCGGGTCTCAATTTGTGACGTTGCTGGAATCTGAGATGCCGTCACACAATCATGGCCTGAGGGCGAACACCACCACTGGCACGAAATCATTGCCGACCGGGAATAGTCTTTCGAAAACCTCGGGGGCGACGCCTTATGCGGTCGGAAGCCCAATTCCAGCAACCCAACCGATG
>DATNBH010000021.1:0-173116 GCA_035572035.1 Pyrinomonadaceae bacterium | reverse complement strand
GGCGACTGGTGCCACTTCTCCCAACGCCTTGAGCGCACGGCCGGCCATCGCCGCATCAAGGGGGGATCGCTGGGCTTTGAAGATGAAAAGTTCTCTTACGTTATCGCCACTCGGCTTGAGTTGAATCCAGTCCAGGCCAGAATCATCCGCCATCCACAGAAACACAGCGGCCATGTTCAACTCGAACTCTGCACATCACGCGGCCGCCTGGAAAAGACGACAATCGCCAAATCCGCGAAAGAAGATTACAAACGCGCCCGTCAGTCCGACTGGGGAGACGAATGGTGAGCGGGCTGCGGCCCCACAACATTTCCACAGTTTTGAAGTTTGCAAATTGGGCAATCGACTCCGATTGCACTGACATCGGGCGTCACCTGCACGTAGCGTTTCTGGCTAAGAGCTGACGGCTTAGAGCTAAGCGCTGGCGCTTTCTGGCTAAGAGCTAAAAGCTGCTTCATCGCCTGTTACAATCACTCTCATGGAGGCAAAACTGCTGCTCATCCCCTGGATAGCAGCCGTAATCTACAGCAGCATCCCCTTGTTCTGGTTTGCCATTCATCCCTTCGCGGAGCGCTGGCGCAGGATGAACAGGTCTCCGTACCGTGTGCTGCTTCCACTCTGGATGCTGCTGATTGCAGACCTCGGCTGGTGTACCTGGCCCTGGCATTCACAGCGGCTTTACTCAACTTTATGGGCGTGGGTTCCTGCGCTAGTGTTCTTCTTCTTTGGATTCCGCGTTTACCTGCGCATCTCATCCGAATTTGGAGCACACAAGCTGAGTGGAGAAGCTGAGCTTCGTCCCGGCGAGCATCCGCAGCAGCTTATAACCACCGGGCTGCATACTCGCTTGCGCCATCCCATCTACTTCGCCCATCTTTGCAATCTGGCCGGCTGGGCGCTGGGCAGCGGGTTGATGATTGATTATGTTCTGCTCGCGCTGAATGTTGTGGTTACTTTTCCCGTCATGATTTATATGGAAGAGCGCGAGTTGGAAGCCCGTTTTGGAGAGGCATACAGGCAGTACAAGAACCGTGTTCCACTCATCCCCTGGTTCAGGAGAAACGGTCCTGGACATAAAGGAAGCACGCATGAGCAGACCGCAGAGCGCTGAGGCCGGCGCGTGAAATTTGAATTCTTTGTGGCGGCGCGCTACCTGCGCGCCAAGCGGCGGCAGGCGGTGATCAGCATCATAACCATCATCTCGGTCATCGGCGTAGCCGCTGGCGTAGCTTCTCTCATTGTTGCTCTGTCCATCAACGCCGGGTTTCAAAAGGACTTGCAGAACCAGCTACTCGGCTCCACCGCCCACGTCAATATTCTGAAAGTCCAGGCGGACGGCATCTACAACTGGCAGGATCTGATGACGAAATTGGAAAAGCAGCCGCACGTCACGGCCGCCGCTCCCGCGCTATACGAGCAGGTCCTCGGCTCACGCGGCTCACGCGCCAGCGGTATGCAACTGAAGGGGGTAATCCCGGAATATGAGAATCGGGTGAGCGAGCTACTGAAATCAGTAACCATCGGATCGGCCAAGCCTTTGAATCCTGCGCCTCCGCAGAAACCCTGTGCTGAGCATGACGATTCATGTGTCCAGGAGCAGCGGGCATTGCCGCCCATCGTACTGGGAAAGGATTTGGCTGAAACCATTGGCGCCACTGTGGGCTCCATCATTATGGTGACCAGCCCCCAGGGAGAGCTTACTCCGTTCGGCCTGGTTCCTAAGTACGAAAGATTCAAGGTGGTTGGGATATTCAAATCCGGCTTCTACAACTATGACAGCGCCTGGGCTTTCATTCGGCTGGCCGACGCGCAAAAGATGGCTGCGCTGGGCGACGTTGTTTCCGTGCTGGAGTTCAAGATTGACGATCTCTACAAAGCCGAGCAGGTGGGCCAGGAGTTGCAAAAAGTCGCCGGGCCAGAGTACATGGCCACCAACTGGATGGAGCAAGACCGCGCCCTCTTCCGCGCCCTCAGCCTGGAAAGGGTTGTGACATTTTTAACCATTGGATTGATCGTTTTTGTCGCAGCTCTCAACATCTTGATTTCATTGATCATGATGGTGATGGAAAAGACGAAAGACATCGCCGTGCTGGTTTCCATGGGAGCGCGGCGCAGGCAAGTCCGGCAGATCTTTATTTTTCAGGGTGTGCTGATCGGCGTGATTGGCACGGTGCTCGGACTGATCGTCGGCTATGGGGTCGCGATTGCCGGCGCCAGGTATCACTTTCTTGCTCTCAACCCGGAAGTTTATTCCATTAACTATGTACCTTTCGCGCCACGGGCGACCGATGGTCTGTTAGTAGCGGCGGTTGCGCTGCTAATCTCCTTTGTTGCCACACTTTATCCCTCCTGGTCAGCCGCGCGGGTTTTGCCCGCGGAGGCTCTGCGCTATGAGTGAAATGCCTAATTGCGTCGCTGGGCGAACAAGATGCAAGATGCTGAAAGACAGTTACTTTGGCTTGTTGAGAATTAGGGAAATTAATCAAAACTTGAGGATTTTCGCGGCCACAATAACAGAGTCTATCGCTCACCAAACGGGTTTAGGAACTGTATGGCCAGCCGCCGTTCCGGCGCGGAGAACGGCACTCAAAATGCTGGTGAATGTAACTGGCTGCACCATTGGGGTATACAAGTGCATCCAATAGAAAAGCAGCCTGAAATCCTCCGCGTTGATAGACTTAAAAAAGTTTACAAATCGGGCGATACAGATTTAGTGCTCTTTGACAATTTGTCCTTCCAGGTGAGGAAGGGGGAAATGCTCGCCATTGTAGGCGAGTCCGGATCTGGGAAAAGCAGTCTGCTGCACATCCTCGGAACTCTTGATCGTGGTTCTGAAGGTGACGTATACTGCGCGCAGATTCAGGCAGGAAAGTTGAATGAAGATGCCGCAGCCGATTTTCGTAACCGCGAAATCGGTTTTGTGTGGCAGTTTCACTATTTGCTGCCTGAGTTTACGGCACAAGAGAACGTTGCTATGCCGCTTCTCATGAGAGGAATTGCTTACCGGCCCGCGATGGAGAAAGCTGCAACATGGCTGCAGGAAGTTGGTCTTACCAACCGGAGCCATCATCGCGCAGGCGAACTCTCAGGTGGAGAGCAGCAACGGGTGGCTTTGGCCAGGGCCCTGATTACCGGCCCACAGATTTTAATGGCCGATGAGCCCACGGGAGACCTCGACAACCGGACTGCTGAAATGGTGTTTGAGTTGATCCAGCGGCTGCATCGGGAGTACCGGCTCACTTCCCTCATCGTCACCCACAACCTGGACTTTGCCCGGCGCTGCGACCGTGTTCTGAGATTGCACCAGGGCCATGCCGGGGAAGTGTCGCCCGCTTCTCTTCACATTTAGAATAAGGAGAGAGGGCGAGGGGAAAATTTTATTTTTGGTTCGCTTGTGTAGAGCGAACCATTGTCCGCTCTGGCTGAAACTCGCCGGGCCGGGCAGGAAAGCTTCTTCCTGGGAGTACGGTTGTTCGTACTGGGAGAAGAGAAGATGCTTAAGGCAGAGGTGACCGAGAGCATCTGGGGTGAGGGTAACATGTTCGAGCGGTACACAGAAAAAGCCAGGCGCGTAATCTTCTTCGCGCGGTATGAGGCGAGCCAGTTTGGCTCACCCTACATAGAGACGGAGCACCTGTTGCTAGGTCTCCTGCGTGAAGATAAAGCTTTGACCAACCGCTTTCTCCGCAGCCACGCGTCCGTGGAATCCATCCGCAAGCAGATTGAAGGACACACCACGATCCGTGAAAAGGTCTCCACGTCTGTTGATCTTCCTTTGAGCAATGAGTGCAAGCGTGTGCTCGCTTATGCGGCAGAAGAGGCTGAGCGCCTGAGCCACAAGCACATTGGCACCGAGCACCTGCTGCTTGGGCTGCTGCGGGAAGAAAAGTGTTTTGCCGCCGAAATCCTGCATGAGCGTGGATTGCGCCTGAGCGCCATTCGCGAAGAATTGGCTCGCAGCACGCAGGAAAAAGCTCAACCCCAGCGCGGACAGTCGCGTGAATCTTCTCTGCTGGCGGAATTCTCGCGGGACCTCACCCAGGCAGCCATGGATACCCAGCTTGATCCGCTGGTAGGCCGTGAAGGCGAAGTGGAACGCGTGGTCCAGATCCTGTGCCGCCGCACCAAGAACAATCCGGTTTTGATCGGTGAACCTGGCGTAGGCAAGACTGCCATTGTAGAAGGTCTGGCCCAGCGCATCGCCGATGGTGACGTACCGTCATTCCTGGCTGATAAGCGCATCCTTGCACTCGATCTTTCGCTGATTGTCGCCGGGACCAAGTACCGCGGACAATTTGAAGAACGGCTCAAGACCATCATGAAAGAGCTGATGGAGAGCCAGAACTGCATCATCTTTATTGATGAGCTGCACACTTTGGTCGGCGCTGGTTCAGCCGAGGGCTCGCTGGATGCCGCCAACATTCTCAAGCCCGCGCTTTCCCGCGGCGAAATTCAGTGCATCGGCGCAACCACGCCGGGTGAGTACCGCAAGTCCATTGAAAAAGACCGCTCGCTGGAACGCCGCTTCCAGGCCGTGAAGGTTCCGCCTCCGAATGAGACGGAAGCTGTGAAGATCATCTACGGCATTAAGGAGCGCTACGAGAAGTTCCATGCCGTAAGCTACACGGATGACGCCATCCAGTTTGCCGTGTATCACTCGAACCGCTACATCCCTGATCGCTTCCTGCCCGACAAGGCAATCGATCTGCTGGACGAAGCCGGCGCGCGCGTAAAGCTGCGCCAGACTTCCCTGCCGGATGAGATCACGGAAGTCCAGAAGCGGATCAAGTTCATCGTTCACCGGATGGAGAATGCCATCGCGAACCACGAGTTCGAGAAGGCACGCTTCTACTCCGATGAAGAGCGCAAGGAGCGCGAGAACCTGCGCGCCCTGCGCGAGAAATATCACCTGGATGAATCCTCCACCGGTGTCGTCAACCGCGAGGACATTGAGGAAGTGGTCAGCCGCTGGACCGGCGTGCCCGTCACCTCCATCAAGGAAGAAGAGACGCAAAAGCTGCTGCGTGTGGAAGAAGAGCTGCACAAGCGCGTGATCTCGCAGGACAAGGCCATCAGCGCCTTGGCCCGCTCCATCCGCCGCTCACGTGCAGGGTTAAAATCCCCCAACCGTCCGATCGGATCATTCCTGTTCCTGGGACCTACGGGCGTCGGCAAGACGGAAGTTGCGCGCACTCTGGCGCAGTTCCTGTTCGGCAGCGAGAAGTCGCTCATTCGCTTCGACATGTCGGAATTCATGGAGAAGCACTCGGTCTCGAAGCTTATCGGCTCGCCGCCGGGCTATGTTGGCCACGAAGAAGGCGGGCAGCTAACTGAGCGAATCAAGCGCGCGCCGTACTCGGTGCTGCTGTTTGACGAGATCGAAAAGGCTCATCCGGACATCTTCAATGTGCTGCTGCAGGTTTTTGAGGACGGCATTTTGACGGACGCGCTGGGAAATACGATCGATTTCAAGAACGCCATCATCATCATGACTTCGAACATCGGCGCCCGCTTCATTCAGAAGAGGGGCACGATGGGCTTCCAGGGTTCGACCGACGTCACTCGCACGAAGATGGAAGAGATGGTGATGTCGGCTGTTCGTCAGACTTTTAATCCGGAATTCATCAACCGGCTGGACGAAATCATCATCTTCGATGAGCTTAACGATCAGGATCTGCTCGAAGTCGTGCAGCTCCAGATTGATCAGATTAATAAGACGATGGGTCGTCACGGCTTCGAAGTCCGGCTTTCTGACGAGGCTAAACGCTGGATCGTGGAAAAGACCTGCGCGGACCGGTCCTACGGCGCGCGTCCGATTCGTCGAGCACTCCAAAAGCACGTTGAGGATCCTCTCTCAGAGGCGCTTATTCAGGGTCATCTCGAAGGCGCTTCGCTGATTGACGTGTATCTTGACGGGAATGAGCTTAATTATCGGCCCGCCGGGGTTGAAGACGTAGCCGACGAGATGCTGATTCACTAGGCAGAACAGACACCCAGTCTGTTTGGCGAGCAAAGAGAAAAGCGCAAAGAGCAAAGGGGCGATGGAGCTGAGCAAGTACGCCCCCTTGCTGTTTGCGCTTTTACTCTGTGCGGGCAAGCCTGCGCCATGCATTGCCTTTTTACTTTTAGCGTGGCGGTTGGGTATAATGCGCCACTTTGTAGAAGTCGGACTGGCAACTAGAGTCTGAGCCCGAGAATCCAAGAAGTCCTCGGATAAAAGCAGTTCGACTTTGCTCGAAGTTGGTTTTTGCCTTTATTTTCAAGCTAAGACTAATTTATCACCTTAATACGCTCCCCAAAGCTTCCGACAAGTCCGGTAAGAACTACTGAGGGAACAAGCGCTTATGCACTCTTATCGCGGGTTTTTGGTTCTAATCCTGAGCGGATTTATCGGACTCAGCGCATTCTTAGCAGCACCTAAAACCACTCCAGCTCAACAACCTCAACAACGTACGGTCGAGGACGTGCAGGTCATCGGCAATCGCCGGTTACGTAGAGAAGACGTGCTCTATTACGTCCAGGTCCGGCAGGGTGATCCGTTTAGTGAGGCGCAGATTCAGCGGGATTTGCAGACGATTTTGTCGCTTAGCTTTTTCGACAAAGTCCAGTCGCGCGTTTACACCGAAGAAGGTCCCCGCGGCGGAGTTGTAGTCATATTTGAAGTAAAAGAACTGCCCATCATACGAGACCTGCAATTCGACGGGCTGAAGAGCGTCGCCGAGTCAGACGTGCTGAAAGCCTTTCGTGAAAGACGTGTCGGCGTCTCCAAAGAGAGTATTTACGACCCCGTCAAAGCTCGTAATGCCGTTCGCGTAATAAAAGAGCTTCTCGCTGAAGGCGGCCATCCGAACGCCACCGTCGAGCAACGCCGCGAAGATATCTCTCAAACTTCAATCGGCTTGACCTTCGTCATTCACGAAGGCGAGCGCGTGCGAGTAATGGACATCCAGTTTGAAGGTAACCAAATCTTTAGCGATAAGAGTCTTCGCAGTCAGATGAAGTACGTCAAAGAGGCGGGTCTGATTACGCGCTTTCAGAGTAAAGATATTCTGCACCGGGAAAAACTGGATTTTGATCTTCGCAAGGTAGACAACTACATGCGCTCGAAGGGATACCTGCAGGCTCGCCACGGCGAGCCACGCGTCGAAGGTATCGGCAAACGACGCACCGGATTCCCCGTTCTGCCGCTTCCATTCCTGTCTTCAATTGATGAAGGTTTACGGATCACGGTGCCAATCACCGAGGGCAAACTGTTTCGTCTTGGCGAGTTGAAGATTGAAGGCAACTCAATCTTCTCCGAAGCACAAATACGCGCTGTCATCGGTTTGAACAAAGGCGATGTGGCCAATGGCGAGCGTATCGGCAAGGCGCTCTACGAGAACCTCAAGAAGTTCTACGGCGCTCAGGGCTTCATCGAATATACGGCTGAGTTGAATCCAACCTTCAAGGACAATCCTCAAACTCCGACCGAAGGTATTGCCGACTTTGTGGTAACCATCGATGAAGGCAAGCAGTTCTCACTAAGCCGGTTGGAATTCATTGGCAACACATTTACACGCGATAACGTGCTTCGTCGCGAAGTTCTAATCAACGAAGGTGACATCTACAACCAGAATATCTGGGAGTATTCAATCATCAAGCTGAATCAGCTCGGCTACTTCGATCCCATCGACAAGGACAAGGACGCTGATTTTAGAACGGATGAAGAGCAGGCTACCGTCTCAATCAACTTGAAGGTCAGCGAGAAAGGACGCCAGCAAATCTCCTTCAACGGAGGCTTGTCCGGTATTGGTGGTTCTTTCTTTGGTCTCGATTACTCGACCAACAACCTGCTCGGACGCGGCGAAATTCTGTCGTTACAGCTGGCAGCGGGCAATCGACAAAAGTCTTTCCAGTTCTCGTTTACCGAGCCGTACATCAAAGATCGACCAATCACAGCGGGCTTTTCTATTTTTGCCTTCCAGCAGCAGTTCTTTGGTGAAGGCACCCTGCTTTCCCAAAACGTCAACGCCATCCAGGGAATCGTGGGAAACCAGCTCGACAGTTTTAATGTCAGCGAAGAAAACCTGTTCACCCGCACGTCGTACGGCGCTTCACTCTTCCTGAGCGCCCCGCTGTCGGAGTTTTACCGCAAGCGTCCGTTTACTCAGTTCTCGCGCGTGGGGCTCTCTTATCAGATTTCGCAAACCAGCGTTAAAGATCCGAAGATTAATGAATCGGGTGATCCGAATACCTTCATTCCGGTCATCTACACTCAGCCAAACATCATCACCAGCAGGGTCACAGGAACGTTCACGTACGACACTCGCAACGCCAGCGTCGACCCCACGCAGGGAAGAGAACTCTCAGTAGCATTGGCTGTCGCCGGGTTAGCGGGCGATGTCAGGACGTACGCGCCGACACTTTCGTACTCGCAGTTCTTTGCCGTAAGGCGTAAAAAGAGCGACCATCCGGAAGTGTTCGGCTTCCGCATAATCGCCGGAACGGTGGGCAGCTTTGCGACGTCGAACAAGATCCGGACTTCGAATTCACTGGCGTTCGTAGACGGCGTGCCAATCTTCGAGCGTTTCTTCCTCGGCGACGAATTTACAATCCGCGGCTACAACGTCCGCTCGATTAGCCCCATCACACCGCTCGACACGTTCATAACTTCCCAGGGCGTTGTGATTGCTTCGAATCCCACCGGCGCCCCAGTTCCGATCACGGGCATTGACCCGCGGCTGGCTAAAATTGGGGAATTTACTGGAGTGGGCGGATCAAACTCGGTTCAGCTGCCGAGGTCGTTCACGTCAATCGGCGGCGATACGCAATTGCTGGCAAACCTCGAATATCGCATTCCGATTTATTCCGATAAAGTGAGCGCCGCTGCTTTTGCTGACGTCGGGTCCGCCTTTAATTTGCGGTCAACGGGTAATCAATTCTTTAACAGCAAATTCCTCGACGATCAGCCATTTTTGTCCACCATCGGTGCAATTCGCTGCCCGCGTATACCCTCAGTCGGCGCCGCTGCGGTTAGCCTCTCGACGCTAGCTGCTTGCAACGCCAACTCGCAATTGGCCCTGGTTGGTGGCGCGAGCGGTCTTCCCGGTCTTGTGATGCGTGATGCCAGACTGGTTACCACTCTTGAACTGCAGAATGCCATCAACGACGGCACCGGAGTTGTGGATCCATTTTCACAATTGCCATTCGGCTTTCAGCAGGTTTTCCTGCGCGGTCAGGCTCAGACGAACACAGCTGTTCGTCTCTCAGAGTCCCTGTTCAGCAAATTCAAGGATTTTCGCAGCAGCATCGGAATGGAAGTGCGAGTTCAGGTGCCGGTTATCAACGTGCCTTTTCGCCTGATATTTGCGTATAATCCGAACGCTCGAGAAGACCAGGTAATCGACGGATTTCCGTTCTTCTTTAATGAGAAAAAGAAGGTCATTCGCTTCAGCATAGGACGCACATTCTAAGTCTTTCAGCCAACTATCCGGGCGTATGGCACAACTAACGTTTTGCCTTCGCCCCCAACCTTATTTAGGAGCATTTTAGGAAGTGATGAAAGTAGATCGTTTGATTTTCGCCGCAGCTATAGTTGCAGTTCTTGCAATTTCTTCGAGTCAGGCACAAACCCGGCCGGCTGCGCCCCAGCCAACTCCTCCGGCGGTCGTCAATGTCGCAGTGCCGGACGCCAAAGTCGCCTTGATTTTTTCGGAGCTCTTTCAAGACTCAAAAACCGGCATCGCGAAATTTGCCGTCGTGGTTAACAACTTGACTCGTGAGTTCAAACCCAAAAACGACGAGATCCTGGCGTTGCAAACCAAAGCCCAGCAGCTTAGCGACGATATCGATAAGACCCGAGCCGTTGCTGATCCCAAAACCATCGCCCAGAAGGTGGATCAGTTAGAGCAAATGAAGAAGGATTTGCAGCGCAAAGCTGAAGATGCCCAGGCTTCATTCGATAAGCGCCGCACTGAAGTCTTCCGTCCCCTGCAGGAAGAGATTGGCAAGGCACTCGAGGTTTACGCCAAGTCCCACAATATCACTGTCATTATCGACGGCAGTCAGGTTCCCGTGGTCTATGCATCGGAGAGCGTCGACATAACCCGTGCCTTCATTAATGATTTCAACAGTAAGTATCCGGCTACGGCTTCGACGCCGACCCCATAAGCCTCGATAGTTCTTGGAGTATTAACATGAAGTTCAACCGTTTTTTTGTCTCGATAGTTTTTTTGGCCGTTCTGGGCGTGGTTCCGGCACTAGCACAAACTCGCCCGGCGGCGACGCAACCAAAGCCAGCTGCCACCCAGCCAGCCCCCACGACAACTGCGGCGCCGGCAAACGCTAATGTTCCCGATAGTAAGATTGCTGTTATTTATTCGGAGGCCTTTCTCGACTCGAAAATCGGAATCGCCCGCTTCGGCATCTTGCTGGGTACTCTGAATCGCGAGTTCCAGCCTCGGCAGACAGAAATTACGCAACTCGAAGCTAAGATCACACAATTGCAGGACGAACTGAGCAAGACTCAGGCGGCTTCGTCGGTTGTTTCAGCTGATTCTATTCGCGCGAAGTCTGATCAGCTCGAGCAGCTAAAGAAGGATTACCAACGTAAAGCTGAAGACGGACAGGCCTTGTACAACAAGCGGCGCGGTGAGATCTTTCAACCGCTGAACGATGATATCGGCAAGGCGCTGGAAACTTATGCCAAGGCCCATAACATCAACATCATCATCGACGGCAGCCAGGTGCCCTTTGTTTATGCCGCCGATGCAATGGATATCACGCGGGCTTTTATCGTTGAGTTCAATACAAAGAATCCGGCTACCGCCGCAGTGACGACACCTAAGTAAGACTTCGAGATCGGCAGTTACTGCCAACGACGCGGAGAAGCGGAATTGACCGTGTCTCCGCGTCGTTTTATTCTTGCAGCATGGAAACAGTTCTCGACATACAAGCAATCCAGGCGTTGCTGCCTCACCGTTACCCGTTCCTGCTGGTAGACCGCATTATTGAGTTGGTCCCCAGGGAAAGAATCGTCGGTATCAAGCAAGTCACCATCAATGAGCCTTTTTTTCAAGGTCATTTTCCTGGCGCGCCGGTCATGCCCGGCGTCCTGGTGGTTGAAGCACTGGCACAGGTGGGAGCTGTTCTGGCTTTGCGCGAGATCGAAGATCGCGATCAGAAGCTGGTTTTTTTCACCGGAATCAAAGAAGCACGATTCCGCCGCCCGGTCGTTCCCGGAGATACATTGATCCTCGAAGTTACAGCTTTGCGTATCGGCTCACGAGTTCAGCGTATGCGAGGCGAGGCGAAGGTGAACGGCCAGCTCGCGGCTAATGCCGATATCATGAGTATCGTAGCTGACCGTGGGGCCACGCGGTAGAACTCGCCATCCTTGAAGCTGGACACTTGATGCATTCCGCCACCGACACCAATAGCTCTGTTGTGATTCACCCCTCTGCTGTTGTTGCTCCTGGAGCACAACTGGGAAACGACTGCTATATCGGTCCCTATTCAATCGTTGGAAACGAAGTCGAACTTGGCGACAACGTTCGGCTGGAAGCACATTGCGTAATCGATGGCCGCACCATCATTGGTGACGGCGCCCAGATTTTCCCCTTTGTTTCGATTGGCCTTGAATCCCAGGATCTCAAGTATCGAGGCGAGCCGTCAGAGACTCGGATTGGAAAACGCAACCGCATTCGCGAATTCGTAACTGTTCATAGAGGAACAGCCGGCGGCGGCATGTTGACGCAAACCGGCGACGACTGTCTCATCATGGCCCAGGCGCATATTGCCCATGATTGTATTGTTGGCAATGGCGTGATCATGGCTAACGGAGCGACGCTCGCTGGGCACGTGACGATCGATGACGGCGCCAACATCGGCGCCTATTCGGGAGTCCACCAGTTCTGTCGGATTGGCCGTGAAGCCTACGTGGGCGGCTATTCCGTCGTTGTCAAAGATGCTTTGCCTTACGCGTTATCTGTTGGCAATCACGCGCGTTGCTACGGCTTGAATAAAGTTGGGATGAAGCGCCGCGGCTACACTCAAGCTTCGATTGACGCCTTGCATCACGCCTTCCATCTCTTGTTGTCAGCCAAGCTGAATACCACCCAGGCACTCGAGCGCATTCGCTCCGAGATCGAGGACTCCGCCGAAGTCGGCGAGCTCGTCCGCTTCATCCAATCCTCCGAACGCGGCGTCGTTAAATAATTGGGGTGTCGGATTTAGGGTGTAGGTGGTAGGCGAACGGACTTCCTTCCCATCGGGCAAATTTGAACACCAGAGATCTAAAGTAATCGCGCGAGGACCTCGCGAATCTTTCACTTGAGTCTTAAACAAGTCGGCGGATGTAGGCAGAGTAGGTCACCCGCGGACAAGTTGAAGCCCGGATGTCGTCGGGCATTCTCGCGGTCTTCATTAATCTTTCGGTTAGGCCTTATCATGTCGGCAGGGTGTAGCGTTGGATTGTTCCTTGAGAGGAGAATCCAAATGCTAAAGAGTTATAGAGATTTGTTGGTGTGGCAAAGAGCAATGGAATTAGTAATCCTGGTTTATCGGATTACAGCACAATTTCCAAAACATGAGATTTACGGACTCACTTCTCAGCTAAGACGAGCTAGTGTTTCCATTCCCTCGAATATTGCTGAGGGCTACGGCCGCGGATCGAGAAAAGAATACTTGCAGTTCCTTGGGATTGCGCAAGGATCGTTGAAAGAGCTTGAGACTCAGGCGATTCTGGCCGAACGACTCAATTATTCGACGACTGCCCAAATTGAGAAGTTGTTGGAAGATACGGATCGTCTCGGCAAAATGCTGGGAGGCTTGATCCGTTCGCTGAAAACTGAAACTACTCGCTAATCGACTAACACTATTAAGGCACTGTTTCAAAGTTACGTTCTTGAAATCAGTCCCCTTAATCGGTAACAGGTGCTCAAGCTATTTAGAAACCACCAAACTCTAAACCTTCATCCAACGCCTACACCCTATAACCTAAATCCTATCCCCTAACTATGAAGTACGGACTAATCGCTGGTAACGGGAAGTTTCCTTTTATGGTTGTCGAGGGAGCGCGCCGTGCAGGCGTCTCTCTATCGGTGGCTGCCATTCGTGAGGAGACTGATCCTGAAATCGAGCGGGTTGCCGAACGAGTGCAATGGGTTGGAATTGGACAGTTGGGCAAGATGATTCGCTTCTTCAAAGACGAGGGCGTGGAGCGGGCTGTCATGGCCGGCCAGGTCAAACACGTCCAGATTTTCAGTCGAGCCATTCCCGACGCGCGCATGTTGAAGATGTTGCTGAGGCTGCCCCGGCGCAACACCGACGCTCTTATCGGCGCAGTTGCCGATGAACTATCAAGCGAAGGCATCGAACTAATCGATTCGACTTACTTTTTGCGCGATTATCTTCCCGCCGCCGGCACCCTGACGAAGCGAGGGCCCGACAAGCACGAGCGCGAGAACATCGACTATGGTCTCGAGATAGCGCACGAAATAGCTCGTCTGGACCTGGGCCAGACGATCGTGATCCGGGCTAAAGCCTGCGTGGCCATCGAAGCGATGGAAGGGACTGACGAGACTATCCGTCGTGCCGGGACATTGGCTAAGGGCCGGCTGACCGTCGTCAAGGTTGCCAAGCCTTCACAAGACATGCGTTTTGATGTGCCGGTGATTGGGATCCCGACTATAGAAACAATGCACGCCGCCGGGGCAACGTGCATCTGCGTTACTGCTGATAAGACGCTGATTTTTGATCGGGAGGAAACGATTCGACTGGCGAATGCGAAGAAGATTGCTATGGTCGCAATCTGAAAATGTGGCACGGGCGTGCGTCCCGCCCGTGTGGTTTGTAAGCCCTCAGTTGAGTGAGTGGTCACAGGCGAGGACGTGCCACTATTAATCTCAAGGATTTCCTAACTCAGCCTGGGCAGCTTTCGGATCGTATGGTGAGGCGAGAAACTTCTTCGCTGCCGCCTGCGCATTATCGTAGTCAATTCCTGACGATACGGCCTGCTTGTACTCCAGCACAGCTCGTTCACGATTCCCCTGAGCGTCATAAGCATTGCCGCGCTTAATGTGAGCCCAGGCTTCAATCCATGAAGGCTTCAAGGTGCCGTTCAACGCAGCGTTAAAGTTATCAAGCGCCTGCTGCCAGTTCCGTTGTTCAAAGAACAACATACCAAGGTTGTAATACACCCACGAGTTCGAGCGATCCAGTTTGAGTGCTGCTTCAAGCTGCTGTTGGGCTTCGGAATAATTGCCTTCCTTCATTTGCTCGATGCCACGCCGGGCGATCACAGAAACTCGCAGCTCGTCAGACATTCGCAGAATCTTGTTATTGGGATCGACGATAACCTCGATGGGCGGCCCGTTCGACTCGAAGTCGAAGTCTTCGCTTTTGCTGTCGATGCGAACAGTCGTGGTTTGATTGTCACCTTCGGCTCGGAGCATCAGCTCCACCGGCATGTGCAGCGCTTCGAAATTCTGTTTCACGGTGCCGCGCGTACGGAACTTGCCGGAGCGAGTGCGGATGATCTGATAGTCGACGGTGAATTCAGGAACGCCGGTGCCTTCAACCCACTGCGCAAAAAAGTAACGCATGTTTTGACCGGAGATCTCAGTCGTCAGGCGCTCAAAGTCATCGATTGAGGCGTTCTTATCACGGAACCGCTCAAGAAAGGTTCGCAGCAAAGCACGAAACTTTTCTCGACCGAGCGTCTCCCGCAACATGCGAAACGCCATCGCTCCCTTGTAGAAAATAATTGACTGGTAAGCAGCCGATTGATCGTCCAGTACTGCCGGAGCTCGGCCGATTGAGGCTGTTTGTTCAAAGGTCAGCGCGCGTTCCTGTTCTTCCCGTTGCGTTCCATCGAGCGCTCCTGCAGTCAGCGTCGACTCGCGCAAGGCAAAGGCGCTCCATTCAGCGAGACCCTGGGACAGCCAGGCATCGTCGAAAGATTTCAACCCGACAGTTTGCCCCCACCACTGGTAAGCAACTTCGCGGTGGAGTTTTTCTTCCGGCACCGGACGCGCTGCATCGAACAGTCGCGAAGCTAAGAAAGCAATGCCCGAACCCGAGTAAGTATCGAGCGTGTCGTCATCGGTTTGGACCACGACCAGCCTGTTCCCACTGGAAGGTGAGCCATATTGCTGCGTATAGAACTCGAGGGCGCGACCCATCGGTTCTGCAAACGAGCCGATGCGATTCTCGCTGCCGGGCTTGGTGTTGAATTGAATCTCAAAATTGCCGAAGCGAAGCGTTCTGGTGATGTACTGTCCAGCGCCAAAATTCCCCGGCAAGACTGGCCGCTTTTGAACAAATCGATAACGAGTCGTTCCGTCTTTCCCTTGTTGAGCCGTTACGGGATCGTCGCTCGGCCCAACTACCTGATAGCCGGTGGGAACGATTAGCGTGACGTCGCTGGTAGACCGGTCTGCGGCATAGTTGTGAAAAGGAAACCAACGCGCCGCATACATCAAGTAAGAGCCTTCAGTTCCAACATAAGCGAGACGCTTGGTTGCCAGCGGGCCGCCTTCAGGTGAAATAAGCGCGCCGCTCCAGCGAAACCGCAATGTCACAGGCTGGTTCGCCGGAATCACGGTCCCAAGATCAACGCGAACACTTGGTCCCAAAGCTCCGACGCCAACCGAGTCTTGCACGAAGGTGGTAATTGGCACACCGTCACGTTCGATGCTTTCAATGTGAAGCGAGCCGTTGAGCTCGAACACGATCGATCGCGTTGGATCCTGCGGCACAAAGCTGACGTCAGCTCCGGCTCGGAGAAGATGTTGGTCTGGTATCAGCTGAGCTTCAATCCGATAGTTGGTAACGTCAAAGCGACCGGTTTGAGTTGCGGCTGGTTGTTGAGCTGCGGTTGCAGCCGTGAGGAGCAACAGCGCGCTAATTAATGCAAAGAGTTGAAGAAGGCTGGGCCTCGTTTTCATATCGCGTAACTTTTGTTCTAAGGTGCAGACGATTATACAAGCCGCGAGTCCAGTCGCGAAATGTATTGAATCGCCGTACCGAGGTTAACGGAAAGCAAAAATAGGGCGCACTTAACAGGAGCATTGCCGTCCTCGTGTTTGCTGCCGCGAAGCTTTCTGCGGGACTTTTGATGGTTTTGAGTGTAGCGCGGTTGGCTGAGTGACCAGCTAGTTTTTGGAAAAGTAATATGAAGTGGGCTAGGTCGCTACCAACTGCGGTAGCAGATGGCTCACCGGCCACTCATCCGGATTGAGCCACAGATGCACAGAGATGTTCCAGATCAGTGAGTTATCTCGCGAAGCACCAAGCTGAGGGCTTGGGAAGCGTCAGCTACTGCAGCTGATACTGACTTTGGCCTTGGGAAGGCGTTGGCGTTTCCTTCGGTTTCACTCGCCGTGGTCGAGTTTCTCCCGCTGGAGTTGCATCAGGACTCGCTTCAGGCATCGCCGGACTCGCTGCGGGAGAGGCTGCGGGAGAAGGCGATTCCTGCGGTGTCGGTGAATTCTGCGGAACCGGCAAAACCGGAGTCTCGGGCGAAGGCGCCGGTGTCGCTTCTGGAGTTGGCGTTGTTTCGGGAGTCGGCGTCGGAGCCGGCTCTGGACTCGGAGTAGGAGCTACTTCCGGAGTTGGCGTCGGTTCCGGCAAAGGTGTTGGCGTTGGAGCCGGAGTCGGCACCGCCGCGGATGTTGCGCTTGAGTCCGTATTAACTTGCTCAACCGCACTACTCGGACTCGCAACCGGCGCCGGCATTGTGGCCGCAGATGCCGCTTGCGCTGGTCCGATTCGATCATCGAGTCCATCCAGGGAACCGTTTACTTTGCGATAAATCTGCTCAATCGTAGATCGATGAACGGCATCGTTAGGCCCGGCGTTGTAACTCCTGATGTAGTAGCCGAGTGCCTCCTGACTATCGCCGTTTTGATCGAGTGCTGTGCCCAGATGCCATACCGCCGAGCGCCAGAGAGGCGTCCTTTCAGGAATAATTCCGACAGCCAATTTCAAATGTTGAATCGCATCGCTCGTCTTATCCAGATTGAACGAGGCCCATCCCGACAAGTCTTCAATCTTCCCGCGCAAGAGATTAGCCAGCACGTTACGCGGCGCATCAGGCATATCAGGAGTTCCTCCTGTCGAGATGGCACGCATGCGGATCTCGTACAACTCATCCGCCTGCGTTGCGATCGTCGCGACAGAAGTTGCGCTGGCGGCATCAACACCACTCCGTGCGGCATCCGCCAGTTCCTTCGCAGCTGCAAAACCGATTCCATTCTTCAGCAATCGATCTGCAGCATAAAGTTGCCGGTAGGCTCGCAGGTCATCCGTGCCTTCGGCGAATTCTCTAGCCGCGGCCACGGCGGTCGCCTCGTCAATCTTGCCTTCGCGTCCGCTTGCGAGCGCGACTGTGAAACCGAGTAAGGCTTTTAACCGGCGCGCGTTGCCTTCAGTATCGGCAGGCGTCGCCTGAAAAATGCTCGCGCGACGTTCAGGCGCCAGCAATTCGGTGAAGCTTTCGGACTTCGCAGGCCAACGTCCGGCGAGCTGCGTTTCCAAAACACCATCTTTAATAGTGAAAGTCTGCGATAAGGTGCTGGCAGCTTCGTCGTAAAGCCCCATTGAGGCGAGCGCATTGGCCAGCTCGTATTCAAGCGTTGCAAATCGGCCATGCTGCCTCGCGAATCTCAAACACGCCTCCGCGTATGGGGCGCCGTTATCCGCGATGAGTGCGCGCGCCAAGGCGATTTGCCCCCAAGTGTAACGAGGCTCCATGTCCGCAGCTTTTTTCGCAAGCTCGAGGCCGCGCCGATTCTCGTTGTGGGCCATGAACCAGTAAGCGACGCTCGCCGCCAGCATTACGTTTCGCGGATTGTCTTTCAGCGCCGCCGCAAGCTCCTTGTCGGCTTCTTCCTTTTGACCAACCTCATAAAGAGCAAGCACCAGTCCGTTGCGAAGATTTCGGTCCCCGGGAATTTCTGTCAGCTGCTCACGATAGGATGCCAAAGCTTCGGCTGCTTTGCCGGAGGCGCGATTGAGATCAGGCAGATTGCGACGCGCGACCGGACTTTTGGGATCGAGTTCCAGGGCGCGTTTGTAAGCCGCGATCGCTTCATCAATGCGAAGCGAAATATGAAGCGACAAACCGAGCGCGTCGTAGGCCGCAGCCATGTCCGGCGCGAGCTTCACTGCTTGCTCCGCAATGCGCGCGGCCTCATCACCGCGCTCGATGCGCAAATAGAATCCGGACAACGAAAGCAAGTGTTTGGCTTCACCCCCAAACTTCGTTTCAATCGTATGAGCGGTCGCGAACGACTCGGCACGCTCACCTCGCATGTAAAGGTTGAAAGGGATCTGAGTTATGACGCCCGAGTAAAGCTTGTCCGAAAGGTCGGTGGGAGCTTCGGAGATCGCCAAAGTCAACTGCGCAATTCCGCCAGTTCGGTCACCCGCTCTGAGCAGCTCATCGCCCAGGGCGGCGCGCGAGCTGACCAGCAGCTCAGTCGCGTAACTCTTCGATTTTGACTCCGGGTGTGTGTCGATGAATTCTCGTAACTCGGTAACCCGTACCGCGAAGGAATGCGTCTGCATGTTCGCGACAGCTTCAGCCTCGGCTGCATCATCTTCTGGCGAGTTCTTCTTCTTCGTCGGTGATGACGAGGGTTTCGCTGCAGTTGATTTGACGGGTTGCCTGGTGGTCGCTACCGCGGGCGTTTCTGT
Organism: Pyrinomonadaceae bacterium; assembly: GCA_035572035.1. Classification (GTDB taxonomy): domain Bacteria; phylum Acidobacteriota; class Blastocatellia; order Pyrinomonadales; family Pyrinomonadaceae; genus JAOAPY01. The sequence goes on along the minus strand of DATNBH010000021.1, from coordinate 154,438 downwards.
CGGAGTTGGGGTCTCGGAGGGAGCTTGTGCCTGGGCAGTCTCGGCTGGCGCTAGGTTGGTTTCCGTGGCGGCTCGAGCGGGAGGCTCCTGATCCATCCCGTCCGTATTGAATCCTAACTTGCCGCCGAGCTCGCTTGCGAATTGCTGAACAGCTGATAACAGACCGGAATCAAGATTGCCGTTATTCAGGGACCGGGTTACCCGTGAACCCAGATCGGCTATTGATCCTTCGGGGAGTTGCTTGTTGATGCCTTTGCTGATCTGGGTCATCGACAATCTGTCGTCGGTGGCTATCACCAGCAACAGGCTCTTATTCGAGCTGGTCCGCAATCCGATGTCCAGACCCTTTGCGAGCTCGAATGAAAAGTCGTAGATGTCTCGACCGCCGGTGTTTTTGAATGTGACGACGCCAAAGTTAATTCCGCTGCGCAGCTGTAGATTAGTGAGAATGTTTTCAAGCTGTTGTTTGGTTGTGGCTCCAATCGCTTCCGCGTTGTCGGTTACGTGAAGCACGGAAGCATTCCTGGTTTGGCTAATCGCTTTGGGGGTGACCAGTGTTGTGAAGATCAAAGTCGCTGTAAGACAGAGAACCAGACCCGGATTGAAGAATTGCTGCTTAAATACCATTACAGAATTTGGAGACCGAAGTCTTCGAGCACGCGCGTTGGCGGAGGGAGAGCCTGTAGACCCGGTGCAATGCCTTTCTAACGGAATTAGACCTTCGTATCTAAGCCCGCATGATAACATCGCCACGGCCTGATTTCGGAGCGCAGAGGAATGAATCCACAGATTACGCAGATTACACCGATTTAGAATTTGAACAGGTGAGAATGTGTGATGATCGTAACCCGCAACCGTCGCAAGCTCTCAGGAAATCGGTGGAATCTGCGTAATCTGTGGATGGGTTTCTGCCTTGAGGACCAACAGTGAGCGAACTTGAAGAGGCTTGGGAGCTGGCGCTGGCGGAGGCTCACCGAAGGGCTCAAAGCGCCGGAAGAACTGACATAGCCGAGTACCTGCGACTTCGTGCCTCCAACGATTTGTCGCGACGAGCAGGAATCGATTGGCTAATGAGCACGTTCGAGAAGTTAGCTGGAGATGCCAACCGTGCCGGAGCCAGCCTGCAAATCTCGAGAGAGCTATCGCACCGGTTCGCCGTTCATAATGCGACAATGGTTGGGCCTCGACTTTCTTTGAACTTTGGAGTGCGCTCGTTGTCGATTGCAGCTGGTTGGCCGCGGGTGCCGAGCGATCGATTTGTGCGCGGCGGCGGATTGGCACACGCGCGTGTCCAACATTTTGGAAAGCAATCGTTGAATCAGGAATTGTTGCTGGTGCGCTCGGGAGACACATCGCCGTCCTGGGTTGTGCTCGAGGATACAGAAAAGAAAGAACCGTTTCGCGAGTCCGGCATTCGGGCTCACCTCGCAAAGCTAATCAGCGAAGACTACAGATAGTACGACAGGCTGCCAGCCTGTCGCTCGCCCCAGGAGTTCAATCCGTGGGTCGGCTGTCGCACTCCTAATTTGTTGAAGCTGCGGGACCACTGCAGGCTGGCAGCCTGCAGTACAATAGTCATGTGCCAGGTTCTCTTTACATTGTTGCGACTCCCATCGGTAATCTTGAAGACATTACACAGCGGGCTCTAAAGATCCTTGCTGACGTAGATCTGATCGCTTGTGAAGACACCCGTCACACGCGAAAGCTGCTTACTCACTTCGGAATCAACACGCCCACGGTCAGCTATCACGATCACAATGAGCGCGAACGTGCCGCAGAGTTGGTGCGTCGCCTTCGAGGTGACGAAAGCGTAGCGATCGTTTCCGACGCCGGCACGCCGGGAATTAACGACCCCGGTTTTCGACTCGTCCAGCTTGCGATTGAAAATGAGGTGCCGGTTATTCCCGTGCCCGGGCCAAATGCCGTAATCACGGCCCTGGTTTGTTCGGGCTTACCCACCGACGAGTTTTTCTTTGGGGGATTTCTTCCGGCGAAGAGTAATGCGCGACGCGCCAGACTCGCCGAGTTGCGCTCGATGCCGGCCACGATAGTTTTTTATGAAGCGCCGCATCGTATAGCGGCTGCGTTGAAAGACGCCCGAGAAATACTGGGCCCGCGCCAGGCAGTCGTGGCGCGAGAGCTAACCAAACTTCACGAGGAGTTTGCGCGAGGAACACTGGACGAGCTTGCTGCGCAGTTTTCTTCAAGTGACAAAGCTCGTGGCGAGCTGGTGCTTCTTATCGAACGCGGCGCAATTGATGAAGTCGAGGTTAGTAATTTATCAACTAGTGTTGCCGCGGTCGTTGCGGAACTTGAAAAGGAAGGATTAGATCACCGAGCGGCATTGAAGAAGGCGGCGCGCTCGCTGGGACTCACACGGGATGAAGCCTATCGCCGGCTAGTCGCTGAAACGAAGCAGAATTAGGCAAGCCGCGCCTCCTTCGTGATTTGCCATATATCACTTACCAATTGCCATTTTTTCATTTCGTTTTCATAGCTTGATCCTGGTGAGGTAAAGCTCTTCTCAACATCGACGATGATCGATGATGAAAAATGAAAAATGGCAAATGATATATGGAAAATCTCTTGATTCAACCTTCCTGCATTCTGAATCCGACCACCTAAGACCGGATTTCACGAGGCACTTCGAAGTTGAGCAGGCATCGGCTTATCAACCTTGATGCGAGCCGGCCGATTACTTATCTCCCAAAGCATCATGTAAATCGTCCGCGTTATCTTCACCATTTTCTCGTAATCAATCTTATCGGACGTATCGCCGAGCTGGTGATAGTCCTCATGCACGCCGTCAAAGAAAAAGATGATCGGGATGCCCTTACGCGCGTAGTTGACGTGATCGCTGCGGTAGAACAATCGTTCCGTGTCCGCAGGGTCGTCGTAACGAAGATCAAAAGTGAGATTCAGATAACTCTTGTTTACTGACTGGCTGATCTCGCCCAGCTCAGTACTCATCATCGTGGAACCAATAACGTAAATATCGTTTGGCCCTGTCAGCCGCCGGTTGCGAGGGCTGGTGTCGCCTTCCTTCTTGCTGCGCCCGATCATATCGATGTTTAGCTGCGCGACCACGTGATCAAGAGGAATCGTGGGGTAGTTCGTAAAGTAGCGAGAGCCCCAAAGACCTTTTTCTTCTCCACAGTGCCACACAAAAAGTGTCGAGCGCTTGGGCCGAGTTGGATTTCGCGAAAGCGCCTCCGCCATTGATAGCAATGCCGTCGTGCCTGAGCCGTCATCATCTGCTCCGTTGAAAACCGAATCGCCATTGACGGGCATGTTCGTCGTTCCAATGTGATCGTAATGAGCGCCGAGGGCGACATATTCATCTTTCAAAACCGGGTCGCCACCTTCCCAAATCGCGACGACGTTCTGGGTACCCAAAGCCTCGTTCTTGACGGTAATCTTCAGACTGAGTTTTTTCTGAGCGCTCATCAAAAACGGCTCGGGCATGTTTTCGATTGAGCCACCGTAGAATTTTTCGAAAAGGGACGTGGCGCCCTGCCGCTCTCCCTGGAAAAGCGCATTGGCAATTTTTGGCGAAATCACGATCGTCGGCAGAGTGCTGCCGGCGGCGTTCATAAACTTTTCGACGACAGTCGCGCCGCGATCAAGCAGGCGTTGGCGGTTCCGATCCCAGTTGGCGAAGTACTGAAAGTCAGGCACATAAATCAATGCCACGACTCCGTGCTTGCGGGCGTTGTCGACAGGGTTGAGCCAATCCTCGCCTTGTTTACCTAGATCCAAAAACGAAGCGCTTCTCGGATTAGCATTTGGAGCAGCGAAGATCACTGCGATCTTTCCAGTTGCATCAATATCTTTGTAGGAATCAATGCCTTTATTCTTTATGTACCAGCCGTTACCGGCGAAGACCAATGGACCGCTGATCTCGCCGGCGACGTTACCCGGAAGATAGTCCTCGCCGATGGCCAAAATCTGACCGTTCAATTCGACTTTAGTTTGCGAGGCGTCAACTCGATCGCGCCGCAGCGCGATGTGCTGAAAAAAGGAACCGTCATCGCCGGCAGGCTTGAAGCCCCAGCGCTGGAGATTCATGGCGAGAAATTTGGCAGTCGTATCCAGGCCGCGTGACGGAGTGTCGCGGCCCTCCATCTCGTCCGACGCGATGAAGCTGAGATAGCCGCGCATCTGGTCCGCCGTGATTTGATCGGCGCCGCGTTGCGTGGCGAGTGCCGCAGGCGTTGTTGCGGTTTTTTCACGCTTGCGCTGCGCGAAAGCTGGCGGCAACAGCACCGCCAGGTTAGTAAACAAAAGTAGAATGACTAAGAATTTTTTCATCGTTTTTCCTAAAATGAAGTTAGCGGTTAAGAGTAAAATCGCCCAGTAAGAGGGGCCGTCGACTCATCTCACTCACACCTGGTTTCAACCGGGTGTGAGTCTTGGCCCGGGAACTAAGAGAACCGTTTCAACGGTTTGTTGTTTGGGCGACGTCCTAAACCGTTGAAACGGTTTTTGATTATCTTCGGCAACTCTATCACCCGGTTGAAACCGGGTGTGAATAAGAGGCGTTCTTACCGATCGCTTCTCGCCTACGCCTGGCTCACGGCCTGGACCAGTCGCGTCAGGGAATCCTTTGCATCGCCGTAGAGCATGCCGGTCACGTCTTTGAAGAATAACGGATTCTCGAGACCGGAAAATCCTTTGCCTTGTCCCCGCTTGAGGACCACCACTGATTTCGCGCGATCGACTTCAATGATTGGCATGCCGGCGATGGGACTGCCGGGATTGTCTCGAGCGTCCGGATTAACTACGTCGTTCGCGCCGATCACGATGGCCACATCGGTGGCCGCCATTTCCGGATTGATCTGCTCCAGCTCATACAACGATGAGTAAGGCACATTCGCCTCAGCCAGCAACACATTCATGTGACCGGGCATGCGTCCAGCCACCGGATGAATACCGTACTTCACGCTGACGCCGCGTTTCTCGAGCGTGCCGGCAAGCTCACGCACTGCGTGCTGCGCCTGCGCCGTCGCCATGCCGTAACCAGGCACGAACACTACCTGCTTCGCGTAAGCGAGCTGCACAGCTACGTCGTCGAGATTTACTTCCCGCATGGCGCCCTGCTCGCCCTCGGCTCCCGCCGTTAATTGGGCCGCCGAGCCAAACGCTCCGAACAGAACATTAGTTATCGAGCGATTCATTGCTCGACACATCAGCACTGAAAGAATAAAACCAGAGAAGCCATCGAGAGTACCGGCGATGATGAGTACGTTGTTAGATAAAACAAAACCGGTCGCTGCCGAAGCCAGACCCGCGTAAGAATTCAAGAGCGACATCACCACCGGCATATCGGCGGCGCCAATCGGCAGCACTAACAGGATTCCGAAAATGAGCGAGAGGCCAACCATCGTAAAAAACAGCGGCATCGAACCGGGGACCGCGACGAGGTAAATGAAGATGCCGATGGTTGTAGCCAGCAGGGTCATATTGAAAATGTTCTGACCCTTGTACGTCATCGGTGTGCCGCGAATCATGCCCTGCAACTTGGCGAAGGCGAGCAGGCTACCCGTTGTTGTCAGCGCGCCGAGCATCACTTCAAAGCCGAGCGCTCCCATCGTGATGGTGTCGAGATGTCCACCCAAACGGTAGTACTCGGAAATGCCGACGAGCGCTGCGGCAAAGGCTCCAAACGCATGTGAGAGTGCGGTCCGTTGCGGCATTGCCGTCATCGGTACCCACACGCCCATTGCAAGTCCGACCAGCGAGCCAATCACCAGTCCGGTAATGATCCACGTGTAAGTAATGATTTCGTGGTGAAGCAGCGTGCCGATGATTGCCATCAACATGCCGAACTCAGCGAGGTGCATCCCGCGCTTGGCGGTTTCAGGATGGCTCAGGCCCTTCAATCCGAGGATGAAAAGGATTGAAGCTAGCAGGTAGCTGATTTCGATGAAGTAGGTTTGCAAAATTTGGTCTTGGGTTTTTGGTTTTGGGTCTTTGGCTTCTGTTCTTAGTGCTGATCAGTTCTTCGTTCTTTGTGCTTGGTTCTTTGTGCTTGACGCTTTGCTGGCTTGTCGCAGTCCCTTAATCTTCATTGGCAGCAACTGCGTCTCACCAGAATCAACTACAAAGAACAAAGAACCAAGAACAAAAACCAAGTACTAATCTTTTTTTGACGGCTTCCGTTTGAACATGCGAAGCATTCGATCAGTAATTACGAATCCGCCCACGACATTGGTAGTCGAACAAACTACCGCAATGAATCCGAGAATCGTGCTCACCGTGTTGTAATGAGCGCCGGCCGTCACTATGGAGCCAACGAGTGAAATGCCCGAAATCGCATTAGTCGCCGACATCAACGGGGTATGCAAAAGCGGCGGCACCCGCGAGATAACCTGGTAGCCCAGGAACGCAGCCAAAGCAAAAACATACAGAGATGCGATTAGTGTGGTCGAAGACATGCGTTACTCCATCAAAAAGCTTAAGGTCCCAAACAGGCGTTCAGAGTTCAATCTTCAGATTGGTATTGTTCTTACTACAATCGTTAACTCCCCGTTGACGCTCCCACTGCTGCCGCTACGCGTTGATTCACCCACTGGCCCTGATGCGTAACGCAAGATGGCCCAACCACATCATCAGCCATATCAATCTTGAGCTCGCCTTCTTTAATCAACGGAGTCAGAAATGCGGTGATGTTGCGCGAATAAAGCTGACTTGCATGTACCGGCACCGTTGCGGGCAAGTTCAGCGGCGCGAAGATCGTGACGCCGTTAACTTCAATAGTTTCGCCCGGTTTACTCAGCGCACAGTTGCCACCCGTCGAGCCGGCGAGATCGACGATGATCGAGCCGGGCTTCATTCCTGCAACTGCTGCTTCAGTTAAGAGCAGTGGGGCTCGCCGTCCGGGAACTTGCGCCGTCGTTATGACGACATCATTCGTTTGCGCGTGCCTGGCAATCAATTGCCGGCCGCGCTCGAGGGCTTCTTCGGATAGCTCGACCGCGTAACCGCCCGCATCTTCCGTTTTCAATCCACCCAGATCGACTTCGAGAAAATTTGCGCCCAACGATTTCACCTGTTCACCTGCCGCTGCACGCACGTCATAAGCCTCGACAACTGCGCCCAGGCGCCGCGCTGTTGCGATCGCTTGCAAGCCAGCTACACCGGCGCCCAGCACCAGAACTTTTGCCGGAGGCACTGTACCTGCTGCAGTCATCAACATCGGGAACATGCGTGACAAGCGTTCGGCAGCAACCAGCACGGCTTTGTAACCGGCGACCGTAGCCATCGACGAAAGCGCGTCCATTGATTGCGCTCGCGTGATGCGCGGCACCAACTCCATCGCAAAGGTTGTTAGTCCGTGTGTCAGGGCCGGCTTCAACTCAGCAGGCTCATCGAGTGGGCGAAGGAACCCAATTACAACCGCGCCTGATTTGAGTTTGGATAGATCTTCCGCACTCGGTCGATTCACGACTGCCAGAACATCCGCGGCTTCCAGCAAAGCCTCTCTATCGTTCGAGATCGTGGCGCCGGCTTCGGAAAATTCTTCATCGGAACGCGAGGCCTCTTTACCAGCGCCACTTTCGATGGTCACGTTTGCTTTCAATGCCGTGAGCTTGCGAACAGACTCAGGCATCAAGGCCACGCGGGCTTCACCAGCTTGCTGTTCTCGCAGAACGACGAGGTTCAAAAGAGTGTCCTCTGTAGGGGCGGACCCGCGTGTCCGCCCTCGGAAACAAGGTGCGTCAACTTTAATAGAGAAGAGAAATGTATGGGCAGTTCTGTCAGTACCACCTGCGGTAGCGGGTGGCTTGATCTGAAAAGTGGAGCTTGCGGATTGGCTTGAAGACCCGAGACGAGGAGCGGCATAAACTCCAGAAAATGTTGCTGGGATAAGTGCGCAGATCGTTCTCAGCGGAGACCTGACAATTCAAGAAAGCGCGAACAATTACAAATCCGCCGAGAACGCCGCGCAGTATAACACCTGACAGAGATGCCTCTCAAAGTTTAAGTGGCGTAAGGGTTCCGTTCTTGTAAACCATTGAAACGGTTAGTCGATTCTTTCTTCTCACTCACACCCGGTTGAAACCGGGTGTGAATGAGATGGTTGCGACTTGTCCATCCAGGTTTGAAGTTTTTTGTCCTGCCCCCATTGGACTACTTCTTTTGTCTCCGTCGCTTTGCCGTGCCCGGTCCCGCCCGCTATAATCCTGACCTCCAACGCGTGGCGCATTGGTGTAGTTGGTTAACACGCTGCCCTCTCAAGGCAGAGATCACGGGTTCGAGTCCCGTATGCGCTACCAACTTCCTTTATATATTCTCTCAACACAGCCTTCTATACTTTGAAGTGGTTGTAAGTTAGTATCGTGCGCCAAATGCCCTGCCGCAAAACATGATTGCTTCGACTGAGCTTGAAGCTCAAGGCGGAGTTCGCAACCCTATGGAGGCGGACGTGGATAGCTCGAAAACGTGGGGAGCAAAGTTAGATCCCTACAGCCGCATGCAGATCGAGGACGGTCTGCCTGCTGAAGGCGTTGAAGTGACTGTCCGGGTCACAGACGAGCGCGCGGCCACGAAGCAGTTGGAGCAGGCTGGATTGAAAGTGCACGGGCAAGTGGGCGACATCATCGTTGGGCACCTCAACTCAACCGACCTTCAACAGATTGCCGAACTAGATTGCGTGCAAGAGGTTCAACTGTCACGCCCTCTTTACGGCGAAAGCTCCGGCGACTCAGAAAAGGAGCGTTGAGAGATGAACGAGGGAAAGCTGGATCCGCGTCTGCGGTTCCTACAGGAACAGACAACTGAAGAGCGAATCGAGTTTGTTGAGTCGGCGCGCCTGGCTTCGGTCTCCACCGCTCGTCGCGTAGTGAGCATTGACGTGTTGCTGCGCTGCCGCAAGGGGCCAGGGACCAAGGCAGTGCGCAGCATCGAGAAGAAGCTAACTGCGCTGGGCGTCAATGTTCGCTCGGTCATAGACGGCCCAGTGGTCATTGTCGGCGGGAGCGTACCCGTCAACCGTATCGAGGACCTTTTACAAGAGGACTGGATCGAGGTCGTCGAAGCGTCAAAGCAACTCTTCCCTGACCTGGACCGCTCCGGACCCGACGTGGGTGTCCGCACTTTGCAGACGATTGCGCCGACGCTGCGCGGGACTAACGTGCTCGTCGGCATTGTCGACAGCGGCATCGATTTCAGACACGACGACTTCCGCCTGCCTGACGGCTCCTCGCGCATACGTTTCCTATGGGATCAATCAGTCGCTTCCGTTGCGGGCGGCCGCGTGCCGTTCGGCCGGGAGTTCACGAAAGCAAACCTCGATGCGGCCCTAAGAACCAGCCCAGCCCCCATCCCCGTGAACCATAACGATGTGGACGGGCACGGTACGCACGTGGCTGGGATCGCGGCGGGTAACGGGCGACGTTCGAGTGGACAGTTCGTGGGCATGGCCCCGGACTCCGAGTTGGTCATTGTTGCTGTAAGAAGCGACGCCGGAACCCTCGGCGAATCCACGTCGGCCACGATCGCATTCCGCTACATTGTCGACCGCGCGCGCGAGTTGAACCGGCCCGTCTCCATCAACATGAGCCTCGGCAATAACGGCGGCGGTCATTCCGGCGAGATGCCGCTTGAGACAGCGATGGACAATTTGGCGCGATTGCCTGGCGTGGTCATAGTCAAATCGGCAGGCAACGAACAGACCTGGCGCATCCACGCAAGCGGCACGGTAACTCAAGGCACAGCGCCTATCCGCCGACAGTTCGAATCGAGCGGGAGCAACACCCAGCAGGACGTGTTCGAGGTCTGGTTCGACGCTGCCGACCGCATCGGCATCGCAGTGCAGGCTCCCGGCGGACCCACCCCGGTGGCGAACGACTTCGTCCTGCCGGGCGCCGTCAACACCTTCGAGACGAGCGCCAACAATCGCGTGCGTATCGACGCCAGCAGCGTGGACGCAGGCGGCACAGGCGATGTGCGCGCGATGATATTCATCGGCCGCGGGACTGCACCGCGGGTTCAGCCGGGTCGATGGTCATTACACTTTCGCGGCGACCAGATCACCGATGGCCAGTTCCACGTCTGGATCGAGCGCACGGCGCGCGGTAACGGGGGCGCAGAGCAGACGCGCTTCATCACCGCCGACAATGACCCGACCTGCACGATCAGCATTCCCGGCACTGCGCGGCGGATCATTACCGTTGGGTCTTACGTCACGCGGTTCAATAACGATGCACCACTCGGATCGCTGTCGCGTTTCAGCGGTCGCGGCCCCACGCGCTACGGCCTGCGCAAGCCGGAGTTGTCAGCTCCAGGGGAGGCAATCGTCTCGGTACGTTCCTCGGCTGCTGGGCTTCCGCTTTTCGCACCGGGATACACGCTCATGCCGGGAACAAGTATGGCAGCCCCACATGTGACAGGGGTCGCAGCGCTCCTGCTGGAGATTAACTCGCAGTTCACCTGCGAACAGATCAAGCAAATTCTCTCGCGAGCCGCACGCCGGGACGGGGCCGCAGCTGTTGCGCCGGATGACAACTGGGGCAGCGGCCGGCTGACCGCGCAGAGGGCGGCGGAGTTGGCGCGAACGGTCCGGTTCCCAATCGTCTCAAACGTCGTGATTAACGGTACGACACTGTCGTGGGACACAGACATCCCGACCACGGGAGCCGTGCGGTTCAACCCGCACCAGCGGCGGATGTTTCTCGGCCGGGCGCTGGGCAGCCGCGTCAGCCTGACGGTGGGACTCCACCACTCGATTAACCTGCAGGGGCTGACGCCGGCGACGTATCATTGTGAAATTCTGGCCTTCACGCCCGCCCCGGAGGAGTGGCAGACCTTAGACGATAGACAGGGAGACCATTACGCCGTCATCGTCCCGTAAGCGAAGCAGAGCTTCCATCTTCGGCGTGTGGATTTGAACGCGCCAACGCCTTTCCGGCCCACTCAATAATTTACAAGTCTGTCAGCTATCGCTCTCACGTTCGCGCGTTGAAATATTAATCACGATAAGGACATATATTTTTGCAGGAGCTCAATCCACACGACATAGTTCGCCGCCGCGCGTCGCGTGATGGCAGGAGAGTTCCTTAGACTTAACTTCTGGAGAATCCCATGAACAAGTATCAGTTAGAGGTAACCCTCTTAGACCCAGCCGGCGAGCCGGCCCAGGGCGCGACCATTACCGCCGAGCCTGAGGCAGTTGGCGACAGCGCGCAGGCGGAATTCGACCCGCAGCGTCAGACCTACTTTTTCAATAACCTGCGCCCGGGCTTCTTCCGCATCAACGTCCTCCGCGCAGGCTTCCGTGAGGAGTCTTCGCGGGTTCAGGTACAGCCAAAGCCAACGGCGCTGACTTTCTCGCTTGTGCCGGAAACTTCTGCCTACACCTTTCGCGGCGACTCGCGTGTGCCTTATGAGTCGCAACCCGGCTTGCTCGGCATCATCCCAGCGCCCACCAGTGGCGCGCAGGTGGACAGCGCTGAGTCGGTGGAGCAGTCGCTCGAAGCCCTGCTCAACACTCTGGGACTTGTGCCGGCGGGGCTGAACTCGCTCACGGATGCTGCCATAGAAGAGGGAGGCACTCAGAGGCGCGCGTCGGTTCCCGGTGCGATGATCGTGCGGCGGCAGAATCCGTCCGACGCAGATAACGAAGCCGCCGGTAATGAGGATTTAAGAGTCCTGCGTCAGAGCCCGCTTGTCGAAGCGGCTGGCCCGCTCTTCAATCAGTCGGGCGAAGGTTTCACTGTTTTCACCAACCGCCTGACGGTTCGCTTCCGTCCCGAAGTGACGCGAGGCCAGGCGCAGGACCTACTCAGCCGTGAGGAATTGCACGTCATTGACACGCTTCCTTACGCCAATAACGTTTTCCTCACCGAAGCCCCAGCGGACATCGGCGAGGGTATCAACAGCATCGCCGAGCGTCTGTTGGAGACAGGACGCGTCATGTATGCCGAACCAAATCTAGCCGAGGCGCCCGAGCTGGATCAAATTGTACCCAACGACTTCCTTTGGCCCGGTGTCTGGGATCGACAACTGGTCGGGGCTCCCGGCGCATGGCAGCGGCTCCACGATAAGCACGGTGTTAACTCACAGTTCGGGAGCGCGGACGTCGTTATCGCTGTCGTCGATCAGGGCATTAAGTCGAACGGTGGGGTGCCTGAAAATCCCGACTTCCAGGGCACCGTTTCCAACGGCAGCAACAAGGTGTCCCACCTCTTTGACTTCAGGCAGGTGGTTCCGCATAACGACGACCCCTTGGGCGATCACGGCGTCGCGTGCGCGGGCGTCGCCGGAGCGTTGGCGAACAATCCACCAAGCGCCGCCGTCGGCAGCGGTGTGGCTGGCGCCGCGCCGAACGCGCGCCTCATCGGCCTCATCTTTCCGTCCGGCGAGGCCGCGATCCACCAGATGTATGTTTGGGCCGCCGGCCTGAACGCGCGCAGCCTCAACCTCAACTTCCCGCCGCCACTTCCGCGCGGCGCGGACATCATTACGTGCAGTATCGGCTTTGGCTCGGGCTCGCCGCTTCCGGCGAGCGCTCGCGACATGTTCGACCACATCACCACGCGCGGGCGCAACGGCAAGGGCTGCCTCGCTCTCTTTTCCGCGGGTAATAACAACGTGAACATCGAGAACTTCCGGCCCTACGGCTCTTACGAGCGCAGCTTCTCGGTCGCAGCCTCAAGCCTCGACGCATCACGGCAGGAAGTGCGTGCTCCCTACAGCGGCTGGGGCAAAGTCGCTTGGTGTGCGCCGAGCCACAGCGCCTTCCCGGCATTGCACAACCCGCCGGCGAGTTTTGCGACCTGGACGGCGAGCTTCTTGAATGACGGCAATCTCCCGTCCGCTCCGATCTCGACCACGTCGCTTAGCGACGATGCCAATCCCGGCCAGACGCAGATCAGAGTTGCTTCGGTCGCCGGGCTTGCCAACGGTTCGCGCCTCCTCGTCGGAAGTCCCGGTGTGGACGGCAGCGAGCCCGTCACGGTGGTAGGAGCCCCCAATCCTGCCACTGGCATCGTCCCCGTCACCGGCCTGCGGAACTCGCACCACGCCGGAGATGCTGTTGTTGCGGGTGACGCGGACCACTCGAACGACTTCGGGGGAACTTCTTCGGCAACCCCGCTCAGTGCGGGCATCTGCGCGCTCGTCCTTTCGGCCAACCCACGCCTGACCTGGGTCGAGGTTCGGGAGATTTTGCGCTCGACGGCGATCAAGTTCGACACGGCGAACACAAGCCCCATCGGCCGCTGGCTCGACGAGAACGGCGACCCCTCCAACGACTCCGGCCTTCCCCCGGTCTTCAGCCGCTGGTACGGCTACGGCCGGCTCAACGCCGAGGCTGCCGTTCGCGTGGCCATCGACTATGAATTTCCGAGGGATCTGATGATTCGCAAGACGCTCGAAGACACGGGCGAGACGGCGGCCGTCTCTGCCGACAGCCCCGACATCTGGGTGCGAAACATTGATCCGGCGCAAGATGCAGGTGCCCTCCCCGGCAGTTACGACGAGGCAGGGCCGCACCAGGCCCCGGTGAGCGAGGGCGGACGCTGGATCTACGCGCGCGTGAAGAATCGCGGCACGGCGCCGAGTTTAGACGCATGGGTGCGCTTCTACGTAGCGTCATTCACCGGCACCCCGTTTGAGCATCCTGCTGATTGGGAGCCGCTGAACGGCGTCGCCAATCACAGCCCGAATAACTGGGAGCGCGGCACCTACTTGATCGGTGAGGTCGCACTGCCGCAAATCGCAGGTGGCGAAGACTTCATCGTCAACATTCCCTGGCCGGATGCGTTGATGCCGCCTGACCTCGCGCCCGACGGGCAGCCTTGGGCTCCGCATATTCTGGTCGAAGTGACTCCGCACGATGGGCCACTCGAAGGATCGCAAATTCATGAGAACAACAACCTCGCCGAGAAGGCACTCGCCGTCACGGAGGATCTCACACTGGTCGGTCATCAGGTAGGCGAGGCCGATTCCTAAACGACGCGCAGGCGGCTTTACAGACAAATAGCGGGGGCCGTCCTCCGCTATTTGTTTTTTAGTTGAACCGTGATTAGTAAAGTGCGGGGCTTAGGTTCTCGGCAACGACACGGATTGCAAGGTGCGCTGCACTACGTCAGCGCTGAGTCCCCATAGGAAGAGTCCGAGGTAGTCGTACACGCCGCCAACACCGAAGCTCGTGCCATTGTCGATGTAAAGACTCTTCAGCCCCATGAACGTCAGCAGAAACAGAAGAAGGAGGAAGAAGATCGGCCGCCACACCCAGAAGCGCGCGCCTGCGCTCATCAGGTCAGAGCCGGCTAGCGTGGCCAGGAAACGCTCCGGCCGCCCCGGTATTCTGGCCGGCGGCGCATTGAAGACCTTGTCAGCTTCCTCCCCTGCGATCCTGGCATCGCGCGCCGAAGCAAGGGCAGTCTCGACGCGGACCGCCCCGGACGCATCGGTTGCATCAGTCACATTCGTCTGCGCCTGCCGCAGGCTGACCTCGATTTCGTTGATGAGCCGTGTGGACTCGGTGGCGTTACCCTCGAGAAGCGTTTGGGCGGCGGTGTCAATCTTCTTCAAAATCTGAGCGCGCACCGTCACGTCTGTAAGCTGCGCCGCGTCGTCCTCAAGCACCTCAAGCCTGCGAAGGAGGCGGACAGCGACTTCCATTTTGTCGAGCTCCTGTGTGAGAACTTGTTCTGTCTCGCTGCCTGAGTCAATCCGCGCCTTGAGGTCGTCAAGGCGGCCGAGCAGCAGTTGGCGATCACGGTCCGACCGCAACTGCACTATTGAGTCTTGAATGCGGAAGAGCCGTTTCAGGAGCTTGACCTGCAAGAGTGCCTCAGGTGTAGACATCTTCTGAATGAGCCGCCCGGCGATGACGCCGAGCACAAGGATAAGGAGCGGCCACCAGGGAGCCGTGCGAACGTTGAGCGTAAAGCCGACTACCGTTGGACTGTCCGCGCCCTTCAGCCCAAGACGCAACGTGCCGATGTAGCTGTCCGGCGGAATCGTGTCTCGATCGACGACCTCGAGGTCGACGGGGACAGAACGACTGGCGGGGAGGATCTGGGACGCGACGCTCGGGCGGACATCCGCGGCAGTGAGGATGCGTCCCGTCCTCTCGCCGCGCAGAACGACGTACTGGTTCTCGACAGCCACATCGCCAGGCGTCTGGTTGTCGAGGAGCAGCCCCCGCTTATTTCCGATGAGGTTCTGTGGTAGCCAGCCCGAGAAGCGACATGGCAACAGCCCACAATGTGCAACCTGAGCCGACGCACCGGTTGGGGGACTCACGACCACCCTCGGGTCTGCGTTCAGCGTGAGGTTGATGACCTCCGCCTCGGCCTCGGTCTGTTCGGGCAGCCATAACTTGATCGTCGCCGTATATGTGCCCGAGTGCGTGACATTGTTGACTGTCAGCGCCGCGTCCATGATCTGCCCCGGTTTCAGGGCGATGGCGGCCAAACTCAGGTTTCCGCGATCCAGGACCTCGCCGTTTGAGCCCTGCATGACGAGGTCGGAGCGCCTGATCTGGATCTGCTTGGCTTCCGTGCCGGCGCCACCCACGAGCGTGATGGTGAAGTGGCGCGTGAAACTGGTGGTCCCCGAGCCGAGGGTGCCGTTGATGACCAGCGCCTTGTCCTCCGGGCTGACCGAGAGCTTCTGCGCGCGGCCATCGGGTGCGGTCGCCGACCAGAGGAGTAGGAGCGTCAGGAGGAAAAGAGGAAGTTTGCGCATGATTTTTCTCATGAGAGTAATTCGGAGAACAGCGCGGCGCGCCCTAACACGTCGGCAGAGTAGTTCCGGTGGGCAGTGAAGGTATCCACGCTCAAGCCCCTCCTGATGGCTCGTAATACGTTACCCTCGCCACTATTGTAAGCCGCCACACTGGCGCGCCTGAGCACATCCCCATCGACCCCCCTTTGCGAGAGGAAACGTTGCTTACCGCTGAGCACTCTGGCTCCCATTAGGATGTTTAATCTCGGGTCTCGCCACCGACCGGAGTTGGCGAAGTCCGGGAACGAGCGGTCGTCAATCTGCATGATGCCGCGACCATGACCGCCGTCGCCGAGGATGTTCTGAATGTTGCTTTCGCGCGAGGCGATAGCAAGCAGCAGTGCGACGGGAAAACTGAACTGGGTCGCGGCCTCGTTGAAAAAGGGAAGCCAGCCGCGCGCCCTTGTGCGATTAAGTTGTGTGAGGAGCACACTGCGCGAAGGGCCGAGTTGTTCCGCGTCGGCCATCACGTCGTCAGCGGCGCTCAAAAGACGCCCCTCGCCGGCTGGGACGATATCGGGAACGCCGCCCGCGTCTACAGCGACCTGCGGCGATCCGGGCGTGAGTTCGACACTAAAGCTGACGCGCGCTGCGTTGGGTGGGACTCGCGCGTAAATTTCGGCGGCGGCGGAGGAGCCAGATGTCTCGACGAAGGTCTGGACGCCATCGGTGTCCAAGCTCGCCTGACGCGACAAGGTCTCGGATACGAAAAAGTCTGTGTCATCGAACGTGTTCGGGGACGCATCATCGATGTTGCCGTGCGTCAACTGTGGGGGAAGAGGGCCGTCAGCGCGGATCGTGATGGTCACGAGCCCGTTGCGGTCGGTACGCACCCAATCTATCCGTTGACGGTTTTCGTTGAGCAGGTCGAGGATATCCGGATGCGGGTGATGGCCGCGGGCATCCCCGAGGCAGATGCCGTAAAGCCTGGTGTCGCCGAGTTCCGCGAGAATCTCTTCGGAGAATCCGTTGTCGCTCCCGTGGTGCGACAGCTTGACGAAGGCGTAGGGGGCATCCGCGCTGATGTCGTGGCGCATTTGCGTGACGCCGTCGAGCAGGAGTTGGCTGTCAACCTGCGGATCGGAGAACTGCATGTCCCCGCCGAAGAGGACGCGCTGCCCCTTGAACCGGAAACTCGTGACAATGCTCTGAAGGTTCATAGCTCCTCGGTTTCTTGGGACCGCGTCGGTCGGGGCGGCGACCATGCTGCGGTAGATGGTTGCTACGTCTACCGGCGAATCAACAGCAAAAAGCTGGTCAAGTTCTTCGAACGACTCATCCGTGCTCGCGCGCACCAATCGCGCGCATTCCTCCAGATGCGCGCGCGTTGGCCCGATGACCTTCAGCCCGATGCCTTCGAAGGCAGCCAGGAGCGCGGTCTCGTCCTCGCCGTGGAGGACGACCGTCGTCGTCTCATGACTACGGAGCTGGGCAATCATCATCCGGTAGCGCGTCTCCAGGTTTCCGAGGTTGTCTATGAACGGCGTCAACTCGTCGTCGGGCAGGTCGGAGCGGTCGTGTTCGAGAACAGCTTCCGCCACGCTACGCATGCGGCCGGGCCGCAGTGCAAACTGCGTGTCGGTGTCGCCAGGATCACCCCAGCGGTATTGCGGGTCGGTTAACAGTGCCCAGTCGGTGGTCAACTGGCCGTCCGCCACGAGCCGCGGCAGGCAGCCGATGTGATCGTCGTGTGGGTGCGTCGTAATAATTAGATTGACGTGGACTGCGGGCGACTGGTTGAGCACCCTCTGGAGCTGCGGGAGGATGATTTCGGCGTCGTTGCTGTGACCGCCGTCAATGAGGACAGAGACGTTTCCGAACTGGCAGAGGACGCAGTCGCCGTATTGATGGCTGGCGCCCCTGCCCAAATCAAGGAGGTGAATTTTGAAACTCGCAGTTGCGTCCGCGCTTATATCCTCAGTTGTGTTTTGCATCATCGTTTGATTCTCCTGTCCTATGTCCCAAAGGGGCGGTCGTAGTTCAAATAAACTCTGCTTGCGTCGAAGACTCAGACGTCCGCTCTGTCGTCAGCGTAAAGATCGCGTTCGACGACTGGCTGGTAACCCATGTCAGCGAGCGACTCCAAGTCTGAGGCGCTTGCGATGAACCGGAAGACACGGTCACGCGCGCCGCCGACGAGATCAAGGCTCTGGTCGGCCAGCGCGCGGAGCTGTTCGGAGATGGGCGCGTCTGGCAGGGCGTCGCACCGCACGCTGAACCTGCGCCAGTCCTCTGGAGGAAGCGCCTCAACTTTCCATGACTTCGCGGCCAGAGTTGGACCAGCGGCAATATCCTCATCAGTGGGCGGCTCCTGTTGTCGCTGCGCAAGCAGCGCCGCAACGTCGAGCCCCGTCTCACCCGTAGCGCAGAGGCCCAGCATTTTGACCGCCTCGGCCACTTCGAGCGCGGCCGTTATGGCCTCTTCCACAGGGGGTTGAAACTCGCGGCCACACTCAAGGTCAAAGCCGAAGATGCGGTGGCTAAAGAAGAGAAATTCGTCGGTGGTGCCCGCGTGGTTGCTCGTACTGCTAGTGTCGTACTGCGTGCCTTGGACCCTGGCAATGCCAGCGTTCATACGGTCCTCGAGATGGCGATAGGTCGCGTCATCTTCCGCTGATAACGGCTGTGGGCCGACGAACTGGCCTCCTAACAGCGAAGGGCGAAAGATGGACTCCCCGAACGAGTGACTGTCTATGGCGAAGATGATGTTGCGTTCGCGCTCGACGAGTGCCGCGATGTTGGCGGTCTCGGGCTCCGAGAGCGCGGAGGGGCCGCGATAGGTTTCTGCGCACGGCACACCAGACGAGCCGGCTTCGCCGAAAAAATTGGGGAAGTTTCGGTTACAGTCCACTCCGGCGCAGCCCGCGCCGTCCTCGGGCGGGCGCAGGTTTTTGCGCCACATCCTGCGCCCCTCATCGAAGAAACTGAGGCGCACGCCATCAGGATTGCTCTCGGGGACGATGAGGAACTCGACACGTTCGAGCATCCGGGTGATTTCCTGGACCCTTGCGTCCGTATCGCCGGGTTTGAAGTTTTCAACCAACTGGCGCGCGACCTCGATAATGGCGAGCGAGTTGATCCATTCGCGCGCATGCTGCGAGCGCATCAGGAGCACGGCTGGTTTCAGGATCGTGCTGCCTGGAGCCGTCACTCGCAGAACGCGCATGGCATGCTGGCCGCGGGCTTCTGCGCGCTCGCCCTGATAGCCATGGCTGAGAAAAGGAAGAGACTCCAAGCGGCACAAGTCGGCGAACTCTTCCATCAGGGCATTAACCTCAGCCTCGACCTCAAGTGGGTTCAGATACCTCGTCACGAAACGACTGCGAAACGTCATCTACTATTGCCTCTCGCATCGAGATCCTTGAAAGCGACGGACAGCATCCGAGCGGCTGCGGCGCCATCCATTTAGCGCTCACTCTATATATGTTGAGCGGGAAAGAAATATTTCAGGTCCTATATGGTTGCAGCTCTGCGCTCGGCTGGTTCTATTTGTTCGGAGCGCAGTGAGTTCGGTGCTACAGTGACCACCTTGATCCTTTTGTTTCGGTGATTCGAAGATCAAGATGCGACACTAATCACTTCTCGCGACTGTTGTATAAAACTAAGACTTCTACGGTAGGCGTCAGCAAGAAGTTGCGAAGAGTATCCCGTATGCGCTACCAATATTTACAACAATTTAGTGTTGGTGAAGCGTTTGAGGGTTTTTGGCTGTGCAAGTATCACACACGACCGTCCGGCGCTGTTGGGATCTAACTTTGTGCGGCTACGTTGAGGGACGGGCTATTGCAACGCTGCAAACTCACAAGGTTGCTAGCGAAAAACTTTCGCGGCCAGCTGTTTTTCCCCCAAAAAAGTTTGTCGTTAGCAGTGGCCTGAATTAACATGCGTTGCGCTCTATCGTTCAAGGCCGGATTTTCCTCGTGATCATTGAAGAAAAGAACTTCAGCGATCCGGCCCACCCATAGCGAGCTCTTAAGCTTTTAGAACATTCGGCAACTGCGGCATCGATAATGTTGATTACCGGGGTAGCCGATCCATCGTTTGGCCTGGCTACGAGAGATAACGAAAGAATCCAGAAGCATCTGGTCCATGGAGAAATCCCTTATGCGAATCCATTTCATCAATCCGTCCAACCCGTTGGTTAGCATCGTCGATGTGAAGGAAAGTCGTTGGAACCGCTACCGCGTTTGGAAGCCTTTGAGCTTGTTGGTCCTCGCCGGAATGACGCCGAGCGAGTGGGAAATCTCTATCGTGGATGAGAACCTCGGCATACCGGATTACAAGACTATGCCCCGACCTGACGTTGTAGGTATCACCGCCTTTACTTCGCAGGCGACTCGAGCCTATGAACTGGCTGCTTACTTTCGCAACCTCGGTGTGACCGTAATCATGGGCGGCATTCACGCCAGCATGTGCCAGGACGAGGCGATTCAGCATGTGGACTCGATCGTAACCGGCGAAGCTGAGAGCGTTTGGCCGCAGGTACTCGAGGATGCGAAGAATGGCACTTTGAAGCAACGATATGCGGGAGGCCTCGCTGAGGTAGCTAATGTGCCACTGCCCCGCCACGACATGCTTGACGGACCGTATGCCTTCGGCGCAATTCAGACTTCGCGGGGCTGCCCTTTGAACTGCAGCTTCTGTAGCGTGACCGCCTTTAACGGCACCGGCTACCGGCAGCGAGCTGTCGAAGATGTCGTGCGCGAATTTCAAGCAATCAAAGAAAAACGCGTTCTGGTCGTCGATGACAATTTCGCGGGAACCCGAACCGAACACATCGCTCGCGCCAAGGAACTTTTCCGGGCCATGGCAGATGCGAACTTAAAGAAGCAGTGGGTGTCACAAGTCACTATTAACTTCGCCGATGACGAAGAACTACTGAAGCTGGCTGTAAAAGCCGGCTGCAGCGGTGTCTTCATAGGATTTGAAGCTACGGACGCTGAAGGACTGGCGGAAGTTGGTAAGAAGTTCAATATCAAAAAGAACCGTGACCTCCGCGAATCAGTTCGACGCATACAACGTTACGGGATGATCGTTACCGGTTCCTTCATCATCGGACTGGACGTAGACAAGCCGGGTATAGGAAAGCACATCGCGAATAAAGCCCGCGAATACGGTCTCGATCATCTCAACGTCTTGTTCATGACGCCGCTGCCGGGCACGCGTTTGTGGCAGGAGATGGAAGCACAGAATAGGATTACTCTAAATCAGTTTCCACAGGACTGGCAGTACTACACGCTGACCTATCCGGTAGCTCCATATAAGAATTTGTCTCTCGAAAAAGCCATTGAGGAGATGACCGAGTGCGGGCGAAGTTTCTATGCAGCACCGCGTATCCTGGGCCGAGTGTCCAGTAATATTTTGCAACGACGCCATCCCCTGATCAGCCTGGTGGGGAGCCTCTCTTACCGCAGCAACATGGATGTGGACAGCAAGAAATATGAAGATTTCAGACGTACGCGTGGCCATGTTCACGACCAGCCCGCGACTCGAACTGCACCGTTGGCGGCGAGTACCGCAAACTGTTAGCACGCGGGTTCAATGGCACTCTCGCTGGTTCAATGGCACTAATGAGGAACGCAGACTAAAAGCCTCTCGAATAACTTCTCTCATTCACACCCGGTTTCAACCGGGTGGTAAGGGTTCCACACGAGCACAGTCCTAACCGTTTCAACGGTTTCCATTCATTGTGGTCGGCGGAAACCGTTGAAAACGGTTAGGGTGTCTTTTCGCGAACCCTCGCCACCCGGTTGAAACCGGGTGTGAATGAGAGGAGTTTGCAAGAGCTTCTCTAAAGTCTGCGCCAACATCTGCCCGAAGTCACAAACTACTAACAGTCCCCGGTAATCACTATTGCGGAAGTTGTCGAAGATTCCGCGCAATGTCCAGGTAGACATCTTTGATCTTGCCTTCGTAGTCTTTAATCGCAGCAGGAATGCTCGTTTTGAAAAGGTTAACAGTTCGGAGTTGGTTTAGGTCCCACCAGCCGATCTCGTTGAGATGATCAGCTGAGACCGGAAAATCGTGCCGATGAACAATCTTGGTCTGACCGTTTGCTCCCACCAATTCTCCAACCCAACGCTGCGTACTATGTGATGCCAGGCCATCATTATCGCCTTCGGCTTTCTGAATTATGTCCCACGAGGCTTTGAGTGGAGTGAATACCAGCTCGCGCTTCTCGCGGCTGGCGTAGGTTTGATAATAGACGTTGTTCGCAGCTTCGGCTGGCTCCGCCTTTTGGTTAAATTCCCGGCAGGCTTCGGTCGTCAGATCGGCAAATCCGGCTATGTCGATTATGCCGTTCAGATGCTCGATGATTTCGTGTCCGTGATGTGCCATGCCCCAATCGGCAAAGCTGGTTCCAAAATGCGGCGTACCCAGTGTGGTTAAGCTGCAGACCCTATCTGCCATGTCGTGACCGACTATCATGTGGCGTGAATCGAGGCCGCCCATGCTATGACCGATGATATGAACTTTTGATTTACCTCGAGACTTCAGAATTGTGTTGATTTCTTCTTTAAGATCAGCTGCGCGAGTTTCCACGGCAGCCGCAAAGCTTACATTCGTATGCGCAACGTCAAAGCCGTCTTTGCGAAGATGGGTGGCAATTCCTTTAAAGTAGTTCAGCCCATCGGCGGTACCGTGCAATGAAATTCCCAGTGACTCGATACTTCGGACTAAGTGCGCCAAAAGGAATTCGAAACGTGCAATACCGTGCGCGAGCACGATCGGGTAATCGTTCATTCTTACACCTCCATCAACATCGGGGCTAATTGTCGTTTGCAGACTAGCCTTATTTTTGTGAAAGGTGCAAGACGCTGGCGAATGACGCATAATTCAAATCGACAGCACCAGACGAATTTCTTTGCGCATGGCACCGGCATCCAGCCGATCTGGATTTTCCGTCGAGCGATGAAGCCCCTTTTAATTCTTTTCGGTATCGGCGTCCTCTTCCTTAGCGCCGGTGTCTGCGCAGCCCAATCACCGGAATCGCTACTGCTTAATAAGCCCATTGAGCGCACTCTGATTGCAGGAGACGGCCATATCTTTGAGATCAATTTGATTTCGGGACAGTTTCTCCAGGCGGTTGCAGAGTCAAAAAATCTCGACCTGACGATGACGCTGCTGTCGCCCGACGGCGAACGATCGTTCGACTTATTGAAGTACCCAGGACCGGAGCCCCTGTACTTCATAGCGAAACAAGGCGGTGTTTATTGGCTGCACATTTCCTCAAGTGATACTAATGCCCGTAACGGATCTTACCGGCTAACAGCGTCTGTCAAAGCAGCGCCTGCCGCCGCTGACCTGAAGCGACAATCGGCGGAGCAGTTACTGCTCGAGGCAAATGCGCTCGAGATCGAAAACACAGAAGTGTCGCTCCAAAGCGCGTTTGAGAAACGTTCCGAGGCACGCAAGCTTTGGCATAGCCTGGGTGACCGCTACTGGGAAGCCTACTCTATCCATTACAGCGCGCGGGCAGCGTCCACACTCAAGCGCGTACAAAAAGCTCTCGCCTTATACCGCGAGGCGTTGGCGATCCGTCGCGCCATCGGTGATCGACAAGGTCAAGCCGCAACGCTCAACAATCTTGGGTTCCAGTCTTACGAACAAGGCCAAAAACGCAACGCTCTAGCTTTCTATCAGCAGTCCTTGTTAATAAGTCGCAACCTCTCGGACGCTCCCAATCAAGCCAGTTTGTTGAGCCGCATTGGCGATATTTACGATTTACTCGGCTCGCCTGAAAAGGCGATCGAATACCACCAACGATCATTGGTTTTGCAACGTGAAATTGGAGATCGTGCCGGGGAAGCCGGCGCTCTCCACGACATAGGCCTGATCTACAAGTCGCGTAAGCAGCTGTCCAGGGCGATTGAATTCTACAAAAAAGCTCTACCGATTTATCGCGAGGTTGGCGACAAAGAGGGCGAGGCAAGTACGCTCGCGGGCCTGGGTGACATGTACGGTGTGGACGAAGCTCAGCTGGCGCTTGACTGCTACCTCGTTGCCTTGAAGTTGCGGGATGAACTCGGTCTGCACGCCGAGCAGGGTCGCATGCTCAACGCCATGGGCAATGTCTACAACGTGCTCGGCGACACGCCTAAGGCGATGAGTCACTACAAGGAGGCGCTGCAACTCGCCCGGGCTGCTAAAGATTTCAGCAATCAAGGGGACGTTCTTAACAACCTGGGGTCGCTTTACCAGGCGACTGGTGAACAACAGAAGGCACTCGAAGTCGGCACTGAGGGGCTCGAGTTACGAAAGGCGACCGGTGATCGTGATGGCGAAGCGAGCGCCCTTTCCAATATCGGAAACGTATATGACGAACTGGGTGAAAGAAAGAAAGCACTCGAGTACCACTTGCAGGCCCTCAAACTTTACCAATCGCTCGGCAACCGCCGCGGGGAAGCACGGGCCCTGAACAACCTCGGTAACCTGTGGGAAACGCCTGGCGATCAGGAGCAGGCCCTCATCTACTACAATCGGGCCCTGCTGTTAGAAAGAGCGGCGGGTGATCGCCGCTCAGAAGCAGGCACTCTAAATAACATCGCCCTTATTTATGATGAACGCGGCGAGTCACTCAAGGCGCTCAAATACTATCAACAGGCGCTGGCGATCAACGAAGCCGTTGGAGAGCTTGATAATCAGGCTGCCACACTTAATAACATCGGCGCTATCTACGGCCCGACCCGCGAACCTGAGAAAGCCCTAATCAACTATCACCAGGCGTTAGCCCTCGTGCGAAAAGTGCGAGATCTGAATACTGAAGCGATAACGCTTCACAATTTGATGGCTCTATGGGAAAAGCGTAATCCTTCGCTTGCCATTTTCTACGGCAAGCAGTCCGTGAATGTCATACAACAGCTCCGCTCAAACATCTCTGGCCTCGGGCAAAACTTACAAAAGTCTTTTCTCAAATCCAACGAAGACAGCTACCACGTGTTGGCCGACCTGTTGATAGCGGGGGGACGCCTACCCGAAGCTCAGCAAGTACTCGGTCTCCTGAAGGCTGAAGAGTACTTTGAGTTTGTCCGCGGCGGCGAAGCGTATACGTTGAAGTCGAGCATCGATCTGACACCCGAGGAAGAAGCGATCGAGAAACAATATCTCGAAATTGCGGAGCGCCTGACTGCTGTTGGCGGCAAATACGGCGAACTGCGAGACAAGGCCGTCCGCACCGTCGCGGAAGAACAGGAGCTTACCAAACTTGAAGGTGAGCTCAAGGTAGCGAACCAGGTTTTTCAAAAGTTCCTGGAAGAGATGGACAAATCATTCAGCGCCTCGGCGACTGGAAACGATAAGGTCTTTCAGTTGCGAGAGTCTCAAGGGCTGATGGAGACGCTGGGCGAGTTGGGACCGGGTGTAGTTGCAATCTACACGGTCGTAGGCGAAGACAAATACCGCGCGATTCTGGTTACCCCCACAGTGCAAAAGGCGTATGAAACGAAAATCAGCGCCGCGGATCTCAATCGAAAAATCTTTGAGTTAAGAGGCGCCTTAAGAAATTCTCGAGTCGATCCTCGACCCTTAGCTCAGGATCTGTATGGCATTTTGGTGGGACCGGAATTGGCTCACGACCTGGTCCAGGCGAAAGTGCAAACGGTGATGTGGTCCCTGGATGGAGTGCTTCGTTACTTACCCGTGGCGGCGTTGTACGATGGCCGGCATTACCTGGTTGAGAACCATCGCAACGTGGTCTTCACACCAGCCAGTCAAAGTCGCTTGAAAGATCCGGTGAGCGCCCATTGGCGAGCTTTAGGTTTGGGAGTCTCCAAGGAGCAGCCGGGATTCGTACCGCTGGACGGCGTGCCGGAAGAGTTAAAGGGAATAATCCGAACCGAACAGGCTGCGACTCCGGGCAGTGGCGTGATGGTTGGCAAAGTACTGTTGGACGAAGCGTTCACTGCGACGTCAATGACCAGCGCGCTTCGCGAGCGCTATCCGGTCGTTCACATCGCCAGCCACTTCGAGTTCCGTCCGGGAAATGAGACGAACTCGTTCCTGTTGTTGGGCGACGGCACGCACCTGTCGCTGACGGAGATAAAAAATCTGCCACAGGTTTTCAGCGGGGTAGATCTGCTCACGCTTTCCGCATGCAACACCGCGACGGGTGGCGCGGGCGCAAATGGGAAAGAAGTCGAAGGCTTTGGGGTATTGGCTCAACGTCAGGGAGCGAAAGCAGTGCTGGCTACACTCTGGAACGTTGCCGATGAAAGCACTCAATTGCTGATGCGCGACTTCTATCGCTTGCGTGAATCGAGCCCCGAACTGACCAAGGCCGAAGCGCTGCGCCAGGCCCAGTTGCATCTGCTACGCGGGACCGCAAACCAAACGCAAGAGACCAACCCTGTGAACACTCAAACCGAGTACAAACCCGATCCGAAAACTCCTTATTCCCACCCTTACTATTGGGCGCCTTTCATCTTGATCGGCAACTGGCGCTGATTAACTTTAGCCGCAGATTACGCAGATTACACTGATTCAAAAGGATAAATAGGCGTCGACAAAACTTAATTTCAACTAACATCTGTGTCATCTGCGTAATCTGCGGCTGGGTTTTGAAAGCGGTAAGAAACACCAGCCGGAGTTGAACACTCTTGACGCGGTTGACCGGAAGTTTACAAGTTTTTCAATGAGCGCCAATCACCGGATAGGATAAAGGCCGCCCAGTAGGAAGGGTGACTGTGATCTTCGCTCTTGAGCATGGAGAGCTGGATCTCACGCAGAGCTTCACTTTTGAAAATACCGGAACGGAGATTTTTGTAGAAGCCTTTCATCAAATCTCGTGTAGCTTCATCATCCACCTTCCACAAGCTCATTAACTCACTTTCGGCTCCGGCGAGTACCAAAGCACGGCGCAGTCCGTAGACCCCTTCACCATTTTCCACGTCACCGATCCCTGTTTCGCACGCCGACAGAACCACGAGCTTGGTGCCCCAAAGGTTTAGACCGGCAGCTTCAAGTGCCGTTAGAATTCCGTCTTCGCCGTCGCCTCCCTGTCGATCGTTCGCTCCCGCTAGTGCCAGTCCTGAGCGTAAAAGAGGATTTTCTCTCGGCGTCATCATCGAATTGAAGAAGTCACCCACGGTGGGTTCGCCTATCGATACTCTTTTTCCAGCGGGTTGCCGAGGCAAAAAGAACCCGTGAGTCGCGATGTGAAGAATACTCGGACCGCGTGCCTGTTTTAACGCGCGCTCCGTGGCTTGTGAGCCGAGCAACATCTTTGCGTCAGTCAGGACAGAATCCACGGCGACGGCTTCTTCCGCCGTAGCCTCCAGCCGAGTAAAGCTTGCTTGAAAGTTTCTTGAACGCCGGGTAGAGATCGTCGGAACAGCCGCGACGTTCGCCCCATTCTTGCCTGGCCCATCAAACTGCGGATCGGCGATTACAAGGGGGCCCTGCTGGCTGGGCAAGGGACTTTGCAAACGCAGGAGATCGCGGCCGCTCGTTAGATATGTAAAAGCATAATCCTCAATCAGGTAATGCTGCCTTCGATCGACGAGGGCGGCCATCGGTACCAGAGTTAAGTCGCCGTCGGGGGACATCAGTATTTGGCGCGAGCCTCCCAGCAGGCGGCGCAATGGCTGCATGATTTCTTCATCGAGATTACGCGCGAGTTGGCGAAAATCCTGGCGCGCCGGATTTCGCAAAGCGGCGCGCAAACGAGCAACATCGTGATCAATCCTGTCAGCATCACCAAGCTCAACCCACGTAGGCTGGCCACGATTCTTTAAGACGTAAGCCACGTAGCGATCGCGTTGCCAGGCGACTTTTTGTCCGATTTTGACTATCACCGGTCGGTAGCGCGCAATCTCAACCAGCGCGAAGCTTTTCGGTATGGCTGCCTGAACCTGTTCAATAGTTATGCGGCCGGTCGGCAGATGGAATTCTCCTGCGCGTGCCGCTACTTTCTTTTCGAGCGCCTGACTATCGCTTTCGAGCTTGTTAATCCTCGCAACGTAGTTGTCCGAATCGTTTTTCTCGGGGCCGTTAAGCACCAAAGTAGCGAGTTGAGCCCGCACCGCGGAGAGTTGGTCCAGGAGCACCTGATCGGGCGGGCTCAGGTGGCGTCGCAGCGAGGAGAATTCATTGCTCAGCGCGTCGAGAATGCGGCCCTTGCGGCGGAGAATTGTAGTCAGCGCCAGGCGCAAGGCGGCGTTATTGGTGGGTGCGTGGTTAACATGAAGAGAGATCGTGGCGCTGGTTTCATCCGTCAGTTTTGCCATGTATGAGCGCTTTTGCTCTTCCGTACCCTTCGTCACAATCAAGGCCAGGTTATGCTCTCGATTTTCATTAGCACGCGCGAGAAAACTAATCGCTTTCGGAACCTCACCTTTCGCCTGATAGAACAAGCCCAGGTTCTTGAGCACTATGCTCATGTCCGGATGAGTTGGACCATGGCTTTTTTCGGTGATTGCTAGTGCTCGAAGCAAAGACTGTTCGGTTGCTGTCAGATTTCCTTCGCGCCAGCTCAGCATGGCAAGATTATTTATCGAACTACCCACCTGAGCCTCATTCGGACCTAACAGTTTTTCCCTGAGGCTGAGTGCGCGCTCCAAAACGGCGCGCGCCTTTAGGCGGTCAGTCTCTATGTAAACCACACCCAGGGCATTCAGAAACGTCGCCAGATCCACGCTGTCAGGCTTGTTCTTTTCGGCGATGGCAATGGCCTGCAAGTACAGCGGCTCAGCCTTAGTGAGTTGGTTTTGCGATTCGTAGACATGAGCCAAATTATTCAGGAGAGTGGCTAAGAGCATTTGATCGGGGTTGGGCAGCTTGCCGTTGATCTCCAACGCCCGCCGGAACAGCACTTCCGCGCGCGCGTACTCGCCTTTTTCCACATACAAATTGGCGAGGAAATTTATGGATTGAGCTACTTCTAATTTGTCTGTGCCCAGTGCTTCTTCACGCAGTGCCAATGATCGCTCGTAAAGGGGTTCAGCTCGACCAAAGTCACCCAGATCATCATAGACGATGGCCAGATTCTTGAGGGCTTCGGCGTTCTCAGTCTTCGGCAGGTCCGGATACTTCTCAATTAGTTCCAGAGCTCGCCTTAACGGAGGTTCAGCGAGTTCGAAGTCGCCTTTGTCGGTGTAAAGCGTGCCTATTTGTTTGAGGCACAGGTAGACCATCAAATCTTCCGAGCCGAACGTTTTCTCAGCGATAGCCAGGGCCTGCTCCAACATTGGCAGCGCGGCTCGGTAGTCGCCCTTTACTTCGAGCTTGGCAGCTTCGATTACCAGGCGTGATATTTCTTTATCAGCGGATTCCTTCTCTGATTGGACTTGTGCGCTAGTGAACGGTTGCTGAGCCAGCAGGCACGAAACCAGAAGAACAGAAGTGAGAAGAGTTTTGATCAGCCCAGAATTCAAAGATAATCTTTCTTAATTTGAATTTGAACCCACCCGGTAAGCAGTGTAATTTAACACGCATCGTGCTGACGACCCATCTATTGTCGTGAAGGTAGTGCCTAATATGGAGTGCGGTGACCTGTCACCGCTTTTGCCCGTGGCGGCTTGACGCCGCGCTGCTTTGGTAATGGGTCGTTGTTGTAGACCTGCTGCGACAGGTCGCAGCGGCCAAAGCGCCGACAGGTCGGCGCACTCCAAATTGGCGGTCGACGAGAATCTAACAAACATGAATTGTCCCCAATGCAATCAAGCTCTACGTGATGGAGCCCAGTTCTGTGACGGGTGTGGAACCTCGATAACACTGGCCGACCTGGCAGAGAAAGACACTCTTTCGCTCGACCCGTCTGACGCTGTCCCCGATCCCTGGATCGGAAAGACCATTGGCAACAAGTATCAAATGATTGCTCTGCTCGGCTCCGGAGGCATGGGCGCAGTCTACCTTGCGCGCCGCACCAACATTGGTGATCGGGTAGCTATCAAGGTGTTGCACCAGGAGTTCGTCAACGAAGCCAAAACCGTTGAGCGTTTTCGGCGCGAAGCCCAGGCGGCGGCGCTGCTGCGCCATGCGACAGTCGTCGCGATCTATGACTTCAGCGAAGCACGTGACGATGAGCCTGCCTATATCGTCATGGAATTGATCGAGGGAAAAACGCTAAGGAAACTGCTTGAGACAGGCGGCGCTCTTAATCCACAAAGGGCTGTCGCTTTGATGTCGGAGGTCTGCAAAGGTGTCGGTGTGGCGCACCGGAATAATGTAGTTCACCGCGACATCAAGCCCGACAACATCATGGTGCTGACGCCCGACGTTGACGATGGGCGCGAGCAAGTTAAGGTCGTGGATTTCGGAATTGCAAAGTTGCGTGACATGAAAGCTGGACAGACGTTGACCCAGCCTGGCAGAACGATCGGCACGGTTTACTACATGTCACCCGAACAGTGTTGCGCGGAAAAGCTGGATGCTCGCTCGGATGTTTATAGTCTCGGTGTGGTGTTATACGAGATGTTGGTCGGGGCGCCGCCGTTCACTGCCGATACAGGCGCCGTCATCATATCCAAACACTTGAGTCAGCCTCCGCCGCCTGTACCTGAACGACTGAACGTTTCGGCGCAGCTGGTATCAGTTGTGATGGGTGCGCTTGCTAAGGATCCAAAAGATCGGCCCGTTGATGCGACTGCTTTCAGAGAGCAACTGATCGCAGCAATGGGTGACGCCGAGCCACTGAAGACATCCCCACACTCGCTCAAGAACATCGCTACGGAAAAGCAGCAGGCAGAGAGCACGTCAGCAAGGTCCATTTCGGAAGTCGTTCCGAGTAAAGTCACGCCGCCTGCGCTTCCACACCTCAGTCCTAAAGTGCCGTCCTCAAAAAGTAATCGCCGCCGCTGGCTGGCAATCGCGGTTGCTGGTTTAGTCTTGGTGCTGCTTTCAGGTTTTGTGCTAATGCGTAAGCGCTTTAGTCCTCCGGTCCCTGCGGGAAACATTAATGCTAGTGGCAGCGATCCCAAATCCTGGCACAGCAGACAGATACTCAAAACTTCGAGCAAGGTATATGCGATTGCCTTTTCACCAGACAGTAAATCGGTGGTCACCGCAAGCTCCGAAGCACTTCGTCAGGATCGCGACTTTATCAGTGAAGTAAGTTTTTGGAATTCTGGTTCCGGTGAGCTACAGCGGACTATTACTGAGCATGGTGAGGGCGTCCTTTCTTTAGCGTTTTCTCCGGACGGTGCTACCATCGCCGGCTCGATCGGTTCAGGCAGTGAAGCCAGTAAGCTCGGTAAGATCAAACTCTGGGACGCTCACACCGGAGCGCTTAAGTGGGCAGTCACCGGGCATACGGATTTTGCAACCGCCGTGGCGTTTTCTCCGGACGGCTATTTAGTGGCATCCGGAAGTCTTGACCACACCGTGAAGTTTTGGGACGCTCAGACAGGAAGCTTGCGCAAGACACTGAATCAGGCCGATAAGATCCACGCAATCGCATTTGCACCGACGGGAAAACTTCTAGCCATTGCAGGTCAGAAGGCAGTAGAATTATGGGACTCTGACACCGGTGAGTTGAAACGATCGCTTGCGAGTGATGGCTATGCAACCGTAGCTCTCTCGTTTTCCGCTGACGGCTCCCTGTTAGCGAGCGGCGACGTTAGCGGCAAGATACAAATATGGGATGTGCCGGGCGGCACTTTGAAACAAGCAATTACCGAGCACACCGACGTAGTTGACACGGTGTCGTTTTCGCCAGACGGTAAGCTGCTAGTCAGCGGTAGTTATGATTCAACTGTCATCATTTGGAATATTCAGACCGCGACTAAGCTGGCTACATTGCCTAATGCTGACAAGATAACGGCGACCGCCTTCTCTCGTGATGGCCGCACTCTAGCGAGCGGCGGCTGGGCCAAAACCGTGAATCTTTGGCAGCCACCCGTCTCAGACCTGGCTTCGCCAGGAAAATAGCGTTTATACCCACGGCCAACAGGTCACCCTAGCTCTCGCAAATCTGTGCCCAGCCGCGATTGTTTTCGCGAACAGAATGAGGAGCGACCGCCTCGAATGACGGAAGACTTAAAACCTACCCAGTTAGAGAAGGTGCTGTTAGCGACCCGCGAATCGATGGCGGTGAAACGCGAGTTGGCCCAACTGCTCACGGCGCAGATTAGCGATCGTGCCGATGCGGTTACTTACGAAGCTGACCTCGGGACCTTCCCAAAGGGATCTAAACTTCATTTCTCCTTGAGCGATGTGCTTGCGGAAACAGTACTCCACTTCGACGATCTTAATGTCACCGCACGGCCCGGTGATCCGCCTGTCAGGTTGACAGTCCCGATTGTGAATTCCGGGGAGAACGCGATCACTTTAGTTGCCAGCGCCAACGATGCTAATCAATGGCAGGCAAAATTTGTGGTCGAGGCCGACGGCGTTGGCGAGATTATTAACCATCAGGGCGGAACGAATGATGACCACGGCGCGCGCAAGCGCGTTTTTGTATGGCGCTTCCGATCAGTGGCCCAGAAAAGCATGGTGCGTTGGTATGAGCCGGGATTACTACTGCGCGCGCAAACTGAAGCGATTGTTTCCACCCTCTTTGGCGGCCACTCAGACTATCGCTTGATTGAAGCATTAGCCGTCGGCAAGGATGAGCCTTATGACT
Source organism: Pyrinomonadaceae bacterium (assembly GCA_035572035.1). Lineage (GTDB taxonomy): Bacteria > Acidobacteriota > Blastocatellia > Pyrinomonadales > Pyrinomonadaceae > JAOAPY01. The sequence goes on along the minus strand of DATNBH010000021.1, from coordinate 122,139 downwards.
GCGCCGGCTATTACCTTGAAGACAAAGACGGGCAGTACCTCCGGGATGAGCAAGATAATTATCTGCCGGACAAATCGAAACCCCCTCGCGAGGAGATTTGGTTTGACTATGTTGCCGACACTGGCGATGGTTGGAACCCGACTTACGCCGTGGCCTACCATGTGGCACAACCTGAATTGGTATTGAACAACCCTGACGGAACGGGGTCACACTTGACTAAGCGCGGAAGCGTGCTGGTCTTCGGAGGTGATCAGGTATATCCCACCGCCAGCCGCAAAGAATACAAAGAACGTTTGGTAGAACCTTTCCGCACGGCTCTACGCTACAGCGAAGCGCCTCATCCGGATGTGTTTGCAATTCCCGGCAATCATGATTGGTATGACAGTCTGGTCGCGTTTACCAGGCTCTTCTGTTCGCGCCGTTGGTTTAATGGCTGGCGCGCCCCACAAAAGCGAAGTTACTTCGCGTTGCGTCTGCCGCAGAAATGGTGGCTGCTGGGCATCGACATTCAGTTGCGTTCGGATCTCGACCACGCACAGGTCGCGTACTTCCAGCATGTAGCCAAACAGATGCAGGAAGGTGACCGGGTCATACTTTGCACCGCTGAGCCGCACTGGTTGCAGACAAAAGTGTCTGAGAAGTATGGGACTGAGTATAACGAAAGTAATCTGGCCTTCCTTGAAAACAACATACTTGGCCGGCGTGTCAGTCTTTTCCTGTCAGGAGATCTTCATTACTATCGCCGCCACGAAGCTGCTGACGGCACACAGAAACTTGTGGCTGGCGGCGGCGGCGCATTTCTCGCCCCTACCCACGGTGAAGATGTAGATGAGCTGCGCGGTGGTTTCAAACTCAAATCAAGTTTTCCGGATGAAAAGACCTCGCGTCTGCTGACGTGGCGCAACATTTATTTTCCCTTCACTAACGGCCCGTTTGGTTTTCTCCCGGCGATCCTTTACTTCCTTACGTCCTGGGCCGTCATGGCAGACGTCGGGCACTTTGGCCCTCACGATATCGATAAAGCGATATCGCTAACGGTAAGGACGGGCATAGTTGAGGCGGGAGCAGTTTTTTGGATTCTCTTCATCCTCATCACCTTCGTATTTTTCACAAACACAAAGTCAAAAATGTACATGTGGGTGGCTGGGTTGCTGCACGGCTGGCTGCATTTGCTGGCAATCTTTTTTCTCGGATGGGGCGCAACTTACTTTACGGTGTCGGTACTCGGGTTAGATTTTCAATCACCGTTGCAGTTACTGACTGCGGCTGTGATTATTTTCTGTGGCGGCTGGTTCATCGGATCGCTGCTGGTGGGAATTTTCCTGATCGTCTCACTGAATGTTTTTCGCTGTCTTCACAATTCGGCCTTTTCGTCCCTCCGCATTGAGGATTGGAAAAACTTCCTGCGCATAAAGATCGACAAGGATGGAACGCTTACCGTGTATCCGATCGGCATTCGCAGAGTGCCGCGGCGCTGGAAGCGGCGGCCGGTTGGCAGCCGTGGTCCCGAGCTGATTCCTGACGATAGCCAGGCGACTGTGCCGGAGTTGATCGAGCCGCCAATTAAGTTGACCGTGTTGAGCTGAATGAATTTCTGACGAGGTAAGTTCGTTTAGATGACCAGGAATCCAACATCATTCGCGCGCTTTCTTATTGCAGCATGTTTGTTCGTTGGCATTCCGTGCGTTGTTTCCGCCCAGCAACCGGCGCGTGAAATCCTGACGCTGGATCAGGCAATTAGTTTAGCCCTGCGCGACAACCGCATGGTCCGGAATTCACAACTCGCAGTGGCAAAGGTTGATGATCGGTTGGCGGCTACACAAACGCTGCGGCTTCCGGCTTTCAATCTCTATGCTCTCGGCTCGCAACAGCTCGCGCAACTAAATTTTCAATTTGATAGAGGTGTCTTTGGTACTTATCCCGGCATCGGTCCGATTCCCGGTCAAAATACGTCGCTAAGCACGCCTCGTCGTCCGATCCTTTTCCTTGCCGGAAGCATAACTCAGCCACTTTCCCAGCAGTATCGCATTCGACTCAATCTCGATCAGATCAAGCTGAGCAAACTCGTTGCTGCCGAGGAGCTGCGTAAGCAAAAGCATGACGTTATCACTGATGTCACTCAGCTCTACTACGCCATCCTCATGAGCGAGAGCGCGTTAAAGAGTCTCGAGCAATCCATCGCGCTCTACCACGAACTCGACCGAGTCACTGGTGAATATGTCGAGCAGCAGGTGGCGCTCAAGGCGCAGAATCTGGAAGTCAAAACGCGGCTGGCCAAGTCGGAATACGAAAGACTCAACGTGAGCAATCAACTCGCCGCGCAAAAAGAGCAACTCAACAACATGCTCGCTCGGGATATTCGTACCGAGTTTGAAGTCGCCGCGGTGATCGAACCTTCTGACCTGGAGGCGGATCTTCCGTCGGCACAAAGTCGCGCTCTGGCCCAGCGACCCGAAATCAAGGCCGCAAGGTTGAAGGTCAAACAAGCCGACCTGGATCGGCGCATAAAAAAATCCGAGTTTATTCCGGACATCAGCCTGGGTCTCAACTACATTTCACCGCGGAATTTCGATTCTTTCGTTCCCAAGAATGTCGCCAATGTGGGACTGGTTGTAACCTGGGATGTTTTTGACTGGGGCAAAAAGAATCGAGAGCTAGAGGAAAAACTAAAGACAACAGAGCAAGCCGAAATCGGCGTGCAGGAAGCTGAAAGCCGAGTCCTGATCGACGTCAACAGCAAGTTTCGCAAACTGCAACAGACGCGTCAGTTGTTTCGCGTTACGCGTTTGGCCCAGGAAACGGCGCGCGAGAACCTGCGCGTCGCTGAGAACAAATATAAGCTTCAGGCCGCGCTGCTCTCAGACGTCTTACAACTCCAAACAGCAGTTGCTGAAGCCGATCATCAATACCAGCAGGCGGTTTTGGGTTTCTGGACGGCTAAGGCAGATTTTGAGAAAGCAGTTGGTGAGGACCAATGATCAGTAAATCTTCTGCAGTTCTCGGACTTCTGCTTGTCGCCAGTTCGTTTACTGGATGTAAAGGCAAGCTCGCCGAGCAGCCGGCGCGACCCGTAAGAACCAAAGCGGTCGAACTGCTCTCTGCAACCGCAGGGGCCCGCTACTCAGCCAGCATTACTGCGAGCAATCAAATAGAATTGGCTTTCAAAGTGGGCGGCTACGTCGCGGCGATTCAACAGGTTCGTGGTGTTGACGGCCAAATGCGTCATGTTCAGGCAGGCGACCTGGTAACCAAAGGCATGGTCCTGGCCAACGTGCGACAGAGCGATTACCAGGTCAAAGTGAACCAGGCCCAATCGCAAGTACGCGAAGCACAATCGGGAATTGAAACTGCTCAAGCCCAAAGTAAACAGGCAGACCAGACAGTGGAAACCGCCAGGGCCCAAATGGCGGAAGCGCAGGCAGCCTACAATCGAGCGAAACTCGACTTTGAAAGAGCCACAAACCTGTTTGCGAGTCACAGCATTACAAAGACCGACTACGATGCTTCCAAAACGCAACGCGACGTTGCTGAGGCCAGACTTGCTGCCGCACAGTCGCAGGTGCGCAGTGCGGAAGCGGGCGCCAAAGTTGCGCGCGCTCAGGTCAACAGCATCCAGGCAAAAGCCAAAACCGCAGCGGAAGTGGTGAACGAGGCAAAGATCCCTTTGGGTGACACCTCACTGCGAGCCCCAATGAACAGCACCATTTTGCGACGCGATATCGAGGTTGGGAGCATGGTTGCTCCAGGCAAGCCCGCCTTTCTCTTAGCGGACGTAACTTCGGTGAAAGCAGTCTTCGGAGTTCCCGACCGGGCGATGCCTAATCTTAAGCTCGGGATGCCGATGACCATTACTACCGAAGCGCAGAGTGGCGCCGAATTTCGCGGACAGATCACTGCGATCGCGCCGGCCGCCGATGTCAAGAGCCGCGTTTTTGATATCGAGATAACAATTCCCAACTCGAAAAACCTTCTCAAAGTTGGAATGGTTGTATCCATCCAGGGAGAGGGCGAACCAATGACGGCGGGTGGCGTGACGATTATCCCTCTAAACGCCATCGTGCAATCAAAAGATCAACCTGGAAGTTACGCCGTGTTCGTGTTGACGACGCAGAATGGCAAGCAGGTCGCGCGTCTTCGAAACGTGAAACTGGGCGACGCCTATGGCAATGCAGTCGCAGTCCTTGAAGGCGTTAAAGTCGGAGAACAAGTGATCACGACCGGCGCTACCTTGCTGATCGATGGTGAGCTGGTGCAAGTAATTCCATAAACGGCAGCGTTTCCAAATCCTTATGTCCCACGGAAAGTCAGACGCAGATCTCATCAAGAACACGCATAACACCTCGCGTTTCTTCGTCGAGACTCGGCACATATCGTGGGTATTACTGCTGGTAACCTGCGTCTGGGGTTTCTACGGTTACATCAGGATGCCGCAACGTAAGGATCCTGAGGTTCCGGTGCGAGTTGCAGTTGCGGTCATACCCTGGCCCGGGTCAAGCGCAGAGAAGATCGAGAATCTCGTCACCAAGAAGATCGAAGCAAAGATGGCGGAGAACGGCAAGGTGTCCAAGATCGAATCGATCTCTCGCACCAGCCTTTCCGTGGTTTACGTAACCCTTGACGAAGAAACTAAAGAAACCGGAAAAGAGTTTGACGACATCAAGCTCAAGCTCGACGGAATTCATGATCTTCCGGACGGGGCCGGCCCGATAAACTTCATTAAAGATTTTGGCGATACGGCCGCCTTGATGCTCACGGTGGCCAGTCCGAAAGTCAGCGATATTGAAATTGGTTTGCGTGCCCGGGCCATTCAAAAAGCCATTCAGGACACTCGAGCAAAGGCCCAGGAAAAAGATTCCCGCGTTACGCTCGTACAAAACTTCCCTGAATCACTAAGTCCCAACCTGATACGAAATGATCTGAACCTTTTTGCCCGCTTCACGAAGCAGGCGGACATGGCACGCGACATTCACCTGATTGAAGGTTCCGGCTTTGTAGCGCTGGATGGCGTTTCAAGCGCGAGTGACGATCAATTGCTGGAGTTCTTGAAAAAATTCAGCACCGAACATCTTCAAGCCGGCGAGTTTCATCCCGATGTCTGGCTGCCCCTCATTGTTCGCGATCCGTCCGATGTGTCGACCAGATTGGCTGCTATTGCTGGTGACAAGTACACGTACCGCGAACTTGATGACTTCACCGACGCGATCGAGAAGACACTTAAGACCATCCCGATGGTCTCCAAGATCACTCGTTCAGCCGTCCTGCGCGAAAAGATTTTCCTGGAGTACTCCCAGGAGCGCTTAGCTTCTTATAACCTCAGGCCCGCAGCTCTCAGCACCATCCTCAGCGGCCGCAATATCAGCCTACCGGGTGGTCAATTACAGGCGCAGGGAAAGAACATCAGTATTGACGCCAGCGGCGAGTTCAAAAGCGAGAAGGACATCGGTGATGTTCTGGTGACCGCGTCGGCCGCCGGCGCCCCCGTCTACCTGCGAGACATCGTGGACATCGTCCGCACTTATGATAGTCCACCGCGATACTTGAATTTCTACACCTGGCGCGATCAGAGCGGCCAATGGCGTCGCAGCCGCGCTATTACGCTCGCAGTACAAATGCGATCCGGAGAGATCATTGGGAAGTTCGGCGATGCGGTCGATACGACTCTGAATGATCTCAAACAGCGGCTGCCTGAGGATCTGATTATGGCGCGGACCTCCGATCAGCCTCTGCAGGTTACCGAAAACGTTCACTTGTTCATGAGCAGTCTTTATGAAGCGGTGATCCTGGTGGTGATCGTTTCTCTGATCGGTTTCTGGGAATGGCGTTCGGCATTGCTGATGGCTTTGTCTATTCCCATTACGCTGGCAATGACGTTCGGCATGATGTCGGTGCTGGGCATCGATCTGCAACAAGTTTCAATTGCGACTTTGATTATTGCCCTCGGTCTTCTGGTCGACGATCCGGTGGTAGCAGGAGACGCTATCAAACGCGAGCTGGCTGCGGGCCAACCATCCATTATTGCGGCCTGGCTTGGTCCCACCAAGCTGGCGACGGCGATTGTCTATGCCACCATCACGAACATCGTTGCCTATGTGCCCATGTTGCTCTTAAGCGGCAACACCGGCCGTTTTCTTTTCAGTTTGCCAGTGGTCCTCGCCTGCTCGCTGATCGCGTCACGACTGGTTTCGATGAGCTTTATTCCGCTGTTGGGATACTACCTGCTTAAACCGGGTGTTGAGTTACCTATCGAAGAGCGGCGCAAGAAGGGGTTCGCGGCTCTCTATTACAAGATTGGCACCTGGGCCATCGATCATCGGTGGCGTGTCCTCATAGGTTCGCTGGCGATTCTGGTAATCGGTGGCGTGTTAATGGCGCAACTGAAACAGCAATTCTTCCCGAAGGACCTTTCATATCTTTCGTATGTCGATGTCTGGCTTCCCGACGATGCGCCGCTGGCGGAGACTAACCAAACAGCTGTTCAGACCGAAGCGGTCGTGCGCCAGGTGCTGAACGACTATGGCAAGGCCCATCCCGAAGACGGCAAACCGCGTGATGTTTTGCAGTCGTTGACGACGTTCGTCGGTGGCGGAGGACCGCGATTCTGGTTTTCAGTCAGCCCTGAATTGCAACAGTTGAACTATGCCCAGATCATTCTTCAGGTCAAAGACAAGCACGACACTGCGCACTTGATTGGCCTTTTGCAGGAAGCGCTGTCAGCGAAAATTCCTGGAGCACGCGTAGACATGCGCCAACTGGAATCGGGAAAACCGGTCGGCGTTCCCGTCTCGATAAGAATATCCGGGGATGACATGACGACCTTGCGAAGTCTCGCCGAGGATCTGAAACAGAAGTTTCGTCTCAGTCCAGTTGCCCGGCGAGTCCGCGATGATTGGGGCGATGAAAGTTTCGCGGTGAAGATTAAGACTGATTCTGATCGCGCCAACATGTCGGGAGTCTCCAATTTCGATGTGGCGGCTTCGTCGGTGGCAGGCATGAATGGAATGACGGTCACCACCCTCCGCGAAGGCGACAAGCAAATTCCGGTAGCAGCGCGCATGCGCATGGATGAGCGGGCGCAACTGGCTGACATCAAGAACCTCTACGTGTACTCGAGTCAGGGAATGCAAAAGGTGCCACTACAACAGGTCTCTACAATTAGTTACGAAATGGAGACTGAAAAGCTGCGCCGGCGAAATCAGTTTCGCACGATCACGGTATCCTGCTTTCCGATTGAGGGCCATCTGCCGTCCGAAGTGATGAACGAGGTGAGACCGCGGCTGAAAGAATTCGAAAAGACGCTGCCGCCCGGCTATCGGATGGAAATCGGTGGCGAAGAGGAGTCGCAAGTCTCGGGTTTCAAAGAGCTGGCGATTGTTATGCTCATCTCCGTAGTCGCAATCTTCATCGCCTTGGTTTTCCAGTTTAAGCACGCAATCAAGCCGTTGATTGTATATGCCGCAATTCCTTATGGAATGGTCGGCGCTGTCGCCGGGCTGTGGGTAATGGGCGCGCCCTTTGGTTTTATGGCTTTCCTCGGTATCGTCAGCCTCGTCGGCGTGATCGTCAGTCACATCATCGTGTTATTCGATTTTATTGAAGAAAAACACGCAGAAGGCGAGCCACTGCGCGAGGCTTTGTTGGACGCCGGCATCATGCGACTGCGACCGGTGATGATTACCGTAGGCGCCACTGTAATTGCTCTGTTCCCACTGGCTCTTCATGGCGGACCGCTCTGGGAGCCGATGTGCTACGCGCAGATTGGCGGATTAACTGCCGCGACCTTCATCACACTATTACTCGTTCCCGTGATTTATGCGATATTCGTTCTGGACTTGAAGATCGTGAAGTGGGACAGCAGCGACGCCCACGGGGACGGTCATGCGATTGCGATCGAGAAGTCGGCCCTTGAGAGCGTGGACTGACTTTGTTTATTCGCGTTACCATGGCTTCATCTCCCCAGGGAGCGCAGACATCCTGGCTGCCTTAGTTTGCAAAGAGCACATCTTAACTTGGGAGAGGATCTTTTGGGGCACGTAAGGCAGGCAGGGACGCCTGCGCTCCCAGGTTGCTGTGATCTGAAAAGGGAATTCTAATGCGAATCAGAAATTCATTGGCTGGTGGCTCGGTTGTGACGAGTGTGTTTTTGCTGCTGTTGTGTTTCGCTCCCAACATTCAGGCACAGCAGCGATTCGGCTACGTGCTGGACGTGAAGGGCGACTGGAATATGAACCAGGGAAAAGTCTCCAAGGGTTCCGCCTTGAATGTGGGAAGCGTTATCAGCGCGGGTAATCCTTCAGATACCAGCAGCTATATCGTGATTGCGGACCACAACGGTAACATTGTCGAGCGGCGTAACTGTAGTCATAGTGGAGAGTGCTCTACAGCCATTCGACTACCCGCAGCAGCCGCTTCAAACCAGGGCGTAGTCTCGAGGCTGATCGGCGCCGCGATGGCATTGGTATCGAGCGAGCCGGCCAAGTACTCCGCTTTCGTGAGCCGCGGTTCTGAGTTGAAAGAAGCGGTGATCAAGTTAGATGAACAGAAGCTGGATCTGAGTCCCGTTTTCAAAAACATGCAGGGAGACAAATATTTGGTCCGCTTTGAAAAAATCGGTAAGGACCGATCAAGCGCGCCTGCACTAAAGCCTTTCCCCTTCACCTGGGACGCAAAGAAGCCTGAACCGCTGGTTGCCAGGGACCTCGGTCCGGGACTTTATCGCGTTAGTGTTTTGGAAGTTAGCCTGCTGGAGCCAGATGGCGGAAGTGAGCCGTCCGGCAACGAAGCATGGGTGCTGGTCTCGACTCCAACCACTTACACAAAAACGGCGCCTTCATTTGATGCGGCACTGAGCGTAACCAGACAGTGGGGTACAAGCGTGAAGCAAAACGCGGTACGACAGTTTCTGCGAGCGTCGCTGGAGTTCATAACTACGCAAACGAAACAATAAGGATAAACACTCCTATGCGCTGGAAGATCTGGCCTTCCAGTAAACAGTCAAAGCAAGACCTGGAAAAGGAGGGAATTTCGCTCTTAGAACGAGCGATTAAGGCCCTGCCTGCTGTCTTGATTGGCATCCTCCTTACATTCTTCCTTTCTCGATCCGGACTCTTTCGTCAACTTGAGACCTACGCGCTGGATACACAAGTGCGTGTGCAAGGGGCCGCCGCTGACAGCGACGTAGCAGTAGTCTTAATCGATGATGCCGACTATACACAGTTGTTTCATCGGAAGAGCCCGCTTGATCCTGCCACTCTGCTGAACCTCCTCAATGCCATCGCCGCAGGGAAACCCAAAGTGATTGGTATCGACCTCGATACCTCGGCGCCGGAGTTTCAGAATCTACATCTACCACCTGGCGGACCGCTGTTGGTGTGGGCGCGTTCGGGAATGTTTTCCAATGTCGATGAGAAGTACCACGTTTCAGAATTTCTGGGAGGTCAACAAACCAACGTCCCTTATGGGCTGGTCGTGTTGCGTCTTGATGCGGACGGCGCCATTCGACGCTATCCGCGCATATGCGAAACGAATCTCGGTCCGCAGCCTTCATTTCCCTGGGCGGTCGCCAAAGAGTTCGACACCGCGGTAGCGGGGCGACCGCAAACTCCGTCAGATCTTTTTATTAGATTTGCCGGCGATCGACATGGCTCGCATCGTGTTCATTTTACTGCTTCGCGAATCCTATCCCTGGCTGATGGCCCGGGTTGGCAAACGGGTAGTCCGATCAAAGACAAAATAGTTTTGCTCGGCGGAGCGTATGCAGCAGAAGACGAACACGACACGCCTTTGGGGTGGATGTTAGGCGTTGAAGTGATGGCATATGCAACTGAGACTGAATTGGGAGGAGGCGGCTTAAAGCCTCCAAGTTCGATCCTGGTTACAGTCCTGGGCGGACTGGTTGGGATGGTACTGCTGCTTTTGTTTCAGCATTTCAAACCAACCAAAGCCTGGCTTATCAGTTTGGTGTTGATGCCTTTGCTGGGACTGCTCAGCAGTTTGGTGACGTTTAGGACGATGGCCTTCTGGGCTTACTTTTTGCCGATTCCGCTAGCCGTGCTTGCCCAGGAAATGTACGTGCAAGCGAAAGACTATCGCAAGAAAATGATCCAACAGCTTTACGAAGGCGTGTTGGGCCGACCCATCGAACCTGAAGTAGTGGAGAACCCTGCGCCACCCCCACCAGCTCCACCTGAACCTAAAGATCCAATCGAGTTTCCGATTAAGATCGCTAAGCCAACCGAAAAGGTTTGACTCGCTTCCTTTGGGACAGTGCGGTCGTCTCCCAACGGTAGTGCTCGATTTGGTTTACAACAATACGGAATCGTCCTCTCTTGCATCGATCAAATGGCGTATATGAGATGGCTTTTTTGCCATTCTTACGGTGATTAAATTGCGATTCAGTGATATCGAAAGCCGCATCCCAATAACCCGCTCGTTTTCCAGCTCACAACCCTGAAACCCGCTTCACCTCCTCGGAAGTGGGCACAGTGCTTGCCGGACTTTATGTAAAGAAGATTGAAGGATCTGCTTGCCTGGGGGCAGGTAATACATTTGGGGGCACTAATGAATAACATAAAACTCTGGCCACACTTGATCATCTTAGGAGTACTTTGCGCCATCGTTGGCGGTGTGGGAATGGCACTTTGGATAAGGCACGAACAAACCGCATCAGCGGAGGCGTTGCCAAATGCTGCTCGCATTCAGCGCGTCGAGGGAGATGTCGCGCTCAGTAACGGTGTGGAAGACAACACCGGCACGGAGAGCGATTCGCAGTGGGTCACCGCGACGGAGAACCAACCGTTCTCAGTAGGCGATCGGATCTACACACACGACAACTCGCGTGCGAGCCTCGCATTTACCGGACGCAATTTCGCTCGGCTTAATCCGAACACGTCGCTGGACGTCTTATCGCTCAGCGATCGCCGCACCCAGCTGGCTTTGCGTGATGGCTCAGCCTTGTTCGACGTAGGTTACTTGTCTCCAGGAGACTTGTTTGAAGTAGCGACGCCTTACGGCGCCGTCGACTTCAATCAACCCGGTCTCTACAACGTCGGCATCGACAATGGCAATGTAATCGTGTCGGCGCTCAGCGGGTTGGCGCAGGTGGTTGGTCTTGGCGGCAGCGGACAGATCAGCAAAGGTGAAGTGCTGACGCTCGTTGGCCGAACTGCGGCGGACGTGGTCCTTTCTCGAATCAACGGACGCGACGCCGGCTATCTCGTCAACGACTACTACGGCTACCAGTATCCGCAGTCCTACGATGGTCGTTATAGCGACTACAACACCTATCTCAACGACCCTTATTACTTCGATCCGTATCGACGTAACGCAAGTTACAAGTACGTCAATTCATACGTTCCTGGTCTGTCCGACCTTGATTACTACGGCAGCTGGCAGGATGTGAACGGCTATGGACATTGCTGGACGCCGCGCGTCGATAGTGGATGGGCGCCCTACCAGCAGGGCTATTGGATGACAGATTATCCGTACGGTCCGACCTGGGTATCGACTGAGCCGTGGGGTTATGCTCCTTATCACTACGGCCGCTGGGCCAACGTGGGAAATCAGTGGTATTGGGTCCCTGACACACTAGACAGCACGCCCACATATTCGCCCGCAATGGTCGCGTTTGTGCCGTTTGGCCAAAATGAGATCGGTTGGGTACCGCTTGGTCCCGGCGATGCTTACGCGCCACGCTATTACAACGCCAGTTGGCAGCCTTACTACCTAAGTCGAGCCGACGTTCGACATCCACGCGTAGTGAATCTCAACGTGCCGGGAGCGGTCACGGTGGTTCAGTTCGACGACTTCATGCGAGGAATAGATTGGAAGAGAGCCAGGAAGGCTGATAGGCAGATGCTCGCGCATGTAAATCCAGTACTGGATCCACTGCTGCTGACCCCGCTGCGAAACGCCGTGGTTCATTCTGCATGGGGCCGTGGCAAGAAAGATCTCCCTCCGGGCATTGCCAGGAAGCTACGCGACACCACAGTCGTGGCGAGTACGACACCGGTTGCGCCCTCGTTTCGGAGGGACCTGGCCCGATCAATGCGCGTAGAGTCCGTTTCCGAACGAGTCAAGGGTCAGAAGTTCAAGGTGAAGGATGAGCGGCAAGGAACAGCAATAGCGCAATCGCCGCCAGCTCCGGATCAGATTCGCGTTCCTGATCGAATACAGCGCGGCAGCGACAGGCGTGAGTTGCGAGCTGTGGAACAGGAGCAACGGAGGCAGCAAAAAGACCAGCGACGAATCAACCGGCCGGTGCGAGAAGTCCAGGCTGAGCGCGCGGTAGAATCGGCGCGACAACGACCGCAGGGCGAGCGCGTTGCGGCAAAAGCGGAGCAACGAGCCCAGAAAGCAGCGACTGCTCCGCAGCCGGTACCTGCTCGAAGAGAGCCTGGTCGCGTAAAGATCACGCGTCCTGAAAAGCGTATCGAACAGGCGCCACCAGTGCGACAGCAGCCGGCAGCGAGGCCGGTCGAGCGTCGTGCTGCCCCAGTTGCAGCACCGCAACGCCAACCTCAACAGAAAATAGAACGCAAACAGGAGCGTCAGCCGCCGAATCCGCAGCGGCCCGAAGGAGGTAAAGGCAGAGGGAAAGGTAAACCGTAGCCTGGCACTCACAGCTAAGCCCTTCTTGATCCGGGCGATATGCTATTGGGTACTACTGAGTCCAACATGCAATATCGCCCTCTCAAGGGCAATGACCTACTTGACTCCGGCGGAGATCAAATTGCCCGTACGTAGTCATTCTCGGCCACAGATGAACACGGAGTAACACAGATCTAAAAATCCGATTTATTCAGATCCTTATATCAGTGTTCATCTGTGGCCTAAAATCTAAATCGCTCCCCGCTCACTCGACCAGCGTGAGTCAAGACGTTTCGGGCGAAGCTAGCCTTACCTTCGCGAACTGGTTAACGTCTGGAATCAGATATCGCGTCTCGTCATGACATCATATGTTTTCCCGCCCTTGTCACAACCGGGGGGTTGAGCTATCGTGGCTTTGATACCAAGGAAAGACTGGCGTCAGCCAACAGATCATCGACCTTAGCTGACTAGTTACGTTTGGGGCCTCAGGACGTCTCCCATTTCTTGCCTGAGGCAATGAACTCATTCAGTCAGCTTGGGGGAAGAGCAGGACCAAAGCATCATGTTCGCAATCTCATTAGCCACTATAGCGCTCACCTTAACCTTGTCGCTGCCCACAAGTTTGCTTCAAGGTCGAAATTCAATAGAAGGACGAGTGACTACTGCCGGAAACAAAGGGGTGGCAAACATCCCGATATTTCTGCTTACTGACGGGTACAGCCAACGCGGGCAGACTTACACCGATGGTTCGGGACGCTTTCGTTTTCGCAATCTCGGGATCGGCAATTATTACGTTCAAGTCGAAGCGTCCGGTACCGGCTATGAAAGGCAGAGTCAACGCGTTGAAGTTAGCCCCTACGCTCCGATCGGGGGTGGGGCTGAAATATTTCGCGTCGACTTCGTATTAAGACCTGAAAAAGGCGCGAAGCAAGTCACTTCCGACGAACCGGCGCCAGGCGCGAATAGACTTTTGTTCGCTCAGGATGTTCCGAAGGCTGCGCAGGAGGCCTTCCAGCAGGGCGAACAGAGCTTGAAGAAAAATGATCTGAAAACAGCTGAAGCCTTCCTCACTCAAGCCATTCAGATTTTTCCGGACTATTTTGACGCGCTCGAAGCTCTTGGATCCGAATATGTAAAGCATGACTTTTTTGCGGATGCTGCACCGCTGCTGGCTCACGCCGTGGAGGTAAACAAGAACGCCTGGCGCTCATACTACGGGCTGGGAATAGCAGAGATTGAATTAGGACGTCGTCCTGAAGGAATTGCGGCCTTACGACATGCGGTTGCCTTGAATCCTAAATCGGCGAATTCAACCATGCGTCTCGCGCTCGAGCTGGCGAAAGACGAGCGCTACACGGACGAAGCCATCGAACTGTTGACCAATGTGACCCACATGGTGGGAAAGCAATTGCCGGGTGCTTATTTGGCATTGGCTTCGCTGCATAGTAAGAAGAAAGAGTACAGCCAGGCTGCCGCTGCGTTAGAAGAATTTCTGCAAGCCTCGCCTTCAAGCGACCAGCGTGAAAACATCAAACGCAAGATTCAGGAATTACGCGAGAAGGAAAACAAAACTAAGAGTAACGATTAATAACGGCAAAGCCGCGCAGATCCTCCAGCCGGAAGTAGTTGCTACTTCACTCAAACTTCAGTTCCGCCGTCAGATTTCTTGCGAAAAAAAAGGCCTGCTCTCAATTAAGAGAGCAGGCCCGCAAGGGTCTCGAAAAAATCGAAACCTAGAATTGAACGCCGATGCTGAACCGTGCACTACGTGGTCCCTGGAAAGAGACCGGTTTGTCGTAGAACGGATTCAACACTGTACTCAAAGGCACGCCCAAATGGGTGCGCCAGTCGCCTGGGTTCTTGACGTAAAGCTGTACAGCCTGAGCAAAGGTCGGAGCTTCGTAAGTCGCGAAGGCTGCCGGACCGTTATACTCGTTTCCTGCACTAACCGTCGAAGAGGAAGTACGGATGATCGAGCCACTGCGATCCGTAACATTCTTTTCGTCGAAAAGATTGAGAACGTTGAACTGGAACAGCAACGAAGTTCTTTCTGACAATCTCACGCGATGACGAACCAGAAGATCCGTTTGCGTGAATGCTTCGGTGCGACCCAGGTCACCACGTCCGTCAACGAACGATGGCACAAAGTTGCCCAAGCCATCGGTCGTGCCTTCGATATCAATGTTAACGTGCGTGGTTATCGGCGTGCCCTGATAGATGAACTGGGAGCCGCTGAATTCGGTTTCCTGCTTCCTGCCGAACAAGCCATAGTTGAAGCGATAGGCGCCGAACGCTTTGAACGTGTTCGGTCTATCGGTAGCCAGCAGACCGTTGCTCAACTTGCCATGTGAATCGTAGGTGATCCACGGCATATCAAAGTAGCGGTTGGTATTGGCAGCATTGCGTCCTGTTTCGTCAGAGCTCGACAGGCCGGAATAGTTACCAAAGAGCCGGCTTCGGGTATAGGAGAAGTTCGTATACCAGTTGTCCGAAAAGCGCTTGTCGACCCGCAGTTCGAGACCGCGGTAATTGCGGATTGCCTTGGTCGTCGGTGGATGACCGAAGGCGACGAAGTCGCTCACCGCAGTACCAAATCCCGGGTTACCGATCATGTACTGCTCTTGAACGGTGACACCGTCGGCGGCAAAGAACACCAAGCCGATATCTTCAATGGTCCGATCAAGGTTCTTGCTGGTGTAGCGGGCGCTGAATACGGTATTACGTCTGAATTCGTAGTCAGTACCAACGGTGTATTCATGTTCGCGAACCGGTTTGATGTTCGGATCAACAGCGTGGAAGACCGCGCCGCCGGGACCCGCCACGTTCGAAAGAGCTGGCACGCGGAGGTCTCGCTGAATAATCAAAGCGCCCGGCGAATTTGCCAGAGTGATTGATCGGAAATCCAGCGTATCCAGTTTCTTTTCGGTTTGGACGAACACCTCACCGCCGAACGAACCACGTGACAAGTTGTATTTCATAGTGTCATAGAAGACGCTATAGCTGCCGTAGAGCTTCAACTTGCCATTACCCAACACATCCCACGCGCCACCGAGACGTGGCGCAATCTTATCGCCCCAGCCAAAACGAATGGGCGCTTTTGGATCAACCGAGAGTTGGCTGATATCCAGACCCGGATGTCCTGTCGGATCAAGCGGGAAGGACGGCACGAACTCGTTCTCCAAACGCAAACCCAAATTCAGGGTTACGCGTTTGTGGGCCTGCCAGGAATCTTGAACAAAGAATCCCTGGTTGGTGCTGTTGACGTTGCCTTTCTGACCCGAAGTGTTTGTCTGGTAGTAGCCGTAAGTGCCCATGCAGTTACAACTCGGGGAGTTCTGACCGTAATGGATAATGATTGATCCAGCGGCAGAACCGGCCAGAATGTTGTTCGCCAGCCGATTGCGCTGGTAGCCGCCTTTGAAGCTGTGCTGCTGACCAAAAACGCGTTTGGTAAACACAGCGTCCAGACTAATGCTCTTACGCGTGGTGATGTTGTAAAGCGTTTGTGAATTACTGGTAAAAGCATTCGGGCTTCCGTTTGAAGTCGAACCCTCCGGACAAGGAGCGCCACCGGAAATCGTGGAATTGCAGGGTCCGGAAATCGAGTACAACGGAGCATTCGGAACGTCGTAGTTGGTCGCCTTATCGTTCAGGTAGCTTCGACCAAGTCGACCGTTAATGATCAAGTTTGGCGTGACCAGCCAGGTTCCCTGACCGGAGATTTGGTTTGACGGTGCAAAGCCGCCCTTCAATGGGTAACGCAGTTCGTTGAAGGTCGTCGTGCTGGTTGTCTCCAAAGCCAAATTCGCTGTTGGTCCGGTTACTTTAGTGGGACTGCTGATCCCGGTAAACGCGAAGGTCAACTTCGAGGTTGGCGCGAAGTCAATCTTGCCCATCATGTAGTCGTACCTGGTTCGATACTGGATGTTGCGTTTGTCCAACTGGGTAATGCTGCCGTTCGCGCTGATGACACCGTTTACGGTTGCGCCAGGCGCCACCAGGCTAATCAGTCTTAGGTTACGATTCGTACGCTCAAACTGCGGAGCATAAGATCCATAGAACCACAACTTGTTTTTCAGAATCGGACCACCGAGGTCAAAGGCGGGAGCGATGGAACGGAAATCATCCTTGCCATCGTTGTTGCCAAAGTACTCGGCTTCAAATGAGCGAGGCTTTACGCCTGCTGCGAGTTGGGCTGCGCTCGGAGCTGCCGGCGCGGCAATACGTAAACGGTCGAAGCGGCGGGCCAGACGATCGTTTCCGGCGAGACCGTTCAAGTTCATTTCAAGGCGGGCTTCGCCGTGGAAATCGTTCGAACCACTCCGCGTCGCGACGTTGATAACGCCGCCGGTTGCGCCGCCATATTCGGCTTCGTAGCCGGCGCTCTTAACCTGTACTTCTTTTACGAAATCAAAAGGAATATTTTTGGTGTTTCCCAGGACGCCATCGAATACGCGAGTGACTTCCAGGCCATCGATGATCCAGGTGTTTTCGGATCCGGAAGCGCCATCAATTTGGAACCCGCCGGCCTTGCCTTCATTGCGAGTGCCAGGAGCGGTCTGGACTACCGAATCAAATCTCAAAGTCTTAGGGAGTAGATCAATCTTTTGCTGATTGATGTTGGTGGCCGTCTTGGTTGACGATACGTCAACTAAGGGTTCCTCGTTAGCCGTAATGTTGACGTTAGCCGTAGCACCCGCCAGCGACAGATCCAAATTGACCTGTAACGTTCTACCGAGTTCGACCGGTACATCGGTTCGCTTTGCTTCCGCGAACCCAGTGGCAGTCACCGAAACCGTGTAACGATTGGGCGGCAGCTGCATAAATTCATAAGTACCCTCAGAGTCTGTCGTGGCAGTAAAACTACGCTGAGGATTAGTAGCGGTAACAGTCGCATTGGGGACGACGCCCCCATTCGGATCCTTTACGGTTCCGCGAATGTTGCCGGTTGTTTCCTGGCCGAAAGCGGCCGTCGCGAACATGGCAAGAAGCGCCATGCTCAGGAGAAACCGGGTCAGAGTACAGGGATTTAGTTTCAATACAACCTCCTAAAGTTGAGCTAGCAGTTAGTGTGTGAAACGTGACTTGATCCGTCCAAAACGGCAAGGAAATAGTCTCGTGTTTATGAAAACGGGAGTGCCTCGATAAGGGCCTCGAACAGATACAAGCGAGGAACAACACAATTCGTGTACCCATCAGAACATTGAGGATATATCCTGACTTTCTCACGACTATCCGTTGCTATCGAGGCCAGAGGCTTCCAAAAATTTGGATATATTCCGATTATTTGGACGATGGCAGGAGCATTACTTGAGTGGCCGGACCTCCCCTGGACAGTCACTTCCTGAGACTTCTAGATGAAGGGAGCCGTTCATCAAAATGAGGCATTCCTCCCAGATTGCACCCCGCCAACCCGGTACACGACGTCAATATTGCATCAAGGCTCAAGATCGCGGGTTCGAGTCCTGTAGAGGGTGGTACCTGAAATCACCGGCGGGGCCACGAAGCCGGTCGCCCAGCAGCCGGGGCAGGGTGGCGATGGCCAACGCCAGATAATCTTGCCGGTGACTCGGTCGAGTGCGGTGAGACTGCCGATGTGACGGATCTGATAAGGCACCGCGCCACCAGTGCTCGCATAAAGAACTTTCTCAGTCAGCGCCGGACGAGGCCACGGCCAACCATAAACATCCGTTCGCCAAATCACTCGACCATCTTTCGAATCGATCAAGCTGATGCGGCGCAAGTCAGATGACCCAATGTAGAAAAGTTCACCAGCGCCCTCGACAGCTGTTGATTCGACTGCCGACCCCAGAACACCATTCGCCAGACTCGATCACCCGTCGCGGGGTTCAGCGCCGCGAGCAAGCCGTTGCGATTACCAACCAGTAGAATAGGCTTTGAGTTCGTTCTTCGCGTTGCGTTTGAACTCGAAGCCAAGCTCGACTCGATCCAGCGGGAAGCCTGCGACCCCGTACCACTTGCCTTCGATTGGATCGGGTGAGGTTTTGGTTTGAGCGGAGGCGTCAATGACTGCGCACAATAACAACGCCAGGGCGGGGACGTTCGGAAGGATGAGCTTGAAACGAAGGAGATTCATTACCTTCACTCGACTTGCTTCGACTTGTGAAACACTGAGTGAGGTTACGCGGCTGGAGACAATTAGGTTCGGAAGTCGAAAAATAAAGCGAGTGCGTTATACGAGCAGTTGAAAACGTTTACAAAATTGAGTGAGCTGATTGCCTTCACACCACGATATTAAGGCTCTGCAGCCGCATACAAATCTCCAGGACTGATCAGCTCAAGGGTCAGGAATGGTTGCTTGCGCCCGCCTCAAGATTCACCAGCAATCAAGTTGGATGTGTCCTAGCTTCGTGGTGATCTTTGATTGAGCGTCTATGCTCCTTGGGCGGGGGTAAACCACCCTTCCCGACCTGGAGCTGATCGCACGCGAGCTTTGAAAAGAAGCGGGGTAGCTGAACTTGCCTTCTGACTGGGGTCACTTCAAGTGATATCGACGGATCGCAAAAGCGTCCATCCCGAAACTTAGCTGATAAGACTAAAACGTTACTTCGTGAAATAACTTTTCAGAACTCACGGTCTTCTCCAGCTTGGCCGGAACCTCTTCATCGATACGCACGACGCAGTCGTTTGTGATCGTGTTCAGACGGTCCATGAGTTCATTCAGAGGCATCTTGTTCCAGCGCTTCTTCACAGCCATCTCGTGATCGACCGGCACAAACGCGAGCTTCAAGTTCTTCATCTCCTCCAGGCCCTTTTCACGAAGCGTCGCATTGTGACTGCCGTGATGGCCGACTTTGTAGAAGATCGTGCGGTTAAGCAAATCCGGCCCGGTAACCTTCTTACCTTCCTTACCTTCGATGTCCCAGGAAAGGTCCTGCCACGAGAGCCAGTTTCCGACTTGAGCATCAGCCGCAAAGAGAAGCACGTCACCGTCCGCAAGCTCAAAAGCCAGCACCAGACAAGTGTTATTCGTGGCGCTGTCGAGCTGCAGCGCCATAGCCGATGACGAGTCCAGCCAACTGTCATCGATTCGCCGCCACGACTGGTCTGGCTCTGTTGGATCGGGAGAATCTCCCCAATAGAATTGTTGAAAAAATGGTAGTTGCTTAGCGGCCACGGAAGGTATTTGAAACCTATCATCAAATGGCGTGTCGATATCTGAACCTTCCAGGGCGGGTCCGAGGGAGTCGGTATACTGACTCATTGCGTTGAGTCCATAAGTTTCCGGTTTTCTTTTTGATGGGTTAAATTTCTTGATGAATCTCTCATCCAACGGTGGCCCCAATACGTAGACTTTGACGTTAGTACCGGAAAGCGTGGTAGGCGCGTCTTTAGGTGTGCAATAGCGCAACTTCTTAGATAGCTCTCTCACAACCTGGAGCGCGTCGGACGTTGAGCCGGCGGCTCCGAAGAAACTCATCAGACTGGAGATTTCCTCCGCGAGATTCTGATTGCCCGACATGCTAATACGAGTAGTTGCTGCCTGGAGCGTCAACTTTAAGTTGAGGTGCTCGTCTTTCAACTTCTTACTAAGGTCATTTTTGGGATCCTCGGCCCAGGAAAGCCACACCTCGTCAATCTTTAATTCCTTGGACTTCCACAACTCTTTAGCCTGATTGAAACCAGAAATGTGGTCCCAGTGTTCATGGGTTGCCACAAGCAAATTAATATGACTCTCGGTCGTGTCGATGATGTGTTGTACGACCTGCTTCATCACCTTTTCCGGCTGCTTGGTGCCAAGAATAACTCCGCAGTCAATCACAACATGGAACGGCTTGCCGGCATTGCTTGGAATCGTAATCAGAAAACAGTCGCCCAAACCCTGCCGATACATGCGAACCTTTGCTCGGAAGGGCTGTTGGTTGTCTGCTGACTTCTCTTGTGATGAACCGCTAGCGGGCTTTGGTTCTATTATTGTCATTGCCATTCTCTCTCCTAAACGCTTCGATGAAGCATTGCAAAAGGTTCGTTACCGACGGTTATGTCGTCAAAGTAGTTCCGCCTCATCGAAGAATTAGACAGTGAGAGTCGGAAGCTCTGTTGGGAGTCAATGCGTTCCGGGTGAGCTACACGCTTTCGGATCGTGTAACGAACGCTTTTATCTTCAAGTCCGATAATTATGGTCGAACCGCCGCGATATCTGTCATCAGTCCGCTGATCCGGCGTCCAGGTTTGTGTGATTTCCGCAACGAGATCCAATTGCTGTTGGCCGCTGGGTCCGACGCGGCGCACCGGCCGAACCGAGTGAACTTCGAAAGGTGAAAGCTTACCTGTCTCCTTTCCGACCGTCATCGTGGTTTTGGAGCGATAGAAGCCGAGGGAATATGCCTGGTCGTCGCTGACGTTTTTGGCGAGCCAGTTTTTTAGAGCTTTGGAGTTTTCTCTCAAAGAATTGTATGCACCTTCCCGATTCGAGCGTAAATCCCAGGCGAGAGAAATGTTTTCCAACAAATCCTCAATGTCCAAATCCAGTTCAGGACTTTCCCAGCGCACACTTTCAGTCGAAAGATTTCGAACGAGCTGAGGATAGATACCTCGGCGTCGAAAAGCTTCAGTGAAAGCGACGCGGTAACCGAGAGGATCGTCGGGCACCAGATCATAATCGGCTGTAATCAAAGCTCGGATGTACTCCCCGAAAGTAATATCCATCGGCGGACAATAATCGAGCGCGCGGATGCAAATATTTAAGACGTGTGCCGCCGTCTTGCTCGCTTCAACAGCCAAACGCTCGATGAGCGTTTGTGGTATGTCCCCTTCTGGCAAGACGCCGGTGCCTCCAGTTGCAAGGCGAATCAAATCGTAAGTTCGTTTCTGGTAAATCTTCAGAAAAGCATCAAAAATCGCGGCAACCAGTACGGCGCCACGAGAATGGGCTTCGGTCGCACTTTGGTAATCAGCGCTGCTCGGTGTGATCGGAATCCAACTATCTTTCTCCTTTTTGCCAATGGCGCTACGCAAAGCACCGTACTGCCCAATGCCCTGACCGAATTGCTGAGCCAGGTCGCCAAGGAGATTCTGTTTCGCAAGATCCCCTCTGGTCTTGGCTATTTGATGGCGAAGAGCTTCTGGAACAGTGAAATGCTGGAACAGAGCGACGATGTCGGAAAACGCCTCATGAAATGCGAGCACATCAATGTTAGTCGGCTCACGAAATCGTCGATTTAGCCCATCCAATAAAGCGTGAGTTGTTTCGTGAGCGACGATGTCGTGTGAAAGGCAACAGAAGACGGTCTGACCGGGAATGTTCTCACCTGGGTTTGATTCTGAAGCAGGGAAGTATCCGAACAGGACCGCCGACTTTTCCGGACTATAGTACGCATTCGCTTCCCTCATGGCGTGCGGATAGATTCGCAATCGCGGCACGTAATGATAAGTAATTTCACCATTTGGCATTTCAATTCGGCGCGGAGCCCACAGTGCTACGCGTCCGAGCGCATGTTCAAAGTGGGCGATTGTCTTCATTGCGACGGCATAAACCATCTGTTGATGAAATTGGGGATCAGATTCGGAAGGCGCCAGGCCCGCCTGCGACATATGTAACGGTTGATTTAGATCGACCGGCGCGTACGCTACGCCTGAGGGCGGATCGATGTCCACCACCTCCAGATAGTTACCAATAGGACCAGGCTGAACTTCTTCCCAACGAACATCAAGGATTGTTTTGTTGAGTTCAATCGTCTCGACTTTCAATCCGGCCAGAGGATCGAATGCGAAAACTTGCAAGCTTCTTTTAACTGGCGGAGGAGTCCGTGGGCGAATGGCGCGCACCGTTGTTGTAGTTTCGACCCGGCGTGACTCTTCTTGACGCCGAGATTGTTTACGAAGGGCGTCCTTCAGCTTACGAAGGGCGCCAGGAGAAGCAATCAGGGCATCGAAGATTTTCTTCCTTTCTGCGGGTGATAAGTTTTTTAGTTCAGCTTCGGAGTCCGGAAGCAATTCTTCAGGTCTAACTACTGGCTTGGACCGTGGTTTGGGTAGGACTCTGGTGGACAGGACGGGAACGGTTACTTGAGACGACCGAAGCTTCTTACCCAAGACTTCCTTAAGCTGTCTAGAAGCCCCTGGCGCTGACACGAGAGCTTCAATTATCTGTCTGCTCGTTGCTGGAGGAAGCTTTGAAGTTTCAGCTTGATCAGGAAGGAGTTCTTCAAGCTCATGCGACCGCTGAGACAGTTGCAATGCTTCGAGCTCGAGCATTCGGTAACGAACATCCGTAGGCGCCATCCCCAGCCCAGACATGGCGCGAAGAAATGGAAAGCTAGCCACGTCTTGCTCTTCTTTCTTCAAGTCCGTTTCCCTCGCAGGCTGCTGAGCGAGAGCGGCTTGAGCGCGCAGGCTGCCGCGTCCGAGCAATTTATCAGGTGACTGGGCTGAAGTCCTGGCTGAATCAAAGAGTGCTTTTCTGACGGCTTCAACTCGCATCCAGTCCTGAGAATAACTTTCCCATTCACTCTTGTACTTCTGAATCCAAAGCGCAGCGGCAGAAGCGATCTGAGGAGTCGCGGCAGACGTTCCCTGTCCGCTGAAGTCGACGATCTCGTCGCAGGCCAATCGGGCCCAGGGAACGTTCGGAGTAAAAGCGGACAACGCCGTCTCCATTTTGCTCGAAGGTCCATAATTCCCGGTCATTGTTTTGAATGGCAGATCGGTGTAAGCACGTCCATCGGCCATAACACCGCAAGCCGCCATTACACGCTTGAACCGGGCCGGATAAACGATATTGTGAGTAGGGAAGCCACTAAAATTATTTCCAGCCGCAGCCACCATGAAGACACCCAAATCGTAAAGAGCGTTGACGGCATCGGCCCATGCTTGAGAGGCGAGCCCACCCATACTCATAGTGATGACATGGACTCGGGTTTGAGGATCACCCATAAGTGAGTGAACGTAATCTAAAGCTTGTGCAATGGCGCTGTTCTTAAAAAGCACGACCGAGTTGGCGACACGAATGGGAATGACGCCGAGAAACGCTGCACCTCCAAGAGGAACACCTTCAACCGAAGCGCCGGCGAGAATGCTGAGAGTGCCAGTTCCATGGCCAAGATTATTGGCAATCCCTGAGCTTCGATCTGAAGCGTCGTTAGGAAAGCCGTCATCCACAAAGTTTCTCTGCAGCTCGTCGAGAAGGTGCATGGGTTTGGTGACGTGATTCGGACCGTAGCCGGTATCGAAGTGAGCGATGCGTACCCGGTTGTTTCCAGGGTCACCCACTTCTTCGCGCGCGGCCTGCAGCTGCGAATGTGAATCGTCTCGAAACCAATAGCTTCCGCTTTCGCCGACAGGCGCTCGCGGATTGGGTCTCCACGAATCACCACATGGACTTGAGACAGAGAATGCAAGTTGAGCGTCGTGGCCGAACGTCCATTGTTGTTCGAGGTCGGGCTCGGCGAATTCGACGGCATTTAGCCCTGTCACGCCCATGCCTTTGCCTACCAAATGGTGACACATCTCCCAGGGATTAATCTCGTCGGATGAATCGGTGGTGGTCACTACGTGCCACTCTGGAGACGGGGCCTCTGGAGACTGGGCCAAGCTTGCTTTTGTGGGCGGCTTAATACTCTTGAACAGGGGTTCCACCTTGATGTTGACTTGCGATGCGCCGAGCTTGAGTGCAGCCGTAGGTGCACTGCTTTGCATCTTTACCAACAATCGTGGTTTGCGGGTGAGTGAGTCCACGGGAGTCTCCTTGTCGATCGATTAGAGAGGTTCTAATGAATAGTGACGAGAAGCGAGCTATTGTTTCGCGGCCAATGATAGTTCATGAACCCGGGAACCGGGAACCGTGAACCGGGAACCGTAAACCGGGAATTTTCGCGTGTGCAGTCGAGTGCTTTCTCTTGTCACGGTTTCCGGTTCACGGTTCACGGTTTTCGGTTCACGGTTTTCGGTTCACGGTTCACGGTTTTCGGTTCACGATTTCCGATTCACGGTTTTCCCGACCTGTGATATCGTCTCCGACCTCGCTAAACCAATAGTGTCAAGTGATGCCCCCGACTCACTTTTGGCTAAACCTGAGGTACGTCTTTCACAAGGAGAACCCGATGAGATCCAGGACCACCCATCGATATCAAGCACCCAGATCACAAACTAGAATTTCAAAAACTACTCGCCGATCCGTCATGGCATTTGTCGTCACGCTTGCCGTGATGATTGTGGCCACAACCGTACTGGCAAGTATCAGTTTCATTTTAAAGTGGGGAAGCACCGGCTCCGGCAACGGTCAATTTCTGACACCAGCTGCGATCAATACCGACGCTGTCGGCAATGTCTACGTGGCCGAGGGAAACGGGAACCGCGTACAGAAGTTTGATAACAACGGAGTCTTCCTGCTTAAGTTTGGAATACCAGGCGACACTCCAGGTGGGTTCGTAAGCCCGTCCGGCGTGGCGGTTGACTCCGTAGGCAGGATTTTTGTTACGGATTCGTTCACCGACCGGGTTTCGAAGTTCGATTCGAGTGGGGTCTTCCTGACAACCTGGGGTGGCTCAGGCAGCGGGTCTGGCAAGTTTCTTGGCGCTTCGGGTGTCGCAGTCGATTCGACCGGCGACGTTTACGTCACCGACACCAATAACCATCGCGTTCAAAAGTTCGACAATGGCGGCGTCTTCATCATGTCATGGGGAAGCAGCGGCTCAGGCGATGGCAATTTCAGTGGGCCACAGGGCCTGGCGATCGACTCCGCCAACAACGTCTATGTGGCTGACACCGGAAATAACCGCATCCAAAAATTCACATCGTCCGGCGTCTTTCTCACCAAGTGGGGAAGTGCTGGCGCCGGCAACGGGCAGTTCACTGGCCCATTTGGCGTTAGCGCTGATTCGACCGGAACCATAGTCGTCGCTGACAATGGCAACAACCGCATTCAGACTTTCTCAAACACCGGCACGTTTATCGAAAGCTTCGGCACTAGCGGCAGTGGCGATGGTCAGTTCCTTGGCCCACAGGATGCTGCTTATGACCCTGCCGGAAACATTTTTGTAGCGGATACAAATAATGACCGAGTGCAAAAGCTCGGCACAGCAGTGGCGCCGGTTGTTGCTGACGCTGGACCAGACCAGACGGTTGAGTGTGCGGGCGCGACTACACCGGTTACGCTCGACGGTACGGCTTCGACTGGAGGCGGCACGCTCACTTACACATGGACCGAAGGAGCAACAACGCTGGGTATGGGCGCTACGCTTGGCGTCTCGTTGCCCGTTGGCCCACACACGATCACGTTGACGGTAACGTCCTCTGGCGGCGGTTCAGACGATGACACTGTCCAGATCAATATCGTGGACACAGTGGCGCCGACGATTATGTTGAATGGCGCTAATCCGATGACCGTTGAATGTCACACTGCTTTCGTTGATCCGGGCGCGACTGCGAGCGATGGCTGCGCCGGCGACTTAACGGGCGCAATCATGGTTACCGGCAGCGTCAATCCTAACGTCGTCGGATCTTACCTGCTGACCTACTCAGTGAGTGATGGAACCAACTCGGCTTCTGTTGTGAGGACAGTAAATGTAGTGGACACGACTGCTCCGGTGATCACCTTGAATGGCAATTCGCCATCGATGTGGCCGCCGAATCACAAGTACCATACCTTCAACGTGTCAGACTTCGTAACCAGCGCGACCGATAGCTGTGGCGGCAATTTGGGCGTAGGCGCGGTGGTCATTTCGAAGGTCACCAGTGACGAGTTGGAGAACAGCGGCGGTGATGGAAGTACGCTGAACGACATCGTAATTGCCGGGAACTGCAAGTCGGTGCAATTACGATCCGAACGCGTGGGCGGCGGCAACGGCCGTGTTTACACAATTACATTCAAGGTCACCGATGCGTCCGGCAACAGCTCGACTGCTACGGCAAAAGTGACCGTGCCTGCGAGCCAGGGAAGTGGACCGGCGATAGACGATGGTCCACAGTACACCGTGCTCGGTACTTGTCCGTAAGTAAGACTCCCCGGGGCGGCGTTGCTTCAACGAGCATCGCCGCCTCAGCTTCGTTGGCTAGGGAAGCACGGGCATCTTGCCCGTGAAGATTGATTAGCACTCACAAGTCTCATTTGGTTAACGAGAGGGAAGTGGCGGGGCAAGTTCACGGGCGGGACGCCCGTGCCACGTCATGCGATGACTTAAGATAATTCAATCTGACTTATCTGATAATCGATTTTCGAGCAACTTGATGGACCATCGCCGCTCTATTTTGTGGTAAGGTTTTGTTAACTCACCAGCCATGAATCCGGAGTGGAGCCCCCCGCTCATCACCTTAGTTCCTTAAAAGGAGAGAGCCGATGAGATCCAAGAACTCCCTTCGCCCGCACACTCACACAGCAAGAACAAGTTCAATCAAACGGCGCTCGGCGCTGGCCGTCGCGATCACATTGATCGTTATGATCATGGCCACGGCTGTGCTGGCGAGTCTCAGCTTTACTTTTACATGGGGCTCGACCGGCTCAGCGAATGGGCAATTTCTGACACCGGCAGGCATCAATGTCGACAGCGCCGGGAATGTTTACGTGGCTGAGGGAAACGGCAACCGAGTTCAGAAGTTTGATAACAACGGAAACTTCATACGCAAGTTTGGCGTGCCGGGTGATGTTGACGGCGGGTTCGTAAGTCCGTCTGGTGTCGCAGTCGATTCGGTCGGGAGAATCTATGTTAGCGATCAATTCACCGACCGTGTATCGAAGTTCGATTCGACCGGGATCTTCTTAACGACCTGGGGCGGCTCTGGCAGCAGCGCCGGAAAGTTTCTCGGCGCCTCAGGAGTGGCAGTTGACTCAGCCGGTGACATCTACGTATCGGATACCAACAACCATCGCATACAACATTTCGATTCCGGCGGTGTGTTCGTCGCTCAATGGGGAAGCTTCGGTCCCGGAGACGGACAGCTCAATGGCCCGCAGGGTTTGGCGATTGACTCCTTCGACAATGTCTACGTGGCAGACACCGGCAACAATCGCATCCAGAAATTCGACTTGGCCGGTAACTTCCTTATGCAATGGGGAACTGCGGGAAGCGGTGACGGTGAATTTGCCAGTCCAAATGGCGTCAGTGTTAACTCCTCCGGCATGGTCGTGGTTGCGGATCGCGGCAATAACCGTATCCAGACTTTCTCAAACACCGGAACGTTCATGGAGAGCTTTGGCAGCAACGGCGCCGGCGATGGACAGTTCACCGATCCGCAGGATGTGGCAGCGGATGCGTTTGGAAATGTTTTTGTGGCGGACACGGGGAATGACCGCGTGCAAAAGCTTAGCTCTGCGTCCCCGGTGGTGGCGGATGCCGGCCCGGAACAGACCGTTGAATGTGCCGGTGCGACGACACCTGTCACGCTGGATGGTACCGCGTCGACTGGCAGCGGCACGCTCTCTTTCACATGGAAAGAAGGAGCGACCACGCTTGGCACTGGAGCAACGCTCGCCGTTTCTTTGCCGGCGGGTTCGCATACGATCACACTGATAGTCGTGTCTTCTGACGGAGGTTCGGATGACGACTCAGTCTCGATCAACGTGGCGGATAATGTTGGACCTGCCATCACTTTGAATGGCGCCAATCCAATGACGGTCGAATGCCATACTGTTTTCACTGATCCCGGCGCGACTGCCACAGATGCCTGTGCTGGAAATCTGACGGGCTCGATCGTGGTTACGGGAAACGTCAATAGCAACGTAGTCGGGACTTATGTGCGGACCTACAAAGTTAGTGACGGGGCGCGAACAGTTTCGACGACAAGAACCGTGAAGGTCGTGGATACGACGGCGCCAGTGATTGTCTTGAATGGTCAGACTCCTTCGATTTGGCCTCCGGATCACGACTACCGCAAGTTCCGCGTGCGAGACTTTGTCAGCAGCGTAAGCGATAGCTGCTCCAACTGTGGCGGTGTTAGCGCGGTGGTGATTGCGAAGGTCACAAGTGATGAACCTGAGAATAGTCCAGGAGCAGGAGACGGAAATACTTTGCAGGATATCGTCATCAAGCGACATTGCCGCGCCGTGAAGTTACGCGCTGAGCGCCAGGACGGAGGCAACGGTCGTGTTTACACGATAACCTTCAAAGTGCGAGACGCCGCGGGTAACGTCGGCACCGCCACTGCCAAAGTAAAGGTTCCGAAGAACCATCCTCACGGTCCAGCGGTGGACGATGGTCCACACTACACTGTGCAGGGAAGTTGTCCATAAGCCAGCCTGCGGAGGGCGGCGTTACTCGAGTAAGGACTTGATTCACGCCGCCCCAAAACTACCATCCTGTTCTCTGTTATCAAGCTATCCGGTCTTAAGAAACATAAATTAAGAAACATAAATAATGTTAGGAGAATTTCGTTACTTTGCGAAATCTACCGTCCGCTCGACTGTCCGACCTGCGGAGATTTCGATTTCGATCTCCTGTGGACGCAAGCCGGCCGGTTTCACAGCAGTAAGTTTCACGCGATAGCGACCCGGCAACAGCTCGAAGGTTCGTGGATTTGTGTTCGACGTAGCATAAGTTCGCAGGGTGGCTTCGTCTTTCCTGGTCGTGAGATTAGTGACGCTGACTACTGCGTCGACCAGAGTGCCGTTGTTAACGGCGCCAACGCGAAGTGATCCGGTTGAGAAGTCGGCAGTCTGCTTGGCTTGTTTCGCGCCTTCAACCACGACGTTGGTAAGACGCAGCTCTGGCCCACCGCTAATTTCGGTCGACTTCACGGCCACTTCATAGCTGCCCGGCAATAGGCGAAACTTGAATGGGTTGTTGCTCGCGCTGGTTCTACCGCTGGCGACGACTTCCGCTTTGCCACTCGCGTAAACCTGGACTACCGCATCCGAAGGCCTTCCATTGCGGACTACTTCAACGGCTAGTTCCCCGGCGCTGAAGTCGGCGGTCCTTTCCACTGTTTGCCCGCCCGGAACCTTGACGGCTTCAAAACGGATGGAAGGCGCGCCGGAAAGATTAATCGCCGTCACGGTAACATCGTAGTCGCCGGCTGGAAGTGGTAAGACTCTCGGGTTCGTCTCAGTGGCGTCGTAAGTGCGACCACCGGTGACTTCCTCAGTCGAGCCTACGCGTCGAACACTTACGATTACATCAGTCAGTTTGCCATCCGCGATTGCCTTGATCGATAAGCGGCTGTCCGGAAGAGCGGTTGATGTCACTGCGCCCGATAAGGCAGTTGCCAGTTCGTCGGCATTTTGAGCCCCGATATACAAACCGTTACCTGCCTGAGCAACGCACTCGAGTTGCGCGACACTGATCTTGCCGACGTCAAAACCGATTACATGAAGCACAAAATTCAAGCCGGCTTGTTTTGCGTCGCGCGCTAACTTGCAGGGGTCGCCATTACAGGTTTCCAGTCCGTCACTTACCAACACCACGGTAACGGCGCTGGCGCCTTGCTGGGCCTTCACTACTTCAAAGGCACGCTGCAGCGAATTTGTGATTGGTGTCATGCCGCTTGGCTTAATGGCATCAATAGTTGTCGACAGCGCGCCTTTGTCCAGAGCTTTGAGCTCAGACAGAATTTCGATGTCGGCACAGTCGTTCTTGCGCCGGTGACCGTAAGCGATGAGACCAACCTGAGCGTTGTCAGGCAACTTCGTTATTGAGTCCTTCAAGACGCGGCGCGCCGCAGCCATTTTTTCTTCTTTCCCGACGCGCCCCAACATCGAGCCAGAAGCGTCAAGAATGAAAATCACTCGCGGTTCCGAGGTTGAAGGAGCTGGTAAGGCTGAATTGCTCGACGCTGCAGGCGAAGCGTTAGCATTCGCGCTCGCCGTCACGTTAGCGTTGTTAGCGGAAGTCGAACCCGCGTCCGTCTTCTCAGAGCTGCATGCCATTACACTTCCCAGCAGCAGACTGGTCGCCAGTAGAGCCAACAATATTCTCACTGATGTCATCACGGATTTTCTCCAGCGCAAGGCGAATAGGCGTAACTTTGGCCTGACAAGATATCTTGTTCTAAGGATTGCAGCCAGTGTTTGGAAGACGACCTTCGGGTTGCGGTCCTTTGCGTCTTAGCGCCTTTGCGGGAAAGTGAATTTTGGATGACTTGGAGTTTCCCGCAAAGCCGCAAAGTCGCAAAGAAGAAACAGTGCGGCAAGAAAAAGTAGGTAGTCGCTAAACTGAGGCCACGGCCTGGCGCCGTGGTAATTCACGTTGGTTGCTAACCGAGGCGGGTCGGGATTTTTGGTGAGGCCACGGGCTCGTCCCGTGGAGTGTTCATGCTTCAGGCCGGTGGCAGGCGGCAACGTGAAACACCACGGGGCCAGCCCGTGGCCTCTTGCGAACCGACGGATCAGCCTGTTTTTGTAGCTGTGAATCTGAAATACCACAGGGCCAGCCTGTGGTATCGGCTAAGGCTTCAGTTCACCATTTATGCTTTACCTACTTTTTCTTGGCGCACTGAAGAAGAAAGAAATCGCGTGGGCTTCAGTTGTGGTCGCCAACGAGAACGAAGGGAGCCCAGTAGTAAGGATGGCGCCAGGGCTGATGCTCACCTTGGCTGCCAACAATCGCGGGATGGTCTGCTCGTTTATCACATCGACCGAGTATCAACACCGCTTCAGTAACGTTGTCACCCACAGCAACGTCGAATGTGGGTAGTGAGCTGTTTCAAATGCGGCAAGGCCGCAGACTCTCGCTTCGCTGGCCGACTACTCATAAGCAGCAAAATCATGAAATCTCTAACCACGCTATGCGCAATTCTCATTGCCGCATTCTTAGGGGTATGCTAACCAGTGGAAGGCCAGGAAGAATAGAGGTGAGTTCCGCACGGCGGACCATCAATGCAAGCCACGACGATGTACGATAACCGGCTGTGGTAGCTGATGAGAGGAGGATGACGATCAATCGGGCTAAGGGTTCCTTACTTCGGTGAAATTTCAGATGAGTCGGCCGGATGTCTCATCGGCTTTCTCATAAATCTCGTCTTCATTGTCTTCGTCGCTTTGTTGATGTGGCCGCTGGGAGCGGAGTATTTGACGCTACGTTTCGCGAAAGGTTATGCGGTATTTTGGATCATAGCCATCGTCACGGCGCTGATTCTTAATCGTATCCAGCAATTCTTTCGGGTTGATACCGATTCGCATTTTGACCTTTACGTCGTTTCGAATCTTGGTCACAGCACAATCTTATTACTTGGGTGGTCCGCTTTTTCGTCGTTGATTGTTCATGATTTTGTAAACGGCAAGCCACTTCGGGCTGTGATACTAGTCTGGGCTGTTGGTGTGCTTTCGAGCTGGATAGCCTACAACGTTCTGAGATCGTTCTATCCGGGCCAGGTGTATTTTTTGCCCAGTCTTATCGTGGCTCTGGTGAGCTTTCTTCTGTTCGCACTATGGCCGAAAGGTGCGCAAATTCTTTTCGGCTGGTTCTTCAACTTATTTTGAGAAGGTTAAGTAAACAACATGATAGATACGCTGATCGCTTACAGTGAAAAACGCGCGGATCTTAACGCCGTAATGCGCGCGCTGGTTAGCTATGCCGGCTGGTTCGCTCCACTTGGTCTTTTTGCAATACGCGCTGAACCTGAATCTACGCGCAAGGTGAAGAGCATGATTACCGGCACCGAAAACCTGGTTCCTGCCGGAGAGTTGTGGGTATTCACCGACTTCGATTTAGTTAATTTGGCGATTTCCAAGGGCGCATCACTTGGTGCTTATGCCGGCGGTATGTCCGGAACAGAGCTTTTTCAAATCATTGACCCGGCGACTTATCATACGGTGTACGTCAATCCTTGTTCAGCACCGGAACACACCTGGATGTTTACGAAAGGCTCCGCATCAAATATCGGAAAGTTGTGGGCCGAAGCCATCGAGCTCGAAGAAACTTTCAAGGTTTGGGAGCAGACCGGCAAACCGGACAAGACAGTCCTCGAGAATTATCGAGCGTTTATTCTTTACGATCACGCGTCCGGCCCGGTAGTGACGCTGCCAAACCAATGCGGGCTCACGAATCCGGCGGCTGCCTTCACCGCGATTGATTGCGCTGAGAAGTTCTTGTACGAGATTGGTGAAGACAGCGCCAATTTGCAGCAAGTGATCATCGACGGATCCAGACTGTTAGCAAACTTTCCGCTGGGTCTCGATGGAATGCTATTCAATTTTTTCGGGCCTGGTCCGACGTACGCGTTGCCGCTCAGCGCGATTTCGTAAGGTAGGCTGGGGCGTCTCATTCTCACCCGGGTTCAACCGGGTGATGAAAAGATTTCTAAATCCAATTAACCGTTTCAACGGTTTCCACTTTATGGCCCAAAATGAAACCATTGAAACGGTTGCCCATCTACCGTACAGCCCAGTCACCCGGTTGAAACTGGGTGAGACTGAGATTCAATCAGCGGTCCGTGGTGCCTTCCACACCAGTTCACACCTTCCCGGTTCGACGCTCACGTTGGTAAGCCTTCTTATCGGAGCTACCGTGCTGGTTGCTTCTGTGCTGTTGTCGGCTCGTCGCCCTCGTGGAGCCCTTCGTTCAAAGACGGTGTCGTTAACCAGGGGTAATTTTGGATTGGGAAGCAGAGCATAGTTCATGGAAAGGCTCTCGCTCAAAAATGAATCTCTCAACTCCGATCAAGCTCCAGGTCGGGAAGGGTCGCTTGCGCCCGCCTCAACGTGTTGCGCACTCACGATTCCTTAAAGCTTTTGACCAGCTTTGTCCGAAAAGTCTTAAATCACACCTGCGGCAGCTGGTGGATAGTTCAAGTCCGACCTACAAAGAAAGGTTGGGAGTGGTCCTCTGAATCCCCTCAGCGGCGGCTGAGGGATGTTTCAAGTGCACCCTCGCTCGCAAGTTTTCAAGGGAAAATAGGCAGGACTTTCACTCCACTGCCGCAGGTGGGATTTAAGACTTTTCGAGTAAAGCTGCTTTTGACCTTAACTTGTCCGCAATCAACGTTGAGGCGGGGGCAAGCCACCCTTCCCGACCTCGAGATCATTGATCGCAGTGGCAATCTCTTTAGTTGAAACTTCCTCAAGTCATACAGAAGAGGCCGTACATAACTTGCTCGCTCAAGCCAGGCCAGTGTAGCCTCAGGTTTCAGTACATGAACCACGGCAACGCTAACTGATGCCCGATCTAAAGCTCCTAATCATTCAAATCTGCGTCATCCTCATCGCGGCCTATTCGGTAGGTTGGTTACTTAGCCGTTTTCACCAGCCTCAGGTTGTCGGCGAGATGGTGGCTGGAATTTTGCTCGGGCCATCATTGCTCGGCAGGTTAGCGCCTCAGTTCTCCGCCACGCTATTTCCGACGGAGAGTCTTGGCTACCTCAATTCCCTGAGCCAGATAGGTCTTCTGTTATTCATGTTCGTGGTTGGTGTCGAGGTAGATCGCTCAAGTTTGCGAAAACTAGGACGCGCCGCCGTCATCATTAGCCAGACCAGTATCGTCGTTCCATTTATCCTCGGAGCGGCACTCGCATTCTTCTTGTATCCGCGCCTCTCTGACAGCACGGTGTCGTTCACTGGATTCCTTCTTTTCATGGGCGTCGCCATGAGCGTAACTGCTTTTCCGGTCCTCGCTCGCATTCTCACCGAAAAAAATCTGCTGAACACAAAAGTCGGGACGATAGCCATCGCGTGCGCCGCGGTTGACGATGTCACCGCCTGGTTCCTGCTGGCGATCATAATCGCGGTGGTTAGATCGAGTTTGAATCAAACGACGCTTTGGCAAATGCTTGGCGAATTGGTTATCTATCTCGGAATCATGTTCCTTGCGATTAAGCCGTTGCTCGCAAAGTTTTCGCCGCAGGCCAGTCCGCGCTGGATGGGTTTTTTGATTTTGTTAGTGTTGCTTTCAAGCCTGGCAACGGAGTGGATCGGGATACACATGCTTTTCGGCGCCTTTCTTGCGGGCATAATCATGCCGAAAGATTCTGAGTTTGTAGATCAGATCCGCGCCAAGATGGGCTCGTTACCGGTCACGCTTTTCCTGCCACTCTTCTTTGCGCTCACTGGCCTGCGCACGAACGTCAATCTCATCAACGACGCGCAAATGCTGCTTTACTGCGCTTTGATCATCGTCGTAGCCGTGGCTGGAAAGTTGGGTGGCTCGCTGATCGCCGCACGATTGATGAAGATTTCATGGTCAGATGGCGCCGCGATTGGAATACTGCTGAACACTCGCGGCTTGATCGAGCTGGTGATTCTCAATATCGGTCTCGACCTGGGCGTGTTATCAAAGCCGCTCTTCTCAATGATGGTCCTGATGGCCGTCCTCACCACGCTGATGACCGGCCCGGCACTAGCGTTGTGTGGCTACCGAGAACACAAAGACGCTTAAACGACACTCCTTCTTCATGTGTTGTCAGCTGTGAGAACTCGAGTCGCGAGCAAGATTCAATCTTAGTCCGGACGGAAAAAGGTCAAAATGTGAGGTGGACCGTTTAGGTAAGTTCGTGGAGACTTGTCGAACCGCCTACCACCGTTTTGAATATCACTTAGCGTGGCGGAGCTTAGCCAGGGAACACCTTGCATTGGCATGAGCACCGGCGTAACATCCTCGAAGTACCCAGCGCACCTCAATAGGGTAACTCGCTTATACACTTGGCTTGACCTCAACTCAGGGGCAACGCGTTTGAGAGCCATTCTTATAACCGATTGGAGCCTGAGTTTCTGTTGCTCTAAAATTCGGTGTATCAGTCTTAATTGTTTATGAGTAATCGGTTTGGAGAAACCTCCACAGAAATGAGAAATAGGTTTTCTGATTTCTGGGTTTTGATTGTAAAGACCCGAGTCCTTTTGTGTGTGGTTGTTTGGATCTTTTCAGTTTTCGGATCGTCTCAAATCAACATCCGGGTAATTGTTGCCTCAGTCATTTATTTCCTGATTAATATTGCCCTGGGGCTGGTGGGTTCAGTCACGCTAAG
Organism: Pyrinomonadaceae bacterium; assembly: GCA_035572035.1. Lineage (GTDB taxonomy): Bacteria > Acidobacteriota > Blastocatellia > Pyrinomonadales > Pyrinomonadaceae > JAOAPY01. The sequence continues at coordinate 86,709 of DATNBH010000021.1, read as the reverse complement.
GCGAAAACGGGTTCGCCTTCTACCAGCTATTCTGGATGTGCTGCTTGTCACCTATCTTGTATCCGTTACGGGCGGGCAAACCAGCCCGTGGTTTCTGCTTTACCTTTTTCCCATCCTTTCTGTCTCGAGATACCTGAGTTCTGAAGGTAGCGTTCCCTTAGCGATATTTGCCGCCATGTCTTATTCGATAGCGATTTGGTTCGCTAATCCCGATTTGGACGTGAAGGCGTTACTGCTAAAGGGTTTGGTTTTGCTGGGCGTGGGCTTGGTTGCCGGCAACCTCGCCAAAACCACGAAGCATAAAGAGGAAGATCTTATTGAGATCTTCCACGAAATCGATCGGGCCATTCTGACCGATACGGACCTTGCTCGCCTGCTCCGGCTTATCTTGCAGAAGGCGATCGTGTTTACGGGATCGGACTTCGGTGAGATGAGACTATTTGGTGAAGACGAAGCTGCTAATCCATTAACAATCAAGGCGGATGTCACCCAGCCGGATTGGGCCATTGACACTCTAGGGCAACGTTACCGAGAGAAGACTCTTGAATCCCACAAACCATTTTCGATACTTGCCATTAAAGGAACTCAAAGCTCGCAGGTGAATCTTGCTCCGGACGTGCAAGAGATTGGGGAAGGACTTACCTACGTTCTTCTGGCGTATGTACTTCATGCCGATAATTTACCTGGTTCAGCCTTGTTCGTACCGCTGGTTTTGGATGACGAGGTCAAAGCTGTGATTTCGCTGTTCTCGAAGGATCGATTTCACTATTCACAAAGCGAGGCTATTAAATTAGGAAGTTTTGCGCCGTTGCTGGGAATAGCCTTGAAACATCGCAGCATGTATCAGGAATTAACTGCGTCGGAGCGCGACAAGAACCAACGTCTCAAGATGCTCAACGAAATCGCCGAGCAGTTGAGGATTGAACAAGGCCTCACGGATATCTTCGAGAAAGTTGTGACCCTGGCGTGGAACCTTCTTAATTCTGAAGAAGCAGCGCTGTTTGTGGCTGATGAAGGAAATGGACAGTTAATTAAGAAAGTTGCCGTCAAAGGACCGAGCCAATCAATTACATCTCAGCTGGCAAAGATAGAAAAGCCCTATGAGCCCGGCGAAAGTTTGGTGGGCGAGGTATTTCAGAAAAAACGTCCTATTCATTTGGCTGAGGTAAGTTCGGATGTGCAATATCAGGAGAAGTATGCGCAAACACTACCCTCCTCGAGAGTGCAACATTACATTGGCGTTCCCCTGGTTATCGGAGATGAGGTCCTTGGCGTGCTGCGAGTAATCAACAAACGTGCGCCGGGTTACTCAATTGAGAAGGGCACTCTCAGTTTGTCAGATAAAGGCTTTGCTGCTGAGGATGTCGAGCTTCTACAAACCATCGCTAGTCAGGTCGTGTCAGCCATCCGCAGCGCAAAATTCCTTGACGTGCAAAGATTCCATCGCGAGCTGATAGAGAATTCACCCGATCCGATAATCGTATTGGACAAGAAGGGTCGAATCAAAGTATTCAACAAGGCTTGCGAGACTATCTGGGGCTTCAAGGCCGCAGAAGTCATCAACACGCATGTCACCCAGTATTACAAATCACCCGAGCACGCATTCGAAATAGGGGACCTACTGGAAAAAGACAAGTCAGACCATCGCTTGCGAGATTTCAATGCCTGGATCAAAGCCGCCGACGGCGAAATCATTCCTATTAGCCTTTCCGCTTCGCTGATTTTCGATAGTGAGGGGAACAAGGACGGCAGCATCGGAGTCTTCAAGGACCTGAGGGTGGCGCAGAAACTTCAGGAAGAAAAGACCAATGCCGAAAGGCTTGCGACATTAGGAAAGCTGGCGCACACGGTTGGTCATGAGATTAAGCACGACATTGCGACAGCGTTGAACTACGTAGACACGCTGGCTTACGAAACTGACGATGAAGAATTAGTGGAGATTTACCGCGATGTTCAGGAATCTCTGCTTGAGGCGGTCGATAAGTTTCAGAACATGTTACTGGTGGGAAGACCTAAGCCCCCAGAGAAACGAATCGTTGGCGCTGATGAGATTTTAGGCTTGGTTGAAACTCAAATGCTCCGGCGAGTGCGGTCGAGGGATATTGAGGTCCGCGTAACCAATACAGCCGACGAAGAACTAAATGCCGATATCTCCCAACTCAGGCAAGTTCTCCTAAACCTGTTCGATAACTCGCTTGATGCCATCGAGTACAAAAAACATCATGGCATGGTGGACACTCGCGGGCTGATTGAATTATCGGCTCAGGCGCGCAACGGAGATTTGCAAATAGTCTGGAAAGATAATGGCTGCGGAATACCCCGTCACAAACTGACCAACATATTCACTCCGTTTGTTACCAGCAAAGAAACCGGCAACGGTTTGGGACTCTTCATTGTGAAGAACATTATCGAGAATCACGGGGGTAAAGTTTCAGTCGACTCGGAAGAAGGAAAAGGCACAACCTTCAACATAACCCTACCCTTACGAAAAGCGCAGTAGAACCTTACAGGAGGAATTTCAGTGAAAAGTGGAGCCTCTCCTCATAAAACCAAAACCAGATATTGGTTGATGCGGTCAATTATTGAATTCCTCTTGTTTGCAAGCACTAGCGGAAACAAGTCGAGAGCTGACGCTGACGCAACCGTCGACGAGATCAGAGCCAGGGAGCTCAAACTGCTTGTGATCGATGACGATGAAGACTACCGAAGGTCTTTCTGCTTCAAGCTCAAGCGAAAATACAAAGCCCAGGTGGATGATGTGAATCTGGGCCGACTCGCAGTTGAAAAACTGAAGGAGGGACATTCGTACGATCTGATTTTCACGGACATCATGATGCCCGAGATGTCAGGCATTGAAACTTATCATGAATTAAGAAAGCTCAACGGAACCGTTCGCATCGTAATCATGTCTGCCTACTCTGACAGTGAAGAGTGGAAGAGGGCGCAGCAGTTGGGTGTCACGCTGCTTCACAAACCAATTGCTGACCATATCTTGCTCAGAGTCTTGAGAGGTGAGTCATGAACGAAAACGGAGTCTTGATAGTTGAGGACAAACCAGTCTTCCGTAAAAGCGTACGACGCGCTCTCGAGGGGGCGGTCGTGCAGTACGATTTCACTGAGGCTGGCTCAATTGCCGAGGGGCTGACTATGTTAGTCGAGCACAGCAATATCAAAGTCATTCTGCTTGATCTGGATCTGCCCGACGGGACCGGAGCCGACTTCCTGGAACAGATTAAGGGGTCGATTTCAGAATATAGAATCATTGTTCTAACCGGTCGTGATGAAAAACTCGCGGCTGATGTCGCCAAAGAACACGGGGTTTTTAATTACCTTGCCAAAGCGCAAGGATCGTTTACCCAATCAATTAGGTTCACGGTGAGCCAGGCTTTCGCCGATCTTGAACGAGAGCAGTTGAAAGATAAGAACCAAAGACTCTTCCATATTCATGAACGCATAAATTCCAGCATAAAAGAAAGCCTGTCACCTGCCGACATGGAATCGGCCCTTGATGACGTACTGGGTCTAATTTGTAAGTCTGTGCGCAAGTTGGTCGGCGTCCATACCTGCCACATACGGGTTTATGATTTAGGCAAAGGGGATTTCCATTTAGCAGCATTTAGTGGACCCGATGATAAAGTCCGAGGAATTTTTGGCGTTCCTGTAAGAAAGGATGAGTTTTTTTCCGGGAAGGTGGCTGAAGTAAAGAAACCGCTTAGCTTTGACGATTTGCAAAACAATGAGGAATTCAAGGCCTTTAGAGATCAGAGACTGGCAAAGATAATGGACTCCGGTGACGAACTACTTCTCAAGCGGGCGCATGAGTACTTCGATTCAATTCAATCGGCATTTATCGTGCCGATTACAACGCGAATGTTTGATGGAGAAATTGATGCCGTATTCAATGTGAGCAGCCGTGAATTGTCCACTTTCTTTTCCGATAGCAAGCAAGGCGTAATCAACGAGTTTGTATCTTTAGCTACTACGGCGATCAGCAAGGTCTGGCAGAAGAAAAGGAAACAGGATGCTCACGAAGGCAACAAGCGCATAAGCAAGGTACTAGAGGACATTAGCAAAGAGCTAGGTCGGGAGGATATAGAGAAGCAGATTTATTCGATAGCTGTGAAAGGTGTAGCGGACATAATCAACCCCGAGACAATTAGTATTTTTCTCCTGAACAAAACCACCCATCTGCTAGATAACGTAGCGGAGTATCGGGGAGACGAAATTGTTACTCCGCGCCTTAAAGGGCATCCGACAGCGGAAGGTCTCACTGGGCGGGTTTTCACAATGCGGGAAGCCTTGCGTATCCCCAATCTACAAAAAGAAGACACCCGCAAGCCTGACGAGCACCCGAGTTACAACAAGGCTTTGGGAAATGATTACATCGAGCATATTCCTAGTGGACGTGTAGATCACTATCTCGGCGTGCCAATGATAATAGGTGATGAAGTGGTCGGCGCCATTCAACTGCTCAATAAGAAATCCGCGTACTACCTGGATCCGAGCATTGATAAGAAGCGCTGGCTATTGGAGCGCGGTTTTAGTGAAGACTGCGAAAACGTGTTGGGAATCGCGGCGGGTTATTTGGCCGTTGCCATTAAGAACGCGGAGTTGATTGGTGAGCGAGATAAGAAAATCTCTCAACTGGAAACACTGAAAGATGTGGGCCGATACATAACCGACGAACTGCCAATAAATCAACTATTGGAGAAGACTATTCAGGAAGCCGCCGAAGACATTCAGGCGGAAATTTGCTTGCTCTTCTTAATGAATGAAAAAAAGAACGCGGTGGTTTTGGATCAGAGTTACGGAATCCCCCAGGAGTATTTGCCTAATGCGTATTATGCAATAGGCGAAGGTCTTACGGGTCGCGTCGCCCGTGACGGTGGTCCGGTTCTAGAGGCAGCAGATGTCTCTATTGGAAAATACGACGAACCTATTATTAGCTACTTACAGTCCAGATATGGAAACGACAAGAAAATCGAATCCTTGATGATTGTACCCATTCGAGCCAAAAACGAAACTCTGGGAGTTATCAAAGTAATCAACAAGAAGGGTGTAAACGAGCATTATGCTCAAGAAGACCTGAGCTTTTTTGAGTCGTTCGCCAATTACATGGGCATCAGTCTTGCTAGTGCGCGCCGTTATGATTTTACTAACCAAAAGCTGGCGGTCGCTGAGAAAGGAGCAGCGCTATCACATTTGGTGCGAGCTGTTGTTCATGAAATCAACAACACGAAGGCCCTGATTCCTCTCAACGTTCAAATAATGAGAAAGCGAATTGGGGTCAAGAACTACGATCTTACCGAAATGATCGATGTGATAGAAGACTCAGCGAAACAAGCCGTCGCATTCGCGAATAGCATTCAGGCATTTTCCGCCAGCCGTTTGGGTAATAAGGAAAGACAGGACATTAATCCGATTTTGAGAAAGGCAATTCGGCAGCTCCAGCCCACGGTCGACAGCAATCCCAGATACAAACTTGTCCAATTGGAGGAACACTTATCCGAGGAGCCACTGCTCTGCTCCGTGTACGAGACGCCATTAATCCAGGTGTTTCAAAACATCATGCTCAATGCTTATCAAGCGATGGAAAAAGTAGAAGCAGGTTCACTAAAGATCGAGAGCGGTCAAGACTCGCCGAACGGCAAAGCCATTATTAACTTTATCGACACCGGTCACGGCATTGCAGAAGAAAATATCGAACAGATCTTTGGTCCGGACTTCACGACTAAGGCTCGAGGCACGGGCATTGGTCTCTGGTTGAGTCAAACTCACCTCAGCGTGATTGAGGCCTCCATGAAGGTGCAAAGCACAATAAACAAAGGAACCACATTTACTATTGAAATTCCACTTGCTTGAGCAAACACATCGAGGTGTCCCCATGAACCCTTTGGTTGCGGTGCTAATAATCGATGATAATGCGAACATGCGTAAGACCTTGAAGAATGTGCTGGCAGATACCAAATGTACAATTCTCGAGGCCGAGAGTGGCGACGAGGCTCTTGAAAGGATAGCAAGCGGATATTTCGACCTGGTCTTTATTGACAACAAACTGCCAGGGCCTGACGGATTAGAAGTCTTGCGTGCAGTTAGGGAGCGACATTTGGCTATAGGCAGCATATTTTTCCTTACCGGATATCCGACTACCGAAATCAAGATGGAGGCGGAGCGTCTCGGTGTCTTTCATTTTCAAGGCAAGGACAGTTTGGATTTGCTTGGAATGGGTGAAAAGATTAATGAGGCGATTATGAAACTAGACGTTTCATCGACGGACCATGACCGGCGTTCAGTTCCTGCCGTACCAGAGCGACAACGATGACAAAAAAAGCGAAGATTCTGGTTCTGGACGATAACAAGAATTTCCTGAAAACGGCCAAGCATCTGCTAAGCGATGATTATGAAGTAAAGACAACTTTTAGCAGCGAGCAAGCTCGCAGACTAGTGCGCCAATACCGCTTCGATGTGGCCATTTTGGATCAAAAACTTGCCAAGAATGAAAAAGGAATAGAAGTGCTCGGACAGTTGCGTAAGTACGATCCTGAGCTTCCGGCCATCATCTGCACTGAGTATCCGCACTATAAAGACACGCGGGCCAGCTTCCGAGCTGGAGTCTTGGATTATATAGGCAAGCGGGAAAGTGACTTATCCGAAAGGCTCAAGGCTTCCATAAGGTCATCGATAAAAGCCCAGTCCAAGACCTTGGAAGTGAAGCGAGAACGTGCCAGAAGCATAAAGATATTTCTCGCGTATCAGCACGATGATCGGGAGGCCGTCGAGAGCCTCTTTGACGAGCTTACCGCTGGTAGATTTCTTCCCTGGATGGATTCCAAGAGTATTATCAAGGGCCCATGGTGGCCGCAGATTCAGAAAATGATCGGAGAAGTCGATTATTTTTTGCCGTGCTTTTCTTCGAGTTCACTGATTCGCCGGCGGAGTGTTTTTCGTGACGAACTCTCGTTAGGACTGGAGATACAAGGGCGCCTATTCCGTAACGAGGTTTTTGTGGTGCCAATTCGGTTAGCCCCCTGCGAGATTCAGGAGGAGTTTGAAGTGTTCCAGGTCGTTAATTTATTCGAGAAGAATTGGTTTTCAAAATTGGAAGCGATGTTGGTTTGATTTCATGGATTCTCAAGTAAAAAAAAGAATCCTGGTCGTCGACGATGAGCCCAATTGGTTGACGACGATAAAAAATGTTCTGGGAACTGAGTACGACCTTACGCTAATTACTGACCCGGACGTGGCCCTGGAACGAGTCGGAAGAGACAACTTTTCTCTTGTCATACTCGACATGAGATTTCCTCTTGGTAAACAGGGACCGGAAATTTTCCGGCTAATGAAGGAAAGATCACCCAATCTTCGAGCAATTATTTTGACCGGTTTCCCGGACTTGAACGAAGCGGTTCGCTCTATTAAGCAAGGCGCCCTCGACTACATTCAGAAAAAAGACTACTTGGAGAAGGGTTCTGAGGACCTCCTTACGGATTTGAGAGAACGGGTGAAGTTGAATCTGGAATACGGCGAGAACGCCGAGTTGGAATCTCTGATCGCGGGCGGTGAGGGTGAGGAGTTGGAGTTTAAGTCTTCGATCCGTTGGGATCGCTATAAGAACGGTGTCAACAAAGAGTTGGAAGGTGCGGCAGTGAAGACCATTGCAGCATTTTTGAACTCGGAGAAAGGCGGCCGTTTGCTATTGGGTGTCGATGACGGCGGAGCCATCGTCGGTCTGGAAAAAGATTACAGCACGTTAGGCAAAAGAAATCGTGACGGTTATGAGAACCATCTGACTGATTTGCTTCTGAGTGAGTTTGGGAAAGAAGTTACGCTCGGACTCCACCTTAGATTTCATAAAATCGGCGATAAAGAGATCTGCGAAATCGTCGTTATGCCATCTCCCGAGCCGGTTTTCATAACCAACCAAAAAGGTGAACACATGTACATCCGAGCCGGTAACTCCAGTAGATTACTCACGAGTCGAGAGGTACTTGAATACTCCAAGAGACGCTGGAAGCAATAGCTGCGCCAAGCACTACCTCGCTTGGTTCTAATCTTAAAGTCCCGGTCGGAACAGTTGGCGCTGGTTTCGTGACCTACACCAGGAACGAGGGATTCGTACTGCCAAGGTCGCACGATTTGAGCTATGAGGCGCCGAGCCTTAGATGTGCGCCAAACGGAGGTTTCCAGATAAAAACTATTTCTTTTCCGGCTTCAACTCCCACAGGACATTTACGATCACCCAGCGGCCGTTGGACTTGGCTACCTGCAGATAGTCAACCCAATCTGAGGCAGTGACTTTGACACAAGCAGCGTTCTCGAAAACGTCGAGGATGACGACGTCCTTTTGCTGTTGCTCCTTTGGTGTCTTCGTACCGCCGCCCGCCCGAACTCCCTGTACAAGGGTCATGGCGCTCATCGAATCAAGTCGGCTGCGTCCCGATTTTGGATCTGTTCGGACAATCCGCTTCGCCAGCTCGGGATGGAGAGCTCGCTCCATTCGTTCAGGGTTCCCTTCATACCAGCCTTCGATGTAATCGAGTGCAGTCTGTTTGATAGCAGCGTTTTCGGTGGTTGAGGCAGCGCCCTGGGCGCGAGCTTCAGCGTTAATGAACAGCATTGCGATTAACATCAGGAACATCAATTTAGACATCAGTGGTTCTCCTCGTGATTGTTATTAATCAGTGTGATTGAGATTAGAGGCCCTGGCCCAGTAGGGGCGAAATGTTTATAGAAGAATGCCTTTCATTGACAACCAAAGCTCCAGAGGAGCGAAATCCCGCTTTCTTTGTCGCGTTCCTACGGAGCTTACAAAAGCCTGGCTAGCTCCGTGCTATAAACATTTTGCCGCTCTGCGGCAAGGAAACAACGAGCTTCCCTATCAACACCTTTCTGACTAGCGTAAACCCACGCAACTGATTGAAACATTATTAATGATTCGGAGCGTATTCGTAAGTACGCACAAGTCTGTAACGTAGTAACAAATTTGATACTGAAGGCGGTTCAGTGCGACACCGAAGCTATGATGTCCAGTTTGGTTGCGCAGTCGAGGCTGCTCTGGAAGTGATCGGCGGCAAGTGGAAGGCTGCTATTCTCTTTCGGCTGCTGGATGGAAAGAAGCGTTTCAACGAAATAAAGCGTCTGTTTCCATCGTTAACTCAACGCATCCTCACACAGCAGCTCCGAGAGCTTGAGCGTGACGGCGTGATCGAACGCAAGGTCTACGCGGAAATCCCGCCCAAAGTCGAGTATTCACTCACCGAATTCGGAAGAACGCTCGAGACAGTCCTGCGACTATTGAGCGAATGGGGCAAAGTGCATGTGGACGAAATTATTGAGAACCGCGAGCGCAAGCGCGCCTTAACCGCCGCTGCGCAAGACACCGGTGCGTGAGCTCTGACCGGAAACTGACGCCGGCGTGACGTTGAGGCGAGTGCGCATGCGATGTTGCCATTCGGTGCGGCCGACGTCAGACTCTTCGATATACTCGACCGCTTCACTGAGAGAATCGCCGCCGAACTTTCTCATCTTCAAATAAAGCAACGCGGAGACAATCGACATCAACGGTACTACGGCGATGTTGATTAACCCGGAAAGCTGCTGATAGATCTGCTGCATATAGATCCTATTTGCAGGCTGCCCACCCACGCGGTGCAGATTTATCGAGAGACGGCCGACCAGGGCGCTAACGACCATCGGAATCAAAAATTGAAGCAGGCAAACAACGATGATGGTGCGCCACGATCTCGCAGCCAGGGCGCGTGCGCGTTTCATCGCAGCCGTCTTCTCCAGGCCTTCTAAGAGCACGACCGGCGCGTAGAGTGAGTACCGGATAGAAATTATGATGCCCGGAATGATGCCCAGGATTACGCCAATGATGATTCTCAGTGTGACGATAAGAACAGTCTTGAGGTACGGCTTCAAGCGTCGTTTCAAAACAGCAAACGCCAAACCCAGTTCGACAGGCCGCAGTGGCGTAGCTTGTAACTGAGTAACAATAACCGCAGTCATGCCCGCGATGGTCGAGGCAGCAATCGTATAAGAAATCAGCTGCAACAACCCAAAGAACAACAAACCGACGATCAGTGCAATCCGAGTGGGGCTGAGTCCTTTCGGCTGATTCTTCTCGGCTATCTGAAAGCCAATCATCGCGAGTGTCGTGATGATTACCGGGATGTGCGCGACGACCGACAGCCTTAGGAACTTTGGAAAGTACTCGGCGTACAAAGCGAACGCGCGTCGATACAGAATTCCGATGCCATCAGCCTGCGCTCGCAGTGAATTAGCAAAAGCTGCCGCGGTCTGCGGACGGTCGGCGGGATCTTTTGCGAGCGTGGAAGCGATCAGTTTCGAAACACGTTTGGGTATTTTTCGATTCCGCTCGCGCACACTCGGCGCGGCTGTTTCGAGATGCGAGCTCATTACTGCCGCAGTGTTACCGGTGAAGGGAACCGCTCCGGCGAGCATTTGATAAGCAATAACACCAAGGCTGTAAATGTCGGACCTGGCGTCGAGATGAGCGCTCCGGCATTGTTCCGGCGACATGTAGTGCGGCGTGCCCATGATCGCGCCAACCCTCGTCAATCCGGTCGCGGTCGATTGGAACATTGAAAGTGCTGTTGAAGTCAGATCTCGTTGTGATTCAAAAGCTGTGGTGGGGCCAAACCGTAAAGTTTGGTCACTGTCTTCATCAGTCAGCGTTGGTCTATCAACTTTCGTGTTTCGATCTGCGCCAGCTGGGAATAGTTGTGTGTTATCAGCGTCGTCTGAAATTTTTGCGACCGCAGTAGCCGTGCTGGCAGGCGCAGCGTGAGTGCCTTGATTGGCGACAACGAAATGCTGAGTCGCCATCTCATCTTGTTCGTCTGTCTGCGTGTGCTGCGGAGTGTCATAGAGCAGCGTATCCGACTCCAAAGCAGAACCTGGCGCGGATGAGCTCGACTGGTGGGATGGGTATGTCGCAAAGGCCGGTTGCGCGGGATGATCCGAAGGCTGCGATGCGGCGGAGTCCTTAGGACCGCCTTCAGCTAGTTTTGCGATTCCGAAATCGAGCACCTTGATTTGGTAACCACCCAATCGATTCGGCTCGAGCCAGATGTTGTCAGGTTTCAGATCGCGATGAACGATGCCTTGCAGGTGGGCCTCATGAACTGCCGAGCAAACCTGTTCAAGAATGTCCACGACCCATTCCAGCGGTAAACGCTTTTCCTCCGCCAGCACATCGCCCAGCGTGCAGCCGTCGAGGTACTCCATTACGAGGTAGGCTACTCGTTCAGTGCCCACATGCGCGAAACCAAAGTCGGTCACATCCACAACGTTTGGGTGTCGCAAACGCCCGGCGGCCCGTGCTTCGCGCTTGAAACGCTCAACGAACTCCTCGTTACTCATAAACTGAGGCGAGATGAGCTTGAGAGCAACGTACCTTTCGGTGCCGAGGTGAGTGGCGAGGTAGACGGCGCCCATGCCGCCGCGCCCTAACAGGCGCTCCAAGCGGTACTTGTCATCCAGAACCAGCCCAACGTACCGTTCCACTTTGGACATGCGCGATATCCTACAGCAATCCACAATCTAAGTCTGCCAGGATTACCGTCGATAGTACGGCGTAAATCATGGAGAGTTTCGCGATGAGGGCGAGCCGTGCAAGTCTTCTTCACTTTGGACGTTCATTTGTTGTGGCGCGATATCCGGCGGACTCTCCGCATTAGGCTATAGTGACACTTGTTGACAACTTCTCCCTCGAGCTTTCTTGTACTGCAGGCTGCCAGCCTGCAGTTCCGTTGACGTTTGGCGACGCCGACAGGCTGGCAGCCTGTCGTACATTAGAAAGGAAAGTCCCTGCCGCTGCGGGTGACCCGAACAAATGACAACTAGAACTTTCATATTGATAGCCGCACTTGGGATTCTTCTTTTACTACAAGCAAGCCATTCCTCGCATGCCGGCGCTCCCGAAACAGGCAAGCCTCAAACGGACTATGCGCAGCTCAAGACTGAAGCTGAACGTCAGTACTCACAAGGCTCTTTCGCGCGCGCTAACGAGATCTACGCGAACATCGACAAGAAAAGTCTCCTGGAAGCGGAAGTTCGATGGGTCAATTTCCGAATAGCAGATACGAGTTGGCGAGCGCAAGCTGGCACCGATACTTCAGACAATACGAAGTATGAGTTGGCCCAGAAGCAACTCGAAGAGCTGATTCGCACCAACGATAAGGTTGAGGATCGCGATCTTGTTTGGGTCGAAGCTCACGAGTCGCTGGGGGACTTCTTCTGGACCAGACGCAATCAAATGAACTGGGGGCAGGCGTGGCCCCAGTATCAAGCGGCGCTCGATTGGTGGGCCGGCCAGCGTGATATCGCAGTTGCCCGCGAACGCTATTTGAGGATTGTCTTCAAAGCCGCAGATTCTTCGCGTCCGAACCAGGATTACTACTACACCTACTACGGGAACGTTATTCCGCTCGAGATTCTTGAAAATGCCTTAAAGATAACCACCTCCGAGAACGAAAAGATTCATCTTCACTTTTTGATTGCGATGACCATGCGTCAGATGGGTGGCGATTGGGAATCGCGCCAGCGAATACCTGATGAGTTCGAGTTTGCTCTGGCTGGAGGCAAGCGCAGCGACTGGTATGACGACGCGCTTTTCTATTACGCCGAATGGATGAGCAACACCGGCACCATCCGCCAGTTGGATGAAGGTCAATGGACGCAGGAACCCGATTACGTCAAAGCACTAGAGCTGTACCGCCGGCTACTGCGCGAATTCACGAAAGGCGAGACGCGCCATTACGACCAGGCCCAACAGCAAGTCAAGAATATTATCGAGCCGATGATCACCGTTGGCGTCTCCAACATCTTCCTGCCTGATTCAGAACTGCAGTTCGGTTTGAATGCTCGCAATGTGCGTCGCGCAGACTTTGCCCTGTACAAGATCCAATTGACGCAGGACGTGCGCTTCATCAAGAACCCGGACGACGAGGAAGGCGATGCCGATACTGAAACCTGGTTGCAAAAGGTAGCAGTGGCCGGCCGCACACCGGTGAAGGTATGGTCAAAAACTCTCGACAGCAAAGTCGATCACAAGCCCATTAGCGAGACGATAAGGATTGAAGGCAAGCTTCCCGCTGGAGCGTACCTGCTCGAGGCCAGGAGCGGTACGTTGTCGGCGCGAGATCTTGTCCTTATTACCGATGTGTCCGTCGCGTTGAAAGCGTCGGGAAAACAAGCGCTGGTTTATTTCTGCAACGCGTTGACCGGGGCGCCCGTGGCTAACGCAAGCGTCGTCTTGTGGGAAGGCTATTACGTTAAAGACAAGTGGCACTGGCGGCGGCTGCGACAGACGACCAATGCTGAGGGGTTGGCTAACTTCCAGCTCACGCGCACCAGTTATCACAATTTGTATGCAGCGGCAGAAGTTGGTGACCGGCAATCGTTTTCCTACGGCAACGGCAGCGGCAATGAATCGCAAGGACAGGAGTGGCGTATCTATGCATTTACGGACCGTCCGGCTTATCGTCCGCAGGAAACTGTGCAATGGAAGTTCATTGCGCGTCGTTTGAACAATGGGGTCTTTTCGACTCCATCGAACCAGATCGTTGAATATCAGATCGATGATCCTCGCGGGGTCAAAGTAAAAGAGGGGCAGGCTACTCTAAATAGTTTTGGCAGCGCCTGGAGCTCGCTTGAGTTGACTGACCAGTTGCCCTTGGGCGAGTACCACGTGCAGTTCTGGGATCAGGGCCGGCACAATAACATCGGCAGCGCCACGCTTTTCCGACTCGAAGAATACAAACTTCCCGAATTCAAAGTCTCAGTGAAGACTCCGGAAGAAGACGGGAAAAAGAAAGCCTTTCGAATCGGTGAAAAAGTTGAGGTTAATATTCAGGCTGATTACTACTTTGGTGGGCCTGTCAGCAATGCTTCCGTCGAAGTGGTCGTCTACCAAAACTACTTTTATCACTACTGGTTCCCGCGGCGCGATTACGCCTGGTATTACGACGACTTCAATCCCCAAGGCCGTTACTACTACGGTGGCCAGGGCTCAATAGTAAAACGTGAAACGATCAAGACTGATGCGACCGGCAAGGCCACGCTTACCTTCGATACGCCGCGTGAAAACTACAATCAGGATTTCGAGTACCGCATCGAAGCTCGCGTCACCGATTCATCTCGCCGCGAGATTGTCTCCAGCGACACCGTTCGGGTAACGCGTCAGCGTTATTACGTCTATCCACGGCCTGAGCGAAACATCTACCGCCCGAAGGACAAAGTTACTGTAGACATCCAGGCTCTCGATGCCAACGAACAACCCGTCGTCACTGAAGGAACGGTCAAGGTTACCCGAGACTACTGGTGGGAAGTGTGGCTTGATCCCAATGGACGTGAAGTCAAGGGCGAAGAACTTCGCATACTGCGCAACAAGCCCAATGCATTTCAGACTGTCAAAGGACAAAAGCCGTGGCGCATCAAGTTCCGAGGCTATCTGCACGATGACATCCTGACCCAAACCCTGAAAACCGACGCCGAGGGCAAGGCTCAGCTGCAATTCACCGCTGAACGTGAAGGGTACTACCGAGTTGCCTGGCAGAGCAGTCAGGCCAATTCGTCAACCGCCAAGCGCAACCGTTTTCTGCCGTTAATTAAGGCTGAAACTGCGGTCTTTGTCGCTTCCAACGCTTCAACCGATCTTGGCTATCGCCACGATGGGGTTGAAATTATTGTCGACAAAGATACATTCCGCAGCGGCCAAACGGCTCCGGTAATGTTGTTTGTGGACGAACCCGATCGACACGTGCTGTTCAGTGTTGAAGGTGAAGATCTGTATAGCTACCAACTAATCCACGTAACCGGCACCACCAAACTGATCGAGCTGCCTATAACCGAGAAACATGTTCCGAACATTTATCTCAGTGCGTTCATGATCAATGACGCTCAAGCCTACATGGACACCAAGCAGGTAATCGTTCCACCTGTACAGAACTTCCTCGCCGTCGACGTCAAAGCAGATCGAGAACAATATCAGCCGCGAGAAGAAGGAACACTGTCAATCACAACTCGAGACGCGAACGGTAAACCAGTGGCTGCTGAAGTGGCGTTGGGGCTCGTGGACGAATCTATCAAATACATCCAGCAGGATTATGCGGGCGACCCGCGTCAATTCTATTTCGGAACGAAGCGTTCACATATGGTTCAGACGCAAACCACTTTCAGTAACAAGGTCTACGCAAAGCTAATCGAAATTGAGAACGGTCAACTCATCGACCGTAGGGAAGCCGGCCAAAACGAGGAAGATGAGTATAGGAAATTAGAACTTCAGGGCAGATACGATCGCGGCCCGGTGGGCAGGATGGCAATTGACGGCGTTGACGCTGAATTTGGCGGAGCCAGAGCGGCGAATGCTCCCATGTCGATGTCGGACTCTGCAAGCGTGGTCGGCGGAATGGCAAATAGGGTTGTGGCGCAACCAATTAGTTCAGTGAAAGACACGGCGAAGCTTAAGTCTCCAGCTGAAGCCCCTCCGCCTCCGCAGCCAGGACAGGAGCCCGCTGTTCAGGTGCGCAGTGATTTTCGCTCGACCATTATTTGGCAACCGGACATTGTTACCGACGCCAACGGCAATGCCGCCGTCAAAGTTACCTATCCCGATTCATTAACAACCTGGTCGGCGACGGCGCGCGTCGGGGGCTACGGTAATCAATTTGGCATTGGGAGCGCCACGACCAGAACCAAACAGCCGCTGATTGTTCGGCTTCAGGCCCCGCGGTTCTTTGTGGTCGGCGATCAAGTCACAGTTTCGGCAGTGATCAATAACAATACCGACCAGCCGATGTCCGTGCGTCCTTCAATTCATGCCGATGGCCTGTCGGTAGGCGGCTGGATTATCGATGGCAAGGTCGTCAAAGGCGAACAGGGCCCGGTCCTGGTAAAAGCCAACGACGAAGCTCGTATCGACTGGCTGGTGTCGGCGACTGTCGCAACCGACGCCAAACTAAAAGTAGCAGCGCGCGGTGAGAAATATGCCGACGCGATGGAAAAGACCTACACGGTTTATGAACACGGTATCGAGAAGTTCGTCTCCCGCTCAGGCAAGATGCGCGGCGATGGAGTCACCGTCAAGCTCGACATTCCGCAGGCGCGTCGTCCCGAAACGACAGTCCTGACTGTCCAAATAGCTCCCAGCATGGCGACGACGATGATCGATGCTCTGCCCTACCTGATCGATTATCCGTATGGCTGCACCGAACAAACGATGAGCCGCTTTTTGCCGGCTGTCATCACCGCCAAAACATTGCGTGACCTCGGTATGAAGCCGGAGACCGTAATGCACAAGGTTTTTGGAGGCATCGAGCCAGGTAGCTCAAGACAAACTCACCCGGAAGGCAAGCGCGATCTCAACGAGCTGAACCGAATTACGAAAGCAGGCCTGGCTCGTCTCTACGACTTCCAGCACAGCGATGGCGGTTGGGGCTGGTGGAAAGAAGGCGAGAGCGATCACTTCATGACCGCCTACGTCCTTTGGGGATTAACTCTAGCACGTGAAGCTGGTGTCGATATCAAGCAGGATGCTGCTGCCCGAGCCGCAAGCTATCTGGACAAGGAACTCGTTGAAGAGGAAAACAATCTCGACTCGCAGACCTGGATGCTGCACGCTTTGGCGGCGTATCACGCATCGACCAAGATAACAGAAGTCAGTCCGTTTCAGGCTAAAGCCTTCGACAATATTTGGACCAGGCGAGATAAGCTCAACGCGTACACCCGAGCTTTGCTGGCGTTGTCGGCTCATAACTTTGGGTACAAAGACAAAGCCATGACGCTGGTCCAGAACCTCGAAAACGGCGTCAAGGTGGACACTAAACCTGACACCTCGATCGTGCAGTTGGGGGCGACGACATCGGATCCTTCGGTGCTTGGGACAGCGCATTGGGGCGAAGATGGTTTCTACTGGCGTTGGTCGGACGGGGGCGTGGAAGCTACCTCGTTCGCCTTGCGCGCTATGCTCGCTATCGATCCGCAGAACAAGCTGATCGAGCCCGTAACGAACTGGCTAATTAAGAATCGTCGCGGCGCCCAATGGACCAACACGCGTGACACCGCAATCGTGGTTCTGACGCTCAACGATTATTTGCGGAAGACCGGTGAAGCGCAGCCAACGCTCGGCTACGAATTGCTGGTGAACGGGAATCCGATCACAAGCAAGCAGTTAACGGCTGAAGACGCGCTCAGCGCGCCGAGTAAATTCGTTATCTCGCGGGAATTTATCCGCGATGGCGCGAACGAAATCACGCTGCGGCGCAAGAGTGGGACGGGTACGGTTTACTTCTCGGCTCAGGCGGAATTCTTCAGTCTGGAAGAACCTCAGACGCCGGCTGGAAACGAAATATTCGTGCGCCGGCAGTACTTCAAACTCGTTAACCACCCGACGCTCTTGAAAGGTTATGTCTCTGAGCGTGTGCCCCTGAACGATGGTGACACCGTGAAGAGCGGCGACCGCGTCGAGACTGTCATCACGATTGAGGCGAAGAACAATTATGAGTATCTGTTGTTCGAAGATCTGAAGCCCGCCGGTCTTGAGGCAGTAGCAATTCGCAGCGGCGAGAGCTTGTACATTCACCAGGTGAAGTCAGGGGCATTGAACAGCAAGAAGTCGGTGCTGATGAGCTACAACCCGGCAACTGATTTCACTGGAAATGCTCGCTGGGTTTACCAGGAATTGCGCGATCGTAAAGTCGCCATGTTCATCGATCACTTGCCCGAAGGCATTTGGCAGTTGAGCTACGAGATGCGCGCCGAGGCTCCGGGTTCATTTCATGCCTTGCCGGTGCTTGGGCATGCGATGTACGTGCCCGAGATCCGCACCAACGGCGGCGAAGTGAGGATCAAAGTCGTCGATTAGTAGTAGTACGACAGGCTGCCAGCCTGTCGTTAACTCGTTGAGCGGGGACGTCGGAAGTGAAGCGAAGATTTGCCATATATCAATTATCACTGGTCATTTTTCATTGCTTGTCGGATTGGTCGGCTCGTTTGCAGTGCCACAAATGAAAAATGGAAAACTATATATGGGAAATGGAAAATCTCAACTTCTCGATCTGGAGGTCGCATCACGACTCTCGACTAAACCAGCTGCAGGCTGGCAGCCTGCAGTACTTCAGCCGCTGAGTGAGTAGGCTTTCTTGAGCCAGCGAATGAGTTCGGCGTCGACGTCGGATGGCGAGGTGAGCTTTACTTCGTGATGAAACCTCCGAGCAGACGTTTGTTCGGATCGGTGAATACGCGGGCTATCGATGTCCTGGTCACTCTTGATGGTTAGAATGACCGCGTTTTTGCGCGTGGCTATGCCCGCGAACGCAGTCACGTTGTTCAAGTGGATTGACGTTTTCTTCGGGTCCTCCTCGACCGCGCCAAACTTGCGAGCGTGCTTGAGGAGATGGTCGTAGATCTTCGACACCACCGGTTCCTTGCCAACAAAGTGGTCCTTCACCTTGAATCCGTTTCCCATAATTGACTCCTTGTACGACAGGCTGCCAGCCTGTCGCTAGCTTTCATTGCCTTTAAGCCCAACTGGAAAATGACCGCTATTTGCCATATATCAATTGTCATTTCTCATTTTATTTGATTTGGTACTGCCGCGGCCGTCGCGACCGATGAAAAATGAAAAGTTGACTGAGATGCGAATAGTAAATGCATTTGTCTCGCTCGTAAATGGCAGCCCAGTTTCTAATTCTCACCCGGGTTCAACGGCAATAACATACTTGGCACACCAAACTGGGGTAGAGCATGACTTGAGCACCTCGCGCGTTGTGCCTGTTTGCCCGTTGGCATTCGACCAAGAACCGTTAAAAACGGTTCACGGGCATCGTTAGAGATCCTTTGTCACCGGGTTGAAACCCGGTGTGAATGAAAGGTGCAAACGCAATCTGAACCAGTTCTCAGGACAAATTGCTTCCTTGACAGTGTGCGCGGGGCTCAAATAGTCTTACTTGTTCAATGTGACAAGATGCATCAGGCGTTTCCCGCCCATCGAGTACCCTGCAAATCAGTGGAAAACTTCTCATCGATGATCAAGAAACTGTACTCCCGCTGGTTGCACTCTTTGTCACAGGTGTTGCGGCGCAGGAACCCGCCAGGGATAAACCGACGCCCACACCAGCCGCTTCAAAGCCCGAGTATGAAGCCCTTTTGGAACAGTCTGAAGCCGTAACCGCAAAACGCGGTAGCAGGGAATAACTATCAAAAGATGATCAAAGACGAACTAACAAAACTAATAACGGACAAGAATGCGTCCGTTGGAGTGATTGGCCTTGGATACGTGGGGCTGCCCCTCGTCGTCGAATTTGCTCGCAGCGGATTCACGGCGATTGGCTTTGAGGTGGACCAGAGTAAAGCCGATCGAATCAACACCGGCGAGTCCTACATCGGCGACATCGGCTCGGAAGTGGTCAAGGAACTAGTCGAGAGCAAACGATTGCGCGCGACCACCGACTTCTCTGATTTGAAGTCGTGCGATGCCATTATTATTTGCGTCCCGACTCCCTTGCGAAAGACCAAAGAGCCGGATATCTCCTACATCCTGGCGGCGGCCGAACAAATCAAACAGCGTCTGCGCCGCGGACAACTCGTGATCCTGGAATCGACTACATATCCTGGAACCACGGATGAAGTTTTGCTTCCCCTGTTTGAAGAGACCGGCTTGAAGCTCGACGAAGATTTTCTGCTGGCCTTCTCGCCGGAGCGCGTGGACCCCGGCAATCCCCAGTTCCAAACTCATAACATTCCCAAAGTGGTAGGTGGCGTAACTGAAGACTCGACAATCGTGGCGGCGCACCTTTACTCGCACATCGTGAAAGATGTTTACGCCGTGAGCTCAGCGCGCGTGGCTGAAGCTGCGAAACTGCTCGAGAATACCTTTCGCGCTGTGAACATCGGGATGGCCAACGAAATGGCGCGCCTCTGCTATGCTCTGAATATCGATACCTGGGAAGTTATCCGTGCTGCTGCGACGAAGCCGTTTGGTTTCATGCCGTTTTATCCGGGGCCAGGAATCGGTGGCCATTGCATTCCGCTCGATCCTCATTATCTGTCATGGAAAGCTCGGCAGCACGGCTTTGACTCGAGGTTTATTGGGCTCGCTGAAGAGGTCAACTCACGCATGCCCGAACACGTGGTCCAACTCGTGGCCGATGGCTTGAACGGGGAACGAAAGGCTATGAATGGGTCGCGCGTTCTGTTGCTTGGCGTCGCGTACAAAAAAGACATCGACGACGTGCGCGAAAGTCCGGCGCTTTCGATCATAGATCGGCTGCGGGCCAAGGGAGCGGACGTGCGGTACCACGATCCTTTCGTGAGTGAGATAAGATTCGACGATGCTCATACAGAGGGCAGCGGCGAGCCTCTGCAATCGGTTCTGTTAACAGATGACGAATTGAAGGAGAGTGATTGCGTGGTGATTGTCACCGATCATAGCGAGACGGACTATCAAACGGTTTGCCGGCTGGCGCCACTGATCGTCGATACGCGCAATGCGCTGAACGGAGATGTGAGACGCGGCAGTTGCGCGCGAATCATCCGGCTGTAGTGAAGGAGCTAAGTCATGGAAGAATTGATTTTTGTGATTGAAGAGGCGCCGGAGGGAGGATTTACCGCCCGTGCACTTGGAGTCTCAATCTTTACGGAAGCCGAGAATATTCAGGAACTTCGTGAGCAGGTTCGAGACGCAGTGAAGTGCCATTTTGATGAAGGTCAAGGCCCTCGTATCATTCGACTTCACTATGTCAAAGAAGAGGTGATAGCGGCGTGAAGCTGCCGCGAGATATTTCCGGCGATGAGTTGGCGAAGAGTCTAAAAGTCTTCGGTTATACGGTTACGCGCCAGACAGGCAGTCATCTCCGTCTCACCACAACACAAAAGGCTGAACACCACGTCTCAATTCCTCGCCATACTTCTCTAAAACTTGGAACCTTAGCCGGGATCATCGGAGATATTTCTCAGCACTTCGAACTTAGTAAGGACGAAGTGCTTACTCGGTTATTCAACAAATGATCTCAACATGCTCAAGGTAATCATTGTTGTCGGAGCTCGCCCTAACTTTGTGAAGGCGGCGCCACTGGTGGAAGCAATGAAGCGGCGCGAGCATGAGTTCGCGCCGATCGTTGTTCACACCGGGCAGCACTACGACTACCGTATGTCAGACGCCTTCCTGAGCGATCTTGATCTGCCGTCACCTGACGTATGCCTGGAAGTTGGCTCTGCTTCCCAAGCCGCTCAAACAGCGGCAATTATGCAAAAGTTCGAGCCGGTGGTGCTGAACGAAAAGCCCGATTGGGTAATTGTCGTTGGCGACGTGAACTCGACGCTCGCCGCCGCGTTAGTCGCGGTGAAGCTTGGAATCAAAGTAGCTCACGTTGAAGCAGGCCTGCGCAGCCGCGATCGCTCGATGCCTGAAGAGATCAATCGACTCCTAACGGATCAAATTGCCGACTTGCTGTTCACTCCATCGGAGGATGCAGACAGGAATCTTCTCGCTGAAGGTATACCTGCAGCGCGTATTTTTCTGGTCGGCAACATCATGATCGACTCGCTTAACAAATATCTCGACAAGGCCAAGGCGCTACCTGTCCGTGAGAACTTAGGTTTGGCCGACGCGAATTACGCTGTTTTGACTCTCCATCGTCCTTCTAATGTCGATGATCGCGAGACCTTTTCAGGGATTCTTGACGGGTTGGCTGAGATTGGCGAGCGAGTTCCCGTGATCTTTCCGGTTCATCCTCGTACCAGAAAAACGATCGGCGACTTGGGACTAACGGAAAAGATAACCGGCCTCACGGGGCTGAGAATGATCGAGCCGCTGGGCTATCTGGATTTCCTGAGCCTGTACAGCAACGCTAAATTAGTGCTCACTGATTCCGGGGGTCTGCAGGAAGAAACAACGGTTCTCGGCATACCGTGTCTGACGTTGCGCGAGACTACCGAGCGGCCGATCACGGTTGAGCTGGGAACGAATGTCGTGGTGGGCACTGATCCGCAGAAGATAACAGCGGCCGCATTCGCGATACTGAGCGACGATGCGACCATCAAATGGCCTAACGTCCCGCCACTTTGGGACGGGCACACCGCCGACCGCATCGTCGATGTGTTAGCGCGGCCATAAGTTTGTACTGCGGGCTGCCAGCCTGCAGGCGCGATCGTAAGAGTCTTTCTTTGGATCAATGCGACAGGCTGGCAGCCTGTCGTACAGTCGCCTTAAGGCAGCCTTTCCCGCGATCAGTTATCCTAGTCACTATGTGTGGAATTGCAGGACTCGTCGGTCCCGATCCGGGTGAACGTATGGCTGCCATGCTGCGGAGCATGGAGCATCGCGGTCGGGATGACGAGGGTGTGTGGACTTCGGGTGTGGCACGGGCGTCCCGCCCGTGGGCTCGTGGTGAGGTAGAGGAACACGAGCAAGATGCTCGTGCCACTGATGCTCGCGCTACAGTTTGTCTCGGTCATCGCCGCCTCTCAATCATCGACACGAGCAGCGCCGGCCACCAGCCGATGCTTTCTGCCAGCGGCCGCTTTGTAATTACTCTCAATGGCGAAATCTACAACTACCGCGAAGTTCGCCGCGAGTTGGAAGCCAGGCAACACACTTTCAGAACTCAATCAGACACCGAAGTTTTATTGAGCGCGTGGGAAGAGTGGGGAGTTGATTGTCTTCCTCGCCTGAACGGAATGTTTGCATTTGCGATCTGGGACAACCAGGAGCAGACGCTTACTTTGGTGCGCGATCGCGTTGGCATCAAGCCTCTCTACTATTCTCGAGTAACTGATAAGGACGGAAATTCGTGGTTCGCCTTCGCGTCTGAGATCAAAGCTATTCTCGCTGCCGGAATCATTGAAGCCGAAATAAACACCGAGGCTTTGAATCAGTATCTGACTTTTCTGTGGACTCCCGATCCGCACACTCTCTTCAAAGACATTTGGAAGCTTCCACCCGGTCATTACCTCACGCTCAAAAACGGTCAGACTGAGACCCGCCAGTGGTGGGACGTCTCGTTCGACGAGATCGAGGAAGGCCGCACCGACTCCTGGTGGAGCGAACGTTTGATGGAAACGCTGGAACGCGTCGTTGATCTAGAGATGGTGGCCGATGTTCCGGTTGGCTCTTTTCTCTCCGGAGGCGTCGACTCGTCATCGATCGTCGCGCTGATGAAACGGCATACCAATGGCCGGCGTGTATCTACTTACACGGTGGGCATGAGTGCTGAAGACTTGCGCTACGACATTATTCCGGATGACGTCGTGTGGGCCCGGCGCGTGAGCGAGTTTCTGAAAACGGACTATCACGAGATCATGCTGAAGGCCGATCTCATGAGCTTGTTGCCAAAGCTGATCTATCACGCCGACGAGCCGATTGCCGACCCGGCGATGCTGGCGAGTTACCTTGTTTCTGAATCAGCGCGCGAAACACAAAAAGTTATGCTCTCAGGAATGGGCGGTGACGAAGTCTTCGCCGGCTATCCTCGTCAATTGGGGATGAAGATTGCCGCCGCCTTCGATCCGGTACCGCAATTTTTGCGACGGCCGCTCATGAATGTGGTTGCCACCGCCATGCCCGCCGGCCGCCCGGGGAGATTGACCGCGACCTTGCGCAACGCGAAGAAGTTTGCCCGCAGCGCCGCGCTCGAGTTTCAGGATCGTTATCTTGGCTATGGAACTTACTTCACCGACCGAATGAAGGCGCAGCTCTACACGCCGGAGATGTCTCAAGAAGTTAAGGGGATGGACGCTTATCAGGAGCATCGTCGGTATTTTGCGACAGCAAGCAATGCGGCTCCGCTCAATCAGCTTTTGTACGTTGACCTGAAAACGTTTCTTCCTTGTCTTAATCTCGCCTATACAGACAAGACATCGATGGCTGCGAATCTCGAGGTGCGCGTGCCGTTCGTGAATCATGTGCTGATGGAGTTTGCCGCGCGCATGCCGGTGAATCTGAAGCTGCGCGGATTGAAACGCAAATACATCTTCAAACGCATGGCCGAGCAGTTGCTCCCGCATGATGTGGTCTGGCGAAAGAAGGCTGGGTTTGGAGCGCCAATTCGCGCCTGGTTGCGCGGCCCTTTGCGTCCACTGGTCGCAGACTTGTTATCGGAAGAGACGATCAAGCGTCGCGGACTCTTCAATCCCGGTGAGGTTAAGAGGATAATCGACCTCAACGCTTCCGGGCACGAGGATTTGAACCTGCAGATTTACCAGCTGCTGACGCTCGAGTTGTGGCAGCGGCAATTTATCGACCGTTAAGTTGAGAGCATTAACAATTCGATTAGCAGCGTACGAAATGAAAAGAGTCGCGGCAAAAACGATCTTGATGTTGCTGATCATCGATTGCTCAGGCTGTAGCGGTAACTTGCCGAGCTCCTTTTATCGGAGTTTCTCTCTTCGTCAGATAGTCGATAACAACAAAAACCGGATACATGTCGATTGTGATCCACCTAATGGAGGTGGCGGTATCGGTGTGGGAGGTGGCGGCGGTCGCTTGTCCGGCGGTTTTGGGAGAAGTAGCTACAACTTCTCGACTGGAGCTTCGTTCGTCTGCAAGGTGGATTCGAACAATTTCGACGAGGCGACGGTGATTCCGACTCTGCAACAGGCAATTGAGCAGTCAATGGTTAAGGCAGGCGTCAAGATTACCAATCGTGACAACAAGGTGCCCGTCGAGTTCAGCCTGGCCTATTCAGTAAATGAGGCTGAGGGGAAGCTAACCGTGTCTGCGCGAAGAGTTCCTGGTGCGCAGTATTCATTTGTATCGAGCCTGCAAGAGAGCCGGAAGTAACCGGCAATAAACACCGAACCGGCTTCGCCCGAAAAGTCTTAGATTCCACCTGCGGCAGCTGGTGGATAGTTCAAGTTCGACCTACAAAGAAGAGGTAGGGATTGGTCCTTTGAATCCCCTCAGCGGCAGCTGAGTGGATGTTTCAAGTGCAGCCTCGCGCGCAAGATTTCACGGAAATAGGCAGGACTTGAACGATCCACTGCTCCCGCTGGTGGGATTCAGTAACAACGACATCATATATTGGTTAGGCTGGACCTGAAGTATCCACCCGCTGCCGCAGGTGGTATTTAAGACTTTTCGGTAAAGCTCGCCGGACCATTAACCAGGAAATATTGACCGCTGCTCCATTCACCTACTATCTTCACCGCTATGGAAATCAAAAACATACTGACTGAGGACGCGCCCTTTCCCGGAGGCCATTATTCGCAGGCGGTCGTATGCAATGGTTTGGTCTTTGTTTCAGGTCAGCTGTCGATTGATCCGAAGACCGGCGAGAAAAAGTTGGGCTCGATTGAAGAGCAAACTGAACAAGTGCTCAACAACATCGCCGCGATTCTCAAAGCCGCCAATAGCGACATCAGCCGCCTTCTCAAAGTAACGATTTACGTCTCCGACATCGAGTATTGGAGTGCAGTTAATACCGTCTATTCAAAGTTCATGGGAGACAACCGGCCCGCCCGCGCCGTGATTCCCACCGGTTTGTTGCATTACGGATTCTTGATCGAGATCGACGCCGTCGCAGCAGTGAACTAGTTGTGCCCATGTACTGCAGGCTGCCAGCCTGCAGATCTTTCGATAGCGTCAATCACAAGCGCGCGAGGCTGACGTCTTCGATCTTTAGTACAGCCATTCTTAACGGAGCAGCGACAGGTTGGCAGCCTGTCGTACATAGGACGCCATGAAATTGACTTAGGACGCCCTCCCTCACGGTCGGGCTACTGCCCCGTTGCGCCATGGGAGACTCAGGTTACGCTCCATCTTCGTTTCGAAAAATGATATAAAGCGTGACGATGGATACTCAGGCAGATCGAGAAAGAATGCTCTCCGAAATGACTCGCGCCGAAAAGGCCGAGTTGTTGCAGTGGATTGTTAAAGATCTCGGAGACGATTTTCCTGGGATAGAGAGCCGCCCCGATGTCATGGGTGGAGTGCCTTGTATCACCCGCACGAGGATCCCCATTTGGCTCCTGGAACAGTCTCGGCGGCTGGGAACCAGTGATGCTGATCTGCTTAGGGACTATCCCTCACTCACCGTACAAGACCTGGCTAACGCATGGAACTTTGTGCGATCGCATCGCGCTGAAATCGAGTCGCAAATCGAGGCCAATGAGAAAGACGATGAATAATGGGTCTCTATGCCGACGAAAACTTTCCCTTGCGTGTAATCGAGGAGTTGCGTCGGCTTGAGCTTGATGTCCTCACTGCTCTTGAAGACGGAAGAGCTAATCAATCCATCACTGATAGTGAATTGCTCGCAAGAGCGACCGTCCTGAATCGAGCCCTCTTAACGCTCAATCGGCGAGATTTCAAGCGGTTGCACAAAGAGCTTCAGGAACATGGCGGAATAGTTATCTGCACTGAAGACCCCGACAGGGTCGGTCAGGCGCAACGAATCGCTGACGCTATTTTGGTTGCGGGAGAATTGAAGGGACAGTTAATCCGCATCTACCGTCCGGCTTGAAAAAGGACAAGCCTTTCCTACATAACGAAAAAGAAAGCTCGTGGGATAGCAGGAGTGCATATGAACAAAATACTCGGAGTAATAATAGTCCTGGTTGTTCTCAGTGGCTCGGTGATTAGTCAGCAGGAAGTGCCGCCGATCAGAAACTTCATTCACATGAACAAAGAGTTCTGTGCCGGAGCTCAGCCACGACTCGAGCATCTCGCGATGCTGAAAGCCGAGGGCGTCAAGTCGATCATCAATCTACGCGTGCCAACCGAGCATCGCGCCGGCGAGGAAGAAGCGAAGGCAAAAGAGCTTGGCCTGAAGTATTTCAACATTCCCGTGGTCTTCGCCGATCCGAAAGACGAACAAGTCGCTGAGTTTCTGCGCATAACCGACGATCCTGAGAACCGTCCCGCGTTCATCCATTGTGCTGCTTCGATTCGAGTGGGAGCGTTCTGGCTAATCCGACGAGTCGTGCGCGATGGCTGGACCTTCGATGCAGCTTTGAAGGAAGCTGAAACAGTCGGTCTGAAAGAAAGTCCACACCTGGTGGAGTTCGCGAAGAAGTACATCGCGAACCATCCGGCAGCATCAACTCCTTCGGGGCAGAAAGATTCGTCCTCGTTACTTCCAACTGAGCAGATGAAGATGGGTGCGTTCCTCGCTCGATTTGATCCGGGCGGTTCCTTCACGCTCCAGGGTCAGGGATGGCCGGCCTTGAATGGCAGTTGGAAAATGGAGCGCGATGAGGTTGAGCTCCGGATGTCAGGCGGGCCCGGTGGCTGCGATGGTCCAGGTCGTTATCGACTGAGCCGATCAGGAACCGCAGTCACTTTTGCTCTTGTTTCAGATGAATGTAGGGTCCGGCAGATGATTATCAACGACAGCGTTTGGAAACCGGTAACAGAGCCCAACGTCATCCCGGTCCGGCGCCTCGAGCTAACCGCGTCTGCCAAACCCGGCAAGAAGGCAGAAGGTTCGGCAAATGGCAGCTGGCCATCTTTTCGAGGCGCGGAAGCGGCCGGCATCGCCGAGAATCAGAATCTTCCTGAAAAGTGGAACGGCAAGACCGGCGA
This sequence comes from Pyrinomonadaceae bacterium, assembly GCA_035572035.1. Lineage (GTDB taxonomy): Bacteria > Acidobacteriota > Blastocatellia > Pyrinomonadales > Pyrinomonadaceae > JAOAPY01. The sequence continues at coordinate 59,168 of DATNBH010000021.1, read as the reverse complement.
GAACATTCTGTGGCACAGCGCGATTCCCGGTCTGGCTCACTCGAGTCCGGTTGTGTGGGGAAATAAGCTCTTTGTAACCAGCGCTGTCAGTAGCGATCCTAAGGCTACTTTTCGTCCCGGTCTTTACGGCGACGGTGACGCTTCGAAAGATCGCTCAAAGCATCGTTGGATGATTTACGCGCTCGACAAGAAGTCAGGGAAAATGTTGTGGGAGCGAGTCGCGTACGAGGGCGAGCCGCTCGAGAAACGACACATCAAGTCCACCTACGCTAATTCAACGCCAGCCACGGATGGTCGCATTGTGGTCGCCTGGTTTGGCTCGCAAGGTGTGCACGCGTACGACGTCAACGGAAAGTTTCTCTGGAAGGTCAACATCGGTCGCGTCGATATGGGCGCGTACGACATCCCAACGTATGAATGGGGACCAGCCAGCTCGCCGATCATTTGGAATGACCTGGTAATAATTCAATGCGATACGCAGGCGGATTCATTCCTGCTCGCGCTCGATGCGGCAACGGGCAAGACGGTTTGGAAGACCGAGCGTCAGGAAATCCCTTCGTGGGGAACGCCCACAGTGGCGATGACTGCGAATGGCCCGGTGCTAGTGACGAATGCGTCGAATTTCATTAGAGGCTACGATCCGCGCACAGGGAAAGAGCTGTGGAGACTGGGCCGCAGCTCAAAGATAACGGCTCCGACCCCGATCTTTGCCGAAGACCTGTTCGTGGTTGCGAGCGGTCGCGGACCAGAGCGACCAATCTTTGTAGTGAAAACAAACGCGAGCGGAGATCTGACCTTACCCGAAGGCAAAGACAGCAGTGACTCGATCGTTTGGAGTAAGACGGGGCGCGGCTCGTACATGCCGACGCCGTTGGTCTACAAAGGCATCCTTTACGTACTCGCGAACAACGGTCTTTTCGATGCCTACAATTTGAAAACCGGCGCCGAGATTTATCGACAGCGTCTGCCGCTGGTTGGCAGTGGCTTCAGTGCCTCGCCGGTAGCCGCTGATGGCAAGATCTATCTCTCAAACGAAGACGGTGAAGTGTTGGTTGTCGCTGCCGGCGAGAAGTTTGAGCTTCTCGGGACGAACTCAATTGGAGAGCTCTTGATGGCCACGCCTGCCCTTTCCGAAGGTGTGATGTATGTGCGGGCCTCGACGAGCTTATTCGCCATCGGCCGCAAGCGCTGACTTTGAAAGTCACTGAGCTAATGGCTGAGGTAAGAAGATCTATTTATCCACAGATTACGCAGATGTAAAACTTATTCCCAAAGAATTTGGAGCAGAGTTAAGATTCAATGGCTCACCGTAGATGGAACAAAAGTATCGACTGAAACCGAAGGCAAGCCGGCGCTACGGGCGAACATGACCAGCTATTTCAAGTCGTGCCCTTCGTGCAAGTCTTCACTCGTTTGGATCAGGACAGCGGGCAACCGGGTTACCGCGCTGGAACGAGCTAGCTGGACAAGCAAGACCGGTCCGAAAGCACAAAGCAGCTTGTCGGTTTACGAATTCCGAGACGGAAAGATTCTGCGCGTCTATTATTTCCCCGCTGAGGTTGAAGCTCCGAGCTCAAACTGACGACCTGGTCTAGCCCGCCCAACGAAACGATTCGGAAAGACATCAGAATGATCGAGTTCGAACTCGACCGAGTCGGTAACATTCGTTTCTATGAAGCTCGCCTTGTCACTCCTTCTTGCTTGTTCGCTCCTTCCAGGAATTGTGGCCTCCTCCGCGCGCGGGAACACCAGGACAACCAACATCGCCCAATTGCGCAAAATGTTCGTGCAAAAGTTCGGCGCCGACTTTGAGTTATTAAGCGATAGGGCTGGCGAAGTGGAAGGCGAGCGGTACTGGATCGTTACGGCCAGGGCCAAACGCAGCGGCACGTTTACCTTCAGATACAAATTCCAACGCGTCAACTACGGCTACAAATATGGTGACAACGAATATCACTTAGAGGTTGGGGACAAAGGTTGCAAGCGTATGCTGTTCTTCAGCGTTCGTCCGGACATCTGCGTCGGTGATTCGATCATTCTTCACTTTCAAATCAGCGACTATGTCGTGAATCACACCTTCACCAATGTGAGCAGCTTTCCCACTTACTTCACTTCGTCCTACACGGGGATGGAAGGGTTGCAGGATGAGTCCGTCGACAATCCACTCGGTCAGCACCTCAAGTATCTCGGTCGCACGGTTCGCTCCAACATAAGACGAGACTTGCGCTACTCCGCTGTGGACTTTAGCGCCATCTTCGAGGCGGCAAACCCTGGCAAGGTTGACTTAGTGTTGTATGCAGACGTGCCGGGTGCGCTGGGAGAATTTCATCCGCAGCCTCAGGGCATTTCCTTTCACATGGTTGTCGTGCCTGAAGACGAGCCCATTACGACGGTGGTTGGATTGGAACACATCTGGGAATCGGATTACGCACCTGACGAGAGTTACAAGCCAAAATCATCTTCATTCGGAAGCCGTAGTCATGGTCAGGACGTTTTGATGCTTCACGCCGGTGACCGGATTAGCCTCACGTATGGCGCAATGAGCTTGCCCACACGGTCCGGGATGGAAGAGCTCTCGACTCAGGTCAAGCCCGTAATCAAGGCTGCTCCGTAGACGCAATGTACTGCAGGCTGCCAGCCTGCAGCTCTGTTGGGTAGAAGTTAGTGTCCAGTAATAAAACCATTTTCCATATATCATTTTCCAGTTTCCATTTTTCATTTCTAATTGGAAGGAGCCCACCGTTAATTGAGCCGAGACATTCCCACCGAAATGAAAAATGGAAACTGGAAAATGATATATGGAAAATGGTTTTATCCGTGCAGCCTGTCGTACAAACATTTCCGGAACCTCCTCCCCTTCAGCGCGTGATTAACGCAACCAGCAATTAAGTCTCCGTCCGGAGGTGTGTGATGCTATCTCTGATCCTGGCTGCCTTGTTCGTGTTTGGAACTCTGCCGAGCTCCCAAAACATAGCGTGGAGTTCGTTCACATCATCGGAGGGCCAATTCTCGGCAGTCATGCCTGATGAGATACGGTCGACCAATACTCTTTCCACTTACACGCGAGAGGGCAGGCTCGACACACACATGGTCTCGACTACTGATCAGAATATGAACGAGTTTATGGTCGGCTGGACTGATTATCCGGATCAAAAATCAATCGAGCAACGGGGAACTGATAAAACATTCAACCGAATTCGTGACTTCTACGCGATGGCTCGAGATCTGACGATATTTCAGGAGGCTTCACTCACCGCGCACGGCTATCCGGCGCGCACTTATTCAATGAAGACCGCTAAAGGCGATCGCATAATCAAGGTCCAGATTTATTTTGTTAAGAATCGCTTTTACCAGCTCAGCGCCGACACACGCGTTGCTGACAGCGCTGACGGCGATAAGTTTCTTAACTCCTTCAAGCTCCTTCCCGGCCACTTGATTTGAAGTTTGGAGTGCGACGACCTGTCGTCGCTTTGTTCTGTCATAAATTGGAGAATTAGTGTGTGGGTGTGATTTCGCCGCTCCGCGACGAATAGCGCGATACAGTGTTCCGCCCGGTGAAATGTCGGGGAATTGTCAACATCGAAGGTGTTGACGAATAATGGTCGCGTTAGCTTTCTTGATTCGACTAATTTTCGTTTGAGCTCGTAGAGCGAAACCACCTTTCGTGCCAGGACAACGAAGCACTCTAACTGGGAAACGCGTCTTTCTTCGGGCACCCGCCAAAGCCGACGTAAAAGAATTTACGGCGCTGAATCGAGCCAGCGCCTGGTTTCACAAAGGACTAGTTTCCCCGCCCACCAACGACGCCCAGTATCTCGAGTATCTCGAACGGTGCTGCCGTCCTGACACAGCCTCGTTTCTAATTTGTCGAGTGCAGGACAACGCTATTGCCGGCGCAATCAACCTGAGCCAAATCTTTCACGGTGGATTTCAAAGTGCTTACCTCGGGTACTTCATGGGAGCGCCGTTTGCAGGCAAGGGTTATGCAACTGAAGCTTTGCAGCTAATGCTTCGTCACGCATTCAAAACTTTGAAGCTTCACCGCATCGAAGCGAACGTTCAACCAGGGAATGTCGCATCTATTGCGCTCGTCCAACGGACCGGCTTTGTGCGGGAAGGATATTCGCGGCGTTATCTAAAGATCTGTGGGAAGTGGCGAGATCACGAACGGTGGGCGATTATTGCAGACGACTGGAAGCCAGTAGGCAGCGGCAATAAGCAGCGGCAGTAAGCCGAGTTGGAGATTCAAATGCGAGAACATTCATATCAAGTAACGATGCGTTGGACCGGAAATCAGGGGCAGGGAACAAAAAGCTACACCGGATACAAGCGCGACCACGAGCTCTCCGTCGACGGTAAGCCGCCAATTCCCGGCTCATCAGATCCCAACTTTCGAGGCGACCGCACCAGATACAATCCTGAAGAGCTGTTGGTTGCATCCCTCTCAGCCTGTCATATGCTCTGGTACCTCCACCTGTGCAGCGAGGCTGGCATCGTGGTTACTGACTACCAGGATGACGCTAAGGGTTCGATGACCGAAACCACAGACGGCGGTGGGCACTTTACCAAGGTTACCTTACGCCCAGCGGTCAGCATTGCAGTTGGTGGTGACACCGATCAAGCGCACCAACTTCATGAAAAAGCTCATCATCTTTGCTTCATTGCTAACTCAGTGAACTTTCCGGTAGTGTGCGAACCGTCTCTTAAAGTTGCTCAGCGGGTGATTAAGACTTTAGCCACAGATTTCGCGGATGACACAGATGTACAAGCGTAGTCGCGGCAGAATGGCTCAACGATCGCAAGTAACCGCATTGTTGAGAATCAGTGGATTCAAAACTTCTCAAGGAAGGGAAACGCTTCGATTAGTAAGATCATTCAAACCTTGTCTCGTTGCCTTAGACTTCGCTGCCCTGTTTGTGGCCGCTCGTCGATCGTCGGCAAGCCTTTTCAGATTAAGCATCAATGCGATTCATGTAACGCCCTTTTCAAGCGTGAAGAGGGATTCTTTGTCGGGGCGATTCTGGCGAATGTGGTGGTAACGGAGTTTGTGATTGTTGCTGTCTACGTGATGAGCCTCGCTCTGTTCGCTTCTAGATTTCAGCTAATCCTCGGAATTCTTTTCTCGCTGGCGGTGATTTTTCCGCTCGCCTTCTATCACCACAGTTGGAGTTTCTGGCTGGGCTTAGATCAACTTATTGAAGGTTTACCTCAGGCCGGCAAGGAAAAGCGTTAAAGCCTTATACGCAGATTACACAGATTACGCAGAATGTTTAGCGCTTGATCAGCGCGGATCTTCGCTAGTCTTGTCGCACCTTCATCATCACTAAAAACATCCGTGGAATCTGCGTAATCTGCGGATGATCAAATCAAACAAGCGAGTCGCTCTTCATTCAGGGCCGAGAAGCCGAGCTTTTCATAAAAGTGTCGTGCTTCGGGATTATCGACATGCACGGCGACGTCGATACGCATCACGTTCGCGTTGCGCAGCTCTTCTTTCAGCTGCTTCATCAATTGAGTGCCGACGCCTTGTCCACGACGGTCCTCCTTCACTGAAACATCATCCAGCTTGGCCACCAACGTTCCCAGCGATGTTGAGATCGCATAACAAATCACGCACATAGCAGCCACACCTTGCTCGTCATAGGCAAGCCAGACGAACCCTAAGTCGGGCCGCTGGAAAAACAAATTGAGCGCATCAGTAACCGCTTCAGTACCGCGGTCGCCGTACGCGTTGCTGCTGGCAAGGTAGTGTTCATCCTCTCCGAGAAATTTGGTCAACATCTCGAAGGCGTCGGGAAAATCGCTGGCAGTCATGCGGCGGCAGGTAATCAAACGTGGTCTCCTATTGAGCGCAGTCTTGATCGCTACGCGTGATGATGGTGCTGAAGCGGCGCTGGTACTCGTGGGAAGTGATAAAGGCACAGACCATGGCGCGATAATTGTTCGGGTTCCGGTTGTTCAAGTGATCCAGCCAGAAATTGTAACCGGTCTGATCCGGCGGCCGCCGCAAGTAGCCGAAGTACTGCATCAGCACGAACGCCGGATTGTATAACGCTGCTGAGAAAGCGCTGTCATCGATCAAAGCTCGCGCGACTCGGACGCGACTGTCAGTCTGGCTTGCGCCCGCATTATATCGCGAGATTAAGTCGGCTCGCCGAGAAGTCAGATCCATTACTCCCGACGCTGTACTGGCTGTATTGATCAGAGCATCAACGAAGGTCGGCCCATCCATAGTGAGCGGGTATTTATCGAGGAACACTTGTCGTTGCACGAACTGCGTGGCGAAAGCCTGCTTGCCGGCTTCGAGATTGGCGCCGCCGACTACCTGACTACGATCCGCGGTGAATTCGGGATAGGTTGGTCGACGCCCGAGCGCAGCCTGATAGAAGCGATAGATGTAGAAGCCCGTCTGCTGAAATTCGTTCTCAATAAAGAATGCGGCTGAAGTGCCGATGCGACGATCGATGATGCAAAGCCGGTCGTTGAAACATTGCGTGATGTGATTAGTCCAGAAAGCCAGGCCGCCCGTGTCAGGTTGGCGATTGAGAAAATCCGCATAATGCTGTTGCACGAAAAAGTCAGCGTTGTCGATTGGAGTCGTGCCTGCCTCGGTAGGCTCATCCATGATCGCGACAGTCGCGGTGCTCAGTGGACCGACAAACACGCCGCCGGTAGCATTGCTCAAAGTCACGTTGATACTCTCAACACCTTCGACGATCGAATCGTCCATGAGCGGAATAGAAAAAGTCTTACTCGTCTCGCCATCGGCAAAGCTCAGTGTGCCGCTCGTTGCCACATAATCAATTCCCGCTGTAGCGGTGCCGTTGCTGGTCGCGTAGTCGACCGAAGTCGTTCCACTGCTTCCACCTGTTCTTCTGAGATTAATCGTAACAACGCCGGAATTTTCATTCGCACTGTAGAGGCTGGATTTTAACTGCAGACGCTGTCTGGGGACGATAGCAATGCTTTGCAGATCAACCGGAAGCGGCGTGTTTGTCGATTCTCCCGTAGGTAATAGCCTGCGGAGATAGGGCCTGAGCTCATCGTGTGTAGATACCGCGATGTATGCAATCCCCGAGTCCGAGAAATCAATACTGCGAGACTCTTCAAAAAAGCTCGACAAGACTCGAGCGGTGAAAAGCTGGCCGCTATTTGGCGAGAACGGAACTCCGTCTACCGAACCAAGCGTTGCGAGGCTGTAAGCTTGAGCGATGTTGGGGACATTGTAATTGATCGCGTAGGTTGTACTTGCCGTAGCGCCGGCAAAATTGTTGGTGTTAGCGAGCGCTAACACGCCCGGCGATTGCCCCACATTAGAATCACCGGCAGCAAAGGCGAGCGGAGTATCGACGGAAATGACTTGCGCTGTGTCAGGATTTAGCTGCAGGTTCTGGCCCTCGTACGTAACCACTCGAATTCGATCCGTCACCGGATTGAAGCGAAACGACGGCTGTGTATTTTCAAAAGAGACGGTCCCAACGGCTGTGGCAACACCAGTCGTCTGATTAATGGTGTACAGGCGGTTATTAGTAAGCCCGTAGAGTTGACCGGTTGAAGGCCTGAAGGCGATGTTCACTATCGTCTCGAAGTCTTGCAGACCGGTGATGGGGAAGTAGCTAAGAACTTGTTGTGGCAATTCGCTGTTAAAGCTATAGAGTTGGTTGTAACCCAACGCAAAAATGACGGGCGGGCGTGGCGAGTCGTCATCGAATAGACCCAGCGTCGTATGTCCAGCGTGATAAGCCAGACCTGCACCACCACTGGGAGCATTGAGAGTCAGATTAATGGTCTCGGTATTTTCTACCAGCGCATCGTTCAGTATCGGTATCGAAATAGTTTTGGTCGTCTCACCGTCGGCAAACGTGAGCTGCCCATTGGTTGCGATATAGTCGAGACCGGCAGTAGCGGTTCCATCACTGGTAGCGTACTCAACACTCACTTCGCCGTCGCTGCCCCCAGTGCGAGAGACTGTAATGGCGGCGGTCCCGGCATTCTCGTCGACTGAGTAGCCAGGATTAAGCTCGAGCAAGCCAGCCGAAACTGCGACTTGGCAGCGCGAATACTCCGAAGTGTTACCGGCCGGATCAGTCGCGATCCCTGTGTAAACCTGCCCGGGCTCGGGATAAACATCTAAAGTGTAATTCGCGATGCCATCGTTTCCTGTAGTGAGAGTTACCGTCCCGCTGCGCAGCGTTCCAGGGCCATATCCCGATTGATCACAAGTGTTACTGTAAGAGAAATCGAGCCGGAGGGTTGTGTTCGGCGTACTGCTTATCGTTCCGGTCAGCAGGCCTGACCTGACGTAGTTCTCCGGACCATTGGGGACGAAAACCTGCCGTACTTGATTCAGCACCGGAAAATTCTGCAGATTGTTGGCGCCCGAATCCTGATCGAGTGGATCGTTAGCTGAAACTCCGGGCGGACCCAAATCAATTCCCAGGGAACCATTCGGACCAATCGAATTTCCCACAATGGAGTTGCCGGTACCAGCTTCAACAATGACTCCGGACTTCATATTGGTTTGGATCCAATTCTTATGAATGTCATTGCCGGAACCTGATTCAATACGCACGCCCGCTCCCACGTTGAATTGAATCACATTGCTCATTCCAACATTAGGATTGTCTGGGTCAGCCTCGCCGATCAGGTTATTACTTGCGGAATCGGTTACCAGTATGCCGTCCCCGCGATTAGGCCGGGCTGTAAAGCTAAAGGCAGTGTCAATGCCGATGAAGTTGCGTTCTATCTTATTGCCCGTCGAACTTGTCCCTCGCAGTTCGATGCCGTCGCCACCGTTCGCCCCCACTGTGTTATCCGCAATAGTGTTATTGGCAGCGTTAATTATGAGGATACCGTCGCCGCCATTACCAAAACTGGTCGTATTCTTAAACCCGGTGCCAATCCGATTCCCTTTGACGAGGTTGCCACGGGATTCAATGCTTATCCCCAAACCAGTTGAGGCGGAGATAATGCTGGATTGGATAGTGTTGTTCGGCGAACCTGCTCCTATTCGGATTCCGATCCCATTGCCACGGGTGGCAAAAGCAGTAGCATCAGTCCCGATGTAAGTGTTTTGAATGAAGTTACTACCGGTCAATTGCAGGTCAATTCCGGCCCCACTAAATCTGTTGATTAATAATCCCCTGACCGTGCAGAAACCAGAAGTAATGGTCAAACCATTCGCGCCAGCGCCGGCGCCGCTGCCGTTAAGTTCGATCTGCCTGGAAAAGGGATAAAAGGAATCGAAGGGAGCGTTGATAGATAACGGCCTCGTGATGGTAGGCAACGGCGAAAGGAGGTTAATAGTTTTAACTCCCTCGCCCGGTATGTTGAAGTTGATGACGTTGAACGAACCCGAATTCGCGTTGACGATGGCATTCCGTAATGATCCTGGCCCATCATCGTTCGTGTTTGAAACGGTGAAGGTAGCGGCATGAACCGTCGGCTCAACCCACATGCGCAGTGACTTCGGCAACACGAGCCAGACTGCAGAGCAAAAGAACAGCACAGCAATCGCAGTCAGTATCCGTGGGCCGAGTTTTGGTCGACTACCTTTCCAGAAGCTCTTCATCAAATGCCTCTTAACACAAGAGTAGCGTGCAATATGGCAGTGCGGTGACCTGCCACCGCTCGCGGCGGCTCGACGTCGCGCCGCTTGGTAATGGGCCGTTCTCGCCAACTGCTGCGACAGGTCGCAGCGACCAAAGCGCCGACAGATCGGCGCACTCCAAATTGGGACACCAGCATGGTTTGATTCCGCAAGCGATACCGGCCAAGCTTCAACTCGCAGTTACGGGCTGCAGTCCTGGTTGCTGCGGGTGATGATAGTGCTGAAGCGTCGCTGGTACTCGTGGGAAGTGATAAAGGCACAAACCATCGCGCGATAATTGTTCGGATTTTGATTATTGAGATGGTCCAGCCAGAAATTGTAGCCGTTCTGATCCGGCGGCCGCCGCAAGTAACCAAAGTATTGCATCAGCACGAAGGCCGGATTGTACAGCGCCGCTGAGAAAGCACTGTCATCGATCAAAGCTCGCGCTACTCGCACGCGACTGTCAGTCTGGTTGGCGCCAGCATTGTAACGCGAGATCAAATCAGCGCGTCGCGTGTTCAAGTCCGTCACCCCTGAAGCGACACTCGCTGTATTGATTAGCGTATCAACGAAAGTAGGCCCGTCCATGGTGAGCGGATACTTATCCAGAAACGCTTGTCGCTGCACGAACTGAGTAGCGAAAGCCTGCTTGCCGGCTTCCAGATTGGCGCCGCCGACTACCTGACTACGATCGGCGGTGAATTCGGTATAGGTTGGTCGGCGACCAAGCGCGGCCTGATAGAAGCGATAAATGTAGAAGCCCGTCTGCTGGAATTCGTTCTCAATAAAGAAGGCGGCTGAGGTGCCGATGCGACGATCGTTGATGCAAAGCTGATCGTTGAAGCATTGCGTGATGTGATTAGTCCAGAAAGCCAGGCCGCCCGCGTCAGGTTGGCGATTGAGAAAATCCGCATAATGCTGTCGCACGAAAAAGTCAGCGTTGTCGATTGGAGTCGTGCCCGCCTCGGTCGGCTCATCCATGATCGCAATTTGCGCAGCTCGGCTTGTACCCACAACGCCACCAGAATCGGCAAGCGTTACTAAGAGATTCAGGTTAATGCTCTCCACGCCTTCCAACTGACCATCATCTAGAATCGGCACGGTAAAGCTCTTCGTCTTTTCGCCGGGTTGGAAGAGCAGGAAACCGCTGGCCGCCTGGTAGTCGGCGCCAGCGGTAGCAGTCCCGTCGCTGGTTGAGTACTCAACTCCAGTATGACCGCCGACCGAAGTTCGCGTGATGGTTATCGTGGCGGCGCCCGCATTCTCATTTACGCTGAATAGCGAAGCTTTGAAATCTACTTTCTCAGCAGGTTGGACCGCGATGTCAGTGATGCCCCTGAAATTCGGATCGATGAGCGTGCCCAGTCTCGACATCGCGCCGGTGGCGAGGTTGACCTTGTAGAAAGTGGCGACGGCGCCCGCTTCGGGATGGGCCAGCGAAGCGAAGGCTTCGCCAGTATCGGCTACGTCAAAGCCTGCATATGAATAAGTTTCGGCGCCGGTTAGGCCGAGTGTAAACAGCTGGCCTGAATTAGGCGAGACAGGGCTGCCATTCGGTGAGCCAACCGTAACGAGTTGCGTCGAGGCAAAGCCTCCGGTCCAATGAATTCCATAAGTCGTCGTTGCTGGCGCGCCCGCCACGTTGTTGGAATGAGCGAGAGCCAGGATTCTGGGAGACGTGCCGGAGTTCGGATCCGTCGGAGCGAAAGCTAATGGAGTGCCGGTTGTGACGATGGCTCCGGTAGTAGGATTCACTTCAATGTTGCCAATTTCATTGGCGAGTCTGATCCGATCGTTCACTGGATTGAAATCAAAGCCGCCAAAATTGGGCAGTACGCTGGCGCCCACCTGAGTCAGCGTGGCGTTCGCCAGATTCACTGTATACAGATAACCACTCTGGCCCAGCGCATACAGCTGTCCGGTCGCCGGCCGGAAGTCGATATGCGTAACTTGTTCACCAACGATCGCGCGATTCTGGATGATGGCATCCGGTCGGGTGCTGTTGAAGCTCAGCAGATGGTTATCTGCTGTTATCGCATAAACCAGCCCGGACGGGATTTCATCGTCGTCAATGATGATCTCTTCGTTTCTATTAAGCAGGCCGGGACCGCCGTGGGGATTGGTTAGCTCGAAGTGAAATATCTCGATCCCTTCGGCTAATGAATCGTTCAGTATCGGTATGGTGATAGATTTTTGATTTTCGTTTGCTCCGAAGTTAAGCGTGCCGCTAACCGCGGTATAGTCTGAGCCTGACGTGGCCGAACCGTTAATGGTCGAGTAGTCCACTGAGACAGATGCTGTCGGATCTCCGGAACGGAACACATCTACTTTCACGGTTCCATTGCTTTCGAGAACGGATGTAATCGATTTAGTCAGGTCGAAAGATCCGCCGTCGCGGATCCCAAGACACGCTGATAACTCCGACGTGTTGCCTTGAGCATCAGTCGCCGTTGCTGTCGCGACTTGCCCGACTATTGCCGGGTCGTTAGGTCCCGAAGCAGAAAACTCAAAATTCGCATTTCCATTTCCGTCGGTGGTCGCAGATATGAAGCCGAGAAAATTCCGCGCCTCTCCATTACCCGAGGAGTCGCAGGAGCCCGCCGAGAAGAAATCCAGTCGATAAACTGCGTTAGGTTTGCTGTTGATCGATCCTTTGATGAAAGCTCTGCCGCTCGAAGCAGCCGCGTATGAAAGAACGGGAAAGTTTTGGCGCCCGTTGGGCCCCGCATCACCATCGAGGGCATCGTTGGGCGTTACCCCCGGAGGTGCTAGATCGATTCCTAAGCTGCCGTTGTTGTAAATGCGGTTCTCAAGAATTGAGAGGCTATTGTCCAGAGTCACTCCCGACTCGTTAACGAACACGCCACTGCCGACGTTGTCGTGAATGTAGTTTCCGATGAGCTTGTTATCGAAGCCACGCTCGACCCTGACACCGTCACCTTTATTGTTGGCAATGAAGTTGTATCGAAGACTGAAGTTTGCATTTGCGCCGCCAATCGTATTGCTGTTTGCCGCGTCGGCGATCAAGATGCCGTTGCCGAGATTCGGCATCGCTGCTTGTAAATTCGTGTCGTCAACGCCGATGCGATTACCGGTTATTAGATTGCCCGCCGCGCCCGTGGTTACCAGCCGAATGCCGTTGCCGTCGTTTCCTGAAATCACATTCATGCTCGAAAAGTCGGTTCCACCAATCGTGTTGAGTGCTCCGGACACTCGAATTCCATCGCCTCCGTTTTTGATTGCCGTGTGATCGCTGAGTCCGATGAGGTTAGAGCGAACCAGATTGTGGTCGCCACTGATTACCATGCCGTCCGTGGTGTTACCGGCAATCACATTCATATCTGAAGAAGCGTTGCCCGCTGGTCCAATGAAGTTGTTGTTGGAAGCGACCAGGACTCCGGTCCCATTACCAAGCGGCAGGTGCGCGCTCGCGTTTACTCCTATTAAGTTACCAATCACCGTGGTGAGTTGTGAACTGGTAACCAGCATGAGACCGTAACGAGTATTGCCGGAAATCTGGTTGTACTTAATCGAATTGTTGTTACCGGCGCCCACGCTAATACCATCGCCCTGCCCGATCGCTACATTGCCGGTGAGATCTGTGCCAATGTGATTTCCCTGCACGAGGTTTCCGCTCGACATAATGGAAACCTGGGTGCCGCTTCCTGAAATCACATTGCCGGCGCCGGGGGCGGCTCCGCCGATAAGATTATTGTCGGCGTAGATCTCAACACCGACACCCACAGTGCGAGCAACAGTCCCGGTCTCGTCAGTGCCGATGAAGTTGCCCAGCACCGCATTGTTACTTCCGTGAATTGTGATACCCGAGAAAGGACTAGTGGCCACGACATTGCGCGCTCCTAAGCTGGTTCCACCGATGGTATTGTCCGAGGACAAAATATTAATGGCCACGCTGTTCGCGCCCTCGGTGCCAAAATAATTTCCCTGAATCACATTGTGACCATTGGTCGTTAATGCCAGAGCAGAACCACTGAAGTTATTAAATCTGAGCCCGCGGACAGTACTATTTCCAGCGCTAATCTCAAGGTTTCCAGACCGCGTCGTGGCACTGGCGTCTTGCCCGTGGGGTTGCACCCCATCGGCAAGATGCCGGGAATTTGGCAGACCGAGAATAAAAGTCTGACCATTGAGCTCGATTAATGGTGAACGAGAAAAACCAGGCTGCGTCGTGCCGTCAATGTTTACCGGCACGGTGACAATCGGTAGTGGTGAATTGAGAGTGATTTTTTGTATTCCCGAGCCGGGAATGTTGAAGGTAATTGAATTTGGGCCCGCTGATTGGTTTGACGTAAGGATCGCCTCGCGAAGTGAACCGGGTCCGCTATCATTTGTGTTCGTGACGTTAAAGGTGGCCGCGTAAGCGGTGGGCGCGATCAGATCATTAACTGAAGCTGGAAGCGCAAACCAAAGGCTCGCGACGGCTGCGAGAAGTATTGTCCGGAACGTGTAGAGTCGAGCGGTACCTGGTTTGATCACCATGGGCTGAGATACCTCTTTCGCGTTTTCTCATTAAACGGACAACGCGAGGATGAGTTCACTTATTTTTGACAGCAACCAGGGCGAAAAAATTCCATTCTACGGGGAAGAGGCTCTTAATTGCAGCAGAGACACGGATGATAGGTGGCAGGCTTGTGCGAGTCAACTTGTTTGCAGACAGCGGGGCACGCCGAAGGCGTTCGCCAATTTCAGCCTGGGCAGCGCCCCAGGGTAGAGGATGAATGAAATCAAAAACGCTGAAAGCGTTTGGGAGAAAGGAGACGGCGCCCTGATCTTGCCAACGCCTTCAGCGTTCGCAAAGACGTTCCAATGGCTTACCTGGGGCGTTGCCCCAGGCTGCAATTAGCTAACGCCTTCGGCGTATACGAACACTGGTGTGAGGTTGGATTTGAGACCGGAGAAAAACCTACAGAGAAAAAACTTTTGCCACAGATTGCACAGATTTCACCGATTAGGTTTTTTGTTTTGGTTGAGGCATGTATGAGATCTCATGGTTTGAGGTCATTAGAAGTCTCGATAAAAACAAGACCTAAGCAGTGGAATCTGCGTAATCTGTGGATAAAAACGATGAGCCGCGTAAGTGACGAGTTGTGTCGTCATTACGCGGCTCAATTGTGTTCAGTCAGGTTTTGTCTTTAGTGCTGTTCTTCGGGTCCGGTGCAACTTGACCCATGCAGCGCGGGGATCTTCTGGCTAATGACTGGATACTTCGGGGCCTCGTCGATATTTATCTGTAACCAATCGGCCCACTGCTCGGGCACGCTGTTGTCGGCGAAAATTGCTTCGACAGGACATTCAGGTACGCAAGCGTCACAATCAATGCACGTGTCTGCGTTTATGTAAAGACGATCGGGAAGCTCGTGAAAAGCCTCGACAGGACACACCGCGGCGCAGTCCGTGTATTTACAATCAACGCATGGCTCGGCAACAACGTAAGTCATCTGAGGGATGCTCCTTTGCGAATTTAGCTAGATGTTTTTATTCAGTATTGTACGGAAAGTCAACACAAAATATCACAACGAACCGACGGGAACCAACCCATTACGAAAGGTGTCTAAGGCTCCGACCAAAGTAAACCGAATCGAACAATGCGCCGAACCTATTTACATATTCTCGTAGCGCTCGTCACACTTGTTGCCGGAAATACATTTCACCGGCAAGTTGTTAACGCGGCAGATTTCCTTCTGACCTACGACTCTGTAGTTCTTGAAGAGCCAGAACCCTCATTAGCGGACTCACCTGAACCTACGTGCACGTTTTGGAACTCGGACGCGATTGTTATTTCGATGCCGGCGGATCGAAGTTTGTATCTTGGGAGGCAATTTGTAGGTACCGCCGACGACACCCGCGAGCTAGAGCAACAGCTCGCCGGATCATTCGCCGCTCAGGATACAAAGTTTTACGAGGCCCAAACAACCGATTTGAGCAAAGCTATTCGACTAAGGGACGAGAGAGTGGTCTATATTAAGGCCTTTGGGAATAGCTCTTACGGCGACATTCTGCGGCTGATCGAAGCCGCAAAACGCGCGGGAGCTCTTCACATCGGGTTGATGGCGGAATGGCGGAAGAGCGAGGGTCCCTGCGCGGGACATTTTCGCGGAGATGTCGTTGTATCAAGTTAGTACCAACCGAGTAGCTTGAGCGAACAAGAGTTGAAACCCACCTGCTACCGCGGTGGTACTGACAAGATCGAGTCAACCTAAACAAAGTCGGCAGACTTACTGTTTCTGCGCGAAGAGCCACGATAACAATTCAGGTTCCGCAAACGCTCGTTCCCATGAATTGTGACCGACGTCTTTGTATTCCGTATACCTCGGATTGGCCCCAGCCTGCTTGAGTGCCGCGATCATGTGGCGCGATTCCGAAACGTCTACAGACTCATCGTGGTCACCATGAAAGGCCCAAATTGCTGTCGCCTTCATCAACGAAGCTTTCGCAGGCGCCCCGCCGCCACATATTGGAACTGCAGCCGCGAAAATGCCCGGCCGCCTCACAATAACGTCCCAGGCGCCATAGCCTCCGAGCGATATTCCCATCACGTAGAGACGAGCAGGATCGATGCTGTAGTCAGCTTGCAGTTGACCGAGAATCTCCAGGACCAAATTCATTTCGGCGGTTAGGTTGTTTGCAGCAGGATCTCCCCAGACCCGATTCGGCGGACACTGCGGCGCGAAAACGAAACTCGGATAACGCGATTGATTATCCGATCTCGTGAGAAAACCGAAGCCATGTTGATCGCCAAAGGTGAGGTTTATCTTTGGATCGTTTCCGCGCGCTCCTCCGCCGTGCAGCCAAAGCACCAGAGGATACTTCTTTTGCTTGTCGTAACCAGACGGAACGAACAGCAGGTAGGGCATTTTTTCGCCGCGCTTGTTAACGTAAGTTTGCTCGACGATATTTTTCGAAACTACCTTCGTAGTTGAAGTGGAGGGATGAGTCTGACAACTCACAGTTACAAAGGCTGATGACAGCACGAGTAGTGAGGAAAGCCAGCGCACCTTTGTCTGCATTTCAATCGCGCAATGTTATTGAGGCAAGTATTTTCAAACTCCGCTCGTTTCACGCTTACTGACGCTAGCTGCGCCACTGGTCTTCTTGTTAACAATCTTCGGATCGCCGCTGTAAATCACTTGCCCTGCGCCTGATGCATGGACGTCGAGTTGCTCCGTCGCGTAGACCTCGACGCTGCCGGCGCCAGTAGAGCGGACGTTAGCGCGTTCGGCGCGAAGACTATGAGCATCAATCTCTCCAGCTCCAGTCGTATTGATGTCGACGTCTTTGGTAACGCCGGAAGCAGTTACTGTCGAAGCGCCAGTGGTCCGTACTTCAAAACGATCATTCTTGACACCCTGCACAATAAAGTTGCTTGCCCCCGTAGCCTCTATCTTCGACAAGTCCGGCACCGTTACGCGAACTACCACACCCTGTTTCGAGTTGTATCCTTTCTCTGGTTTCAGGTAGAGGACGCCGTCACGTACTTCGGCTTTGATCAGCGGAAGAATGTTATCGTCGGCTTCGATTTCGAGACTGACTGACTTCTGACTTGTCGCCTCAATTGAAAAAGCACCGGTCGCGTTGATCTGAGTGAAGGACGCCACCTCGCGCTTTTCGGACTTTCTCACACCCGAGCCTTGCACTTTGTCGAAGTGACAACCCGACAGCAGGAGCAGCAGACAAACAAAACTGGCAAGAACAGCAAATCTCTTCATGATCTTGATCCTCTTTAGGATTGTCGAAGTGAATGTTCCAGGGTTCGCGTAGTGTTTTCCGTCACGCTTGTAGCTGGTTCCGGCATCGAGCGCAAGTGCGCGACGCGAGCTTCGCTCACCGGCATCATCGCCGGTTGGAAAAGCGGTTGTGAAGGTTGCTGCTCGAATTGTTTCTGTTGGCGACCGTATTCAAGCTCCCGCGACAGCTGTCGCATCAACAGAACTTCCACG
Organism: Pyrinomonadaceae bacterium; assembly: GCA_035572035.1. GTDB lineage: Bacteria > Acidobacteriota > Blastocatellia > Pyrinomonadales > Pyrinomonadaceae > JAOAPY01. Next base: position 41,618 of record DATNBH010000021.1, on the reverse strand, counting down.
GTTCCCACCACCAGGAAACTTAGAGACATGAAGAGAACAACCGCTGACTCATGAAACTCGCCGGCGATTTTCAGCGCTAACGAACCGCCGATAACGCATCCCAATCCCAAAATGCCGATTAAGACAACCGCGGTAACCAGCGCGGCGGCCAAAGACTTTTCTGTGTCACCCGGCCGGTCTTTATTCAAATTTGTGCCACATCGGTTGCAGAAACTAAGACCAGCGGCCAGCGGCGCTGCACAAGCTGAGCAGTACATAAAACTTTCCTTTCAAATAAGAGCGTGAAGCGCGGCTTAAGGCCGGCATTATTAATACATAAAACAAAACGGCCCGTCTTGTCCTTATGTTCCGCTCAATATTGGGATTGGCTGCACCGATTTCGCCGGTCTTTTCTACGGCTTCATGATGATCCAGGTGTAAACAGCCTGGGCGACTCCGATCACGAATCCAATGGCCGCGCCGAACAACTCAATCGTTTTTAGGTGCTGTCCAGCCACCGAGAGAATTAACGCTTCCAGCTTTTCGAGCGGGTAGGCCGAAACCTTGTTTCGCACGAGGCCGCCTACGTCGAACTCGGCAATGGTTGCGGGCAGTCGCTCCCGGGCCGCATTCGTGATTCGTTCGACCAAATTGTCGGTGGTGCGTTTGACCGTCTGTTCCGGCAAGTGATCGCCGAGCCTGCCAATCGGCGCAATCAGCAGTCGCTCCACTTGTGAGCTCAAGATACCGTTGATGGTGCGAGCTGTATCTTCCCGGGTAATTAAAGCCAGCACGCCTTTGGTGAGAAACGACTTGACGCGATCAACGGTCTGCGGGTTGAGGTGTTCGAGCATGGCCTTGAGCGATTGCGGACGAACTCGGTCAATCGCATCAGAAACATACTTGGCAACAGAGGCTGCCAGCTCCTGACTTTGGGCCAGTTCCAGGATGCGTTCGGCTACCTGCAACTTAATCGTCTCGAATTTTTCAGGCTCAAGCTTGCCGATGATTTCATTGAGCGGCCGCGAAAGCATCTTGTCGATGGTTGAATTCAGGAACGCTTCAGCCTCTTGCTCGAACGCGGGGCCGCGCAGATATTCCTCGATACGTCGCGGCAGTGTTTTGTTGACGAGCTCATCAACTTCGCGATGGATGCGTTCACGCGAGATGAAGATCTTTTTTATGAGCGAAAGTTGCTCGTAGTATTCGTCAACTTCTCGTTTGATTAAGGCGCCGATCTGTTTGCGGGTGTTCTGGCTGGTGGCGATCTCCGCGAGGTGATGCACTATCGGAGGAACCTGCTGATTCAGCCGCTCCTTCAAAAACACGACAGTCTCAGGCGTGACTGCTTCAGCCAGGGTGGCGCCGCTATGTGCCAGATCATCCAGCCGTCCACTGACGAAGTCCCTCACTGAAGCTTCGAACCCGGCTTCGCTTACGAGCCGGTGAAAACGCTCCTCAACAAACCCGACCGCTTGTGAAAAGGTTTCATCGCTAACCGTGTCCTCCAGTCGATGGGCCAACAGCTCGTCGAGTTGACGATCGACGAAACGCTCGATGGCCGCGGCGGTCTCTTCGCTTTTGAGCATGGCGGCGATGTATTCAGCCAGCCGGTATTGCAGGGAGAAAATAGTATCGAGTACTGGCGCCCGGGCGGCGTTTGGCAAGGCGTCGAGAAATGAAGGGTAAACTGTCGATAAAAGATCTTCGGAGTATGCAGTGACAAACCCCTCGACTCGCTTGCGAAAGAAATCCGTTTCGAAGAGAGCGTTGAAGATAGTGTCCTGCGAGACCAGTTCAGTGCCGACAGCCTTACCGATCGAATGGGCCAACTTGTCTCGATGTCTCGGGATCATTCCCTGGGGCCAGATGGTAATACCGAAAAGTTTGATGGACTTGTAAGGATGAAACAGCATCCAGATGGCGAGCCAGGCCGCGCCAAAACCGTGGACAGTGCCGAGGACAATCCAAGCTACGCAAACTCCGATTTTCTTGAGAGTGAATGGATCGATGATTTAGCCCCCTGCTCTTGTACGTTCTCGCGACCTTGAAGTTCAGCGATGCTAAACAGAGGAGCAGGCTAAGGTCAAACTTGATGCGTCCGAGAAATTAGTCCGCGGAGCGGACGTCAGCGTAAAGCCTGGGGCGTAAGCCCCAGGAAAGACGCACAAAAGATCAAATGAGCCCGCGGGAGCGGGCGGCAGACGCGATGTCTCCCCTTCGATCTACATACAATTCCTTCCAAGGCGCAAATTCAAAAAACCGTAACCCCTTGCGCGATCAGATCCTCTCATAATCTCGCTAAAAAAGTTGCCCGAATGAGCGTGTTAGGCTGCACCTTGGCGGATGGATGCACGACGTGTTTCCGTCTTTGAAGAATTTTTCATGGCAGCGTGGTTACGGCGCATTTACGGTGAGTCATTCAAACGTGAAAGAGGTTCGTGAATACATCAAGAAGCAAAAAGAACATCATCGAAAGATTTCGTTTCGAGAGGAATTCATTCAATTCTTAATAGCTAATGAGATTCAGTACGACGAACGATTCGTGTAACAAAGCGCTGTCGCCCGCTTCGCGGGCTCGAGATTCAAATGGGGTTCTTTCCCGGGGGGCTTTACGCTGGAGTCCGCTCCGCGGACTAAAACCACCGCACTATTTCCCCGGTGGGTTGGCGAAGGATGGGTCGAGTTGCGAGGCGCGCTGGAAGTGCTTCTCGGCCAGCTCGTTCATGCCAATATTTCGCAGGCGCTGGCCAAGCATCCAGTGATAGTGAGGATCATCCGGCGTGAATTGATTTGCCTGTTTCTCGAGAGCCTCAGCGTCGGCGGTCCTTCCCAGCAACGCAGCGGCGCCGGCCAGTTGGTTACGCGCAAGGATCAGCTGCGGATTTCGACGCAACGCATCGCTCCACACGACTACAGCTTCGTTCCTTCGCCCTAACTGCCAGAGCGCTTCACCCTTTTCTTCACGAGCCACAATCAAATCGTCCCGCTCGTTTAGAGACTGGTCCAAACTCGCGAGAGCCTCATTGTATCGCCCCATCCGGTTCAAAATGGCTCCACGATAATAATTACTAAGCGCTTTGGCCTGGCCCTTTTGATAACCAGCTGCCCGATCGAGAAGCTGCACTGATTGCTCCGAGTCTCCGGCGAGATATTCAAACCAGGCAAGCTTGGGCATCGCTTCGTTATTCACAAAGAAGCCAGCCCAACCTGCCGCTTGTAATTGATTCCTACCAGCTGCAATTGTTTCTCGATCGGTGGAGCTAATCCACCTTTCTGGATTCGTTTGTGCCAGGGCCAGCTCATCTGGGATTTGAAGTCTTTGAAAGGCGCGACCGCCAAGAAACTCGTGATAGCGAACCCAGCCACTGTGAGCATTCAATCCGATCCAGACAATTGCAAAAGCCAGGAAGCCCCAGCCTGCCATTTGAAGTTTCCCGGATGACTTGAACGAGAAGCGATAAAACGACATGTCGGAAGTGCGCCAGAGGCGCCAGGCTCTCAACACCAAAAAAGTCGTGATCGCGGCGCAACCAAGCGCCATCAGAAAAGGAACGAGCTGATAAACATCCCAAACACCAAGCAAACTCACCAGGAACACAAAAGCCCCAACTATTTCTTCGGTCCCGGTAAGCGAATAGGTTTTCCTCGCCGCGCTCGATTTCGGGACGACGAGCGCCGGCTTCCCGAAACCAAAAAATAGAGCGTCATTGGGACAGACGCTGATACAATCCATACATTTCATGCAGCCGGGATCGACAACCATCCCGTACTGCTTTACCTCGGCGTGAACGAGGACGTTCGAGGTGCAGGTTGCGGTGCAGTGGCCACATTGATTGCACGCGTCCGTGACGCGGATTTTTCCCGGCGCGACCTTGTCTGCGAGAGCAAAGAAACCGCCGTACGGACACGCATACGTACAAAATCCTTTGGAGCCGAGGAAGTAAACGGTCACGAAGCCACAAATGAAGAGGAACGGAACGGCAACAGCAAGCGTGGGAAACGTTTCCCAAAAATTGCTGGTTACGAGATGATTGGTAAACTCGGGCAGCAGCGGCTGGTTGGCCGGCTTAGTGAGAGCCCTTAACGCGGTCGGCCACACGAACATGTACAACGCCGCTACGAGTGGGACATAGATCAGCACCCGCGAGCGAAAGGGTCTTGGAGTCAGGCCGAACTTTTTTAGTAACCAGGCGCAGAAGTCCTGTAGCGCGACGATGTGGCAGCCCCAGCCACAAACAAAGCGGCCGAAGATCAGCGTCGCCAAAATTGCCAAAGCGAAGAAGATGAAACCCACGTTGATTGCGCCCCGCTGCAACGTGTACATAGTTTCAGAAGGCTCGATGGGCGAAATGGTGTGGCCCATAATCCACCACTGGATAAAGTGCGCGACCATCAGGAGGTTGAGAGCAATAAGTGCGGCGGCACGCCAGCGGCTGGTTTTCGATTTACGAATGTCACCTTCCTGAGACGGGGAGGTAGGGAGGATCGGCAGCGCAACCGAGCGCTGTTTTTTACCTTCTTTACTTACACAACCGCTTTTCATGATTTTTGGAAAATGACGTGGCATCGGCATCCTGCCGATGTTCCAGCGGCGAGACCCGTTCACGGGCGAGACGCCCGTACCACGAATTATAGGAAACGCCTTTGCTTTTAGCACGAGGCTACGACTAAACTTAGCATCTTTTGTTGATAACCTTCGCCAGAGATCCAAGACAATTAAGTTAAACCTATGTTGAAGACAATTCTCGTCGCTCTTATGTCCGCGTTGCTCGCCAACAATTCCGCGGACAATTCCACCACTCGGTTCACTCCAAAAAGTCAGGATGGACAGACCGGCATTCAGCAAAAGTTGATTGTGGAAAGTGGCAGCCTCTCGATGAACGTCGATCTGAACCGGCTTAATGGTACCGGATCGCGACCGCAACAACAGACTCTGCATTTTGGCCTCGCTCCAAATTCATTTTTCACTGTGCTTGTTTTCAATGATGAACTGCGCGGTATTGAGCCAGGTTCAATGAGTATTATTTCCCAAAATGCCGCGAATCTTCCGGCGGCTTTGAACGCGTCGGTAAATCAGCTGGTCATGGAGAGCCTCACCTGGGGCAACACATATGAGCTTGTCATTCGCGACGGGAAATCCGGCTTTACCTTTTTCAATATCGAAGGCCAGTTGCTTGATTTCGACGGCAAGCAAAAAGTCCTGACAATTAAGGACGGTCGGTTGTTGCTTTCAAAAGAATTTGCAGCAAAGCTGGGGCGACCAGGCAAAACCGGCACCGTCATCGGCGAGATCTCAGTTACTGCAACCATGCGGCCGATTGAGGTGCTTCAGGTTGTCAATGGTGAAGTCAAATCTTCGGAGATGCCATCGATTGCTCCATTGGAGCCCAATCTTGTAGCCGGACCGGATGTCATCGTCGGCGCACTTTCAGGCCTCGCCCAATTTGGCAGCAGCAGCGGAACCCAGGTCGGTCTCGCCGTCGCAACCGACTCATGCAACGCTGGCATCGAGCCTTTGCACTGGTTTGCGTTGCCGATCAACGACCACCCGGTCATTCCACAGAATCTCTACCGCATGAGCGGTGGCACCTCTAACGACGATCGGTTCGAGCAAATCGGCCAGTCCAACGTCAAGCATGCGTTCACAGCCTTGCAAGAGAACATCTGCAACTTTGGCTGTGCGAGCTCCGGCACCGGCACTCTTCTCGGCGCCGGCTGTTCTGATCCCTACAGTGCCAGCTTGAATTCCGGCTCGAGTGGCAACAGCTTAGGTTCGCGGGCTTGGATCAATCCCTTCACGGGTGCTTATCCGCGTGGAGATTCATCCACTCCTCCAAACACTCACACCGGTCACAGTCACACAGGCCCATCGCACCGCATCCTGGTGGAAATGGCTGATCTTAATACCACGTTGAATCCGGGCGCGACTTATTATGCGGAAGCTCAATATGTGACACCGCACGAATATGCCTGGTGCCAAGCTCACGCCGGGCAATGCAACATGAATAACAACGCGTCGTTCAGGCAGTTCACCGTGAGCGGCACGACGAGTTTCAGTTTCGCCGCCGTTGGATCGACGATACAGACCAAGCCTGCGATCACAAACTGGACCGGAGCCACGGTAAACTCGTTTGTCCCCGATCCGGGGAATGACGGTCTGGGATACGTCGGCACGAAAGTTACGAACCCATCTCCTGGTGTTTGGCATTACGAGTACGCGGTCTACAACCAGAATCTCGATCGCGCGATTCAGTCGTTTAGTGTTCCGATAGCAGGCGGGACCACCATTAGCAATACTGGTTTTCATGCTCCACCTCAGCATCCCGGATGGACGAACGATGGAACGGTAGGAAACGCTGGCTACAGCAGCACGCCGTGGAGTCCCACGCAAACTTCCAACACGATCAGTTGGGCGTCAGAGACGCTGGCGCAGAATCCGAATGCGAACGCGATTCGCTGGGGGACGTTATATAACTTCCGCTTCGACGCTAACCGTCCGCCGGCGACCGTGAGCGCTACGGTTGGGTTTTACAAAACCGGCGCTCCGATAACAGTCCAAATTCAGGCGCCGTCTTTACCCTCCCTATCGATTAACGATGTGTCCGTCACTGAGGGCAATGGCGGCACAACCACGGCAAACTTCACGATCACGCTTTCGTCAGCCAGCACCGACACTGTCTCTGTTCAGTGGGCGACGGCAAACGCAACTGCTACCGGTGGCTCCGATTTTGTAACTAACTCCGGAACCGCGACCTTCACGCCGGGACAAGTAACCCAACCGGTTTCAATAACAGTCAATGGAGATACGCTCGAAGAATTTAACGAGACTTTCCTCGTCAACTTAACTAACCCTGTAAACGCCACTCTTAACGACGGTCAGGGAGTTGGGACTATCACGAATGACGATGTGCTGGCGACGCTTCCAGCGGGCTTCAATGAAACGCAGGTCAGCGGCCTGTCAAACCCCACGGCCTTTGCCATCCATCCCGATGGTCGCATCTTTGTGTGTGAACAAGCGGGCACATTGCGAGTGGTTAAGAACGGCGTATTGTTGCCAACGCCTTTTACTTCGATTTCAGTTAACTTCCCGGCCGGTAGCGAGCGAGGCTTGCTGGGTGTCGCGTTCGATCCCAACTACGCTGCAAATCATTTTGTTTATGTCTATTACACCGCGCCAACTCCAACGATTCACAATCGTGTCAGCCGTTTTACTGCCAACATTGCGAATGAAGACGTTGCCGTAGCGGGTAGCGAGTTAGCCATACTTGATCTCGAAACACTGGGCGCCACGAATCACAATGGCGGCGCCATACATTTTGGTCCGGACGGCAAGCTTTATGTTGCCGTTGGTGAGAACGCCACTTCGTCGAACGCGCAGAGAATCGATAACCGTCTCGGTAAGATGTTGCGCATCAATTCCGATGGAACTATTCCTGGAGATAATCCGACAACTTTTCCCAATATTGCCGGATCCACGAGCGGTCCTAATCAAGCCATCTGGGCAGTCGGATTGCGCAATCCTTTTACTTTCAACTTCCAACCGGGAACGGGACGCCTGCACATCAATGATGTGGGCCAAAACACCTGGGAGGAGATTAACAATGGCTTAGCTGGATCGAACTATGGCTGGCCGACCTGTGAAGGCAGTTGCGGCACGGCGAACATGACGAATCCGATTTATCAGTTCGCTAACGATGCCTCAACCTGCGCAATCGCCGGCGGAGACTTCTACAATCCGACCACGCCGACCTTCCCGGCGCAATACCTCGGTCAGTATTTCTTCGCGGATCTTTGTGGCGGCTGGATAAAGACGATCGATCCGCTCAGTCCGCCGGCGACGGGGACGGCTGCTAGTTTCGCGACTGGCATCAATCAACCAGTGGACATTCACGTTGCGAATGATGGCAGCTTGTACTACCTCGCCCGGGGAACTGGTCTCTTCCAGATCCAGTACTTTGGTGTTCCGCAGCTGGCGATAAACGATGTCTCAGTTACTGAGGGTAACAGTGGAACAGCGACTGCCAACTTCACAGTGACCCTATCGCCGGCAAGTAGCCAGACGGTCCAGGTCAACTATGCTACGGGCAATAACACTGCCACCGCAGGATCCGACTACACCACCGCGAGCGGTACAGTGACTTTCGCGCCCGGTCAGACCACGCGTCCCGTCAGCGTCTTTGTGAGCGGCGATACGACCTTCGAGCCGGACGAGACGTTCAACGTGAATCTTACCAGTCCGGTGAACGCTACAGTTGGCGATGCGCAGGGCGTGGGCACAATAACGAACGATGACTCGCAGCCGACGATCTCGATCAACGACGTGACCGTGAATGAAGGCAATGCCGGAACCACTACGGCCACGTTTACGGTTTCACTTTCTAATCTTAGTAGCCAGACGGTCACCGTGAATTACGCGACCGCAGATAACAGCGCCACCCAACCGGGTGACTACGCCACCGCCTCCGGCACTGTCACTATTAATCCAAACACGCCTTCGCAGACTTTCACCGTAAATGTGAACGGAGATACGCTGACCGAGCTCAACGAGAGCTTCTTTGTAAATCTTTCGAGCCCGAGTAACGCGACGATTAATGACGGTCAGGGCGTCGGCACGATCACAAATGACGACGCCGAGCCTTCTGTCTCGATTAACGACGTGACCGTAACAGAAGGGAATTCCGGAACTACGACGGCTACGTTCACTGTCTCGCTGAGTAACCCCAGCAGCCAGACGGTCACCGTAAACTTTGCCACGGCGGACAACACTGCTACGACTGCGAATAGCGACTACGTTGCGACTTCGGGAACGCTGACTTTCAATCCGACGCAGCTTACGCAGCAGGTAAACGTAACGGTAAACGGTGACGCGGCGATTGAATCCAACGAAAGTTTCTTTGTGAACCTCAGTCTGCCCAGCAATTCAATCCTGGGAGACAGTCAAGGCGTCGGCACGATCACTAACGATGACTCGGGACAGCCTGGAATCTCGATTAACGACGTGTCGGTGACTGAAGGGAATGCAGGCACGACTACCGCGACGTTTACGGTGAGCCTGTCAGCTTCGAGTTCGCAGACCGTCACCGTTAATTACACTACCGCCGACAATTCCGCGACGGCAGGAAGCGATTATTCGACCACGAGCGGTCAGCTTTCGTTTACACCGGGCCAGACTTCGCAGCCCATAAATGTCACCGTAAGCGGCGACACCACCTTCGAGTCGAACGAGACCTTCTTCGTCAATCTCTCGACTGCTGTCAACGCCACCATCTCCGACAACCAGGGCGCCGGCACGATCAATAACGACGACTCGCAGCCCAGCATTTCCATTAACGACGTCTCAGTTACTGAGGGCAACGCCGGAACTACCACGGCGACATTCACTGTTTCGCTCTCGAATCCGAGCAGCCAAACTGTCAGTGTGAATTTTGCGACTGCTGGTAATAATGCGACATCGGGAACCGATTTCCAGGCAGCGAGTGGCCCGGTTAGTTTCACGCCCAGCCAGCTAACGCAGCAAGTCAACGTCACGGTCAATGGCGACCTGTTGAATGAAGTAAACGAAACTTTCTTCGTGAATCTTTCAGGAGCCTCGAACGGCACTATCGCAGACAATCAGGGGCAGGGCACCATTAACGACGACGATGCGCAGCCCTCGCTTTCGATTAACGATGTCTCGGTAACAGAAGGCAATGCCGGCACAACCACCGCCACGTTTACGGTAAGTTTATCGGCGGCGAGTGGACAGGCGGTCAGCGTGAACTACGCGACTGCAGGTAACACCGCGACTTCGGGAACTGATTTTGTCGCTGCGAGCGGCCCCGTTAATTTCGCGGCGGGCCAGACATCGCAACAGGTTTCGGTTACTGTTAACGGCGACGTTCTAAACGAAGCTAACGAGACATTCTTCGTTAATCTCTCCGGCGCTTTGAACGCGAGCATCTCTGACAATCAGGGGCAGGGCACCATCACCGACGACGATGCGCAGCCCTCGATTTCGATTAACGATGTCTCGGTAACAGAAGGTAATGCCGGCACAACCACCGCCACGTTTACGGTAAGTTTATCGGCGGCGAGCGGACAAGCGGTCAGCGTGAACTACGCGACGGCAGGTAACACTGCGACTTCGGGAACTGATTTTGTCGCCGCGAGCGGCCCCGTTAATTTCACGGCGGGCCAGACATCGCAACAGGTTTCGGTCACTGTCAACGGCGACGTTCTAAACGAGGCTAACGAGACATTCTTCGTTAATCTCTCCGGCGCTTCGAACGCGACCATCTCGGACAATCAGGGCCAGGGCGCCATTAACGACGACGATGCGCAGCCTTCCTTATCGATCAATGATGTAACGTTGGTCGAAGGAAACGCTGGAACCAGCACCGCCAACTTTACCGTGAGCTTGTCCGCTGCCAGCGGACAAACTGTCGGCGTGAATTTCGGCACGGCTGACGGCACGGGAGCGGCGGGTTCGGATTACGTCACCAATAATGGTTCGCTTAGTTTCACGCCTGGCCAAACAACCCAACCGGTCAGCATCACGATAAATGGAGATCTCACCAACGAAGCAAACGAGACTTTCTTCGTGAATCTTTCCGGCGCGACGAACGCTACCATTAGCGACAATCAGGGCCTCGGAACGATCAATGATGATGATTCGCAACCGACACTTTCGATTAATGACGTCACCGTAACCGAAGGCAATGCGGGAACTGTGAATGCAAACTTCACGGTCAGTCTATCTCCAGCCAGCGGACAGACTGTGATGGTCCAATACGCCACAGCGAACGGGACTGCTTCTGCTGCGGACTACTCGGGAGCATCGGGAACACTTACGTTCACGCCGGGTCAAACTTCGCAGCCGGTGACCGTGACGGTTAACGGAGACCTGCTTAACGAGACTAACGAGACTTTCTTCGTCAATCTGTCGAACGCGAGCAACGCCATCATCGGCGACAATCAGGGACTGGGAACGATCACCGATGATGACGCGCAACCCTCGCTTTCGATCAACGACGTATCGGTTAGCGAAGGAAATGCGGGAACTAGCAACGCAACTTTCACCGTGAGTCTCTCCGCAGCCAGCGGTCAGACAGTAATGGTGAACTACTCCTCCGCTGACGGAACGGCGAGCTCGACCTCCGATTATGTGGCGGCGAGTGGAACCCTGACTTTTGCGCCTGGGGATCTCGGTAAGTCAGTTTCAATAACCGTGAATGGCGATACGGCTTTTGAGAGCAACGAGACATTCCTGGTGAACTTGTCTAATGCTTCAAATGCAACGATCGGCGACAACCAGGGTCAGGGCACAATCTTGAACGACGATTTGCAACTGCCGACCCTGCAATTCTCGGCTGCCAACTTTAACCAACCGGAAAGCAGCCAAAGCTTGCTGGTTACCGTCACTCGCAGTGGCGACCCGACTCCCGCGGTCTCGGTAGATTTCACAACCGTGGATAGTTTCGCGATTATTGATTGCACCGTGGCAAATGGTCAGGCGAATCAACGCTGCGACTACTTGTCAACTAGCGGCACGCTCTCGTTCGCTTCCGGTGAAGTGCAAAAGACTTTCCGTGTCATCACCTATAACGATGTTTACATTGAAGGCAATGAGACTATTAATCTAAGTCTCAGCAACCCGAGTGCTGGCGCGCAACTTGGATCGCAAAACACTGCGACCATCACAATTCAGGACAACGATTCCACGGCGCCAACAACGAATCCGATTGATGATGCCCAGTTCTTTGTCAGACAGCACTACGCCGATTTCCTGCAGCGCGTGCCCGATACGAACGGCGAGGCCTTCTGGGTACAACAGATCACAGCCTGCGGTTCAGACCCGGTTTGTATTCACAACAAACGCCTCTCGACCTCGGATGCGTTCTTCTTCGAGCCTGAGTACCAGCAGACGGCGGCATTTGTAGTCCGGCTGTATCGCATCGCTTTTGGCAATGACCAGCCTTTCCGAAATCCCGATTCTTCGGATCTTGTCGAAGCCAAGAAGATCATTAACTACTCCGTGTTTGTTAAGGATCGAGCTCGAGTGGTGGGTGGCTCTAATCTCGCGCAGTCGCAACTGAACCTGGCGAATGCGTTCGTCCTGCGGCCGGAGTTCCTGACGAAGTACCCGGCCGGTTTGAGCGGTCCGGATTTCGTGGACGCGGTGCTCAGCACTATTCGCAACGACCTCGGAGTTGAAATGAACAGTCAGCGCCCTGCGCTAATCAATCTTTTCAACTCTGGCGGACGCGGCACTGTCATGTACCGTTTGGCTGACGATAACGCCGGCTCAAACCCCATCGACAATCGTGCCTTGATCGACGCTGAGTACAACCGCACTTTCGTCTTTACTGAATATGCCGGTTACCTGCGGCGCAATGCGGATATTGGCGGATTCAAGTTCTGGCTCGGCCAGGTTAACAGCCATCCGCTCCGCGACGTCAACACGCAGCACGCGATGGTCTGCGCGTTCATCACGTCGCTGGAATATCAGCAACGCTTCAGCTCGATCGTCACACGCAATAACACCAACTGCCAGTGACGTAGCGGTACTGCAGGCTGCCAGCCTGCAGAAGCTTCGCTTAGCGTAACGCGTAATGTAGCAACGACAGGCTGGCAGCCTGTCGTACACCGCAATCGTCATGACCACTTCGGCAATCTCATCGCGTCAGCGCATATCCACCAAAGCGAGTCAGTTTACCGAGTCCGTCATTCGGGAAATGACACGCGAGGCGATGAAGCACGGCGCGGTAAACCTCTCGCAGGGCTTTCCAGATTTCGCGGCGCCTGAAGACATCAAGCAGGTCGCAATGCAGGCCATTGCCGGTGATATCAATCAATACGCCATTACCTGGGGTGCGCGCGATTTTCGCGAAGCTATTACTCGCAAGACTAAATGGTATCTCGGCCTCGAAATAGATCCGGAAACTGAAATTACGGTCACCTGTGGCTCAACCGAAGGCATGATTGCAGCCATGATGGCGACAGTCGATCCGGGCGAAGAAGTAATCGTCTTCGAGCCTTTTTATGAGAACTACGCGCCTGACGCCATACTTTCAGATGCAAAGCCGGTTTATGTGCCGCTGCGTGGAACCGCTTGGAGCTTCGATCCGGAAGAGCTGCGCGCGGCTTTCAATCACAAGACCCGCGCCATCATTCTTTGCAATCCGAACAACCCCACCGGCAAAGTCTTCTCGAGGGCCGAGATGGAATTCATCGCCGCCCTTTGCCAGGAATTCGACGCCCTCTGCTTCACCGACGAAATTTACGAACACATTCTTTATCCCCGTCCGGACGCGGAGATCAAACACATCTCGATGGCACAACTCGAAGGGATGCGCGATCGAACGGTCATCGTTAATTCAATGTCCAAGACTTACTCGGTGACCGGATGGCGAGTGGGTTACTGCATCGCACCGCCAGACATAACGAGTGGAATTCGCAAGGTCCACGATTTTCTGACAGTGGGCGCGGCCGCTCCGTTACAGGCAGCCGGCGCCTACGCGCTTTCTTTGCCGGCCGAGTATTACGACAAGTTGCAGGTTGACTATCAGGCGCGTCGTGATGTGTTGTTGTCAGTTCTTGAGAACGCGGGCTTCCGCACTTTTGCTCCTGACGGCGCGTATTACATCATGACTGACATCAGCAATTTTGGTTTCAGCGACGATGTGACGTTTACTCGACACCTCATACGCGAAGTTGGAGTTGCTTGCGTGCCGGGATCCAGCTTTTACAGCGTTCCGGAGCGCGGCGCGCAACAGGTCCGATTCTGTTTTTGCAAAAAAGACGAGACGCTCGCGCTGGCCGCCGAACGACTGGAAAAGCTGCGTGCGGTCTTATAGAGAAGCCCGAGCTGCGGTTCCTAAGTGAATCTGTCGCGTCGCACTCTGTTCTCCCTCTCATGATCACCCGGTTTCAACCGGGTGATCATCGGCCGTCTGCTTTCCTAAACCGTTTCAACGGTTTGCCTGAGCTCAAGACCAATCAGAAACCGTTGCAACGGTTTTGGGAGCGCAGGTTGAATAACATCACCCGGTTGAAACCGGGTGTGAATGAAAAAAGAATTGCCAAATACCCTTTTACTTTTTCAAAAAGCTCGAATCGCCATCAAATGATCATCAGACGAGCCAGCGTTCTCCTCCTATTCCTTTTTGTTAGCGTGACATCTCAAGCCCAGCAGATTGTCGATCCTGAATACAAAGCAGTAGTTGCTGAGCCGGCCTTCACGAAGAGCTTTCCACGGGTCTTATTCGACGAAGGACACAACAATAGCCTGACACGACAGGGACGGTATAAACCATTCGCGGACTTGATTGTCCTTGATGGCTATCAAGTTGTCAGTGGACGAAAGATATTCAGCAAAGAAATGCTGGATACTTTCAAGATTCTCATCGTCGCGAATCCTCTGGGCGCTGAAGAGTTCGATGATCCGGGCGCCGACCAGCCCGCCTTCGTTGACAACGAATGCGATGCCGTGCGCGATTGGGTCAAAACCGGTGGATCGTTGCTGCTGATTGCGGACCACGGTGCGTTCGGCAGCGCCGCTGAGATTCTGGCGAAGCGTTTTGGTGTTGAGATGAGTAAGGCCGCTACTCACGACCCGGGCAATCAGGACCAAGACGCTTTAGCTCCCGGCTGGATGATGTTCTCGCGCGAGAACAAGTTGCTGCTGGATCACGCGGTGACGGCTGGTCGATCGGACTCCGAAAAGGTCAATCGCGTTTTCACTTTTGGCGGGCAGTCTCTGAAAGGTCCGGAGGGAAGCTGGACTTTTCTTAAGCTGGGCGAGACAGCGACGGAATCAGTGCCGCCGGCGAATGATAAAGAGATCTCAGTGGCAGGCCGCGCTCAGGGGCTGGCATTGAAGTTCGGCAAAGGCCGAGTTGTGGTGCTTGGCGATCCGGGCATGCTTTCTGCGCAGGTTATTGGACGCGAACGCACGCCGATGGGCATTAATGCCCCGGGCACCGATAACAAACAGCTGGCTCTGAACATCATGCACTGGCTTTCCGGCCTCTTGAAGGAGCGTTGATTAACTTCTAAAACGAAGGTTGACACCTAATCATAAAGGAGGCTCGCAATGAGAAAGTCGAACGTTTTCATCATCGTACTTTCGTTGATCTTCACCGCGCTCCCTTTGGTCTTCGCACAGACTCCGCCCCAGCCGCGACAAGAGCAAAGAGCCGACGAAAGTTTCGATACTAAGGTTGATAAGCCTGCCTACAAGAAGAACGGACCCAAAGTGCTGTTCGATGAGGCGCACAACAATTTTCACACGACCAGCGGTCGCTACAAGCCGTTTGCCGACCTCATGACTCACGACGGCTATCAAATTACGCCTAACAAAGAAAAGTTCTCGGCTGCAGTCCTCAAAGCATATCGCGTGCTGGTTATCTCGAATGCCCAGGGCGCGCCGCGGACGGAGCCATTCGAAGCCTGGAGTAACCCCGCGTTCACCGCTGCTGAGTGTGATGCGGTGCGCGATTGGGTGAAGGCCGGCGGTTCGTTGTTTTTGATTGCCGATCACGAGCCGAACGGTTCGGCTAATCAGATCCTCGGCAGTCGTTTCGACATCGATATGAGCAAGTCGTACACGATCGACGATCAGAATTGTGATAAGGAGACAAACAATGGCGCCTTCATAATCTACACGCGCGAAAGTGGCCGGCTTGCCGATCATGCCGTGACTCGCGGTCGCAACACGTCCGAACAAGTCAACCGAATCATTGCCTTCACCGGCCAGTCGCTGAAGGGTCCGCCGGCCAGCATTCCGTTCCTGAAGCTCGCCGATAGCGCTCAGAACACGATGCCGCCATACGGCAGCAACCCATTCGTCTCTGCTGCGGGACGCGCCCAGGGAATCGCGCTGAAGTTTGGAAAAGGCCGCGCCATCTTCTTAGGTGAAGCGGCGATGATGTCGGCTCAGGTAACCCCGCAGGGAATGCTTTTTGGTATGAATCGCTCTGGTATAGACAATCGTCAATTGGCCCTGAACATCATGCATTGGCTGTCAGGCTTGCTGAACTAACGTTGAAACGGTTAAGAGCATCCCCAGGGAACCGTTACCACCCGGTTGAAACCGGGTGTGAATGAGAGGAGTTTTGTAAGAGCTCAGAAGTTTGAACTCTAAACACCACCCGTCATGAAGGAGCCCTCATATGCGCAAGTCAATTCTGTTTACGCTGTTGATTCTTTCTTTCACACCTTTGGTTTGCGCGCAACAGGTGGCGGACGAAAACTTCAACGCCAAGGTCGACCATCCCGCCTATGCAAAGAAAGGACCTGCTGTTCTCTTTGACGAAGCTCACAACAACTTTCACACCGCTACCGGCCGCTATAAACCCTTCGCCGACCTAATCACAAATGACGGTTACCGGATTACGTCAAACAAAGAACCTTTCACGCAGAAACTCTTGCAGGACTATCGACTGCTGGTTATTTCGAACGCGTTGGGGGCGGTGCGCATGGCTGATGCCGCAGCTGCTAATCCAGCCTTCACTGAGGCTGAGTGCGACGCTGTGCGCGACTGGGTGAAGGCAGGCGGTTCTTTGCTGCTGATTGCGGACCACGCGCCGATGGGCTCGGCCAATCAGATCCTTGGCAAACGGTTTGGCATCGACATGAGCAAGATGTTTACGATCGACGAGCCAAACTCGGACAAAGAGTCGAACAATGCCGGCTTCATTATCTACACGCGAGAGAGTGGGCGTTTGGTCGACCATCCAGTGACGCGTGGTCGAAACGAGCACGAACGCGTAAACAAGATCATCGCGTTCACCGGACAATCCTTGACGGGTCCAGCCGGCAGTGTTGCGTTCATGAAGCTCGCTGATACTGCACAGGACACAATGGGCGGACAGAATCCAACGTTCGTATCCGCGGCGGGCCGGGCTCAGGGGATTGCTATGAAGTACGGTAAAGGCCGCGCGATTTTTCTCGCCGAAGCTGCGATGCTCTCAGCCCAGGTGATTGGACCTCAACGGATGCCGTTTGGGATGAATCGTCCCGGCCTCGATAATCGACAACTGGCTCTCAACCTCATGCACTGGTTGTCAGGCTTACTGAAAGAGAAGTGACTCGCGTCCGGAATCGACAGAAGAACTAGCCACAGATTACACAGATTTCACAGACGTTTGGTTGACGCTATTAACAGCTCAACTATATTCGAAACGCAGCAAGCCGGAATCGGTTTACATCTGTGCAAATCTGCGAAATCTGTGGCTTCTTTTCGCCCGCTGTTACTCGTCCAACAGGCGCGTGGTATTTTCGGTGACGCTGGGTCGCGGGCGAATTTCATTCGTGTTCGCGCGCAGAGGATAGTCACTGATAGGTATGCTCTGCTGTGGCGGCAAAGCTCCGTAACTTGGTTTGTCAGATAGCGAGTGAACAGAGACTTCAGTGGGCGGAGTTATGCTAGCCGGTCGTCCGGGGTCTTTGACGAATAAGAAGGCATACAAGAATCTGAACAGGCCGATTAAGCCTATCAGGGCGAATACAATGGCTGCGGCCCTCGCAGCGATTTCAGAGGCTCCGTGGCTGTGAAACCAGTCTGATGCAATTAAGACTATCAACCAGGCGAAGGCGGTGAGCGCCACGCTCTCGATCATCATGCGATTTCGAGAACTGATTCCGCGAGTTGAAACCGCAGGCGTTTGCGGCAAGACGCCGTTGTTTTCCAGCAAGACTGAAACGCCGCTCAAAGTGAATCCACACTTGGAACAAAAGCGCATACCCTCAGGTTGCGGTTGGCTACATTTTGGACAATACATAGAGCCTCGGCGATTTTTACGAACGGTAGGATAACAAAGTTCGGTTCGTAAGTCTGGAGTGCGTTGACCAGTCACCGCTTTGGTCGATGATCGATCATTGATCATCGATCATCGATCAAACGATTTTCCCCGGAAGAGTGCTACTCTGACGGTTATGACTAAAGCGCCGACAGGTCGGCGCACTCCAAAGGTGTTGTACTATCACTGAACATGGCTTGGGACGCCAAACGACAATTCATCTGGCTGGCGACGGGCATTGGCTTGGGAACGTTCGTCGTTTACCAGGACTCGCGCGATGAGAATGGAGTCTTTGTTTTCAGCTTCTTCATTTTCATGGAGCTGTTGCTGCTCACAATCATCTCCGTGATGTTCTATATCTATTCAAAAAAGAAGAACTAGTGCTTAGTTCTTAGCACTTTGTTCTTTGTGCTTGAGTCTCAATGCACTTGCCGCATTACCACCCGAAGTAGCGACAATGATCGAGAGACTCAACTACAAAGAACAAAGATCAAAGAACTAAGATCGTTTTTTGTATTAGTTTGGCGGCTGAGAGGTCTTGGCCCTGACGGTAATGCCTTCGCCGCCGAGCACCAGCAAGCTTCGAGTCTCGCCAAATGGACGGCTGCTCGGTAAGTACGACAAGACGTAGCGGCTCTTGCGGAGCTCATCACAGATTGCATTCGCCGCTGAGCGCGGTTCTTCGATGGGAAAGATTAGCCCGCCTGTAGCTTCGGCTAGTTTCTCGATCACCTGCTTGGGCTTCGGAACATCCCGGCGAATTGCGCCGCGAGTACGATCCGGCGCTTGCACACAATAGACCGTGATGTCCTGCGACTGGAGATCGGTGAGAACCTGTTCAAAACTGGTTTTGCTGCCACGGTCGAGCCCGTCGCTAATCACGATGACGACACGTTTCTGGCCCGAGAGCGGACGTAACGCCTCAGAGACAGCTAGCAGAGCATCGAACAAGTGAGGCTGCCCTTTCTTTCGAAAACCTTTAAGCGAAGCCTCGACGGCTTTTGCATTATCAGTCCAGTCGCTGACGATCTCGGCTTCTTCGTCATAGCCTACTATCAAAAGTTTGTCGCCTTCATAGATTTCGTAGGCAAACTCGCGCGTCGCGTCTTCCAGCCTGGCAATGTCGGCGCGCAGCGTAAGTGAGTTGTCGACCAGCAAGACTATCCGCGATGGTGAAGGGTCGCGCGAAAAATTCCTGATGTCCTGCTGAATGCCATTATCGAAGAGGGCAACATGCTTACTGGTAATGGCAGCCCCGTTATCTTTGTCTCGTTTGGCGACCACGCTGACAAGCACGCCGCCGCCCTGCACCGAGGCATCCGACCGCCTTCCAGCCTGGCCGGGCGCAAATGAGTAAAGACTCAGGAGGGTGATAACGGCTGCTGCGGAAAGAAACGCAACTCGAGTTCTGAGCCGGGTGGTGCGGCCGTGTTTCCGAGTCTCTGAGTCGTGGTTAGCGTTTTCCCTGGACGTCGGATGCATCGGACTCTTAACTAAGGTTCTAATCGGAGCTGGGCTTCTTCGAAGAGGACGTACTGTCAGTTGTTTTGGCAGGGGCCGATTCCTTAGTATCTGATTTTTCGCTGCTGGTTGTATTGCCGCCTTCAGTCTTTTCTTCGGACTTCTTTCCCTGTTTGCCGTTCTTCCCACCGTAATCGGTTACATACCAGCCGGTGCCCTTAAACTGAATTGCCGGAGCCGACATCAGTCTTTCAAGCCGGCCGCCGCACTTTTTACATTTGACCGGGGGTTTGTCGCTCGACTTCTGCAATACTTCCGATACAGCTTTGCATTTACGGCACTCATATTCATAAATTGGCATCGTGTGCGGATTATACGAACGCGCTCAAGGCAGTGCAAAGACGGTCGCCGGACGCCGCCGGGTTCTTGGTTCTTAGTTCTTTGTACTTTGTTCGATTGGCCATCTTGAAAGGTTAGCGATTAATGTCGAATGAACAACTAAGAACCAAGAACAAAGGACCAAGAACAGCTTTGCTTTTGCAACTTGAACGGCCAATCGTTATGATCCGGCCATAGGTGCTTTCCAACCAGCAAACCATGTCAGAAACCGCTCAGGCTCTATCGCTCGAACGCAAGATCAAGATGCACGAGGCACGCGAGGCGATCATTGATCGTCTGGCTCTCGACTTGCCCACGGCGATTAATCTCGACCGCTTCCTGAATGTGATCGTCTCCGAGCTGGGCCGAATGATGAACGTCGACCGTTGCGACGTAATCCAGCTGACCGCGCCGAGCGAGCTGCGCATTAGCCACGAGTGGCGCTCATCTGAAGACATTCCTTCGAGTCTGGGGACGACGCTTCCTCTTGATCTCAAGCAATTGTCCGAACATGTCGATATCACCCGACCAATCCGTCTCGACGACACGACCGCGCCGGGACTTGATCAGAAAGTCAGGTTTCTGGCGGCGAGTCTGAAGACCAGGTCGTTATTAGTGGTACCGGTCGTACGCGGCGAAGATGTGCTCGGATTAGTTGGCTTGCATATGACTAGTTCGTTGCGAGCCTGGCTGGATGATGAAGTTTCGTTCATGCGCTCAATCGCGCGGCACATCGCGGTCGGCTACCAGTACACGCGTCTCTTCACCGATCAGCAACGCGAAGCGGAAACTCGCCGGGCCTTACTCGAGATTGCGAATGCTTTGAACGCTCGCTCTGATTTTCGCGAGGTGAGCTCCCTCGTGTTGGAGCGCGCGATTTCCCTCGTAGGCGCCGACTACTCCGCGCTTGGAGTTCTTGATCCCAACGGCGGACGAATCAGTCTCGCGGCGTTCAAAGCAGCGCCACACTCCCCGACTGACGTAATCAGGGAACTCATCGAAGAGCATGGACAATCGCTCGACGTAACTGCGTTCCCGGCGATCATGGAGTTGCTGGCTGAAGGAAAGACTTTGAAGCTTCTCGACACGGACTTGCCGTTTGCGCTGCGGCTTATGTTCAACGCCACGCTCGGTGGGCGCGCGGCTTTGGTTGCACCCGTTCGAGTTGCCGGGCAGACGTTTGGGTTGCTGGGATTGGTTTGGAGCGGCGCGCGCAAGGGATTCCAGGATCACGAAGTCGAGCTGGTTGAAGGCATCGCCGATCAGATCGGCACCGCGCTTGAACGAGATCAGCTGTCGGCTGAGATCATGCACCTGCGCAGCGCGCTGCACGAGCGTTATGGTGAAGAACGAATCATCGGACAGACTCCAGTAATTCGTCGCGCAATTCAGCTTGGCCTCAGCGTGGCCGATACGCAAACAACGGTGCTGATCCAGGGAGAGTCAGGCACCGGAAAAGAGTTACTCGCGAACCTGATCCACTACAACTCGGGCCGCGAAGATCAGCCGTACGTGAAGCTGAACTGCGGCGCTATTCCGGAGACGCTCCTTGAATCCGAGTTATTTGGTCACGAGAAGGGCGCCTTCACAGATGCGCGGGCGCGGCGCCAGGGACGCTACGAAGAAGCCAACGGCGGCACGCTCTTTCTCGATGAAGTTGGCGAGATGAGTTTATCAGCGCAGGTGCGACTGCTGCGCGTGCTGCAGGACGGCGAGTTCACGCGTGTTGGCGGCAACGAAGTAATAAAAACTGACGTGCGTGTAATTGCGGCTTCGAATATTGATTTGAAGCGCGCGGTCGAGCAGGGACAGTTTCGTCAGGACCTTTACTACCGGCTCTCAGTCTTTCCGATCCAATTACCGCCGCTGCGCGAACGACCTGAAGACATTCATCCGCTGGTGATTCACTTCCTCGAACACTACAAGCAAAAGACCGGGCGCTTCATAGCAGGCATTTCGAAAGACGCGCTGCAGGCTTTGATGACCTACGAATGGCCGGGCAACGTGCGCGAGCTGGAGAATGCGATTGAACGCGCCGTGATCATTGCGTCCGGACGACAGATTGAGCTTGAAGATTTGCCCGAAGCGATTAGTAAGACAGCGTTGCAGGAACACGATCGAATCAAAGTCGAGCGGGCTCGAGCTGCAAGCGAAGGACGCACGACTACGATTGAGATTACAGTGCCGTCGTCAATGGACGAGATTGAGAAGGCTGCGATTGAAGCGACGCTCGATTACACGAATGGGGATAAGACGCACGCCGCGAAAGCGCTCGGCATTGGTCGTAAGACGCTTTATCGCAAGCTCGAGCAGTACAACGGTAAAGGTGAAAATTAACGGGCGCTTAGAGTTCAATCTTTAGATTGTGTCCTTTCGACTCCACAAACTAAAGTTTGGACTAGCTTTGCCCGAAAGTCTGAAATCCCACCTGCGGCAGCTGGTGGTTACTTCAGGTCCAGCCTACCAATATTTGATGTCGTTGTTTACTGAATCCCACCTGCGGGAGCAGGTGGATGGTTCAAGTCCTGCCTATTTCCGTTGAACCCTTGCGAGCGAGCCTGCACTTGAAACATCCCTCAGCTGCCGCTGAGGGGATTCAAAGGACCAATCCCAACCTCTCTTTGTAGGTCGAACTTGAACTATCCACCAGCTGCCGCAGGTGGGATTTAAGACTTTTCGGGCAAAGCTGATTAGGACTCTAAACGCCCGTTATTGAATTTTTACTACTCCGACGACTGTTTCTTCAGTAGCTTCCAGCCAATTGGCAGCGCGGCAGCCGCGAGCACAATCTTCACGATATCCCCAGCGATAAACTTCGTGACGCCCGCATGAAATGCGGCGCCTGCAGTCATGAATTGCGACAGCCAGGCCCAACCGCTCAGCATCATCAATATCGAGCCAATCGCCATCGCGACGGCAGCGCTGAAAAACTTGCGGTCCCAACCGTGCTCAGCGAAAGCTCCCGTGATAAAGGCCGCGGCAGGAAATGCCACGAGATAGCCGCCGGTCGGTCCTAGCAGATGCGCGATACCGGCGCCGCCGCCGTAAAAGAACGGCAGTCCACTCGCACCTTCGATCAGGTAAGCGATCATTGCTGCCGCACCCATTCGCGATCCAAGCAAGGCCCCAGTTAACAACACCGCAAAGGTCTGCCCGGTGATTGGTACTGGTCCGATGGGAATCACTACTTGCGCGGCCAGCGCTGTCAGCAGGCTGAACGCGATCACCAGCCCCACCGATCTCACCCAATCGAGCGGCGCCAGGGCGGTTCCTATCAGAGTCTCGGGTTTGGCGTAAGTGGTATCCATAATTTCATTCTTTTCTAATCTGCTTTACTCGCCTCGTCGGTGTCAGCGGGTAGCCCCACACCTGGAGGTTCGGGCTGCGGATTCAATTCAACTGACTCACCTGGAACCAGGACGCCCGGTGGTTCTGGCTGCGGATTAAGTCCGACCTCTTCACCCTTGTCTTCAATCTGTCCAAAATCCGCCGGCCCTTCTTCCGCAACGACCGCACCGATGCGCATAGCATAGAACGAGCGCCACACGAACACCACGGCGACCATAAAGAATGCAAGCGAAAGCCCGGGAGTCAGCCAGGGCCGAGTGTCGTAATTATCCGCGGCGAGCTTAACCGCGAGCTCGACCGCCAGCAATCCAAATAGCGTCGTGAACTTGATGACTGGATTCAGCGCCACGGACGAAGTGTCCTTGAAAGGATCGCCTACGGTATCGCCGACAACCGCGGCATCGTGCAGCGGCGTCCCTTTCTGTTTTAGGTCAACTTCCACGACTTTCTTGGCGTTATCCCAGGCGCCACCGGCGTTAGCCATGAAGATCGCCTGATACAGTCCGAAGATCGCGATCGAGATTAAGTATCCGATAAAGAAGAACGGCTCGATGAAGGCAAACGCAAGGGTTGAAAAGAAGACAACCATGAAGATATTGAACATGCCCTTCTGCGCATACTTCGTGCAGATCTCGACGACCTTCTTGCTGTCTTCGACCGAGGCCTTCTCAACACCTTCGAGCTTGATATTCTTCTTGATGAATTCCACGGCGCGGTAGGCGCCTGTGGTGACCGCCTGCATCGATGCGCCCGTGAACCAGTAAATAACTGCGCCACCGGTGATCAAACCCAATACGAACGGAGCGTGTAGCAGCGATAGGCTCTCTGTATTGGTCGTTAGTCCGTCGGTCAGCGTCATCATGATCGAGAAGATCATGGTAGTGGCGCCCACGACCGCCGTTCCAATCAATACCGGCTTGGCCGTAGCTTTGAACGTATTACCCGCGCCGTCATTCTCCTCGAGCAGATGTTTCGCTCGTCCGAAATTCACATCGACGTTGAAGTCTTTTTTCATCTCGGCTTCGATGTTTGGTATGTGTTCAATCAGCGACAGCTCGTAAACAGATTGCGCGTTGTCAGTCACCGGGCCGTAGGAATCCACGGCGATCGTGACTGGACCCATGCCGAGAAATCCGAACGCGACCAACCCGAATGCGAACACCGGGGCTGCCACCATCAGCACGCCCAATCCCTGGTTGCTAACGAGGTAGGCAATCGACATGAGCACGACAATGCTCATTCCCAGCCAGTAGGCGGAAAAATTGCCCGCCACCAGGCCCGAAAGAATATTCAGCGAAGCACCGCCTTCTCGAGAAGACGTTACCACTTCGGCGACGTGCGTAGACTCAGTCGAAGTAAAGACCTTGACCAACTCGGGAATGATCGCGCCCGCGAGCGTGCCGCAGGAGATGATAGTCGCGAGCTGCCACCACAAATCGGTTGAGTTTCCCAGTTGCGGGATGATGAGTTTGGAAACCACGAACGTCAGGATCACGGAGACAATCGACGTAATCCAGACGAGCGAAGTCAGCGGCGCCTCGAAATTCATCTTTTCTTGGGCGGCGTAGCGGGCTTTGGCAATGATGTCGTTGATGAAATAAGAAGCCGCGCTGGCGACGATCATCATGACGCGCATGACGAAAATCCAGACCAGCAGCTGCACCTGTACTTTGGGATCGTGAACGCCCAGCAGGATGAACGTAATCAAAGCCACGCCGGTAACGCCGTAGGTCTCAAAACCGTCGGCGCTGGGTCCAACTGAATCGCCGGCGTTATCACCGGTACAGTCGGCAATCACTCCGGGATTGCGCGCATCGTCTTCCTTGATCTTAAAGACGATCTTCATCAGGTCGGAACCGATGTCGGCAATCTTGGTGAAGATGCCGCCCGCGATACGCAAGGCCGCGGCGCCCAACGATTCACCGATAGCGAATCCGATGAAGCACGGACCGGCATACGAGCCAGGAATAAAGAGCAGGATGCAAAGCATGATGAGCAGCTCGACGCTGATAAGCATCATGCCGATGCTCATGCCCGCCTTTAGCGGAATTGCGTAAAGCGGAAACGGCTTGCCTCCCAGGCTGGCGAAGGCGGTGCGCGAGTTCGCGAAAGTATTCACGCGAATACCAAACCAGGCGACGCCATAGCTTCCAGCGATTCCAACCAGACTGAACAGAAGAATGATGATGACTCGCAGCGGCTCCATCTTCGAGAGCACGCCGAAGTAGAGCACGATGATGACGGCGATAAAGCCTTCGAGGATGAGGATGAATTTGCCCTGCGTGGTCAGATAGGTTTTACAGGTCTCGTAAATCAGCTCCGAAATCTCGCGCATCGCGCGATGGACCGGCAGCTTCTTGAGATTCATGTACATCGCCAGACCGAACACGAGTCCCAGGATGCTGATGACGATGCCGCCCAGAAGTAATTTGTGCCCGTTCGTGCCGCCCAGGAACGTGACGGAGGAAAGGTCAGGTAACTTCAAGTTTGCTTCGCCGCCAGCCTCTTCCTGAGCGAGGGCAGGCGAGGCGCCGGCCAACAGGGTGAATGCGGCTGCAGCGACGGCAAAACCATAGCGGCGCACCGACGGCATAAGCGATTTAATAGGTTTGTAAAAGAAGAGCGCTGCCGAGCAAACTGCCAGCAGGCTGATAAACGAGATCAGCGATAGTGCCACGATGGACTCCCTTTCCGGTCGTTAGATATCAGGCGAGATCAAACTGCCCTACACACAAGGCGCGGAAGCCTGGGCTTTGCCAGGCCGCTGCGTTCTACAGAATCGTTCTCCAGAACAAATCAGCCAGCCGTGTGAAACCGATTATTTTGCCGAATGACGCCCAGGATGTCCAATGCGGGACGTTCCCAACAGGCGTTTAGAGTTCAAGCTTGAGCTTGTGCGGATCGCGGAAACCCAAACTAAAGTTTGAACTCTAAACGCCTGCTATCCGCGCTAAACTTCGCTGGGGGCGAGGTCGGCGAGGCTTTGAGGCCTGTTTCCAAATCCCAGCCAGCGTCGAATTGAGTCGACGAGTATGACCACAGCAGCCACCATGATGATGGCCGTTAGAGCAACATTGAGATAGCCGAGCGTGGCTGTATTCGGCTTTTGAGATAGCGGCCAGAAGATATCCGTGATCGACTGCCAGCCGGCTACGAGCGTCGTTGTCGCTACAAACGACAGTGGCAAAATGGTCACCCAGCAGTAACGAGTTCGCCCCGAGTTGATGATGATAGTGGTGGCGACGCAAAGTGCGACTGCGGCAAGTAATTGATTTGCGATACCAAACATCGGCCAGATCGTCGAGATCGACCCGGACCAGATGAATGCAGCCCAGGCGAACACAACAACAGCGCTCGTGACGATTGCCCCCGGCTGCCAATTTGGTTCATCCAGCCGCTTGTAGACACGACTCCCAAATTCACCGAGCAGAAATCGAGCCACCCTCGTGCCGGTATCAATCGTCGTCAAGATGAAAAGAGCTTCAAACATGATCGCGAAGTGATACCAGTACTTCATGAAGCCGCGCAGTCCGGGGATCGCGTCGAATATCTTGGCAATGCCAAGCGCAAGTGTCACAGCTCCGCCGGTGCGGCCACGCAAGTTCTTCTCGCCTGATTCCTGTTCGAGCCGGTCAATCTCCTGCGGTCGCAGATCAAACTCGGCAGTTGAGTGGTCGCTCACCAGCTTGGAATAAGCGGCCTTATTCTCATCAGTCTTCTGCACTGTATTGATTGCGAAATAGTCGCCGGGGAAGAGCGACGTGGCTGCGATCAAGGCGACGACACCGACGATGCCTTCCATGAGCATGCTGCCGTAGCCGATCATCCGCGCATCGGTTTCCCTGGCAATCATCTTCGGCGTCGTTCCTGACGATACCAGCGCGTGGAAGCCGCTGATGGCGCCGCACGCAATGGTGATGAAAACGAACGGGTAAACCTTGCCTGAGATCACGGGCCCTCCGCCTGCTACGAAAGGCGTGATGGCGGGCATGTTGAGATTTGGATGGACGAGGATGACACCCAGAATTAGAAATGCGACCGTTCCTATCTTCAGATAAGAAGAAAGATAGTCGCGCGGACACAGCAGCATCCAGACTGGCAGCACGGAAGCGATAAACCCATACGCTGCCATCAGGATAATGACGGTGTTGCGCGAGAGTGTGAACGTCTGCGCCCATGACGAATCCGCAATGCGGCCGCCGAGGTAAACAGCTGCCAGCAGGCCGACGACACCGATGAGCGTGGCTTCCTTAATCCGGCCTTTGCGGAACTTGTACATATAAAGTCCCATGAAAAGCGCGAGTGGAATCGTGAAGCCAACCGTGAATGTTCCCCACGGCGATTCTGCCAGGGCGTTGACGACAACCAGGCCAAGTCCTGCCAGCGCAATGACCACAATGAAGAGAATCGCAATGCCTGCGACGAGCCCGGACAGCGGACTGATTTCCGTCCGAGCGATTTCTGCGAGCGACTTGCCACGACGTCGGACGCTGGCAGCGAGGATCATAAAGTCGTGAACCGCGCCTCCAAGGCAAACGCCGATAACCAACCATAAAAGTCCGGGCAGAAAGCCGAACTGCGCGGCGAGCACGGGACCAATCAATGGGCCGGCGCCGGAGATGGCTGCGAAGTGATGACCGAACAGCACCCACTTATTAGTGGGATAGTAATTCTGTCCGTCATACATGGTCTGCGACGGGACCGGGCGCTGATCGTCCAGCGCCAAAACCTTAGCGCTAATGAAAGCCGAGTAATAGCGATACGCGATCGCTATCACGCAGAGAGCGCCAACGATTACAGGAAGGGCATTCATTAGATTTCAGTTAGGTCTTCTTTCCAGCGCCGATGAACACGCCGCCAATGCCTCCGATCAAGCCGACCAGGATGACCAAAAGGCCGTACCGAGTCATTTTCTGACTCGGATCGCCGCTTAGTGCTTCGCTCAATAGTTCTCGTGGAGCTACGTCGTGCGGGATCATGAAGAGGCCCACGGCGACGAGCACGAAACAGAGCGCCGCAAACTTCAACATCATTGGAGTACGGCTGGGTCGATCCATTTTCTGACCCACAGTGCTGCGTGTGTAACCGTATGACCAGTAGACTGCCAGTCCGAGGGCGAGCCAGCCGA
Organism: Pyrinomonadaceae bacterium; assembly: GCA_035572035.1. GTDB lineage: Bacteria > Acidobacteriota > Blastocatellia > Pyrinomonadales > Pyrinomonadaceae > JAOAPY01. The sequence goes on along the minus strand of DATNBH010000021.1, from coordinate 13,541 downwards.
TGAATCGCCAATACGATCCTTCCGGCAGGTAGTAGATTAGAAAAGCACAAGAGATAGCGCCGAGACCAGGAAGCAAATAGGGTCCGAGAGGAACTTTGAATGCGCGTGGCCGATCAGGATCCTTGCGGCGCAGGACTATTACACCGACGCAAACAAGAATAAAGGCGAACAAGGTACCAATGTTGGTTAAGCTCACCATCTCATCAACGGTGGCAAAAGCGGCGATGCCGCCGACCACGACTCCGGTGAGAATTGTGGTGACATGTGGTGTTTTGAACTTGGGATGGACTTTTGCGAACACCGATGGCAGCAGGCCGTCACGCGCCATGGAAAAGAAGATGCGCGGTTGTCCGAGTTGAAAGACGAGCAGCACCGCTGTGTGGGCCACGACCGAACCAAAGGCGACTACGGTATTTTGCCACTTGGCTTGTGGGGCAACGTGCTCCAAAGCCATCGTCAAAGCTTCGCCACGCTGCGCTGAGGTCCAACCAACCACCGTTTGCCACGGAACCATGCCGGTGAAAACAGCGGCGACCAGCACGTACAGAATCGTGCAGATGATGAGCGACGCAATGATGCCGATAGGCAGATCTCGGGCTGGATTCTTCGTTTCTTCAGCCACCGTACTGACCGCGTCAAAGCCGATGTAGGCGAAAAAGACGACTGCCGCTCCGGTAAACGTACCGCCCCATCCTTGAGGCTGGAATGGCTGCCAGTTCTCAGTCATCTTCGCCGGCGAAACATAGTAAAGAGCCAGACCTATGAAGAAGAGCAGCACCAGGATCTTTACTGCCACCATTCCGGCATTGAAGTTCGCCGATTCTTTAATACCCCAAACCAGCACGATAGTGATGAGCGCTACGATGCCGAACGCAAGGATGTTGAAAACGATCGGGAAGCCGAACGCGTGCGGTGCGGCTGCGATAACCTCCGGCGATGCAGTTCGATAATTCTGCGTAAGCCAGTCGGGTATGTGGATGCCCAGGTTACGCATCAGCCGGTTGAAGAACTCGGCCCAACTTATCGCCACCGCCACATTTCCGATTGCATACTCGATGATTAAGTCCCAGCCGATGATCCAGGCGACGAGCTCACCTAAGGTCGCGTACGAGTACGTATAGGCTGAGCCGGAGATGGGCACCATTGAGGCGAGCTCTGCATAACAAAGCGCAGTGAAGCCACAAACAACTGCCGTAATCACGAACGACAGCATTAGTGACGGACCGGCGCCCGCTCGCTCAGCCGTCCCCGATGCGGCCGTACCGACGGTGGCAAAAATACCGGCGCCGATAATTGCGCCAATACCGATTAGCGTGACATTAAAAGCCCCGAGCGTTCGTTTTAAAGAGTGTTTGGCGTCCTCGGCAGATGCCAAAATATCGTCGAGGTTCTTAGTGCGAAAGATCCCTTTGAGCAAAGTGTTTTGCCTCCGCTAAGGATGATGAATAGATCTCGACTGCCTGAATTGGCCCGGGAATGCAGATGCGGAGTTTGGCACGGAAACCCGACAGTCGTAAAGGGAAAAGAATTGGTAATCAGCGGTCAGTAATCAGCCGGATGATGTACTTGGTTCTCTGTTTTTAGTTCTGTGTAGCTTCTTCGCTGCTACGATCTGAGACTTCAGGTGGGGGGCCGTCGCCCACGGAAACATCAGCCGAACAGAAACCGGAAACTCAGACGGCATTCCACTACAAAGAACCAAGAACTCAGAACAAAGAACCGCACAGCTGACTGCTGATTACTGTTTGCCGAATATGCTATTCTCCGTCGCTGATGAGCAAGGTCAAACAATTCGACAGCTTGAGCACGAGCTACGTTAACCTTGCGGCCCTGCTGCGTCATCTCCGTCAACAAGGCTTCTTCGGCTCGGTCCATGTCACGTTGAATCAATATGAAGCCGAAGTGCAGATAAACGGCCCTGACGATCCCACCGTTTCTGAAATTAATCAGTCGACTCGCGAAGCCGAGCAAACCGCAGGCGCGTTGGAACGCTTGCTTGTACATGCCAGGGAGCCGGGCGGAGTTATTACTGTTTATCAGACTGGCGACGCCCCTGACGCGATAATCACCGAGCAGGCGCCCGAACCAAACGTCGAAAGTGATCTGTTCGCGTCTCAAGTTTCCCAACCGACGGAGGTCGAAGTAGATTGGTCCGATCTGCTTGATTCTGCCGGGAAGGTAATTGGCGCGGTTGAGCGAGCAGTAAAAAGTAGCGGCGCTGATTTCGAATCCAGTTTTCGAGCTGCCTGCATTCAGTTAGGCGACGACTATCCTTTCCTGGATCCCACGGGCAATGGCTTGACCTATGCCGCCAAGCGCGTGACGCTCGACTATCAGCCGGCAAGCAATGTGTTTGTCACCGGGCTGACTGAATGCCTGCGCCGAGTCATCAACAAGACCGCGATTGGCAAAGACAGCAAACGATTTCGCGAGACCGTCGCGATCGAGCTAGCCGTTGCCGCTCGTATGCGTCCGACTGGTTTGAGTGAATTCATGTCGCACCTTGATCAAATCGCCGGCACGCGTGTCCTCTAAGAAGTACTTTGTTCTTGGGCTTTGTGCTTTGCGATTGAGTGGAAGCCCTGAGGCTCTCGACAAACCCGAACACTAAGAACAAAGAACAAAAAACAAAGATCTAAGAACGTTTTTCATTTGTATCCCTTCCGAAACATTCTTTTTCCGACGGACTTCACGGTGCATGCGCGCGCGGCGTTGAAGTATGCAGCGGCATTCGCGCGCAGCGGCGGCGGGCGCGTGGTGCTTTTCAGTGTGCAGAGCACGAAGGTTCCGCCTAACCTGCTTTCGTTGCCGGATTCGGTCCTTGAAACACAGGAGAATCGCTGGCTCATGCAGATCCGCGGCGAAGTTAAAGAGCTGTTGTCCGATCCGCTTTGCGCGGGCCTCGATGTCGAACCGGTTATTGTGGCCGGCGAACCTGCTACTGAGATCGCGCGCGCGGTCCGCGATTATGACATCGACCTGGTAACGATAGTTACTCACGGTCGAAAAGGATTTTCACGCGCGCTGTGGGGCTCGACCGCTGAGGAGATTATTGCCGAAGCCCCCTGCCCGGTGCTCACAATCCGTCCGCCGCAGCATGATTTCGTCGAGCATCGCGGCAGCTACGCGGACATTCATTTGAAACGCATACTGCTGGCAACAAACTTTCGTCCTTCATCGGCCGCGGCGACTCAGGTTGCTAACCAACTCGCCAATCGCACCAGCGCGGAGTTGCACGCCGTCTATGTCATTAACGATTTCATCGAGCAGATCTCGGTGATGTTTCCGGAAGGCGGCTTGACGGCGCTCTCGCAGCTTCGCAAATACGTCCAGGAAAAAATGACGATCCTCAGGCGCGAAGTAGGTACGCCGGCAATCTCGCATATCGCAGAGGGACGGCCTTATGAAGAGATTGTGACGTTGGCGGCCGAGAAGGAAGCCGACTTGATTGTTATCGGAACAAATGTGCACGCCTCGCTGTTTGGAGGCTCACCGGTGCTGGGTTCCGAAATTGAGCGTGTAGTACGGAACTCACCTTGTCCCGTGCTCTGCGTTCCTTCGAGTAAAGTCCTGACACCCCTGGCCGCGCCTATCCGCGTCCCCGTCCCGCAGACGTGAGACAAGGAAAAAGGAAAAAGTAAAAAGGCAAAAGTTCGAACCAAAAGAAAAAGGCAAAGACCCTGAATCTCTCAACCGAGACTCAAGGTCTTTGGCCGTCACTTTTGCCTTTTTACTTTTAACTTCTTACTTGCTTCACGGGTTCATTCCGACTGAGACTTCGAATCCGTCTTTTATCATCGCTTCATAACCACCGAGTACCGCGGCGCAATTATTGAAGCCTTTAGTTTTGAGATTCACCACCGAACTGGCGGATGTGTGTTCGGCTGGTCAAGAACAGTACGTGACAATCATCTTGTCACGCGGTAGTTCGTCAACATGAGCCAGAATGTCCGTGGCCGGAATTAATTTGGCGCCTTTGATGTGCCCCTGTTTATAAGCAGCCTCGCCCCGCACGTCGATAATCACAACGTCATTCTTGGCAATCTCGGCTTTCAATTCTTCGGGAGTAATGCGACGAGCGTTGTCTCCCGGTTGAGCTGGCGCCGGCGTTGGCTTATTAAGCGCGGCCTTTGTGTTTTCTCTCGAATTGCAGCCGACGAGTGTGACTAAGGAAATCAGCACGGTCGCTGCCATCAGACTAATAAAGCGCATCTATGATCCTCCTGGGTAGGTTCGCTAATGAACGCAGGATATTGTTTGTTACTTGATCGAAACAGCGTTTGTCAACCACACCACGATTCTCTCCGTACTGAGGTAGTTCGAAATGCCACGGGGCTTGTCCCGTGGAAATTAGCGCTTGTTGCTACGAAAACCACGGAATGTCAAAGGGATGCCAGGGGCTTGCCCGTGGAGTGTTACGTTGGAGGCGTTTCATAAAGTCATAAAGTAGATTGGATACCAGCCCGCAGTCAGCGTGAGCCTCCACCGGACAAGCCGGTGGCATCCTAAGATTTTGTTCGCATTCTTGTTAGCCGCCAACGTTAGTGAACACGGGACAAGCCCGTGGCATAAACTCAAACTTCACCACCATCAGGATCCGCCCGCCACGCGTTGTGAGCGAAAATTCATGATCCATTAATCCTTTTCCATTCGCGGTGCGTGATATAGTCATGAGCGCAAAAAACACATGATGGAGCCAACCACCCCAATCAAATGGGCCAAGGTGATCGACCATACGCGTTGCATTGGTTGTCACGCGTGTACGACTGCCTGCAAGTCTGAGAACGTCGTGCCGCTGTCGGTGACTCGTACATATGTCAAGCACGTTGACATTGGCGAGTTTCCGCAGACCCGTCGCGCGCACCAGGTAACTCGCTGTAATCAATGCGCTCATGCACCTTGTGTGACGGCATGTCCCACGACGGCGATGTTCAAACGCCCCGACGGAATCGTAGACTTCGATAAATCGATCTGCATTGGCTGCAAAGCCTGCATGGCAGCTTGTCCTTACGACGCGATCTTCATCAATCCCGAAGACCACTCCGCCGAGAAATGTAATTTCTGTGCGCATCGCATCGACGTAGGTCTCGAGCCTGCCTGCGTTGTGGTGTGCCCGACCGAAGCAATTCTGGTTGGAGACATGAACGACGCAACCTCGAAAGTCTCGAGCATTATCAATCGCGAGCCAGTCGCAGTGCGCCGCCCCGAAAAAGACACGCTGCCCAAACTTTTTTACAAAGGCGCGCATCAGGCCACTCTTGATCCGTTAGCAGCGCGGCGGCCTGAAGGCGGTTTGTTCATGTGGAGTGAGCAGCAGATCTCGACTGAGCATGTCGTCTCCGGCAATCCGCAATACAACAATTCTTCGGCGGCCGCGTTGCTGAGTTACGACGTGCCGCACACCATTCCCTGGGACTGGCGCGTGAGTCTTTACACGTGGACCAAAGGTATCGCTGCGGGCGCTTATCTTGTGATCGCGCTGCTGGTTTTGTTTGACTTCATAAGCCCTCAAAGTTGGACCTGGCTTTGGGCGACGCCGGTTGTCTCAGGTGCTTTCCTCGCGATTACGGGTGGTCTATTGGTCTGGGATCTCGAGCACCCCGAACGCTTCTATATGATCTTCACGCGTCCTCAATGGCGCAGCTGGCTCGTCAAGGGAGCGTTCATTATTGCGGGCTACACCATCGTGCTGGCGCTCCACTTTGTTGGCAGCATGCTTGGAACCCGAGCGTTACAGTGGTGGCTGATGATTCCAGGCATTCCGCTTGCCATTCTTACGGCCGTTTACACTGCTTATCTTTTTGCGCAGGCGAAAGCGCGCGACATGTGGCAGAACCCGTTGCTGCCTCCGCATCTGCTCGTGCAAGCCATGCTGCTCGGCGCGGCTTTAATGATCCTGCCAATTCTATGGTTCGAAGGCTTAATGCAGTCGGATAGCATGACGGGTTTCGTCGATACGATCCGGTTCGATCTCGTCTGCCTGCGTTGGATTGTAGCGATCTGCAGTTTGCTGAACCTGCTGATGATTTGGGGCGAGGTCTCGCTCACGCACCCCACGGCGCATGCGCGGCTCGCGGTTTGGGAGATGGTGCGAGGTCGCTACAAAGTTGATTTCTGGACCGGCATTCTGCTCTGCGTGCTGGGCGGGTTGCTTACCTGGATCTCGATGTTCGGTATCGTTAGCATCTCATTGTTTGTCCCGGCCGCTCCATTGATTTTGATCGGAATGATGCTTTACGAAAATGCCTACGTGCAGGCCGCCCAATCGGTACCATTGGCGTGACGAGATGTAGCTTAGACTTCAGTCTGAGTTCAGTGCACAGCGTGCGACAGGATTTGGAAAGACCCGCTGGAAAACAGACAAGCCGATAGCGTCACCCCGACCAGGAAAGCTCTGACGTAATCTGGCAACTGCAAAGTATTGAATGCGATAATTGACTCGCTAAATATCATGACTACAAAGCTCGAAGCCACCATTGAAGACCTTTACCGCGTGCCCGACAACGGCAAAGCGGAAATAGTAAATGGAGAGCTCGTGCTTATGTCACCAACAGGCGGTGTGCCCGGACGCGCTTCCGGGGAAATCTATATAAGTCTTCACATTTACGAAAGAAGCGTCGGTGGTGGCTATGCGTTTCCAGACAACGTAGGCTTCATCGTCAATCTTCCCAACAGGCGCTCGTTCAGCCCGGATGCGGCTTTCTTCAAAGGCGAGCTGCGCGGTGGGCTGTTTCTGGAAGGCGCGCCTGTCTTTGCCGTGGAAGTTCGCAGCGACGAGGATTATGGTCCAGCTGCTGAACGGCGCATGGCCGCGAAACGTTCAGACTACTTCGCAGCCGGTACTTTAGTGGTCTGGGACGTAGACGTACTGCGCGCCAAAGTGGTTCGCGTCTATCGCTCTACCGACCCGTCTACTCCAACTGAATATCGCTCTGGTGAAATTGCGGACGCCGAACCAGCCCTGCCAGGCTGGACTATGGCTGTTGATGAGATCTTCGGTTGAGTCTCTGTGTGAGAGACTGCTGTGTTCGGTGATAGACTAATCACAATGAAGGTATTGGAAGCGACTAAGGATTTCGACGATGACTCAAAAGCTCAACCACATCGACAACGCGAGCCGGCACCCGGTCGCAACTAAAACTAGCGAGTTAATGCACGAGTCTCTGCGCAAGGCTGAGGAAATTCGACGCGGACTTGAGGGCCGGAAGCACGGCGATAGCACCCTGTTGATCGCCGAATCATTGAGATGACGGGGCGACAACCTCGGGAGAAGGGTACGGAGCAATGCTTAGTACTATTAAAGCAGTAGTCAACAACGGCAGAATAGAATTACTCGAGAACATTGAGATGCCTGACGGGACACAGGTTCTAGTCACAGTCTTGCCAAACGATGACGACTCTTGGTTGAATGCCAGCGAGCGATCGCTAAGTGCCGTTTGGAACAATTCAGAGGACGACGTCTATGCCGAGCTACTCGAAAGGTGATGTGGTCCTCGTAGGCTTTCCTTTTTCCGACCTATCCGATACCAGGATTAGACCCGCTATTGTTGTTAGTACGCAGCATTATTCGCAGGATGTTTTCTGATTCCACTAACAAGTTAGGACTAGTCGCCTCTCCTCTGGCGAGTTTGTGATGAAGGACTGGAAAGAAGCAGGTCTGAACGTAATCTCTGCGGTTAAGCGCGGCGTCTTTACGATTCACCAGGACCTCATCATAAAAACGGTCGGTAGGATTTCCGCTCAAGACGCTAGCGAATTAGAACGTTCATTGAGGGCTTGGCTGGGCTTATGAGCACCAACAAGACAAACTGTCACGGCGAAACTTTCTACCCTGGGCCGAGTTGTAATCATCTCGCGGCGTATCCTCCCAAGGAGCGCTGGGATGATTGGGTTGAGCTCGACTCGAAAGCCTGGCCGCGGCGGAAAGAGCGACGTTACCAACTGCTCCCGACCACTTGTTTCAACTGCGAGTCAGCGTGTGGACTGCTCGCCTACATCGACAAAGCCACCGGTGAGATTCAAAAGTTCGAAGGCAATCCTGAGCATCCCGGCTCGCGCGGACGCAACTGCGCCAAAGGTCCGGCGACACTCAACCAGATTCAGGATCCGGATCGCATTCTTCACCCGATGAAGCGATCCGGCAGCCGCGGCACCGGCAAATGGGAAGAAGTCAGTTGGGACCAGGCGCTCGACGACATCGCGGGTCGTATTCGCAAAGCCATCGTCGAAGACCGGCGCCACCAGATCATGTATCACGTAGGCCGTCCCGGTGAGGACGGATTCACCGAGCGAATTCTCGCAGCGTGGGGAATCGATGGCCACAACTCACACACCAACATCTGTTCTTCGGGAAGCCGCGAAGGTTACCAGTTGTGGATGGGCATGGATCGTCCCAGTCCAGATCACGCGAATGCAAAAGTAATTCTGCTCATCAGCGCTCATCTCGAGTCGGGACATTATTTCAATCCTCACGCGCAACGCGTCATCGATGGCAAAGCCAACGGCGCGAAGTTGATCGTCTTCGATACGCGTCTGTCTAACACAGCTACACATGCGGACCACTTCATTTCGCCGATTCCGGGCTCCGAGGCGGCTATCCTGCTGGCAATTGCAAATTATCTGATTCAGAACGATCTGTATGACAAAGATTTCGTCAGATGCTGGTGGAACTGGGAAGAATATCTTTCACCCGACACGCGCCAGTTTGTTGAAGATGTCGGCCTACCCGATCCACTGGCGCCGCACAACTTCAAGGCTTTCGAGCAAGCTTTGAAAGAACTTTACAAAGACTACACGTTCGAATTCGCAGCTGCAGAATCCGGAGTCGACGCCGACATCCTCGAGCAAATCGCCAAAGTAGTCGCGACCGCAGGCACGCGCTTTAGCAGTCATAACTGGCGCAGCGTCTCGTCGGGCGTGAGCGGCGGCTGGTCAGTCGCGCGCGCGCTTTTCATGTTGAATGCTTTGCTCGGAGCCGTGGCTACTGAAGGCGGTGTGTTTCCAAACGCCTGGAATAAATTTGTGCCCCGGCCAATTTACACGCCGCCGCACCCGAAGATGTGGAACGAGATCACTTGGCCGCGCGAATACCCACTCTCGATGAACGAGATGTCGTTCCTGCTCCCGCACCTTCTCAAAGACGGCCGGGCGAAACTCGATGTGTATTTCACTCGAGTCTACAACCCGGTCTGGACCAATCCCGATGGGTTCTCCTGGATCGAAGCGCTTACTGATCCCGATCTCGTCGGTTGCCACGTGGCGCTAACGCCGACGTGGAATGAGACTGCTTACTTCGCGGACTACATTTTGCCGATGGGGCTCGGGTCCGAACGTCATGACATTCATTCGTACGAAACTCATGACGCGCAGTGGGTCGGCTTCCGACAACCGGTGATCAAAGCCGCGCGGCAACGTAACGGTGAAGAAGTCAAAGACACTCGTGAAGTTAATCCCGGCGAAGTTTGGGAGGAGAACGAGTTTTGGCTCGAGTTAACCTGGCGTATCGATCCTGACGGGAGTCTCGGCATCCGCCAGTTTGTGGAATCAAAAAAGAATCCGGGCACACGGCTCGGCGTAGACGAGTACTACAGCTGGATTTTTGAGAACTCGTTGCCGGGCTTGCCTGAGAAAGCAGCAGCAGAGAACCTAACTCCGCTGGAGTTCATGCGACGCTATGGAGCTTATGAAGTGAAGCGGCAAACCGGCGCGGTGTATGCCGAGGACGTTCCCGCGTCTGAACTCGAGGACATGCGCGAAGATAATCTCGGACGAGTATTTACCACGAGCGCTAAGCCGGCTGGGCCAAACATCGTGCCTTTGCCGACGCCGGATGGTGATGATGAAGGACGGCGACTGGTGGGGGTGAATTGCGAAGGCGCCATTAAGCGAGGTTTTCCGACTCCCAGCGGCCGCCTGGAATTCTTCTCGCGCACGATGGTGGAATGGGGTTGGCCCGAATACGCGCTTCCGACTTACATCAAGAGTCACGTTCATCCTGACAATCTCGAGGCGGATCAGATGGTGCTGATTTCTACTTTCCGTCTTCCCATCCAGATTCACACGCGCAGCGCCAACGCCAAGTGGCTTGATGAGATCGCCCACACAAACCCGCTTTGGATTCATCCTTCGTTTGCTGCGAAGCTCGGCGCGCGCACCGGCGAGCTTCTTCGCGTCGAGACGGAAATTGGTTACTTCATCGTCGCAGCCTGGGTGACCGAAGGAATTCGTCCCGATGTCGTTGCCTGCAGCCATCACATGGGCCGTTGGAAACTTACCGATGAAGGTCAGAAGCAAATGATGGCGACGGTGAAGCTCGATCACCACGAGAACGAGTGGGGACTGAAGCGCGAGAAGGGAATCGAGCCGTACCAGTCTTCCGACAATGATACGCTGCGAATCTGGTGGAAGGACGCGGGGATTCATCAGAATCTGACTTTTCCCGTTCATCCGGATCCTATCTCGGGAATGCATTGCTGGCATCAGGCGGTGCGAGTAACGAAAGCAGAACCGGGCGATAAGCCCGGCGACATTTTCGTTGATACTCAGAAATCTCGAGAGGTGTACAAGAAGTGGCTCGACATGACTCGTCCCGCTGATCGTTACTCTCCCGATCGAACTCGCCGTCCTTACTGGATGCTGCGACCTCTCAAGCCAGCTCGCGAGTATTACAAACTACCGGACTAGTTAGTCGAGCAAAAAGCAAAGACTTAGCCACAGATTACGCAGATTTCACAGATGTTTGGGTTATTTCTGAACGTGCTGACTTGCTAAACGAAAGCCGTGTTTGGAGCGAAGAGGAAGCCATAAGAGTCAACACATAATCGGTGGAATCTGCGTAATCTGTGGCTTCTGCTTCTGTTCATTCCCGTATTACAAATTACCGGACTAGGATTAGCCACGGATTAACGCGGATAAGAACGGATCTGAAAAAGCAAAAAGCTTAGCCACAGATTACGCAGATTTCACCGATTGCTGTTTGGCCTGTATTGGGATTGCTTACCTTTTTCATGAGACGCCTTCATTTGGAAACTGCTGTTAGGCGAAGCGGTCCTAACATCAGTGTAATCTGCGTAATCTGTGGCTAAGGTTTTGTGTCTTTTTCTGATAACATCCGCGACTCGCAGATAAGTCCTGAGAACTCCCATGAGCATTTCAAAATCAGGCTCCCGCTCGCGCATCTTTTGGTTGTTATGTGGGCTGGTGTGTCTGGCGGTCCCGCTGAGCGCCCAGTCCGTCACATTTTCAGGACGCGTTACCGATCAGAGCAGCGGCCAGGGAATTCCCGATGTAGCCATTGTGGCTCAGGGGAATAATTCAGGTACTCGTGTAGTCGTCACTGATGCGCAGGGCAATTACACTCTTCCCTTTGGATCGAGCAGCAACATCAGACTGCGGCCTTATCGGTCACAATACGTTTTCAATCCAGCTTTGATTGGATTTTTCTCACCGGGAGGATTCCCCATCGTTGGCTCGATTCATCAGGATTTCACCGGGATCGCTTTGCCGTTTTCGATCTTGATTTTTGCTCAAGCACCAATACTTTTGACTGAGGACAATTCGCTAAACGCGTTAAGCCTCGACAGCGTCTTGCAGACGCGCGATCCGATGGCGTTGACTAACAACAACTACTTCGGTTCCGACAAGCGCACCCGGCTACAGCTGTACGTTGTTGACCTAGACTTGTTCAGTGGCGAGACGCTCTCGATTATTTCCGCATCGGCATTAGACGCACAGCAAGTCAATCATCCTTTGACGGTGGAAGACTTACGTAAAGTTCCGGGCGTGCCGTGGATGAGTCAGCTTACGCTGAGGCTCCCGAATGATCTGCTCGGTCCCAGCGACGCGTTTGTTAGCGTAACCGCCCGTGGCCAGACAAGCGTTGCTGTCAGAATCCACATCAAGTGAAAACAGGACGATCCATTTTTGGAGTACGGTGACCTGTCACCGCTTTGGCCGGCTCTTACTTGCGACTCGGCCCCGCCAGTGGATCATCCGTTAACGAACAGAACAAAGTGACGACAAGTCGTCGCACTCCAAATATGTATTTCAAACAATTCTATCTCGGTTGTCTGGCCCATGCGTCGTACCTGATTGGCTCCGCTGGTGAGGCTGCGGTGGTTGACCCGCAGCGCGATGTCGATCAGTACATCAATGAGGCTGAGGCGCAGGGATTCAAGATCAAGCACATTATTGAAACTCATCTCCATGCCGACTTTGTGAGTGGCCATCACGAGCTTGCGGAACGCACCGGAGCGGAAATTGTTTTCGGAAAAGCAGCGGGCGCTACGCTGCCGCACCGCGCGGTCGCCGACGGTGACGAAATCAAGATGGGAAAAGTTAGTCTGCGCGTTCTCGAAACACCCGGGCATACTCCAGAAAGTATTTGCGTGCTGGTAATCGATCACGAAGTTTCAGCTGAACCGCAAAAGGTGCTGACTGGAGACACCCTGTTCATCGGCGATGTGGGCCGGCCGGATCTAGCCGGCGGAGCTGGATACACGCCGCAAACGATGGCGGGGATGATGTATGACAGCCTGCATCAAAAGCTGCTCAAGCTTGACGATGCCGTCGAGGTTTATCCAGCTCATGGCGCCGGATCGATGTGCGGTCGCAACATGTCCAAAGAAACTTCCTCAACAATCGGTGCTCAGCGCCGCTTCAACTATGCGCTCCAGGACATGTCGCGCGATCAGTTTGTGTCGATGATGACGACGGACCTTCCCGAAGCGCCGGTTTACTTTCCGCGCGACGCTGAGATTAATCGAGGTGGCGCCAAACCGTTGGATTCGTTATCGAAGCCGAAGCCTTTGTCACCCGCGGACGTCAACGAATTGATTCAGCAGTCGCCGGACTGCGTAGTGCTCGACGTGCGTTCAGCCGCTGATTTTGGCGCGGGTCATCTGCCGGGATCGCTCAACATCGGTCTCGGCGGTCAATTCGCGATCTGGGCCGGCTGTCTAATTCCGTTGCCTGCCCCCGTGATATTAGTCGGTGAATCCGAGGAGAAGATCGAAGAAGCAGTGGTGCGGCTGGCGCGCGTGGGCATTGAGAATGTGAAGGGTTATCTGAATAACGGGGTTGGCGAATGGACGAACGCAGGCTATGAGTTGAAGTCTGTGCCGCAGATCTCTGTTTCCGAATTGGATGAACTGATCAATGACCGCCCGGACCTGCAAGTAATAGACGTTCGACGTCCGCCGGAGTATCAGAATGGACACGTGCCGCGAGCAGTGGCTGCGCCTTTGGCGACTTTGGAACAGCATCTGGAAGGATTGGCGTTGGATCCGTCCAGGACTACAGCTGTGATTTGCGCCGGAGGTTACCGTTCGAGTGCTGCTACCAGCATTCTGCAGCAGAGCGGTTTTAGTGATCTCCTCAACGTCACAGGCGGCACCAGCGCTTGGGTCAACGCCGGGTATAAAGTGGAGAATTAAGTAGAACGGACTTCAGTCTGTTCTGCTAACCACCGATCTCAACATGTAGCTTCACCCTGCGACGCATTCTAAACTCAAGACGAAACAACTGCCGTTATTCTATTCTCA
>DATNBH010000020.1:0-349233 GCA_035572035.1 Pyrinomonadaceae bacterium | reverse complement strand
ACCCGTGCTGTGCACATTCATGTACTGCTGGCCGGCGCGAAGATCTATCACTTGTTGCGCGGTCGGATTGACGACGAAGTTGTTGATGGGATTGCCAAGCGGCAGCGGAAAAATGATCGGACCATTCACGCCCGGCGCCGCGGCGTGCACATGAGCACCAGTCTCGTCTCCTGTCAGACCTGAGAACAGCAACGAGATTTTCGCGCTCAGGTCATCATTCGCGAGCTGGACGATGCCGCCGTTGCCCTTCACTGCATTCGGAGTTGCCGGCACCTCGTCGGCGCCAACCAGATTCGAAACGAATTGCCGCGCAACCGGCGACGTGCTGCCGCCACTGTCGTTATCAGCAATAGTGACGGTTGCCGGCGACCCAATAACAGCACCAATATTCGGATTACTGAGCGTGAGATTAATCGTCTCGCTGCTTTCAGCAAAGACATCATTGACGAGCAAAACTCTGAACGTTTTACTCGTCTCACCTGCCGCGAAACTGAGTGTCCCGTTAGCCACCTGGTAATCTCGCATCTGGCTCGCCGTGCCGTTGCTTGATGCAAAGTCTACCGTCGCTGCTCCACTTGTATCGCCGCTGCGAGTGACAGTGATAGTCGTAAAGACATCACCTTCATTCGCGTTGTAGTTAGACGCGCTGAATTGGAAAGCTGAATTACACCCACTGAGAGACGAGAAGCGGTTCCGGGGATTGGGAGTGCCGAGCGAAAAATCCAATCCATTATTCTCGGTGTCCACGCAGCCATCGCCAGCTCGTCGGGCCGCAGTTGTTAGCGTCGGAGCCGAAGCTGGCGCCGCGCCCTCAAAACAGTCCGCAGTTCCATAGCCAACGAAATCAACGACTCCCGGACTTAAAGGACAGGGCGCGGCTGGAAGCGCAGCCGTGGACGCCACCAGGGCAATCTTTCCAGCTGTCGAGCTCAGCTGAATGATCCCCAAACGATCCGGACTGGGAACAGGAATTCCTCCGGAGCCGCTCGAGCCTTCGCGAATTAGCAAGTGCTGGCCCGGCTGAAGTATGAGGCTCGGCAAAGAAGTCGATTGCCATGTCGTGCCGCCTGCGGCTGCGTATTGCACGGACCAACCATTGACGTTGATCGCGGGCCCACGATTCAGCAGCTCGATGTAATCACTCGCATAAGTCGCGCCTGTCTCGCCGCCAGTGGTGTAGATCTGACTAATCACAACCACCGGAACGGCCCTGAAGACGGCCACCTGATCACTGCATTGGTTGACGAAGGTAATTGAAAAGGGACTGAACTTACGGAACGGCGACGTGGGCGCAACGGTGACGTTGTTTGCACAGGCAAAGCTCGTGGAAGCGAAATTGCCGTTGGCGTCAGTCTGAGTCGTTTGAGTCTCAATAACGCCCATTCGATTAATCGTGAATGTGACTGTTATATTCGCGAGGGGTTGAAAGTTGAACTCGGTCACTTGCCCAAAGATAGTCATCGACGTGGCCGGGCCGTCATCATTCACGATCGTTCCCACCGCTTGTCCGTCGCCAAATACGGCCCCAATAAGACTAAGACTGACGAGGAAAGTCTCCTCTCCTTCGCCGACAGTATCGCCAATAACCTGGATCGTAATGGATGCGCTTGTTTGGCCGGCCGGAATTACGAGGGAACCGTCGGAAACCGACACAAAGTCACTGCCCCCTCGCGCGGTTTGATCAAAAGTACCAAAGTTGACTGTTATCGGATTCGAAGAAGGATTCGAAAGAGTTACCGGGAACACAATGTTGGTCGTGCCCGAATTCCCTTCGGAGGCAGCGGCATCGGCGATCGTAACCATCGGAATCTGGTCATCATCGTTGATTGTAAGAATCGCTGTGTTCTGGGGTCCTAACGTATCGGGATTACCTGAAGGAGCGAGCACAATCTTCACCGTCTCAGCCAGCGGCTCATAAACATTGTCGTTGCTGACTGCGACGGAAATGTTTTTGGAGACTTCGCCGTCGTTAAATGTCACCGTGCCCTGAGCAGGCGTAAAGTCAGTTCCCGGAGTTGCAGTCACTCCGCTCACGGTGTACCCGACCGTGAGCGATCCTGCACTGCCACCCGCTCGAGTAAGCGCGACTGAGCCTGGTCCAAGTGACTCACTCACGCTCACGCTAGTCGAGGCAAAGCTCACGCTTCCAATTGCCGGAGATGTCGGCGAGCATTGTGAAAACTCTGATGTGTTACCCGCTGGATCCGTGGCGGTCGCCGTCACCAACTGATTTGCGGAAAGCGCCGTGAAGGAAGCGTTGATGGTCGCATCACCGCTCCCGTTGGTATTTACTGTCGTCGCGCCCATCCAGCGCGCGCCTTCGCCGAAACCACTCGAGTCACACGTGCTGTTGGCGTAGAAATCGATCGTGAAAGTTGTGCTGGCGGAACTGTTCAAAGTTCCTGCAATCATAGTCTGCGAGGCGTTCGTGGTTACTGAAGAAAGAACTGGAAAGTTCTGACGGTTATTACCACCCGTATCTACATCGCCGGGGTCGTTCGGTGTAACTTCTCCGCCGTCAATATCAATTCCCAGGCGGCCATTCGAAAAAATCGCGTTGCCGCGGATCGAATTCCCGCTTCCATTGAGCACCTCGATACCTCGACCCACTCCCACGTCTGCCACCGGACCATTGAAAGCGATCACGTTGGCAGCTCCCGGCACATCACCTCCGACGATTGAATTCGTAGCGTCAGCTAATCGAAGTCCTTCAACTCGATTAGGAAGTGGCGTGATTCCATCTGCAGCCACGCCAATGTAGTTGCCTTGAATTATTGTGCCGGTGCTGCCCGCAACAGAGAGTCCCCAGCCATTTCCGGAAAGCACATTGCGAGCTCCCGGGACAGTCCCGCCGATTGTGTTGTTATTCGTCGCGCCGAACAGGGCTATTCCATGATTGTTGATCCCGAAAGCAATCATGCCGGTGACGTCGGTTCCGATGTAGTTGCCTTGAATCACATTTCCCGATGTCCCGTCCACCTGCATCACGATGCCGGCATATTCACCCGAGCCGATGATGTTGCGCGCCTCGGGCGTTGTGCCTCCGATAGTGTTGCCCGAACTCCCAAGAAAAATACCGGCGAATACCGGGAGCTTGGCTGTGCCGGCGGCGTTAGTGCCGATGAAGTTGCCTTGTATCTGGTTTCCGTTACCACTCGCGAGACTAACACCGTAACTGTTAACGCCTGCCATGACGTTCTTACTGTTCGGCGTTGTTCCACCGATGATGTTGTTGGGACACTGAATGGTGATGGCATTGCCGGCTGAACCGGTCGTGAGATTCCCGGTGGCGTCCGTTCCGATGTAATTGCCTTCAATCTTATTACCACCGGCTGTTCTTAATTGAATTCCCCCGTCTTGAAAGTGATTGATGATGAAGCCGCGAACAGTTGTTCCTCCGGCAGTGATGCTAAGGACACCTTGATTCGGCAAGCTGGGGACGTTTGTTGTACTTAGCTCGATCAGGGGTGTGCCCGAAAAGCCGGGCTGAGTAGTAGCGTCAATGATGACCGGATCCGAAATGACCGGAAGCGCCGTTGCCGGCAGAATTGTCTGAGCGCCCGAGCCAATGCTGAAATTAATGGTGTCAGTGCCGGTGTTTCCGTTTGCGTCGAGGATAGCCTGTCGCAGCGAGCCGGGCCCGCTATCGTTTACGTTCGTAACTATGAAAATTCCAGTGGCCTGAGCTCGAGCAGAAAAGCCTCGCTTAAGCAAAGCGCCTACCGCGAAAACCAAGAGCACCAGCAATAAGAGACGAAAATACAAAGAGAGGCGTGGGAGAATTCTCACCTTGCGCATAAAACAAATTCCTTCCGTTACCTGGCCGTGAGTAAGGTCAACATTATGCCAGAACTTGGGCTCTGTGCTGCAGTCGGAGTTGCTTCAGAACCTTTGGTTCCTGATGTGGAGCTTTGAGAGTGGGGAGATACGTTTAGAGCTTTAGAGGAAAACTACTTCATACAGCGCTTTTGACTTGGTTCGAGACGGTGTCGGTTTTCGGCTCGCGCAGGGAAACTCTTTCGGGCTCAGGCAAACGCAAGCCAGCCATCTCAGCGAATAATTGCTCGTATTGATCAACGACAACTTCCCAATCATAGTATTGTTGGACTCGAGCCTGGGCCCGGTTGCGGAAGGCGTGAACCAGCGATCCATCTCGCAGCACGCGCTGGAGCTTCCTGGTTAGATCGCTTTCACTTTCATAAAGAATTGCGGCATCACCAACGGCTTCGATATTCTCGGGCGCAGCCAAAGTCAACACGCAATTGCCGAAGCCCATCGCTTCGAGCAACGCCGGGTGCGTGCCCCCAACCTCGGTCCCGTGCACGTAGCAATAGGCATTCTGCTGCAAAGCCCGGTAGTCCTGTCCAAAAACGAATCCGGTAAAGATGATTCGTTTGTCACCGCGCGCTCGCGCCTTCAAATCATTGATGTAGTCATGAGCGTACGGCGCGTCGCCCACGATCAGAAGCCGGTGGGCGGTGCGCACCTTCTTAAAAGCTTCAATAACGAGATGGGCGTTGTTCTCAGGTTCCAGCCGCGAAACGTAGAGCACGTAGCGGTTGGGCTCAACTCGCCAACGTTTGACGAGCTCAGGATTCGGCCGTCTTTCAACTTCCGATCCGTACGCAATCATGGTCGAGCGAGCGTTGTAACGAGCGAGATAATAGTCTTTTATTACGCCCGCATCCGTCACCATTCGGTTTGGCAGAATCGTCGCCAACCGCTCAGTCATCAGGTAATACTGCTGGCCAATCCAATTCCACTTTTTGCGCTTGTGCTCAAGCCCATCGACGTTGATTGCCACGGGAGTGCCCGTGAAACGAAGGATGGGCGCAAACGGCGCGTTTGCCGCATTGCAGATCAGCGCCGCGTCAAACCTTCTGGGCGCCGCATCAAGAGCTGAGAGAAAAGTGTGGACCACGGTGTCGAAATACTTGTGACGAATCGTGGGCAGGACTTTCAAACGCACGCCGTGATACTCGAGCTGTCTGGGTGAGACGTAATGCGAGCGACAGTAAACAGTCACTTCGTGTCCTCGCGCTACCAGCCTCGTGGAGAGATGCTCTGCGAATGTTTCAAAGCCGCCGTAGCTGGCCGGTATACCTCGTGTTCCGAGTATGGCTATTCGCATGACCTTAAAAACGTATCAGACTAGTGGGCGTTCCAATTCTACTGGAGATCCAAAGATAGCGATTTTCTATCCCGTTGCTCAAGTGGTTGACTTGGAATGTTGCCCGGCAACCTGTTCGTAAACAGCCAAAGTGCGTCGGGCCGTCTCATGCCAACTGAATTTAGCCGCGCGCTGCAAACCTTTGACGCGCAGTTGCTCGCGAAGGTCGGGATTATCTATTAGGCGCGCCAAGGCTGCCGAAATCTCGCTTTCATCAAACGGATTTACAAGCAAACCTGCATCGCCGACGACCTCGGGTAAACTGGTCCGATTACCAACGATGACCGGCGTACCACATTGCATTGCTTCCAGAGGGGGAAGGCCAAATCCCTCAAAATACGAAGGATAAACAAAGCCGAGCGCTCCTGAGTACAGTGCCGGTAAATCAACCTCAGATACGTAATCAGTTAGTAGGACCTGATCGCCAACACCGCTTTGCTCGATGGCCCGGAGCGTGTCGCCATAAAGCCAGGCTTTCTTGCCTACCAGAACAAGGGTAGGAAGCTTAACTCTCGGACGGGCTTCCTGCAAGAGCGAATATGCGTGTATCAGCCGGCGCAGGTTCTTACGCGGCTGTATCGAGCCAACCGAGAGGATGTAGTCTCCGGTTATCCCGTAATTATGTCGGACTCGTTGTAGATCTTTCTCATTTGTAATCGGACGAAAGTGTGGAGCGGCCGCCAGTGGGATGGTCGTGATGAGATCATCACTCAGTTTGTAGGTCTTGATGATGTCCTCGCGCACGCTCTCGGACAGGACCAGGATACGGGCGGCATTTCGCGCCGACCGCCGGACAGTCAAACGGAGTTGTATGCGGCTTCGGCGCTTGAAAGTTTCGGGCAGATGCTCGAAAGAAAGGTCGTGAATACTGACTACGACCGGGCAGGGCGCGAGCGGTGGCGCGGTGAACTGAACATGCAGAACATCCACCGGATTCCTGCGAAGTAAAGCGCTAAGAGTTACCGGGATGCGAACCAGCGGACTGTGGGGAAGAGTCCGGACAACCGAAAAGTTCGGCCAGCGTCCAGCAAAGCGATCGATGGCCTCGCGTTTGGTAACGTAGAGCGTGTAACTGTTGGTTTGATCGATCTCAGCGAGGGCTTCGATGAGATTGACGGCGTAAGTTTCGTTGCCGGCGAGCCTGGTGCCAACTGAGTGAGCGTCGATGGCGATCCGCAAGACGCGAGGCTCCTTCGGCGAAATCGTGGAGATCGCGTTCGCGACGCGACCATCCAGGGGCGGGCTCGTGAGCCCGCCCACTAACTACAAAACTACTTCGTTTTTCCTGAAACGGCGCCTTGCGCTTCGCTGGTTTGGTGCGTGCGAGTGTCGCGCTCACGAATTCTCGCCGCCTTACCCCGGAGTTCGCGCAGGTAGTAAAGCTTCGCGCGTCTTACGCGACCACGCTTCACAACATCAATGTGGTCAACGATGGTGGCGTGCAGCGGAAAAATCCTTTCCACGCCAATACCAAAGCTGGTCTTACGAACAGTGATGGTTTCGCGGGCGCCGCCATGCTTTCGGGCAATGCAAATGCCTTCAAAAGCCTGCAGGCGTTCTTTGGTTTCCGATTCTTTAATTCGGACGTGGACACGTACGGTGTCGCCCGGCTGAAAATCCGGGATGTTCGTCCGCATTTGTAGCTTCTCAACACTATCTAATCTATTCATGATATCGCTCCAAAAATTGGTCCTTAGTTCTTTGTCCTTGGTTCTTGAATCTCAGGAAACTGGCTCGTTCCATTCACAGAGTACAAAGAACAAAGCACAAAGAACTAAGATCGTTTTTCCAAAAGATCTGGTCTATTCCGCTTCGTCTTCTCGAGCGCGGCTTCCTCGCGCCAGCGAGCTATCTCAGCGTGATTGCCTCCCAACAAAACTTCAGGGACGCGTAAGCCTCGAAATTCCGGAGGTCTCGTGTAATGCGGGCAATCAAGCAAGCCCGCAGAAAATGACTCGTTTAGCGCCGAGGTCTCACTTCCCAACGCGCCGGGTATCAGTCGTACCACTGCGTCTGCCAAAACGATCGCGGCTGGTTCCCCGCCCGACAGAACGTAATCTCCGATTGAGACTTCGTCGGTGATCAACTCGTCGACAACGCGCTCGTCAACACCTTCGTAGCGGCCGCAAATCAGCACCACGTGATCTGCGTCTTTGGCGAAACCTTCAGCAACAGCTTGCGTCAGAACTTTGCCCTGCGGCGAAAGAAGCACCACGCGCGTCCGTGAAGAAACGGCACTACGCGAGCTGGCCCCGGTTAACTCTTCAACGGCGGCGAAGACCGGTTCCGGCTTCAGCACCATGCCATCGCCTCCACCGAAGGGGCGATCATCTACCATGTGGTGCTTGTCTGACGTCCAGCGACGAAGGTCGTGCGCCTTAATTTCAATCAGGCCGGCAGCCTTGGCACGACGAATGATGCCGTATTCAAAGGCATCGCGAAAAAAGTCGGGGAAGATGCTGATGATGTCGAAACGCAAAATCAAAGACCAAAAGTACAACAGGCTGCCAGCCTGTTGAGTGTTCCAAAGAATCACATGGCCAGAAATACCGATCTGCAGGCTGGCAGCCTGCAGTACAAATCAACCAAGACCTACAGCTCTAACAATCCTTCGGGCGGGTCGATGATGACAAGCTTACTTTCCTTGTCGATGCTGACGAGGATCGAACTCACCATCGGGATCAGCCTGCTCTCTTCACCCGCTGTCACCACCAGCAAGTTAACTCCGCCGGTGCGCATCACGCCGGTTACAACGCCAACCAATTGCTGCGTCGTGGTTTTCACCTCGCAGCCTTCGAGTTCCCAGTCATAGAACTCGTCGTCTTCGAGTTCTACTCTATCTGACTCAGGTACTGCGAAGTCATACCCAACCAACGTTCGCGCCGCATCGACCGAGTCGTAACCTGCGAGCTTTAGCACGACTCGATCCGCCTGAAAGCTGAAGCGCTCAAGTACAACCGATATTTGTTCTCCTTCCGGAGAAATTGCAAAGAACTGATCGATATTCTCAAAACGATCGGGAAAGTCAGTCAGCAACACCGCGACTACTTCCCCTTTTAAGCCCTTGACCTTGACCGCGTGCGCTACAACCACAAGACTTGCGGCATTGCTTTCACCACTCATCACCGTCAAGCACGCTCATCGACTGTTTCGACAATTTCCAAAGAAAGCCGGCGTTTTTGCTTAGCGCCCACTGCGCCAACCAGCGAACGCAAAGCCTTCACCGTGCGTCCCTGCTTGCCAATCACTTTGCCCATGTCTCCGGGAGCGACACGCACTTCGATCAATGACAATCCGCTGCGATCGATTTCTCTAACATCGACAGCGGTCTTGTCATCGACCAATGCTTTGACAATTAATTCAACCGTCTCTCGCATAGCAAGACTCACGCATGTTTCCGGACAACGACCAAAAGGTTTACTTGGGAGCGCAGGCATCCTTGCCTGCTTACGTTCGGTGCAGGCAGGGATGCCTGCGCTCCCAGGTTCGCTTAGACCGAAGCTGCCGCAGCTGACTGTGCCTTTTCGCTGGCCTTGATCAAACGATCCACGGTTGCAGTCGGCTGGGCGCCTTTCTGAATCCAATACCGAACGCGATCCAGTTTCAGCTTGATATCGCCAGACGGACGCGTCGGGCTATACGTTCCCAGATTCTCGAGATACGCACCATCGCGCTTCGAACGCTTTTCCTTAACTACAATCCGGTATGACGGTTTCTTCTTGGCGCCGGTGCGCATTAGGCTAATGGCTAACAAAATATTCCTCCGCTCATGTTCGACAAACGTCAGCTTGTCGTCGTTCCTGTTATTTAATTCTCTTTCGAACCCGACTAGTGTCTCTTCTTCTTACGTTTCTTCTTCAGCTTCTTTCGCGACGGCCCGGGCGCCTGAGGCAAAGCCGGCAACTCGTCGCCGTTTCCACCGCCAAACCCCGACATATCCGGCATGCCGGCCATACCAGCCACGCGCCGCATCATCTTGCCTTTGAGCCCGCCGCCACCACCGCCGCCAAACAATCCTGACGCGGAGAACTGCCGCATCATTTGTCGCATGTCGGTGTACTGCTTAATGAGCTGATTCACTTCAGCTACAGTCGTTCCAGAGCCACGCGCGATTCGCCGCCGGCGATTGGCATTCAGGATGCGATGGTCAGTACGCTCAACTCGCGTCATCGAGTCGATAATAGCCTCGGTGCGCTTTAACTCCTTCTCCATTTGCGCCGATTGCTCATCGTTCAACTGCGGCATGCCGATACCGCCCAGCAGTTGGTCGGGCAGAAGCTTCATGATTTTCGAAAACGAGCCGAGCTTCTTGACCTGGCGCAACTGCGAGCGAAAATCGTCGAGCGTGAATTCGTTCTTCTGCAGCTTCTTCAGCTGCTCTTCAGCTTCTGACTGATCGACTTTGGACTGAACCTCTTCAATCAGCGACAGGACATCGCCCATGCCCAGAATCCGTTGGGCAACTCGATCCGGATAAAAAGGCTCGAGCGCGTCGTACTTCTCGCCGACGCCGACGAACTTAACCGGCTGGCCGATCACCTGTTTGATGGAGAGCGCCGCGCCGCCGCGAGCGTCACCGTCCATTTTCGTAAGCACGACTCCGGTGATGCCGACGCGTCGATGAAATTCTTCGGCTGAACGAACCGCATCCTGACCTGTCATCGCGTCAGCGACGAACAATATTTCCACGGGACGCGTTTCAGCCTTGATTTGCTCGAGCTCGACCATCAAATCATCATCGATGTGAAGCCTTCCAGCGGTATCGATGAGAAGCGTGTCAAATCCTACTTGCTGAGCATGCTTATATGCCTCGCGGACGAGTGTCAGTGGATCGTTGGTCTCTGGTTGTTCAAAGATCTGCTGGCCAGTCGCCTTGGCGATGACCTTCAATTGCTCTCGCGCTGCTGGACGATAAACGTCAACTGATAGCAGCAGCGGTTTACGATCCTGGTTCTTAGCCAGCCAACGCGCGATCTTTCCGGTCGAAGTTGTTTTACCCGAGCCTTGCAACCCGACGATCATGACGACGTTGGGTATTTGCCTGGTAAAGACCAACCGGGACGACTGCCCGCCGAGCAACTGAACCAACTCGTCAAAAACGATCTTGACGACCTGTTCTGACGGCTTCAGTTCCTGCCAAACCTGCTGTCCTTCGGCTTTTTCTTTGACCGACGCAATAAAGTCTTTCGCGACTTTATAGTTAACGTCGGCTTCGAGCAGAGCCAGCCGGATCTCACGCAGAGCCGCGTCGACGTGTTCCTTGGTCAGCACGCCTTCGCCGCGCAAATTTTTCAGCGTCCGCTTTAGCTTATCGGAAAGCGACTCAAACATATGACTCTAGGAGACGTTCCGCGCCTCGGACGGAAACGCTGATGATAGCGGCCGACCCAAAAAAGTGCAAGGAACGCACCGGCTAGGGGCGGCAAGAAAAAGTAGGTAGTCGCTAAAACTGGAGGCCACGGCCTGGCGCCGTGGTAATTCACCTTGGTCGCTAACAGAGGCGGGACGAGATTTTTGGTGATGCCACGGGCTCGTCCCGTGGAATGTTCACGCTTCATGCTGCTGGCAGGCGGCAACGTGAAACACCACGGGGCCAGCCCGTGGCCTCTTGGGAACCGACGGATCAGCCTGTTTTGTAGCTGTGAACATGAAACACCACAGGGCCAGCCTGTGGTATCGGCTAAGGCTTAAGTTCACCATTTATGCTTTACCTACTTTTCCTGGCGCACTGTGTGCGCTATTGCCGCTTGACAGGAATCACGCCAGCAATTAGGCTTCACAACTCAATTGTTTCTTTTGGTTTGGGTTTGAAAGCCTGAAGGGTTGCGTTATGTGCTCAGACAGACAAAACCCGTGAACTACGGCTAACCCCAGTAGAAGCTCCCGACTGCAGTTTGTTTTTGAGTCTTTAGAAATTGAGCTACTGACAAGCAGGCTTTCCAAAGACTTCGTACGAAAACCAAATAAAAGCGAGCCAGTTCCTGCCGCAAGCTTACTGCGAACAATAGATGTTTCCCCAAAAGACTCAAAGCAAGCCGACCATAGGTTCAGAAACCTACCCTTTAGTTGAGTCGAGTGTGCTTTTGGATGATAGCGGCGCCATGGCGCTCGTCGCCTTGAGTCACACACCGCTCGAACATCGAATCTACCTCACCATGCTGAGCGATGCCTCGGTCCCGGCTGCTAATGGTCGCACTTTTCAAACCCGCGAG
Organism: Pyrinomonadaceae bacterium; assembly: GCA_035572035.1. Classification (GTDB taxonomy): domain Bacteria; phylum Acidobacteriota; class Blastocatellia; order Pyrinomonadales; family Pyrinomonadaceae; genus JAOAPY01. Next base: position 337,851 of record DATNBH010000020.1, on the reverse strand, counting down.
CTGATGGCTCGCGCAAATATCCGAAGTTCCGGAACCGTTCGCAGGGGTCTCGAAGGTCTAATCGCAAAACACAGCATCGAGCGGCTCGTGGGCGGCGGCAGTAGAAATGGTGTTGCCAAGCATTACTCCGTTCACACGCCTGTAGAAATCCTGGCCAGGCGACGCGCGGTTGGTATTGAAACTTACCCGCGGGAATTCGGAATAAGAGACGGAAATCGATTTTTTGAAAGGGCCATTACTCGGGTGGCGGCTAATACCAATCTAAGCCGCCGCGAGGCACAGGTCGCGCTGTGCTGTGTCGAAGGCTTAACTAACGCCGAAATCGGAACGCGCCTTGAGGTCAGCGAACAGACCGTGAAGTTTCACTTGCGACACATTTTCATAAAATTCGGAGTAAAGCGCCGGGCCGAGCTGATTTCGCGTTTGTTGATGTGACCTGGGAGCGTGAGCATCTCTGCTCGCCGTTAGCGAGCTGGAAGTTCGCGCTCGCAGTTTGAAAACCTGATGCCGCCTTGCACATAAGGCTTCCCTTCGGGGTACTATGTGTGGCTTCATTAGCGCCGAGCGACTAGAGTTCGGCCTCAATTTGAATTGCCACGCAAGGGCACCAGTGTGTTCTGAATTACATGGCAGTCAAAAAAGACAAAGATAAGAAGAAAAAGAAGAAGCGCAAAACGGCATTGGTGATCTGTCGCGATCGCCGGCAGTTTTGGACCACCCAGACTCAGTTTTGGCAGTGGGTTCGAGATGGCATTGTCGTTAAGACTGGCGATCAACCACTGACCGGAGAGTTCCATCGCGAGCATGAGGAGTTAATGGTGCTGCTTAGCAACACGGTATTGAACCTCGCTGCTCCTAATCACATGCGCGAAGCGTTGCTGTCTCGCCGGCTGGGTATGTCTGGCAAATGACCTCCGGCAGATGACCTCCGGCAGATGACCTGTTTTACCGTTTGAAAGATTTAAGGAGTTATTCAGCATGTTAGGACAAAAACGATCAATGCTCATCCCCTCCGCTATTATTCTCAACGTTCTTTTGACGGTATCCGCAGCCTTTGCACAAAAGCCGGCTGATTCACCGGCGCCGGCGTTGGCGAAAATAAGTTCTTCGTCAGCCGCGGCGCCGAAACAAAATGCAGCACCAGTCGCAAATCCTGCCGACATTCCAGCCGACCAATATCGAATTGGACCGGGGGACGTGTTGGATATCCAGGTTCTCAATCGACCGAACATTTCGAAAGACGCCGTTCGGGTCGAGGGAAATGGAACCATTCGCATGCCCTTGATCGAAGGCGCTATACCTGCGGCGTGTATGACTGAAACTGAGTTGGCCCAGTCTCTTACTAAGCGTTATCTGAAATATTATCGAAACCCGCAGGTCGATGTTTTCATCAAGGAATTCAAGTCATCTCAAGTCGCAGTCATTGGTCACGTGAATGAGCAGGGACGATTTCTGTTGCAGCGACGCATCCGTCTGCTTGAATTGTTGAGTTATGCGAAGGGGCCGGCAACCAACGCGGGACAAACCATCAACGTTATCCACTCGCCCACAGCTCAACGGTGCGAGGCTCAGGCGTCGGACGAAACGCAAGCGACTGGTATAGCAACTTACAAGCTCAGCGATACGCTAATGGGAGTCGAACAAGCGAATCCTTATTTGGAAAGTGGCGACATCGTCACGCTGCGCGAAGCTGATCGTGTTTATGTGGTTGGGGACGTACTCGCGCCTCGCGAGATACCTTTGAAGGAGCCAATTACAATAAGCCGGGCGATTGCCATGGCAGGCGGTCTGGGCAAAGACAGCAAGAAAGATAAGATTCGTGTAATTCGGCAGGCTCCGGGCAGTGCGAGCAAGACTGAGATCTTTGCAGATCTCGGTGCGATTGAGAGGAAGAAGGCAGAAGACATCGAGCTGCTCGCTAATGACATTGTCGATGTTCCGACTTCTGGGGCGAAGAGCCTAATGCGAAGCTTAATGGGCACCATCGCCCCCGCCGTCAGCCAAATGCCAATTCGCGTCATCCCGTAGCGGCAAGGGGCATAAAGCAAAGCGCAAAGCGCAAAGCGGCGTTAGCCTTCCTATGCATCTTTGCCGATATTTAGGGACGATGTCTAAACGAAAATGATGAGGCCGATTTCAGTTGGCGCCCCTCCGAAAGTCCCAACAAGGCGACCGCGCTGGAGATTCGAGGATCTTGAGATTTGGCAGTTGGCGCGTTGGCCGTAAAGTTTCACAGAGTTGCGGCAGATTTAGAGGATCGACATCTGTACCGCTATGCGGAGCAGATTAGGGCTGCAGGACTTTCGCCTTCAAACAATATTGCTGAAGGTTCTGGTAGCAGTCATAAACAGGAGTTTATTCAATTCCTAAACATAGCGCGCAGATCGTTGTTTGAAGATGCATCGATGCTGCTCGTGTTTGAAAAAGCTTGGATTACTAGAATCCTACGAGTTAGCTGAGTTACTAACGGACTGTGATGTGCTCAGCAGAAAGATAACCAACTTTTCGCGTTCCCTTTAATGTCGGGCTATCGGGTTCCGGCGGTTTCCGCTCAACCCTTTGCTCTTAGCCCTTTGCCCTATGCCAAACCAATGAATGAAACAAGCCAAATCATATCGCGCACTGCTGAGGCTAATGCCCTCGATCGGCCTATTGAAAGTCAGACGACGCCGCATTCCTACAACTACGGTGTCGATCCAAATGCCGATAACCAGATCCATCTGTTGGACTACTGGCGAGCCATTCGGAAACGTCTGTGGCTGGTTATCAGCGTAGTTGTGCTCGTGACCATGCTCGCGGTCGTCTACATGGCGCGTAAGCCGGACATCTATCAGGCCGACGCGCGCGTGCAGGTGGACCTCGAGAACAATTCGGCCTTACTGGGCAAGACTCCTTATTTTCTCGGCTCGCCGAATGACCCGGTGTATTTCAATACTCAGTTGCAAATTCTTACCAGCCCAGGCTTGATTCGTCGCGTCGTAAAGACCCTCGACCTCGAACACAATCCTGATTTTCTTAAAGGACAGGGAAGCAAGCGCTCGACCTGGCAGACGGTCCTAAAGATGGTCGGCTGGAGCAGCAATGAAAAGCCGCAGGCAGTCGTGCCCGTTGATGAGTTAACGCTGACCAATACTGCGCCGGCGACTGCGACTGACGATCTCAAGGAAGCGAAGCGCCTGGCGCCATTCGTGGGCGCAATTCAAGGCGGATTGAAAGTCGAGCCAGTAAGAGAAACTCGAGGAGGCTTCAATAAGGAAACTCGATTGATTTCGCTGAGCTTCACCCATACGGACTCGCAGGTCGCCGCAAAGGTTGTGAATGCAGTAGCAGACACCTTCGTCTATCAAAACCTGCAGAAGAAAAACGAGACGAATCTCGACACCTCGACTTTTCTGACCCAGCGTATTGCCGATTTACAAAACCAGATTCGCCAGGACGAGGAAAAGCTCGTCAACTATGCAAAGAATCACGAAATCACTTCGCTCGATGCGAACCAGAACACTGTTGTCGATCGACTCGCCGGCTTGAACCGGCAACTGCTGGAGGCTGAGAATTCACGCAAGGAAGCTGAATCCGCGCTGAACGCCACCAAAGCTCCCGGCGCCGCTCTGGCACTAGTCGATGGCGATCCCAAGTCTACCGGCGGTGACGATGGCAAGCTTGCCGACTTGAAACAAAAGCGCGCGCAGCTGCTTGTCGACGCCACCGAAGAGGCGCCCGAGGTTAAGGAGATCAACGAGCAGATTCAAGAGCTTGAAAAACAGCAGAAGGACTCGCGCGGGCGCAGAAGTTCAAATTTGCTGCTGGCGCTGGAAACGAAATACAGGCAAGCCCTGGCTTATGAGGAATCATTGCGCAAAGCTTTCAATCAACAGCGCGGCGAAACGCTGACTCAGAATGAAGCAGCGATCAATTACCACATCATTCAGCAGGAAATTGAGACGTATAAATCTTTGCTTACAAATTTGCTGCAGCGCTCAAAAGAAAATGACGTGGTGATGGCAACAAAGGCCAACAACATTTCAATCGTTGACCATGCGATCACTCCGGATGGTCCGGTCGGGCCGAACCGGATGCGCGGAGTATTTCTGGCGATGATACTTTCACTCGGATTGGGAACAGGCTTGGCCCTGTTGCTCGAGTATATGGATGACACCGTGCACTCGACGGAGGAAGTCGAGCGGTTGCTTCATCTGCCGGCATTGGCAGTGATTCCTGCCGTGGCCCCAGCTGCGCGCCGGCGTGCTTTAGCCGCAACGCCGACAGCTCTGGAAAAGAGGAACGGGAATGCATCGACCAACCCTGAGCTGTTGATGAATGTGGACGGTAGATCGCCGCTTGCTGAGTCCTACCGGCACTTGCGCACTTCTGTGTTGCTATCAACGGCGGGCCGCGCGCCTCGGGCTTTGCTGGTTACTTCGAGCTTGCCGGGTGAAGGGAAGACTACGACTGCGGTCAACACGGCTTTGAGTCTGGCACAGACTAACGCTAGCGTCGTCATTGTTGATGCTGACATGCGCAGACCTCGCTTACGCAGCATTTTTGGACTTCAAGCAAGCGCCGGATTGAGCTCCATTCTCTCGAGTGACATGACCGACGAAGAGATGATTTCGCTCGTGCATCATGATCCAAACAGCGAACTTAATATTCTGACTTCTGGTCCAATTCCGCCGAACCCGGCCGAGTTGCTTGGTTCCAATCAAATGCGTCGTTTGGTTACAGCGCTTCAGAAGAAATACGCGCACGTCGTGATCGACTCGCCGCCGATCGCGTCGTTCACGGACGGCGTTCTAATCTCGACGATGGTTGATGGTGTCTTGCTGGTAGTTCACGGCGGCAAGAGCTCGCGACACGTGGTGCGCCGCTCTCGACAGCTGCTGCAGGATGTGGGCGCCAAGATCTTCGGCGTGGTCCTGAACAACATAAACCTGCAAGCGCACGATTACTATTATTACCAGCGTTACTACAGTCAGAATTACTACAAGACTGACGCCGAAACCGAAGAGACGTCGAGGGCAGCCTCCGCATAACGCGAGACGTTCCCTACAGGCGTTGAGAGTTCAATCTTTAGATTGTGTGGCACGGGCGTCCCGCCCGTGTGCTTTCGAAGGCACAAGCACGTCCCGCCCGTGAACCTTCGAAAGCACACGGGCGAGATGCTCGTGAACCTTCACACGGGCGAGACGCCCGTGCCACAAACTAAAGTTTGAACTCTCAACGCCTGTGTTCATGTTGAAAGCATCAAATGCGCATTCTCTTCGTTGCTATTGGAGAAAGCGTTCACACGGCTCGTTGGCTCAGCCAAATTGCCGATGAAGGTTGGGATCTCCATCTTTTTCCATCCGAAGTCGGCCTTCCCCACAAAGATTATCGAAACGTCACCATCCATTCGTTCTACAAACAACATTTGAATGGGAGTAAGAGCGGTGTCCGTGAGCTTGGAATTTATTGGCCGCTGTCGCGCGGTGCTGCGCGAATCAAACAATTCTGCGAATTGACCGCGCCTCAGCGGTTCACTCAGGCGTCGAGATTAGCTCGCACCATACGCAAGTTGAAGCCAGATGTTGTTCATGTCCTGGAAATGCAGAATGCGGGTTATCTTACGGTCGACGCGAGAAAGTTAATGAACGGTGAAGCTTTTCCACCATGTATCTATTCGTCATGGGGAAGTGACATCTTCTTATACGGGAGGCAGCCTGAGCACGCTGCGCGCATCCGCGCTTTTCTTTCCGAGTGTGACTACTTCATCGCTGACTGTGCGCGTGATTTGACCTTGCCGGCGCAATTCGGTTTTAGGGGCGATGCACTTGGTGTGTTTACGACCGCTGGTGGTTACGACTTACCGAAGATGCGCCAATTTCGTAAGGCAGGTTTGCCGTCTTCTCGAAGAGTCATTGCTTTGAAGGGCCAACATGGCATTAGACAGACCAACGCTTTAGCGGCTGTGCGCGGACTACAAGCTTGCGGCGACCTGCTGAAGAACTTTGAACTGCGCGTCTACTCAACCAGTGATGAGATCCGCCCGGCGCTTCAAGCATTGTCAGGCGTTCAAGGCCTCAAAATCAGTGAAATGCCGGCGCTTTGCTCGCATGATGAAATCTTGAAATTGATCGGCGAAGCGCGAGTCGCGATCGGAATCAGTGCTAGTGACGGCACGCCGAACGCAATGCTCGAGGCAATGGTGCTCGGGGCCTTGCCAGTGCAATCTGACACCATTTCAACTGCCGAGTGGATTCAACATGGAGGGAACGGGCTGTTGGTATCGCCGAGCGATATCGATTCGATAATCGCCGCTATCCGGCGGGCGCTGACTGATGACAAGCTCGTGGACGAAGCGGCTCTCGTCAACGAACAGGTTGTTAACGAGCGGCTAGACCTCTTGAAGATCCGGCCAAAAGTTATTGACCTCTACAAAAAGGTGGTCGAGCAGGGAAGGTTATCAGGACAGTAACAGGTCCTCCTCCTTGTAACACACCGCAAGCGAACCTTAATGGGCCAACTCCGACACGTCGTTCTGGTTAATCCAGAACTCCGAGGCTTGCAGTATGGAATGCTTCGAGATTTGGAAGATGAGATTGTCCGGATGACGGGAGCCGAGCTTGTTACTGCTCCGAGTCGTTCCTTGCCGGCTTTTATCAATGGCCGATTGGCTCACGGAACCAGGTATAGCGCCGCGCGAAAATGGGTGCCCAAAGAAGAATATGAATTGAAGGCTGACGTGGTGTGGGTGGTCTTGATGGGGCCCGAGAATTTTACTCTTGATCTCTACAAAGCCTGGGACAAGCACATTGGGGTCAAGATTCTCTATTTCTTCGATACGTACGATGCTCAGTTACCTGCAATTCGGCGTGTGTTGAATTCCTCCAGGTGGGATTTCGTTTCGACTGCTTTTTATGGCGCGAAGCACTTTCTCGAAAGCGAAACTAATCATGAATGGAATGTGGTGCGTCACGCGGTGAATCTTAATCGATTCCAGCCGGCTACCAACGAAACTCGAGTCATCGATTTTTGTGCTTACGGAAGGCGCCTGGACGCTGTCCACACGGTGATGCGCGAATACTGTCAGATGAATGGGAAGTACTACGATTACACGACCGCAGCTTCCGTCCAATCAGGCCTCGACCCTCGTGATCACTATGGTCAATACGCGTGGCATCTTTGTCACAGCATTTTCAACTTCTGCTGGCCGGTTGAGGCGACTAACCCAAATTGGGCTCAGTCGCACAGTCCGATCACTTGTCGTTGGTTTGAAGCCGCGGCAAGCGCGAATGTGATACTCGGTCGTGCTCCTTTAGAGCCGGAGTTCGAAGATATCTTCGGCCCTGACGCGGTGATTGATATTGATCACGTAAATGGAAATCTACCAGGTCTCTGCGAAAGTCTTTGGGAGAATCGCGCGCACCACCTTGAGAAAGCTCTCGAAAGGCGAAGCCGATATTCTTCGAATTGGAGTTGGGAGACGCGCGTGGGCCAGATTCTAGAGGCGACCAGGCTGAACGGCGCGTGAACCGATAACCGTGAACCGATAACCGTAAACCGTGAACCGATCGGGAGTGCTTTGTTCTTTGTACTTCGTTCTTTGTACTTTGCACCCCCGATTGATTTGCATCTCGACTTCCAACCTGGCAGATGACACGTGATGCCAAAAGCTAAGAACAAGAGCAAAGAACTAAGAACAAAGGACTAAGAACAGTTTCGGTTTCCGGTTCACGGTTTCCGGTTCACGTCTTTTTATGTCCCTAGGTAAGAAAGTCACACACGCAGTCTCATGGTTGGCGGTGGCCCAGGTCGCGCAAAGAGCGACTACGCTGGTTGTCACCGCGATACTGGCGCGGAAGTTATTGCCCGCGGATTTCGGGTTGATTGCGCTCACGCTGCTGTCGGTGAATTTCATATCCTACTTTCAGGATATGGGATTGTCTTCGGCGCTGGTGCAGCGCGCCGAGCTCGAAAAGCAGCATCTCGACACTGCATTTTGGGTGAACGTTGCGGGAGGATTGATGCTGGGCGTTATTGGCCTGGCTCTGTCCCCGGTTCTGGCTGTCTTCTTTCGTGAACCACGCCTGACACGCCTGCTGATGGTCATGATGATCACCCTGCCGATCAATGGATTGGGCTGGGCATCCTATGCTTTGTTACAACGTCGACTAGCTTTCAAGCAAATCGCGATTATCGAGTGGGTCAATGTTTCAGTTTCAGGTGTGGCGGCCATAGCTCTGGCAATCTCCGGGATTGGAGTTTGGGCTTTGGTAGCTCAAAACATCGTCGGCTCGTTGATCATTGCGGGAGGCAGATTGGCGGCGGCAGATTGGTTTCCCGGTCTGTCCTTCAGTCGCAAAAGATTTCGTGAGTTATTCTCGTTCAGCTCGGGAGCGCTGGGCTATTTTCTGGTCAACCACGTCATGCGCAACGTGGATAAGATGATTATCGGCGGTGTGCTCGGGGCCACGGCGCTGGGCTTTTACTCGATCGCTTATAACCTAATCCTCATGCCCGGCATGACGATTTGCGGATTAGTGGGCCGGGTGATGTTTCCGGCACTGTCGTCCGTTCAAACCGACCTCAGTCGCTTTCGACGAGCTTACCTCCGCATGGCACGCACCGTTGCGTTCGCTACCTTCCCGATGATTGTTGGTCTTGGCGCCACCGCCAGAATTTTTGTTCCCACGATCTACGGCGATCGCTGGCTGCCTTCAATACCGATTTTGCAGATTCTGATCGTCATCGGTTTCTTTGAGGCAATTGCTATCTGGGGTGCTGCGGCTTGGGCGCTCGGAAATACGCGCATGAGCGTTATTTGCGCGGTCATCTCGCTTGTCATGATGACTGCTTCATTTGCTGTCGGAGTCAATTGGGGATTGACCGGAGTTGCCTGGGCGTACGTGATCGCAAGTCCAATCATCTTTTTGGTTCCACATATCTGGACCAACCGCTTGATGGATTTGCGATTGGGTTCCTTACTTGAGGCTATTGCTCCGCCACTCTGTGCCGCGAGCGTGATGGGATTATCGGTTTGGTGGTTGATTAACGACGGTGTCCGACTTTTCACCGCGAGCTGGGCCAACCTAATCGCTTACGTGGCGTTGGGCGCGGCAATCTACGCATTGGTTCTCTTGAGCATGGCCTTCGTTTATCGCCGACAGCACAGTGTCATTTCGTGGTTGATAGGGCGCCACCTTGCTGACATCGACGTACACGCCCAGGGAATTTCATTCTGAGCCAGTTGAATACATATGGTGCTCACGATCATGGACCCCCAAAGATCCCCGTGACTACGAATGGAGATCATTTTGATCCCGACGTCGTCAAGCGAGTTGCGATTTGGGACTCGACTGATCTGGTAGTAGACCGGCGCTGCATCCTCTGCGATTACGAGCCTTGTCGCGAAGTTGCGGTTAGAACAGATGGCCTGCTGATTCGAGAATGTCCTAACTGCGCGCTGGCCTTTGTCGATCCGCGTCCCAGTTCAAACCAACTCAATCGCTATTATGCGGAGGGCTACTTTGACGGCGCGAAGGATTTCTTTCGCGGAAAGGACTATTGCCTCGAGCGGGATAGATCGATTCAAGCTGGTCTCATTACAGGCTATCGCGAGATCGTGTCGCACTTTAAGCTCAAAGGGAAAACGGTGCTCGACATCGGCTGTGCTTCCGGTGCGCTGCTCTACTTATTGAGGGAACAGCAGGCCAAAGAAGTCATCGGCCTCGACAGTGCTGAATATCCGGTTTCATTTGGGATTGAGAATTACGGACTCGATTTGCGTTCGGTGGCACTCGAGTCGGCACAGCTACCCGACTCATATTTCGATTTGATCACTCTGATTGACGTCATTGAGCACGTCGAAAACCTCAACACTTTTTTGGATCAACTTAACCGAGTCATCAAACCTGGCGGTCATGTTTTTATCATTACTCCAAACTACTCAGCTTACGCATTGGCAGGACGGCAATGGTCGTGTCTTTCCAAGGACTTCGAACATCTGCAGTATTTTTGCGAGGAAAGCCTACATCGAATATGTTCACGGTTTCGCTGGCTCTTGCTGAAGTCTTGGACTGATTCTGTCCCGTTCAGAATTCACGAGTATCCGAGGCTTTACAAGTTTGGTTTTCACCGTCTTTTGCATCCGAGCCTGGCGTTAAGGAATCGCATTTCCGAGAATCGCTACAAGCGGGCGGTAAAGAAACAGATGTTCGCCGGAGGTAGCCTTAACGCCGTGTTGCGAGCTCCGCTGGCGTAGACAGTCAGAACTCCAATGACCCTTAGGCTGGCAATACTCGTTAGTCATCCGATCCAACACTTCGCGCCCTGGCATCGCGAAGTCGCGAAATTGAAGGAAGTAGACTTGCGCGTCTTCTTCTACTCCGATCTTGGTGTAAATGAATTCTTTGATCCCGAGTTTCAGGCCAAGTTTAGCTGGGATATTCCTTTGTTGGATGGGTATGGGCATGAATTTCTTCCAATCCGACAGCGACCCAAGCAGCTCGCTTTCTGGGAAGTCGACAATCCTACAGTTGGTGAAGCGCTCGATCGGTTTGCTCCTGATGTGGTTAAGGTCTTCGGTTATGCTCATCGCACCACTTGGAGAGTTGCGAAGTGGGCCAGCGTTAGGCGCAAACCGCTGCTCCTTTATTCCGATTCCAATGACCGAGCTCGTCCACCCATCTGGAAGCAGATTCTAAAGAGACCAATTGTTTCCCGCTTCTATTCGCACGTCGATGGCGCGCTCTTCGTGGGGAATAATAATTTCGCCTATCACCGGCGTTATGGCTTACCGCCCGAGCGTTTGTTTCGCGGCTCGTTACCAATCGATCAAGCACAGCTACTTAGTCTTGTTCCTAATCGTTCTGAAGTCCGGCGCGACATCCGGTTGAAGTACGATATCCCTCAGGATGCATTCGTGGTGATGTTTTGTGGTAAATACTCGGCCAGAAAACGGCCTGTCGATGTCATCGCGGCTGCACACATGACGAAAAGTAAAGGGATCCCGGCATGGTCGCTAATGGTTGGAGAGGGATCTGAACGAGCGTCAATGGAGGAGTATTGCCGTGTGCATAACGTAACTAATACGACTCTGACGGGCTTTGTGAATCAAACCCAGATAGCCGAGCATTACGTTGCTTCAGATGTAATTGTAGTGAGTTCAGAAAACGATCCTCACCCACTGGTTGTGAGTGAAGCCGCAACCTTTGGCTTGCCCGCTCTCGTCAGCGATCAGATTGGATGCATCGGTAATGAGGACACGGCGCGCCCCGGCGTAAGCGCTGTTGTTTACCCTTGCGGAAATCGCGAGCAACTCGCCGCCCTCATCGAAGCGATATACCACGATAGTGATCGTTATCGGCAACTTTCTCTAGGCGCGAGCGAAATTTCAGTTACTCAGGACGTAACCGCAGCCGCCCGGGATCTGGCTTTGGCTGCACAGCAATTGTTAGAGCTGGGACCTCGTTAGCCTGAAGTCATCCGGAAGTATGGCGGACACAGTATTAATAGTAGGACAAGACAGTGGCTGGAACCTTGAAGCTTCGTACGGACGGGCTTTTAAGAAACAAGGATGGAAAGTTCACTTTTGGGCCCCGGTGCCTTCGCTTCACGAGCACGCGCGTGGGGCAAAACTAGGCAAGCTGTTTTCAAGCTTTGTGAATGTTGAACCCTGGTTGCGCAAAGCAAATCTTTCACTGCTGCGCCTGGCCCAAGATCTTCGGCCAGATTTCATTTTGGTGATCGCGACCGAGGGAACACGAGCCGGCACATTAGCTCAAATCAAAGTCATTCTGCCGAAGTCTCCTCTGTTTTGCTTGTTTCCCGATGGCCCTCATAACTTGAACGTCGAGCGGATTTCGTGCTTGCCCCTGTTTGACTTAATCGCGACCTCGTCGCCCGCCTGGGTGAAACCATTTCAAACCTTGGGAGGTCGTGAGGTTCGTTACCTTCCTTTTGCTGCAGATAATGATCTTCACCAACCGGCGCCGGTCATGCCGTCTCACGATGTCGGTTTCATAGGCAATTGGCGTCTGGAGCGTGAAGAGGTACTCGAACAATTAGTTGACTTAGATCTTTGGCTCTGGGGCGAGAGATGGTGGAAAGATCGAACTCGCCCAGGCTCGGCTTTGCGGGCGCGTTGGAAAGGCAAGCGAGCCACGGGAGAAGAATTCGCGAAGGCCTGTGCCAGCAGCCGCATCCTATTGAACCTGCTTGACACACCCACTTGGCCTGGCCCGAATATGCGCTCGTTCGAGCAGCCCGCGTGTCGCGCGTTTTCTCTGGCGACGCGCACTCAGGCCATCCTCGAGATGTTTGAGGAAGGAGAAAACATCGAGTGTTTCGACACCATTGGAGAAGCCAGAGACAAGATCAGTTTTTATTTGAAGAATGAAAGCGCACGGCAACGCATTGCCGAGAGCAGCTACCGATTCATGCTTCACGGTAACACTTACGCAGACAGAGCCAAACAACTCCTAGTCTGGGCTGGTCAGGTTCGCTTGTAATAATGACCGAACGACTGATCCAGGCATTCTTTTACAATAATCCGGACAGCTATCCTCCGGTTATTAACGGCGCTCGCCTACTTGCTAAGGCGGGGTTTAAGCTCGAGATGTATTGTAGGGATGACGGAACTGACTGGAAAATTGAATACCCGGCTTCGCTAACAATTCATCGATTGAAATCCTCGAAGGCCGGTTCTCCGCGTGAGTATCTTTCGTTTTGCCGGCAAGCGATTAGGTTGGGAAATAGCCAGGCAACCGCCTTCATTGGACATGACATGCACGGACTCGTTCCGGCGCGTTTGCTGGCAGCGCGACATAAGCGCCCGCTCGTCTACCATTGTTACGACTATTCAGGTGACGGCTACGTGCAGACCCTGGGCGGACATGTGATAAAGAAACTGCAAACCGGATTTGCTCGTCGGGCAAACCTGGTAACCGTTCCGGATGAAGGGCTCGGCGAAATACTTCATCGAGAGTTGGGGCTGAAACAAACTCCGGTCGTAATGGCGAACTCTCCAATTAGTCACAATAGAGAAGGTGGTGCGTTGCGTTTGGCCTTACAGGCCGGGGGCCATGCTTTCGAAAAAATTGTTTTTCGGCAAGGACGCGTAGGCCCTGGCCATGCTCTTGAAGTGACGATCCGTTCTATACCTTTTTGGAAAAGTCGAAACTGGGGCTTTGTGGTGATGGGTTTAACCGACGAGTCTTATCTAAGGTCACTACAAAAACTGGCGCTTGAGCTTGGAGTACAAAATCAATTTGTGTGGCTGCCTCCCGTTTCTTATGACTTGGTTGCTGATTTCACGAAGGATGCCGATCTGGGACACGCCTTGTATGAACCGATTCATGTGAACAATCTCAATATCTCAGGATCATGCAAGATTCACGAGTATATGTCGGTTGGTTTACCGCTGTTGGTTTCAGATCGACCGTCATTAAGATCATTGGTCGAGGGACACGCGTGCGGTATCGTCGCCGACGATAGCTCGCCCGAACGAATCGCATCGACAATTAACCAATTCTTTGAGAATAGCGGCCGGGCTATGCAAATGGGATCGGCCGCCACGCTCGCGTTCGAAAACAAGTTTCGATTCGAATTCCAATTCCGACCCGTTCTTGACGCTCTTGAACGGTCGGTAAGAAATGAATAGCACAACTTGGTTCTTCGGATAAGCGTCGCCACGGCTCACGATGCTGAATAGAAAACTTAACGCCGATTTGTACGCCAGTGCACTCAAGTTCCGAACTATTTAAGCTGCTTTGCTGTCCGCGAGACCTCGCGCCGCTCGAGCCTGGGCACTCAAGCCTGGTTTGCAAAGAGCAGGGCCACGTTTATCCAATCATTGAGGGCATTCCGATAATGCTCGTAGCTGAGCGAGATCCCACGAATTGGAATACTCCAGCGTCCATAAAGCTTGCCGACGAAATCAATGCAGGCACCGCGACCGTGCCTTATGCTGATTGGGATGGCATTGGAGTGCATCCTCACTTGCAGCACATTATCGCCTCCACCAACGGTAACCTTTACAAATATGCGATCAACAAGCTTCGACGTTATCCGGTGCCAGACTTGAGGCTGCCCAAATCTAACGGAGAACTGTTCCTTGACATCGGCTGCAACTGGGGACGATGGTCGATTGCAGCGGCGCAAAAAGGCTATTGTGTTGTCGGCTTGGATCCGAATCTCGATGCGATTATTGCGGCGAAGCAAATAGCCAACCAGTTAGGCCTGCAGTCTCAGTTTGTCGTCGGAGATGCCCGGTGCCTGCCCTTCAGGAGCTCGACGTTTGACAGGGTTTTCAGTTATTCAGTAATCCAGCATTTCAGCAAGCAAAATGGCAGCGCCGGCGATGCCATAAAAGAGATCTCCAGAGTTCTCGTTAATAGTGGCAGTTGCTTCATCCAGATGCCCAATCGCAACGGGATTCGGTCACTCTACAATCACATCCGTGACCGGAATAGTACGGGCCCGTTTCGAGTTAGATATTGGACGCCGGCCGAGCTGTACCAGGCCTTTGAGACACATGTCGGCGAAACCAAACTAAGCGCAGACGGCTACTTTGGTTTGGGGATACAACGCTCGGACACGGATTTGATGCCCATACATTTCAAAGCAGTGGTATATGCTTCAGAAGTAGCTAGATTTGTAGCCAGGGTGTGTCCACCGGTGAAGTACTGCGCGGACAGCTTATATGTTGAGTCGAGAAAAGGGCGTTGAAATTAAAGTAGGTCGGCTCAAACTCGAGCTATCTGGATCTGGTTCCGCGGCGTCAGCCTAAACTTCCCAGAATAAAACATCGAGCATGACCAGCAGGCTATTACAATACTATGTACGACACTTTCCGGTCGACAAGGGAAAGAACCGCGCGATCTCGCTGTTCTGGAAACCGCTCTTGATGGGACAAAGTAAGTTTCGGGAAACGCTTTTGACGCAGGGGAATGTGCGAATCAATTGCGATCTCACGCACTTGCTTCAGCGACAGCTATATTTTTGGGGTAGCTACGAGAAAGAGTACTGCCAACTTTGGATCAAATTTAGTAGAACCGCCAACACCATCTTCGATGTTGGCGCCAACGTAGGACTATATTCTCTGCTATCGGCGGCCGCGAAGCCCGGCGTGGCGGTCCACGCGTTTGAGCCTACGCCGGAAATCCTCGATCGATTTAAGGAGAATATTCGGCTAAACGGCTTCAAGAATATTCATGTAAACCAAACTGCAGTCGGACGAAGCTCAGGCACGGCGGTGCTCCGCGAGTGCTACGGCAGCGATGGCGCTAATGAAGGAATGAATTTCATTGTCGGAGTGCAGCAGGATAGTGAGCCCAAAGATCGTGTCGTGCCCATCGTTTCTTTAGACGATTACTGTCGGAAGGCAGGAGTTGATCAAATAGACTTACTTAAGATGGACATCGAGGGTGGTGAATGCGAGGCTCTGACTGGAGCGCAGGATTTACTCCGCTCCGGATCAATTCGCTGTCTGTTTGTTGAATTCGCGGAATGGGCTTCAATGCGCAGTAATCATACTCTGGCTGAATTGGCGGGCCTGCTCAGCAAGTCCGGATATAGCATGTACAGTCTCCACAAAAGCAAATTGCAACTGATTGAGCAGGAGAATCCGCCTGATAATGCGAACATTTTGGCGTTCTCTCCAAACCATGAAGTCATAACGGGACGACCCCGGGAAATTCGTATCTAAGATATGCAAAAGCTGAGTATTGTTCCGCTGGTCTCCCGGTTCTTGCCAGGCCTGCTCGTACTTGCGACTGCCGTGATTCCGGTTGCCCTGTCTGCGTACGACTATTCATACATGCAGCTGTTCCTGGCGATGGTGCTGATCGACGTTTGCATTTTTCCGACTATCCAATACTTGCGCTTAAGAGAAGTTCGACTTCCGGTGCTGTCGCTAATTTGCCTGGCCTACGCTTTGCAATTCGCGATGCCAATCTTTACTCGAGAGCCAAAGCAATCGGCGTCGTATGACTATGTTTACTTAACCGACACCGAAATCATTCCAGCCCTGCTGATGTGCATATTCGGCGTTGTCCTGCTGCAAATGGGTTATCACCTGGCAAAGCAAGGAGGAGTCAGAGGGTTCCTTCCAACGGTGAACCTGTCGTTAGGCCTTAACCGGATCGAAGCCTTCTGTATTTGTGCGATTGCCCTTTCCTTCGTGCTGCGCGGGGCCCAGGCGATGATTTTTAGTCGTGAAGATCAGCAGTTCGCTTCCATCACCTCTTTTCTGGAGAATCAGGTTTTAGTCGCAATCGGCTTGCTGGGCTGGATGGTGTATTCCGGAAGAGGAAAACTTTGGCACAAAGTACTTCTCTATGGCACGGTTGGCGCCGTCAGCCTCGCCCGTGGTTTTTCGACCACGATGCTCGAGTTGATGCTGGTCCCGCTGATCATTCTTTTTATCACTAAGTGGGTGTATGCCAGGCGCATACCGATTTTCGGAATTCTGTTGGTCGGTTTGATCATCCTGTTTCTCTCTCCTGCAAAAGTGCAAGTTCGCAGCGCCATGGAAAGAGATGCTGTTTCAAACGACGCCGTTGAAGTTGCGGACCAATGGGTTAGGCAATCCGTGGACTATTGGGTCGGTGCTTTTACCGGCGAAAGAAACCTGGCGGATTCAACGCTGGAGGCTACCTCACGCGCCGATCTGATCCATCAACTTGCGTATGTATATTCAATGGCTCCGAACGTGGTGCCCTACTATTACGGCTCGAGCTATTCGTATTTTCTGGTCGCACTGGTCCCACGCGCGATTTGGCCAAATAAACCAATCGTCACTGACACCACAGTCAAGTTTGAGGTTGAGTACGGACTGACGAGTGAAGAGGGAGCCCTCCAAACGAGTATCGGCCCAACTTTGATTGGGGAAGGCTTCATAAATTTCGGCGTATTCGGAGCGTTAGTGGTCATGTTTCTGCAAGGGATAGTCCTGGCTTGTCTTGAACAGGTATTCGCAAAACGTAATGCGGCCGGTATGAGCGTGTTTCTCTCGCTGTTTGTCTATCTCCTGAATGGAATCGGCGGTTCAGCAGTGGTCATGTTCGGCGGCATAATTCAATCGCTCGTGGGTGGATGCCTCCTACTTTGGATTTTCAGCGGCAGACGCCAAAGCATGTTTGTCTTCGAGCCGTGGAAATTAAGAACGGGCCCCAAGTCTGCGGTGCCAGTGGCCGGCCTTGTCTTATCGAGGTGGCGTGCTGGAACCGGTAGTTAATCCCATTTCTTCTCTCATCATTTCCAAAGTGGCGCAACCTTTGCAAACGGATAATTCAGCCCTGTCAGAGATCGCTCTGTGGGAAACACTGTGCGCCTTTCCCGATCTTGCCTCTCGCCAGGCAGCTACGCGTTGGAGTTTGACGCTCGGTGCTCACCATAGTTATGAAGCTCGCTCGATGATGGCGGCAATCTTTCAAGTCCTTCAACCCGGTCGAATAGTCGAAACAGGGACGTATCACGGCCTGACTTCAGCGTTCATGTGGAAGCTGGGTGAGCATATTGGTAAGGTTCCGCAAATTAATACATTTGATATCGCGGAGAGCTCACTCGCTGCGGGTATTTGGAGCGCGCTGGGCGCTTCAGATGACATTAGATTCAATAAAGGCGACTCAGGCGCGTTGATTTCTAATGTCTGCCCAAAGGACCAGGAATTCGTCCTCATTGATGGAGATCATAGTTACGCTGGGGCAGAACGCGACTGGAGCGCGGTCAAGCCAAAACTCTCGAGCCGATGCGTTGTGCTGTTCGACAACATGAGTCACGGTGCGGGTTGTGGCCGATTTTTTTCAACGCTCGAACCACTTTGGTTCCATCCTGAAATGTCATTCCTGGCAATGGGTTTGTCGGCGGAAGAGCTGAGCCACATCTTCACCTTCTACACTCAGCGGCTGATGCCCGTTTGGCTGGATGCAATAGCGTCCAAGCGAGGCGACGAATTACAGGGCATGCTTGAATCGTATCTCCGGATGTTGGACCAACCGGGCCCGCGAGTAGATTCATACCAGGAAATAGCGGACTTGGGCCGCAAACTTTCCGCGGTCGCTGCTGATTCTGAATTTCCACCCGAATCTTTCTTAATCGAAACGTCTGCTCGTTATGGAATCGGCGATGTGAGCCAAGCGAGACGCCAACGCGCGCGTGAAGCGTTACCCACCTGGCTTCAGCCCATGGCCAATCGCATTTATCGCGCAATAAAGCAGATCGGTTGAACTTGTCCGGAAACTTCATAAAGGTTCCCAACACCCGGGAGTGCTCGCTTCGTGGACTTTGAGGCGCGACGCATCCTGGTCTACCGAATCGGGAACATCGGCGACACCGTCGTGGCCTTACCCGCGTTGTGGGCTGTGCGTCGACATTTTCCGAATGCTCATATCGTACTGCTTTGCAACGACAACAAAACTTCACACCGGCTGGCTGCTGAGATACTTCCAGGACAGGGTCTGATCGATGAGTGGCTGACGTATCCTTCCCATGACCGAGGAAGCAGCTTTCTTCAAGTTCTGGGTTTTCTGCCGAACCTGCGACGATTAAGACTAGACACGCTGGTTTATTTGGCGCCGCGTTTGAGATCACAGAAAGACGTGTGGCGAGACTTAGCTTATTTTCGTTTCGCAGGGCTCAAAACCTTCATCGGTCATAAAGGGCT
This sequence comes from Pyrinomonadaceae bacterium, assembly GCA_035572035.1. Lineage (GTDB taxonomy): Bacteria > Acidobacteriota > Blastocatellia > Pyrinomonadales > Pyrinomonadaceae > JAOAPY01. The sequence goes on along the minus strand of DATNBH010000020.1, from coordinate 319,211 downwards.
ACATTCCAGTTTGCCGCGCACAACAGGTAACGCGCTCAAAGCAGTTGATCATGAGGCTGATCACTTGCTTGAGCGGCTTTCAAAGTGTGGCATTAAGACTCCGCCTTACGGTAAGGGAGAGATGAATTTGGCCCTTACCGAAGCCGAGAAACTACAAGGGCTCGACTGGATCGAGCGGGCAATACCGCGGAAAGCCGACCGCCAAACTCTCGTTGGTTTCGGTCCAGGTAGCAAGTGGCCGTCAAAGGTTTGGCCTGAGGATCGCTTCGGTGAGCTCGGCGCGCAACTAATTCGCGAGGCTGATATTCAGCCAGTTGTTTTTGGGGGAGTCGACGATGTCGGACTTGGGGAACGATTGGTTAATAGTTGGGGACGCGGTGTGAATGGAGCTGGACAGTTGAGCGTCAGGCAATCTGCCGCAGCCCTTGAGCATTGCTCTTTGTTTGTGGGAAATGACTCCGGCACCATGCACCTCGCGGCAGCAGTGGGTGTTCCGTGCGTAGTGGTAATGTCGGCTCAGGATTGGCCGGGTCGTTGGCATCCTTATGGAGAGCGACACATCGTCTTAAGGGTTGCGGTTCCGTGCGAAGGCTGCATGCTGGCCGTTTGTAATCAGAATGAGCTGCGCTGCCTCACCGAGATCTCCATCGAAAAAGTTAAGCAAGCTTGTATCGATACTTTGTGGGAATCCGAAGCAGCCGAAAGTTATGCCTTCGCTAAGAAAGGGGAAGCGGTTACTGCGCAATGATCGCAATGATCAGCGCGGAAGACTAATTAGCAAGTGTTGCGGTTTTCCCTATCTATTAACAAGCTGGGTTTTGTTTGTTTGGTTTTTCTTTCAATGGCGTTTCCAGGCGTAACCAACGTCCGTGCTCAGGAGATTAGTGAGATCAAATGCACAGCTGAAAGTGATGTCTCGATTTTTGCGAAAACTATTTCGGCCATTGGAGCGAAGGTTAAGACTCTAAAGATCTCGAGCGCAGGATCGAGACCTTGCGTAGCCGGCACGATCATCATTCCAGCTAACGTTACCGTCGATAATATCGAAGGCCTCGGAGTAACCGTCGAAACTGGCAAAACCTTGACGATTCTGGGAAACATTATCAATCCATCAGGGAAGCAGATCTTTTTCAACGCCTGGCCCGGTCAGGGCACTGTTTCCTTCAAGGGAAATCGAAATATCGCTGTGCTTCATCCCGAGTGGTGGGGAGCCAAAACGGAAAGCGACGACGCACCAGCTTTGAACGCCTGCTCGGCTGCTGCCGCAACGATGATCGCGGCGGATATTGAAATAGTGGACACTTATAACCTGGCCACGACCTGGAAGGTCGGAGTTGGAACGCCTTTCACTTCAATTAGTCTGAAGGGTCACGGTGCGGGATCCAGTGGGAGTACTCTGAAGTGGATTGGTCCTCCGAATGGTGTGATGCTCAACTTCTGGGCCAATAAATTTGCCGACGTCGAGCGCATTCGCTTTCAAAACGGAGTTGAGAAGGGCGCGACAGTCGGAATGCGTCTGAGCGGACCGGGCAATGGCACTCAATCGAATAATTACAATGTCGACAACTGCATCTTCTCCGGCTTCAATTACGGGGTGCAGGCGGGCGATCCAATGACCACTGCGGCTGCGTCAGAGCTTAGTTTCCGCAACGTTGTTTTTGATGGTAACGATAATGGGTTCCTGGGTACCTCGTCAGGTAACACCCTCGTGATAACGTTCCTCAATTGTAGCTTTGGCAGCAATAAGAACATCGCTCTCGACCTTGGCAGTTCAGGCGACTGTCATATCTTTGGCGGCGGATTTGGGAACAACGGAATCGATATCACCGGAACAGCTTGGACCGGTACGCTCGCGGTGACTGGCGCGCGCTTTGAGGTCATATCCCCGGAGATACCGCTGTCAGTTAACGGCATTGGAACCGTAGCGGTGCGGAACTGTACCTTTGCGGGTGACCCGGCGCGTCTTCCCAAAGAAGCGATTATTCGGGGAGCGACAAATCTGACGTTCGAGAACAATTACGTGGGCCGGCCGGGTGAGCCCTGGATTGTTTATGACTTTGGTAACGGTGGTTCCGGAAAGAACTATCAAATGGCGGCTACGAACAATGTTATTTATGGCAAGCTGTTGAATATTCGCACCGACAACGGGGCGATCGATGGCTTGCGCACGCTCGTTGACGGAGTGCGAAGTGAAGTCGTATGGCCCAATCTGGCGCCGCATGCGATTGGCGGACAGGGAAGACTCGCCGGCGGATCGTTGCGCGTCAAACTCATTCGCCGCCGCGATACTAACTATTCGATTACATTTTCGAGCGACGCTGACGAGAGACTTCATTTCGCCAACAAGACGGTTGATGGGTTCGATATTGTTTCAAGCGATCGAACCAGCTCGTCGAACGTGACCTGGACCGTCACTAAGAACTAGGGGGTGGGATTTAGGGTGTAGTGAGGGGGGCGCTTGGGGAAGAATGTGGGATTTGAAGATGCTGAGTGAGAAGATTTGCCATATATCAATTGACATTTTTCATTTGTCATTTCAGTCGGTTGGAAGTTTAGGACGGAAGCATTTTGACTGCTATCGGCAAGGGAACCTCGACCCTCGTTGAACTCGCCAGCGGAAAGGCGGCACTCGCCGACAAGGCCGCTTTAACGATCACCGGGGGAACTGGTCTGTATGGAAGGTGCGCGCTCGCTGTTTCAATGGCTCTAAGAGTGTCAATTGCAGCGCTGTTTGAATCGCGCCACGGTGTCTCAAGCACAGCTGGATGTTCACTACGTTAGTTCGATAGCTCGACCCGCTCGGTGCCACTGTCATAGTTCAAAATGGCAAATGAAAAATGGCAAATGATATATGGCAAATCGTCCCTTGCTTTCACATACGGAAGCCTGCGCAACGCGACTACACCCAAGCTCCTAAACCCTAACGTGTCATGTGTGGAATTCTAGGTCTTAGTTTTACCGGGAGGAGGGACGACGCGATTGAGGCGGTGGAGCGAGGACTCGCGACCATCACGCATCGCGGTCCTGATGATCGAGGTCTGATTGCGCTCGCGGGCGCAGCTTCTGATCAGCACATCGTCCTGGGCCATCTGCGTCTTGCGATCATCGACCTTTCGGAGGGCGGTCACCAGCCGATGCACGATCCGGAAACCGGTAACTGGATCATCTATAACGGCGAGGTCTATAACTTCAGGGAGATGCGTGGCGAGCTTGAAGCTCACGGTTGTCGATTTCGCTCGAATTCAGACACGGAAGTCTTGCTGCAGTCATATCGGATTTGGGGAAGCGAATGCGTGAAGCGCTGGCGTGGCATGTTCGCGCTCGCTATTTGGGACGAGGCTCTTAAGCAACTCTTCCTGGCGCGGGATCGGCTGGGAATCAAGCCGCTGTATTACGGAGCAATCAGCAATCAGCAATCAGCAATCAGCAATACTTTTGTGTTTGGCTCGGAAGTTCGGGCGCTACTCGCAACCGGGCTGATCGAGCGAAAGCTGAATGTGACAGCTGTTGATACGTTCCTGATGTTCGGGGCGGTCCAGGATCCATTGACCATTGTTGAGGGAGTAAAGGCACTACCTGCCGCGCACACGCTTACCGTAAAACCCGACGGCGAGATTGAGCTGAGCGAATACTGGGATGTTCGTGAGGACTTATTGACGACGCCCCTGTCAGAACCACCTGCAATAGCGGGTGGGTCCGGAGCGGGAGACATTCAACCCGCTCAGTTGAGCGACACGCTCGCAGAAGCTGTTCGCCTCAGGCTTATCAGTGACGTTCCCCTCGGAGTCTTTCTTAGCGGTGGCATCGATTCGAGCGCCGTCGCCATGCTTGCTCAATACGGCTCTGACGATCCAGTTAAGACTTTCACGATCGGTTTCGAAGAAGCCTCTTTCGATGAAGGGGAATTAGCGCGAGGAACAGCCCGTGAGCTCGGCGTAGAGCATCATCCGATCGTGTTAACAGAAGCGGGCATGGTCGAAACTTGCGCTGATGCGGTAGCAGCGCTCGATCAACCCAGCATTGACGGCATCAACACTTTTCACGTTTCGCGCGCGGTGAAGAGCGCCGGCATGACCGTAGCCCTTTCAGGACTGGGCGGTGACGAGGTGTTCTGCGGTTACGAGCACTTTCATACGTTGCCGCAACGCGAGCGGCTCATTGAACGCTGGTCGGAGATGCCGTTCATGTTTCGCCGCGTGGCTTCGTCACTAATTCCCAACCGGAACAACCGCACAGCCAAGTTGCGCGCGCTCGTACTCGGTGAGTATGGGTTCTCGCATCCTTATTTCCTCGCGCGCACGCTTTTTCTACCCGACCAGATTTCGTCACTCCTTTCGCCAGACGCCGTGGAGCGGATTGATTACGCCGACTGGGGAACGCGTATGAAGACGATACTGAATAGATCGCGAGTCTTCGACCCGGTGAACCGGCTGTCATATCTGGAGTTGAAGACTTACATCGCGAATACCTTGCTGCGAGACACGGACGTGATGAGCATGGCGCACACGCTTGAAGTGAGAGTGCCTCTGCTCGACCATAAGTTAGTCGAACAAGTTCTGAGCCTGCCCGGGAGCAGCAAGCTCAAAGGCACGACGGCAAAGCCGCTCCTTGTTTCTTTGCTGCCGAAATCGTTGCCCCAAAGAGTAACGTCCGGACCGAAACGAGGCTTCGTGTTGCCATATGCTAATTGGCTAAAAGGCGCATTGCGGCCGCGTGTAGAAGAGTCGCTGCGAAACCAACCGCGAGTCCTTGACGGCGTTATTCAATCGAGAACGGTCGAGAGTATTTGGCAGGACTTTCTCAACAACCGCACCTCATGGTCCCGCCCCTGGGCCACCTTTGTTCTGAATGAAGTGACTCGAAGGATTTTTGACTCGTCACCTATGGCTAGACCATCAGCTTTGCGGGTAGAAACGGTGACATCCCCGCGCGAGGAATCAAGTGTCGTCAGCCTATCTTAAGTTGAGCTTTGCGTCTTTGCGCCTTTGCGGGATCGAAATCCGATTTACCCGCAAAGGCGCAAAGGTGCAAAGGAACGATCCTTCGTGAAAGTCCTTCACATATCGCCGTCGTTTTATCCGGCAGCGCACTACGGTGGGACGATCTACTCGGGCCATGCGCTCTGCAACAGCCTGGCGCAAATTCCGGAAATAACTTTGAGGGTGCTGACCACGGACAGCGATGGTCCGACTGGCGGCCAGCGAATTCCAGTTGACTCCTTTCCCACAAGCCTGCCCGAAGGCTATGAGGTTTACTACTGCCGCACCAGGTTTGGAGCTGACATTTCACCCCGGATGTTAGCGTTGCTTTGGCCGATGATCGGTTGGGCTGACGTAGTTCACCTGACTGCGGTCTATTCGCCACCGACTATTCCCACATTGTTATTCAGCAAATTGATGAACAAGCCGGTGATCTGGTCGACCAGAGGAGCACTCCAACGATGGGATGGTTCCACTCGCCGCGGAATCAAGGGCATCTGGGAAAGGGTCTCTAATCTTCTTTGCAATCCCGGCCGGGTTGAATTGCATGTAACCAGTGAAGAAGAGAAGCGGGAGAGCACAGCAATTATCACGCGCGCCTCGGCGACTCTGATTCCAAATGGTATCGACTTGCCGGATCTAAATGGTCACCGAAGCAGCCGTACTGGTGAATTGAACGCGCTGTTCCTCGGACGGCTCCATCCAATCAAAGGCATCGAGAACTTACTACAAGCGGTGGCAAATACCGACAAGCCCGTACGGTTGTCAATTTGTGGTGAGGGGGAACCCGAATATGTTCAGCATCTGCGCTCACTCGCAAATGAATTGTCAATCGCGAGTCGCGTGGACTTTCTGGGACGAGTCGACGGACACGTAAAGGAGGAACAGTTTCAAAAAGCCGACTTCTGCATCGTTCCTTCCTTCAAAGAGAACTTTTGTATTGTGATTGCCGAGTCGCTAGCGCGCGGAGTGCCTGTGATTGCGAGCACCGGAGCGCCGTGGCCAGGCCTTCAAACAAATGATTGCGGCTTGTGGGTCAATAACGATCCTGAAGAGCTCGCGAAAAGTATCAACCTGGCGGCGACCTTGCCTCTCGAAGAGATGGGAAAGCGAGGTCGAGCCTGGATGGAACGCGATTACTCATGGGCAAATATCGCAAAGGCGATGAGCGACCGGTACCGAAGCCTCATCAACTATTCCTCGACGTCTGACCAGACCCAGGTTCGCGAAGCTGCATAAATGTCCAGCGCGGCAGAAACAGTGACACCCCTGGTTTTGACCTTCAACGAAGAGTCAAACATTGGCAGGACTCTCGATTCTCTCCAGTGGGCCCGTCGAGTTGTCATTGTGGATTCGCAATCGACCGATAGGACTGCTGAGATCGCGAAGAGCTACCAGAACGCGGTTCTCTACACGAGAGAATTCGACAAGCATGTTAACCAGTGGAACTTTGGAATCTATGAAACCGGTATCGACACAGCTCTGATCCTCACACTCGACGCAGATATGCACGTCACACCCGAGCTAGTGACGGAGATCGAGCAGAGCTTCATCCCCGGCAATTTTGCCGGCGGTCTAATTCCGTTTGATTATCGCTACTATGGACATCGCCTTCGTGGATCACTTTGCCCGCCTCAACTCAGGCTTTTCAAGAGAGACGCGGTGCGCGTTACTCAGCCGGACCACACCCAGCATTTCTCTGTTGACGGCGAAGTTTACAAGTTCCGGGCCCGACTCATTCACGACGATCGCAAGCCGTTGGAGCGATTCGTGGCCTCGCAGCTCGCTTACCAGGTTTTGAATGACTCCGAGTTAGCTAACGGTGGACGAAATCGCCTTCGAGATCATCTGCGGAAATTAGGGGTGATGCCGCCGATCGTTGGATTGATCGCTTACTTGAAAGCGGGTGGACCATTTTATGGCGCGGCTGCCGCTCGCTATGGGTATGAACGCGCGGTTTGCGAGAGCCTGCTGGCAATGCGAATCATAAATAGAAAGCTGCAGTCCAAACAGCCTTAGACCCTCAATTGTCAAAGAGTCTGAAACAAGTACTCCGGCCGTGGCTGCCGAACTTCGAGCTTCGCATTCGGCACGTTGAGCCCGGCATGGCGTTAAAGGTTCGGCTGCGCGAGCATCTCGGATTTGTGACTCGTGGTCTTGCCTCATTCGAGCCGCACTACGTCAGATTGCTGCGAACGCTGATTAAGGAAGGCGATTGTGTCTTTGATATCGGCGCCAACATCGGTGTCTATTCGGTTCTGTTTTCCCGATGGGTTGGTCAAAGCGGCAAAGTCATCGCCTACGAGCCCGACCCTAACAATCTCGAGTTATTGAAGCGAAACTTGTTCATGAACGGATGTGACAACACCATCCTGCGTGAGTTGGCGCTGAGCACTACAGAAGGCGAAGAGTTTTTCAGCCGCGATCTATTCACCGGTTCAACCGGTCATCTCGGCCGAGGCACCACTTACGGAGAAGTTCTGTTTGGCGACGGACGCCGCGAAGTCTTGCTGCCAGTCAAGACGACGACAGTCGATCATGAGACTGAACGCTATTCGCCACCGCACGTCATCAAGCTCGATATCGAAGGCGGCGAATTTGATGTGCTGCAGGGCAGCACCGCTTTGCTGACGTCTCACAGGCCATTGATCATGTCTGAGTTGAGTCGCTGGAACGACAATGTCCCGGCGAACGCAACCAAAGCTTCGCGCGCAGGCCAACTTCTACACGATCACGGCTATGAGCTTTGGGATGTGGATAACGCGCGCTGGTTAAGTCCGGAAGAGATCGTATGGATGGTGCTGGCGATACCAAGGGAGCGCGTCGGTGAGGACGCCATCCGGCAAGTCGTGTCTGATTTGAGAGCTGCTTGATTCAAGACAATGTGTGGAATAGCAGGATTAGTTAACTGCCCGAATGACGACCGGTTGGCGGTGATGACCGAGCTTCAGGCGCATCGGGGGCCGGACGATCAAGGTGTATGTTACTTTCCTGAGGAGCGTGTTGGGCTCGGACATCGCCGCTTGAGCATCATCGATCTTTCAGCCGCAGGCCATCAGCCAATGGCCAATGACGATGAAAGCATTTGGATTGTCTTCAACGGTGAGATTTACAATTTCAACGAGCTCCGCGAAGAACTGGAGAAGCGCGGCGCTCGCTTCAAATCAAAGACTGATACTGAAGTAATCATCAAGCTGTATGAGCGGGACGGCGTTGAGGCGATCAAGCGACTCAACGGGATGTTCGCGTTTGCAATTCTCGATCGTCGCCGCCAGAAACTGGTGCTGGCGCGCGATCACTTTGGAATCAAGCCGCTATATTACTTTCATGACAAAGGAAAGCTGGCCTTTGGTTCTGAGATAAAGGCAATTCTGGCTTCCGGCATTTATTCACCGGATCTTAACTGGCAGAGCCTGCACGACTATCTCACTTATCTTTACGTACCGTGCCCGAACACAATCTTCAAAGGCATCATGCAGGTGCCGCCCGCACACGTTCTCGAACTCGATTTGAAAACCAATGAGCAGCGCTTGAGCCGTTACTGGTCTTTGCCTGGAAAAGAAGCAAACGGGAACGGGAAAGGTCACGATTACGAAGAAGCCAAGAGCAAACTTCGAGAGTTGCTCAGCGACAGCGTTAATCGACAAATGATCGCCGACGTGCCGCTGGGAGTCTTTCTAAGCGGCGGCGTTGACTCTCCTATCCTAACCGGATTGATGGCCCAGGCATCGCGACAGCCGGTTAAGACTTTCACGGTAGTGTTCCAGGGGAAGAACGTCGACTTTTACAACGAACAGGATCAGGTGCGAATAGCTGCGGAGAGATTTTCAACGGAACACCATGAGCTTCCGGTGGATATTTCACGACCAGTTGAAATGCTGAGCCTCATCGATCACTTCGATCAGCCGTTCGGAAACCCGACCTTTTATTTGATGTACTTGATCTCAAAAGCCGCTCGTACCGGAGTTACTGTCGCTCTTTGCGGCGCGGGCGGTGATGAGTTATTTGCAGGTTACCCGCGCTATCAGGCAATTGGACTCGCGAAGTGGGCCCACCTGCTGCCCGGACCAGCGCGTGCCGGTCTGAGGCGGCTGATGAATGTAGCGGCTGATGACTACAGCTCGGCTGGGTTGCGGCGCGCGCGTCAGTTCATAGATGGATTGGATGGAGATTTCTCGCAAGAGTTTGTGAATTGGACTTACTTTTTGAAGGAAGAAGAAAAGAGGTCCTTGCTTGCACAGCATGTCGCAGGAAACGGCGGGTCGCTTAAGTCCGCTCGCATAGTGGAGGAGCTGTTGAAGCAAGATGCCGCTGGAGAGATTGGTAATCGCGCCTTAGCGATAGATCTGCAGACTTTTCTTCCCGATAACATCCTCGAGTACACCGATAAGATGAGCATGGCAGTGAGTCTCGAAGTGCGAGTTCCGTATCTTGATTATCGTGTGGTTGAGCACAGCCTCAGCACGCCGTTCAATTACAAGCTGCAATCAGGGAAGAGCAAGATGATTTTGAAGGATGCGTTTTCCGATCTGCTTCCTGCCGAGAATGCTTCCGCTCCGAAAAAAGGATTCAATTTCCCGCTCGCCGTTTGGATGCGAGACTACTTTGACCGATACTTTGATGTTCACATGAGTAACGAGTATTTGCGCGACCAGGGAATTTTTGACTGGAGTCACATTCAGTCAATGCGAGAACAGCACCGGCGCGGCAAAAGCGACAACTCTTATCCACTCTTTTCGCTAATCATGTTTGATGTCTGGTATCGCAAATACATCGCCGGCACAGGGCTTCCTGACGTTTCATTTGTCTAGCCAATTAAAGGAACAGGTAAAACAGTTCTGGGAAGCAGCGCCCTGCGGCTCGGTCGACGCGGGAGCTGTTGAAGAAGGGTCCCTGGCATTCTTCGAAGAAGTTGAACGCCAACGCTATGAGGGCGACGACTTCATGCGCGAGGTGGTGGGCTTCGATCAATGGGCTGGAAAAAAGGTTGTCGAGGTCGGATGCGGGCTCGGAACCGACTTGCTTCAGTTTGCGCGCGGTGGCGCCGAGGTGTACGGCATCGATTTGACAGAGAAGGGCGCTAATCTTACTCGCAATCGATTGAAGCTGTATGGCCTGAGCGGGCGGATCTCGGTGGGAGATTCCGAATCACTACCTTTCGAAAGTAACTATTTCGATCTGGTTTACTCGTGGGGCGTCATTCATCACACGCCAAACACGGAGGTGGCAGCTCGGGAAATCGTGCGCGTGTGTCGGCCGGGCGGCCAAATCATGGTTATGCTTTACCACCGCCGCTCACTGTTGGCGCTGCAGGCCTGGGCCTACTACGGATTGATGAAGGGGAAGCCCTTTGTTCCGCCGAGCCAGATCATTGCTGAGAAAGTTGAGAGCCCGGGAACCAAGGTTTACTCGCCTGACGAGGCTCGGGAAATGTTTGCCGGCATCAAGAATATTAAGATTCAAACGATTGTGACAAGGTACGACTTGCGTGTTGGCCGCAGGATGTTTTTGCCTGCCTGGCTACGGCACGTCGTGCCTTCACAGTTGGGATGGTTCATGGTCGTAAGTGGAGAGAAGGCCTGAAGTTAAGATGTACGACAGGCTGCCAGCCTGTCGATGCTACGCGAGCGCCACTGACGCGACTGCAGGCTGGCAGCCTGCAGTACTACGGAGGGAGACTGTTTGAAAATTAAGGCAGCAATCGTTGGGGCGGGACTCATCGCAGGTAAGAAACATATTCCCGCATTCATGAAGCACAAGAGCAAGGTCGAGCTGACTGCGCTTTGTGATCTAAATCAGGAGGGTGCACGCAAACTTGCCGCCGGGTTTGGTGTACCCCGCGTCTACTCCGACATCGGCGAAATGATCGAGAAGGAGAAACCGGATCTAGTTGATATCTGCACTCCTCCGCAAACTCACGTGAAGTTGGCTATCGAAGCGATGAAGCGCGGGTGCAATGTGCTCATCGAAAAGCCGATGGCGCTTACCGTAGCCGAGTGCGATCAAATCGTAAACGCTTCACATGAGTACAAGGTTCAGGTCTGTGTCGGTCACAGCGATCTTTTTTACTATCCATTTATGGAAGCGCGCGAGCTTGTCGCGAAAGGAGCGATCGGAGAGCTGCGAGGGATGCGCATTTTCCTGTCGACGCCGACGGATTACATGACCTCGAAAGAGGATCATTGGGCACACAAGTTACCCGGTGGCGTGATTGGAGAAAGTGGGCCGCACATTGTCTACATGACGCTCGCTTTTATTAATCCGGTCCAGCGCGTGAGCGTTGATGCACTGAAAATTCTCGACTATCCATGGTCAAAGTATGACGACTACCGAATCAATCTAATCGGTGACAAGGCCGCTTGCTCAGTCACGCTGTCTTACACCTCTGATCAGTGGGCGGCGCGCGTCGATTTAATGGGAAGCAAAGGAATCCTCACGCTTGATTTGGAAGGTATGTATCTCGTCAACAGCCGGCGCCCGACTCTGAAGCCAGTGCCGGTTGCCCTCTCGCTGTTGAGCGAATCGGGCCAGGTCGTGCAGAACCTTATTTCGAAGGGTATGCGATTGGCTGCGGGCAAATACGAAAATACTCACGACATCATCGTCAGTCGTTTTGTTGATTCGATTGCGTCCGGATCACCTTCGCCGGTCAGTGCTGAAGAGGGGAGGGAAGCCGTGCGGGTGCTGAACATGATTGTTGACAAGCTTGAAAACAACGACCTACAGGCCGCGGAGGCAAGCGGATCATAGTGGTGGGTAGGAAAGCTCTCATAACAGGAATCACGGGGCAGGATGGCAGCTATCTGGCTGAGCTACTTCTCGATCTGGGTTATGAGGTGCACGGACTGGTCCGCAGAGTTGCGCTCGAGGTGCCCAGTCGACGAATCGAGCGAATTGCGCATTTACTCGATCGAGTCACATTGCATCCCGCCGACATCGAAAGCTATCCGAGCATCTTTCACGTCGTGAGCCGCTATGACTTCGACGAGTGTTATCACCTCGCGGCCCAAAGTTTCGTCGCCGAGAGTTTTGCGGATGGCTTTTCGACGATGAACACGAACATCAATGGGACGCATTACATGTTGGCGGCCTTGCGCGAATTGCGGCCGTTGTGCCGCTTTTATTTTGCCGGCTCGAGCGAGATGTTTGGCAATACACGCGAAACGCCGCAGCGCGAAACGACCGCATTCCATCCGCGCAGTCCTTACGGCATCAGCAAGGTGGCCGGATTTCATTTGGCGCGAAACTATCGCGAGGCTTACGGCATGTTTTGTGTCAGCGGCATCATGTTCAATCATGAAGGCCCGCGTCGTGGCTTCGAATTCGTTACTCGCAAGATTACGAGTACAGTGGTGCGCATAAAGTTAGGATTGGAATCGGAGCTCCGCTTGGGCAATCTCGAAGCGCGCCGAGATTGGGGGCATGCGAAAGACTACATTCGGGCGATGCATTTGATGTTGCAGCAGGATGAGCCTGAAGATTTTGTTGTCGCGACCGGGGAATCACACAGCGTACGAGAGTTTTGTGAACGTGCTTTCGACGAAGCCGGACTCGACTACCGAAAGTATGTTGTCTCAGATGAACGCTTTTACCGGCCGGCGGAAGTTGATCAGTTGGTGGGTGACTCCAGTCTCATTCGGACAAAGCTCGGTTGGCGACCCACCTACGCTTTTGAAGAATTAATCAAGGAAATGGTCGAGTCAGATCTTGAATCCCTGGCTGTAAAAGAATTGAGTCGAATGTGCTGATGAGTGGTCTGGTAAGATAACGATCATGGCAGCTGAAATAGACATAGATCAGATGACACTTGAAGAAAAGCTCAGATTGGTGGACGAATTGTGGTTATCGATGAAATCGGATTTAGGATCTTTAAGCGTTTCTTCAAGCGAAAAAGAATTACTGGATAAGCGTTGGCAAGCGTTTCTTGACGATCCGAGCTCAGCGCTTACGCTAAATGAGTTTCAACAGCGGATGAAGGCGGTTCGCTCATGATCGAAATTCGTTTTCTGCCAGCGGTCCTTGAAGATGCCTGGCAAGCTGCCGAACGCTACGACAAAGACGGCTATGAAGGACTTGGCGACCGTTTCTTGTCGGTGTTCTATTCATATGCTCTCCATTTACAACATCATGGGAAGGCATATCGGGTTATCTACAAGAGTTTTTGGCGCGTCTTGCTGAATCCTTTCCCTTATGCCCTTTACTACCGAGCTTATCGCGAGTGGTTAGTCGTTGCGCTCGTTATTCACACCGCGCGTAGTCCGCGCTTGGTTCGGAAAGTCCTTCGCCAGAGGCTGACGCTCAATCCAGAGCAAAGTTGAGTTGTGCGAAGAATCGCATTTTCGGCACCCTTGTCTCGAAGTCCAATCTGAAATCCTAATATGATCATTCTGGGTATCAACGCTTACCACGGAGACGCGGCTGCTGCGATCATTCGTGATGGAAAAATAATTGCAGCTGTTGAAGAGGAACGTTTCAATCGCTTCAAGCACTGCGCCGGATTTCCCACTGAGGCGATCAAATATTGTCTGGAAGCGGCAGGCGTCGGAATCGACGCGGTCGAACACATTGGTATCTCTCGCGATCCTTCGGCGCACTTGCACAAGAAAGTTTTGTATGCGGCAACGCGCGCGGCGAAACAGGCAGCTGGCGCGGGAGGCAGGAGGCAGGAGGCAGGGGCAAGCAGGCGGCAGGAGGCAGGCGGCAGGATCCCGGCTGAAGCTGCGGCGGGTGTCGACACTGTTACGGCGGATACAAATGGCAATGGTGGGTCGGGTTTCTTTCGTCAGGTGAAAGACCGGCTAAGTAACGCTGCTAAAGTTCGTGACCTGAAAGATGTCTTAGCGAGCTCGCTCGGTGTCTCCAAGAAGAACATAGGTGCCCAGTTTCACAATATCGAACATCACCGCGCACATCTCGCCAGCAGCTTTTTTGTATCGCCCTTTGAACGTGCCGCATTGCTTTCAATTGATGGCTTTGGTGATTTCATCTCGACGATGTGGGCGCTCGGTGAAGGGAACTCCATACAGGTACTGGGTCAGGTTGAGTATCCGCACTCGACCGGCATCGTTTACACGGCGACGACTCAATTTATAGGGTTTCCCCATTACGGCGATGAGGGCAAGGTGATGGGACTGGCGCCGTACGGGAAGCCGCGCTACATCCAGGAGTTTCGCGACATCATTCGGACGACCGACGGCGGACAGTTCAAGCTGAATCTTGATTACTTTCGTCATCATGCTGAAGGCGTAGACATGAGCTGGGATCAGGGATCGCCAGTTATTGGACGTATATTCTCTGATGAGTTCGCCCATACGTTCGGCCCGGCGCGGCAACCAGGTCAACCGCTGACGGAACGCGAGCATGACATAGCTGCGAGCCTGCAGCTGAGACTCGAAGAAGTTGGTTGTCACGTCCTGAATCACTTGCACCAACTCACCGGGTTAACGGACTTGGGTTTGTCGGGCGGCGTGGCTTACAACTCGGTTATGAACGGAAAGATTCTCCTCAACACTCCGTTTCGGCGAGTCTTTGTCCAGCCCGCTGCGGGTGATAGCGGCACCGCTTTGGGGGTCTGTTTCCAGATTCATAACGGCATTCTTAATCGCGGACGCGGCGAAGTAATGGAGGGCGCGTATACGGGACCGGAATTCAGCGACAACGAAATCAAAACCGAGCTGAATCGATCTAACTTGGAATTTGAGAGCTACTCGGACGCTGAGGTTACGGCTCGTGCTGCTCAAGATATTGCCGACGGTCTGGTGGTGGGCTGGTTTCAAGGCCGAATGGAGTTTGGGCCGCGAGCGCTTGGGAACCGATCGATTGTCGTGGATCCACGTCGTGCTGAGATGAAGGACATTCTCAACGACCGCATCAAGAAGCGGGAGCCTTTTAGGCCTTTCGCCCCGTCGGTGCTGGAAGAGCACACGGGTGAGTATTTCGAACAAACTCATCCGGCGCCAACGATGCTGATGGTCTACCAAATCAAATCGGAAAAGCGCGCTGAAGTTCCTGCGGTTACACACGTGGATGGCTCAGGCCGGCTACAAACGGTCTCGCCGAGCGTGAACGCGCGCTATTACCAGCTCATATCCGACTTTCATAAACTCACCGGCGTGCCGATCGTGCTCAACACGTCTTTCAATGAAAATGAGCCGATAGTTTGCACGCCTCGCCACGCCATCGACTGTTTTCTAAAGACACGCATGGACGTGTTGTACATAGGCAATTACGCCGTAAGGAGAAAAGCATGAAAGGTCTTAGGCCCTGGGTCTTAGATCTTTGAGTTCGTTACAGCTTGGCGCTTGGTACTTTGTTCTTCGTTCTTCGTACTTGAGTCTTGGGTGGCTTGTCCTTATTTCTCTTTCAGAAAAACCAACCTGGGAAACGTTCAAGAGGAAGAACTAAGCACAAAGAAATAAGAACAAGAAATCAAAGACCAAAGATCCAAGATCAAAGATCGTTTTGAGAAAAAAATGAGAATATTAGTAACTGGCGGTGCGGGGTTCATTGGGTCACATCTTTGTGAGCGACTCCTGAATGAAGGTAACGAGGTAATTTGCCTCGACAACTTTTTCACGGGACGGCGCGAGAATATTCTGCCGCTGCTCGATAATCCGCGCTTTGAGCTGCTTCGCCACGACGTTATCGAGCCGATTCTTCTCGAGGTCGATCAAATCTATAACCTCGCGTGTCCGGCTTCGCCAATCCACTATCAGTACAACCCGGTGAAAACGGTGAAGACCAGTGTGATGGGCATGATCAACATGCTGGGATTGGCAAAGCGAGTGAGAGCTCGCATTCTTCAGGCTTCAACTTCCGAAGTGTATGGCGATCCGTTGGTTCATCCACAGCCCGAAGAGTACTGGGGCAACGTTAACCCGATAGGCTTGCGGTCGTGTTATGACGAAGGAAAGCGCATCGCTGAGACTTTGATGATGGACTACCACCGTCAAAACAATGTCGACACTCGCATCGCGAGAATCTTCAACACGTACGGACCAAGAATGCTCGAGAACGACGGTCGGGTGGTTTCGAATTTTGTTGTTCAGGCTTTGCGAGGAGAATCACTGACGCTGTATGGCGCCGGGGATCAGACGCGCTCGTTTTGTTATGTTGACGATTTGGTTGAAGCGCTGACGAGGCTGATGAATGCGAATGACTTGCACGAGCCGGTCAATCTCGGCAATCCCGGGGAGTTCACGATCAAGCAGTTAGCTGAAGAAGTTGTGCGCATGTGCGATTCCAAGTCTGACGTTAAGTACCTGGCGTTGCCACAGGACGATCCCAAGCAACGCAAACCGAATATTGAGCGCGCTCAGAAATTGCTGGGCTGGAATCCGACAATTCCTTTGCGAGCAGGACTGGAGAAGACGGTCGCTTATTTTAGGAAGAGGATGGAACTGGGCGGCGACGTGGCAGTTCAGATCTGAGATCTGAGATCTGAGATCTCAATCAGCAATCCGCATTCAGCAATCAGCAATCGATGCGCGTTCTTCTACTCAATCAGTGCTTCTATCCTGACGTTGTGTCAACCGCACAACATCTGACGGAGCTCGCCCTCGGACTCGTCGAACAGGGACATCAGGTGACCGTGATCACCAGCGATCGCGGCTACGACAATCCCGAAAATCGATTTCCTCCCCGTGAAGTCTGGCGAGGAATCAGCATCATTCGCATTCCTTCAATTTCGATCGGCAAGAAATCAAAATGGCGAAGGGCGTTGAACTTTGGAAGCTTTCTCGTCAACTGCACCCTGCGTTTGCTGCTGATGTCCAGGTTCGATGTCGTGGTTTCGCTGACTTCTCCGCCGCTGATTTCCTTCCTCGGCTCGCTCTTCGTGAATCTCAAAGGCGGTAAGCTGGTCTTCTGGGTGATGGATCTCAACCCCGACGAAGCCATTGCAGCCGGCTGGCTGAAAGAAAAGTCACTCGCCGCGCGGCTCTTGACTTCCTTCCTGACCTACAGCCTCAGACATGCTGAAAAGATTGTGGTTCTCGATCGATTCATGCGCGCGCGGATCCTGAAAAAGGGAATTGCCGAGCAAAAGCTGGTTACGATTGCGCCCTGGTCGCATTCGGACGCGGTGAGGTTCGATGCTGACGGCCGGGAAGCCTTTCGAAAAGAACATGGTTTTTCAGACAAGTTCGTTGTAATGTATTCGGGCAATCACAGCCCGTGCCACCCGCTCGATACTCTTGTCCAGGCAGCAGGGAAGCTCGGCGCCAATTCAGAAGTAAGTTTCGCTTTCGTGGGTGGTGGCAGCGAACAAACGAAAGTACGCGACTACGCTGCGCGGCAGAACTTAACCAACGTAATTTGTCTGCCGTATCAACCCCTGGAAAAACTCGCCGGGTCACTCTCTGCGGCAGATTTGCATGTAGTAGTGATGGGAGAGCCGTTCGTCGGAATAGTTCATCCGTGCAAGGTCTACAACATTCTCGAAGTGGGCGCGCCGATTCTTTATATCGGACCTGGCGACAGCCACGTGGTGGACCTCATGGTAAGGACTGAAGCCGGCGCAAATTTTTGGAGTGCTCGACATGGCGAAATAGAACGCGTGGCCAAACACATAAAAGAGTGTGAGCAGGCAGGAGACGAGGCCCGTTCGGCAAATGAACTGGCGGCCGGATTTTCCAGAGAAGCATTGTTGCCGCAGATGTTGAAGCTACTGGAATCAGTTGGCGCCGGTGCGCTAAAGAGCTCAGCGGCCATTCCGGAAGCCGAAAAGCAACCAGCCACACATTAAGTTAACTTTAGGATCAGACAAACAAGTATGGAGAAACAAACCAGAGTTCTTGTTACGGGAGCGGGCGGCTTCATCGGCCATCATCTGACACGGTATTTGAAGGAGCGCGGCTACTGGGTTCGGGGCGTGGACATCAAGCAGCCGGAATTCGAACCAACCGATGCCGACGAATTCTTGTTGATGGACTTGTGTCGATGGGAGAGCTGTTTGCTAGCCACCGCGAACATCGACGAGGTCTACGGACTGGCTGCAAACATGGGTGGCATCGGCTTTATTGAAAGTAACAAAGCCGTGATTGTGCGAGATAACACGCTCATCAACTTGCAATCGATTGAAGCTGCGCGCATCAACGAAGTAAAGCGGTATTTGTACACGTCAAGTGCCTGCATCTATCCTGGTTATCTGCAGAACGAGACAGACATTGCTCCGCTCAAAGAAGAAGATGCTTACCCGGCAGCGGCTGAAGATGGTTATGGCTGGGAAAAGCTCTACATGGAGCGAGTCTGTCGCCACTACTGGGAAGATTTTGGACTTGATACTCGGGTCGTAAGGTTCCATAACATCTTTGGACCACTGGGCACATATGATGGCGGCCGCGAAAAATCTCCGGCGGCTATTTGCCGCAAAGTCGCTTTGGCAGAAGACGGAGCCGAAATCGAAGTGTGGGGCGACGGTGAACAAACGCGCTCCTACTGTTACATCAGCGATTGTGTCGAGGGCATCTACCAGCTCATGCGCAGCGACTATCGCGAGCCACTTAATCTCGGACAAGATCGAATGCTGTCCATTAATGAGTTGGTAGACATCGTGGCGGGCATCGCTGGAAAACGAATTCTGAAACGTTATGACCTGACCAAGCCCCAGGGTGTTAGAGGTCGCAATAGCGACAACACGCGCTTGCGCCAAGTGCTCAATTGGGAGCCCGCTGTCACCCTCGAAGAAGGTTTGGAAACCACCTACCACTGGATTGCCAGTATGGTTAACAGTCAAAAGCCGGCGTTACAGGAAGTCGAGGCATAAAGGCTGTTAGCCGCAGATTACGCCGATTGCACAGATGTCAGAGCAGGAATCAAGAGGACGTCTTGCAGTCAAGTTAGAACATCCGCTTTCGATACAGGAGGCTCAACGATAAGAATCGAAATTGGAGTTAGGGACTGGAGCCGCTGATTTGAATACTTACTTCGCCTTATTCGTCATAGCAGTCTTTGCCTCGCTGGTGATTACGCCAGTCGTTCGAAGACTGTGCGAGCGCTTCAAGTTGCTCGACGTACCGCTCGATAATCGGCGCATGCACACCCGAGCCATACCTCGCTTGGGCGGCGTTGGCATTTATTTAGCGGTGGTGCTCGCTCTTTCGATGTTGCCGCTCGTCGATAATCTCCTGACGCAATCACTGCGGCCTCATAAAGGACAGTTCTTTACGATCTTTATTCCCGCGACGCTGGTTCTGTGCCTGGGAATTTACGATGACCTGCGCGGCGCTAATGCGACATTGAAGTTCGCAGGATTGGCTTTGATCGCGGCTTTGTTTTTCTTTATGGGGGGCCGGATAGAGGGAATTGCAATTCCGTTTTTCGGAGCAGTAAACCTGCCCGCCGCTTTGTCATTTGTCGTTACAATCTTGTGGTTGGTCGGGATCGCAAACGCATTTAACTTAATCGACGGCATGGATGGGTTAGCCTCGGGCGCAGCTCTATTCTCCTCGCTGGTAATTTTGGTCTTTTCGTTTTCGGCAGAGAGCCCTCTCATGATCGTCATAGCCCTGGTGCTATGCGGCGCTCTTTCAGGCTTCCTTCGTTACAACTTCAATCCCGCCTCCATCTTTCTTGGTGACTCGGGAGCATTATTTGTCGGCTTTACCTTGGCCGCGCTGTCTGTGCTGGGAACTCACAAAGCCACAACGGCCGTCGCAGTAATAACTCCAATCCTGGCGTTTGGCCTGCCCGTCGTTGATACGAGCGTCACGGTGGCTCGCAGGCTGATTAGTGGAACGCCAGTCTTCCAGGGTGATAGTGAACATATCCACCACATGTTGCTTGCTCGGGGCTGGTCCCAGCGGCATGTCGCCTTGGTACTCTACGCCGTTTGCGCAGTGTTTGGTCTGATTGCGACAGTCTTTGCACAAACATCTTCACCTGTAGTCGGCTTCATTCTGTTTGTAATCGTCGTGGCGGTCATCTTTGCGTTGGGACGTCTTCGTTACCATGAAATGGATGAGATCAAAGCCGGCGTCAAGCGAAATGTTGGTGACCGTAGAATTCGAGTCGCTAACAATATTCGAGTTCGGCGGGCCAGTTTGGCTATCTCGAAAGCAGCGAACGTTAACGATCTGCTACAAGGGATCAGTCAAATGCTCGAGTTCGGCGAGTTTGCTTATGCGGAAGTTCGACTAGGCCAGGCTGGTAACGCTGACGTCAACGAACGAGCGTTCCTTTCAGGTTCCAGTGGACGCCAAATAGCGGGCGCCGAATTGCGAAACGGACGAGTGGCCTGGTCCTGGAGTCGGGACCAGGTTGAACCAGAGGAGATCATTGGCTCACGCCGATTTTGGTCGGTGCGTTTACCTCTCGGAACTGAGCAAAGTGATTTGGGATGGATCAATCTCTATCGCGAGCTGGCAGCGGAACCGCTGCTCGTGGACATCAATTACTTGTGCGATCTCTTTCGTCAGGAATTATCCGAAGCCGCAGCACGAATCTTCCGAGCTGATGAGGCGAGAACTAGTTCTCCAAAGCTCGGCATGAGCGTAAGCGCCGGCAAGCTCACCAATTGAATCCGGAACCAATCACTGTCGATCTTCCGGCTGAACTCGCTGAGCCGGGCGCAGCTGCACGAATTGCGGACCTGCTGCGTCAGGCTATTTACGCGGCCATCCTCACGCTCATGTTTCTTGCAGCAGTCGCTTATGGCGGGTCTGACCCGTGGTGGAAAGCATTTTTCACAAGCGCTCTTTTTGCCGTCGGCATATTGGCAGCCCTGGAGATGATGCTTACCGAGAAGCCTGGCTTCCCGGGATTGAGATTGCTTCTTCCGATGTTGGCGCTCGGCGTCTTTGCGCTGTTGCAAACAATTTCGCTTTCAAAGTTAAGTTCGCCCGCGCTGGGAATTCGATTGCCTATTTGGAATTCGATTAGCGCCGATCCGTACGAGACACGAATCTTTGCTTTGCAGCTGTTTGCGCTCACGTTGCTGGGCGCGATGTTGTTTCGTTATTCCAGCACTGAGCGGCGGCTGCGGTTCTTGATCCACCTAATTATCGTCATTGCAGTTCTCAGTGCCGTGTTCGGGTTAATGCGACAGACGATGCAGCACGAGCCGGGCTTTGGCCTGCCACAATTGCAGCCCGAGCTAGGTTACGGACAGTTCATCAACAAAAACCATTTTGCTTATTTGATGGAGATGGGATTTGGACTGTCGCTGGGACTGGTTTTGGCCGGAGGTGCGCGCCGGGACCGGGCCTTGATTTATCTTTCGGTGCTGCTGCCGATCTGGGCGGCTCTGGTCTTTTCGAATTCTCGCGGTGGCATTCTGGCGATGATTGTCCAGTTAGTCGTCGCGCTCTTACTGTTTCCGTACGTCGCCCGCGAAAGCAAATTCAGCCGAAGCCGGATTGGGCGTTTGGTTCGCGCGCCGGCCTTGCGCGTCGTCTTCATCATGATTCTGGCAATAATTTGTGTCGCCGGAATCTTATGGGCAGGCGGCGATCGGCTCGCTACAAACATCGAAGCTGCGCGAACCGAGTTTCAGCAAAGCGACTCGCGGGTAAATGTGAATCGAACTCAAATTTGGTTTGCAACGATTAAGATGATTGCCGACTATCCTTTTGCTGGAGTGGGGATGGGCGGTTACTGGACAGCCTTTCCGGCCTATCATGATGCTTCGGGTTCGATGACTCCGCAGCAGGCCCACAACGACTATCTCGAACTGATAGCCAGTGGCGGAGTGATAGGACTGGTACTTTTCATATGGTTTGTGAAAGTTGGAGTAAATCGCGCCCGAAACAATTTGAAGACCGGCAACGATTTTCGCCGAGCCGCATGTTTTGCTGCGCTAATCGCGATCGCCGGGATAGCGGTCCACAGCCTGGTAGATTTCGGGCTTCATCGGATGTTGAATGCCATGATTTTTATGGCTCTGTTGGTCACCGCGACTACCACCGTTGAAGAGGAATCGGATACGCCTTCTAAGACTTTTGAAGATGAATAAAGTAAGCCGCACCGTCGTTGTCATCTTGTTAGTCTCCGCAATGTTGCGAGCTATTGTGGCTCGACCACCTCAGGATATTGCCAGCGGCGCCAGTGCGTTCCAGGGGCAGGACATCATGGGTGGCGCGGCCGTAATCTTTAAGCGCCCACAGCGAATGCGCGATCTGGTTGGAGGCGCGGGCCTGGCAATCGTCAAGAAGAGTCGACCAGTTTCTCGTCCGCCCGAAATCGCCAGGAACAACTCGAATTCCAATCGGCGGAAACCTGCAACCGGCGCCGAAACCCCGCCAGTCGCAGCTTCTGACGAAGATAAATCCGAAGCGTTCAAGGCCCAGGGCAATACTTATTACGGATTAGCCCAGTACGACAAAGCCATCGAGGCCTATCAGAACGCGCTCAAGTTCAACGCAAAAGATCCCGACACTCACAACAACTTGGGCGCAACCTATCTGGGCCAGGGAAAGAACCTCGAAGCCACGGAAGCTTTCCAGAAAGCGATTGAGTTAAAGCCGGCTGACCCGGAAGCGTTCTTTAATCTGGGTGTGGCATACACTGCATTGGAACGATTGCCTGATGCAGTTGAAGCCTTGAAACAGGCCGTCAAGCACAAGCCAGACTGGGGCGATGCTTACAACGTGCTCGCTGATAGCTACCTCACGATGAGCAGGTATGAAGACGCCGAGAAGGCTTATAAAGAAACTGTGCGCCTGCAGCCGGATAATGCTGTGGCCTTCAGTAACCTGGGTTTTGTAAGTGACAAGTTGGGTCATGCGAATGAATCCACCCAAGCGCTCCAGACCGCGATTCGCATCAAGCCTGACGACGCGATAGCACATAATAATTTGGGCGCCAGCTATTACAAGGCGGGGCGATACCGTGAAGCTATTGATGAATTTGGCCGGGCTTTGAAAATACGCCCCGGCGACGCGGAAATTCAAAACAACCTTGGTGAAGCGCAATCAGCTGCTGAGCAGTACAACGACGCGATCAAAACTTTTCGAGCGGCGCTAACTTCGAGAGCTGATATCGCCGACATTCACTACAATCTCGGTAACGCATATTACTTGTCCGGCAAGATTGACGACGCGCTTGCAAGCTATCGCGAAGCGTTGCGGATCAAACCAGATTATGCCGACGCGTTTACAAACATCGGGACCGCGCTTACCGGCGCCGGCAAGTTTGTTGAGGCTGTGGCTGCCTTCAAGCAGGGGATTGCTGCAAAGCCTGACAACCCGATTGCGCACAACGATCTCGCCTACGCGTATTACCGGCTAAACAAGGTCCAGGAGTCTATTGACTCATACAAAGAAGCGTTGCGACTCAGACCCAACTATTCGAAAGCGCTAAATGGTCTGGGCGACGATTACAACCAACTCCAACGGTTTGCCGAAGCCGCCCAAGTGCTGAAACAGGCAGTTACACTCAAGCCGGACTACACGAGCGCTCATTACAACCTTGGCAATGCTTACTATGGCTTGCAAAATTACAGCGATGCCATTGAGCAATTGCAAACAGCCATCCAACAGAAGCCGGACTTCGCCCCTGCGTATCGCAGTCTGACCTCGGCATATTTCATGGCGAACAGACCTGCCGAGGCAGTTGGCGCCGCGGAGAAGGCGGTGGCGCTTATGCCTAATGACGTTGAAGTTAATAAGAATCTCGGTAATGCGTATTTTCGGTCCGGTAGATTTGATGATGCAGCACGGGCTTATCAGAAAACAGCTGGAATCAACGGGAAGGATCCGGAAGCTCAAAACAATCTGGGACAGGCATATTTTAAGCTGACCAAGTACGCCGATGCGTCAAAAGCCTTCAAGGAAGCAGTGAAACTAAAGCCTGAATATGCGCAGGCGCACTACAATTTAGGACTAACTTTCGTGGCTATGAAGGATGTTAAGGGCGCCCGTGAACAGCTCGATATCCTGACCAGACTGGATCCAAAACTGGCCGAACAACTCAGACGTTTTGACAAGAAATGATTGAGCAGGATTTCACAATTAACGCTGAGTGGACTAAATTTTTGCAAAATGGTGGGTTAAGTGCGCAAAAAACAATTGACCTGAGTTGCTATCGGAAGTAAACTGACCCGCGAAATAAGTTCGCAATTTGGCTAATTCTAACTGTCTTCACCGGAGGAAGGGCAAAAACATGAGCCTGAGACAACGAAAAGCTTTTAAGGCAATCGCTCTATTCCTGGCTTTTTCATTCGCCCAGGTTTACGTACAGACCAGCTTTGCAGAGCCAGGACCGGCGGGAGTTTCCGTCCCGGTGCCGCAGGCGCTTGTAGCCAGATTGACGACCAGAGGTGGTGCGGCTACCGTAAATAATGCTTCAGCATCGAGCGGAGCCACCATTCTTACCGGCTCGACAATCGAAACTCCAGACCAGGTGAGTGCGACCATTGACCTCGGTTCCGCTGGAACAATTGACCTTGAACCAGGCAGCTCAGTACAACTTGATTTCGCTGACGACGGCACGGTTCGCGTGAAAGTACTCCGCGGCTGCGTGAGAATAAAGAAGAAAGGTTCGGGTGAGGCTGAGGTGTACACCGCTGAGGGAGCATCTGAAAAGACCAATAGTAATCGTAAAGCCATGGGCTTCTGCTACCTCGATGGCAAACTCAATCCGCTAGGATCGGCTGCGGCCGCAGCTGGCGGTGGCGGTGGTGGCTTGAGCACTGCAGCTAAGATCGCAATCTTTGGCGGCATCGCTGGCGGCACGGTCGGAATCATTCTCGGAACTCGCGGCGGAAACCCGAGCCCGTAAGTCGGCCAACCCAGGAAAGCTTTTTTGAAGCGTGCCCTACTCGATTGAGAGGGCACGCTTTAGTTTTGGCGAACAGATCTTTCCGCTCATCGTCCCGCCTCGGAACCAACAACGTTCATTATGCAATTGGTATCGCCAGCCGCGATGGTAAAGGACAGCCGGCCCATTCGATTGGTTCTCGGAGGAATCGCTATTGTCCTTTTTGCGTGGGCGATGATCATGTCAGGACGGATCGCAATCTCTAGGATCTTTGTGAAGTATGGGACGACAGTGCTGAATACCGCGCCTGCAGACGCGGCTGCTGCTGTAGATTCCAGTCTCGAGATGACGCCGAGCGATGCTGAGGTTCACTTTACGCGTGGCACGGTTGCAACCTATGCACAGGATTACGAGACGGCGCTCAAAGAACTGGAGCTGGCCGTAAGCCTGCGGCCTCGCGATTACTATTTTTGGGTCGAGTTGGGGTTAGCTCGAGACAGGCTCGGAGACCAGAATGGGGCCATCAACGCTTTCAACGAATCCATGCGATTGGCGCCTCACTACGCACAGGCACGTTGGCAACGCGGAAATGTTCTGTTCCGCATGGGACGCTACGATGAGGCTTTCGAAGATTTGAGAAGAGCTGCAGATAGTAATCCCGAGTACCTGCCGGGCTTTATTGATTTGGCTTGGAACGCTTCACGAAAGGATGCGAAGCTGACTGAACAACTCGTAGTTCCTCAAACCGACAAGGCGCAAGGTGAGATTGCATTATTCTTTGCGCGCAACGGAAAGCCCGATGAAGCGGTCGTTCATTATCGCGCTTTGCGAATCGCTACGCCCGAGGTGCGAGAGAAAATCATTCGCGACTTAATAGCCAAAGGCGCGATGAGACAGGCTTTTACGATCTGGACCGACAGCAAACAAGCGAACGGCGTTTCTGTCTACGATGGCGGTTTTGAGGGTCCGTTAAGTCTCGATGAGTTCGGTTTTGGCTGGCGCGTTTCAAGTGCCCAGCCAGGCCTCGCCTTTTCGCTCGACAGCGGTCAACCGCAGAGTGGAGCTCGGAGCCTACGAATAAACTTTACTGGAAACCAGACACCCGGACTTGAGTTGCTCTCGCAACTTGTCGTCGTAGAGCCGAACAGTCATTTCCGATTGTACTTCTCCGCAAGAACAAACAATTTAGTTACCGGCGGACCCGTAGTCGTCGTTGCGAAAGAGGCCGCTAGTCAGCAGATACTCGCGAAGTCCACCACGCTTCCCGCCGACACCAAAGGCTGGCAGTCGTTCTCAGTGGATTTCAACGTTGGAGCAACGACCAGTGCTATCAGGCTGGCGGTTCAGCGAGATGAATGCAGTACATCACCCTGTCCAGTTTTTGGTTCGGTCAACTTCGACAGTTTTTCCCTCGAGTCAGTCAAGCATGAAACCGCGAATAAGGCAGCTACCTCGAAATGATTACCGAGGTGTCCTAATTTGGAGTGCGACGACCTGTCGTCGCTTTGGTCGCCGCGACCTGTCGCAGCCGGTTTGCGAAAGTGCGCATGCTTAGGGCCTCGCGGCATCAAGCCGCCGCGGACAAAAGCGGTGACAGGTCCCCGCACTCCAAATTAGGACGCATGCTGCCGATAACATTGACTGAATGATCTGGCTCGTGATAGGTTCACGCTTGACTCTCTAGTTGATTCCGACTCACGTTTGTAAATAAAGCGACGATAATGAGGTTTAGCTATCTTGCAATCAGTGTTACCGCGTCTAAGATTTACTTCTACTTGAATGAAAAAAGTTGACCGCCTGGGTTGGGCGGCAGGACTTTCTTTGAAGTCGTACGGCGTGCGGATCGGAATTCGATCGAACGAACAAGCGGGATTGGATCGAGCTTTATCGCATTTGCCGCATCAACATGAGCTCGTCAACCTTCCCGTTGTAGATCGTTTGTATTCGATCATCATCGGGGGCGAGGGACCAAGGGCGAACGTGCGGCGGTTTAGTTTGCTTTACGCGGATCACGTGCGCATTGCTCGGTCAGTTGATGCGGAAGAGATCTTTGAACGTCTTGAATCAGATCTGCGGCTCTTTGTAGCCGAAGTCGCTCGCCATCGAGTTTTTGTTCACGCTGGCGTAGTGGGCTGGAAAGGGAAGGCGATAGTTATTCCCGGCCGCAGTTTTACCGGGAAGTCCACGCTCGTCTCTGAGTTAGTGAGAGCGGGCGCGTCTTACTACTCTGACGAGTACGCAGTGTTTGACTCGCAAGGTCGCGTTCATCCATTTCCAAAACCCTTGGAGATGCGAAACAGCGGCGCTTCGAAGCAAACCAAGGTTGGAGTTGAGACTTTCGGCGGAAGAACAGCGACAAAGCCAATTCCAGTGGGATTGGTAATGGTCACTGAATACAAGGCGGGTGCTCACTGGCGACCTCGTGCTCTTTCCGGAGGCAAAGCGGTGTTGTCCTTGCTGGCAAACACCGTTTCAGCGCGCCGTCAGCCGGAAAAGGCGCTCGACGCTTTTCAAAGAGTAGTCGCAATGGCTCAAACCCTGAAAGGTGTACGGGGGGAAGCCGCGCAATTAGCTGGGTCGATTCTGGCTAAGATGGAAAAAAATACGTGAATTCAAGCCGAATTGGTGCTACACTCTGCCCCATTCGGTTCGAAGGTCTTGTTTTTACCTGCAGTTTGAACAGCAAAATACTATTGGAGGCAGCATGAAGCAGAATGCAGGAGGAAGAGTTCCGCGCGCGCGGACAGAGGGATTGGTCATTCAGGAACTTCCGGATGAAGTGCTTGTTTATGACCGTAACCGCGATAAGGCTCATTGCCTAAACCAAACGGCTGCCTTGGTCTGGAAGTACTGTGACGGGAAAACCACCGTCACGTCCATGGCAAAGCGTCTTGAGCATGACTTGAAGACCGAGCGGGTCGACGAAAAAGTGGTCTGGTATGCCCTTGGGCAGTTGAGTAAAGATCACTTACTCGAAGAAAGTTTCATTGCCCCAGCTATGATGTCCGGACTCAGCCGGCGCGAAATGGTGAGAGTCCTCGGATTAGCAGCTGTTGTCGCAGTCCCGGTAGTGACATCCATTGTCGCACCAACTCCGGCTCAGGCGGCTACGTGTTTGGGTTCAGGCGCAAGTTGCACTTCCAGCGCGCAATGCTGCTCTGGTGCTTGCAACGTCAACGTCTGTACGTAGGACTGGAAGTAATACTTCCGAGCGATATTCAGGTGTTGAGCGTGCTTCGGCGCGCTTAACACCTGTAATTTTTTGGCAGGCCTTTTTCAGCAATCATGAAGCTACGCGGTCAAAAGACACGCGGTCATTTGGTTTCATCAATCCTCACCGGCTCATGGCGTGACTCAGATTTTCCTCCTTTGGAGTTGTCTGAACTCCAGCTCGATGAAGTTACGCCGTTACTGTACGGCTCAGGCGCAGGAGCATTGGGCTGGTGGCGTTTACGCAGCAGTCACTTGGGCAAAACTGCTTCCACTGAACTTCTTCACCAGGCGTATCGCCTACTGACATTGCAATCCGCCATTCATGAGGAAAAAATTGCGAAAGTATTTAAGCTGCTGAGGGAATCGTCGATAGAGCCAATCCTCATAAAGGGCAGGGCGGCAGCTGAACTTTATCCGGACCGGGCGCTGCGTCCTTATGGTGATATCGATCTGCTGGTACGTCCTTCACAGTTTCAAGTCGCTCTCGAGATTCTCGCCCAACCTGGCGCTAAGGATTGTTGGGTTGACCTACACAAAGATCTC
Source organism: Pyrinomonadaceae bacterium (assembly GCA_035572035.1). Classification (GTDB taxonomy): domain Bacteria; phylum Acidobacteriota; class Blastocatellia; order Pyrinomonadales; family Pyrinomonadaceae; genus JAOAPY01. The sequence continues at coordinate 290,781 of DATNBH010000020.1, read as the reverse complement.
GACGAGCTGGACGACCGTTCCCTCGACAAGCTCTTCGAGCGTTCACGGCTCTTATCTGTAAAAGGGGAAAAGATTAGAGTCTTATCGCTGGAAGATCATCTAGCGTTGTTAGCGATCCATTTGCTGAAGCATGGAGCCTGGCGTCCACTTTGGCTTTGCGACGTCGGTGCTGCTATCGAATCGCTGCCGGCTGATTTCGACTGGAGCGTTTGCCTTGGTGAGAACTCGAAGCGAGTTGGCTGGATAAAGACCGCGATCTCTCTCTCGCAAAATCTGCTCGGAGCTAGAGTTGAGAACCTTCCGTCTGATATACCCGTGTTATTACCGACATGGCTCGTAGAAAGTGTGCTGAGACATTGGGAGCAACCGTTTGCAATCAACCAACCACCGATGAGTCATCCGTTGCCGATCTTCACGGCGCTGCGCAAACCCGGCATGTTTGTAGAGGCTTTGAGGCAGCGATGGCCAAATCCAATTCTGGCTACCACCAGTGTGAATGGGAAATTCAATAACGTCCCGCGCCTGCCGTATCAATTGGGTAATTGCCTCATTCGAACGGGCCGGCTGTTGCTGAACCTGCCTCGTGTGTTTTCCAGCCGCAAGGGTAGCCTTTCTCATGGTTGACCATTCATTTAATAAGCTTCGGAATTATGGTATAAAGACAAGCCATAACCCGAGCTTCGAAGAGTCATCGGTTCGTCAGAATAGCGTTTCATAGCAAGAGATCCACGGAAATGAGAAGTTCAAAGTTTAGACCCGGCTATCACCGCGCCGGAGCCAGCATTATCTCCATTCTTCTGATTTGCCTTTTGGGGTTAAGTCTTCACACGGGGGTTCTTGCCCAGAGGTCATCCAACAATACCGTCGTTGTCAGGGCAGTTAGCGGTTCGAAAGGCGTATTGCTCGAATGGCGAAACGGTGACGTCAATAACGTTGGGTTCAACATTTATCGAATTCAGCGCGGGCAACGTACGCTCATCAACGGACAGATTATTGCGGGCGGAATTTTTCATGGCGTTAGACACGTCTCCCCCGACTTTGAGCAATCATATTCCTGGTTTGATAAAGCAGGAACGGCTGACTCCACCTACGAGATCGAGTCCATAGACTTATTTGGCGCCCAGCGTACCGTTGCTGCCGTCGCTCCGATTAGAAACGAGAGCATCGTGAAATCGATTGCCGATGCGATGCCGCAGGAAGCCTCAGGAGCGCAGAGCCCGCCCTCGGCTGAACAAAGCTTTCCGGGAACTACACAAATTAACACGCCAACGGGTCCGGTTGAGGACCAGTGGGTGATCGCTTCGAAATTCGGACTCAAGATTCACATCAAGAGTGACGGCTGGTACCGCGTAACCCAGCAGCAAATGGCAGCAGCCGGATTCAACCCGACGGTGGATATTCGCAACCTGTCTCTGTACGGCGATGGAAAGGAAGTTGCGATTCGAACCAATAAAGATGTCGGCCAGCTCGTGAGCGGCGACTTTATTGAGTTCTACGGTCGCGGCATCGATATACCTACCGCTGACACTCGGATTTATTATTTGATTGCCGAAACGTCTCCCGGAAAGCGAGTAACCGGTGACATAAAAGCTGACGTCGTTGGTGATGACTCGCCAACATCGGGAGGAAGTCCGGTTTCTTCTGCGCTGCCTCAGCCACAGCGTCAGTTTGCGTGGTTATTGGATTTTTACACGGGTGATAATGGCTCAGTTTCTAATTCACGTGACGAGGCGACGAAGCCGATAGTCTCTCAGCCTGCTGATAAATGGGTGCCGGCCCCGCTAGAGAACGGATTAGCCAAGACAGTTGAATCGACTGCAACGGCCCAGCCGCTAGACAAGTCGGTAGACAAGCCGGTTGAAATCTCGGAAGTGAAGACAGAGAACCCAATCGTTGTTGCCAAACCAGAACCGGTTGTTTCACAGCGGCCCGCGCCTCCAGCCGCTCCCGCCAAAGTCAGTAAGAAAAGAGCTCGTTCGAAAAAGAAGGCGAAACGAAGAGCGCGACACCATTGGAATCACGCAGATGCAGATGCCGCAGCAGCCGGGCCGAGTTTTGATACCACCGTATTGATCAAAGAACGGTATGACGTTCCACAAGTTTTCCACCCGCTTTATTATGTCTCGTTGCTTAACGGGGACAAGGAAAACTACTTTGGCCGGGTGCTGGGCGCGTCTGCCACCTACACTATCAATGCCAATCCCGAGTTAACCGCGGACGGTCCAGCTAAACTTGAAATTGCGTTACAGGGCATCCTCAATGTGATTGGTAGCAATCATTCCGTTAACGTGGAATTCAACGGCATGTTGGTTGGATCGTTCACGTTCGGGCCGTTGGACAATCTCGTGAGGAAGATCAACATCCCGACGAGCTCATTATTAAATGGCGCTAATACGCTCAAAATCACCAAAACTTCAACGGGTGAGGCCTGTCTCGTTGATTACGTTCAGCTGACCTACCCGCATGCTTATAAGGCTGATAACAACAGCCTGCGAATGAGTCTGCGACCAGCGCTGACTGCAAAGATCGACGGTTTCTCGGCAGCTAACCTTAGGCTAATTGATTACACCGATCCCTTCGCTGTTAAGCTCACGCGGCCAAAGACGGAAACTACCGCGCTGGGCTACGCTATCACCATCCCAAACACCAACGCTTCAATCAAGGGCAAGCGGCTTTTGTACGCAACTCTCGATACGCAATTTAATCAACCTGCAGCGTTATCGTTAAACCAGCCCTCCACGCTCAACGCTACTTCGAACGGTGCTGATCTGGTGATTGTGGCGCATCAGAGCTTGATCAGCAGCGCCACTCCATTGGTGACTCTCCGCCAAGGGCAAGGGATGGCAGTGTCGGTTGTCGATGTGGAAGACGTCTATGACGAATTTAGTTTTGGCATTCATGGTCCCCAGCCGATTAAAGATTTCCTAAACCGCGCGAAGACCAGTTGGACCAAGGCGCCGAAGTATGTGATCTTTCTTGGCGACAGCAGTCTGGATCCTCGAAACTACGAAGCGGTTGGAAATTTTGACTTGGTTCCTACAAAACTCGTTGATGCGACCTACAACGAGACGGCTTCAGATGATTGGTTGACTGACTTTGACAGCAACGGGATCGCTGACATTCCGGTGGGGCGGATTCCCGCGAGAACCCCGGCTGAAGCGAGTCTGGAGATTGCGAAGATTGTTAACTTCCTTCCCGCTAATGCGCCCCAGAAAGCTTTGATGGTTGCAGATGATCCTACTGGTTACTATTTTAATTTTGAAGCAGCATCCGATCAGCTGCCTATTCCGGCGAGCATGACGATTCAAAAAGTGTATCGTCGTCTGCAGCCGTCAACGTGTGCAGCCAGAACCGCCGTAATCGATGCGATGACGCAGGGAGTTGCGGTTGTGAATTATTCAGGTCACGGCAGCGTCAATGTCTGGGCGGGCAGCTGCCCCAATCCCAACGAGCCTAATAATCCAACACCGTTCTTTTACACTCCCGACGCCGCCGGATTAACCAATGGGAATAAACTCCCGATTGTCTTCGTCTCAAACTGCCTTAACGGATATTTTCAGGACCCAAGACTCGATGGGATTGCTGAAGGTTTCCTGAAAGCCCAAAACGGAGGGGCCGTGGCGGTGTTTGCCTCGTCGGGCGAGACAATTCCTGATGGCCAGCAGGAGATGAGTATTCAGTTGTATTCGTTGATATATGGCCCGCAATCGATTGCCGTCGGTGACGCCATCAAGATGGCCAAGGTTGCGACGACTGACATTGATGTTCGCCGTACCTGGATCTTCTTTGGCGACCCCTCGATGAAGATCCGTTAGTACTTTACTGTAACTTAATATCGATTGGGCTCGCCCAAACGCTATCTTCCAGACAATTCAGATCGACTAGTGAGAGGATAATTCTGTGTCTTCTAAAAGAAACTCTTTTCGTGCCAATTTTCAGCCACGCCTCATTCTGGTACTGCTGATCGCCTCAATATTCGCAATCGGCATTATTCAAAATCGTTTTTATCGCTCAGCGCAGGCTAGCACCACAGCTGCATTTACTCCTGGCAACCTTGTGGTCTACCGAGTTGGTGATGGCAGCGTCGCTTTAACCGCTGCTGCTGCTCCGGTCTTTCTTGATGAATACACACCGGCTGGAGCTTTGGTGCAAACAATACCGATGCCAACCGCGGTCAGCGGTGCTAACAAGCGATTGACTGCCGCAGGAAACTCTACTTCTGAAGGTTTCCTTACACGTTCGGTCGATGGAAACTACTTGCTCGTGCCCGGATACGATGCAGCGGTGGCGACGGGCGCCGTAGCCGGCACCACATCGGCCGCCACTAATCGCGTCATTGGAAGGGTAGACGCGGCTGGCAATGTGGACACGACCACGGCTTTGACAGACGCGATCAGCGGAGGCAATCCTCGGGGTGCGACGAGCACCAATGGCACAGACCTTTGGATTTCAGGTACGAGTGCTGGCGGAGGAATCCGCTACGCGACTTTCGGCGCCACGACTTCGACAGCGTTGACGACAGCTGTTACCAATTTGCGTGCAACCAATATTTTTGGCGGGCAGCTGTACGTATCGTCGATGTCTGGCACGACCCGTTTGGTCGCTGTAGGGACCGGAACTCCCACAACCAGCCCTCAGACCCTGAATGCCCTTCCTGGACTGGACAGTACCACGCTGAACGGGCCTTACACATTCTTCTTTGCTGATTTAGACGGCGGCGTTGCCGGTAACGACACGGTTTATGTTGCCGACGACGCGGGTAATCAGCTTAAAAAATTCTCTCTCGTAGGTGGCACTTGGGTAGCAAACGGCAATCTCGCCCTCGCTGCGGCGCGAGGGATGACTGCCTCGGTGAGTGGTACCAGCGTGACTCTATATACCCAAAATAATGGTTCGACTCTGAGCAGTGTAACTGACGCCAGCGGCTACAACGCCACGATTACCGGAACGTTTACCGCTCTTGCCACCGCTGCGTCTAACACAGCCTTTCGAGGCGTGGCACTGGTGCCTAGCAGCTCAGCGCCGTCTCCTACGCCTACCGTGACGCCGGCGCTCTCGATAAACGATGTGACGCAAGCTGAAACAAATGCAGGCACGACCACCTTCACTTTTACGGTTAGTCTAAATTCACCAGCGCTCGCCGGTGGCGTGACCTTTGATATCGCAACGCAGGATGGCACCGCTCAGGATGGTAATCCTGGCAGCGAGGACACCGACTATGTAGCGAAGACAGAACTCGGCCGGACGATCACGGCTGGAAATACAACCGCAAGTTTCACTGTCACCGTGAATGGCGATACGACGCCGGAGAGCAACGAGACCTTCTTTGTGAATGTCACCAACGTCGTCGGCGCCACAGTGAATGACGCTCAGGGCCTTGGCACAATTACTAACGACGACATAACGGCGACGGCGATTCACACCATTCAGGGCAACGGTTCCACCTCGCCACTGAACGGTAGTTTAGTCTCCACCACCGGCGTCGTCACGCTATTGAAATCCAACGGATTCTTTTTGCAGGAACCAGATGCCACCAATGATGCCGATCCAAATACTTCCGAAGGCATCTTTGTGTTTACTTCCAGCGCGCCGACTGTTGCCGTAGGCGATGGTGTCTCCGTATCTGGCACGGTGATGGAGTTCGGTACCACCACCTTGTTTGGCGTTACTGGGACTAACACTGAGATCGGCAACGTCACCGCAGTGATAGTAAACAGCAGCGGGATTCCTCTGCCGGCGTTTATCACACTAACTGCAGCTGATCTTTCTCCCACTGCCTTGCCGTCGCACCCACAGTTCGAGAAGTATGAGGACATGCGCGTCAGCGCGCCGCTCAAAACGGTCGCGCCCAACGACAGTTTCTTCGATGTCTATACTGTGCTATCGAGTGTCGCGCGTCCCTTCCGCGAGGTTGGTATGGAAATCTCCGCGACCATTCCGTCCGATCCCAGCTCAACCGCCAATATCCCGCGCTGGGACGAGAACCCCGAGCGCATCAGTGTGGATACAAACGGCCGTGCCGGCTCGACCGGACTGGCACTAACTTCGAACGTCTCGCTGGGCACGGTCACCGGACCGCTTGATTTCGCGTTCGGCGAGTACCACTTGATTCCCGAGGTGGATCCGACGCCATCGGCAAACATGAGCGCTGTGCCGCTGCCGACGCCGTTGCCTACTGAGTTTACGGTAGCCTGCTTCAACATCGAGAATTTTGCCAACGGCGCCACGCAACGCCAAAAGGCAGCGCGCGCTATTCGCCAGATAATGCGTTACCCGGATATCATCGGCCACGAAGAGATTGGCAGTCTGGCAGGGCTGCAAGCGCTTAGCAACGAGATCAGCTCTCAGGCGATCGCGGCTGGCGAACCGGATCCGCTATACGCGGCCTTCCTTCAGGGCACGGGCGCGCAGAACGTTGGCTTTCTGGTCAAGACCACGCGCGTCTCTGTCGGCAGCGTTACGGAGGAGCCCGCCGGCACTTACCTCGATCCGATCACGAATACCCAAATGTTGATGCACGATCGGCCGCCGCTGGTGTTGCGCGCCACCGTAGATCCTTCGGGTCCGAACCCGATTCCAGTAATCATAGTGGTGAACCATCCGCGCTCGTTCATCGATATTGCAGATGATCCCAGCCCGCCCGGCGTTGGGAAGCGCGTTCGCGCCAAGCGCAAGGCGCAGGCAGAATCCATCGCCGCGTTGCTGCAAAACTTGCAGACCAACAACCCCGGCAACAGCATTATGACGATAGGCGACTTTAATGCCTTTCAGTTCAACGATGGATACACTGATCCCATAGCGACCATCAAAGGTACTCCGACTGCGGACGATCAATTAGTGGTTGATGCCAGCCCGGACGTGGTCAATCCTGACTTCTTTAACTTATCCGACTTGCTGGCGCCTACGGAACGATACAGCTTTGTGTTCGCGGGCACGCCACAGGTATTGGATCAGATAATCGTGAACCGCAATGCGTTAGCCCGCTTCACTCGAAACTTCGTGGCGCATTTTGATGCTGACTTCCCGGATACGCCCGCATCTGCATTTGTTAACGACGCTTCGAGACCAGAAGGAGCCTCGGACCACGACGCTCCGGTGGCGTACTTTAATCTGACCCTCGCACCGTCGGCTGCTAATGGCGTCATCAGCGGTCGTATTACCGATAACAATGGCTCGCCGGTAGCCGGCACAGTTATTCAGTTGAGCGGCTCGCAGTCACGCAAAGCCATCACGGATGCGCAGGGCTCGTACCGCTTTAACGAAGTTGAGACCAACGGTTTCTACACGGTTACACCGTCAAGAACTAATTACACCATCAGCCCGGCGAGCAAATCGTTCAGTTTGGTGGGCAATCGCTCGGACGCGGACTTTACAGCGATCGGTGGCGCTGACAATGCAAACCCGCTGGATGTGGCCGAGTACTTCGTTCGCCAGCAGTATATCGACGTGCTGGGGAGGGAACCTGATCAAGCGGGCTTCAATTACTGGAGCGATCAAATCAACGCCTGCGGTGCTGACGGCGATTGCCTTAACGCGCGTCGTCGCGATGTGGCTGCCGCGTTCTTCATTGAACAGGAGATGCAGCTGACGGGTTCGTTCGTTTACGACCTGTACAAAGGCGCGCTGGGACGAAGGCCGCTCTACAACGAATATGCAGCTGATCGAGCACAGGTAGTCGGCGGCTCTGATCTCGAAGCCAGGAAGCAAGCTTTTGCCGAAAGCTTCGTGCGCCGATCCGAGTTTGGACAACGCTACGATCTCGACACCGGCGCTGAGTCGTTTGTCGATGCGATAGTTGCCAACCTGCGCGACGCTTCCGGTGTCGACTTGAGTAATCTGCGTGGTTCGTTAATCGACTGCTACAACGCCGGCTCGAGTCAAGTCAACAGTCGTAGCCTTGTGGTCCGAGAAATCGCAGACAACGCGAGCTTCAAGCAAGCAGAGTACAACGGCGCCTTTGTGCTGACTGAGTATTTTGCCTACTTGCATCGTAACCCGGACCCCAACGGTTACAGTTTCTGGCTCAACGTTTTGAATACTGGAGACCCCGGCAACTATCGCGGCATGGTCTGCGGCTTTATTAATTCCGCAGAGTACCAGCGCCGCTTCAGTAGCGTAGTTTCGCGCAGCGACGCGAGTTGCTCTCGCTGAGTCAATCGCGAGCTGTTAATGACTGACAACGCTGTTATTTTGAGCGTGGACACCGCCACCATTAGTGGCGGTGTTTGTTTGTTAAGAGGCAAAGAAGTGTTGGCTTCGATTCCAGGAGAGTCAACACTTTCTCACTCAAGCACGCTGTTGCGCGATATTGAGTCGGCTCTTGAGAAAGCCGGCCTCTCACTCAGTAAGGTCGATGTTTTTGCCGCAGCCATCGGGCCCGGTAGCTTCACCGGACTTCGCATTGGCATAGCTACCGTCAAAGCCCTGTCGGCCGTTTTGGAAAAGCCCTGCGTCGGAGTGCCGACCTTGCATGCAATAGCACGTGCTGCCGGTAACTCTTCAGCAACAGTTTCATTACTGCCGGCAGGCCGCGGCGAGCTGTTTTCACAATTAGTCTCGGTCTCAAAAGACGGGGAAGTAACAGAGTTGGATTCGCCCGCTCACCTTTCTCCACAGGAAGTTGTGACAAAATACAGTGAACTGCCGAAGTTGATTTGGGCGGGGACTGGCGCCCATGCACAGAAGGATCTTTTGTTAGCTTCAGCTCAAAAACTAAGTATCAATTTTGCTGAGAACGGCGGTGCGAGCGAAGGATGGCGACTAGCTCCGCTTGAGCTCAATCTCGCATTGCAAATCGCAGCAATGGCCGGCAACCAGGAAGAAAGCGATCTGCTTACGGCGGACCATCTACGTGCCCTGTACGTGCGGCCGTCCGATCCTGAGCTTAAGATCGCGAATTCCGGCTAACGCTGGCTAGCGGCAACGGATGAACATCCGTTCGACGGCGATCGCTGGCTTGTGATAATTTCTACAGCAAGATTCAGAGGTTCATCTCGCCAGCCACGTCTGTTTATTTACTGGTAGGCTGGCTCGCATCCACCATCTCGAAGCTCAGACAGTGTCATCCACCGAAGCAGCAACCTACGAGCAGGCGGCAATCAAGATTTCGCCAATGACCGAGCATGATTTGCTGGAAGTCGTTGAAATTGAGCAGAAGAGTGGGCTGAGTCCATGGGGCTGGAGTGCCTACCATCGAGAGCTGCAAAGCAGCGACCGCGGTCTTATGTGGGTAGCTCGGCTCGACGCGAAACAAATGCGGGAACAGTCGCTGGCGGGTTATGTCGTCGGGCGCCTGGTAGCAGACGAATTGCATATCAATAATATCGCGGTTCGCGAGGAATTCCGTCGTGCGGGAGTCGCCACGGCCTTGCTTTCCCGAGTTTTGTCGGAGGCAAAAGCCTACCGGGCCGTCAGCGCCTTTCTTGAAGTTCGGGCGGGAAATAAGGCTGCACAAGCGCTTTATGAGAATTGTGGATTCTGTGCTGTGGGTCGAAGACGGAACTACTATTCGAATCCTCCGGAAGACGCGCTGATTATGAGCGTTTCAGTCCAAGAGAGTGCTTGATCTGGCTCGCCTGATGGGCTAACATTTTTTCATCGCAACAGGAGCAGAGGCGACTTCCAACCTCTGTAGGATTTTTACCAGTTTCATCGTCGAAAGGAGACGCGTACACCAATGGACATTGCAACCACGGATTCGCTGAAAGAGGAGTTAATTCGGCAGGATGCTGAATTTCGTGAATTGGCCAAAGAACATGGCAGGTACGAAGCGAGACTCAGCGAGTTATCATCTCTGGCTTATCCGAGTGATGAGGAACAACTGGAAGAAATCACATTGAAGAAAAAGAAGCTTGCGATCAAAGATGAAATGCACTCCATGATGATGCAGTACCAGAAAAGTCACGCTTCAGGCCACTGAGCTGACTAAAGAAAACTATCCCGAGAATTGATTTTGCGACGGGGACGTGGGAACGAAAGGGACGCGTCCCCGTTTTGATTTTGTACAGGAAATATTTTGAAGATTGCTCGTGAAGGTTTTGCCTACGTAGGTGTTCCAGCACTCGTCGCCATAGTCCTGTTTGTGTTCGGCCTGTGGTGGGTGGCGTTGTTCTTCGTCGTCATCAGCGCCTTTATGCTGTATTTTTTCCGGGACCCGCGTCGCATCGCTCCAACCGATCCTGATGTCGTTGTTTCGCCGGCCGACGGCCGAGTCACTCGCGTAGCGGCTCTTTCGCCGGAATCAGAATCCTCGTCAACATTAGTCAGTATCTTTCTTTCTCCGCTCGACGTTCATATCAATCGCTCACCGATTGCCGGTAAGATAACAAAGGTCTCCTACACGAGCGGAAAGTTCCTAATGGCCACCGACGAGCGAGCCAGCCTTGTTAACGAACAGAATGCATTAACTATTGAGGGCGAGCGAATCAGCATCGTCTGCAAGCAGATTGCCGGAATCCTGGCCAGAAGAATAGTCTGTTGGAAAAGTCCTGGTGATCGAGTTGCGCTTGGAGAGCGCTTTGGTTTGATAAAATTCAGTTCGCGGACTGACGTGATTTTGCCGGAAAACGTAAAAGTGACAGTGCAGGAAGGAATGAAAGTCCGAGGTGGCACGACTATCATCGGGAGGATTGAACGATGAGTGAAACCGAGACACCAAATCCGGAACGCCGGGGATTAAAGAAGGGACTTTATCTAATCCCGTCGGCATTCACCGCCGCGAACATATTGATGGGTTTCTACACCATCATGAGCGCCTTGCGCGCGTTTCAGCTGATTGGGATCGGAGAAACTTCGCGGGCGGTCGGCTATCTCGATAAAGGCGCGATGGCAATTGGATGGGCTCTTCTCGCCGACATGCTGGATGGGAGAATTGCGCGGCTGACCAAGACCACCACAGAAATTGGTGTTCAGCTCGATTCGCTCGCGGATGTGGTTACCTTTGGAATTGCGCCGGCTGTTCTGGCTTACGTTTGGGCGTATGGCGGCAGCTTCAGCGAAGGCAGCGACCTTGCCAACGTCGCGTTTTTCATTTCCTTCATGTATCTCATGTGCGGCACCTTTCGCTTGGCTCGTTTCAATGTGCAGTCGTCCAGACCGCGCATTCTCGCCGAAGGTACCATCAAGATGGATAAGAAGAGTTTTGTTGGCTTACCGATCCCGGTTGCCGGCGGTCTGATCGCGGCTCTCGTCCACTTCGCGCCTCAACCTTTGAAAGCCTACGGTGAAGACCGAGCCCAGCTTTACTCGGTATTGATGATCGTCCTGATGGGTGTGCTCAGCGTGATGATGGTGAGTAAGCTGCGGTTTCCCAGCTTTAAAGCGGTCGGTACCAGGAGCCGCAGCATGAGAATCATCATCCTCGCCGTTGGCATTGGTGTCCTTATCTTCTTGTTCTCACGATACGTCCTGCTGGCAGTGGTGATCTCATACATTCTTTACGGGCTGCTGTCTCGCATGGGCAGCTTGTTCCATCGTCGCAATGATCTCAGCGCGCCTAACCCTCAGGCAAAAGAAACCTGATCTACCCAACCGATAAGCAATCCTCACTTCTCATCGGTGATTGATTGCGCTCGCCTTTCCCGGCTGGGAAAAAGCCAACAGTCCCTGGTCCGTCGTCAGCAGTACCGCGTCGCTCACAATTAGCGGTGACGCCGCAGTATTCGTCGCTTCACCTGTGGGCAGGTAATTGACTTGCTTGCCATCTCGCAACGCAAGCACTACACCCGCATCTCCCGACAAAGGGGTGAATAACGCTCCATCTTCGGCGGTCACCGGTTGAGCTGAGATTCGACCTGGCAACTGACGCTTCCACAGACTTTTCCCGCGCTGGAAGTTGAGAAGGTAAACAAAGTTATCGAACGAGGCCGCCAGGAGACCTCGAGCCACACTCTTTACCGCCTGGACACCAGCTCCAGTCCGAGTCCGCCAGTGCAGGTGACCATCGGTTGCACCTGCGGCGTAAACATAACCATCACCTGAGCCGAAATAAACAACCCCGTCGTTTACTGCCATTGGACCGCGAACCGGGCCGCCGGTCAGGAATCGCCATTTAACTTTGCCGCTGGCTTCTTCGATAGCGATGAGCGCCCCGTCCTCACTTCCAACATAAATGCTGCCTTGCGATAAGGTCGGCGTGCAGTTGAAGGCCGAGCCAATCTGTACAAACCACTCGATGTTGCCTGACTGCTTATCGACGGAATAGAAACCTCCATTGCTGGCCCCCGCGAAAATTTTGGTCTCACTCATGATCAGGGAACCGCGAACCGGAACGGGAATGTCTTTCACCCATAGAGTCACGCCCGCTTCGCGTCCGAGGGCGCGGATTGACCCGCTGGTCGGTCGCTCAGTGCCATTGGTCTCAGTCGTCTCGGCAGCCACGTAGACCGCCTTCTCATCCGCTGTTGGTGAGGCCGAGAACTCTCCGCCGATCTCCGACTTCCAATACAAGTGGCCATCGCTGGCATCCAGCGAGACGATTTGGCCCGCCGCCAGCGGCAGGTAAATGCGCTCGTTATCCGCTGCTGGAGTGAGGTTGAGCGTTTCATTGGTCGCATACCGCCAACGAATCGTGAGCGGTTGGGATAGTGATACTTTGGGAGAATTTGGTCTCGTCCTGGACGAGCCCCGCTGCGCTGTTGTGGATGTCGTAAGAACAAGAATCAACAGACAGGAACTGAGGACGTGAGGGCGCCATCTTTTAGTCGGGGGGGTTCTTCGGTTCATTTAGGTTTTGAAATCTTCAATTTTGACTTACTGACCTAAAAAGTATAATTTCGCTCTTCATTACCACAGGCAGCATTAAGACGCTCGAAAGTCGCAACGAGGTTCTTTTTTTGACTGATCAAGTACTCCACGAAACCGTCATCATACTTGACTTCGGATCCCAATACACCCAGCTGATAGCCAGACGTGTCCGAGAAGCCGGCGTTTATTGCCAGATTCTGCCCTGCAGTACGCCTCTAAGAGACATTCAGAATCGTCGGGCTAAAGGTTTAATACTCTCCGGCAGTCCTGCTTCGGTCTATGAAACCGACGCGCCTCGACCACCTGAAGGTCTACTTGAGGGGATCGAATGTCCCATCCTGGGCATCTGCTACGGACTGCACGTCATGGCGTTTGACTTGGGTGGGACGGTACAGCCGTCACCGAGCCGCGAGTTCGGCTACGCGCGACTGAAGATACTCGAAGCGGAGAGTCCTCTCCTGAAAGGTCTGCCTGCCGAGCTGGATGTCTGGATGAGTCACGGCGACCACGTCACCGCGATGCCCCCTGGATTCCGCATAACGGCTGAAACAGACGATGCGCTTAACGCCATTGAGAACTTAAGCAAGCGTATATTCGGCGTGCAGTTTCATCCGGAAGTAGCTCACACACCGCTGGGCGCGCAGATCCTGCGCAACTTTCTCTTTGGGATCTGCGGTTGCCGGGGCGATTGGTCTCCCGGCGCTGTTATTCAAGAGCAGGTCGCCACGATTCGAGATCGGCTTGGAGATCACGGAAAAGTTGTATGCGGACTATCAGGCGGAGTGGACTCGACTGTCGCTGCTGCGCTGGTTCATCGCGCGATTGGCAACCGGCAAACCTGCATCCTCGTAGACAACGGCCTGCTGCGGGAAGGAGAGTTCGAATCAACCTTAGCCCTTCTGCAGCAAACGTTGAACTTGAACGTCTTAGGTGTCCGAGCCAGCGAAAAGTTTCTCTCGGCACTAAACGGCGTGACTGATCCTGAACAAAAGCGAAAAGAGATAGGCCGAGTATTCATTGAGGTGTTCGAAGCCGAGGCGAACCGGCTTGGAGATGTTGAGTATCTCGTACAAGGCACCCTTTATCCGGACGTCATCGAGTCAGTGTCGGTGCGCGGACCGTCAGCGGTGATTAAGAGTCACCATAACGTGGGCGGACTGCCTGAGAAGATGAAGCTGCGGCTCGTGGAACCGCTCCGTGAGCTCTTTAAAGACGAAGTGCGGCTCATTGGAAGGGAATTAGGAGTGCCGGAGTCAATTCTAGGTAGACATCCTTTCCCTGGCCCCGGCCTCGCAGTGAGAATCATTGGCGAAATCACTCCCGAGCGAATACGCCTGCTTCAAGCTGCGGATAGGATTCTCGATGAAGAACTTCGCTTGGCCGAGCTTTATAACTCCGTCTGGCAGGCGTTCCCGGTTCTTTTACCAATATCAACGGTTGGGGTGATGGGCGATGAGCGAACCTACGAGCGTGTCGTGGCCATTCGCGCGGTCACGAGCGTTGATGGAATGACTGCGGATTGGGCGCGTTTACCGCACGATCTGCTGGCGCGAATCTCATCGAGGATTGTGTCAGAAATTCGAGGGATCAATCGGGTCGTCTACGATATCAGCTCGAAACCCCCAAGCACGATCGAGTGGGAGTAGCAGTTGAGGATAAACTTTAAATCTGTTTTCTGATCCCGACGTTAATAAGACACTGGTTTTAGTTGCTTTAACTAGCAGCTACCGAGTCAGTCAGAGACGGGAGTCTACTGGTCTTCGTGATATAGTCTCGGTCCTGACTTCATTTGGTTTGCACTCCTAATTAATCAAGCAAGGTAAGCTCGAGCACTGATGCCTGAGAAGAATTTCGTTCACCTCCATTTACATACCGACTACAGCCTCCTCGACGGGGCCATACAGATTAAGCCATTGGCAAAACGGGTAGCCGAATTGGGCATGCCGGCGTGTGCTATGACTGACCACGGCAACATGTTTGGCGCTATCTCGTTTTACAACGCGATGAAAGGCGAAGGGATCAAGCCGATCATCGGCTGTGAAACCTACATCAGCCGTGGCAGCCGTCATAATCGAACGCCAAGCGCCCCAGGTGAGAAGGCACGTTTCCACCTGATTCTGCTGGCCAGGAACTTTGAGGGTTATCGAAACCTGGTTCGTTTGACCTCGAAGGCCTTCACCGAAGGCTTTTATTACAAGCCTCAAATCGATAAAGAACTTCTGGCCCAACACAGCGAGGGATTGATCGGCCTCTCAGCTTGTCTTTCGGGCGTTCCGTCAGCCCTTCTGGCGCAGGATAAGATCGATGCCGCCGCTGCAGCCGCTCTTGAGTTTCAGGAGATCTTCGGGAAAGGGAATTACTACCTGGAAATACAGGAGCACGGCCTTGAATCACAACACCGAATTCAAAAGTCGCTCGTCGATTTGTCGAAACGCACCGGCATTCCCTTAGTTGCAACTAACGACGCCCATTATCTTCTTCCTGACGACGCCCGAGCTCATGATGTCCTGCTCTGCATCGGCTCCGGAAAGACAGTTCAGGAGACGAACCGGCTCAAATTCGACACGCCAAATTTCTATGTTCGCTCGCCAGCAGAGATGTGGGAACTGTTCGGAAGCGAGCTTCCGGACGCCTTGAATCGGACTATCGAGATCGCTGAGATGTGCGATCTCAAGCTCCCCAAAGACATCAACTATCTTCCCAAATTTCCGATACCGGAAATCCACTCTGCGCTCTCAGTTGATGGGTATTTCGAGAAGGTGGTTAACGAAGGGTTTGAAGATCGCCGGAGCTCAGTTTGGGATCGACAGGCCGAACGCGGGGAGCTAGAGCACAGCCTCGACGATTATCGGACTCGCCTTGTCAGCGAGATCCAGATGATTAAGCAGATGGGCTTTCCCAGCTACTTCTTAATCGTCTGGGACTTTGTTCGTTACGCTAAAGACAATTCAATCCCCGTAGGACCTGGACGAGGGTCGGCAGCCGGCAGTCTGGTCGCGTATTGCCTCGGAATCACCGACGTAGATCCCTTAAAGTACAGTCTCATCTTCGAGCGATTCCTCAACCCCGGCCGAGTCTCGCTACCTGATATCGACATCGATTTCTGCGTACGAGGTCGAGCCGCCGTCATCAATCACGTAGCCAATCTCTACGGTCGCGATTCGGTTTGCCAAATCATCACCTTTGGAACGTTGGCTTCGCGGGCTGCGATTAAGGATGTCGGCAGGGCCCTGGACATGCCCTACGCAGAAGTCGACCGTATTTCGAAGTTTATTCCGCCGCCAGTGCGTGGAAGGAATGTGAGTATCTCTCAAGCGCTCGAACAAGTCCCGGAGCTTAGGCGTGAGGTTGAGATCAACCCGCAGGTGAAGGAACTGATCGAAATCGCCCGCCGGCTGGAAGGCTGTGCCCGTCACTCGTCGGTCCATGCCGCGGGCGTCGTTATCTCACCGGAGCCGCTCCATGAATTGATTCCTATAGCTGTCTCATCAAAGGAAGAAGTCACCACTCAATACGTCATGTCCGACCTCGAAAAAACGGGCATGCTTAAGATGGACTTCCTTGCGCTTACCGCTTTAACCGTAATAAACGACTGCTTATTAAGCATTAAGCATCTGCTTGGAATTGAGATTAATTGGCCCGAGGTGTCGTTTAACGACGAAATGGCGATGGCTGTCTTTGCCGAGGGACGAACGGATGCGGTCTTCCAGTTTGAGTCCTCGGGGATGCAGGAGATTTGCCGGAAGTTGAAGCCGAAGAGCATTGAAGATCTGGCTGCGCTCAATGCCTTGTATCGGCCCGGGCCGCTCGACGGCGGGATGGTGGATGACTTCATCCAGCGTCATCACGGGAAAAAGAGCGTCCGCTACATCGTTCCTGAGATGAAGGAGATCCTCAGCAACACTTACGGGATCATGGTCTACCAGGAACAGATCATGCAGCTTGCCCAGAAGCTCGCGGGTTACACGATGGCTGAGGCTGACCTCATGCGTCGCGCGATGGGTAAGAAGAAACGCGAGGAGATGGCCGTCCATCAGGAGAAGTTCATCCAGGGCGCAATTGAGCGTGGAATCAAGCAGGAAAAGGCCGAGAAGATCTTTTCCCTGATGGCTCAGTTCTCGGATTACGGCTTCAATCGCAGTCATAGCGTCGCCTATGCTTACCTGGCATTCCAGACGGCGTACCTCAAAGCTCATTACCCCGAGCATTTTTATGCAGCCGTCCTGTCGTCTGAATCGCAGGACGCAGCTAAAGTATTCAAGTACTCGAAAGAGCTCCGCGCGCAACGGATCATGCTGTTGCCTCCTGACGTGAACGAAAGCATGTCGGGCTTCACGCCGCTGAAGGGCGAGATTCGTTACGGACTCGCCGCGATAAAGGGGTTGGGAGAGGCGACCGTGCGGGCCATCATCGCCGCTCGCGAGGCCGGCCCGTTCAAGTCTGTGTTCGATTTCGCTGAGCGGATCGAGCAGGGCAGCTTAAATAAGCGTGCCTTCGAAAGCTTAATTTGTGGTGGCGCCTTCGATTCGTTGAAGCCTGGAGCTACGCCGACAACTGAGTGGCGCGCCCAGTTACATGGGGCGATTGACTCGGCGCTCGCCCGAGCTCAACGTTCGAGAAAGTCTCGCCTACTTGGTCAGGACGGTCTGTTTGGGACTGATAACGGTGAGACCGAGGCCGAGCCCTTGCCGCCTGTGGCTAATCCCTGGACTCGAACCCAGCTCCTGGTTGCTGAAAAGAACGCACTGGGCTTTTTCATCACCGGGCATCCGCTCGAGGACTACGTTGATACCTTGCGGCAAATGAACGCTGCGCGGTCAATCGATTTGCCCTCGATGGTGAACGGCGGCCGGATTTCTATTGGCGGAATCTTAAACGACTTGCAGGTGCGAACCACCAAGAAGGGTGATCGCTTTGCGTTATTCCGTCTCGAGGATGATTCAGGCGGGACTAAATGCGTCTGCTGGCCTGAGACATATGGGAAACACAGCAGCCTGCTCCAGGCAGAGTTGCCGGCTCTCGTCACAGGCAGGTTGGAACTGTCAGAAGATAATCCACCATCGGTGATTGTCGATCAGGTTCAACGGCTTGATGGCATTCGGGTGAAGGCATCGCGCTCAATAATTGTGCAAATGCCTCTCAGTGACAACCATGAAGCCTTGCTCGATTCCGTACTCGACGTCCTTCACAAGTATCCTGGCTCCGAGGACATCGTGTTCGAAGTGAAGATCGAAGGCGACGTTTGCGTGCGAATTCGCGCCAATCAAGCCTTGAGGGCCGAGCATTGTCCGGCTTTAGTTTCGGATTTGAAACAGCTAGGATGTTCAGTCGACACGGGTGATAAGCTCGCGCTTTCGAGATCCACCGCGTCAGGATAGAAGAGCGACCGGCAGGGCGGACACTATGGCCAGATCGAAGCGAAAAGACAAACCTGAAAAAACGGCTGCTCAATCCCAATCGGATCCAGCTCCGGATACTCGCACAGCATTCGAGCGCGTTCAGTTAGCTCGCCATCCCGACCGTCCTTACACGCTCGATTTTGTTGAGCGACTGTTCGAAGACTTTGTTGAGCTTCATGGCGACCGTCGATTTGCTGACGACCCTGCGATCATCTGTGGCTTTGCTCGATTTCATGGTTTGCCGGTCGTCGTCGTGGGTCAACAGAAAGGCCGTGACACCAAGCAACGGGGCTACCGAAACTTTGGCATGCCCAAACCCGAGGGCTACCGCAAAGCGATGCGCGCGATGAAGCTGGCCGACAAATTTGGCAGGCCAATCTTCACCTTCGTCGATACGCCGGGAGCCTACCCGGGAATTGACGCTGAAGAGCGGGGCCAGGCGGAAGCCATAGCCTACAACCTGCGCGAGATGGCGAAGCTGAAGGTGCCGGTGATTGTCACGATCATTGGTGAAGGTGGGTCTGGTGGCGCCTTGGCTATCGCGGTTGGCGACCAGGTGCTAATGCTCGAAAATGCTACGTACTCAGTAATCACTCCCGAAGGTTGTGCAGCCATACTTTGGAAAGATGCAGGTCAAGCGGAGCAAGCGGCCGCGGGGCTCCGGCTCACCGCGCAACATCTTTTCGAAGAAGGAATCGTCGATCAGATAATTCCGGAACCAGCCGAAGGCGCGCACACTGATCACGACGCAGCAGCTCGCTTTCTCGATTCGGCTCTGTGGCGTCAATTAGCCGAAGCTGTCAGTCTTACCGTCGATGAAAGACTAACTCGGCGGTACAGTAAGCTTCGCCAATTTGGCCGTTGGACCTCAGCTGAAGCTTCCTGATAAAACTATTTTCTGCCGAAGCGCACCACGAGCCCAAAAGAAAGTCGCCCCTTATGTTGCGTCTCCTCAAAGAATCTCGTTCGTAAGAACTCAAGCTGCAGAGCACGCACTGCCAGCCGATTCGAGATTCTGACATCCAATCCGCCACCCAAAGCCATCGCAAAACTAGCATCCGAGAAGCTCAGGACCGGACCGAATTCGTTAGTCTCGGTTTTCAATGTGGAGATTCCGAACAAGGCATGGGCAAATGGAGTAACCCGGCTGTTCTTTCGGTAAGAGATTCGCGGGCCAAACAAGAACGAGTGGGTCTTAATTCTTTCCGTGAACCCCTGATCGGTAAAGCGCGAATATTGACCACCGACATCCGCCACCACGCCTACCCACTTGTTCAAATTCGCAGCGATTGATACATCAAAGCCGTTAGAGCCGCTGCCAGCATAAGAATAGCCGCCGAAAAGTTCGGCCTTGGGTGTTTCCTGAGCTTTGGCGGAGGTCGTAACCAGAAAAGCTAAGCTACATAAGAATAGGGTTCTAATCATCGTCATTTCCTTTCTTCCTAAATGGTGGGCGTGGGTTTTTATGGATTGCAGTCGTTGTTGCTGCGCGAGAATTGGGTTCCAAACCGCAGTTGATATTCCGTAGACGTAATGAATGCGCAAACCATCGCGCGATAATTTCCGGGAATGCGGTCGTTCAGAGTTCCGAGCCAGAAGTCGTATCCACCCTGATCGGGATTGCGACGTAAATAACCGAAGTACTGCATGAGGACGAAAGCGGGATTGTATTCCCGGTCTTTGAAAGCCTGGATTTCGATGACATCCCGCACAACCTCGGCACGGGTTCGGCCATTATCTGTAATCGCGTGAATTTCTTGTTCTCGTTCTGCCAGGTAGGGAGTTAATTGGGCGGCATCGAACAGACGGTTTACAAATTCTTCGGCTGAAAGATTAGCGGGGTAGGCCTGCTTGAAAAGGTCTCGCGTTACGAAGCTACTGACAAAAGCTTGTTTGCTTGCTTCAAGCGCTGAGCCCACTACGATCGAGCTGCGATCCGGCATGAATTCCGCAAAGGCCGGCCGCCTGCCATAAGACGCTTTGTAAGCTCGATAAACAAAGTTGCCGGTCTCTTGAAATTCAAGTTCGATGTAAAACGCTGCCGAAACCCCGATGCGCTGGGAATGCACGCAGGCCAAATCGTTTCCGCATTGACTAATGGCACTTGTCCAATAATCCAAACCAGAGCGATCGCCGGCTCGATTGAGGAAATCAAGATAGTGTTGCCTTACAAAGAAACGCGTGTCATCAATGGAGTTCCCCGCGGTCAGTGAGTTGAGCGCCGCAGAAATGTTGAGCTTGCCCGCACCGAAGCGTGGATGCCAGGCAGCACTGCCGGTGAAACTATCGTGCGTAGCTGTGTTTCTTAGGATTTGTTTGATCTGATCTGTTTTCAGCGCTCGATTGCTCTGTAGCAGCAGTGCCACAGCTCCGGTGACCGCCGGTGTCGCAAAGCTATTCCCATAAGCACCAACATACATGTTGCTGTCGGGCGCCAGGGGTTCGTTGAAGAAGAGCGAACCGGCAGCCTTCGAGGAAAAGACTGTGAAGGCTGGAGCGCTGATATCGGGCTTTAGTCGCCCATCAGCCGTAGGCCCCGGACTCGAAAACGATGCGTAGTCCCCAATCGGGCGGTCGCCTTGCCGCGTGACGAAGCCTCCCACAGTTATTCCACCGCGCGCAGTGCCTGGAATGGTCGTTTGACGAGTGTCATCAATGTTGTTGATGAAGTCACCTTCGAGACTTGCCCACGCGTCGAAGTTCCCGTTAACGATCGCGTCGCCCTGGAGCTTTATGGTCCAGGTGTGCGGCGGAGGTCCGAGCGCAGTAGCGCCGGGTTTGAGCAAGACAATGATTGTCTTTTGATCATTTTGTGGATCCGAATCACGCTTATCATCGAGCGTGTTGTAGATATCCAAATACTGATTGCTAAATCCCGGCGCCAGATTCGGGTTGTAGTTGACAGATGCGGAGGAGGCGCCGTCCGGTCGATTTACGATGACTGAAAGGCTGTCAGATTTTAGATACGAGAGCCATATAACTTGAGTCGCATTACGAACATTGAGAGAGAGATTAACGGTGCCGTTCTGCGACACTACACCGCTAGCGTGCGCATGCATATCACCGGTGCTACCGCCTGAGACACACACCGCGCGTCCGGATCCGCTATTCACTATTTCGTCGATGGCGCGTTCGTTGGCGCGCGACCCGTCGTGCGGCCCAAAATGTCCGGCCATGCTCATGTTTATGACAAAGGGCTCGTTAAGCTCCGCCGCCTTTTCTCGCACGAATGCGAGCGCATTGAGCTGATCTGCATCGAGGAAGTTATCGGCGCCATCATTTTGTCGGCTGCACTTGACGATGACCAGATCAGCTTCAGGTGCAACACCCGCATATTTGCCGGCCGCAGGCGCACCTAGCCCATTGCCAGCTGCAGTTCCCGCCACGTGAGTTCCATGTCCGGTCCGGTTCCGTTGCTGAATTACATTATTGCCGTTCAAGTCAGCATCGATCTCAGACTCTGAGTGCAAACGACCGATAGGAGCAGTTGACCCTGGTAGAATGTAATTCCAATTCGGATCAGCCGGCAGAGGCGGTGCCTGAGGGTTGTAAACTGTCATATCGAGCAAAGCTTTTATGCGGGTCTTTTTGCCGTTGCTGCCTGGAACGGTGAAATCCGGATGGCGAAAGTCGATGCCGTCATCAATGACTGCCACAATCACTCCATGACCCGTTTGCGAGACTTGCCGCAGACCGTTGACGTCGTCAATGCCTATCGCGCGACGCGACAAATCGTTGTTTGCGAATAAGCGAGTCGAAGCGGTCAGATGAGTTACCGTATTCAGCATTGCCAATCGTGAGACCTCAGTAGGAGTCGCTTCCACAGTTGCCAAATTGCCGATCCGTGCTCCAACTGCGAAGCCTGCGGCTTTCAGCTCCGAATCGTCTGCATTTGCGAGCGTTACTATCAGACTTAGTCGGTAGGCCCCGCTGGTGTTTGTGAGACCCGAGATACGTGACAGGGCCTTAGTTTCCGACTCGCTGGGATTCGGGGGCAGGTAATCATGTACCGATACCGTTCCAGTGAGGCTTGTCCGGGAAACGGCTCGTAACATCATCGCCAGCAACGGGTCGGCTTTGTTGGCCAACTGAGAGTCGGCATCGGAGCTTCGTTCCGGAACCACGGCGCGACTCCGGGTAAGCGGAAAAGCCAGTGTTGAAAACACCAGCACAATCGCCAGAGTCAGTCTTAGTGTTCGCACGAGTTCTTTTCCACGTTTGATTCTTGGTGAGGACGAAATTGAAGTTAGCATTGAATCTATTTCCTCTTCTGGGTTGCTTTATGTTTTGGACCGGTGACGAAGCTTTGTTCCGCTGACAATCTCGCAGCCGGTCTTTTACTGCACCCGATTAGACGCAGATTTGGTGAGAAAATCGCCCGTTTGGCTAAGTCTGGACGGCCAGATTCGCAATGCTGGACTAATTGAAGGGACGAATGTGACCTGGAGCCTGTTTGGACTCAGGAAAAGGTGAGCACCAAGCCTGGCTGGGTGCGGTTCATTCGGACGATTTTCTGAATTCCGATGGGGTCGTGTTGGTATGTTTCTTAAAAACAGCGTTGAAGGACGACTTTGAGTTAAATCCTACCGCCTCGCCGATTCCCAAAACCGAGAGGTGTTTGCTGTTCGGATCGACTAATTTTCGCTTTGCCTCTTCTATCCGGTATGAATTCACGAAGTCAGAAAAGCTCTGGCCGACATTTTCATTGACTACCTGCGAAAGATGATTGGCAGGCACTGAAATCTTATCGGCCAGTTTCTGGAGCGTGAGGTCTCCATCGATGTAAGGCTTTTCTGTCTCCATGCAATTCATCAATCGTTTGAGATATCGTTCGGCGCGGTCAGGAGTCAGAGTAGACTTTTCGTATTTTTTGGTTGAAACCGGTTCGTCGGAAACGGGCTCCCCTTCGACACGTCTCATCTTTAGATAGCCCATCGCGTAGATCAGTGCCGACGCTCCTAATGGAACGAGAAGGTTTCCGCCTCGATCCAGTACATAGCGAAGAATCGCAGCCACCCACAATATCGACGAAGCAATCACAAAGAAGCGTACTTCCCAAAGCACCGCCCGATCCCTTGCTGACTTTTGCTCAGCGAGATTCTTTGAGTACCGGACGATGGTTAAGATGATAAGAATTAGATAAACAAGGAACTGGGTAATAAACAGCGCGGATCTGAGGTAGTACCATTGTTGAGAGGATTCTTGAATGTACTCCGAACCTAAAATTCTCATTTTCGCATCCGCACTCTGAAAGTAGTACGGCAGCAAATAAACCAGACAGAAAGCGAAAGGGATGAAATGGAAAACGTCCTTCCAATTAAGCCTATTGTCTCCCGACGTTAATTGCCGAATGTACAAATAGAGTAACGGGCCCGCCAGAAACACAAAGGGATGATGCAGTCGACTCAGATGTGGATATACGAAGACATAATCAGAGGTGAGCAGAACTGCGCCGCTGACTATGATTGAAATCGTCAATGTGAGGGCTGCGAGTAGGCGATTGGCTGTGCTGTTCAGACCCTTCACTGTTACGAGCGCAAGGGCGAGCAACAATCCCTGAGCTGCGCCCAGGAGATTCAAGATAGCGAGCCAGTTTAGGGACGGGCTTATATTAATGTCGGTAAATAGCATCGCTGAGTACTTGTGCAATTCACGCTAAGAATACAAGGACTGCCTCAGCTAATGAAATGCTCGATGGTTTTTCGGGTTTTTCGGGTTTCTCGGGTTTCTAGAAATAGCCGGCCAGTGTCCTCAAGCTGATCAAGACTGCAAACTGTCTGATTGGAAAGTCGCTCCTTTTAATCATTTCTCCCTTTTACAACTGCGGTGGATTTTGAGCTCGTACTTGCTTGCTGTGTGTAGACCAGGCGAGGAAGAAACGAACTTTTTCGTCAGTCGGAAGACTTTCTCAGACTGCACGGGAAAAAATGCGTCATGAAAATGCTCAGCGAGGAAGAATGTCCCTAATTCCACAACTGCACAATCGAGACTCTTCTGACCGAGACTCTTCTGCCCTTTTGGAGATGGCCCCTTTTCGTTTATCCAGCTGGACTCTTCGAGAAGTGTTCACGGTGATGTTCAGGCGGAAATGGCTTTTGTTAGGTCTCTTCGGCGCCGTCCTCGCATTGACGATAGCCCTTTCGGTGTTATTGCCAAGTCAGTACACGTCGCGCATGCGCATTCTCGTCAAGAACGCTCGCGCCGACGTCGTGATTACGCCCGAGCGGACTAACTCGCCGAACACAAGCGGTGAAGTCACCGAAACGCAAATCAATTCAGAAATAGCGTTACTCACCAGCAAAGACTTGCTTGAACAGGTTGTCAGAGAAAGCGGACTGGATCAGCATGCACCCGCATCCATTTGGACGAACCAGGTACCGCCAGTTGAAAGAGCTGTGCTGCAGTTAGAAAAGGACCTCGAGATTATCGGCACGCGCAAGGCTGACATTATCGAGATTAGCTACACCGCGCGATCACCTGAGCTCGCTGCATCAGTCCTGCAGAACCTGGCGAATCTATATCTGGAAAAACACCTCAAGCTGCATCGCCCGCCCGGAACGCGCGAGTTCTTTCAAGCTCAGACCTCGCAATACAACGCTCAACTACAGGAGGTAGAAGGCAGTCTCGAATCGTTTCAGCGCCAAAAAAACTTCATTTCGCTCGAGCAGGAGAAGCAATTGAACCTGCAAAAGATGGCTGAGGTTCGATCCAGGTTTCTCGATGCGGTCGGATCTGTAAAGGACACAACCGAGCGGATCGCCAAACTCCAGCAACAACTTATTCAGCAGCCCGACCGAGTCGCGACTCAAAGCCGTTCCTTGCCAAATCAATACTCACTCGAACGTCTCAGCACTATGTTGGTCGAATTGAAAAACAAAAGAACCCAGCTGCTGACCAAATACCGGCCTGATGATCGGCTGGTAACGGAAGTTGACCAACAAATCAAAGACACGACTCAAGCGCTTGAAGAATCCAAAACCGCCACCAACGTCGAACAGTCATCGGACATTAATCCACTGCGCCAAACACTGGAGACCGAACTCGCGAAAGCCCGACAAGAACTTGCTGGAGAGTTGGCACGGCGGGACGACCTGAAGGGTCAGGTTGAAAAGTACACAGCAGTACTAGCGCGGCTGGAGCAAGCCACCAAAGAGCATGGCGACCTCGAACGACAGGTGAATGAGGCTGAAGAGAACTATCAGCTGTATGCAAAGAAGCGAGAAGAGGCGCGCATTGCCGATGAACTCGATCAAAAGAAGATCACAAACGTCTCGCTCGCAGAGACTCCCGTGGTCCAACGGGCGCCTTCAAAACCGAATCGGCGATTGATGCTGGCCCTGGGTCTGTTCATGGCAGCCTTTGTCAGCATGAGCGCAGTAATTCTTGCCGAGCTGGTACGCGACACCGTGCACACGCCGCGCGAGCTTGAAACTCTTGCGGGAGTGCCGGTGATAGCGACTCTCAGAGAAGGTTCAGCAACAGCAGTCTGAAAAGATTCATTCTTAGTCGGGAGCGACACAGTGCAGTTATTCAATTCGACTACCAAAGTTACTTCGAAAGCCAGATCGTTGGAGCGTGAGCCTACCGCCGTTAATGGGCTGCTGACCCGCGTGAGATCCGAAGTAAGTCGCCGCGGTCGTGGTTCTGTAATCGCGTTCACCTCCGCCAATGGCGGTGAAGGCGTTAGTCACGTGGTGCAGTTCTTTGCCGAGAAGCTCGCAATGCAAACAGGACAGCGCACGGTGTTGCTCGATGCATCTCGCTTACGCGACTTGCGTGTAGCCGACTTTGTGAACACTACGGGCTGCTTTGTTCAAACCAGCGTGCCAAATCTCTGGCTGCTGGCAAAAGAATTTGAAGTAGAGGGCGCCTCGGAGCAAACCGAGCAGGGAAGAGGTTGGCAGGAAGACGCTGAATGGGGTTTGGATCCTCTGCAGGCTCTAACAGCAACCTTTACTTACACACTCATCGACTGTCCTTCGCTGGCCGCTTCTTATGATGCTGAGATGTTGGCGCCTGATGTTGATGGAGTAGTGCTGGTGGTTGCAGCTGATCGAACCAAACGAGATCAAATTCTGCGGGCGAGACGGACAATCGAAATGGCCAACGGAAAGCTGACGGGTTTGGTGTTGAATCGGCGCCGCCATGTCGTGCCGGAGTGGATATATCGAAAACTCTAGGCGTGGCGAGCATCCGTGGCATGGGCGTCCCGCCCATGTCGTGACGCCCGAGCAAGTTCTGGCCATGAAAGCAGGTCAAGTGAGTGGCCGGGCATCGCAACATGGGCGGGACGCCCATGCCACGAATCCTTGTGCACGATCGAGCAGCGTCCACTCTAAAACCAAATGCACGCCTCCGTTCTCATTGCCAAACTCGCCACCAGGATCACTTGGCCTTTGACCCGGCTTGATCGGAGTCGTGCTCGACTTGACCCACCCGTGCTGTGTTATCACCGCGTTCTCCCTCGAGTTAAGAAGAACGGCAAACAACCGCCTTACTCAGTAACCCCCGAACAATTCCGCGAGCAACTGCGACTGCTTGTAAGCGAAGGCTTCGTCTCGCTAACGCTTCAGGAATTCTGTGAAGCTGCCGCCGATTTGCGCGAACTTCCAAGTCGATCTGTCTTGATTACTTTTGACGACGGATTCAACGACAACTATCTACTCGCATGGCCGATAGCCAGGGAGTTCAACATGAAGTTGAACCTCTTCGTTTGCACCGGTCTGGTAGCTGGTAACACCTTGGGCGTTTTCGATCGTGATCTAAAAGTTGAGCGCGAGAGCCAGACTGCGTTTCCAAACTTGTGGGAGCCTCTCACGTGGTGCGGCTTGCGTGAGATGAAAGCCGGCGGCGTGGACGTTGGGTTTCATAGTCATACTCATCGCAACTTCGGAATGATGTCAGATGAAGAGATCGCGAAGGATGTTGAGTTGGGTACATCACTATTCTCCGAGGAAATCGGCGTCACACCCAAAAGTTTTGCCTTTCCGTTTGGACATTATGGTTCGTATTCCTCCGCAGCCTTCGCGATCCTGCAGAAGAACGGTTTGAAGCACTTTTTCACAACTGAATTAGGCCACACGGACTTTAACGAATCCAACACTACATTCTCCAGAATTGTTATCCATCCTGAAGACGATATTCATTCTTTCCGGCGCAAGCTCTACGGAGGCTACGACTGGATAGGACAGCTTCGCAAACAAGGCTATGTCGTCCGCGAGACCTACTCGCGCAGGGGAACGAGCAGGTGGCAGCAAGCAGTGTTGTCAACGAACGCAGAATAAGGAATGGAAGTTCAAACCAAATTTCGAGACGAGACGGCCCGCCGCGCGATGCCAAGCTTGAAAGCACTCGTGCTGCGCTCGACCGCGTTGCTTGACCTGCAAGGGTTTTGGGCGATCACGGACCAGGGTGTCGTGAGCCTGGGAAATTTTCTGACGACGATTGTGCTGGCCCGCTCGATCACACCTGAACTCTACGGTGTTTGGACGGTGCTCTTTGGCTTGATGCTCTTCCTTAACGTCGTTCATAGCTCGCTGATCGTCTATCCCATCACGGTTATCACAGCTGGCTCCGACGCCAATGAGAGCAGAAATAAGGTGAGTAGCGCCCTGGTGTTTTCAGGGCTTATGAGCGTGCCTTTGGGGTTGGCTGTGGTTGGCGCGGCTTCTTTTATTGGAGCAACGCAGCTTGGACTCTGGGCATGGCTCGCGCTTCTTTGTTGGCAACTGCAGGAAACTACGCGCAGAGCTCTAATGGCGAGATTCTCATGTCGAAAGGCTGTGATTGGCGACGGGATCAGTTACCTCTGCCAGGCAGGAATCATCTGGTGGTTGTCGCAGACTGGAACGTTAACCATTGAACGAGCTTTCGCCGCGATTGCGATCACATGCAGTCTCGCGGCGCTGGTTCAGTCCTGGCAGCTACGCAGTGAAATAGGTCTGCCGCATGGTTGGACGAATCTAGTCAAACGATTCTGGCGCACGGGTCACTGGATGCTTTGGTCTGAGCTGACGACAAATCTTGGCTTCCAGGCAGCGCCCTGGGTGTTGTTCTTAATGCGAGGGGCCGGAGCGGCTGCAGGTTATCAAGCAATTTCAAATCTGTTGGGTCTCACGCACCCGGTGATGCTGAGTTTGGGGAATGTGATTGTTCCCGAAGCAGCTCGCGCTCGCGCCCAGAAAGGATTGCGAGCCGCGCGACGCGTGGCCATGGTTCACGCGACTCAAGGCGGCCTGATACTTCTAGTGTGCTTCGGGGTCCTGATAGCCTTTCCAAAACAACTTCTCAGTCTCCTCTACGGCTCCGGTTCAACGTACCTGAATCTCGATCAGGACATTCGTCTGTTTGCGGTCGCCTACTTTTTGTTCTTTATCGCGCTGGCACTGAAGTTTCTGCTGAACGCGTTGCAGGAGACGAGGAAACAATTATTCGCGGAGTTGGGATGTTGCGCACTACTCCTGCTGACCATTGTTCCGCTAGTCACGGCCTTTGGCCTGGCAGGAGCGATCTCAGCCTTGGGAATTTGGTTTCTCTCTCGCGTGATTCTCGGCGCTGTGATCTTGAGACAAGTTGCCCCGCCCGGTGAAGCGACAGATCCGGAGGTCAACTCATGAAGGTACTTCTGGTTGGTCATGCTTGTAGTCCGGATCGCGGGTCAGAGCCGGCGGTCACGTGGAACTTCGCGTGGCACCTGTCTCGATCGCACGAAGTGTGGGTGATGACGCACCCAAAATTTCGTCATGAAGTCGAACGCTACCTCGAGCGAAACCCAAATTCAAAGCTTCGATTTGTGTGGTTGGCGCTGAACGCTAAGTGGGATCCATGGCGATCCTTGGAAAGCGATCGGGGCCTAAGACTTCATTACATCATTTGGCAGCGAAAGGCGTTGCGTGAGGCCAAACGACTTCACGAACTGCATGAGTTTGACGTAGTTCATCATGTGAGTTGGGGAACGATTAGCGAGCCACCGTTGCTTTGGAAGTTACCTGTTCCTTTCGTTTGGGGGCCGGTGGGCGGAGGGCAAATTACTCCCAGCGCCTTCGGACGGTATTTCGCTGGGCATTGGCTCAAAGAGATTATGCGCACGGTCCGAGTGAAAATTGCGGGCCGTCGTCCCGCATTGCGAGCCGCGGTTCGACGTAGTTCGTTAGTGCTTTCGGTTAACGCTGCAACAACGGAAGCGTTGCAGTCTGCGGGCGCCACCAATGTGCACTCGTTGCTTTCGTGCGGCGTTCCGGAAAAGCTGATGATGCTGGAGCCCAAAGTCTTCTTAAGCTCGAATGAAGAGATCCGAATCCTTTGGGCAGGCCGCTTAATTCCGATCAAGGGTCTGGCCCTCGCCCTGGAAGCACTGGCTCACACTGAATCGAGTTTGAAGGTAAGGCTACAAGTCGCCGGCGGCGATGGACCTTTGAGCGCCGAGATGCAGACCATGGCTTTGAAACTTGGTCTGGGTGATCGAGTTGAGTTCCTTGGTGCGCTCTCCTGGGATCAGGTGCAAGAAGTCTATCGCAGGGCGGATGCTTTCATGTTCACCAGCTTGAGAGACTCAGCGCCAACGGTTTTGTTGGAGGCTATGGCGCATCGTCTCCCGATTCTCACTCTCGATCATCAAGCCGCGAGCAGCATGGTTCCCGACGAGGCTGGAATCAAAGTACCGGTGGTTGATCCGAAACACACCGTTGAGGGGTTAGCCAAGGGAATCTGCGCGCTAGCCAGCTCGGCTGAGATGCGTCGAGAAATGGGCGAGGCTGGTTGGAGATATGCGCAGAAGCAAGGTTGGCCCGAACGCGTCGAGCAAGTCTCGCGCTGGTATTCCGAAGTCGTGGAAACGTGGCACGGGCGTCCCGCCCGTGGGGCGCTACCTAAGTTCAACTTGCCCATGAACCACACCATCGGCAAGATGCCGATGCCATAAGGTAACGCACATCGGCAAGATGCCGATGCCACAAGGTAATGCACATCGGCAAGATGCCGATGCCATAAGGTAACGCACATCGGCAAGATGCCGATGCCACAAGGTAATGCACATCGGCAAGATGCCGATGCCACAAGGTAATGCACATCGGCAAGATGCCGATGCCATAAGGTAACGCACATCGGCAAGATGCCGATGCCATAAGGTAACGCACATCGGCAAGATGCCGATGCCACAAGGTAATGCACATCGGCAAGATGCCGATGCCACGTAAGAGAGATGCAGCAACTTTACGACATCGACTTACTGAAAGACGTAGCGTCGGACCGTACTTCAGCCGTCGATACCGTCCTCCTTTTCACAGCGGTGACGCTCGTTGTGCTCGCATTTATTCCACTCGTGCCTCCGAATGATGCGATTAAGGGCGGGGGACTGACACTCCGAGGCGTAATTGAATTTGGACTGATCCTGACCGGTTTGTTTTTGATGACCGCCTATGCCAGATATCGAAGTCTGGCGCTCGCTGACCTCAGGAGTCCCGCAACGATCATCATCACGATTTTTGTGGCTTGGACTTTTTTCTCCTCCATCTGGTCACCTAATCCATTTCTTGCAATAGCTAAAGGCGCTGAATTGTGGGCGGTTGCGTTGGCGGGGATCATGTTTGTCACCTTGTCTCGCCAACTTCACAGTGAGCGAGATCAACTTCAAACAGTACTCGCGCTTGGTCTAGTCGCGGCGCTCGCGATTTTGATTCTTGCAAACATCTTTTTCTGGGGGACGCCGCTACCTAGCACCGGAAACGAAGCCCTTCCGCTACATCTACTCGGTGAAGAGCCACCCGCCCTCGCAGAACGCCCGAGGCTGCTGCTCGCTTACGCTCATCCGCTTCTCACCGGAGACTTCCTGGCGCTTTCAGTCGTGTGTTTGTTCTCGACGAGGCTTGGGAAAGTGACGAAGGGAGTAGGCATGGCACTGTTACTCGGATTGCTTTGGATGACTGATGCCAGAGGTCCAAGCGTCGCGGTCGTTGCTGCTCTCATTGTTATGGCGATTCTAAAAGTACGCAGGAATAGCATTAGAGCAGTCGTGGCGATGCTACTTATTTCTGTCGTGTTAGCCGTGGTGATGATCTTCCAGGATGCGCTGTTCCGACCATTTAGTTCATTGCTTACCGATGATGTGTACACGCTGAACTCGCGGACCGAACTTTGGCCGAAGGCCTTCGAATACATCTTCGAACAGCCAATAATCGGGTATGGCTACTATTCATCTCGCTACCTGTTGATGAAGGATTTCATCTGGGCTGGTCACGCGCACAACTCGTTCATCGAAATTTGGCTCACAACCGGATTGGTCGGACTGATTCTGGTTGTGGCCTATCTCGCTTATCTTTGCCGGTCGCTTGTCACTACGCAGCACTGCCTGCTGATCGGAGCACTGGTATACACGCTCATTCAGGGAATGCTAAATCCACTGGTGTTTACCCCAGGGTTGCCGATGTTTGTGCTGACGATCGCGGCTCTCAGCTCGGAGTATCAGGCGGCGCAGCGGAGGGCGGCGCGATGAAAGACGTAAAACGCGACAGGCCAGTAAAACTGCTCGTCATCGGCCAAACTCCTCCGCCGTATGTCGGCCAGATGCTCTCGATCGCCAACATCGTAAGAGCGACATTCCCAGACATAAAGGTCCACCACGTTCGCATGAACTACTCCAGGACCGTCAATCAGTTTGGTCAAGTCGAGATCGAGAAAATCTTTCACCTGCTCAAAGTGCTGCTTGAAAGTGGTTACAAGATCTTACGGCATCGAATAGACGTCATTTATTACCCACCGGGTGCTGACACAGTTCCATTGTTGAGAGACATCGTTACCTTGCTTTGGCTGAAAATCTTCCAGCGAAAGATCATCCTGGTCTTCCACGCGAGTGGCTTGTCTTTGACCGCCGGAAAATGGAAAGGAGCGCTCCGATGGATCTTTGACCGAGCCTTTTTGTATCCCGCAGCCGGCGTCCAAAAGTCGGCGCTGAATCCACCTGATGCGGAATTCGTCAAAGCTCGGAAGAGATACGTCATGTCGAATGGCGTAGTTGATGAGTTCGCCAAGCTACCTAAGCGCACCTCACGAAACTCCGTCCCGGTGATTCTTTTCGTCGGTATGGTCCGCGCTGATAAGGGAGTTGAGTCAATAATCGAAGCGGCCGCTTTGCTCAAAGGGCAAGGCCGCGAATTCAAAGTCAGAATCGTTGGCGAGTTTGCTTCTGAGGAATACCGAACACAATTACTAGATCGGATTCAGGAGCAGGGAATTGAGGAACAGGTTGAATTCACAGGTCGAAAAATCGACGGGGAGAAATGGGAACAATACCGGCGCGCCGATATATTTTGTTTTCCGACTTACTATCCAGCCGAGTCATTCGGCAACGTGCTGATCGAAGCAATGATGTTTAGCTTGCCCGTTGTTTCCACGCACTGGCGGGCAATTCCGGACATTGTCATTGATGGTGAGACAGGTTTTCTGGTTGAGGTAAAGAATTCTGTCGCGGTTGCCGAACGTCTCAATGAGCTGCTGGATAATGAAGAATTGAGGGCGAGGATGGGCCGCAATGGAAGAGAAAGATATCTGAGGAATTACACCATCGACAGGTTTCTCGCACGAACACGGGAAATCGTTATAGAAGTGGCGAGAATGGATCCGGGGAAAGAGGCTACCTTGTCGCAGAATGCAGCTCTGGCTCAATCAACTCGAAATTAGGTGGTGGTCCAGGTTGAATTGTGGTGCTTCTCATTCTCACCCGGTTTCAACCGGGTGAAGATCGTTTCGCTGATGACTTGAACCGTTTCAACGGTTTACGTTCTTTCGATTGATCTGAAACCGTTGAAACGGTTCGGCTGTTCTTTCAGTTCTTAAGCACCGGGCTGAAGCTACGGTGTGAATGAGATAAGAGCGAAATTGTCCTACTACGCGAAACTTACGACCGAAACATGACGCAAATATCAAATCCCGCGGGATCTGCGAGATCTATAAGTATACTCGGCGTTAATGTCAGTCGAGTTGATTACGAATCAGCAGTGGCGTTGATCATCGAGGCTGCGCGAAAGAGGAAAAGCTTCGGAGTTACCGCGCTCGCCGTGCACGGCGTCATGGAGGCCTATCGAGATCCGGTTTACGCCGAGATGCTGAGCCGGCTTGATCTGATCGCCCCAGATGGGCAGCCGGTGCGCTGGGCGATGAATCTTCTGGGAGCTCGAGAGATAAAAGATCGAGTCTACGGCCCAACTTTAACCCTGAAAATTTGCGCAGTGGCCGCTCAGGAGCAGTTGCCGATCTTTCTCTTTGGCAGCACCGAAGCTGTCGCTGATCGCCTCGCGCGCAATCTTAAAGCGAAGTTTCCGGGATTGATCATAGCCGGAGTTCAGGCCGATCGGTTTCGCGAAGCTACACCGGAAGAAGATCGTCAGGATGTCGAGATCATCAATCAGTCAGGCGCGGCCATCGTCTTTGTGGGTCGTGGCTGTCCACGCCAGGAGAAGTGGGTAGCTGAGCATCTCGGAAAGATTTCGGCGGCGATGATCGCAGTCGGCGCCGCCTTTGATATCCACGCGGGGACGTTGAGTCAGGCTCCAAAGTTCATGCAGAACTATGGACTCGAGTGGTTTTTTCGTTTGCTGGTCGAGCCCCAGCGCCTCTGGCGCCGCTACTTGATTCTCAACCCACTCTTCATCTGGAACTTCACCCGCCAGCTTCTAGGCACGCATCACCCCCGCATGACAACGTGAATATCGGTTATGGTATTACCAAGAAAAGCGCTGCCTGGATGCGGCATATTATTGCCCTACTTTTGCGCACATGGATGGATGACATTACAACTTGGCGCTTAAACGTGTAAATTCACCTGTGTAAATGGTAGTGCCCTAATCATGGACCTGTCACCGCTTTCGCTCGCGGCCGCTCGACGCCGCCCTGCTTGGTAATAAAGCTGCTTTTGCCAAACTGCTGCGACAGGTCGCAGCAACCAAAGCGCTGACAGGTGGGCGCGCTCCAAATTCGGGCACTACCGTGTAAATTACACGTGTAAATTCATCGTGTAAATTCATCGTTGACATTGACATGGAGCGGGCGTATCGTGCTGCTGTTTTGACGGGCTGTATCTCACGAGCCTGCTTCCTTGCATACTCGCAAATCCAGCCTTGAACCGATTGAGGGTACGGGCCGCCGGCCTCCACCCCGCGGACTTCAGTCCTCTGGCGCCTTACAACGTCGCTCAAGAGAGGCTTTTGGGAATGAGACGCCCAAAGAAGCCAACTCAACGATTATCCGTAAAAGGATACGTCCTCATAGGACTGCTGGTTACAGTGCTGTTGCTTTGCATCACAGCGCTGTTTGAACAACTCCCTCTCGGTCATAGAACCGAGAGACTCGCTTATGAGTTCCTGCAGAACCAGTTGTCGTCGTTTGATCCGCAAAACCGCCCGGTTGTCGTCGTAGATATCAGCCAGATTTCGGGAGGCAAGGGTGTACCAACTCCCAGACCTCAACTCCAGGCCTTAGTCTTGGCGATAGTCGATCAGAAGCCTCAGGCAATCGCGCTGGACATCGATTTTTCGCCGAACGAAAACGGGTGGATAACGCCGGAAGATCCGGACTTTTTCGATTTCTGTCTGGAAATGAAACGAGACCGGAAGGTCCCGGTATTTTTGGGTGTCTGGCGCGCAAAGCTTGAGAATTCCGATACTTGGCTCGGACTGGAAAAATATAAAGAACTGGCGGTGATTCTGAGCGGTAGAGAAGGTGAGCCTGGTCGAGTGCCGCTGTGGATACATGCCAATGGTGTTTCTGATCGGTTACCTGGACTCAGTAGCGCGCTCGCGCAAGTGAAGACGCCGCTATCCGGATTGGCCCCACCCTCCTGGATGGCTTGGGCGATTGAGAAGACCGCGGATCATCGTCCCGGTACAGTACGAAAGTTTCAAGATTTTGAGCTTGCCGATACGCTTGTAAATCACAGCAAACTTGAAGCACTGCAGAACGAAGCGCTCGTCACGGTCAGTCCGCAGTCAGTCGGTGAAGCTGGTTGGGCCCATCGCTTCGAAAATAAGTTAGTGATCCTGGGCGACGCCACGAGTTTCGGTGATGATGGTTACACCGTTCCAGGCCGTGACAAGCCGGTTGCCGGTGTCTTCATGCACGCCTGTGCCGTGTACACTTTTATCAAAGAGCCCCTGTACGAGCTGAAGCCGGGAATGCGATGGATTCTTGATGGCATGCTTTCAGTAATAATTATTCTCCTGGTAGCCTGGATTCGCTATCGCAATCCGACGAAAGATGAATACTCCTGGCATAAGTTACAGTCCCGATTCATCGATGGAGCGATTCTTGTAATCATCTGCGGCGGAATTGTATTGGTGCGCGTGACCGGCATCATGTGGTTGGATTTTATCCTGGCCGGATTCGCGCTGCTTTTGCATCCCACCGCCGAGGGATTGTTTACCAGGCTTCGAAAGAGACGACGAGGGAGTCGGCGATCCTCGAAACTAGTGACCACAGAAGCTGAGCCAATTGTCGGTGCGCAGGAGGTGTAACTATGAGAATCCTCATTCTGGCGGCGATGGGTATATTAGTCCTCGTTCCAAGTTCTCACCCTCAAGGTAGCTACGCTTGCGATGATCCCAACGGGTACGTGGTAAAGGTAGTCAAGCAGAAGAAAGGACAGTGCTATTGGAGGCAGAACAAAGAATCGACTCCGAACCGGGTGATGGGCGGATCACAACTGCAAGCTGGACAGGAACTCCACTGTGACGGCGGGAGTACTTTAATCATTAAGTTTTGTAAGAACGGCAACGAGCGCGAGGTGAAGGACAAGTGGTATACCATCCCGCACGTCTTGGGTCCAGTCAATAGAGATGTCCCGCTCCCGATCCGCGGACGAGACGCCAAAAGTCTTTCCCCGATTCTTCCTGATCCCTCAACCGCACCGGGCTTTTTGAAGGCGGAGGCCGCAGGAATAAATGGTAAAAAGCGGCATTCCAAAGAGGCGTTTTTCCCGGCCAAGGGAATTCCAGTCGGCGCCATGCCGGCAAGAACAGCTCCGGCACCGGCGAAGAAGCGTGGGACGAAAGTCTCAACTACTTCAACCCCGGCAGAGTCTCCGGAAAGCCCAAATCCGTTTCCAGCGACAGCGCCCCCGGGCCCTTCATCGACTTCAGTGAGAGTTGAAGAGATCGAGTCCCCTGCAGAAGTGGAGGGAAAAGAGTCAAAAGAGTCGCCGCTAGTCACGGATTCAGTGCGCCAGCCTCTAAATTCCGCGGCACGCATTGAATTCTGGCTCAGCCATGGGAACGAAGCACGTGAGCTGTGGAGATACGAGAAAGCCAGGCAAGCCTATGAACAGACCTTAATAATAAATCCACGAGTAGGCCGAGCATTCTATGGAATTGGCAATGTCTCAGCCGATCAGGGTCAGTGGCTGGAAGCTGAAGCGGCTTATCGCCAAGCGCTTGACATAAACCCGGATGAGGCACAGGTTCATGTAGCGCTTGCGTATGTCTTAACTCGAGAGCTCGCAGGTCATGACCAGAACGAGAGACTGAAAGAAGCCAATGTCACGATCAACCGAGCGATAACGCTGCAGCCCGAAAATGCCGTCGCTTACGATGTACTAGGAATGGTCCTCGAGGCGCAAGGACGTCCGGAGAACGCCGAGCAGGCATACCGGCGCAGCATCCAACTGAAGGCGAACTCTTCCCTGGCTTATATGCATCTCGCTCATTTGATACAAACAACCGACCTCATCAGCAAGGCAAAACCGTACTACCAACAGGCCATCAAGCTCGCCCAGGACGCCCGCACGTTAGTGATGATTGCGGACACGTTGCAACTCGAGGGCCTTAATGACACTTCAGAGGCCCCGCTGCAGCGCGCCTTAGCGCTCGAACCAGCCAATCCCGAGGCTCTATACCTGCTCGGTCGCTTGCTGCTAATGAGACAACAGTCCAACAAGGCAATTCCGTTGTTGCAGATGGCCAGCCAGTTGGGGAAAGATGACTTTTCTTCACACTACCTGTTGGCGGTCGGTCACTTACAGACACAGCACCTGGGAGATGCTGAGAAATCCTTCGCTCGAGCTGCGGAACTTGCTTCAGCAGAAGATCGCAGATTTCTCGCGGGTCTCCAAGGGTTTGCCGGCTTGGGAGACCGTTATCTTATGAGCGGACAGATTAAGGATGCGTTGCGCGTTTATGAGAGAGCGCTCGAATTTGATCCTGGCAATGCGCAACTTCAGGCCAGGATAGCGAGTGCGCGATTGAAAGAGGCAATGTTGCCTAAGTAGTCTATCCAAGCATTTCGATCGTGACTTCGATCGATGTCAGAACGGGACGTCGTCGTCGCCGAAGTCGGGCTGACCGCCGACGGGCTCACCGGCAGCCGGACGCTCAGTGTGAGTTTCTTCCGGGCGACCCATTCCGGCGCCCATTCCGCCGGCCATGCTGCCGCCGGCGCCGCCACCGCCGCTACCAATGAAATGTAATTCAGTGCCGTGCACCTCGAGAGTGTGACGCGCTTTTCCATCGCGGTCCGTCCACTCTTCCACGCGTAGACGACCTTCGACATAAACGGGCCGACCCTTGGTCAGGTATTGCGACGCAGTCTCAGCCTGCCGTCCCCAAAGGGTAATGCGAAACCAGGTCGTCTGATCCTGCATCTCCCCGGTCTTGTCTTTACGCCGTTCATTCGTCGCCACGGAAAAACTGCAAACTGGAGTGCCCTGCGGTGTGTACCGCAGCTCTGGATCGCGCCCCAAATTGCCGACGATAATGATCTTATTAAAGGACATGAGGAACCTCTTCTTTTTCTGGGATTGATAGAATCGTGACCGGATACTACTCGCGAAAGATACCAGAATCAAGTGCACTCAATCATGAATAAGAGACAGCTTAAAGCGGGTGCGTTGCAATTGCGATTTCTGCTACACTGAATCGCTTTCGATACGAACTAATTCGCGCAAAATGAGCACACGTGTATACATTGAAACGCTTGGCTGCCAGATGAATGTCAGCGATTCGGAGCGAGCTGCGACTGGCCTTCGCAAAGCTGGCTATGACCTGATTGACTCAGCAGAAGACGCCGAAGTAGTTCTCTTTAATACGTGTTCCGTGCGCGAGCGAGCTGAACAAAAAGTCTTCAATCGCATCGGCGAGGTTCGCAAACAGCGCGGCAACAACCAGCCGTTGGTTGGAGTCATGGGCTGTGTCGCTCAGCTTGAAGGCGAGAAAATTTTTGATAACGCCGGCGCCGTTGACTTCGTTGCCGGCACGCAAGCCACCGACCGTTTGCCGTCGTTAATTGACAGAGTGCGGGGCGGGGAAGCCCAGGTGCTCGATTTGGCTGAACGCGCCGAAGGAGAAACGTGGGACATTTCGCCCGTCGAGCGACACTCGCCTTACGTTGCCTTTGTTCCCATCATCGAAGGCTGCAATAAGTTCTGTTCGTTCTGTATCGTGCCTTATTCGCGAGGCCGCGAGAAAAGTCGTATCGCGAAAGACATAATTGGCGAAGTTCAGCGGCTCAAGAGCCTCGGCTATCAGGAAGTCCATCTTATCGGCCAGAACGTGAACAGCTACCGGCCAAAATCGCAAGATGGGCTTGATGGTTTTCCAGGGGCAACGCCATTCGCCCGCCTGTTGAGAGCGGTAGCTGCGACCGGAATTGAGCGGATTAAGTTTACGACATCATTCCCCCGCGACTTCCATCCTGATATAGTGTCCGCGATCGAAGAACATCCGAACCTCTGTGACTGGATTCATTTGCCGGTGCAGTCAGGCAGCGACCGGATTCTACAGGCGATGCGTCGAGGGCATGATGCTCGGAATTACCTGCAACGCGTTGAAAGGATCAGGAACTCGCGAAGACGGTTGTCGCTGACGAGTGACGTGATAGTGGGGTTCCCGGGAGAGACGAAAGAAGACTTTGAAGCGACCCTCAAGTTGATTGAGCAGTGTCGCTACGACAGTCTATATATCTTTAAGTATTCGAAGAGATCGGGGACACCTGCTGCTAAACTCAGTGATGATCTGACAGTCGCTGAAATGAGCGAACGGTTTCTCGAGATCGAGCGAGTCCAACGGGATATTCAGCGAGAGATTTACGCCGACTATGTCGGTCGAACGGTCAGCGTGCTGGCGGAAAAGCAGAGTGCCAGGTCCGTCGAAGATATGACTGGCCACACGACTTGTAACAAGGTCGTAAACTTTAGTGGCGGATTGGAAATGCAAGGCAAGATAATCAACGTGCTGATTACTGAAGCAAAGAATTACAGTCTATACGGTCGAGCCTGCTAGAGGTGGGGCAAGCGGTTTCGAGGTGCCGGGTATGGAAATAGAAGTAAAGATCAGGGCGCTGATGATGGATCCTAACAGCGGCACTCCGATCGTGATTCTAAAGGACGTGCAAAGCGATACGATGTTGCCCATCTGGGTGGGCGCTTACGAAGCGAACGCAATTGCTTTGGAAATAGAAAAGATTGCTCCGCCTCGACCGATGACCCACGACCTGATGCGAAATCTGATTGTCGAATTGGGAATCTCAGTTGAAAGAGTCGTCGTCACCAGCCTCAGAGACAATACTTTTTTTGCTGTTATCGAAATGCTTACCAGTGAAGGGAATCGGATGGTCCTTGACTCGCGACCGTCGGATGCAATTGCCCTCGCTTTGCGAGCCGACTGTCCCATATACGTGGACGTCGAGGTGATCAAAGCGTCTCGTAATACGAGTGCTGCCGAGGAAGAAATTGGCGCCGAGGGCGCCATCGCTGAAGAGGAATGGCCCGACGTAATTGGAGAAGCCGGCGATTTGCCGATGTAGTGATGACCAAGTCTGCTAGCGAATGATAATTGCGATTGCAAATCAAAAAGGCGGCGTAGGAAAAACAACTACGGCGATCAATTTGGCTGCAGCATTCGCCCGGCGCGGAAAAAGTGTCCTCCTGCTCGACCTCGATCCACAAGCCAACAGCTCATTGTCCTTTCTCGATCCGCTGACAGTTAATCGATCCGCATACGAACTACTCACAGATGGAATTGCGCCCGTCGAGGAATCTGTTTACCGCAGCACGATGGAAAATCTGGATATCGTTCCGGCCCGCATCAGCCTCGCTAAACTCGAGTCAAAGTTGGTTGGAGATTTTGACGCGCCGTTTCGTCTCAAGGACCGGATCGAACCGTTTCGTCAGAAATACTCAGTGATCGTGATCGACACGCCCCCGACGCTGGGCTTGATTACTGTCAACGCGCTTGTGGCTGCGAGCCACGTGCTGATTCCAATTCAGTCTTCCTACTTTGCTTTGGAAGGCACTGATGACTTGCTCGAAACGATTGAGAAAGTAAAGGCGAGACCCAATCCAAATCTGGAATTGCTGGGTGTTCTGGTGACGCTGCATGACAAGCGAACCACCCTCGCCCGGGAAGTCTTTGAACAGATTCGACGTGTCTTTGGACCAAAACTTTTCGAGACAGTAATTACCAAGAGTGTGAGGCTGGAAGAATCGCCCGCCTACAAGGAATCGATTTTTTCCTTCGCGCCGCAGTCGTCCGGCGCAATTGAGTACGCCAAACTTTGTGAAGAGGTAATGAGCCGTGTCTAAAAGGGGACTACCAACCGGACTACAAATGCGTCATGACTCGCACTATGTCGAGGAGTTGGCGAAGCATCGGCCACAACAAATTGGCAGGCTCATAGCGATCGATAAGATTGACCCCAATCCTGAGCAGCCACGCACCGAGATTGGCGATTTGACTGAGTTGACTGCATCAATTAGCGAGAAAGGCGTGCTCGAGCCGTTGTTAGTGAAACCGTCGCGCCTCACTGGACGGTGGATGATTATCGCCGGTGAGCGACGTTGGCGAGCCGCTACCGCCGCCGGGTTGACTGAAGTCCCTTGCATCGAAATGGAAATCGACGAGCGCGCAGTTGCAGAGATTGCGCTCATCGAGAATATGCAGCGCAAGGATTTGACTATCTGGGAAGAGGCGGATGGCTTGAAATCGTTGTGCGAACGCTTTGGTTATTCGCACGAAGAGGTGGCTCGCAAAGTGGGGAAGAGCCGCACGACCGTCACGGAAGTCGTTTCGATAGCATCGATACCGGATGATGTACGCGAGGTTTGTAAGAACGCAGGAATTTCTGCGAAGTCGGTGCTGCTGCAACTGGTGCGTCAACCGGATGATGAGTCTATGCGTCGACTCGCAACGCAGATAACCTCACAGGGATTAACGCGTGAAGGCGTGCGCGAAGTCAGACGACAAGAAGCTGGCCCACGGATCGTTTCAGAGAGCAAACCATTTACGTTCCGCTACGTGCCGCCTCAAAAGGACTTCACGTTAGAGATTAAGTTCCGTAAGTCCAACGTAAGCGAAAGGGAAGTCGTCGAAGCCTTAACGCTGGCAGCAGAATCTCTCGTTCTCGAACAGCCACGAAAGGATACGGACACATCGCCTGCCGAACTCACCGAGGAACAAGTAAAAAGTTAAAAGTAGCTTTGCCCGAAAAGTCTTGAATCCCACCTGCGGCAGCTGGTGGTTAGTTCAGGTCCAGCCTAACCAATATATGATGTCGTTGTTATTGAATCCCGCCTGCGGGAGCAGGTGGATGGTTCAAGTCCCGCCTATTTCCTTTGAAAACTTGCGAGGCTGCACTTAAAACATCCCTCAGCTGCCGCTGAGGGGATTCAATGGGCCAACCCCAACCTCTCTTGTAGGTCGAACTTGAAGTATCCACCAGCTGCCGCAGGTGGGATTTAAGGCTTTCCGGGCAAAACTAGTTTTCGGGCAAAACTAGTTAAAGGAAAAAGGAAGAGCGGGCGAATGGCCTTCTACTTTTGCCTTTTTACTTTTAACTTTTTACTTGGCTACAGCTTTCTTCTTCTCCTGAGCCGCCCGCTTCTGCAATGACTTGCCCCAGCGTTCGAGCGTCGGTTGAATTGGCTTAAAGATTTTCGCTCTGAGCGTGTGCTGCTTCTCGTTCCACACTTTCAATTGCTTTTCGACGTAGAGACGAACAGCAGGTTCGACCTGAGTGCGCTTGACCGAATGACGTAGCGTGAGGTGATAGTGTTGGCCTACCAGGGAAAAGATCACCGCCGCGACGTTGCCCTTGAAGGAGAGGCGCGGAATGATGCGCTTGTGAATGGGCTTGTCGCTGGGTAGGAGGACGCCGATTGCGACTTCAAGCCACGGCCCTTTGGCGCCCTGGCGAGGATGGTACAAGCCGGGAAGCTCGGATAATTGGAGCTGACCCTTCAAACGCGGCTCTGAAATGAAGTCTACGAGCCTGACGCGCTCGATCCCGCGAGTGTGTTCGCGCGGCAAGCTGTCCAAAGCTTTTTCCACCAACTCGGTAGTGTTCTTCGGTAACTTTCCTTCGTATTGGTTCTCAACTTTGATTGGCACTAATATGAAACCCTTCTTCGCGAATAAATGACGATTATTTCAGTGACATCGCTATGCAGTCTCTCTCTGAAAAACAGAGTCCGTACTCTAGAAGATGGGTATGTCATCGTCAAGTTAACGAATCAGGCTTTCAGCACCCCTCCTAACTCCACTCCTTTCAGATCTCAAATTTCAGATCAGATCTCGATTTAGACTGAAACGGATTTGAGATTCGATCCGAGTCCGTAACGCTCAAGATGAAGTTGTTCACCGGCTG
This sequence comes from Pyrinomonadaceae bacterium, assembly GCA_035572035.1. Classification (GTDB taxonomy): domain Bacteria; phylum Acidobacteriota; class Blastocatellia; order Pyrinomonadales; family Pyrinomonadaceae; genus JAOAPY01. The sequence goes on along the minus strand of DATNBH010000020.1, from coordinate 248,020 downwards.
CCTGCTTAAGCAAAGCCCGAGGCGAGTTGCGCCAAATAGGGCACATAGGTGTTTATGCAACCGTGATTCATTCCGATGTCACCGGTCTGAGCGCAGAAGCTGACCACGTTTGCTTGGGCTGAACCGCTGGACGGCAGTGCCACATTCGGAGCAGACGTATAGCCAGATCCACCGTAGAGAACCTTCACACTCACGGTCTCAAATAGATCAGTGGAACCCTGTGCCAGCGCGCCCGCGCCTCCACCGCCGGAAATATAGACCGGGAGTGTAGATTCCCGCGAATATCCAGAGCCCTGATTGGTGACCTGAATGCTGGTGACAGCCCCATCTTGAATGCTCGCGGTCGCGGTCGCGCCGCTGCCAACGAGTAGGTACTGGTCGGTTACATGCGCGCACGTCAGGGTCAAAGGCCCCAGAGTGGTGGACTGCGGCGGCAGGATCGGAATGATATCCGCCGCATGAACGATGCGATAACTGTTGGGAACATAGCTCTGGTAGTACCCGACAAACATTTCCGGATTGCCTAAGGTGGGAATTGGCACGCCGAAAGAATCCGACAGTCCCGCCGCCACGCGTGGGCTGGCCAAGCTGTACATAAAAATCTCAGCGAACTTGCTGGGGAAATTGTAGGCCACGTCGAGCGCGCACAGAGTCGCCAGGGCGCCTCCCAGGCTGTGTCCAGTTACATAAACTGGAAGTTGCTGGGTCAGCCCGTTAAGGTACGCGCCAACCTGCGCAGCGATCGAGCCTCCTGCGCGTTGGCTCACAGTGGGACTTAGCTCCTGGCCCGTCGCCGCTGTCGCGCCGTTCGTGCCAATCGTATAGAGACCGTAGAAGCCACCGTGCACTGAACCAAGTCCAGCATTAAGTAATGATAGCGCGCCGGCGAAGGGCACCGGTATGGCTTCCGCATCATCGAACCATTCGGTCCACGTCCGAGTGCCGCGCAAGGCAATTACGATTATGTTTTCAGCAGAGCCATTGTTATTGGGCGTCAACGTTAACTGTACGCCGAAGCCCGCCTGTGCCTGGTAATAGTCACCCACATCGCCCGGATTTGGGCCTGGTTCGTTGGCCTCTGAGACCGTAAACCCCTGCAAGTTCGAAGCACTCACCGAGTAGCCCTGGTAAATCAACGATACGAAGTCTGAGATTGAGATTGAACCTTGATCAAATTGTGCATAAGTCAAACTACAGCACTGGCCCAGAAGGTAAGCCTTTGCCACATCAAAGGGTGCTGCCGGTGGATTTGGCGTCACGTTGCTGGTTGGTTCAACCAATGGCGTGAACGATACTGCGGGTGTCACCTTATTCATGTTGAGATTTCCTTTCGATGATGAGTGTTAAGCGTTCGTTAGCACACTAGGTGATGCCCCATCATCACCGTCAAGCCGCCGTCCTTGCGCGTGGGAGTCTCTCCGAGTCTCAGTCAAGAGAAAGGAGTGAAGGCCCTTTACTGGAGGGTGACAGAGTCTTCTTGTAACGTTCAGCAATGAACTTTGCCACCATGAAGGAAAAATCGTTAAATGTGAGTTCATCAACTTGCAGATCTGCATTCTCACACATCATCCCGAGATTTTGTTGAAACTTCTGATATTCCTGAAATATCAGGTCTCCGCCCGGCAGGGGATGCCTCTTCGTCCCAATGGCGTCGTTTAACCAGTTGCGCACGTGGCCGATGACTTTGCCAGGCCGGTTGGAGTGGGCTTTGATGTCTCGCCCCGAGAGATCCGAAATGAACTTCTGGGACCGGCGCTGATGGCTCTCCATGATAAGGTGGTTCTTTGATCTGTATAGACCACAGCCGGCGCTCTTAAAACCCATATCTAGGCCTAATTCAAACGGCATGTTGAATCGGGGTAGTTGGTGACTTTGCTGGATTCTGGAGAGATCATGGATGCCGTACTTACAACTGCCGATTAGGCGCACAATTCGCCCATATCGATCATCCCCAGCATCCATCTCGAGCGTACACCGGGCACGAAATCCGAGCAGGTGGACAGTAAAGACAATGGAGTGAAATAGCGGCCAGTAATCGGCGTCGAAGGGGCAGTTTATGAAGACGTTTCGATGAAAAGGAGAGGCTGGATTTTTCATATCGGTGCGGAGAGAAGACACCTCCATAATTGGGTTAGGGCTAAGGCAGTTGGTACTGCATTAGCCCTAACCACTAATCGCCTAAATGCTTGTGAGAGAGCTAGTCTTTCATTCTCGCCACCACGGAACTGACTGCAGCCGACAACACTCTTTTGCTGGTCGTAGTCTGGGAGGGAAACAGAACACGGAAATTGCCATTAATCTCAGTGTATGCCGATTTCCGCTTCTTCCTGGTCGCCCGTACTGCTGCTTTACGCTTCGAGTTTTCCATGGGGGGCTTTCGTGCGACTCGTGCTGGTTTTATTTCCTTGCTTCGCATCCTTCGATCCCCTTTCAGGGGAGTATGACAATATGATGACTGGCCTGGGATCAGTACTCCTGTATTTCTTCAAGAGCATTCCAACTGGAACGTCATACGAACAATCAGGGTGAGAGTCAAGTTACGCCCTCAACTAAGCTTCACTGGTTGTAATTGCCTCGTTGTTGAAAGAGGGAAGCTGCTTGGATTTGTCTGAAATGCTCTTTGTTTTAGCAAAAGACGAGATCACAGCGATTCCTCGTGGAGGTTAGGTGAGTCTCGAGTGAAAATCTAACAACCTCTACTTTAGAAGTTGTTGACGGCTTAACCACCTCTCGGTTAGACTCAACAGCGATGATTAAGTCCAACCTCCAGGCTTACCGAAGGCAACTCGAAGAGCAGTTGACCCTCGTCGACGAGCTGCTTCGGAACTTCGACCGGATAGCTGGAGTGCCGAGCGACCTTTTCGAGCCTGACATCGGAGCTGGAGTGTCACCGCTGAGGTCGGTTCCCAATCCATTTCAACCTCAAGCAGTCCCGAACGTGCGAAAACAAACACGAGTCCGCGGCGTTCTAGCTGCTGTCAAAGAGATAATCGAGGAGTTGGCAGAACCATTCGACAAAAACGATCTCATGGCTAGATTAAAGGATAGAGATCCTGATCTTGCTGCCAACATCAGTACCGCAAATTTGCGTAACACTCTAAGAATCTTGACCAGACAAGGTGTAATTCGGGTGCAGACCGAAGCCACGAGTACAAAATGTGCGCGCTACATCGCCAAACGAACCGCCGCCTAATCCCCAGCGGAGCGGTACGCCATGAAATCCTGCTCATTAGTGAACTCATAGATTTCTCGAGTCTGTTTCCGGTCACAGCTTCAATCAAATAAAATTCTTTCCGTCGTCACCTTAAGGCGAGAAGACAACTCGTTTGGAGTTTTGAGTCTGATAATAGAGATTATGTATCCACGGGGTATCAACGTATCCACGTATCCACGTATCCACGTATCCACATATCCACAGATAACGGTTTAGATCTTACGATTGTTGGGATTACGTCGGGTACGGATTAAGGGGAGTTTTATGGGATGGAATATGTTTGACCTCAAGCCGCTTGACGAGGAAACCCGTCGTGACTTGCGTGAGATATCCGCGGAGCGTGCGTTTGCGCGACGGAAAGAAGCCTTAGACCTCTTCTATACTCTCCGGAAGGATTTTGGCGATGCCTTCAGCGAATTGGAGGTCATCGTGCTGAAGCCGCTGTGCGAGACCTGTGCTGGCCACCGCTCGATTGCGCTTCCAGGTTTTGGATTGGACAAAGCTACGATCGCTGCGGTATTGCCTGGATACCGTCCGGAGCAGCTTCGCATGTACGACATGACGAACCATCATTTGCACCTTTTCCCTTATGCACGTCCCGACGATGAAGACGGGTTCGCGATCTCTTGTTTCAGCTGCGGAGACCGTGTGGACCAAAACAGTGACGATGGGGACGAGCTTTTCGCGGTTGAGCCAGAGTCGTTCTGCGAATACTTTGGTATCGAGGATGAAGGTCCGAAGAAACCCGACGGTGATTTACGCGAGGAAATCCGGGAGTTATACGGAAATCTTTGTTACCGCTGTGGATCCACAAAAGACATCACGATAGATCATATTGTGCCAAAGAGCGCGGAAGGTCGTGGAATCCCGACAAACCTTCAGCCGCTCTGCAGAAAGTGCAACCAAGAGAAAGCGGACAGAGTCCCAGAAAGACTGATTCTTGCCCTCGACTTCTTAACACGGCCAGCACCGTGGGACAGCTACGAGGGACTCATCTGGTAGAGTAATCTGAGCCACTGTCAGGTTAGCGAACAAGGCGTATTTATGAATAAGAGTCCATGGCCCGGCAATTATGTTGAACATCGCACTCCGTCGATTTCCAACGTAGCGGATTTGGAGCGCTGCTTAAAAGATGCCAAGGATGAAAGACCACTTCAATCATGTTTGGCCGCAACTCCTGCATTACTAAAGCCGTTAGTGCCAATGGTAGCGGACGTTTGGTGCTTCGACCGACCCTCATTCGGTGGCGAACTGATTCCGGATTTCCTTCTAGCGAATAGGCTCTCCACCGGAATCAGGTGGACCTATGTTGAATTGGAGAGTCCTAACGCAAGGGCGTTGAACAATGCTGGAAAGCGTCAGGGATCTTGAATACTGCCCTCTCACAAATAAGAGACTGGCGAATTTGGTTGCGAGAGAACATCGCATATGCGCGCATGCATCTGGGATGGGAGGGCATCGACGCAGAGTGTCAGGCCGTTGTCGTAATTGGTCGGCGGTCAATGATTTCGGGAAAACATATTTTGAAATACCAAGCGTTGTCACAGTCTAACGTAACAGTCATGTCATACGATCGACTAGTCGAATTAGCCAAGGGTCTGTCAAATTGAGGAGTCGTACATGGAGAATCCTGAAGTAGGAAATTTCTTTACAAATACAAGTGTAAATATTCTTGGCAACTTACAGCTTCGTGAGCCTCAGCGGGATGCGTATCAAGCGATCTTTCAGCACTTTGAAGAGGATGACGACGCGTGTTACGTGCAGCTTCCAGTAGGATGCGGCAAGAGTGGTCTGATGGGGCTCACGCCATTCGGCGTTACGACTGGAAGGGTGCTGATTGTCGCCCCAAACCTTACCATCAGGAAGACAGTTTACGACGAGCTTGATGTCTCAAACCCAGACTGTTTCTTCAGCAAGCGGGGCGTTCTCTCGACTCAAGATGGACCCTTTATCAGCGCACTCAAAACGGGAGCGAATATCCACGATTGTGATAACGCTCACTTTGTTATTGCCAACATCCAGCAATTCGCCGGCAGTAATAACAAGTGGTACGAACAGTTGCCGCGAGACTACTTTCAAATGATTCTCGTCGATGAAGGACATCACAATGTCGCTGAGACTTGGCGAAAATTATTTGACTACTTCAACGACGCAAGAATTATTTCGTTCACGGCTACTCCTCTGCGTTCCGACGGCAAACGCGTATCTGGTAAGAAGGTTTACTCGTATAGTTATGTGCGATCGATGATGATGGGGTTTATATCGCCGATCGATGTCGTTTACGTGGCTCCGCGGACTATTTCATTTACCGCGCAAGGCAGCACCAAGACTCTGACCCTAAAAGAAGTTCTCGAGATGAGGGACAAGGATTGGTTTAGTAAAGGCATTGCGCTGTCCGAAGAATGCAACCGCCACATTGTTCAAGCTTCAATTCGACAACTCAATGAGGTTAAGAAGCATGGTACCCCCAGGCAGATCATTGCCGCCGCCTGTTCTATTCGACATGCTACTCAAGTTGCGGCGCTGTACCACGAACACGGCCTGAAAGCGGAAGTCCTTCACAGCGATCTTACCCAGGAAGAGAGGGATAGAATTGAAGCTGCGCTTCGCTCTGGGCTGACCGACGCGGTAGTTCAAGTGCAGATATTAGGAGAGGGTTACGATTTGGGGACGCTTTCCGTTGCGGCCGTCTTTCGTCCCTACCGGAGTCTTTCACCATACATTCAGTTTGTAGGTCGCATACTTCGCCTTGCGAATCCACAAGCGTCTGCTTCGGCTGCTAACCGCGTTTATCTTGTCTCTCATGTCGGATTGAATGATGAACGCTGGTGGATCGACTTCACAAATTTCGATCGAGACGACCAGACTTTCTTTGCTGAGTACTTAGCAGGTTCCGAAAGTGAGATTGAAGAAGAGGGTTCGCCACGTCTGACGTTACGGCCTTTTATGCGCGTTCTCGAAGAGACAGTTGAGAAATATGTGCAGAAGGCGTATCTAAAGGACATAGACGAAACAATGGTGGATGAGTTTCTGAACACAATTAGAAGCAAAGGCTTTGAGCCAAGCGAATTTGGCCTTACAGAAGAGATGGTACGAGCAAGACTTCAAATCTCAACCAGTGCACAACGTGAGCTAATTCCCTTTTCGCCGCCCGTCCAACCACAACGGAAAAAGGAGGCGTTACGGACGCGTGTCTATCAGGAAGCCAGATCAATCGCCGACGTAGTAATTAACCGGCTCGGTCTAAAGCATCCAGGACGGAACTTGATCAAATGCTATCCGGGACGCGGGCCGAGCAATGCCGCAATCCTGATTACTCTCGCTCAGGGCGTTCAAAACAATCGTATGGGCATTTCGGCCGGTGAACGAGACAATGCGTCCCTTGAGCAGCTACAGACTGCTTTAGACGCCTCCGCGGACATCGCTGACCAGTTAACTAGCATGGTAAGAAATGCAATGGAGGCTAAGAATGGCAAAAGTAAAGTCGCTGATTAAAAGGTATTCCGTCGAAGTAGCGCTTCACAAGCGAACGTGCACACACACGCGGAACCCCATTCCGAAAGGCCATCTCTGTTTGGTGGTATTTGATGGGCCAAGAGATCGACATCCTTACAGTACGGACGTAGCGGCAAAAATGATAGCGCAAGCCCGAACCGCTCTCGACGAAATGGAGGAAAGTCTGGGATTGACATAAGGCGCGAGCGTTTTATGCGGCGAGCTCATTTCTACCATCGATCTTTGATTTAGCGCGCGTGTTTATTTTTCGGATTATCTCGTGAAGAGATGACCGATTAACTTTTAAGCGGTTGGCTGCCTGGCTTATGTTCCCACTCATACGACTCTTTACCGCGTCGATCATGCTGCCCCGGACCCGATAGGAGAACTCCTCGATGCCTTCACCTGGGAGAAGAGTGCTACACGAATCGGGAAGACTGATTGTGTCCGCCTCGAGATTCTTAAAGCGACTTAACTCAGCGCGAACATGTTCGGCACCGATCGTCTGACCGTTAGTGTAACAAGCGAGTCGCGCCAGGACGTTGTGCAACTGACGAATATTTCCAGGCCAGTTATAGGAAGAGAGTTCCCTGAGGGCGCGTTCATCTATTCGCAACGGTTCGGAAGATCGCGCATTAGCTTGCTCGGCTGCGAGTTGCTGGTAGACCAGTCCCCGGATGTCATCTTGTCGTTCGCGCAAGGGTGGAATGTCAAGCTCGAAGACCGCAACACGGTAATAGAGGTCTTCACGAAACGCACCTATTCTTACCATTCGTTGAAGGTTGCGTGACGAGGCTGCGAGGATCCGGACATCACAATGAATGTCTTTCGTACCTCCGAGCCGCCGGATTTTTTGTTGGTCAATTGCCTTTAGAAGTTTAGCTTGGAGTTCAAGTTTGAGTTCGCCGATTTCGTCGAGAAAGAGGCTTCCTTTCTCCGCGGCTTCAAAGAGACCTTTCTTCCGATTCATAGCACCAGTGAAAGCGCCTCTCTCGAAGCCGAACAGCTCGCTTTCAACAAGAGTGTCAGGTAGGGCCGCGCAGTTAATGTCGACCATGCACGCGGTTGCTCGTGGACTGCGCAGGTGAATGATTTCAGCGAGGGTGGTCTTGCCAGTTCCGGATTCGCCAGTTATTAACACTGGATGATCTGAATGCGCCACCCGCGTCATTTCGTCATCGAGATAGAGCATGAAGGGGTCTGATCCGGTCAATCTTGTCTCGGATGTATGGTTGGCCAGGTCAGGCAAAGCCGTCACGTGCGTGGTAGCTGATCTGCCTGTTCGATTACCGCCGGCGAAGCTGAAACGGACTACACCGCTCCAATGTTTGCATGGGTTAAGCGGTGAATGGTGTCGGGACTTGTACGTAATCGGACTTCCGGAAATAAGCCGCGGAGAAGTCACCTTCTCCGCGGCCCTGCTTGGATACTCTGTGTCTGCCACCTGCCGTCCAGTCTTAACGGCCGGCGCGGGTACAATTTGATCAGTCCGGGCACAGCGGCAAGACAAAACAAGCATCCGTCTGCAGGTGCTTAGTAACTGAAAAACACACGCCTTCAAAGACTACGCGGTAGTTGCCGCCTTTTGCGCCTCTGGCATACAGCACTACCTCCCTTGAAACGCAGCTTGGTCGTCCGTTCGCACATGGAGGCACAGATCCAAAGCATAGAGGACCCGACGGAATTATTTGCGCTGACGGCGTGCCGTCAGGCAGCGTCGGGACTGGCGTGCCATCCATGTTTGTGATGTGAATCTGGCCAACAGAGAGATCGTCAAACGCGAGGTTTGTATAGCAGTTGCACACAGTGATGCAGAGCGTCTCGACATCATTGGTTTCCAGGCAGTCGCATTTGCTGTCGCCCCACTTAACTGAAAAACAAGGCTTGATCTTCGGCAACTCCAGCTCGATGCAGTGGGGCCGTCGTGTCGGAGCGGTTGACGCACCCATGCAGGCGCACCCGGTCTGGTTCGCTCCAGTGATATCCGGGCAGTGGCAATCATACGACTCAAGGGTATTGAACTTACTGGCACAGTCTTTCGCCAACAGTGCGTTTTGTTCCTGGTTGATTTGCTCACAGCTCTTGCACTCAATCTGGTAGTCGTTGTTGCGTCCTTCGGTGACGCCTTCAGGCGGGATCCCAACATGGGTGCTACCCAGATTAGTTGAGCCGATTGTGAAGGTCCCGAGCGCGGTGAAGTCAAATCCTCCCAGAGTTGAATTGATACCCGGAATGGTATTTGGGTCAATATCAAAACAATAGCTGCTTCCAGTCCCGAGCGCGCCACTCGTCAGCGTCTGTATCAAACTGCCATTCTGATAAATGCCAAGTTTGATTTCGACTTGTCCGACAATGGGCTGGCCGGTTTTAGGATTCTTGGCCGTGGGTAAGTTATAGGCAAAACATATCTTGCCTTGGCCGCAGTGGCTGCTTTTCTCGCAATCGTAGCTTATTGTGCCTGAGGGTGAACCCTTGCAACTGCCGCAAAAACTATCGATGTATGCATACGCTGACTTTCCGATAAAGCAATCGGTGACAACGAACTCGATCGTGACGACCTTGCCGATTTGTCCGGACAGGTCGATTTGTGCACACGACCAATCTTTATAGACGCTGTCACCATCGCTAAGCCCTCCCAACGCACTCCACATCGGGTTTGTACCTGCATACGCCAGTGTATTTGAACCATTACCAAAATCGAATGCTCCGGTGATCGTGTTTCCGCTGGCATCCGAAACACGTACCGTGAATGAAGCACGACCGTGTGGGCACTTCATGACCAGGGCGTACCAGAAAGTTATATACGCATTCGCCGAACCAACTAGTAGAGTCTTTGATAAGAGAGAACAAGGATCTCCAACAGCGCCAACATCGTTTCCAATTCGCACCGCGCCATTTGATCCAGGGGCGGTAGTCGAGAGCGTTGCGACGTTGGGATCAAATCCCGGCCCCACCCAGGTTTGATGTGCGTTGGCGCTGGTAATTAGACCGGATGACCAACCGGAAGTGAAACTCGCAAACGGAAAGCTAACATTCATATTCAGCGGTACGGGGCCGGACGCTCCCTGCCATTCGTTCGTGTCCAATTGCGACTCAAAATCGCCGTTGCCACAAGGCGTCATATTTCCCAAGGTCGGCTTATACTTTTTAGCCGGGTTGGCCTCGATCTCCTGGGTCCGCACTTGTTCCGCCTGGGCCCGGTTCAGAATCTGAACAAAATTCTCCGGCTTCTTAAAGTCGCATTCCAGATTGTCAAATTGTTTCTTCAGTTCGGCTTGACGCTCTTTGGGTAATTCAGGATTTACCGGGTTAGCGGTGTTTGAGTCAGCAGGTTTGTTGGGGTCCATTTCAATCCTCCGTGTCTACCAGTGAGAAGAAAGCCCGCAGGTTGAAAGGCATTCTTGAGTGCGCGAGGGCCAACGCTAGTGGCTCGATGAAGCAAGATGGATGCAAGAGCTTGCTTCGAGTTACAGCCTGCATCTATGAGTGAGTTCGCTCCGCGAAACGTAACGCTGCCGTAGACAAAACATCACGCCGAGTGCAGAGAGTAAGATTTCGGCTCACGCAGGATATGGCGGAACCAGGGCCTCCTACCTTCTGATCGGCCCGTCAGGAGATTTGCGCAAGGTGTACGCGTCGTCATGACAATTACGTAATAGTACGCTAGCTAAAACGGACTACGGGCCTCCAGTATTTGCAATGGGTTAGCGCGCAGAACGTGTCATTACTTTTACGTAACCGGACTATGTTTTTCGTCTAGGAGGTTGGGCCAGAGTGGGCTGTCGAACCGCTCACGTTCAGGCTCGGAACTATAGCTTTTTAGACACTGTTCCATTTCCTGATGAAACCTAAGTTAACTCAAAAGGAAATTAGCTCATATTTGGATTTAGTTCGATAAGACACTCAATAAATGGCTTCTATTCGGTTGACCTGCTTTTGTGATGCTCCATGGCAACAGCCCACGCTTCTTCCAGCAGGCCGTCAATATTGGACCAAACGCCAAGGAGGTCTTGCAATATCTTTCGTGGCGCTGGGGTTGTTGCCAGGAATGCCAAACTCTCAAGCAGGAACGCTAGCCGTTCGGAGCTCGCGGGATGCTCTTTTGGATATGGCAGGATCGAATCGCGCTCCATCAAAGCGAGAGATTTGAAGAAAAGCAATGGAGACACTACTGCCAAATAGAGATCAGTGGCATTCGCATCGCTGAGGAGGACAATCTGCGCGAAGAAGTCCGCGATATGCTCAACATCTTGACCAGTCATTTTATCGGGTAGTGTAGCAACGAAAAATGGTTCCCGATGGTCCATCAAAAGATGAGCGTACTCATGTCCAACGATGAACAATTCGATGGAGTCGACAATTGAGTGAACCGGGCGCCAAAGGTACCAGCCTGGCGCTGCTATATGGACTGGGGCACTCGTAGGATCGCGGCGATCGCGAATTGCCTGTATCAGCTCTGAAAGATGCTGCGTTCCCAGCAAGAATTGTTCGGCTGGAGGTCGCACGCCGATTCTCAAACCACCATCTGGAGTCCTGTCGGAAATACATTGGCATACGCTCTTTGCGAGGAGTTGAATAAACACCATCAAGTGTGAGTGAACTGCAATTAGCGACGTCGCGCCAAAGAATGAGGCGTTGAATGCGTTCAGACTCGTTTCACCCAGCGTGCCTATGACTGAATCTTCAAGAGGAGTAATTTCGAGTCTCGACGTCGCCGACTCGACGCGTCTGAGAAGGTTTGTCATGATTGCCAGCGTGCTGACATCTTGATGCGGCCGACCTGACGCGGGGGTCGACATCTCTCTCAGAACCTTATCCCATGATTCGGACCAAACGCTCCGCATTTGTTTGGGTAAATCGCTTTCTCGAATACTTCGAGACACAGACTCGAGAGAGGACGCAATGTTAGTGTCTAGAATAAGTGAGTGCGGCGCGCCTGCCTGAAATCCGGAAAGAAGATCCATGCCCAAGCGCGCCCCTTCGGAAACCTCCGGGGCCGAACTATCGTTTCCGGTCTCTTGATCTGACGAAGATTTTCCAGAGCGTTGATGTCTACGTCTTACAGGGCGTTTGGACACGGATGTATTCCCCGGCACAAGACACGATGACAAGAGCTTAATGTGGGCCTCAACAGGCAAACTGTAGTAGCGGAGCTTACCGACTGCTTGTCGTATTTCTACCGCAATCGTCCGGCAGTTCTCCTGCTGTTTCTTAGGGTCTGTGTTATTTCCCTCGCTCTGCGCTCGCTACTCGGTACTCGGACCTCTGCACACCAGACACTACGCGACAAACTTATAGCCATGGCCGCGGATGGTGAGAAAATGGCGCGGCTCCTTGGCGTCGCGTTCCAGCTTCTGTCGCAATAAGCCAACGTGAACGTCAACGGTGCGGGTCAGTATTCCAGTTTCATAGCCCCAAACCTCGCGCAGCAGCTCATCGCGCGAGAGCGTGGCGCCCCGGTGGGCGATGAAGTAAGAAAGCAGTTGAAACTCGCGCGCGGAGAGTTCGACCAGCTTGCCGTTGTTAAGCACCTGAGTGCTCCGAAAGTTCACAGTGACAGAGCCAAAGCTGAACGCGTCGAGCGGTTCCGCTGCGCTCGCTGTGGTCTGACTGCGTCGCAGCAATGCTTCCAACCGCGCCAGCAGCTCGAGCGGCTCGAATGGTTTGCAAAGATAGTCATCCGCGCCCAGCTTCAGGCCCAGAACTTTGTCGATTACCTGACCACGCGCCGTCAGCATCAGGATCGGCGTCGTGATACTTTGCTGCCGCAGATCGCGGCACACGTCAAAGCCGTTTTTGCCCGGCAACATGATGTCCAGAATGATCACGTCGAAGTAGCCTTCGCGGGCCCGCGCCAAACCCGTCAAGCCATCGGCGGCCGTCTCAACGCGATAGTTCTCCGCATTGAGCAGATCCGTCAGGGCCATCGTGATGCCTGAGTCGTCTTCAATCAGCAGGATCTTGTTTGGCATTGTCGTGTAAACAGGGGCTAAAGTTTTGGAGTGCGGTAACTGTTACCGCTTTTGTCAGCGGCCCCGTCTCTTTTTTTTCGCGGCCGGCGGCGGCGACAGGTCGCCGCCGGCCAAAGCGGTGACAGGTCACCGCACTCCAAATAGACTCTCAGGAAAGCGGTAGATGCAAGGTAAACGATGTCCCGTGTGGCGCTGACTTCACCGTGACGCGGCCGCCGAGGGCGCGCAGGTTACGCTCCACGAGACACAATCCCAGTCCAGCGCCGCTAGTCGTCGTGCCATCCACACTCTGTCCGCGATAGAAAGGTTCGAAAATATGCGGCAGATCCCTCGTCGCGATTCCGGGCCCGCGGTCAGCAACAGTGATTTGCACTTCCCTGCCCTTGGCGCCTTGCGCAGCACACGCGGCTACACTCAACCACTTACCTGGTGCCGCGTACTTCAGCGCATTCTCAAACAAATTCTTCAGCGCACTTTCCAACGCTGGACCATCAGTGAGCACCAGAGGCAGATCTTCGGCAAAGTGCTGCTCGATTTGCCAACCATCTTCCGCGAAAGCCGCCGCGTACTCGGCCAAAGAGCGTTGGGCGAGCTCAGCCACATTCGTCGGTTGGGGATCATAAACTCGACGACCCGATTGAATTCCCGCAAAGCTAAGCATTCGCTCGATCTGATTAATCAGCCGGCGCGCTTCACGCTGAATGACGTCACCGTATTGTTGCACCCGGCTCGGGTCCTGGATCGTGCCCTGCGATAAATTGTAGCTCGTCGATTGAATGACGGTCAGCGGCGTGCGCAATTCGTGAGAGACGCCCGCCACGAACTCCATCTGTTGTTGCGCCAAACGACGCGCGCGCACCGTGGCCAATATCAACATGACTGAGGTGCCGGCCAACAGCACGAGCATCCAGAAATTCAGACCAACGGCGTGCTCACGCCAATATTCGATCAGCTCTTCATACGAACCGGCTTGGCTTTTCACCACCAACACCCAGGCGCCGGCGCCTCCGCGACCGTCCGCAACCTCAGCAAGCGGTACGCCGGGTGAACCCGATACGATTGGTTGTTGGTCTGCCAGAGGTGACATCACTTGAAGATCCTGCGGAAGATTTGCGTCCAGCAAGACAATGCCCGCGTCAACCTGTGCCAACGATTCGATCGTCACCGTTGGCTCCAAGGCATAGATCAGGCTCAAGGGATCGCGGGCAACGATTGCCGCCTGAGTACGCGCACCAGCAAAATGTCGCGCCACTAATTCGGGAAGAAGATGCTCGCGGAGATACGCGCGATCAAATTCAAGAAAACACCATCCCGTGAACCGTTGTGATTCCGGTATAGGCGAGGCAGCAGTACCGATCGGAAATATCAAAACCGCGGTGCCTTGAAAAAACGAAATAATAGCTCCGGTCGACAAAGGCGTGGTCAAGATGCCGGATGAACTTCCCTCCTCCTCCAAGACGCGGCGATAACGCATAAACTCGGTGGGCCAGTCTGCCCTCTTGAATTGGTTTTCGCCGGTCGGCAGCCGTCGGAAGACGACGCCCTGCTCGCTTTTTGTGCCGATGCTGATCGAGGCGAGTAGTTGAGGACGGTCAGAGTTGCTGTGCCATCGATTAGAATTCTCTACCAGATAGGACTCGAGCGCGATATCGTTTCTTTCGTTCGGCGTTGGCCGCAAGAAAGGCAGCGGTTGCAGCAGGGCGGCTCGGAAATCGCCTCGGAAGTTCCGTAGCGTTCTCTCCACGTCGGCGCGGCGTTGCCGCCGAACGGCATCGCTCATGCGATTGATCCCGCGAAATTGAAGCAAGCCGGCGAGCACCGTGACCAGCAAGACCGCCACGCAAACCAGCACCAGCCAATTTCTTCTGACGCGTCTCATCCAATCGAACATCGCTCGCATTATAGCTGTCGAATCTGATCATCGGCCTCGACTTCGGACCAGGAATTTACCTCGTCTTTACAAAATGGTGATCACTTTACCTACAGTTTACAAATCCATGCCGACCTTTCGCTTAGCATTGCCGTATATCCTTGCAGTTCCACAAATCAAAAGGAGAGCCAATGCGAAAACTAGCAATTCTAATCATCCTTGTTGCGACAGCCGTCGTCGCGATGGCGCAGGAACCATCGAAAGCCGCCGCCCCGCAGTCTGACGCGAAAAAGGCTTTCGAAAAAATGAAAACCCTGGCGGGTTCGTGGCAAGGCACGGTTATGGACATACCGATCAACTTCACGATTCGCGCCGTGTCCAGTGGGACCGCGATTCTGCATGAGGGGGATACAAGTGGAGGAGGCCCCCCAAAACATGAGATCACTATGTTCTACGTGGAGGGGGAGCGTTTGCTCGCGACCCACTATTGTGACGCCGGGAATCGTGCTCGCTGGGAGGGGAAAATGTCGCCGGATGGAAAGGCGATCGAGTTCAGTTTTCTCGAGGTCGCCGGACCGACGCGGGGAGGCTACCTGAAGGATATGGTGATCACAATGATCGACGCCGACCATCATGTCGTAGCATTTACTTTCGTTATGCCAGACGGTAAGCCGGTTCAGTTGCGCGGCGAATTTCAACGGACGAAGTAACTGAGCTGACATCAGGGGCCGAGTCGCGACGTTATCGGACTTACAGACATCAGGAAGGTGGTAAATCATGTTAAAGCCAATCTCGTCATCCGCCGCGGCGCCGATCGCGTACGTCATACTGCGGATCCTCATCGTCGTGAACTGGTTGGGCGGCGCCGCGATCCTCGCTCTGCTGGTTGTTATGCCGAACGAGCAATGGATCATGACCGCATTCAAACTCTCTCCTTCGCCTGATGCAGCGCGGCTGGTCATGGGCCTGCGCGTGATCGCCGTGCTCGGTCTCGCCGCCACTCCACTCAATCATGTCGTCCTGAAGCGGCTCCTGGCGATCGTTGAGACGGTTCGCGCAGGCGACGCATTCGTCGCCGCGAACGCGTCCCGGTTGCAGGCGATCGCCAAGGTGCTGCTCGTGCTCAATCTTCTCAGCATTGTGATCGGCGCAATCGCCAAGAGCGTTTCGAGTCCGGCACATCCGCTTCACATAAATGCCGGTTTTTCAATCAACGGCTGGCTCGCCGTACTCCTCACGTTTGTGCTGGCTCGTGTGTTCGCGGAAGGCACGCTGCTACGCGAGGAGGTGGAAAAGACAGCGTGATAGCGATCGCAGTCAAAGGTCGACGACCTACTCAACTACCGAGGAAGGGGTCGATGAACGTCCTCTGAACGCGGACGTCATACACCTGGTGAAGAGCACATACAAATCTAACAAGGATGACTCAAATGAAACCTAACGTTTTGTTGACCATCGCGTCTCTGCTTTTGGTCCTCTTGCTTACGTTTCACCTGGCGGACGACATCGTACGCGGGTTTGAACCGGGAGGGCTCTCAAACCTGGTGGGCGGGGTGCTCATCTCCGTCGTCTGGCTGTACGGAACGCTGGTGCTGGCCGAACGGCGCTCGGGGTACATCATCATGCTCCTCGGGTCGCTCTTGTCGCTGGTCGTCCCGATCGTCCACATGAAGGGGAAGGGTGTCGGCGTCACCAGCAGGCTCGGCAATTCCAGCGGACACTTCTTCTTCGTCTGGACGCTGATCGCGATCGGCGTGATAGGCCTCTTCTCCGCCATCCTCTCAGCGCGCGGACTGTGGAGCCTGCCCTGGCGCCGGTCCCAATAGTGCAAAGAACCCAAACCTGGTGACGAGGAACAATTCGTGATCGCGTGTTCGATTGCGGAGACCGCGTTTCGGTAGTGCTCTAATTTGGAGTGCGCCGACCTGTCGGCGCTTTCGGCGCTGCGACCTGTCGCAGCAAGTTGTCGAAAACAGCCTATTATCAAAGCCCGCGGCGTCGAGCCGCTGCGGGCGAAAGCGTTGACAGGTCATCGCACTCCAAACTTAGGGCGCTACCTGCGTTTCCAAAACATTGACTTTGGCAGGCGCGAGCCTTATTGTGGCTGCCATAAAGTGGGTTTCCAGGGTTGAAAGGCTGGTCCTCAGAGCCTGTGAGTAGTAAGCGTCCTCGCAACTTCTCCTGACCAACCATTTATTGCGTCTCATTTGCTGTCGCGCGATCTGACCTTTCTCAAAACTAAGAAGATCGCCCCAGCTGGAATTAGAAACTCTAACTCGTAAGGCTAGACGAAGCCGGCGGGACCTCAAGAGCAGTTAATACTGGCAGTAGCTTCTCTTCTCACCAGCCGGTAGTTCAAGAAACCTCTTCTCCTACTTGTCACCGTTTCTGATCTCTCTTTCCTGATTCCCTTTCTGGGATCAGCCGCAAGCGAATCTCTGTTCGCGTAAAGGAGGCTGGATATGGCTCAACGGATGTTAGTTGCGCGCAAGGCGACGTTTGTTCTGGCTGCTCTATTGATAGTGGCAGCGCTGCTCGTCGTGGTCGGACGATCAAATGCGGTGAGTACTTCAGGCTCGGAATCTGAGCCTTTTTGCCTGTCGGATGAACTGCTAAGCCGGAGTCTGCGGAGCGATCCGGCACTCCAAAGAAAGATGGATGAGCAGGAAACCGCGATTCGGAAGTATACCAAAAGCCATCCTGATACGCGGCAGATGACCACTTCAAATTTCATTATTCCAGTGGTTGTTTACATCGTTCACCAGGGCGGCCCCGAAAACATCAGCGAGCAGCAGGTGAACAGCCAGATAGCAGCCTTGAACGCGGCATTCAGCGGACGCGGCGTCCAATTCTGTCTAGCCACGACACAAGGCGCAACGCCTTTGCCGGGTTCTCCAACGCCGGGCATCATCAGGATTCACAGCTCTCTCACGAATCACCTTACCAGCCAGGAGAGTTCATTGAAGGCGCTCTCCACTTTGCCGGGTGACAAATACCTGCGAATTTGGGTGGTCAATGATATCGACAATCACAGCGGCGTTGTTGGCTATGCGCGCTTTCCCGGCGGCGCGCCGGCTTTGGAAGGTATCGTCATGCGCTACGATGTCTTTGGCAATGCGGCGAGCTGCGGCTGCTCGAATCTGCTGCCCAAGTATGATCAGGGGAAGGTTCTGGCCCACGAAGTCGGGCACTACCTCTATCTGTATCATACTTTTCAGAGCGGTTGTTCCGGAGTCTCCCCAAGTGATTGCGCGACACTGGGCGACCGGGTCTGCGATACGCCGCAGATCGCCGTCGCTGACACCGGCTGTCCCAGCTCACCAGTGCTGAGCTGCAATAACACTCCGGCCTTAATTGACAATCATATGGATTACACCAACGATCTTTGCCGCGACGACTTCACGGCCGGGCAGGACATGCGCATGCTCGCGACCCTCAACTCTGTTCGCCAGCCGCTCGTTTCGCCGGCCAATCTCGTCTTTACCGGCGTGCAGTGCGCCGGGATGTTCAACGCAGCTTTCGTGGCCAGCAATTTTAATCCCTGCACGAATCAGAATGTCACGTTCGATGCGCTTAACGTTAGCGGCGGCGCCTATGTTTGGGATTTCGGAGATAACAGCACAACCAACGGCGATCCGGTAACGCACGCGTACACGACGGCTGGAACGTACAATGTTACGCTGACCGTGACGAGCGGAGGCAACTCAGTTTCCATCAGCCAGCAGGTCTTCGTCACAGCCTGTGCTCCGATCAGCAGCAGCCAGGCGAATTGGTATTTCGGCGGGAACGCCGGACTTAATTTCAGCACGGGCGCGCCGATCGCGGTTTTGGACAATGGGATTAGCTTCGCAGAGGCTTGTGTTACTCAAAGCGATGCCGCCGGAAACTTGCTCTTCTACTCGAATAGCGTGAAGGTGTTTGACAGGACCCACGCGCAGATGGCTCCGGGCACGCTGTTGAGCGGAGACGACAGCGCTTCGAATGGCGCGATTTCGATTCCCGATCCCGGCAATGCGAACCGCTACTATCTCATCTACAGATCTCTCGTAGCAGGGTTTCCCCGTCTGAGTTACACCATCGTGAATTTCGGCAATCCAACATTTCAGAATGGCGAACTGACCTCGATAGATACCTTGATTGCAGCACCGGCTCCTATCGGCGGCGAGCAGATAACCGCCGTTCCAAATTGTGCCGGTACCGGTTACTGGCTGATCGCGCACTCGACCAGCCCTCAAAGCGTCTTTTTCGTGTTCTCTTTGACTGCAGGCGGCATCAGCTCTCCGGTTTCTTATCCCGGAGCGCTGCCGAGCAGTATCGGGATATTGAAAGCATCACCCGACGGCACAATGATCGCGCAGACCGGGCAATCCCACGACGCCGCCGTATTCAATTTTGATCGTGCTACCGGCGCCATCACGCCGCGCTACAACCTCGCGACCGGAAATGCCGGTTGCTCATTCAGTCCTGATTCCAAGTTGCTGTACACCGCAGGTAATTCGTCTTTTGGCGTTGGGATTTTTCAATATGATTTGAGCGTTCCCGACCCCAACACAAGCATGCGGGTAGTGACGAACACCCTGAATGCGGCTTTTGGGTTCGTCATCTTGCAGTTAGGGCCGGACAAAAAGATCTATGCCTCGCAATGGGGTAATGACGGTCGCGGAGTGGGTTTTCTCCCGGTCATCAACTACCCGAATGAGCTCAACACGGCAATTGCGCCAAACGCCTGCGGCTATAGTGTCAACGGGCCCTTCTTGCAAGGCAGGAACACTTACATCGGTCTGCCGAACATGATCGACGCTCTCCCTGCTGCGCAGATTCCCGCTGATTTTTCCTACGCCCTTTCTTCCTGCTCGACGGTCAACTTCAGCGCTCCATCGTGCGCCACCTATGCCTGGACCTTCGGCGATGGCGCGACGTCGAACGCGCAGAACCCGACACACGTTTATGCTTCTAACGGCACCTACGCAGTCACGCTAACCTTGAATGGCTCGAGTGTCTTAACCCAATCGATTTTGATTGGAGTGCCGGACTCTGCAGCCAGCATCTCAGGCCCTACCCAGGTCTGCCAGGCGAGCGGCAATCCGACTTTCCACAACTACTCTGTCAACGCTCAACCTGGTTTGACCTACAACTGGACGGTCACTGGCGGTGCAATCTCCGGAATCAGCAACAGCGACAATATCGACGTGGCGTGGAGTACGTTACCCGGTACGGTGCAGTTGACGGTGATGGATCAGGCGACAGGCTGCTCCCTGACCAAGACGCGGTCCGTTATTCAAAATTGCAATCCGAGTCCTTGCCGGACGATTGCGCTCCCCGTATTCAACACGGGCGTGGACAACAATGGCAGCGTGCTGGCGGACGGCGCCGTTGATCCACATTACACCTTGACGTTGCCGGGCGGAGCTCCCGGTACGCCGCTAGCGAGCGCCGCGGTGCCAAGCTGGGTGCCGAACAGCACCGTCTCCAAGTGGCTAACTCCGTCTCCAGTCACGGGCTCGGGCGGGCAATATACTTACGTTACGAAGTTCAACTTGTGCGCGAATCCGCGGAACGTGGTCATCACCGGTCGCTGGGCTTCAGACAACGAAGGCTTCATCCGCGTCAATGGTGGACCTGCGAATCTTTTCCCGACGACGGTGGGAGGCTTCGGCGCTTTTACTACGTTTACGCTCGACAGCAACAGCACCTTCAAGCCCGGAATAAACACGCTGGAGTTCGTGGTCACGAATCAGCCACATACTCCCACCGGCGTGCGCGTCGAGATGAGCGGCACCGCGCAATGCTGTCCGGTGTGGCCCTGGAACATAATCGGCGCCGGCGCCACTGTGAATCAGAGTAGCGGGAGCCTGATTGACTACCGCGACTTTTCCGTAAGACTGAAGGACGGGTTAACCGGCACGGCCGTTTTGCGCTACAACATCACGGCGGTCAGCGGCATCACCGTTTTCTGTCCGGCCACCGAATCAATGGTCAGTGTGCGATTCCGCAACAGCGATAACTCGGGTACGCACGCGCAGGTGAAGCTTGAGATTCATCGGACGCACATTTTCAATGGCGGCAATGACATTATCTACAGCTTCAACAGCAATGGAGTGGGCGCCGGCAATGCCTTTACGACTGTCACTGCCACTCCTAACATAGACTTTGATTTCCGCAATCACATTTATTGGATTGAGGCGACAATCTTCCGCGACCAGGCAAACCAGTTCGCCGACCTCGGCTCGATCGAGATCTATGAAAGCGACGGAACGACCGCCTGCCCATAGGTTTTCTTAATGAACGCTCGGGTTGTCAGGAGATTTTTGGGTAACCGGACTGCGCGGGTGAATTATGGAATACGCGCGGGAGTGGGAGTGACGTTAACCGCCTTTGACCGAAAGGTCGATTTCTGTCCGCGCAACGGACATCTGAAAGTAGCCCAGCACCGAGGAGTCGGGGCTGGGCTATTGTAAGTCGTCCGCTGCGGACTTTGCGCGCAAAGCTACTTAACCCTACTCCTCGGCTACGGCATTTTTCAGTCCAGTTAGAATTACTTTGTCTGAGTTGCCGAAACAGTTCGCGCTAATTCAAGCTCGCGCTCGGCCTTGGTCTGTGTACTGTCCACGGACCAGGCCACGCACCACGGTCGCTGAGACTGTTTATCCTTAGGAATCCAGTAACACTGCTGAATGGCGTCCTCCCTTGGAGTCAGGACGAAAACTCGAAGGATGACTTTGGCAAAGTCATCCGGCTGGCCGGCTCGAGGCCTAGGATAGCTCAGCGTCACGCCCAATGCCTGGGAAACCGTGGAGCTATGCTCCTCTTCGAACGAATAAGACTTGTTGCCGCCCATGTAAAAGATATTTTCGACGCCCCCCTCAATCTCGCCCTTTATGGTCGTCTCCCGGGACTTCAGAGTACTTCGTTCCGTCGTAATCGTTAGCGATACGTCTCCCTGCTGGTCCCAGGTCACCGCAGTATCCGCCTCGGCGTGGGCGTAGGATGGCGGCGCAGTCATCCGATGTCTCCACGACTCAAAATTGTGCGTGTCGGGCTTGCCGGGAAACTGACTGAGAATGTTTGCAGTGTCGAAGTCGACGGCGCAACCTGAAGGGTTGAATACATAGACCTCCGCGTTCTCAATCTCGGCGCCGGACCAGTCATAGAGCTTGAATGTCTTGCGGACAACCGTGGGTCGCAGGTAAATGTAGGTCACCTGATTTCGGCTCAGCACCGGGCCGATGTCCTTCACGACTGATGTTTTTACTTCTTTTGACGTCTGCTCCTTATGCGTCACGTCGTAGGTCAGCGTAAGCGCGGCGCCGGCAGCCTTATACAGGGTGCCACCGAATTTGACGTAAGCACCCATCTTGAACGTGGCCGCTACCTGGACTTTTACGGCTGTTGCAAATCCGAATTGGAATTTCGACACACCCTCTCTGAATTCCTGCCCGTTCAATGCATAGGGTGGCGGACCCTCTACTACGCCCAACAGCGATCGAAACTGAGTGGGAACTATTGCCGAGTCTGTTTTCCATTGTTTGAGCTTGTCTGATTGCCAGCGCGCGAAATAGACGTGGGCAAACTTGGGGAATGGTCCCTGGTAAGTAGTCATGTACCAAATCTCCTGTTGGACTTCATCAACTTCCATGGTATTGGGGTTGACGATAGGCAGCAAACATTGGAATGCGCCGGTGTGCGCCCGCGTCGGATGGCGCGTAAACTCGCCCGACAACATCGACAAATGACTCCACCTTCCGGTAGCGACGCTATACTCCCTCTTTTTGGTGGGGGTTCCGGTTTCTCCGTGGCCATTGACAAACATCTGGACGACGCTACCTCGGCCGCCGTCCTTTATGGATCCCGCGGCCAGGGAAATGAAGTCGGACAGGCCGCGAAGATCGCTATGCTCCTGGCTCTTGACCAGGCTCAGCCGCGAACCCGCGCCTTCAGGTTGAAAGTCATAACGGGCGGTCCAAAGGTTCCAAAACTCAGTGGTCATTCCCAGCATGAGACCGATTTTGCCGTCAGGTTCGGCGAACGTACATGCCGCAAGGTGGCGGACATTTTTCCAATCGCTCGAGATTTCGCTGGCCCAGTTTCCACCGTCATCGTCCGAGTATGCGATAACTAGCTGGCAAGTTATCTCTCCACTCACCTGGCCTCTAAGGCTGCCAAACACGTACAACCGCTCGCCTAGAGAAAGAGCGGCGACTTGACGGTCACCTTCCACCCGAACGTTGGGGATGGCCTTTGTAGCCGTCCATTCCTTCCCGTTGATCGTTGAAATGTATCGAAGTGCTCCCCCCGAGGAATTCCAGAATAGGTACAAAGCGCCCTTGTGGACGCACGCTGCGAGGCTGTATTGACGATCAAGACCAATGAGTCCCTCTACCAGGGGCTGGTTTTTTTCCAGAACCTCGATGGTCCGATCACCTTTCAGGCGCACCTTGGAATAGATGATGGCGGTAAGGTGGCGCGTCTGCTCCTGAAGAAAAACCACCTGATGGAAAAGGTAGACATGGCCTTGGAAATAGCAGCCGGTCAGGCCTGCGTGCGTTGTTGAACTAAGCTCCGGCTCGATAAAGTGCTCCGGGTAGTTCTCTTCGCGGCCCCGCCGCTCTTCCAACTTGAATTGCTGGTTGCCGGGTTGCGCAAAGGCGGCCACCATTCTTGGGAGAGAGCTCTCTTCGCCAACGTAAAGCCCGTTGTGCGCCATTAAGCGAATCGTACCGGCCGGTCCTGGGCTCAAAACAAACGCTTCCCATTCTTGCACCGCACCGCGGTTGGCAACGAGCGGGCTTCCGCCTTCCTTTTCCGCGGCAACATAGCGGCCGTTGCTCACTGCCTGAAGCGCGACCGTCCTTCCACGATGATCCGAACCTAGCTCAATCAACTCAAATATTTCCGGCATCTCGTCTTTACCGTTGGCAAAGATTTGTCCTTGTCTGGAGGCGTCTTTGGGCGTGACCGACCAAAGAAAGCCGTTTGGAGATCGGACAGTAACGAACATCGACTTCCGCCGCTCCGCGATTGTGAAGGCACGCTGGTCGGGAAACGCTGCCACAATGCGTTTATCATGGTCGTCGCCCAGGTATTGTCCGTTTGCAGCTTTCAGAAAAACCGTGTGCTCTTTCCTGGTGAGGACAAAAGTTTCCCACGCTTCTATCGAGCGTCCGTTGACCATGACTTCTCGTCCGCCTCCGTCCAACGCACGAAGATACAGGCCCGTGCTCAGCGACTTGAGAGCGACTTTTCTGCCACGCTCGTCCGAGCCTAACTCGATTAACTCAAACATCTCCGGCGCCCACTCTTCAGCATCAGCAAAGATCTGGTTTCGCGATGGACCTGAAGGCGCAACTCTCAGTAGAGCGCTGTTGGTGCCGCGCAAAGTAATGTAAATCGATTTTTTCTCCATGGTTTGTGTCCTCTCTTGGTTGGGGGTTGAGGAAGAAAACATTAAGAAACAGGGCTGTAAAACCTTGTTCCGATGATCTGCTACGGATTCTGTTAAGCAGGTTAGGCAATACGGCCTATTCGTGAAGACGATGGCCCTGGATCGTACGCTGAAGAAACCGAAAAACCCGGGATGAAATACGAGGGTTGGTTAGGTTAAGCCGACAAGCTTGGTCGCGAGTATAGTAGCGAGAGCAACCATAGTCTCATGTCACGCATAGTGTCAAGAATAAGCGAACAGGGCCGCCCTAGCTAATGAAATAGCCAACAGGAAGTTTGATTCCAGCCATTCCCTTTTCAATGTCACCGCTCCAAGTAGTTGAGCGCAATAATCCACTTTCTGCAGGAGACGGGGGCCTAGATCGGGCGACGAACAATTTCAGAGAGCGGCAACTCGAAAACCAAAAGGGAGCGACATTGAATGTCGCTCCCTTTTAGGAATTACAGTCTGCGGCTGGGACTGATTAAGCCGATGTTCAGCTAAGGTCCGGTCCGGACCTTAGCCGAAACAACCTATCTTCGTCAGAGCCCAAGCAAGACCCACACAGCTGGCCAAATAGTCTTCAGCTTGGTGTCATAGTGGATCATTCCGCTGTTGCCGAGCGTGATGGACTTGCCCACCACGGTGCCGAACAGTGGAGCCGACCCGGAAATGTTAACGCCCGTTTGCGGAGCGTAAACCACCAACTGGAGGGTGGAGCTGTTGCCTAACGTCACGCCAGTGGTTCCGGTGTAGCTTGACAGTATCTGCAAGTTGCTCGGAATCATCGTCGTGTTCGGTAAGCTGGTCGCCCCACTCGTAGTCAAGGTGCCAGTCAGCTTGATAACAACCGGGCCGTTGACTTTAAGTTGAGCGCTGTTGCTCAAGGTTACATTGTGGAAGCAGTAGTTCCCATTCGCCAAAGTTGCAATGTTAATGCCGCTAAGGGTCAGGTCACCAGTGCTTGAGTTGTAGGTGTAGGTCCCGCTGATGCCGCTGTTAGAGCTGAACGGCGAGCAGGTCGGTACTGACGGCATCGTCATCACCGGGGCTAGCGCATTATTGGTTATCGTTCCACCAACAACTGCACTGGCGCCCTTGGAGACGGTGGTTCCAGCTGTAGCATTGCCAGTTACCTGGGCACTGCCGGTCAGGTTCACGCCCACTCGTGTCGAGCGAACGTTACCGAAGACCTTTCCGCTTCCGCCGACGGTAATAGTGCCATTACTCAGGACATTGGCCAGAGAACCCTTCGATGCTGGATACCCGATGCTCGAGTCGTAACTATCTACGAGCGCGGAGCCAGTGATCGAGACGCTGTCCAACCCAATGATTGACGTTATCGCCACCGTAACCTTGAAGGAGCACTCTGCGGTATTACCAGACGCATCAGTTACCCTGAAGGTGTTGGTAGTTGTGCCAACCGGGAACGTGGAGCCGCTGGCCAGCCCCGCTATCTGAGTAGTGTTCGAGGCGCAATTATCTGTGCCGACTGGTGCAGTGTAGGTCACTACCGCTCCATTAACTGCCGGATCGAAGTCGGCAATGATGTCGGCCTGACAAGTGATTTGTGGTGGCGTGTTATCAACCACCGTCACTAACTGGTTCGCCGAGGCCGTGTTGCCATGGGCATCGGTTGCAGAGTAGGTCAGAGTAGTTGGACCAACCGGGAAGAAGCTCCCTGCCGGCACTCCACTGCGACTGACAGAGCCTACTCCCGGACAATTGTCGGTTGCAGATCCGCTCCCGAATGTCCCGTCGAGATTGCTGACGGTAACTCCGCATGACGTCGCTCCCGCACCTGTGAAAAGCGTAACGGCCGCAGGCGCCGTAACCACAGGCGGAGTGTTATCAACTACCGTGACTGTCTGCGTAGCGGTGACACTGGGGTTGGCCTTCGCAGTGTAAGTAATGACTGTAACGCCAACCGGGAAATTATTCCCGGCGGGTACACCAGTGCGAATAACTGTGGTGTCACAATTGTCCGCAACCGTTGCTGTACCCAGCGTTGCATCTCCAACAAATGCGCCGCATGAAGTTGCACCGGCGCCCGTGAATACCGGCCCAACGTTAGCAGGAACAAATGTGAACGTCGGTGGTACGGTTTCCAGGACTGTTACATGCTGCACTCCCGTGGCGACATTACCGGCGGCATCGGTCGCCGTGTAGGTAACGTTGGTCGTACCCACAGGGAAGATAAAGCTTTCACAGGTCCTACCCGGATCGCCTGGAATCGGACACGGCACGCGCGGAACGCCTGTGCGCGTAATCGACACCGTACCGCAGGAATCCGTTGCTGTAGCCACACCCAACTCGTCATCCAGCAATGCCGTGCAACCACTGACGGTCACACTTACGTCCGCTGGAATAGTCAGCACCGGCGGCGTTGTATCGCCGCTGGCAGTGATGGTGATCACTTGCGAGCAGGACGCGCTGCCAACTACGTTGGTGGCGGTCCACGTAATCACTGTTTGACCAACCGGATATGGATCGGTCAGATCGAGGCTATCGCTTCTACTGGAGGTCACCGTCACACCCGAAGGTGCGGCTGTCGGTGAACCAATATCGCCCGCGGTCAGAGTCTTCTCACAACTACCGCCGGCATCAAATGTCTTGTTGGTCGGACAGGTAATCGTTGGCGCGTCAGGCGAAGTCACGGTTATGTGCTGCGTACAAGATGCAAAGCGCGCGTTGGGATCGTCGCAGTCTGGCGGATTGTTACACTCCCTGGCTGTCCAGGTAATTGTAGTAGTTCCGATCGGATACGGATCACTGAGCGAGCGATTGTCATTGCGAACGCCAGTAACCTGAACGTTGTTACCAGTGGCTGTCGGTGGATCGACCGTCACCGTAGCCTCTGTGGTGCTACCGGAGATTGCTGCCGTCTGATCAGCAGCACACGAGATTGTCGGTGCAGCTGTTAGAGTCACCGTAATTGTGAAACTGCAGGAGCCGCCACCGGTGGCAGACATGACATTCACTGTGTGTGCACCAACCGCGAAGAACGAGCCTGATGCAGGTACACTAGTTATTGCCCCGCAGTCACCCGTTGACTCAATATCACCGGAAAAGTCTACGAAGGCGCCGTCTTGACCACTTTGAGTCGTGTTGGCCGCAACCGTTCGGTTCAACGGGCACGCCAACGAGCAAGTCGGCGGTGATGACCCGACGGCGCGAATCTCAACTTCAGAATTTGAAACATTGCTTGCGGGTCGTGGGTCAGTGGTCGTGCTATCGATATCGATTTCGGTGGTTACGATGGCGTTGGGAGCGCCCGAACTGACCGTGTAGTTGATGGTGAAAGAAGAGCTGGCGCCCTTCGCCAGGTTCCCAGTCGGCGCGCAATCGACGATGCCGGCACTCTCAGAACAGGTAAATGCGGTTCCGCTTCCGGGAGTGGCAGAGTCGAAACTAAAATTCGACGGTACAGTCTGTGTGACATGAACATCAGCCGCATCGTCCGGACCATCATTGGTTAGGGCTACTAAGAATCCAGTGGTGTCCCCTGGCGCTACCGTGTCAGTCGCGGTGCTGTCACTATAGATACTTAGATCTGCTGCCGCCGCCGCGGGATCAGAAACTGAGAAATAAGCCGCTGATCGAAGGTCAGACTCCGACTTGCCAATGATAGCGGCACGCCACAATCCCCGGTTATCGACAACGTCACCGTTGACGACGGAGGTATTGGTAGCCGGAAGAGTGAATATCAATTCTTGAGGATCACTATTAATATCGGCGACGTCCCTGAGCGTGCCTTCGGTGCCGACGATTGCCACGCTGGTTACCGGAAAGCCGGCGCCAAGCGGAGCATTCACAGCTTTAACACAAACAGAATCGCCTAGTGAAAAAGTATCCTTCGGAGTAGCAGTACAAGCGCCAGTCACAACTTCGAACGTTGCTACAGTCTCGACGAAGAAGAATGGCGACAACGCCACAGGAGCGTGGGCGAAATTGCTCCACTGGGCAGGTCGTACTCCCATTCTACCAGCGTCATCTTTCAAGACCGCCTTTAGTTGAGGTGCGCTCGCTTTATTTTCGGATGAGGCCGATGAAGTCTTAAAAAATGGAGTGGCGATGAGTGCCAGCAGCACGGAGAAACACACGGCTGCGGTGATTGCACGAACTCGGCGTTTCGCGCGATCGCTGACGGCAATCGAATTTGAGTTTCTTTCTCTTTTCATAGCATTCACATCCCTTCACTTCCCTGTCCACATCTAAGCGCAGGGCACACAAGCGTGTTGTTGTCGAACCCCTGAAGGGTGCAGGTGGATGCCAGAGCTCACATCCACCTGCATTATCGAGAGTTGAATGACTGGACCTTACGGACCGGGCTTACTTCGGCTGCGTTGGCGCCGGGAGTGCAACACCGTCGGAAGTGTTCCCCGCGAATTTATTATTGCCGAAGGTCACATACGTGCCTGCACCCGCCGCTGCCGTCGTGTTTTTCGCATAAGTGTTATCGCTAATGCGAATCGTGGACGGGGCCACAACGTTGGTGCCGTTATTGTTCGAATTGATTTGATTCTTGCTCGCATTAATAACAGCGCCGCCAGTTGCCGATAGGCCACTGCTCGAGTTGTTATCAATCACCGAGTTGCTGATATTCGCGGTGCCGCCGGTCGCTTCCAATCCGTTGACACTGCCAGCCAGCACGACATTGTCGTAGTAGCAATTGAGTGTGCCCACAGTGGTGGACTGTCGGATGGCATCTCCAGTGTTGTTTTCAAAAATCGAGTCTTTTACAGAAACGTTGAAAGTTCCTGTACCGGCCGTGAGCCCAATCTCGAGACCGTCGGAATTCGTACCGTTGCCTCTGAAACCATAGACCACGCAGCCCTCTACGTATAAGGTGCGGCCAGATAGAAACCTAATTCCGTCAAAACCGTTACCAGCGCCGTTTATCGACAGGTTACGAAGGCGGACGATAGCAGTTTGCGGCGACGCCGAAGACCCGTCATTAATGATCACGCCATTGGCGCCCGCAGCGAGTATCGAACCGAAGCCCGCGCCCGTGGTGCCGTCAATCGTGATGGACTTTGTGGTTGTCACACCCCCGAACCCACCTGGATCGAGCGCATCAATCTCGCCACTGGCAGCAGTCTTGGAGATAGCTCCGGCAAAGGTCTTGCAAGGCGCAGTTCGGCTGCAAGGGTTTACATCGTCTCCAACGCCGGAAACCCATGTCCTCGTGGCCTGAGCCTGGGCCATAGAAGCCACGGCCATAGTGAAACAAGCGATCAACAAGATCCTAAGGTAGGGATAAAACTTGGTCATTTCGGTTCTCCTTGCTGGGTTTAAAGTCAAAAGGGTTAGTGGAGTACAGTGATTTCCGAAATCTCGAGCGGGATTTCGAGAAGTTATTTGGGCATCAGCCTCGTGATGATGAATCTGGGCAAAAAGTGCTGGGAATGACGTCTGGGCCAGTCCTAGCAAAAATCGTTACAATTGAGCCTGAGTCTTTTACTACAAGAAGATTTTCAAGTCAATACTTTTACCGATTCAAATTGCTAACGAAATGCGCCGGTCGTTGCCTTGACACTGGTAAATTCGCGCTGTTAGAGTACGCGGTCCTTTATTTCACGCCAATTGTGGGCCCTATCACTGCTACTAAGGAGTTTGCTTGAGTACTGAATCGAGTTTCCTTTTCACGTCAGAATCCGTTACTGAAGGCCACCCAGACAAGATCGCAGATCAGATATCCGACGCAGTGTTAGACGCTGCTTTGGGTGAGGATGCGACCGCTCGCGTAGCTTGCGAGACGCTGGTCACGACCGGGCTGGTTGTTATCGCCGGCGAGATCACCACAGAGGCTCGCGTCGACTTTACGAGAGTCGCGCGGGATACCATCCGTGAGATTGGCTACACTCGCGCCAAGTTTGGTTTCGATTCAGAGACCTGCAGCGTCCTCTCCGCACTCGATCGGCAGTCACCGGACATTGCGATGGGTGTCGACACGGGAGGCGCCGGCGACCAGGGCTTAATGTTCGGCTTCGCCTGCAACGAAACTCCCGAGTTGATGCCATTACCCATCCAGTTGGCCCACATGCTATCGAAGCGCCTTTCCGCAGTGAGAAAGTCAGAAGATCTTCCTTATCTCCGTCCGGACGGAAAGTCCCAAGTAACCATTGAATATCGGGACGGTCGACCGTTCCGATGCGAAGCTGTGGTGATCTCTTCTCAGCATGATCCAAACGTCACCAATGACAAGCTGCGGAGCGAAATCGCTGAGCATGTCATTCGGCACACAGTATCCGCTGATCTTCTTGACGAAAACACGAAGTTTCACATCAATCCCACCGGTCGATTCGTGACTGGAGGTCCGCAAGGCGACGCCGGCCTCACCGGAAGAAAAATCATTGTCGATACCTACGGGGGCTACGCACCGCACGGAGGTGGCGCCTTCTCAGGAAAGGATCCGACGAAGGTTGACCGGTCGGCTGCATACATGGCGCGATATGTTGCCAAGAATATCGTTGCGGCCGGCTTGGCCGACCGTTGTTTGGTCCAGCTTGCCTATGCGATCGGCGTTGCCGAGCCAGTCTCAGTTTCGGTGGACACGAAAGGGACTAGCCGGATTAGTGAGCCTGCACTTGTGAAGCTGGTGCGCGAGCACTTCTCAATGACACCGAAGGGTATTATCGAGGCGTTGAATCTCCGTCGTCCAATCTACAAAGCAACGGCTTCGTATGGTCACTTTGGCCGCAATGAAGAAGGTTTCACTTGGGAAAAGACAGATAAAGCCGAGGCCCTGCGAGCGGCGGCTGGAATCTAACTGATCAAAATAACGCAATCATAGAAACAATAGACACGAAGGAAGGTAAACGAATGAGTGCCGTAAAATCGGATGACTACGATGTAAAAGATATTGGACTTGCAGCCCAGGGCAAACAGCGAATTGAATGGGCTGAGAGAGACATGCCAGTGCTTCGCCTAATCCGCGAGCGCTTCGGTGCGGAAAAGCCGTTGCAGGGAAAGAGACTGGTTGCTTGCGCTCATATCACCACGGAGACTGCAAATCTTGCTCGCGCTCTTCAAGCTGGTGGCGCCGAAGCCGTGTTGATTGCTTCGAATCCCCTCTCCACACAGGATGATGTTGCCGCGTCTCTGGTCGCTGACTGGGGCATCCCGGTATATGCGATCAAAGGTGAATCAACCGAGACTTACAATCGCCACGTCCGTACGGCGTTGGACTTCAAGCCTCAAATCATCATTGACGATGGTTCCGACGTTGTGGCGACGCTGCTCAAGGAACGCGCCGATCAAATCAAGGACATCATTGGCACTACGGAAGAGACGACAACTGGTATTCAGCGTCTGGACGCAATCGCGAAAGCCGGGTTGCTCAGCTTCCCTTCAATCGCTGTCAACAACGCTCAAACCAAGCACTTTTTCGACAATCGCTACGGAACGGGTCAGTCGACTCTCGACGGCATCATCCGCGCGACCAACATTCTGTTAGCTGGGCGGACGCTGGTCGTCGTCGGCTACGGATGGTGCGGTAAGGGTGTGGCTCTGCGTGGTCGCGGCATGGGCGCCAATATAATCGTCACCGAAGTCGATCCTATCAAGGCAGTCGAGGCCGTCATGGATGGCTTCAGAGTCATGCCAATTGCCGCTGCAGCTCCGCTCGGCGACATCTTCGTAACTGTCACCGGTAATCGTCACGTGATCGATGGCGAACATTTCGCAAAGATGAAGGATGGAGCCATTGTCTGCAACAGCGGTCACTTCGATCTGGAGCTCAATCTCGTGGCGCTTGGCGAGATGTCTGAAGCGTCTTCGAAGGTGAGGCCCTTTGTCGAAGAATACAAACTGAAGTCGAATGGCAATCGCGTCGCCGTCCTGGGTGAAGGACGACTGATCAATCTAGCGGCAGCCGAAGGTCATCCGGCCAGCGTTATGGACATGAGCTTCGCTAACCAGGCCTTGTCGGTGGAATACTTAATCAAGAATGAGGGCAAGCTTGAGCCCGGCGTTCACCTGCTGCCGAAGGAAGTTGACGCTGAGATTGCGAGTCTGAAGCTGCACGCGCTGGGCATGTCAATCGACAGCTTGACACCCGAACAACTCGAGTACATTTCGAGCTGGGAACACGGAACCTAGTGGACTGTAACAAAGAGATTGCTAGTGGCTCATCGATTCTATCTGTTGGAAAAATGATCGAAATCTGATCTATGTCACTGGTCGAGCTACTAGCAATTCAACTGTTACAGTCCACTAGTTAGTGTTCAGGTACGAATGCGGGCGAGGAAGTATGTGCCCGCCGCTGCAAATATCACTGGTGGCGCCCAACCCGCCACCGGTGGCGGCAATAATCCATGATTGCCGAGTTGTTGGAATCCCCCACTCACTGCCCAGTAAACCAGGCTTACAGCGACCGCGGCACACAGCGCGATGATTGTCCCGCGTCTCCCGAATGAGAGAGCGAGCGGAATTCCCAGGAACGCCATCACCATGACGCTCAAAGGGCCGGCGTATTTTCGCTGCAAAGCAACCGCCAGCGACGAGACATCGACACCGCGGCGCTTCGCTGCTTGCACGTAATCGCGCAATCCCTGGCTGCTGAGCTGAGAAGGTTTGTCGACGCTGGGCTTAAAGATTTGAGGAGCTTCAAACCCGCTCAACTCCAACTCCGGCGCCTTTTCATGTTTTAGCTCGAGCCCTTGTAAGCTGAGTGTCTCTGCATCCTTAATTGAAATGTCGGTGTTCGTTCGCCACTTCCCTACTTCTCCGCTCACGACCTTTCGCAAGTGCACGCCGGCCGGATCGAACTCATAGATTGAGAGATCGTTCAGAGCCTGATTTCGTTCGTCAAATTCATATGAGTAAAGCCGGTTACTATCCGCAGATGCCAGCCACTGCCGTCCGGTTCCAGTTGTCGCCCGTGAGACTCCGCCGCGGATTGCTGCTCGTATAGCATCCTGTCGTACATTTGCGCCCGGCATCAAGTGCTCCTGCACCGTCCAAACTCCTCCGGCGGCCAACAAACCGAAGATTAATCCGGGAATCATTAGGCGGTACACGCTCTGTCCGCAGGCCCACCACGCGATAGCCTCGCTGCGTTTGGCTAGCAACGCATACGTTACCAATACGGCTATCAGCATCGTTGCGGGAAACAACTCCACAGTTACGAGCGGCATTAGGAAAAGCATGTACTTCGCAACCATTCCAATCGCCGTTCGGTTCATTGCTATGAAGCGCCACAGCTCAAACAAAGTGAAAATAATGAAGATTGAAACCAGGGCGAGAAATCCCAACACAAAACTGGCGAAGAGAGTCTTGAACATTCCGGCATCGAGCAAGCTTGGAAAACCCCAGTGCCGGTGAAATTTGGGGCGCGCGGATTGTTCTTTGCCGATCCGCTTCGCAGGCCTGAACCTACTGACCATGCGCATTACGAAGTCTGACATTGGATAGCGTCCCAGGCGAAGGAATAGAATACTTAAGATCAGCATTACGCCAGTCGCCGTCCAGGCGCCTAACACTGGTGAGATTGTGCCTGCTCGCGTAAGAGAATCTCCAAGCAGCGAAAACAAGTAGTAGACGATCAGCATCCCGAGCGATAAAAGCACGCCAATGCTGCGACCGCCCCGCCGCACTCGCAGACCCAATGAGCCGCCGAGCAGCGCGAAGACCAGTGGGGCAAACGAAAAGGCGAGTCGTTTTTGCAGCATGCGCTGAGCTTCTCTTCCCGGCTTACCTTCCAGTTTCGCAGCCTCGCGCAACTCGCTCAGCAACATTTCATCAGGCTCAGATTCGTTCGATTGAAGTTTTGACAAGAGCACTCTACGTCCCGTGTCGAAAGCAACGCGGAACTGATCGGATCGCTCTGTAACGTATTGGCTCTTCTCCGCCGGATTATCCGAGGGCTTTGGGAGTATCGTTAGTACCGCATCTCTGAGCACTAACTCCGATTTATCGACCGAGGAATCAATGCGGCCGGAACGCGAGGTAAGAATACGAGTCGAGCCGTCAGGCTGCTGATTGTAAATAAAAACGCGTCCCCAAACTCCTTCTGCCTTGATGCCGTCGCGAACATAAATCACTGAGCCGGGAAGTTCGGTTGTGAATGTCCGCGGCTCGACGGGTGAGTCCAGCTTGCGAAGAGCTCCCATAATTGCCGCGCGCCGCAGCCCGCGCGCCGACAAAGGCGCCTCCCTCGTGTTGATATAGAAGCTGATTCCCGTGACGATCAATCCGAGAGCCAGCATCGGCCACAACATGGGCCACGTTCCGACGCCAGCAGCTCGCATGGCGATAATCTCGCTGTCGCTGCCCATCCGAGCAAAGCCGATCATCACCCCGGCAAGAATCGCCATCGGCAGGGTGAAAACCAGCACGCTCGGAATCAGCGCGAGCTCGACCTGGCCCAGCAGGGAAAACGGCAATTGTGCGTACAGAGCGAGTTCAGCAAAGCGTTCCGATTGTTGAGCGAGGAGAATTGCAGTCAGAAGCGCCAACGAGAGCAGGAAATACGGGAAGACCGCTGCGAGAATGTACCGGGCGATTAAGGTCTTTCGGAACGGTAGCTTCATGCTCGAGGTTGAAAGGCCAGCTGTACCCTTGGCCGTCGTTCCAGAACTCGGCCAAGCATCCGATGCATCAATTCTGCCAGCTCGCTCTGAATCTTGTTAGACAATCCTCGAGACTCTTGCGCAAAAACCGCCGGACCGAGGGCCTGAGTAGCACAAAGCCTCTCGTAAGCTTTGCTTGACAAGACCTCACCCATTCCCTGAGTGCATTGGCGACAAAGCAAACCTAGTTCTCGACTTAAGCTGATTCCCTTTTCTCCGGTCAGAGACTTCTGACAATCCGCGCATCGTCGCAAGTCGGGAAAGAATCCTTCCAATCTCAGAATCCAAACTTCAAAGTATCGCAGAATGAGTTGAAGGTCGGCAGGACTGGCAGCCACGGCTTCGATGCAGGCATTGACCATCCGAAAGAGCTTGTCATTGGTTTGGTGCGGAGGCGAAAACTCAACCACAAGGTCACCCATGTAAGCCAAGCCGGTTAAGATGTCATGCTCACCAGAGATATTAAAGTTTGACTTTAAGATCTCAGCCTGCCGCATCGAGGCCAGTTCCTGATTTTCCTTTTGATAATACGTGAGGTTAAGGACCGTGAAAGGTTCCAAAGCGGCGCCGAAGCGGTTCTTCAGTTTCCTCGAGCCTTTGGCGACTGCCCTCACCAATCCTGACGACCGCGTCAAACAAACGACGATCTTGTCAGCTTCAGCAAGATTGTAGCTTCGAATGACAATTGCTTCGGTTTCAGTTATTGCCATATTTGGAGTGCGCCGACCTGTCGGCGCTTTGGTCGCTTGCGACTTGTCGCAGCAGGATTGGCGAAAACAACTCCATTACCAAACCCAACGCGGCGCCGGCCGCCGGCGGGTGAAAGCGGTGACAGGTCACCGCCCTCCAAATTAGGTCACTAGCCGCCCTCTAAAACGGCAGGAAGTACAAGACCCAGCCGAGTGCCAAGCCGATAACCATAAACTCGGCGAACACCTTGAGCCCATAAAGAAAACGCTCTCGCCCCGTGTCCTTGGCGACAGAGCCAAACACTACGGCGGCAGCCACCGCAAACGCTGTCATTACGAAAAAGTGTCTCAAGGTTTCCTCCCGGCAGAAACATCGAACGCATCGAGCATCACCAGGTAATTCAAAAGCCCTGCGATCAGAAGAAAAGTATTGCCATACTCGTAAGTGGCCAAAGCCGCGTGAGCCGGATCATCGGCGAATCCCACGCCAAGAAACCAGCAGACGAGATAAAGGATGCCTGAGCCAAGGTTGGCGATCGTGGGTGGAACTTGAAGTAGTGTTGCCAGGCCCGTTTCACCACCGCTAACGCTGAACATATGTCCGCCCATTGAAAGGCCGGCCACGAAGGAAACCCAGACAGCGCCGCCGAGTATGATTGCTCTAATCCATTTTCCTTGTAGCGCATGACCGGCTCCTGGAATAAACCAGCCTGCCGTCCCGAGTAACCACGGCCGAATGCCGGCCCTAGATTCTGATTCCGTCAAATGCACCTCCAAATTGATGACGTCGCCATCAAGTCTTTCTTTAACTCACGCGACCCTGTTGCAACGATTCTTCACCGAACACCTCAACAGTCGGCAAGTCGACCCTTGAGGCTGTTCATTAATTGTCAGGAGTAGATCAAGTACTTCTCTCGAATCTCCTTGAACTCTGCGAGTGGCGTCTGCCAGCTTCTTTCGATGTCATCCAAAGACTCTCCGCGTTCAAATGCTTCGCGCATCAGGCTGGTCCCGGCGATGACATCAAATGGATTTCGATCGAAGACGTACTCGTATGGAGGTTCTTTCCATCGAAAGTCTTCGCCATACATGTCAAAAGCCGTCTTTACCATCGCTACGCCGGCAATCACCGGCTGGAATTGCTCGCGATCAGTTACGTGGATCTGTACGCCGCCACAGCTAACACGCGCATGCTTCTGAAAAGTTGGCTGGAAGACACAGCCGCGGAAATAAACTCCCGGCATGTCGAGCGCATTCAATCGATCCGCATATTCTTCGGGCACGATATAAGGCGCACCCACCAGCTCGAATGGTCGAGTGGTTCCTCTTCCCTCCGAGATCTGCGTGCCCTCAAAGTGAACCGTCCCTGGAAACACCACTGTGGTGTCGACCGTGGGAATGTTTGGCGAAGGCATTACCCAGGGCGCATCCGTGTCGTCCAACCAATCCGCGCGGCTCCAGCCTTCAAGCTCCACTACTTCGAGATCGCAGCCGATCTTAAAGTGATCGTTGAACATTCGAGCTAGCTCGGCGACGGTCATTCCGTAACGAGTGGGCATGGGAAACTGGCCCACAAACGAAGCGTATTCCGGATCGAGCACGTTGCCCTCGACGCCAACACCGCCGATTGGATTCGGACGATCGCAGACCACCACCTTCTTGCCGAATTTCTTCGCGGCGCGCATGCAATTCGCCATCGTGTAATTGAAGGTGTAGATTCGGCAGCCCACATCCTGCATGTCAAAAACAATGGTATCGACGTCGGCCAGCATTGCCTCTGTGGGTTCGCGAGTTTCACTGTAAAGCGAGTAGATTGGCTTCCCTGTTTGGCGATCGAGAGCGTGATCAGTCTCGATCATGTTGTCTTGAAGGTCTCCACGAATGCCGTGTTGAGGTCCGAACAACGCTGTTAGATTCACTGCCGGGTGCGCCTGGAAAAGATCGGCGGCGTGCTGAAAATTGTGATCGACGGAAGCCTGATTGCAAACCAAGCCAACACGCGCTCCTTTCAAGAGCTCGACTTTTCCATTTAATACGTTTTCCAGTCCGACTGTTACATGCTTCATCTGACGCGTTCTTCCATAATCACTTTAAAAGTATCACTTCAAAAAAATCTCTTCAGCCGCAGAGCACGGAGCCTCCATTTACGTTCAAGACTTCGCCGGTGATGTGGCGAGCCCATTCGCTGCAAAGGAAAATAATCGGCCACGCGATGTCATCAGCGGTAGCGATCCGGCCGATTGGAATTGCCCGCTCAATTTGGTTACGAGCCTCCGGGTCTGCCAGCGGCTCACCGCTTAGCTCCGTATCGACCCAGCCCGGTGCGACTGCGTTGACGTTGATCCCGTGGCCACCCAGCTCGGTAGAAAGAGCTTTGGTAAATGAAATCTGACCGCCTTTCGATGCCGCGTAATTCGAATAATTCGCCTCACCTCTTTGTCCCGCAGTTGAGCTGACGATAACAATTCGTCCAAATCCTTGCTGAATCATTTGGGGCACCGCCTCATGGCAGACCGTCCACGTTCCCTTGAGGTTGATGTCCATTGTGCGATTCCAGATTTCCTCGGTCATATGCTCGATCGGAGCGCCTTCCCAAATGCCGGCGTTGCAAACAAGAAAGTCAATACGTTTGAAATGACTTATTGTTTGAGAGATTAGCTCCTGCGCACCTTCAAGTTTTGAAATGTCGGCCTGAATCGCTACTGCGTCAACGCCAGCCTCATGCGCTTTGGAAACAACCTCGTCAGCGGACTTCTGATCGCGAACGTAATTGACCGCGACCTGCGCCCCCAGTTGGGCCAGTCTCTCCGCGACGGCGCGACCGATGCCGCGAGAAGCTCCCGTAACCACGGCAACTCTACCGGCTATTCCCAGGTTGTCAGAACTCAAGCTCTTTCATCCTCTCGATGAACTGTCTCAAAGACAATTGTGTTTAGGAAAACAAAGCGGTTGGGCTTGAAGAAATTAGTCAGCAGCAACGAGCTCTTCCCTGCCCTTTCCTGCATACGCTCTCGCTTCAGACACGAATCGCTCGAATAGCGCTTGCGAAAAACTATCCTCTCGCCAACCGAGCTCCGGGTGCCACTGAACCGCCAACACGAATCGATCCGAACGTGTATCTTCAAGTCCTTCGACCATTCCGTCACCGGTCCAGGCGGTAGCCACAAGATCGCGGCCAATGGTCTCGATGGCCTGGTGATGATGACTATTAACCAGGGCCTGGTCATTCTTGCGAAGCTTGTTAAGGTTACTATCGGGCATCAGCCGAACGGCGTGCGACGGACGGTCTCGCGGCGCGCCTTGTTGATGCTTGATCGCGTTTGGCATTTCCGCTGGAATGTCCTGAATCAATGTGCCACCGCGATGCACGTTCAAGACCTGCATGCCGAAGCAGATTGCGAACAAAGGCATGCTGCGCTTTTCCAGCTCGTCAAGCACAAGCAGGTCTGTTCGATCTTTTATCGGATGGACACTGCCGAGCGCCGGGTGTGGTTCTCGGCCATAGCGAAGCGGATCTACGTCGGAATCACTGCCGGGCAAAAGAATGCCATCCAGGCCGTTCATCAGGGATTCAATGTATTGACGATCCGGAATCAGACTGATGTGAACAGGATCTGCGCCCGCAGCTTCGACAGCCTCACTGTAAAAGCGCGAGAGATAGAACCGATTCGTCTCGAGCTCAATGCGCATCGTGATGCCAATGCGTGGTCTGTTAGTCATGGCCCGATAATCATAACTCAAAAATCTCGTTTACGCCTTTTGGAGACGAGCGACCGGAGCAAAACCTGGCCGCAGATTACGCAGATTACACAGACGTTGGTTGAGTCAGAGTTATCTTGACTCTTAACTGCCTTATTTAATCAGTGTAATCTGCGTAATCTGCGGATAGTTTTTGAAGGTCGCCTTGACTTACATTCGCGCGAATTCCTATAGTGCTAACACCGAAATGCCGTCAACAAAAGCTCCCAAAGTTCGCAGCACAACTGTTCTACTTGTCCGTCGTGATGGCCGAGTTGCTCTGGCAGGCGACGGGCAGGTCACGCTTGGCGAAACCGTGATGAAGGCGAGCGCCAAGAAGGTGCGTCGTCTCTACAACGACAAGATTCTCGCAGGCTTTGCCGGCGCCACTGGTGACGCCTTTGCGCTTCTGACACGATTTGAAGCGAAGCTCGAGCAGTACCACGGTAATCTTGATCGCGCCTCGATCGAATTGAGCAAAGAGTGGCGCACCGACAAGGTGCTGAGACATCTCGAAGCACTGCTCGTCGTAGCCGATGAGAAGAGTTCCTTCCTCTTGTCAGGCAATGGTGACGTGATTGCTCCGGACGATGGCGTGCTTGCGATTGGTTCCGGCGGATCATATGCGCTCGCAGCCGCGCGCGCGTTGCTGAAGCACACTCAAATGAGCGCCGGCGAGATTGCTCGAGAAGCGCTCAGCGTCGCGGGTGACATCTGCATTTATTCGAATCAAAACATAATTGTTGAGGAATTATAGAAAGCCGGAAGTCCTCCGGACTGTGAGCCGTATCGATGGTTATTTACCTGGCAGGTGAGACAGAAGAGGAAGTCCAGTTGGATGATATGACTCCGCGTCAGATCGTCGCTGAGCTGGATAAACATGTCGTGGGACAAAAGGCCGCCAAACGAGCGGTGGCAGTAGCGCTGCGCAATCGTGTGCGACGTCAGAAGCTGCCGCCTGAAATGGCTGTCGATGTGATGCCCAAGAACATCATCATGATTGGCTCCACCGGCGTGGGCAAAACTGAGATTGCCCGCCGCCTCGCGCGCATGTCTAACTCGCCATTCTTGAAAGTCGAAGCTTCAAAATTTACGGAAGTCGGCTACGTCGGCCGCGATGTAGAAAGCATGATTCGCGACCTGACTGAGATCTCTGTCGAGATGACGCGGCAGGAGAAAGTAGCGGAGATCTCCGAGAAGGCCGAACTAAACGCCGAAGAACGGATACTCGATATCTTGTTGCCTCCGCCGCGCTCGTCGAGCTTCTACGATTTTGATTCGACCAGCGCTGAGACTGAGACTGAAGGTACTGACACTGAAGTTGCAGTTCGCGACGATCAGTTTCAACGGACGCGCGAGAAGCTTCGCACCCAGCTGCGCGGTGGCAAGCTCGACAACCGTTTGATCGACATGGAGATTCGCGAGAAGAGTTTCCCTGTGATTGAGCTGGCTGGTCCACAGGGCGTCGAAGAGATGGGCATCAACATGAAAGACATGCTCGGCAATCTCTTCCAGGGGCGCACCAGGCGACGAAAGATGCGCGTTGACGAGGCGATGGAGTACCTCATTCAGGAAGAAGAAGAGCGCTTGATCGATATGGACACGGTCGCGCGCACAGCCATCGAGCGCGTCGAGAGTTCGGGAATGATCTTTCTCGATGAGATTGACAAGATTGCCGGACGAGAATCGGGCCACGGACCGGACGTCTCACGTGAAGGCGTTCAGCGCGATATTCTTCCGATTGTCGAAGGGACCACAGTGAATACTCGGTACGGGATGGTGCGTACCGATCACATCTTGTTCATCGCCGCCGGTGCGTTTCATGTTTCCAAGCCTGCCGATCTGATTCCGGAGCTGCAGGGACGCTTTCCCATCCGCGTTGAGCTCGAGTCGCTTACGATTGAGGACCTGCGCAGAATTCTGACTGAGCCGAAGACTGCATTGATCAAGCAGTATCAGGCGATGATGGAGACCGAAGGAATCACGATCGATTTCAAGGACGACGCCATCGCAGAAGTCGCGAACTTTGCGGCGCTAGTCAATGAACAGACTGAAGACATCGGAGCGCGTCGACTGCAGACAATCATGGAGAAGTTGTTGGAGCTGATAAGTTTTGAAGGTCCGGATCTGGAACCAAAGCACCAGGTGATCGATGCGGAATATGTGCGAGCTATGCTATCTGAAGCAGTTAAGAATCAGGATCTCAGCCGCTACATTCTTTAAGTGCAGGTTGTCTTAGTTCCTCTTCAAAGAGCGGCGAGGGCAATCTTTTTCACTCTGGACATGATGAGAACTGTCAGAGCTACTAATGAACATCCTTCGTTTGAATCGAAGAATCAATTTGAATAGTAGGAACCACCGCAGACCTCACCAGCGTTTGAGACTCGTCTCGCTCCTGATGATTGCTATTGCTCTAGTCGCTTCCCTCGCCGGTTGTGGCAAACGCAGACCGCCTCAGCCTCCGATCGAGCGAGTTCAGCAAAGGACAGAACTACTTTCAGGCGTGCAACGAGGCAACCAGGTATTGCTTAGCTGGCCGGCGCCACTCCGCAATGCACCGAATAGCAGTGTGCAGAGTGTTCGGCGCATTGACGTCTATCGGTTGGCAGAAAAGCCAAGGGCGCCGTTGCCGTTGACTGAAGAGGAGTTTGCGGCTCGCTCTAATTTGATTGGCTCAGTGACCTATGACCAAATCAAGAACGCCAAAGGCGAGCTCACCTATACCGATGAATTGGAGCTTGCAGGTGAACCGGCGCGGCTACGCTATGCAGTTCGCTACGTGAATGAGTCCGGTCAGCGCGCGGCGTTTTCGAATTTTCTGTTGATTGAACCAGCTGCCCGAATCGCACAGCCACCGACATTGCTGAATACAGGAACTGAAGTCAGCGAGGCGGGAATTAATCTAACCTGGCAGGCTCCGGTTGCGAATATCGACGGCACCACGCCGGTGAATCTGCTTGGATACAACGTGTACCGCATCGACAGTAATGATACTGATGTTAGTCAGACAGCTTTGAATCCGACGCCGATCGAAGCCACTCAATTCGTCGATAAGAATTTCAAGTTCGGCGATAGCTATCGATATCTGGTGCGCTCGGTCTCGCTGGGTACCGAAGGCGCTCAGGTCGAAAGCTTGAATTCAAATGTCGTCACGATTTCACCGCAAGATAAATTTGCGCCGTCAGCGCCGGGTCCCGTAACGTTAGCTGCTGCTCAAGGTCGCATCTCGATCTTCTTTCCCGCGAATCCTGAGGGTGATGTGGCGGGCTACAATATCTATCGCGCGACCGATCCGAACCTGGCTAAAGAGAAGTGGACGAAGCTGAATCGAGAGCTGCTGACCAAAACGACATTTTCGGATGATAATGTCGAGTCAGGTAAGACTTATTACTATTACGTGGTGGCCATTGACTCGACCGGGAATGAAAGCGCACCGTCAGAAGTGAAGTCTGAGACAGTGCCATAGTCGGAGAAACTTCGTTTGTGCACGACTCGAGTTGAGTTAAGTTTTCGATTGGCAGCGGAATCACGAACACCCTTTGCGTTTTTGACTGTTAAT
This sequence comes from Pyrinomonadaceae bacterium, assembly GCA_035572035.1. GTDB lineage: Bacteria > Acidobacteriota > Blastocatellia > Pyrinomonadales > Pyrinomonadaceae > JAOAPY01. The sequence goes on along the minus strand of DATNBH010000020.1, from coordinate 205,488 downwards.
GGACAGACTGAAGAGCCACTTGCAAAACTCTTCTCATTCACACCCGGTTTCAAACCGGGTGGAAACGTTCCGCGAGGGTGCTCTTAACCGTTTCAACGGCATTAACATACTTGACGAATCAACCCAATGAACGCCGAAGGCGCTTGCGAATTCCAGCCTGGGGCAACGCCCCAGGAATAACGCAAGTGGTTGCTTCGCTAACGCTGAAAGCGTTGGCGAGTAGTGCAGTGGGTCGTCACGAATCTTCCTAAGCTCAACTCGCGAACGCTTACAGCGTTCCCTATTAGCTTGGTTCCTTTTCCTGGGGGCGCTGCCCCAGGCTGGAATTTGCCAACGCCTTCGGCGTTTCGACTACTGACGTTGATTAGTCAAGTATGTTAATGCCGTTTCAACGGTTTCCCCGGCTTTTGGCAAGCCACGGGCTGGCCCCGTGGTGTTTCACGTTGCCGCCTGCCAGCAGCCTGAAGCGTGAACACTCCACGGGACAAGCCCGTGGCATCACCAAAAATTTCGGCCTGCCTCTGTTAGCGACCAACGTGAGTGACCACGGCGCCAGGCCGTGGCCTCAGTTTTAGCGACTACCTACTTTTTCTTGCGCACACCCGGTTGAAACCGAGACCATTACCTCACGACTAAAGTCACGTTAGGTTATCCATTCGGCCCCAACCTTTACAAGAACTCGTACAACGTTTCCGCTTTGCGTGTGAAGAAGTCTGGTCCATGCTGATTTTTCTTGCCGCGTAGCACCAGGAAGGTGTATTACGTACGACGCTGTTCCCCCATAACAGTACCACCACCGGGTTTGTGTGGTTGGCCCGACGCCCGACCATCCGAGCCTTTCACGAACCACGGGTCTGTCCTGACAGCGTCGATTTCATTGAACAACGGCTTGTAGATCACCGTGTTTTCATGACCGCCAAGGCCATGACCACGCGGGTCTATCTGAACAATCGGCAAACTATTCTTGTGGTGGAGCACAAAATGAAAAGCAAACTCACGTGGTCGCTATTGACGCTCGTCGTTTTGACAGGAGCACTTCTAACTTTTACCCAGACGACATCTTCAAATTCGTCTAAACAACCATCGGTTCCGCAAACTCTTAACTTAAGCTCGAGAAGTGTTCCGGGGCACTACTTGCTTCCTGTCTTTGCCACAGTATTCGACGTCGATCGGACAGATGATACGGCTGCGGCGACGGCTTGCACGGCGGCGCCCAACGACTGCAGCTTGCGCGGCGCGATCATTGCAGCTAATGCCGATGCCGGTGCTATTCCTATTATTATCAATCTGCAATCAGCGACCGCGTACAACCTCACTCTGGCTAACGCGACGCAGGAAAACGCCGCAGCCACAGGTGACCTGGATATCACGACGACGCTTCATAGTGTGACCATCGCAGGTGGCGGCTCGTCCGGAGGAAGTGCGAGCATCGTCGATGCCAGCGGTCTGACGTCTGGCAACATGCACGACCGCGCGTTTCAAATCACGGGATCAGGTGTGACCGTCATTTTCCAGGATCTGGCTATTCGAAACGGCCAGGCGGCTGACGATGGTAGCAGCGGCGCGAGCACGAACCCCGCGTCACAGAACTCGACCCGCGCCGGCGGCGGTCTCCTTAACGGCGCCGGCATCGACGTCAACGGAGTTGCTATTAACGGCGGCGGGAGTCTCACGCTGACCAATGTCGTGGTCGAGAACTGTCAGATATTGGGCAAAGGCGACGATCAAGTAAACGAGCACAGAACGCTCGATGCCTGGGGCGGCGGTCTTGCGAGTCTCGGTGCGACCGGAAACGTGATTGTTACGAATAGTATGTTTACTAGCAACGCGGCCTTAGGTGGAGACGGCGGCAACTTCAACAACGGCAACGCCTCGGGTGGCAAGGGTGGCGCGATCTATTTTGGCGGTGGCACCCTCAACATCGAAGGTTCGCAGATCGACAACAACAACGCCACGGGCGGGATTGGTGGCGACAGTCCCGGTAACCAGCAAAACGGAGGAGCCGGCGGCACCGCGCATGGTGGCGGCGCCTATATCGCGGGCGGTACGGCTAGCATCAACAACACCAGATTCGAGAACTGCGCAGCTACGGGCGGCAATGCCGGCACAGGACAGAACAGCGGCAACTTCGGCGGGGAAACTGGAGGCGGCGGACTCTACACTGTCGGTAGCACTACGGTGACCAACTCTACATTCAATCTAAATACTGCCACTGGAGGTCGCGGTGGTGATTCTTTTGGTCCCGACTGTTTTGGCGCTCATGAGTCGTTTGATGGTGGGGCTGCGCGCGGCGGCGCGATCCTGGCTGACGGCGGAAGTCTAATCATCAACACCGCGACCTTTGCGAGCAATTCTGCCAGTGGCGGTAACGGAGGCAACGGCGGAAAAACCAATGGCGGCGGCGCGTGTGCTCAGACACAGCACGGCGCCGGAGGCCTGGCATATGGCGGCGCGATTACAAACAACAACGCGGCCACCATGAACATCAAGCATGCCACGATCAGCGGTAACAGCGCTCAAGCAGGCAACAGCGGTTTCAACCAGGGCGGAGCTAGCCTCCCCGCCCGCCTCGTGGCCGAGGGCACAGGAGGTGGGATTCGCGTGGGTGCCGGCGGCGTGACTTTGGAAAACAGCATCATTGCCGGTAACACAGCTGCCAATGGCACTGGTGACACAACCGGCGCTCCAACTCCGGGACCCAATGTTGACGGAGCGGTAACGAGCAATGGTCACAATCTTCTCGGCATAGCGACTGAGGCAACTGGCTTCGGCGGCCCAGGCGATCAAATTGGCGCCAACCCCATGCTGGCTGCGCTCGCCGACAATGGTGGACCAACCGAAACGATGGCGCTCTTGCCCGGAAGCCCGGCTCAGGACGCAGGTGTTGCAGCCGGTTCGACCTTTGATCAGCGCGGCATGCCGCGTACGGTCGACGATCCCGGAGTAGCGAATGCGGCGACCAGCGATGGTACCGACATCGGCGCTTATGAATCGCCAGTGCTCTGCAACCTGACTTGTCCCGCCGACATTAGCACGTCAAACGATCCGGACCAGTGCGGCGCGGCCGTGAATTTCACGACTCCTTCCGGAACCGGCTGCGGCACCGTCAGCTGCGATCATACGCCGGGATCGTTTTTCCCAGTCGGACAAACAACAGTGACTTGCACGAGCTCGGCTGGCCCCAGCTGCACTTTCAAAGTCACCGTTAATGACACGCAGAATCCATCAATCAGCGCTCCACCGGACGCGAGTTATCAGTGCGCGAGCGAAGTGCCGCCGGCATCTCCGTCGCAAGCGACCGCTTCGGACAATTGTGGCACGCCGACAGTTACCGTATCGGAGTCAAACAACGGTGGCGCTGGTTCACCCTCGAGCCCGCTGATTATTACTCGCACCTACACTGCGACTGATGGCGCTGGTCTAATGGCAAGCGACTCTCAGACGATCACGGTCATCGACAACACTCAGCCGAGCATTACCTGCCCGGCGAATATCACTGTCAACGCGATCCCGGGGACATGTTCTGCTACGGTTAACTTTACAATCATGGCCAGTGACAACTGCTCGGTCCCAATGGTCGTCAGCAGCCCGGCTTCAGGTTCAGTCTTTTCGGTAGGCACGACTACGGTCGTTGCGACCGCGACTGACGCGGCCGGCAATTCCCGAAGCTGCAGCTTTACAGTGACGGTAAAAGACATTGGAGCGCCGGTCATTACGCTCAATGGTCAGACGATTTCTTTGTGGCCACCAAACCACAAGTACTCGACCGTCAAGGTTACAGACCTGGTGGCGAGCGCCAGCGATCTTTGTGATCCCGGTGTGAATATCAACAGCGTAGTGATTGCTAAGGTCACCAGTGACGAGCCCAACAACAGCGCTGGAGATGGCAATACGACTAATGACATCGTGATTGCGGCGAACTGCAAATCGGTGCAACTGCGGTCCGAAAGGATGGGTGGTAGCGACGGTCGCGTGTACACGATCACGTTCCAGGTTACGGACGCGTCTGGCAATGTGGCTACGGCAACCGCAAAAGTTACCGTGCCGCATTCACAAAACGGAGCTCCCGCAGTAGATTCTGGGCCACAGTACACGGTCTTAAGCGGCTGTCCTTAGCCGGTAACAAAGGACAGTATGTTTGCAGGTCGTTCGGTAGTCTTTCGACAGGAGGCTGGGGGTCACGCCCACCTCCTGTCGCTCCAGCGGTCGCTGCTAAAGAAGAGGTTTCGGAAGTTGATACCTGGATGCCACGGGCTCGTCCCGTGGTAGGTCACGGTCGCTGCTAAAGAAGAGGTTTCGGAAGTTGATACCTGGATGCCACGGGCTCGTCTCGTGGTAGGTCACGGTCACAGCTAAAGAAACAGGTTTCGAAAGTTGATACCTGGATGCCACGGGCTTGTCCCGTGGAGGATTACGTTTCTCGTTCCTCGTAGCGGCGAGCGCGAGGCCCCACTGGTCAAGCCTACTGATTAATACTTCCTCAATCCGCAATAAACGAAACACCAATAACCTTAAGCTTCCCGCCGCTCTTCGCCACTCGCGAGAACATCCCACCACCTTCGTAATAGAACGAACAACGAAACGCTTTGCCCGACTTCTCGCAGCCCATGAACTGCAGCTCCGGATCTTGGCCTCCCGCTTTTCGACACTTCTTTCCAAAGAGCTTATTCACCACCGCCGGTGTCGCTACCTTCAAGGCATCCGCGCGATTACAACTTCGCTTCGCCTGATTGAGCGCCTTTGCCACTTCTTCCGGTGTCTCGCTAAACAGTTTCGAACCGGCCCCAACCGCCGGTATGGCAAACATTACACTAATAATAAGCACAGCCAGAATGGTTTTGAGTTTCATTGTTCTCCCTGAAGATGATTGAGGTATCGCAGTTCGCCCTTACTGTAGCTTAGACTTCAGTCTGAGCTCAATGCACCGAATAGCATTCAGTAGTCAGTAATCAGTAATCAGCAATCAGTAATCAGCAGTCAGCATGCTTTTATAAATCCGCAATTCGAAATTCGCAATCCATTCTCGCGCCACTTGCTGTTCCTTACGGCTTGGCCTCCTCATATGCGCAGCGACAAGATATAATCCCGAAGCTTTCCAGATCATTAACAGCCTCCTGCTTCCGTTCGACCCCTTATGCGGATCCCCACTGACGAACAGGTCTTGAAGCAACACCTCGGTCTCGATCGCTCGACTGCGGCGATTAAGCAAAGTATCGAAGGGTCATTGAATGCGGCCTCGGAGGGTTCGATGTTTGGATCCTCAGGCCTCTGTCCAGGCTATCCCGTGCGCCCAATGCCCGAGCACTACTTTGTAGCCCAGGAATTCAACACGAGTCGAGACGACTTGCGATACGCATTAAGTGACGCGCTGGACCATCTAGGGGTCAAACCCATATGTGCCGATGACTCGGTGGGATGGGGCCACATTCTTTGTAAAACCAGTAGTCTGATTCAGAGCACCCCCTTTGGAGTCTATCAACTAACGACGAGTCAAAACCGCAACGTTTATTTGGAGCTCGGTATAGCGATTGGTCTTGGTCGCCCCTTCATACTCGTGAAAGATAAGAATGCCCGGATTTCCTCGCTCGCATCTGGCCTGGAGTACTTTCCCATCGACAGTTACCTTGAGCTTAGCTCCGGACTCGGACCTAAGGTTGAAAACTTGTTTGCGAGTGCTGCGCAGTATGAACGACCGGCCTTGCCACCGGCGGGGTCGCTGTCAACCGCGTTCATTTCGCATGGAGATTTAGACACCCTTGATTTTAGTTATACGGTAGGGAAGGCAATTGCGGGTCTTGGCTTGCTGCCCGTATTTCCCGGCGATCCTGAAGGAAAACTAAGTAAGTTTCTTACAGACCGAAGTCTCGACCATCGTATTTTGGGAATCCACGGGCAAATCCAACTAGACGAAACTGTCGCGGCACTACAGACCGCGCGATTTGGTATTTATCGGATTGATAAGGCTGCGGGGCCGGATTCATTTCTGTGTCTTGGTATGTCGCTGGGCTTGAATCGACCGGGACTGCTATTACATCGGGAGGGCCAGGAAGTCCCTGCAGATGTTCAGGGAATCGGCGCGCGGCGTTTCAACTCTTTCACGGATTTAGGTGGGTCTCACGGGGAGGCGCTGTCATCCCTCCTAAAAGTCTTTCTCTGATTGATGCTCAAACAAGGCTTCCTCAATCGCGAGTTCGATTACGTTCGTCTCGAGGGGCTCTGCCTCGCGACGGGGCGTCCCGCGCACGAATGGGACATCTACATCATCAAGGAACTGCTCGACAACGCGTTGGATGCTGACGATAGTTTGTGGCGGCTTACTGGAAAGCCGGCTGCAATCGAGATTGAGATTGAATATGTTCGCTTCCCTGAGCAACGCTCGAGTCAATTCTATGTCCAGGTGGCCAATCAATCGCATTTTCCCGTTGACCAGATTCGAGACATTTTTGATCCTCGCCGGTACACTTCGAAGAAAGCATTTGAAAAGGGTCTCACCAGAGGCGCGCTGGGCAACGCGTTAAAGACTGTCCTCGGCATTCCTTACGCGCTGAGAGATCGGGGAGTCGGAGATTGGCGGCCCGATGTTAGACCGATGATTATCCATGTAGGAGCGACTCAATATCTACCGGGATTCATCGTTGATTCGATTACCCAAACTATCGACATTGAGTGCGACGAAAAGCCAGCTGAGCATGTCGAGGGCACAATCATAAAAGTGGGAATGGATCACTTCCACCAGGAATTGCCACGCACGCTGGAAGAAATTCATAAGCTTGCAGAGCGATATAGTCTTTGCAATCCGCAGGCCCAGGTAACGTGGACCGTGGAAATGGACCAGCAGAAGTGGAAAGCAGAATTCTCGCCAGACGAGACTTGGGCCAACAAATTTCTGGATACTGCTCCGGTGCAGTGGTACTCGCGCAGCGCATTCAAAGATCTGTTGAGCGCATTATATCGTGAGCGGTGCGTAGAGAATGAGGCTTACAAACTTCCGGTAGCACTCGTTTACCAAGAGTTTCAGCCGGTTGGAGACAACCATGACGTCGCACTTAAGGTGTCCTCGCTGGTGAAGTCGCTGAATGTGAGCGAGCTTGGCCCGCAGGAGCTTCAGGACAACACGGTAGTCAGATTGCACCGGCTTTTATGCGCACAAAGTCCGGAATTCAAATCTGTTAATCTGGGTTCAATCGGCAAGACCCATCTGGCTACAACTCTCAATAAACTACTGCCTATCGCAGACGAAGTTGTTTATCAAACTCGAACAGATGATGGCATCGATCCTGCGACCCCATTTGTTATCGAGGGCGCCTTAGCAGAAATGCATACAGGTGCCAGACAGGTGCTCACCAGCACAAACTTCACGCCGAGTTACGAGGATCTCTTTCAAAGCGCGGAACTGCGCCCACGTATCAAACCAGACGAAAAGGTTAAGGGGATAAGAGAGCTGCTCGATGCTTACGATCTCAGCGAAGACGTTCCGGTGGTGCTTTTTCTTCACCTGATCTGCCCCAGCCTGGAACGTTATGAATTCAGCAAGACCGAGATTAACCACATTCCTTTTTCCAAAGCTTTGGTCGAACTTGTCGACGAACTGATAAGTCAGTTCCGGGTAAGACGAGAGGAGCAGCAGCGACTCATTGAAGAAGCAATCGTCCGGTCCCTCAAGTTGGTAATCGAGGAAATCTCAGAAGCTGAGCGATTCGTTTTCGATCAACTAATCGAAAGGCTCCGAGCTCGCCTGAGTCTCGATCCTTCTTTGGCGGCGTGGTTGGAAAAGCCAGATTCGATGTCCCGGCTCCAAGCACACGTAAACAACTACCAGAGCAACAGCGCTATTCTTTCGCATCGCGTTGCCAGGCCGGCAGCAGGAGCTCTGTCCCTGCCACTGCATCCGGACGGTCACATCTCCGTGTCGATTGGACAAGTTTCGCGAGACTTTCTCACGAGACATCATGTCAACAAATTGCTTTACGTGCAGAGTCGTGAACTGGAGCCCGTCGTGATCGACAATAACTGGCTTTGCACGATGGATAGCGCGCTATTATGCAACCCGCTCGAGAACGATGATTTGCAAGACGCGGTGCTGAAATGTGTTGTGAACAGCGATCTCCCGCTTGTCGTCATGCACGATGCGGATGAGAAGGGGCAATCAGTGGTCTCAGAAATGCGAGACCGGTTGTCAGCCCAGGATATCGACCCGCGACGCATCATTGATGCCGGACTCTCAAATCAAATATCCAGGGATCAACCGGCAAGACTTGTTGAAATGATGCCCAATGAATGGGCCGAGTGGTTGCGAAGCCGATTGCTGCAGTTGAGGATTCCCATAAAGTATGTGCCCTACGACGAAAAAGTCCGCGCGGACATCGGCGAGAGATTCAACACCATGTTGTTGGGACACATTTGGGAGAACGTCTCGCGACACCTTCAGCTTCCGGACCTCATGAAAGATTTGGATCAAAAATTCAATTTCACCAAAGCAATGCAGGATCAGGTATTAGATCAAAAACTGAAAGGACGGCTGGAGACTGAAATGTCGGCTGAGTCCTACGCTGCCATCCTGGAAAAAGTTGTAGCGGAATTCTTTGCCGACTTCATGGTGGCGCAAGGCGATAGTTTTCAAACTTCGGTCAAAAGTCATCTGGAGCAATTTAGGAATGGTTGATTCAGCGAAGGATGAAGAGCCACAGATAGGAATCCGTTCAGACTATCTGACCTATAAGCGACAGAAATGTTTTGTCGCTTATACCGAGAGTGCCCCCTGGTCACCTGATCTGCTGAAAGCCTGTGCCGAAACGCTCGAAGCTTTTGATTTGGAGATCGACTACGGGACGAAACATTACGATGCTGAAGTGCCTATGCACGAAAAAGCCCGGCAACTGATCGCAAATGCTCGCTGCGGAATTTATGACTTGTCTTATTGGCCTGACGAAAAGAACAACTGGCAATTGCCCCGCAACGTGTTTATCGAATTGGGGATGGCCATCGCCCTGAACCGTCCCGCATTGATGGTGCGTCATGCGAGCAACCGGCACTTGGAGTTGCCCGACTGTCTAAAAAGTGTTTCTGGCCATATCGTGGAGTGGAGCGGCGACGCTACTCTTGAGGAAAGATTGTCCAAACTCTTGCCGGAATGGTTGGAGACGTCGCCCAAAGAAGATTGGCTGGATCTCTTCTGCAAGTTTGGCCATCGCGTGTGCGACTATCGCAAAGCTGATCCACGTTCACGACAATGGGGGCGAAAGGAACTGCCTGGTCATGTCTCGGACGGACCGGATCTCGATCGTCCTGACTTTCGTAAGGCTGTCGCAAAAGTGCTGGAGCGTTACAATGATTTGCAAATAACTTACCTCGATACTTTGGGCATCCAAAAGGACTATCAATTCCTGCTTTGCAGCCATTGCCAGACCGTTCGCTCGACTTCGTTCGCTATCGATCGGCTTACGAACGATAGTCCGCCCGAAACATTTATTGGCATAGGCATTACCCTCGCACTCGAAAAACAATTTGGTTACTCAATCCCAAAACTATTGCTGGGCGCGAGTAAGAACGACCTGCCTTCACTTCTCGCCGGCTATGAAATAGCCCCGGCAGCCAACAGCACCCAGATTAAGGATAGTCTGAGTCGTTTTATGCCTGAGGTAATCCAAAAGGTGCGCCGAGTAGTTTGGGAGCCCAGGCCCTTGCCGTTCATCGAAATTAAGCGTTTCAAAGCTGCTGAGATGGCGACGGAGTCCGGCGAGGACTTGATCGAAGCCGCAGATGAACACGCCAAACCGCGCCGTGTTTGGGAAGAATTCCTGGTGAAGATAGCTCGCGAAGTCGAGTCTGTCATGCAGCGGGAGATGTTCACTCCTCCGGGTGGCCCCACCTACATTCCTCGCGAATACATTGTCTACCTCAGTAATGACGACGACAAAGAATGGCAGGGAGACAAGCGGCGTAGGCTCGAGCAGGGTTTGTTTCATGTTCTTTCGGAACGAGCGCACGAGCTGAGCGGACAAACTCAATTGGCGGCCAAGTCATTCGCAGTCGAGTTGCGTGTTGACGGCACCTTGGAAAAGGGAGAGTTTCGCGTGCAAGCCGTCTGGGATGAAACGAATGCGGGTGCAACCATGGTGACTCCCCAGGTGGAAATCCAGCGCTTATTAGAACGGGCTGAAAACGCCGAGCGTGATCGGCAATACGACGCGGCTGTCTATGCTTACAAGGAGGCTTTGGAACTTGCTCCCCGCGAGGCTTCAATTCATACCAAGCTCGGCGAGTTTTACGCGAGATGGAGTCAATTGGAGGACGCGGCGCTGTGTTATGACCAGGTCCAAAAGTTGGAGCCGGACAATGCAGAGAACGCCTTGAAGTTAGCGAACATTCTGATGAGTTTACGAAAGTATGAAGGGGCAATAAGTGCTTTCGACTTTGCACTCGGTCGTAATCCTCATGACTTGGCATCCTGGTTCAGCCTGATCGAAGCGCTGACGAAGACTAATCGGTTTGAGCAAGCCGAAGATAACTATCGCAAGGCTATCCTTCTGTTTCCTGAAGAAATGGCGTTACGAACGGCGTTGGGTTCCGCACTACTGAAACGCGGGGAATACCAGAAGGCTGAGCGAGTTTATCTCGAAGCAATTGGGCAATTTCCTCAATACGTGGAACCGCGGAATGGCTTAGCAGCGGTGTTGGTTACCTCGGGGAGGCGAAGGATGGCCCGGGATGTTTACGAGGAGACCCTTGGCTTATTTCCCGCCGATGCGAAGGCGAAAGCGGGTGTCACTCAGTTGACGAGTTGGTTAAATACTCGATCTAAAGTCAGAGTCTATGACCTCGCCAAAGAACTCAAACTTGACACGAAGCGGCTGATTGAGGAAATCCGACTTGAAGGTGTCGACCTTAGCGTGCCATCTAACTCCATATCCAGAGAACTAGCCGAAAAATTTCGTGAGAAATACTTCCCCAAGAAAGGTAAGCCGACCAAACGAGCGATCAAGTTCATCAGGCGGAGCGAGCTTCAGCCTCCGCCGTGGGAGGACGAGGATTTTTCGTTGTCTGAAGATCCAAATGACGAAGAGACAGAACGTGCTATTGCTATCAGTTCCTTATCCGAGTGGGCAGATCCAGCAGCTCCAGTAGCTTCATCCCAGACGGACTTAGCTACGAACTCAGCGGCGAGTTCACCGGCTGTGCCGGATCCGGAAACTGAAACGATAGATTTGATGGCGCGAGTGGCGAATGGCGACGAGGCGGCCTTCAGCCTGATTTTTGAAAGGTTTTCGAAACAGGTTTTGCATTTGATTCTCAGTTTAGTTAAGGACCAACGTCTGGCAGAGGACTTGACTCAGGAAACCTTTGTGATGGCTTATCGCAACGTTGACTCTTTGATGAATGAAAAGCAAATCGGGGCTTTTCTAATGCTGGTTGCCAGGAGCGTCGCCCGTAGACATTTGAATAGACTTCCCCGAACTGAAATAGTTGCTCCAGTCGAGATTCCCCAAGTCGATAATTCAATGCGTCAGTTCTTGGATAAGAAGTCCAGTCCGAAAGATTTTGCTAAGAAGGTAAAACCGAAGAAAAGTTAAACCACGCGTTCGCGAGCAAAGCGCGACTGATGTCAATCACACCACGGGAATCTTCGCGGGACTCGAATCATGAGTGATTCAACCGAAGTAGATCTAACGGCACAAACGTCGCTGATCCCAATAATTATTGGGGTCACCGGGCATCGAGACTTACAGCCGAGTGATATCACTCCGCTTGAAGATCGAGTGAAAGAGATTGTTACGTCCTTGCGAGATGCTCATCCGGCGACGCCGTTACTGGTGCTTTCACCACTGGCTGAGGGCGCTGATCGCCTGGTGGCCAGAGTAGCGCTTGAACACGGAGCTAAATTGATCGTTCCGCTACCTTTCTCGCGATCAGAATACGAGAAAGATTTTGAAACTGACGATTCAAAGAAAGATTTTCGAGAGCTCCTGAAATTGGCCTGGAAGTGCTTTGAACTTCCTCTCGCACCGGGAAATTCAATTGAATCCATCCGTCAGAAGGGTCCAGAACGAAATCGTCAGTACACGCAAGCAGGCGCTTACATCGTTAGACACAGTCATATCCTGATCGCGTTGTGGGATAGCGCCGTCACCGGCCTGGAGGGAGGCACCGAGCGCATCATCGACTTCAAGCTCAATGGAATTCCCGCGCCCTATGCCGGAGCGCGAAAGCCTCTGGATATCGTGGACAATGGTCCTGTCTATCACATCCTGACGCCGCGGCTGAAGAACCGAACTCCTAAGGGCGAGCCCTTTAGTCTTGAGATCAAGTTTCCTGAGGGTTGGACAAGTTCATCCGAGTCATTAGAAAAGTCTTACAAAAGAATTCTCGAGCAGATGAACGCATTCAATGTTGATGCCGAGCGGCTGGCGGCGCCGCTGGCGCAAAAGGTGAACAAGAATCGCGAGTACGTCATCCCTGAGTTGAAAGCCGCGTCTTTGTCGCAGCGCGCCCGCTTTATTCTGGATCGATACGCCATGGCGGACACCCTGGCACTGTACTTTAAGACGATCAGAAAACGGATACTGCTGCTGTTGTTTACGATTGCTGTGGCAGCTGTACTGAGCTTTGAGATCTATGCTCATCTTCTCGGCGAGCCCTTCGTGCTATTGCTTTATCCTCTTTCTCTCGGTGCGGCGGTCGCTCTTTATGCGCTGGCAAAATGGAAAGACTATCAGAACAAGCACCTTGACTATCGAGCGTTGGCCGAAGGCTTGCGAGTGCAGTTGTTTTGGCATCTCGCCGGGCTGAATGAGGACGTTGCCGAACATTATCTCCGTCAGCACCGGACTGAATTAGAGTGGATACGAAATGCGATTCGTGCCTGGAGTGTGATAGCAGAAGAAAGTTGCTCGCCGGAAGCGCCGCAGCCTTTGAGTAATGACGCGAACCCTTCCGCGCCGAAGCTCACTCTGATTGCTGAAAACTGGATCGAAGACCAAAGAAACTTCTTTTCAACCTCCAAAGATCACAGGCGACTCATACGTCACGAAAGAACTGCCAAAGTTTTGTTCTTTTTTGGTCTGCTCCTCGCTGCCGTTGTAGTCATCATGCATTTTCTGTCGCCGGAGTTTGGAGAACACTCATTTTGGCGTCACTCGCTCATCGTGATTATGGGTATCACGCCTGCAATTGCGGCAGCCATCGGCGGCTATGCCGAAAAGATGGCGTACTCTGCTCAAGCGAAACGCTACGACTGGATGAATTCGCTTTACGACCGCGCCGCAGTTCAATTGGCGAAACTAATGGAGCAACAAGACGCCCAGGGTGCTCGCCAGTTGATTTTTGATCTCGGCAAGGAGGCTCTCGAAGAAAACGGCGATTGGGTAATGATCCATCGCGAACGAACCGCGGACGTATACAAAGGCGCATGAAGCCTGAATCCTGAGGCAGTAACTCTTCTTAACTGCCGAGGAGCCAGCCTCAAGCTGATATTCCGACTCCGATCAGGTGGCGCGAAAGGCGGAGAGAACCCCTCAATAAGCGAAAACAATTTCGGTAGCCATGCCTTACGACCTTTTCATCTCTTATGCGCGCCAGGACAACGGACAGCATCGCGTCCTCCAACTCGTCGAACGTCTCAATCAAGATTTCGAGAAATTAGCGGGTCGCCCTCTGCACCCGTTTTTTGATCACCACGATATTCAAGGTATGGATGATTGGCGGCATCGCATCCTGGACGGGCTTCGCCAATCCCAGCTAATACTCGTTTGTATTTCGCCCAACTATCTTAAAAGCGAATACTGCGAGTGGGAATTCAACGAGTACCTAAGCCACGAGATTGCCCATGGCTATGCGGGCAATGGTGTGGCCCCCATTTACTTTGAGAATGTACCTGGTTGGACGACTGGCGGACTTAACGAATTTCCAGCGCCCTGGATTGCTGAACTACGTCGCCGCCAGCACGTTGATCTCCGGTCATGGCGCGGTGCTCAACCGGAAGAAGGGGATGATCCGGAAGCACGGTTGGAATTTCAAAGGCTGGCTGAGCGAATTGCTGATCGCATTCTGCGCAGAGAACGAGCTGACCGCGCGCTCGGCAATATCGACGCGCATAACTCGCACTTCATTGGGCGAAGCGTTGAACTCAGACGGTTGCGCGAAATGGTCGCCCTGGGCAAAGTGGCCAGCGTCACGGTGACTCACGGTCTGGGTGGAATTGGTAAGACCGCGCTGGCCATGGAGTACGCCCACGCGTTCGCTTCCGATTATGGCGGCGGCTGTTGGCAAATTCGATGCGAAGGGCGGGATGACCTGCCGCAAACCATAGCCACGCTAGCGCCAAGATTGCGGATCCAACTCACTGATGTCGAGAAAACAGATAGTGAGATGCAATTTCAGCGAACGCTGGCCGAATTGCGACACCTCGCCGAAACGCATGAGCCCCATCATTGTTTGCTGATTCTCGATAACGTTGACCAGCGCACGCTGTTGGAACCAGCGCAACTCCAGCGCTTGCCACACGCTGATTGGTTACACATTCTCGTCACCACCAGACTTGGGCCCGAGGAGTTATTCGGGATCCACAACGATCGCGCCTTCATTGGAGTCGATGAGCTGTCTGCCAATCATGCTGTTGAGTTGATTGAATCTTATCAGCCGGGCGGAAGATTTTCCGATCAACTCCAGCGCGCCGCGGCAGAAGAGATCGTCCGGTATCTCAACGGCTTCACTCTAGCGGTTGAAACTGTCGCTCTATTTCTAGGTCAATTCGCATATGACGTGAGTTGTGCGGATTTCCTTGCACGACTAAAGACTAGTGGATTGCACGCTCTTGAAGGCGCCGCCTCAGAAACTTCGGAAGGCGTCCGACATGGGGAAAAACTTCTTAGCCTGACATTGCGTCCCACCCTGGAAAGATTGAGCAAGGCTGAGAAGCTAGCTCTGACTTGTGCCGCACTCTTACCTTCGGATCAGATCGCATTGCCATGGATTCGAGCACTCGTAGGACAAGAATATCCGGAGCTTATTAGCGACAGCCAACCGGGACGGCCTGATCCCTGGCGCGCTGTTCAGCGCCGGCTTTTCAGTTTGCGTCTTTGGCAGATGACCGAGTTGAAAGATGCGAACGGGGAACCGTTGGTGGTGCGAATGCACCAGTTGCTGCAAGCGTTGGTGAGAGACTATTCAGGCGACGTAGCGCTCGTTATGTCGGTTGAGCTCCTCGCTCATCTCAAGGATCGCGCTAAGTTTTTTTGGGACGGTTGGGAAGAGAATGAGCATCGTTGGGAGCTTACTCCGCTAGTAAGCTGTGCCTGGCAGTGGCTGGAAATAAATCCGAAATTGGCTGACTCGTTTGCGGCGCGGCTCGGAGTGCCGTTGATGGTGCTGGGAAACTACGGCGAATCGGAACGATTGCAGAGACGATGTCTCGAAAAAATGGATCCTGAGGATCCGAACTACACCACACGCTTGGGGAATCTGGCTTCGCTGCTGTACAAAATGCGGCGCTTCACGGAGGCCGAGTCCCTTCTGCGGGAAGCGCTCACAATCGACGAACGAAGACTTGGGTCAACGGATCCAAAGGTAGCAACGGGGCTCAACAATCTCGCCGCCGTCCTGATGGACACCTACCGTTTGGCTGAGGCCGAAGTGCTGATGAGAAAAGCGTTAAGTATCGATGAGCTGTTGCTTGGCCCTGACCATCTTGATGTTGCGAGAGATCTAAACAATCTGGCGGCGTTACTCAGGGATACGAGTAGGTTCAAAGAATCGGAAACGTTTTCGCGACGCGCGCTGGCAATTGTCGAACGCAGCCTGGGGGCGCGGCATCCTCGAAGGGCAACTTATCTCAACAATCTTTCCCGGCTTCTAAAGCATACCAACCGCAGTGTCGAAGCAGAACCGCTCGCGCGCGAAGCGCTCAGCATTTACACAAACAGTTTTGGCCCCGATCATCCGGAAGTCGCGACGAGCCTCAATAACCTGGCGAACCTGCTAAGTGATGCAAATCTTGATGCCGACGCCGAATCAATGCTCCGGCGAGCTTTGGAGATTTACGAGAACAGCTTCGGAACGAATCACCAGAATGTGGCCCTCGTGCTCACGAACCTGGGCTCGTTGCTGGTCAAAGCGGGTCGGCTTGCTGAGGCCGCTGCCGTTCATCAACGAGCGTATGAGATATATGTCAGCAACCTCGGCGATAACCATCCTAACGTAGCCAATGCTCTGGAGCACCAGTCGGCGGTGCTTCGAGCAGCTAATCAACTCAAAGAGGCTGAGCGTTTAGTTCGCCGCGCTTTAGCTATCTGCGAGAATAACTTTGGAAAGAATAGTCCCGAAGTTGCAAAGGTCTTGACGAATCTTGACGTATTGATCGAGGAAGACCGATGGTTTGACGCGGAGCAAGCCCTATGGAAGCGAGAGGCGGCAATTCGTGAGATTGACCCGGAGAGGGGTGATTCAGATACTGCTCCACCAGGGAACATTCCGAGTCCGGAACTGGAAGTGACCCTATCGCAGCCTCAAGACTCTTCTTTGTCTGTTCTGGATGAAGACGTGGTGTTTACGGTGTACAGGCCGAAAACGATGGCGCCGAGAAAGTGGTATTCACTGCTTGCGTTTGCGCACCTGGCACACACTCACGATGAATCGGCCGAGGACTTTACCGATCCGGTCGCTGAAGTACAAAGACAGGCTGAACAGATATTGACTCACACAGTTCGCGACTACAAGACGGCTTCGCAAGAGAGTGCCCACGGTGTTCCTCGCGCCGGCGAAATTACGTTCCAACCGTTTATCGAAGGAATAGAGTTCAACCCGCCCAACCGTTCCTTTCGTTGGCACGAATCGGTCCACCGCGAAGAATTCAAATTGCGCGCCCGGTCATCTTACGAGGGACGGATAGCGAGGGGTTGGCTAAGGATTTATCTGGGTCCGATTATGCTGGCCCAAATTAATATTTCAATCATCGTTGATAGCCGGCATGTAGCGGACAACAAGATCGCCCCGCCGACAAAAAGCAGCGCGCGTCCGCTAAGAAAGATTTTTGCCTCGTATTCGCATCACGACGAGGTGATTGTTGAGCAAATCGAAGCGCTGGTGAGATCTACACATCTGGGTATCGAGTTTCTGCGCGACGCGACCAAGTTGCGCGCTGGTGACGAATGGAACACTGCCCTCATGCGCATGATTGAAGAAGCAGATTTGTTTCAGCTCTTTTGGTCGCAGAACTCGATGCATTCGCAATTTGTGCGTCAAGAGTACCAGCATGCGCTCTCACTTGGCCGCCCCAGTTTCGTTCTTCCCGTCTACTGGGAACTCCCATTTCCTGAGAATCGCGCAGCAGGCCTTCCTCCAGCGGAATTGAAATGTCTCCATTTTGAGTATCTGACTTCGGTGGGAACAAAAAACAAAGGTCAGTTTGAGCGCGAGCGCAGTGAGTCAGTAACCAACGGAGCTGAAGCACGCGAAATCTTACCGCGAGACGAATCAAAAGAGCGACGTTTAGAGTTTGAGATTGAATCCAGGAGAAGATCTCGGAGCGAAGAGGAAATTCAAAATCTCGATCGTGAAGCCGCTCGACGCGTTGATCGAAAGCTCGACCTAAGCATAATAGAAGGTCTTAGTCAGATCGATCTCCAAATTAGTTCACCTCAAGAACTGCAAGTCCTAAACGCTATGGTGGAAGCACTCGCTCTAAAAAAGCCGCCGGAGGATGCGCAGGCAAAATCCCATGAGGAAGCTTTGTCGACTTCTCTGGATAGTGTTGCGGATGAAGCTTCCCATTCTCCCGAATCTGGCCGTAGACGCACCTCCTGGCTCAGGATCGGAATAAGCGTATTCGTCCCGATATTCATCGTTGTGGTGGGACTAGCCAATTTCGACGGCCGGTTCCTTCGTTTCTTTTCAGGAATTCCTGAAATCAACTTAAGAACAGTAGTGGGGCCCGTACTCTTAATTGCCAGTATTCTCATTCTTGAGATCGAAATCCTGCTGTGCTGGCAGACTTTGCGGAACTGGGTTTTGAAAGAAAAGCGTGGCTGGCAAAGACACACCGGGTGGATAGCGGCAATGGTATTTACCATTTTGTGTTTGGTTCCGCTCATAACCACGCCTCACTATCGGTGGGAATTATTCTGGCTTCGTAGCTTTCCGCAGTTCGGAGGCGTTTGGCTCACTTATACGTGGGTGCGATTTGTGTTTCTAAGAAGCTTCAAGGCATAGAATGCGATTTTGAGCTGCTCGACATCGTTCTTCACAGCGGCAATTGTTTGAAAAGTCAGGCTAAGAGTTAGATGGAAAACACCCGACCGATTCGCATCTTTGTAAGCTACAGTCGCAAAGACAGTCGCTGGCTGCAAAGCGATTCACTGGTGCCCTCGCTCGAGCGATCGCTGCGACGTCACAACGTTGAATTCTGGTATGACAAGCAAGGCATTCACGCCGGCGACGACTTCACCCAGCGAATTCAAGAAGAAATCGATGGATGCGATGCAGCCCTCCTCCTCGTGAGTCCGGAGTTTCTAAACTCCGACTTCATCCAGACCATCGAGCTTCCCAGAATACAAGCCAGAGCCGAGGCGGGTGGAATGGTCGTCATTCCGATACTGCTGGAGCCTTGCGATTGGACCGAGCTGGAATTCCTCAATTCGCGACAAATCATACCTGGAGATCCGACGCCGCTAATTGATTATGTTGATAATGAGCGCCAATGGTCTCATGTGCGGAACGAGATACTCGAGAAGATCAAGGCCAGGCTGCAAAGGGCTGAAAGCGCAAAAGGGCAGGCGACAATTTCATTTCGAACTTCGTTTCCGCAGGATTCCCCACCGTCCCTTCAAGGACGGAGTGTATCCCCAAGTCGAAAGCAGATCAGTTGTGGTCTGGTGATAGCGCTCGGGCTCATACTGGTGTTCGGCGTGTTAACGGCGGCGCTTTATCTTCGCCGGCGTTCGCCAACACAACCCGCGTTGCCGGTGTCAGCCCAAACCGTTAGCGACTATGAACTGAATCGCGATAACTTTCTGGGAGCACTTCCGCATCTCACCTGGGTTTTGTACGACCCCACCGATTATGACCCTTACAAGAATAAAGAAGCTTCTGAATCAAGTATCCGCAAGGACCTCGAAGTGTTACGCCGAAATGGTTTTGATGGACTGATCACGATGACGTCTCGTGGTTCGTGCAAACTTATCCCGCGCCTGGCGCATGAACAGGGCTTCGTGATGGTGATCGCCGGCGTTTGGGAAATAAGAGATGAGAGTGAAGTAAAGAATGCAATCGAAGCAGCCCCGTATGCCAATGCATATTGTTTGGGACACAACGGTCTGGGGCCGAGATATGTGATGAGTGAGCTGGAAAAATCACTTGGGAGTTTCCGGAACGCCACCAAGCGTCCGGTTACCACGAGTCAGTTGGTTGTAGACTACGAAACGAATCCGAAATTGGCCCAACTAGGCGAATTCTTGTTTCCGGACGTGCATGCCTCCTGGCTGGAGGGAAAGACACCTGACGCAGCCTGGAAGGAGACTTTGGATTTGGATCTTCGAATGGCCCGTATAGCTGCACTAGCCGGAAAGCAGGTACTGCTGAAGATGATTTCCTATCCTTCGGGAGGAAGCCGTTACTTTACCCAGGCGCACCAGGCCGAATTCTACAGTTTGGTAGAGAGTGCCCGCGATCGAAATGACCTTCCGGCTGGAGTCACCTTTTCATTTTCATCGGCATTCGACCCCGAATGGAAAACCGAAGCGGAAGGATACCGAAAGCCCGAGCAGTTCACCGGCCTCTTCACTCGCAATCGCATCCCAAAGTTGGCTATCACTTTAATCAATTGGAACAAGCTTAGAAAACAATTGTATCCCGTAGGGATTTCCTGATGGGAACTAAAAAATCCGGCGCCTTATTGATCCTCACCCTGCTGAGCTGGCTTGCCGTCAGTTTATGGAGTTGGAACTTATTTGCCTCCAGCCTTCCCACCATAAAGGGTTCCCTATTTGCTCCATTCTTGAGAATGCTTCAATTACCGTGGATGCTCTTTTGGCTATGGGGTATTCACAACTTTTGGCACCAGACCTTAAGCTGCTTCCGCCGCGCTCACACTCAGCCGCACTCGCCAGATGGCGAAGCCTCAGAGGTTGCCATCCTCTACATGACGTGTGATGACTTTGATCAGGTTGCTTGTGATTCATGTTTCGACCAGAACTACTCGAGCGCGCGTTTCTTCATCTGTGACGATAGCGCCGGCAATAAATGCAAAGATCAAGTCGATGAGTGGGCCAAGGCGAATGAAAAAGCAATTGTGATCCGGCGTCCCAACCGAAGTGGGTTTAAGGCAGGAAACTTGAACAATGTAATAGCCAGCTTTGTTCGAGAAGAGTTTATTTTGATTTGTGATGCTGATGAGGTACTCGAATGCAATTTTGTCCGAAGCTTACTGCCGTACTTTGATCGACCCGATATCGGGTTTGTCCAGGCGCGCCATTGCGTCAGCTCCCTGGCAGTCACGCGTTTTGCGGAATTGCTGGGTCGCGTTACTGATATTTTCTTCAACTACAATCTCCCACTGAGAAACCGGTTTGGCTTTGTGTCGTGCTTTGGCCATGGCGTGATGATAAGGCGGAGTGTTTGGCAAGAGATTGGCGGATTTCCCGAGATGACCTCGGAGGATCTGGCCTTTGCTTCGCGGGCTCTGGCCGCTGGTTACCGCGGCGTATACGCCGAGGAGGTAGTTGCTCGAGAGGCTTTCCCACCCAGCTACACAGCCTTGCTCAGGAAGTATCGCCGGGTGGTTGAAGGAACCATTGAATACTTCACTCGAGAGTTTCCCCGGCTCGTCAGATCACCCCAGGCCACCTGGACCGAGAAGGTTGACCTTTTCATCACTTACTCTTCCTGTTTCATGGGACTTGTGTGGATGATTAACCTCGTAGGTGGATTGATTCTGATCCGTGCTTATGCGAAGGTTGGATACACTCGCCTCGAGCCTTGGTTGATGCTGTTGTATCTGGCAGGACCATTCTTACCTGTAGCCCCATTGGTTATTCACATCGCCAAAGAGCCGAGGAAATATGTTCAACTTTTCTTCGCCGGAGCAATAACTTACGCGAGCCTTCTGCCATCGCTTGCGTTACGAGCGCTGGTGCAGCTCCTCGGAAGCCGTATCCCTTCATTTGAGCCCACTGGGAAGATCGCTCGTCAAAGACAGCGACGTGTTGAACCCTTGCTTATTTCGATGACCGGCGCGGTAGTCTTTTCACTAGCCATGGTTTCGCACTCGTCATCGTACGTACCTTCAGCAGGAATCGGGTTAATGCTCATCCTCGGGCCGTTGCTTTGCTTTGCTGAGGTGAGCAATGTCTTCGGCATCATCGTTCGCAACTGTGGGCTTATTCCTTATGCAGTAATGGTATTTCTCTACTTTGCGTGGCGATAAGAGGGAAGTGAACGATTCGCTTCGAGGCTCTGACGAATTGAAATCAATCGGTTGGAGCTGGACTCATCATTCCGAGCAACCGCTCACGATTGTCGACCAGGTCGGATAGTTCGCGGAACATGTCGGCGTTCACGGCTTTAGTGTAGGGAAGAATATATTTCCTCGTTTCCCGCAAGTATTTCTTGACGAATTCAACGTCGTGGACGAAGCCCAGGGCGAAGATGTTGCTGATTCGATCAGCGAGTTTCAAGATTTTGGCGTTAGCGCTGCCAGTCTTCAGGACTCGTTCGAGGTATTCAGACTTCGGTTCGGTTTTGCCATTGATGCTGCGGATTGTTACTTCCATTACCAGGTCAAAAACAGCGGGGCCGTCCGCATCGATCTTCTTGATGGCTTCCTCGCTGACTCCCGGCATCTCAGCCGCATCTTCGAAGAGATCGTGAATTACCGCGGCCTTGAGCAACACCGGATCGACAAACTTGTAGTCCAGCAAGATTGCCATTGTGCTGATTTGGTGCCGAAACATATTGCTGCCGGCACGCCGCTTTACACCGATCAGAGCCATGGCTTTGACGATATAAGGCGCGAGCGTGATGTTAGCCAGAGTTTTCTCGAGATCTTCCATGCGTGCACTGTAACCTGTCACGTCTTATATCTTGTGCAGTTCACCCGCGCAAGAAAATCAGTGCAGTGGCGACAGTCCGCTAACGTGCCTTGAACTGTTTCATGATTGAGAACATCAAACAACGGAAGCAAACTTGAAGGAGGTTTCAAAACAACCACAGGCGAAGTCGGGACTGTGGCCAAGACTTTTTGGGAAGTCCTATTTGCAAAATTGCTCCCCGCTCAAGATGTCGAGGGTGGGTTTGACGAGCAGTTAGCTTTCCTCAACCGCACTCCACTTGCGGAGAGGTGAACCCGGAATTTCTTGACGCCAATGACACGCAGGGCACAGAATCTCTGACCCGGATCGTTAGTCAGCGAAATCAAAGCTCAAACACCATCCCGTGAAGAGACCGGGGAACGCGGAATTTCCCGCGCCTAACTTCAAAGCCAACTCCTAACCCAGCTTGAGAAGATAATGACCTCAACCATACCAACACCGCTAACTCCAGTTATCGTCGTTGCCGGCGACGTTTGCATTGATTGGGTGTCTGTTCCGGTCTCACCGTTCATACCGACGACGACTAATGAACCCATGAACTGGCAACTTCGTGGCGGACGACACATGTATGCCTTGCGAGGCGGGGCATGGCTGACAGCAGACTTTGTCGAAGCCGCGGTCGGAGATTCCACCAAAGTACTAAAACCGACGGCTGAGGAATCTCTTGAAAACGTGCCTCCGGAGAGAATTATTCACTCACTGCTAACGCTTGATTCCTGCAGCAAACCTCAACGCAAAGACAAGCTTGCGCACTGGGTGGTTACCCGCTTCGATGGCTTTGTGGGCCCTACCGATCCAGCTAAACCAGAAGTAAAGCCAGTTCAGCACGACTGTCGAGACACACCGTTAGTATTACTCGATGACGCCGGCAATGGATTTCGGGACAATGAAACTGTCTGGCCTTTAGCTTTGACGGGATGTACTCCGCTGGTCATTCATAAGGTAAGGCGTCCGCTTGCCAGAGGAAAGCTGTGGAAGTATTTGGAGCCGCACGCTGACCGAACGATCGCACTGCTCAGCGCCGACGATTTACGCGGCGACGGTGGAAAAATCAGCCGCGGACTCTCATGGGAACAAACGGCAACGGATCTGTTCTTGTCACTTTCAGATGAACCTCGATTTCTGGGGCTCCAACGTTGCCCGTTCATTGTGGTGCCGCTGGCTCTCGAAGGAGCGATGTTGGTTCTTTGCAAAGATGGAAAAGTTAAGGGCGCTCATCTCTGGTACATTCCCAACCAGGTTGAGGGAGACTTGCTTCGCATGGGGCGGGGTGACATGAGCGGATTTGGTTCGGCGTTTGCCGCTGCCATTGCAGCTGCTCTTGCACAGAAAGGTCTCAATGGCTCAAGTACGCCCAACGCAATCGAGGGAGTACTGCGAGATACCATTCCCGACGCCCTGCGCGCCGAACACAATTTGTTGAAAGAAGCCTTCGGAGAATGCCGACCAGGTCGTAGACCTGAATATCCACACAAGGAAATCTTTCGCAGCGACGACACAGATGACTTGCCGCTGTTGAGTGACGTTGCGCTTCCGGAACTGCCGGCGCCGCGCACGGAAAAGGACATTAACGATTTCAAAGCCTGGCGAATTCTGGACTCGAAGCGAACCGGGGCGCTGGCTGGTTATGCGGCGGAAGTCGTTCGTTGCGGCGTAGACCAAACTTTTCGTCATGTTCCAATCGGCAGGTTTGGAAAGCTTGATACGCTGGACCGCAACGAAATCGAGAGCTATCGCAGCATTCGCAATCTCATTCGCGAGTTTCTCGATAAACCCAAACCTGAACGCCCGCTTTGCCTGGCCGTTTTCGGTCCACCAGGCGGTGGCAAATCTTTCGGCGTCACGCAAGTAGCCCGCAGCATTGACAGTGAAGGCCTAATCGACAAGCTGAGTTTCAATATCTCGCAATGGAGTGAACCCGCGCACCTGGGCCAGGCCCTGCACCGGGTCAGCGACGCGGCGCTGCGGGGGAAAGTGCCGTTGGTGTTTTTTGATGAATTCGACTCGCAACTCGGCATACAGGAGCTCGGTTGGCTCAAGTATTTCCTGGCCCCGATGCAGGACGGCGTTTTCTCAGAAGGATTGTTTGATTATGTGATTGGTAAATCGATATTTGTTTTCGCCGGAGGAACGGCGCACTCGTTTGCCGAGTTCAGGGATAAGGCAAAGGAAGTGAAGCAGAAAAGCGCCAAAGCCCAGGACTTTCTCAGTCGCTTGCGCGGATACGTGGACATTTTTGGTTTTGATCCACCAGCTAACACCAATCTCCTGCGTCGCGCGCTCGTATTGCGAAGCAAGATTATCGATAAGTATCCGCCGCTGAGCGATGCGTCCGGCAACAGCCGCATCGATCCCAGCGTCTTGCGAGCGCTCCTGCACATCGACAAATTTGCTCATGGAGCACGATCGCTGGAGGCGATTCTGGAGATGAGCAATCTCGCACACTGCAGCCAGTTTGATCCGTCAGCCCTTCCGTCACAGCATCAACTCGATCTGCATGTGAAGAGCGCCGAGTTTATGGCCCTTGTCCAGCAACAACAAATACTGGGCGCAAAGCTCGAGGAGATGGCAAAAGCCATTCATGAGTCTTACCTGCAAACAGAATTGGCAAAGAGAGACGGTAAAGGCCAACCCGTCTTTCAGCCGGGGGACCGGCCGGCCCTCCATCACTGGGACGATCTCGATAATCTGTATAAGAACTCGAATCGTGAGCAAGCCGCGAATTACCCGATTCTGCTCGCGGCCGCTGGTTGTGGATTTGAAGTGGGCCAACCGGATCCGAAATTCGAGTTTACTCTCGATGATGTGACTAAGCTTGCCCAGTTGGAACATGAACGATGGATGGAAGAGCGGCGTATTAAGCAACCCAATCATCCCGACCGCCGGCCATGGGATGAACTGACGAGTGAGGAAAAAGAGAAGGACATCAAGGCCGTCAAAAACATTCCAGAGATTCTTGGGCAGGTGAATTTGCGCGTGATTAGATTGATCTAGCTCGCCCGTCTTCGCGTCAGTCGGCGATCGACTTGATTAAGCAAATCATCTCCAGTTTGAATTCAAATTGGTCCTGATTTATTTGCGATGATCTGTATGACTGGCGATCCATGACTCCCTGGAAAACTGTTCGCGTCTTTATCTCCTCGACCTTCCACGACATGCGTCCGGAACGAGACTATCTCGTCCATGACGTCTTCGTTGAACTTAAGGAGCGCGGTGCGGCGCGCCGACTACACCTCATTGAGGACGAGCATTTTGATTTGATCTGTATGATCCGGACACACACCAAATAGGGCTTTTGTGGCCGAAATGGCGCACATAAATCCGTGCAACTTCGTGAGCAGTCTGTGAATCTCATAGTTGGTTTTTTGAGCGATTTGTAATTTAGTAATTACCTCAGGTAGTTACCTTTTGGTTTCCCGAAATCTCGAGAAAACCAAGTAATTCACCGACAATTTGTTCGATCAAAATTCCCTCGCAGCCCGACCCAATTTGGAGTGCGGTGACCTGTCACCGCTTTGGCCCGCAGCGGCTTGAGGCCGCTTATTAAAAAATGGGCATTCGAACTGTTATCAACTTGTGTCTGACTACTTGAGGAGATTTAAGATGAAGTTCTTTAGAAAGTTTTCCCCTGCTGCTATCGCCGCGATCGCGCTTCTACTATCACTGTCCACATTCTCGTTTGCGAAGTCGAAGAACAGCGATTTTCCTAACATCAAGATCGATAACTTCGGCAAATTGGACGAGAGTTTTTATCGTGGCGCCCGGCCGAAATCCAAAGACTTGAGCAGCCTCGCTGCGTTGGGTATTAAGACGATAATCGACTTAACCGACAATTCCAGAGAGCGTGAGCAACCTGCCGTCGAAGCCGCCGGGATGCGCTATGTCAATATCCCAATCGTCGACAAGAAGAATCCCAGCGTGGCTCAAATAGAGGAGTTCTTGAAGGTGGCTAACGACCCGGCCACCGGCAAGTTTTACGTCCACTGCGCAGGCGGACGGCATCGCACCGGCGTGATGGCTGCGATCTACCGGTTCAATCACGATAACTGGAACTTTGATCAGGCGTATGCCGAGATGAAGCAATTCGACTTCTACACCAGCAACGGTCATGGAGGTCAGCTCGACTTCATCCAGGACTACTGGCGCCAATTCCAATCGAAGCAATCCACCCCAACCACCACCGCCGCCGGCAGTCACTAAAAACTAAGCGACTAATTTCGTTTCAGCCGGCACAACCAACCGGAATAACCAAACTAAGGGAGGGCCACTCGTCTTGAGCGGCCCTTTTTCGGTATTCTAAACGCGACCTTGATCAGCTTGGCTACGACTTCTGGCTCAACGTCCTGAAAGTGGCTCGAGGCGCTCGGGCTCAGGTGCCTAAGCCGGAAGCGTAGGTTCGATAGCCAACTACCGCAGCATTGTCTGCTCATTCATAACCTCCGCCAGGTATCAGGGTCGCTTTAGTACTGTTGTCACTCACACGAACTCCAAGTGCAGCCCATACCACATAAAGCCGTAAGCACCGTGCACTCGTTTTCCTTTGCGGACTTTGCGCCTTTGCGGGATACCGCTGGCCGCGCCTCCCGGTACTGAGAATAACTCTAACAACGCCGAGCACAAACAAATCCGCAATCCGCAATTCTTAATCGATGGAGCTTTTCTGAGGCTCGGGAGTAGAATGGACGCGAGGTGAAACGATGAACATTAAGGATGTCGTTGAAATTGATCCGGAAAAGATGAGCGGTATGTCTGTCTTCACTGGCACGCGCGTCCCGATTAATCCATCTTTTCGACTATCTCGGAGCGGGAGACGGAATAGGCGTCTTTTTGGACGACTTTCCGACGGTGACTCGCGAGCAAGCCTTGGGTGTTATTGACTTAATGCGTCAACGCCTCCTCACCGAAAATGAAACTGCTGCTTGATGAGTGTATGCCGCGTCGCCTGAAGCGCGACTTTTCCGACCATGCGGTGTTTACCGTCAACACACCGAGATTCGGAAGCAGGGCGAATGCGGGCACTAACAGACCTGGTTGGAGCTTTCCTAAAGCCACGGTTAGAATGCGATCTGTACCCGGTAGTTCAGTAGTTCGGAGGATGTCATGGAACACAAGCTAACGGTCACAGTTCCCGACGAGGTGTATCAGCCGTTGGCCGAGGAGGCATTGAGACAGGGCCGGACGCCCGAAGAAGAAGCCTCGTTGAGACTGCAACGGTCCGTGCCGCGCCGCAATGGCGAACGTAGACCTGGCGGCCTTGAGGTGCTTTTTGGTTCCGTAGATCTCGGCTATCCTGTTGGGATAGACAATGAAGAGATCGACCGGGACATCGCCCGCGCCATCGCGGACACTCATGAGGACGAGCGCTGATGCTGCTGGACACTTCGGGATTGTTCTGCTTGTTACATCTGCGGGAACCCCAGCATCTTACCGCCAAGAAGATTTATTCAGATGCAGTGGCGCGATTTACGCACAATTACATTCTCGATGGGCTTGTATCGCTAGCCCATAGCCGTAACATTCCTCGACGCGGTACGTTAAATTTTAGTCAGCAGTTACTGGACGACTCCAGCGTCGAAATAATTTGGATCGATCTAGCGCTCCATCAACAAGCGCTTGATTTACTCTTCGCTCGCTCCGACAAAACATACTCACCTCTGCGATGCGGTCAGTTTCGTTCTGATGCGCGAACGTGGCGAAACCGAAGCGCTCACGACCGACAGCCACTTCGAACAAGAAGGCCTGGTTCGTTTACTGGTTCCTTAGCTTGAGAAATACTGACTCCGGATCTCGGACGCCTCCGCGCCAACTTCCCCGGTCGGACCCAACACATCTTCGAAAACTCCGCCCAAGATTGGACCGTTCTCTTAATTGACAAGCAGCGTCGCCAGCAAGGGAACTTCCAGCGCCAATGTAGCTCACACATTTGATGAGGTCTCCGCAAGAGTCTAATATTACCCGTCGTGTCCTCCAGGTTAGCCCCAACGGTAAAAGGAAAAACATTTCCCATGGTGCCTAAGACCTCGCTCTCATTAAACAAACAGAAGCTGGACAATCTCGCGGGCGAAATCTGGAAATCTGCCACACGGCTACGAGGCAAGTTCAAAGCTTACGAATATCAGAACGTCATTCTGCCGATCATTGTTATACGTCGACTTGAATGCGTGCTTCTAAAATGGCGTGAGGACAAGAAAGCGGAAATCAGCGCGAAGAAACCAAATCTTACCGAAAGCGAAGTTGACGCGCTGGTCAAGAAGTTAGAACTCAACCCTCAGCAAGCGCCCTTCTCAAATAAAACCGAATGGACGCTGCGAAAGGTCTACGAAGAAGATCACACGCTTCTGGCTGAGAACTTTCGCGACTACATAAATGGATTCTCCAAGAACGTTGATGAAATCATCGAGCACTTCAACTATCGTGCGGTCATTGGCGAGATGGTCAAGCGCAACCGCCTAGCTCCAATTCTCAATCAATACAAGGAAGAGCCGCTAGGGCCAGACAGTCTCTCAAATCTCGAAATGGGTTACGTTTACGAGGAACTCCTCAGGCGTTTTTCGGAAGAAGCAGGCGAGGAGGCTGGAGATCACTTTACTCCCCGCGAAGTCATTCGCCTTATGGTCGAGTTGCTGGAAATTCCGATTCCTGAGAAGCATCTCTCGATCTACGACCCAGCGTGTGGCACGGGCGGAATGTTGTCCGTAGCTCAGGAACATCTGTTTGACCGGGCTGAGGGTGACGCGGAAAAGCGCCGCGTCGAGCAACTGGTGACCGTACATGGACAAGAACTGTCTCCACCGAACTACGCAGTCTGTAAGTCGGACTTACTGATAAAGGATGATAGGCAAGCTAAGATTTTTCTCGGCAATTCACTCATCCCGCACGATCCGCATAGTCGTGAGCCAGGCGATCAACTCCCGGAATCAAAGTTCCGCTTCGACTACATGTTAAGCAATCCACCTTTTGGAGTTACGTGGGGTGGCAAAGACGGGTACGACGCCGAAGTCCGAAAGTTGGCGAAGACCCGTTACAAGGCCGGAATACCACGGGTTAATGACGGAGCGCTTCTGTTTCTAGAGACGATGCTGGCAAAGATGAAAGATCCGGAGAAAGGCGGCAGCCGCATCGCGATCATCTTTAATGGCTCGCCGCTTTCGAATGGCGATTGCGGCTCAGGAGAGAGCGAAATCCGTCGTTGGATTCTGGAGAATGATTGGCTGGATGCCATCGTGATGTTGCCGGATCAAATGTTCTATAACACTGGCATCTTCACTTATGTCTGGTTGTTGCGAAATGAAAAGCCACCGTCTCATCGTGGGTGCGTCATGATCATCGATGCACGCAAACAGTTCGAGAAAGAGCCAAAGGCATTCAGCAATAAGCGCAATCGCATGACCGATGTGCACCGTCAGTGGATCGAAGAGCGCTACCGCGATGGTTGGAAGCCTGGCTATACAGACCAACACGTGAAGATTTTCCAGAACAACGGACAGCAGAAGGACTTTGCCTATCACAAAGTCAGTGTCGTGTTCTGGCAAACCGACGAAAACGATCATCCCGCTATCATCACTGAAAAATACGAGAAGAGTTTCACGGCAGCGAATATTGCCAGGGAGCAAGCGTTCTATGAGAGTGATCTCGAATTCAATCTCGGACTCACCGATCAGGAGGGTGCTTTGCGATCGTGGCATTCACGCTTGGACCGAATGATAGCTTCCCGAAGATCTATGAAAGGTTAGTACGTCAGGCCTTCCATTCAGAGATTGAGGCGCTAACCAGCAATCTCACTGATGCTGCCGCAAGGAAGAAAGCTGTCAAGCGTTTCATCGAATCGTTAGAAGTCAACGCGCAATGGACCCATCGTCACTACGTCAAAGACGATGAATACATCCCCTTTGGCGAAGACATCGATGAGTTTCTAAATCGCGAAATCGCAAAGCCAATCATTCGCTGGGAAGACAGTTCGCAACTGGGCTATGAGATTCTGCCAAACAAGTACTTCTATCGGTATCAGCCACCTACGCCAGCGGAAGATCTGCTCGCTGAGTTTTGGAAGTTGGAGAAGGAGGCCGAGGAGAAGTTGCGAGGGTTAGCAGGCCGAAGACGATGAACATGCGACAACCCGAAAGTGTCGGTGGTAATCGATTCCCCGGTCGAAGCTTGAAGCGTTTCGGTAGCCTCATTGGTGGAAGTGGTTTTCCGGTGGACGAACAAGGTTTCTCACAATCCGAGATGGAGATTCCTTTCTTCAAAGTGAAAGATCTGGCCGCGCCGAACAAACTCGTCACGACTGACAATTACGTATCGCGAGAAACTGCCGCGAGGCTCGGTGCTACGATTTTTCCAGAATCCACAATTGTATTTGCAAAGGTCGGCGCCGCCTTACTCCTCAATCGTTTTCGCGTTTTGGGTTGCGAAGCGTGCCTGGACAATAACATGATGGCATTGCAATTGAACAAACCCCACGATGTATCGTTCTTCATACATCTGCTTAATGACACTGACCTTTCTTGCAACTTCAATCAAGGTCCAGTGCCGTCAGTTAACACGCGCCAAGTTGGCTCAACCATTGTGACAGTCCCTCGACCAAAGGACCAAAGGCGTATTGCCGCTTATCTGGACGCTAGTTGTACAGCGATTGATGCAGCCGTGGTCGCAAAAAGCCGCCAACTCGAAACTCTTAACGAGATTCACAAATCGGCGTTGCACTCAACGTTTGCGCGCTTTGCAGAGGAGCCCATTGAAAGAATCAAGGATGTAGCAATAAAAATTGGTAGCGGTGTTACACCGGAGGGAGGGGCCGCTGGTTATCTAGACAGCGGCATACCTCTTCTACGTAGCCAAAACGTTCATTTCGACGGCTTGCGTCTTGACGATGTGGCCTGTATTTCTCTGGAGACCCACACCGAAATGTCCAACAGTCAGATTCGTCCCAGAGATGTGTTGCTCAACATTACAGGCGCTTCAATTGGTCGTTGCACCTTTGTTCCAGACGGATTTGGCGAGGGAAACGTCAATCAACATGTTTGCATCATTCGCCCTGGTCACCGGATCGACTACAAGTTTCTGGCGGCTTTCCTTTCTTCTCCAATTGGTCAGGATCAAATTCTCTCTACCTTCACTGGAGCGTCTCGTCAGGGACTGAGTCACGCGGAACTTGGTTTGATCCGAATTCCAATTCCGCCGCTCCCGATCCAAGTTCAGACTGTTGAGCGGATTGATCGTCAAGACAGAAGAAACGGGCAGCTTCGCACTCTGATTGAGCGTCAAATTGAAACGCTCACCGCGTACCGCAAATCTCTGATTCACGAATGTGTAACCGGCCAGCGGCGAGTAACGGAGGCGGACTTGAAACGGGTTGGCGTAAGTTTCTGATAATCGGAGATGCCTGAAGTCGAAAAGCGGATCATAATCATTGCTGGTCCCAACGGCGCCGGCAAAACCACTTTCGCTGGTGAGTTTCTGCCGAATGAAGCCAGCTGCCCAATCTTTGTCAATGCCGATTTGATCGCTGACGGCCTTTCTCCACTTGATCCAAGTGCCGCGGCTGTGCGAGCGGGACGCTTGATGATTAAAGAGATACGGTTGCATGCCGAGCGTCGCGAAAACTTTGCCTTTGAAACGACGCTATCGGGTCGGCTCTATGCTCGATTGATTCCTAAGTGGAGAGCCGACCAATATCAGGTGCATCTCGTTTTTTTGCGTCTCGAGTCTCCCGAATTGGCTATCGAGCGCGTAGCGCTGCGTGTCGCTCAAGGCGGTCACAACGTACCGGAAGATGTAATCCGTCGCCGGTTTGCTCAGGGCTGGCGCAACTTTCACCAGTTTTATCGCTCGCTTGTGGATTCGTGGCAGCTATATGATAATTCCGGCGAACTTCCGAGATGGCTTGAGGCCGGAACGAACCAATGAAACCAACCACGGAAGCCGAGACTAATCCGTTAATCGGCGTCGCTGATGCGCTCCATCGCGCGGCCCAACGCGCGCGGGAGATTGCGGCCCGTACAAGAACGCCACTCGTGTTCAGCATTAATGGTCGAATCGAGAAGCGTTGGGTGAATAACGGCGATCCTGCCGCACTTCGCGAGGCATTCGAGCATTACCTAAATGCAGTACCAGACGCTGAACCGTCGGAGACTGATCGCCTGACGTAGGCGCTGGCGTCACCCAACGCCCATGCCTCTCACAAGAGCACCAGAACTGGCTTTTCAGGAGCACATCGCGGCGTTCCTGATCCGCGAACACAAGTACGGCGTCCTCGAGCAAGTTGAAATAACCGACACAGAGAACTTCATCGTCGAAGATCATCTCTGGGCATTCCTCAACGACACGCAACATGAAACAGTCAGGAAATTAGCGGAAGATTATGGTACGGATGCGCGCGACGAAGTCTTTCGCGCGCTACGAAGCGAGCTCCAGCATTCGCCATTCTGGTTGCTGATTAGGCATGGATTGAAAGTGCGCGGGCTGGAGTTTCGCCTTTACTATCCGAAGCCGCGCTCGAGCGAGAGCATCGCAAACAAGCTCTACGATAAGAATAGAATTACTTTCCGTCCACATTTCTATTTCGGGGATACTAATACTGAAGTTGATTTCGTTTTCTTTCTGAACGGCCTGCCAATTGTTGCGCTGGAACTGAAACACGAGAAGAACCAAACTGTGCACGACGCGGTGACTCAGTTCACAAAGCGAGACCACACGCGCAATATCTTCAAGCACCCGTTTTTGTACATAGCTGCCGATACGGCCGACGTAATGGCCGCAACCGACCCACGTCGCGAAGAGAACTTTCGCTGGCATAACACGGGCCTTACGAACAGGCCTTTCACTGAAGGTGAGTATCCAGTTGAATTCCTTTACCGTGAAGTCTTATCGAGGGAGCGCCTCCTCGAAGCTCTATCTTCTTTTCTGGTTTACGCGCCGCTACAAGAGGCAAGGGAAGACAAACCCGAGCGACCTCCGTTTACTCTTTTCCCACGCTATCACCAAAGCAGAACCGTGCGTCGAATTGCTGACGATGCGCTCTCGCATTTCACTGCTACAGGAAATATCGGCCGAAAGTATCTTGTCAACCATTCTGCCGGCAGCGGCAAGACACTCACGATATGCTGGCTCGCCGACCGACTACATAGCCTCTTCAAACCCGGCACGAACGAAAAACTGACCGATGTTATTTTTGTTCTAACTGATCGTAAGACGCTGGATAAGAATATCAAGGACGATTTAGAGAATTTCGTTCATCTAAAAGATATAGTTGGGCTGGCCAGGAAGGCCGAAGACCTTCCACGGTTTCTGGCCGAGCGAAAGTCCATCATCGTCACTACGCAACAAAAATTCGCCTGGATTGTGGAAAAGCTCGAAAAGGATCCGGCGCTAAAGCAACTTCGCGTTGCTTTCCTGATCGACGAAGCGCACCGCTCTCAAGAAGGCAGAATGGCAACGGCGATTAGAAAGCCTTTCAGGGAAAGCGCGGATGTAGAGGCCGCCGACGCTGAAAACGAGCCTGAGGATGAGGAAGAGGAGATTACCAGGATTATTCGTGAGCATGATCACAATCAACTTTTCGTTGCCTTCACGGCCACTCCGGCGCCGGCAACAGTAACACTGTTCGGCGAAGCATTCGATACTTACACCGAAGCTGAAGCAATTGCCGAAGGGTACATTGTTGATGTGGCAGCGAGCATTATTTCCTACAAGACACTCTACAACTTGCGCTCACGCGTGGTTCCGAAACCAGAAGATGAACAGAAGTTGTATCCGAAAGGAGTTGTGGCAAGGGCCCTGAAGAACGTCGCCTTTCAGGATGACGGGTTGATTCAATACAAGTCCGAAGTAATGCTTCGTATCTTTGAGGAAGACGTTAGGCCGCTGATCCTAGGTCGCGCTAAAGCGATGATTGTGTCGAGTTCGCGAGTTGCCGGGTTGCGCTACTTTCAAATCATCAAGGAGAAGCTAAGAGAGCGCGGAGCCGACTATCAGGTGCTGTATGCGTTCTCAGATTTCGTTCATCCGCAAACGAACGAGGCGATCAGTGAACATGCGATCAACGAACTTGATGATGGTGAACAGATTGAAGACCGTTTTGCCGGTGAGAATTATCGGTTGTTGGTGGTGGCAAATAAATTTCAGACTGGATTCAACCAGCCGCTGCTGGCAGGAATGTTCCTTGATAAGCCCGTGTTTGATCGTAATGCCGTGCAGACAGTTTCCCGCTTAAATCGTTCCTACGATGAAAAAGAAGATGTCGTAGTGGTCGACTTCACTAACAATGCGGAAGCAATCCTGAAAGCGTTTGCGAAATATCGAAAGGGAACGCCATTCCCGCCTGCCGAGTCCGACGAAAACGAATGCATACGGCTGCGCCAAGAGATTCTGTCCGCCGGGGTTTTTACACCGGGTGACGCGAAGGAGCTAGTCAGACTATTAGCGTTGCAGAACGATGCGCGAGTTCAATTCGCTGTGTCGGGTCTGCGTGCTCGATTCCAGCAAAAGATCTCGGACTTTGAGCAGCGCAAGGAGTTCGTCTACTTGCTGGCACGCTTCGTTAGAAGCTATCACTTCCTGACGTGCTTCTTCGCCTACCCTCTCGAAATTGGCGAGTTTGCGGCCTT
Source organism: Pyrinomonadaceae bacterium (assembly GCA_035572035.1). Classification (GTDB taxonomy): domain Bacteria; phylum Acidobacteriota; class Blastocatellia; order Pyrinomonadales; family Pyrinomonadaceae; genus JAOAPY01. Next base: position 170,807 of record DATNBH010000020.1, on the reverse strand, counting down.
CGCAGAATACGTAGGACCCCAGCTGATCAAGCAAGGCAGCGTCTCAGAATTAATGAACCGCATCCGGCAAACCGAAGTTGTTAAGGCCGCGGTTCAATATCAGGGTGAAGTGCGGAGTGCGGGTCCAGTGAAAATCAAATCTGGAACTCCGGGGCGAAGTCCGGGTCCGGTGCCGAAGAAGGTCTCGATACAGGACATGATTGATGAAATCCGGACCCGGTTTACGATCACCGATGAAGAAGCACTCTACATCCGCGAAGTAACAGAAGAAAAATCGCAGGATGAGTCAATTCGAGCTACCGTTCACACACACAAAGAAGATCGCGCTTATCTTGCAGGGCCGTTTCACGGACAGGTTAATTGGCAGATTCAGGCGGCGTACCAGGACCGTGGCCGTTACGAGGAGCTCACCGACGACAAATATAAAGACACAGGCGGTATTTTCGACATCATGGCCGTAACGGTAATTGAGAACCACCTGGCGGCTACGACCTAAGCATGGGTAAGTCTATTGACCAGATTCCTAAACAAGATCGTCCTCGCGAGAAACTGCTCGCGAAGGGGGCGGCGGCTTTAAGCGATCAGGAGTTGATCGCGGTGCTGCTCGGGAAAGGAACGTCCACGATGGACGTGATGACTTTGGCCGGTAAACTGCAACGAGCGATTGACGAGAAAGGATTGGGAATCAACGTCGAGGACCTCAAGGAGTTCAATGGTGTCGGAGATGCCAAAGGAGCTTTAGTTGTAGCGGCCATTGAGTTTGCTCGACGACGGATTAAACCGGAAGGATTCAAGGTTAGTAGACCGGCGGACGTGCTGCCCTTGATCCGGCATTACGGTGATCGGAAACAAGAGCACTTTCTTTGTGCAACGATTAACGGAGGGAATGAGGTACTTAATATACATGTCATTTCTATCGGCCTCGTTGATCGATCGCCAGTTCATCCACGTGAGGTGTTTGCTTATGCGGTAGCCGACCGAGCCTCAGGTGTCATCGTTGCTCACAACCATCCAAGCGGTCCACTCGAACCCTCAAGTTATGATCGAGATACAACTGCTCAACTTAAGAGGGCTGGCGAGATTCTCGGAATTGAGCTGCTAGATCACGTCGTCTTCAACCGCTCGAGTTATTTCAGCTTTTTGGAAAGCGGCCTCCTATGAAATACAGTCACCGTGTGAGCATCTTACTTAGGCTAGTCAGCAATTAGATGGCACGAACGCTCGGATACAAAATCGCAAGATCCAGAACATTATTTGCAAAAACTGCGGACAAGGTGCTTACACCAATCATTGATGCGATTCTCAGTGATCTCAGCAAGCATGAGGCTGAGATTGATCGTGTGTGGGCGGTGGAAGCGCGGAGGCGTTGGGTTGAGTATAAAGCGGGTCGTCTTTCTACCGTATCCTACGAAGAAGTAATGGCCCGGCATCGCGGATGAGCAAGACGAACATTGCGTCGTCTGTATGAAAGCGCATTGACGTTACCAAATCCCTCTTCAGGTCAACAGTCTCGATTGCTGAATGCGGATTGCTGATTGATGCGGCAAAGAGCTAAGAGAATTTTCGGATTGCGAATTAGTGCAGCACAGGGCTAAGTGCGAATTGGCGCGAGAATCGGGTAAGAGCAACGAGGGGTGAGTGCCGATGGCTGATCACTGATTACTGACTGCTGAATGCTATTCCGCGCGTTGGGCTCAGACTGAAGTCTAAGCTACGTCGAACGCGCTCGCTGCGCGAGGAACGCACCAGCCTATTACTGATTGCTGATTGCTGATTACTGATTACTGATTGCCGATTACTGATTACTAATTCCCGGGTGTTCATACTTGTCGCTGTCCATATTACTTGCGCATGAGTTTTCGAGTCGAATTCAAGTTCGGGGGGCGCAGTATTTTCGAAATGGCGTGGTCCGCATCGTGGACCATTCGCGGCAAAGCGTTGATGCCATCGTGCGTGGCAGCGTTAATTATTTTGTCAGGCTCAGAGTTGACGATAGTTATTTGATCTCAGCTTGTACCTGCCCCTACTTTTCCGACGGGGTAGCGTGTAAGCACTTGTGGGCCACGATCCTGAAAGTTGATAGAGAGAATTACTTCCCTGCGATTCAGCGTCACGACAGACTCCGAATTACTTTCGACCTTGGTACCGTGAGTGAGTTGCAGGCAAAGGCGCCTGCAAACGCGCCAGGCAAGTTGAAAGAGAACATTCGGCCGAAGCCAGCACTCAACTGGCAACGACAGCTCAAACTCCTCGCCGGCTCGACCGCAACACCAGCACTCCAAAACATCTGGCCTTCCAACCGTCAGATAATTTACCTAATCGATCCCCAAGCTACTCGCACCAGGGGAAGACTCACGTTCGAAATTGGCTATCGCGAGCGAAACCGCAAAGGCGACTGGGGCAAGTTCAAGCCAAAACGAGTTCCGTTGAGCTCGATTTCTTCAATGAACGATCAAGCGGACGTTCAGATATTGAGTTTGCTGAGTGGCGCCAAAGAGTATTACTACTATTCAAGTTTTAGTCACGAGTCGCTCTTCAGCAACTGTTCGCTCTCGCCTGAATCTGAAACTGTTCTTTTGCCCATGATGTGTTCTACCGGACGCTGTTTATTGCGCGCGCCGGAGGGGATTTCGCCTTTGCCCATCCAATGGGATGACGCAGCGCGCTGGGAATTGACGCTGCGAGTGCGGAGTGAAGCTTCAGCAAAATATGAATTGTTTCCCGTTCTGAGAAACGCTGACGAAGAAATAGAGGTGGCGACTGCGCTCGTAATCACAGACGCATCCTTGATTACTTCCGATTCGCGAGCCGGTCGACTAATCTCTCGCGGCACACGGAGCTGGGTGTCCATGCTTGCTAACGAGAATGCGCTTCGAGTTCCGCTCGCAGACGCAGATGCGTTGGTAGCGCAACTGCTATCAATGTCGAATGTGCCGCGCTTGGATTTACCAGCTGAACTTCGATACGAAGAACTGAATGTCTCTCCGACGCCGCATTTACGAATCCGGAAGCCAAAAAACGACTTTTACTCACAGAGCCTGAATAACTCAAAACTTGAGGCTGACGTTCTGTTCGATTATGACGGAGTATCGATTAACTTTTTCGATTTACGGCCCGGCGCCTATGACCAGCAATCCAAACGCTTCGTAAAGCGAGACAGCGAATATGAACAAGCGGCGATAGCAGTTCTGACAACGTTGGGAATCAAGCCGCCGAATAATGAGTACGCGCCTGCAGAGGAATTCAATCTCGCACCCAAAAAACTACCGCACGCGGTGAAAACGCTTCTGACTGAGGGATGGAAAGTAGAAGCTGAAGGAAAGCTCTATCGGCAAGCCGGCTCGATGAATATGTCGGTGAGCTCCGGCATCGACTGGTTTGAGTTGCACGGAGAGGTCCAGTTTGGCGATGGGCTGACAGCAAAACTGCCGGAACTGTTGGATGCGCTTAGACGCGGAGAGTCAATGGTCCAGCTTGGCGACGGCAGCTTTGGATTAATGCCTGAAGAATGGTTGAGCAAGTATGGCTTGTTGACCTCATTAGGCGAAACCGCGACGGATCATTTGCGTTTCAAGCGCGCGCAAACCGGCATTCTCGACGCTCTGTTGGCGGCGCAGCCCGAGGTAAAAACGGACGAAACTTTCGGGCGGATACTTCGAGAGTGGCGCGACTTCAAGGGCATAACAGCGATGGCCCCGCCGACCACCTTTGTTGGCAAGCTGCGTCCTTATCAGTGCGATGCCCTCGGATGGTTTCAGTTCCTCGAGCGTTTCGGGTTTGGAGGATGTTTGGCTGATGACATGGGTCTTGGCAAGACCGTTCAAGTGCTTGCCTTGCTGGAATCACGTCGAGTGGCTCGACAAAAGCTGCGCAAGTCTTCGAAAAGCAAACCCTCGCAGTCAGACGCAAGCGTCTCGATAACACGTCCATCGCTGGTAGTGATGCCGCGGTCTCTCATCTTCAACTGGGAACAGGAGGCCGCTCGTTTTACGCCGAAGATCAAAATACTCAAGCATACAGGCGCCGAACGAATCCGGGGCATCGCGCATTTCGATGATTATGATCTAATTCTGACTACTTACGGCACGTTGCGCCGAGATGCTGTTGAGTTTCATGGCGCTCACTTTGATTACGTTATTCTCGATGAGTCGCAGGCGATAAAGAACGCGAAAACTGAATCGGCTAAGGCGGTGCGTCTCCTCGATGGAGCGAATCGCCTGGCGCTGAGTGGTACGCCAATCGAGAATCACATTGGCGAAGTGTGGAGCTTATTTGAATTTCTGAATCCGGGCATGCTGGGTGCGGCTTCAGTTTTTCAACTCTTCGGAGGGGCCGGGCGAACGCCAAATGAAGAAACGCGCCGCCTGCTGAGCCGGGCGTTACGACCGTTTTTCCTGCGACGGACAAAGGAGCAGGTAGCGACAGAATTGCCGGAGAAAGTCGAGCAAACAATATTTTGCGAAATGGAGGCTGTGCAACGACGACAATACAACGAACTACGTGAGCACTATCGAAAGTCTCTTCTTGCTCAAGTGGAAGAGACGGGCTTAGGACGCGCAAAGATTCAAGTGCTCGAAGCACTCTTGCGATTACGACAGGCGGCATGTCATCCCGCACTTCTAGGACTGGAGAATGAAACATCTTTCAACGCAAAGCTCGACGTTCTGATGCCGCGGCTTAGTGAGATCATTGAGGAAGGACACAAGGCACTGGTCTTCTCGCAGTTCACCAGTTTTCTCGGAATCGTGCGGCGGAAACTGGAGCTCGAGGGGATTGACTATGAGTATCTTGACGGTAAAACGCGCGATCGCGCCGCAAAGGTTCATCGTTTTCAAAACGACTCTCAATGCCGGCTCTTTCTCATCAGCTTGAGAGCAGGCGGCCAGGGATTGAATCTAACTGCCGCCGATTACGTGTTCCTTCTGGATCCCTGGTGGAATCCGGCAGTGGAAGCACAAGCAATCGATCGAACCCATCGTATTGGGCAAGCGAAACGAGTCTTTGCTTATCGGTTGATCACACGCGACACAGTAGAGGAGAAAGTGCTCCTCTTGCAGGCTGATAAACGTGAACTGGCCGACGCGATAATTAATGAGGATAACAGTCTGATTAAGACGCTTACGAGTGAAGAATTGCTGTTGTTATTGTCTTGAAGTAGGCGAGAAGAATTGCGAATTCCTGGTTGTGAGTTTCGAGTTTCGAATAGCCTGTGGAGTTTGAAATGTTTATAGTTGATTCTGCCTCATAGACATGGCGTCGCGGCGCGTTAGTCAATTCAAGGAGACACTATGAAATTGCCTAAGTTAACTGCAGTGATTGAGAAAGAGGGTAAATGGTACGTTGCGACCTGCCCAGAACTCGGTGTCGCCAGCCAGGGTCGTTCATTTGAAGAAGCTGAGGCAATGATTCTTGAAGCCGTGGAGCTGCTAATAGAAGAAGCTGACGAAGACGAGATCACACGCCGCCTTAATAGGGGTGTGAAAGTGAAGAAACTGGAACTCGCTCATGCCTAAATTGCGAGTGCTCTCAGCGAAGCAGGTGTGCAGGATTCTTGAGAAACATGGATTCGTTGAGATCAGGCAAAGTCGGCAGTCACATCATTATGCGCCGACAATTGACGGACAGAAAGATAACGCTTCCAGTGCCAAACCATTCAGAAATTGCGCGAGGTACCCTCAAGAGCATTATTGATCAAAGCGAGATTCCTAAAGCTGCGTTCATGAATTGAATCTGGAAAGAAGATGAGCGTACGTGGCACGGGCGTCCCGCCCGTGATCGCGTTGTCTACGATCATTTGTCCGGAGCGCGCCGCATGCGGCGAAGGTGCGGGACAATTATTTCGCGGGTTCGGAGCTTAGGTTTGAGTTACGAGCAAGTTGAGCGTTAACAACGCAATCACGGGCGGGACGCCCGTGCCACGTGCGCGTGTTGCCGCCTTGCTCTATTCCTTTGCCCGCTCGCGTACGAGAAAAGCTGCGTGGCTGGATTCGTCATTAGGAAAATTTGTAAACCTCACTCAAAACCGCGACACGCCGAATCGAAATCTGAATTCTTCTAACCCGCGAATCTGAATTCCTCCTTTCCGCGAATCTGATTACTCATCCGTGAATCCGAATTAGTCGGAGCCTTCGTAGTTCTCTACCAGAACGTGATGTGAATCCGATGAGCACAAACGATGCTTGCCGAGTTTCCTGAACATGAGGAACTCAGTGACCGCTTCCAGCTCCTCGAGTTCCAGAACAAGAGCCGAAGCTCAGTGACTGTTTTTTAGCGCTCATCGAGCTTCCAGAAATCAGATGAGACTTCGATGAGCGCATTCCCGGCTCATCGAAAATTTTTTGAAAGGAACAGTTAATGCAAAGACAATCCCGAAAACTTTTTGCCGCAGTCGCGAGCTTTTGCGCCGCGGCCTCCCTGGGGTTGGGTCTTGTCGTGGGTCTCGACCCCCAACCATCTTTTGCGGCGAGCCACCGCGAGGCGCCGTTGCTCGCCATGGATCCATCGGTTGACAGTACCGACTTCTTCGCTTTCCGTAGTTACGAGCCGGGTCGCGAGAAATTCGTGACGCTGATCGCTGACTACATCCCCGGTGAACTGCCGCCGGCGGGTCCGAACTATTATCAGCTTGATGACACCGCGCTCTACGAAATCAAAGTTGACAACACCGGCGACGGAGTCGAAGACGTCGTCTATCAATTTCGTTTCAGCAGCAAAATTGTGAACCCCGATATCGTGCTTGATATGGCCGCGCCGAACAAAGTTCTGACCGGCAAAGGCGGCATTGGGATCAAATCGCTCAAGGATCCTGATTACAACATTGTGCAAAGCTACAGTGTGACTCGTGTTGCCAATGGTAAGTCCAAACTACTTGCCGACGGCCTGATTGCTCCTCCGGCCAATATTGGTGAGCGAACCACTCCGGATTACGAAAAGTTGGCTGAAGACGCGGTTTACAAGTTGCCCGGCGGCGGGCGCGTGTTCGTTGGCCCGCGTGACGACCCTTTCTTTATCGATCTGGGTTCGATCTTTGACACTTTGAATCTGCGCTCGATTACTCGCACCGGTGGCTACGATTATTTGGCCGGACTCAATGTGCACAGCATCGCGATCGAGGTCCCGATTTCAGACCTCACTCGTGATGGTAAGACGCCGACCAATCCTACTGATCCCAAGTCAGTGATCGGAACCTGGACTACCGCGAGCCGCTCGGCTGTCTCAGTGATGAGAGCGCATGGCACAAGTATGGCCGCCGAGATGAAGCAGGTGTCGCGTCTTGGTAATCCGCTGGTCAACGAAGTCGTTATCCCTCTCAAGCTCAAGAACGCGTTCTGTGGTTTGTCGCCCAAGGACGATGCCGTGGCAGCTCCGTACGTGCTTGATGTTCAGCTTGCTCACTTGATGCAGGCCGTTTTCAAGATCGACATACCGCCGGCTCCACGTAATGACCTGGTCTCGATCTTCGCGACCGGTATTCCCGCCGGTGCAGTTCCCGGTGCGCCGCATTACAACACTTTCTTGTCAGACGGAAAGCCTCACGAAATGTTGAGGCTGAACGTAGCCTTGCCGGCGACTCCTTTTGATAAGCAAAGCAACCTTGGACTATTGGGCGGCGACATCGCCGGCTTCCCCAATGGCCGTCGAGTGGGAGACGACGTCACGGATATTGCGCTGCGCGCGGTGGCTGGCGGCACCCCGTTCACGGCGAATACAAACAAGGCGCCTAACAATGCGCTAGGTGATGGAGTGGACCACAACGACTCGCCTTACCTGAAAGTGTTCCCATACGTTGGGTTGCCACATTCAGGCCGCACGAAATAAGTTCGTTGCCGAGCTGTGACAGATAACGAGCAGGCAGGGTGAGGATTGATGAGGTTCGATACAGTCAGTCTTCACCTTGCGCATTCTCTCAGAGACGTGTAGAGGGCTAGTGGACTGTAACAAAGAGATTGCTAGTGGCTCATCGATCTATCTGTTGGAAAAATGATCGAAGTCTGATCTATGTCACTGGTCGAGCTACTGGCAATTCAACTGTTACAGTCCACTAGTTTAGGTGTGCGTTAGTTTAGTTGTGCGCCTCTCATTCACACCGTGGCTTTAGCCCGGTGACAAGTGACCCCCCTCAACGATTAATGAACCGTTTTCAACGGTTTGGGAGTCGATGAGCTAGGGAAACCGTTGAAACGGTTAACAGAACTATTTGCTCGTTAACCCCCGGTTGAAACCGGGGGTGAATGAGAAACTTAAAACTGACCCATGACCGGAGACACGAGCGAGACGCCTTGCCACGAAACACGGGCGGGACGCCCGTGCCACTTACGGGCGGGATCGCCTTGCAAAGAAGATACGGGCGGGATCGCGATGCAAAGAAGACACGGGCGGGATCGCCATGCAAAGAAGACACGGGCGGGATCGCGATGCAAAGAACACACGGGCGGGACGCCCGTGCCACGTGGCGCACTTTGAGACTTCCCAGGATGGGCTTATGAGCACAAAAGCTTTTACAAAGATTATTGGAGTGATTGTTGGAATCGTGGTCGCTCTGGTCGTTTCGTTCGCAGGTATTCGGGCGCTATCCAGAAGCACCAGCCAGCCAACCCCAGCGCCCGCAATTTCACCTCGAGACGAACGGGAAACACCTGGCGATCGCAACATCAAACTTGCTGAGGCGCGGATCAGAAACCTGCCGAATTCTCCTGAAGGATACAATCAGCTCGCTGCCGCCTACATGCAGAAAGCGCGCGAGACCGGGAATTTCGATTTCAACAGCAAAGCGGAGGCTCTCCTAAATCAGTCGCTCCAACTTGATCCCCACGACAGCTCGACCCTGACGTTGCATGCGACGCTGCTGCTGACCTTCCATCGTTTCAGAGAAGCTCTTGAAGTAGCGAAGCGCGCGCAGCAGTTTGCGCCTGACAACGCCGATCTCTTTGGAGTCATGACCGATGCGCTGGTCGAGCTTGGCGATTACACGGAAGCTGTGAAGGCGGCGCAGACAATGATGAACTTGCGACCTGATGCCGCGGCCTATGCCAGAGCTTCCTATCTCCGAGCGCTACACGGAGATATCGAAGGGGCTATCGAAGCAATGCAGGTTGCGGTTAAGGCTGCTAGTCCGTCTAACGCAGAAAACGCCGGATGGTTCCGCGTCCACCTCGGGCTCGAAATGTTGGCAGCGGGAAAGAAAGTGGAAGGCGAGCGAGAAATTGATGTGGCGCTCGAAATTCTTCCCAACTACCACCTGGCGCTTGCGGCGAAAGGCCGGGCGCGCGCGGCTGCGGGCGACTTTGATCAGGCCATCGACTTTTACAAGAAGGCACAGCAACGAGTGCCGCTGCCCGAAACCGCAATCGCGCTCGGTGACCTTTACACGAAAGTTAAGAAGCCGGCCGAGGCACAACGCCAGTATGCACTCGTCGATTTCATCGAACGCACGAGTGCGGTTGGCTCCACTTATTCACGGCAGCTTGCGCTTTTCTGGGCCGATCACGACATGAAGCTCGACGAGGCTTTAGAGATCATGCAGCGTGAGCGTGAAGTCCGCGCGGACATTTACACTTCAGACGCATTGGCGTGGTGTCTGTACAAGAAAGGTCAACTGTCTCAGGCGGCAGCAGCGATTGAACAGGCGACTCGATTGGGCACTCGCGACGCGCGCATCTTTTACCATGCGGGCCTGATTTACGACTCCCTTGGCGATCAGCGGCGCGCTTCCAAATATTTGAAACTCGCGCTCAGCCTCGATCCCGCTTTCGATCTTCTGCAAGCCGGCGTCGCCAGGCAAAAGTTGGATGAGCTCACTCGACGTTCCAGTAAAGAGTTGCGGGGCAATTCCGTGCTGATGAGAAGCCTCAAACCCCCGTCCCGTAGGGACCGAATGTTTATAGAAGCCAGCACCCTGTCGATCAAGTCCGCTCCTTTAGGAGCGGATTGTCCGCAGCCGGGCGAGATATCGCGCTCCAATCGAGCTCAAGCCGATTTTTCGATGGCGACATCTATGAACATTTCACCCCTACACGGTGAGTTGACGTACCTAATGACCGTACCACAAAAAGAGGCATCATTATGAGAAACTCATCAAACTCACCGGCCAGACGCCGGCGCCACGTTTCGATTGTCAGAACTTTGGCGATGGTCGCGCTCTTGATGACGATAGTCGCCGCCTGTGGTAACAAAGGTTTCGCGCATCCGCTCGGGAACTTCACTATCAACCACTTCAGCAAGATTCAAGTGGGCCACGGTCGCGTGCAAATCCATGGTGTCATCGACATGGCGGAGATTCCAACTTTCCAGGAACTTCAGGCGATTGACACTAATGGCGACGGCCAAACTTCAGAAGCGGAGCTTAGTCGTTTTGTTAGTCTCACAGCGGCTCCGCTGGCCGAGCAGATGATCTTAATAGTCGATGGCGAGCGCGTTCCGCTTACGGTGGTCGCGCAGAAGGCGAAATTGCCATTGGGGGCCGGTGGGTTGCCGACACTGCGAATTGAACTCGATCTCGAAGGACGGTTCTCAGCGAACAATGAAGTACGCTCTTTAACTTTCGAGGATCGCAACTATTCTGATCGCATTGGCTGGCGTGAAATTGTTGTGGTGCCCACTTCCGGCCTGACAATTTTCAATAGCACGGCATACGCAAGCGGGCTTAGCGATGAACTGCGATCTTATCCGGAAGGATTGCTCGCGGCGCCACTTGATGAGCGCAGCGCGCAACTTTCTTTTTCCAGCGGCGCTGTGCCCGTGGATGTTCGTCCGCTGTCGACCCGCGCTGGGCGCTTCGCCCAAGCACCGGCGCGCGATCGATTGGCCGAGCTGATTTCTGTCCCGCAACTAACTCCCGGTTTGGTACTCGCAGGTCTGCTCTTCGCGATGATCCTCGGTGCGATGCATGCGCTTTCTCCGGGTCACGGCAAGACGGTTGTCGGTGCTTACCTGGTCGGATCACGCGGCACGGCTCGCCATGCTGCATTCCTCGGACTGACTGTAACGATCACCCACACGGCGGGAGTCTTTGCGTTGGGTCTAATTACTCTGTTGGCTTCGGAATACGTAGTTCCCGAAAGGCTCTTCCCGATACTTAGTCTGCTCTCAGGCGGCCTGGTTGCAGCCATCGGCCTGAGCTTATTTTTTCGGCGGCTGCGTGGCGCGGTGTTTTCGTCAGGCATTGCGGAACATGATCACGATCATGATGACGGCCATCACCATCGCGGCAGTGATCCAAGTTTGCCTCATTCGCACGGTGGGAGAATACATTCTCATTTGCCGCCGGGTACGGATGGCTCACGAGTGACGTGGAAAAGTTTGCTGGCGCTCGGAATTTCAGGCGGAATTCTCCCTTGTCCGTCAGCGCTGGTGGTATTGCTGGCGGCAATCTCGCTTCATCGCGTCGGCTACGGGCTGCTGCTGGTTTTCTTCTTTAGCATCGGCCTGGCGGGTGTCCTGACTGCGGTCGGCCTCATCTTTGTTTATGCAAAGCGGCTCTTAAAATCGGCCGGCGCTTTCGGTCGCCTTGCCAAAGTACTTCCCATTGCCAGCGCCTTTGTGATCTCGTGTGCCGGCATCGCAATTTGTTACCAGGCGCTCTCGCAATCGGGCATCGATCTCTTCTCCTCAGCGGCTGCGACGTGGTCTCGTTTGAGTTCCGCCGCTGCAGCTCCGCAGTTTGCTTCAATCGGCGGTCTCGGCATTCTTGGCCTCGGTCTTATTTATGGCTTGAAGCATGCCACCGAAGCTGATCACATCGTAGCTGTCTCGACAATTGTTAGTGAGCATCGGCGGCTGGGACGCGCGGCGGTGGTGGGGGCGCTTTGGGGAGTGGGTCACACAGCTTCTTTGGTGGTGGTGGGCACGATAGTCCTGGCGTTCAAGGTGGCGGTTCCGGAAAGCGTTGCCAGCTGGCTGGAGTTCGCCGTGGCGCTGATGATCATCAGTTTGGGTGCGATAGCTTTCCGAAGAGCACTCAATCGCCGGTCAACCTTTCATGTTCATAGGCATGACCACAGTGGTTTGGACGCTCATTCGCACATTCACTTTCACGAAAGTAATGCAGCGGAGAATGCAGGTACACACTCGCATGACTTAATTCGGATCGGCATCAAGCCAACCATCGTCGGCGCCGTCCACGGTTTTGCCGGCTCGGCCGCGCTAACTTTGCTGGTGCTGACTCAGATTAGTTCTCCCGTGCTGGGTTTGCTTTATCTTGGCGTCTTCGGAGCAGGCTCGATTCTCGGAATGCTGTTGATGTCAGGTTTGGTGGGACTTCCATTCGTACTCGGCTCACGAAAGTTGAATGGAATTCATTACAGTTTGCAGATGATTGCCGGTGCTATGAGCATTACGTTTGGATTCTGGTATGCCTACATCACTGGATTTGCGAGTGGACTAATTGGCTAGCCATTAGCAATCAGCCATTAGCGATCAGCCGTCAGCTATCAGCCATCAGCTATCAGCCAATCCAAATTCTTCCCAGGTAGCTCAGACTTCAGGCGGAGCCTAGCTTCCAATCTACACAGTCCCAGCGCAAAGTGGCGGGCCGGGAGTGTAGGAGGCGGGAGGCAGGCGCAAAGGAAGGCAGCAACTCCGGAGGAGTTTAATGTTTATAGCAAAGCGGACGGAACAGCTATTGAAGCTCCGTTAGGAGCGAGATGTTTCGCTCCTAACGGAGCGCGGAAGGTGGGTTGGCGACGCTAGGCCATAAACATTCGGTCCCTACGGGACGTAGTGATTGCTGATTGCTGATTGCTGATTGCTGATTGCTGATTACTGATTGCTGATTACTGCACAATCTCACAGCCTTGAGAGACAATTAGCAGCAAGGCCCCACTCACGGAAAACGCAGTATCGTCGATCGTTCCCGGCATCGCGCAGCGATAGTCGCCCACGCGAAACTCTTCACCGCCGACATTAAAATCTCCTTCAATGATGAGGCACTCCTCCAGTCCCAAATGGCGATGGTTGGGCAGATGCTTTCCCGGAAGCAACTTTATCAGCGTCGTTTCCGTGCCGCGACTCTTATCGCTGAAAAGGTGCTTTTGAAATACGCCAGGCTTGAGTTCGGTCCACTGGCCTTCAGTTGCTCGCAGGGTGTAGTTTTCCAGCGCCTGCTGTAGGACAGGACTGGCATCGCGCGGAGCCTCGTCAGCGATCGCTGAAAGTAATGCTTCACGCACGCGGTTGGGTGGCAACACCGCGCCAGCTCCAAAGCCCATCACGTCCACCACAGATTCAAACTGACGCAACTCGGACGAGCACACTTCACAGCCTTCGGCCAAGTGAAGCTCGATTGCACGAGCTTCGTGCTGCCCCAAAGCGCCGAGCGCATAGAGCGACAATTGTTCCTGCAGCTGATCGTCTGGGATGGAATGTTTCATCTCATTAACTCGGTAGCTTCCTGATTAAGGGTATCCCGCAATTTCATCATACCCAAACGCGTTCTGGTTTTGACAGTACCGAGGGGCTGATTCAGTTTCAGTGCTATTTCGCTATGGCTCAACCCGTTGAAATAAGCCAGTTCAATTACTTCGCGCTGTTCAATCGGAAGGTTACTCAGCGCAGTACGAACTCTTCTCTGCATTGCTGAGACTTCGGCCGCTGCTTCCAAATCGACATCGGAACTGGCTTTATCTTCAAACGGTTCGAATAAGTCGCGGCGCAACAACTCCTGCCGGCCGGAACGCAACCTGTCAATCGCTCGACTTCGAGCTATGGTCAACATCCAGGCCATCGGCGTACCCCGCACTTCATCATACGAGTTCGCCTGCCGCCAAACCTGCATGTAAACATCCGACACAACCTCTTCGGCAATGGTTGGCTCATTCAGAATTCGAAGAAGCAAACCAAAGACAACGCGGTTTGAAGCGTCGTAGAGGGCCGCCATCGCCAGCTGATCTTGCTCGGCAACGCGCGCAATCAGCGAGGCCAGTTCAGGCTGAGAGCTTGATGTGATTGAACCCTGGGGAAGGCTCACGGACTTGCCCCTTAGTGACTACGTTGAAATCAAGAGCTATGGATTCATCAACTAAGAATTTCTCAATTGATGGGTAAAAAGCACCGATCGTTGGACAGCGAAATTTACTACTTTTGGGAGCAAAACAAAAGGTGGCACGGGCGTCCCGCCCGTGTGGTTGGAATGGAGGCTTCTCGTCCAATGGATTGGCCCGTGGCAAGGTGAGTTCACGGGCGGGACGCCCGTGCCACGCGCGTGTGGTTGGCATAGAGGCTTCTCGTCCAATGGATTGGTCGTGGCAATGTGAGTTCACGGGCGGGACGCCCGTGCCACGCCCGTGTGGTTGGAATAGAGGCTACTCGTCCAATGAACGGCCCGTGGCAATGTGAGTTCACGGGCGGCACGCCCGTGCCACGCCATTCAGCAATCCGCAATCAGCATTCAGCAATCGTAAATCACTTGCTCTCCTTCAACTTCTTCAAGGCGTCCTGAAACGAGGGGATGGCGGCCTTCCTAGATTCGGGGACGTTCTGCAGGGCGATCTCCCAGTTCTTGATGGCGTTCGCTTTGTCGCCCGTAGCGGTGTAGGCGCGAGCCAGACCGACAAACGTGTAGAACTTTTCGTCGGGGTGGAGTTGCTGGTTCAGCTTGAAGATCTCGAGAGCTTTATCATTCTTCTTCGCTGCCAGCAGGCGCATGCCGTATTGATGAATCGACAGGATGGGTGTGCCAGTGATGCGGACGGCTTTGGCCATCGTCGCTTCGGCATCAGCTTCGCGGCCCATCGCTTCGAGCACCGCCGCTTTGGTCGAGAGCGTGGAAAAGTCTTCGACGCCTCGAACTGCGTTGCGGAATGGTTCGTTGATGGCTTTGTCAGCCCAGACGAGCGCTTCCTCTAAATTGATTTTGTTGTCGGCGCAGAATTGGGCAGCGGTCTGCCAGTTCTGATGATTGAAACCGGGCCAGCTCAGCAAGTCTTTGCGAATCTGATCCACATACAGTTGAGTCACGTTTGGCACTTCGATCTTGAATGGTATTCGCTTCTTCTCCCATTGCAGGAACGCGATGGCTGATTCGGGCCGGCGCTCATCAAATCCGTACGTAAGAAATTCTGTGTAGGCGGCGTCCTCGGGTTTGACATCGACGCGCAACGCGTCGTTCTTCGGGTCGTACTGGAAACTGCCCCAACCGGTCGATTGGTTCGAGAAGATCCAAGTCCACGGCGCGTCCTTCTCGAGCTTTAGAAAGAGACCATAGGTGCCGGCCTTCAAATCTTTGCCTTCAACTTTCACGTCATGCGAGAAAGTGATGGTGGTGTTTTCGTTTGCGCCCGCGCGCCATGGTGTGGCTTTTGATGGCCCAAAACCTTCGTCAAAGAATCCGTACTCGATGAGCTCACCCCAGATGTGACCGGTGCGATCGGCTCCGCGGCCATGGACGTTTGGGCTGTGATAGGCAATGGTGATCTTAGCGAGACCAATCCATTGCGAGATTTCCGCGCGCTGGTTTTTCCCGTCAGGCGGAAGCGTGATCTCAGAATGGATTTGGGCAAAGACGGACGCGGTGAACAAGAGTAGGAAGGCTGCGGAAGTTAGAATCTTTCTCATTAGAGTGGGCTCCTCTTTCAACAATTCGGATGTGTTTCCGGTAATGCGGAAGCTGGATCTGGAATGCAATAGTGATACGAAGATTTGCGCTGCTGGGTTTTGTGGCGTGAGCTCAAAAAGTTATCAAAAGTTCTGAAGGCAAAGAGTGTCTGGCGGAGAGAATTTTGGATTTGCGACGGAATTGAGTGGCTTCAAAGTCGGCGGGGGTAAACCGCCTTTCCTAACTGCGAGACATTCACACTTAATATGACGTTATGGATTGAATGCTGCTCAACCAACGGAAATAACAGCTCGAGAACAGATCAGCTCGAGGTCGGGAAGGGTGGCTCGCCCCCGCTCTGGCGCGCTTAACCACTGGCTTTGGTAATCATGCTGTTAATCCTGTCGATCTCACGGTTATCTTTGCTGTCAGACATCAGACGGGATTTACAGAATTATCAAAATCCTACTAATTCTTAATTGTTATTCCTTCGTTGTCTTCGATCACGGCTTTCATGCCCCAGCCACCGAAGCCTTCAGTGATGGCCAACCAGAGTTCGTTGTCACCCTTCTTCAAAGGAAGATAAACCTCATCATAAAGACCAACTGTGCCGAGGAAACGATAGTCGCGCGACGCGTATCGGTCGTTGCCGCCGAAGAGGAGTTGGTCGTTGAAGTAGACCTTCACTTCGTCGCTGAAGCCGAAACGGACTTTCTTGACCTGCTCGCGATCGGATTGAATCGTAAGACGGGCGAAGACGGTGTTCTTGTCGGGCTGCACGCCTCGGAGTCTGGCCAGGTTGAAGATGCCACTGGGTTCGCACGCGATCTTTGTCCAGGTGAGATTCTGTTTGTCTGCGGTCGTTAGCTGGTACTTCAAAGTCTTGCCGTCGAATGCGTTTGAAACTTGCCATGACATTACCGAGCCTGTAGGCGCTGGCTCGACGGGTTGGGGCTTGCCTTTCAAGAGTGGGTTGTTGGCTGCAGTAAAACTGAAGTTTGAAAACCATGCCGGCGCGAAATTGAGGGCTCTCAAACCCACACGGCCTTGCTTGATCTCGCGCTTAAGTTCGCTGATGAAGAGAGCGGGTGTTTCCATGTCTTTGATGTAAACGTCGGCGCTCTTGCCGGAGATGACGAATTTGAAATGCATCCATTGATTGACGTCATATGTGGTGGGCGCGCTGTAGCTGGCGCCGTAATAAAGCTGCCAGGCGTCGGCGCCATTGAAGACCGGTTGATATTGATTGGCGTCGGGATTACCTGATTGATGCGGGCGGATGTAGAACTCTTCGTAGTTTTCGGGATCTTGTACTCGCCAGACTACGCCTTGGAAGCCACGCTCTGAGCTGGCAGCCATATCGAATTCAATGGTGCCGTCAGTGAATTGAGAGTCTTTGACGAGGGCAAGCCCGCCGAGTAAGCGAAGGCTTGGCCGACCGAGATGATCTTCGAATTTGCTGTCTTTAGGAATCTCCCAATGGGCGGCGTCGAGCGGAATCGTTTGGGAGCGGGCGTTCGCGGATATGAGAAGTAGTGTGAAGAAGACCAGCGTGATGCGTTTCATAGATTCCTCAGTTTTGGTTTTGCGAATCTCATTCACACCTGGTTTCAACCAGGTGGTCAGGAGAGAGCAAAGTTTTTGGGCAACCGTTTTAACGGTTTCTATCGCGACGTTAGAAAACCGTTGAAATGGTTCCAGATTTCATGAGTACTTCTGATCACCCGGTTGAAACCGGGTGTGAATGAGATTTGCCTCATGATTAGGCTTTGCAGAGTCAGTGTCATGGTTTATGCCCGATTGGACAATGAATATGTTGCGAGGCGGTGAATGATGTCGCGAGTTGGATTTGGCTGAAGCCTGTCGGGAAGCACGCTGAATCGCGCTGAGGATTAAGCTGCGGAACAGGCGTTTAGAGTTCAATCTTTAGATTGTGTGCTCGCAAAGCCACAAACTGAAGTTTGAACTCTTAACGCCTGTCCCGCGCGTTGAACTCCACTGTTCTAATCCAGTTTTGTCAGCCAAGTATTTTATTGCCCCTTCAACCAGTTGTGAGTCCAGTTCGTCCCACAGTTGATTCGTTGAATTTAGACTAATGCTATTTTTACGAAAAGCATTCCGAAAATAAGGATTAACGAATGTCACTAAGATATCGTCGCGGCGTTCATCGCTCAGTCTCGCTGCTCACGAAACTTATCCTGGTCGTCGCCTTTATCAGCGGTACATCACTGGCCCAGACCTCCCAAGACGTCCGGGAATACGTGCAAAAGGCGCGCGCCGGTTATCGAGAAAAGAATTACGCCGTCTTAATCGAAAACATGAAGAAGGCGCTCGAGCTGCGGCCTAACTACGGGCGTTACCTGTACTCGATCGCGGCGGGCTACGCATTAAGTGGTGACAAGGACGCGGCCCTGCAGTGGCTCAATGGCATTGCCGACATGGGGCTGATTTTCCCGGCGGCGACTGACGACGACTTCAAGTCCTTGCGTGAAACGGCAGAGTTCAAAGCCGTGCTGGAAAAATTCAGTAACAACACCAAGCCTTTGGGACACGGCGTAGCTGCCTTCACTTTGGCGTCTGAAAAAGGATTTGTTCCGGAAGGCCTTGCTTACGATCCCGTAGACAAGACTTTTTATCTTGGCAGTGTTTACAAGCGAAAGATTGTAAGTGTGAACGCCGCCGGCGAAGCGAGGGAGTTCTCGTCACCCAACGATGGCTTGTGGAGCGTTATGGGAATGCGCGTGGATGCGAAACGACGTCTGCTCTGGGTGTGCACGGCGTCGCATGCTCAGATGATTAACTTTGATGCAGCTGAAAATGGGCGCACCGGTATTTTCAAGTACGACCTGAACACAAAGAAGCTGATGAAGAAGTACCTGCTGCCCGCAGATTCCAAGCCCCACTGGTTTGGAGATCTGGTCCTCAATTCTCGAGGCGATGTGTTCGCATCAGACAGCCTTACCACCGGGATCTACGTACTCAATCAAGCGACGGACACGCTCGAGCTTTTTCTTGAAAGCGGCCTGTTTGTTAATCCGCAGGGTCTGGCTTTTTCTGCCGATGAGAAACACTTGTTCATGGCGGATTATCTCAAAGGCGTATTTGTCATCGATATGAAAACGAAGAACCCAACCTTGCTGAGTTCAGCGCCGCGGACAACGATGCTCGGTCTTGATGGCCTTTATTTTCATAGCGGCAAGTTGATTGGAATTCAGAACGGCGTTAATCCAAATCGAGTAGTTAGGCTTTCACTCGATGGCCTCGCCACCAAAGTTGAGCGGTTCGAAGTACTGGAAGCCAACAATCCGGTATTTGATGAGCCGACGCTGGCGGTGTTGAAAGACGGAGCGCTTTTCTATATCGCGAACAGCCAGTGGGGAATGATTGATGAGAAAGGGAAGCTGGCACCCGAGGATAAGCTAAAAGACCCAATCGTGCTGAAGCTGAAGTTGTGAGGAGAACAACTACAGTATAGCGATTCGCCTTCCCTGAGATCTTTTGCCGCGATCGCTAAGAGCTACTCGTTAATCCGATTGTGCTATGTAACAGAGCTCGTATTTCGTCGGCGCCGGCTACCACACGACTCCCAATCAAGCCGTCCTGTCGTACGATGACGGCGCTCGGAGTAAGCTGCGCTTCATAAAGCTCGGCCACCTCTCGATCATCTTGCAGCAACACGCGGTTCAGGTTGTATCGAGCCGTGTTGACGAAATTATCTTTCATCGTTCCCCGGCTGACCACTGCGATCGTGATTTGCGAAGTATGCTGCTGCTGCCACTGGCCCACCTCTTCAAAGATCGCCGCGCATGGTCCGCATTTAGGATTAGCGAAAAGGAGCATCACCGGCTGATTGCTAGCCAGCAGATCTGCTAACGACATCTTCGCAATGCCAAATGCGGGCAACTCAAATCTTGGCGCGACCGAATCAATTGGTAATCCGCTCGAGACTTTTGATTCTGCCGCGTGGCTTGACTGGCTCTTCCGTAGATAAAGCCAAACCGAAACGATTGCGATTACCGCAAAGATGCTGCCCGCGATTGCCAATCGCGGTTGATTCGCAAATAGGTCCGCCAAAAATGTCCAAACATTTGGACCAGCTGCGCGCGGTCCAACGAAGACGACAACGCCCGCGAGCAGAGCAAAGATCCCATTTCTCAAAAGCGTGCCGCGTCCGAGTGGGCGCGAGTAAAGCTGACCAAAACAGTGACAGTCAGGTGTGTTGCCTCGCCGAAGATTAACGCCGATGACGGCGATAAACACGCAAAGCAAAAGCAACGCAGCACAACTCGATACCCAGGCAGTAGCTCCGAAGAGCAGACCAAGACAGACTGCCAATTCACCAGCAGGCAGCAATATCGCGAAGGTCGCAGCGGACGCCGGTGACAAGCCGAAACCGGTCAGGCTCTCGCGGCTGCCTTCCTGGTCCAGGAACTTGGCGATGCCGGCTATTCCAAATACAAAGCTCAGAAATAATCGAATAAGGACGATGATTGAAGTCATTCGTGTCGTTTAAGGTTGAAAGCAGATTAGAATGAGTTCTTATTCGTCGCGGAGCGACGGTTGACTTTAGCCCGGCCTTTCCAGGGCAATAACATACTTTGACTCACGCTGACGTCGAGTGAGCGGGGAGCGATTTAGATTTTAGGCCACAGATGAACACGGATATAAGGATCTGAACAAATCGGAATTTTAGATCTGTGTTACTCCGTGTTCATCTGTGGCCGAGAATGACTACGTATGGGCAAGAAGATTTTCTTAGGTTTCTGGACCTGGCCTTAAAAGACCGGGCTAAAATCAACCGTCGCTCCGAGTGGCAACACAGAGTTCACTCGGACACTCTACGCTTGACGGCTCAACCCTAAAATATTAAACAATAAGAACTTTGTACATTACGCCCGACTTCCGGTAGTGCTCTAATTTGGAGTGCGATGACCTGTCATCGCTTTCGCCTGCGGCGGCTCGACGCCGCTGGTTTGATAATGGGCGGTTTTCGACAACTTGCTGCGACAGGTCGCAGCGACGAAAGCGCCGACAGGTCGGCGCACTCCAAGACTTTGAAGCTTTCCGAAGATTCCAGCGATGCGATAATTTTTGCCAGTCCTACTGAGTGTGGCGTTGCTTTCATTAATACTCGAGAACTCATGGCCGATCTTCGATTCCTGAATTCACGAACGCTTACAGCGTTTGCGAAGATACAGAATCCCTCTTCCCTGGGGCGTTGCCCCCAGGCTGCAATTCGCGAACACCTTCGGCGTTAGAGCGTCGATAAGATTTTGTCCAGCGTATTGACTAATCGCTCGCCGTTCGCCGATGAAAAGGGCATTGGAGGCCGAATCTTGAGAACGTTGTGAAAAGGCCCATCGGTTCCGATCAGAATGCCTTCTTGACGCATCTGGTTCACGATGTCATCAGCCTCAGAAGTTGCGGATTCCAAAGTCTCGCGGTCCCGAACCAACTCCACGCCGAGAAAGAGTCCGGAGCCACGCACGTCACCGATGAGTCGGTGCCGATTCATCAGGCCACGTAGCGCCTCGATCATTTGCCTCCCCACCTCCAGCGCGTGCGCCTGAAGCTTTTCCTCGAGCGTCACATTCAAAACAGCCAGGCCAACCACCGAAGATACCGTGTTACCGCCAAACGTACTGAAGAACTCCATGCCGTTATTAAATGAGGCTGCGATGTCCGGGCTCGTGATTACCGCGCCAATCGGATGACCGTTACCGATCGGTTTGCCGAGCACAACGATATCGGGAACGACCTCCTGACTTTCGAATCCCCAGAAATGAGTGCCAATCCGTCCATAACCTGTTTGCACCTCATCGGCGATACAGACTCCGCCAGCTTTGCGCACAGCGGCATAAACTTTTTCGAGATAGCCGGCGGGCAGGACGATTTGACCGGCTACGCTTGGCAGTGATTCGGCTATGAAAGCCGACAGCCCAACACGACGATCATTAAGACGGTTAATTATCTCGACGACATGGGTTGCGTACTTTTCTGCAGCTTGCAGATCGTCGCTTCGATAAAGGCCTCGATACAAATCGGGAAGTGGAACTTTGTGCACCCAGGCAGGCGCCCCACTTCCTCCTGGTCCGTCATGTTTGTAAGGGCTGATGTCTATCAACGTGGTCGTATTGCCGTGATAAGCGTGGTCGAGAACGATGAGATCGCCTGACTTGGTGTGGGCGCGCGCCAGGCGCAGCGCGAGCTCATTTGCCTCGCTGCCGGAATTCACGAAGAAGCACACACGCAGGGGCTCAGGCAGAGTTGCGGTCAGCTGCTCCGCAAAAGCGTTAATCGCGTCGTGCAAGTAACGCGTGTTGGTACTGAGCAACGCCATCTGGTCCTGAGCCGCCTGGACCACCTTCGGGTGACAGTGACCGACATGAGCGACATTGTTGTAAGCGTCGAGATACTCGCGTCCCTCGTCGTCGTAGAGATACTGCATATTTCCGCGAACAATCTTCAGCGGATCTTTGTAGGCGATGCTTAGATTTGGACCGAGTAATTGCTTTCGCAGGGCGAGAGTTTCCGGTAGGGAGGGACCTGTGTGTCCGCCCACTTGTATCCGTCGAGTGATAGGGCGGACACACAGGTCCGCCCCTACAAGAGAACTCAGCTTAGACAAGTTCCTTTTGATCGCCGCCTGGCTAATTTCGAGATAAGAATTGTCGGGCTGCTGCTTCAGTTGGTGAGCTGCCAAACACGCACTCATGCAAAGACGCATCAGCACGAGTGGCCACACCGCCTCAATCTCATCCTCGCTGATTGGATTCTCCTGGTTGTAGCCGGCAGCGATCGATGAAGCGACGGCAATCGGATCGGGCTTGTCGAGCACCGCGTAGGCTACGGCGACAGCGAGCTCGGCGACAGTGTAACTGTGGACTATATCGCCGAAGTCGATCAGACCCACGACTCGATCATCGTTAACGAGGATATTGAAGTCGTTAGCATCGCCGTGAATCACGCTGCGACGGAGCTTTGGCAAGATGGGCAGGTGCTTTTCTCCAAAGCACTGAGCGTACTGGTGCACGACACCACGAAGATCGTCGTCGACGATCAGCGCTTCGTACTGGCGAATGATGCGCAGGCCATTGGTGAGGTCCCAGTGAAAGTCTCGATGAATGGCCGGATGATCGAAGCTCAAGAGAAATCTGTCGAGCCGGCCCAGCTCGCGACCGAGGCTTAGCCAAAGATTGCCTGGCGGATCTTTGATCTCGCCGAGCGGGATTCCGGGCAAGTAGGTTAGCAGCCGGACAAGATGATTGGAGCCGAAAGCTGATGAAACTGATTCGATGGATGCGTTCCCGAGCGAAGGGACGACTTGTGGGCACAAGCTCGTCTGAGAGTTCAGATGTATCAGTGCCTGGTTCTGGGCGTCGAGCAATTCGCGATCTTCAAGCGCGTTGGCAATCTTCAGCACGAACTTCTTGCGCGTGTCTGTTGTGAGAAGAAAGTTCTGGTCACGTTCACTGGGAAGGGAAGTCGCCGTGCCGCGAATCCCGTACAGCCGCTTCGCGAGTTCCGCCGCTGCATGTGGTTCAAATTGTGGGGCATGCGCGAGTAAGTTCATACCGTACTTTCAAACCTATCCACAGATTGCGCAGATTCCCCAGGTGTTGGTTGAATCAAAGTTGTGTTGACGCGCATCTCTGCTTCACTAATCTGAGTAATCCGCGGAATCTGGGGATAAAGATTTGGTGGCTTAGCGAGGCCATACTAATCCAATCGCGGTCAACGCTCCCAACTTTTGTTGACAGAGATTCGAGTGTTAATTATCTTTCATTCCAGAA
The DNA here is from genome assembly GCA_035572035.1 of Pyrinomonadaceae bacterium. Taxonomy (GTDB): domain Bacteria; phylum Acidobacteriota; class Blastocatellia; order Pyrinomonadales; family Pyrinomonadaceae; genus JAOAPY01. The sequence continues at coordinate 147,485 of DATNBH010000020.1, read as the reverse complement.
ACCGGCCCGAAGCTCACCTTGTCGGTGTTGGAATCTTCCGACGTTTTCGACGCCAGCTTGTGAGCTTGCAAACCTACTCGAACAGAACGCAAGGGTAATAACCCGTAGTTTAAGAGGAGAGAACTCATGAAAGCCGTGCTGCTGCTCTCGCTTCTCCTGTCATTAGCGGTTCCAATTCAAAGTTTTCAAACGCGCGGGGATGACCATACGACGCCCGCGAACGCTGCCGTGACGCAAAGTCCGACAGTCGCACCCGGCGGCTCCCTGGTTGAAGTTGTGGAACATAAATGCGTCAAGAGCAAACAGGAATTGCTCGACCCGCCTTACACGGCCGACGTTCCAGCGCGCGCAGTGATTCCACAAAACAAGAACTATGCGCGGAACGCGCGTGTCAACGATCCGGTCGGCGCTCGCGATCCCAACGAGGATACCATCGACGGCCGCAGCGCCGCTTTGGAGAAGATTTCACAGGAAGCTCGGCACCCGAAAAGCAAGCCGGTTGATGGTTATTCGTACAAAGTCAAAGTCCAGAACGCAAGCAACCGGACTGTGGAGATTCTGTTTATCGAGTATCAATTTGTCGATGCCGCAAATCCCAAGACCGCAGCCCGCCGTCAGTTCCTCTGCGGCGTGAACATCAAACCTAACAAGAACAAAGAACTTTCTGCGTTTGGCTTGTCAGGTCCGCCCGAGGTCGTGAGCGTTGGCACTCTCGCGAACAACAGCCAGTTTCAGGAAAAGGTAATTATCAATCGCGTTGAATATTCGGACGGGACGATCTGGCAACGCAAGGACTGGAATTTCGCGGAGATCGGAATGTCTTACCGGCGAGTCACCTCGACACCGTGGGGCAATGAGATGTGTAGAGGACTGTAAAGGTGTTTGGTGGGTTGTTGGTTGAGTGTTTTTGGTCTTTGATCTTTGGTCCTTGATCTTTTGAATTTCAGATCTGAGATCTGAGATCTGAGATCTGCGTTTTGAGATCTGCGATCTGCGATCCTGAAATCAAAGACCAAAGACCCAAGGCCAAAGACCAGAACACTCAACAATCATAAGAATCACACAAGCTTGATCATCACCCACATCACCAGTACGTGCAGAGTCCAGATCGTTAACGCAAACGGAATCTGAAACTTGATCACGCCGTACTGATCCTTCATATCCAGCAAAGCCGTCGGCACAATATTGAAGTTCGCCGCCATCGGTGTCATCAGCGTGCCGGTGGAACCCGCAGTCAACGTCACAATAGCAACCATTGCCGGATCCACGCCAAAAGGCTTCACGATCAGCGGCACGAGCACGCCCGCAGCTATCACTGGAAAGGCTGCAAACGAGTTCCCCATCACCATCGTAAACAACGCCATCCCCAGACAATTGGCTACGATCAGCAGAAAAAGATTTTGACCGGGAATGATTTTGTGAATTCCCAGGGCTATTAAGTCACCAATCCTGCTCGCGGTGAAGATCACACCCAGCGACGCTAACAGCGGCGGCAAAATATTGACCGCGCCCATCGCATCGTTAAGCCGCCGTCCTTCCTGAAATGCTTCCTTTACCGTGCCTCTTGTCAGCATGAGACCGGCGATCATGGCTACAATGCCGCTGAAACCAAGGCCCACTAGAGCGCCATCATTTGGGTTCAGACCGAGCCGTTTGAAGATGAAAGCAAACAGAAACGTTACAAAAGGGATGAAAAGCGCCGGCAGAAAAATCTTGTTTCCGATCGTTTCCTTCGCGTGAATCTGACCTGACTTTGTAACTTCTTCGGACGAAGCGCCGCGATTAACGCGACCCGCGCCGTCGATAGCAACGAGCAACAAAACCATCAATCCCACAATCCAGGTGGGCAACATTCCCCCACAAGCGAATATCAATGCGAGCGTAAACCAGAACAGTGCAGTGGCAACTCGAGTCTTGTTGGTGCGGTCGCGCAGGTTTAATAGAGCAAACACAAACAGCACCACACCAGTCATCGCGTAGACGGTCTTCAGACTAAATATCGTCGTGCTGATCGCTGATAACGAAGTCATTGTTTAGTTTCTTGAACTGCGCTCGCCAGGCGTCGCGCTTCTTTTCGATCGAACCACCAAAACTGTATTGCGGCGATAATCACTGAAAACGTTGCGATTGGTATCGCATACTTCACCAGACTCCAAATGCTCACCGTATAGCCCAGTCCCTTCATAACCCCATAAACAAGAAGTATGCCTGGCAAAACTGGTGAAAGATTTTGGCCGTAGAAGTTTCCATAGTTCTCGCTGGCTGCGTTAGCGGCCTTGATTCTCTCGACCGTCTTCACGGGTAAGCTTTCGACACTTTTGACACCAGCGGTGGATTCCGCCGCGCCGAGCGTCATAGGAAATGTGAGTGGGCGGACAAAAGCAGGATGTCCATTCAATCTGATTCCGAGGATACCCATCAGGACTCGGAATAATTGATAAAAGACAAGCAGCCTTCCTGCCGTCGCAGCCTTGAACCGGCGGATGAAACGCGCTGACTGCTCCTGCAAGCCATATCGCTCAGCCAATCCGATTGCAGGCAATGTGAGTATGAACAAAATCATCAGCCGGTTCTCGGCGAAGGCGCGACCGAGCATGTTGATGATTCCTTCCTGGCTGCCGGCTTTGGTGAGATATGGTATTCCCTCGAACGCGCCCTGATTTGTGAAGAGCGGCAAGCCTGCGAGCAACCCAGTGACGAGAGCTGCGCTGACTACAACCAACGTGGTCCGTAAACGTAGCGCCAGTCCCACGATTACGATGGCAATGCCGATCAGTTTGAAGGTTTCCGGTACTTGCAAGGGATGGATTCCTATTCCAGGAGGTGTCAATTAAGTAGCGTCAACGGCGCTCTTTCTTTGTGAGCTTTGCGTCTTTGCGGCAACCCCTTTGAACGGAATGGAGAAATCTCCCGCAAAGCTCGCAAAGATAGCCCTTGAGATAATATGTGCTTGCCGATTCGATTAGAAACAATGATTGGAATGAGCACCGCCGAACCGATGTACAATCGGCGGTCCCTGCTGCTGCGCTGAGTCGCGGGGATAGTTGCCATGCTTGAACTGGCGCACTTCTATCAGAAAACAGGCCGGGAGCAAAGAGCGAAGCGCTAAGTGACAAGCAAAATCTTACAGTGTGAATCGAACCGGTGGGCCGCGTTGCCGCTCGCCCGATGCTCTTAGTCTCCTTAATCATGCCAAACATCAAACCACTCAAAAAACTGGTCTCGAAAGCTCGAGACTTGCAAGCCAGACACGAAGAACGACATCGTCCTTCCGGCTTTGGCTTCGCGCTCGCAGACAATGTTGACTACCTTGATGGCGAGCGCTGGGACAGCTTGACGGCTAACAACTCGCTTTTCTTGTCGCGTCGATACCTGCGCGTCCTCGAGGAGGCTGGACCTGAGAATCTTCGACAAAGATACGCGTTGATATTCAAAGGCCGCGAGCCCGTCGCCGCCATCGCGGCCCAAAGTGTCACACTCTCCATCGCTGAAACTCGCAAAGAATCGAAGCACAGGAGATTCTCGGCGCCACTCGAATACCTCGAGGAGCAAATGTTGGTCTGCGGTAATCTGCTTTCGTGGGGCATGCATGGTGTCGCATTTGGGCCCAATCAAGATCCGGCTTCGCTCTGGCCTGCAGTTGCCGAAGCTCTTTATCGATTGCGACGCGCCGACAAACTTTTTGGTGACTCCGCCCTCGTGATGGTCAAGGACATCACTGATGAGCACGCAGCCGCTGCTGCTTCATTGGCGAGATTCTCGTACCGGCCGCTTGAAACGGATCCAAACATGGTGCTCGAGTTTTCACCAAACTGGCGCGCCTACGACGACTACCTCGCCAGTCTCAATTCAAAGTATCGAAAGACAGCAAAACAGATTGATAAGGAAGCGCTGAAGGCTGGTTGCGTTGTTGAAGAACTGCAAGACGTCGGTAAACACGCGGAGACGCTACACGATCTTTATCTGCAGACGCAGAGGAACGCGAGGTTTCGACCGGTAACTCTGCGAACGGAATTTCTACCGCTGCTTGCTGAACGACTTGGCGATGATATGCACACCACGGTGCTAAAGCGGGACGGACAAATGCTTGGGTTCGTCACCACAGTTCGTGACGGCGAAACCGCAGTTGGCTATTACATCGGCTTCGATCGGAAGGCGAGCGCAGAAGCTCCTATTTATCTCAGACTGCTGCAGGCTGTGATTGAAGACGCGTTGAAGTTGGGTTGTCGGAGACTTTCGCTGGGCCGCACGGCATTGGAGCCAAAGGCGAGACTAGGGGCACGACCGCAACCGATGCGAGTGTGGATTCGTCATCGCATTCCAATGCTTAATGTGATTGTGCGTGGGTTGCTGCGAACGATCTCACATGATGAGCCGCCCGAACGAAATCCGTTTAAGTAAACGTGGCACGGGCGTCCCGCCCGTGAGTTGTTTTTGAGCTTGCAAATGTTGGGGCGTGACTGTGGCCGTTTCGGCTCACGGGCGGGACGCCCGTGCCACTACGGCGATAGGAAATCTCCTTGCTTGAATCGTCGCTCGATCTTCTGGATGTTTTGAAAGTCTTCAAGGGGATTTCCACTCAACACGAGGAAGCTTGCTTCGTAGCCGTCTTTCAAATGTCCAATCTTTCTCAAGATCAGGGTTTTCATTTTTTATGCCTTCATCTTTTGGAAGTGGTTGGTTCGAACACACTGGTATCTGTGAAGTAAACACCGTTGCGCATTGAAGTGGGACAAAAAAACCAGGATGTAGGAGATAGGGTGTCGGGTGTAGGTAGTTGAGTGGTTTGAAACAAGCGAGCAAAACCATTTGCCATATCATTTGACATTTTTCATTGGTCATTTGGGAATTGAGGGTTGGCGGCGGATCTTGTGTGTGATCGGCGCGCTGAAGTCGTCGGGCGGAGCGAAGAAGCGGACTCGGTTACTAAGTTCAGAACGATGATCTTTGCCTTGAACGATGTTGTCGACGTTGTTAATAATTCCGGTCGAAACCAACGCCCGGTTATTAGGAAGATTTGATCCTGCTCTGAAGGGACGGGTAAATTCGTGTCCCCACATGTCGCGCTTTTGCTCGGGCAAATGACGGGACTGAACAGCGGCGGCGTGCTTCGGGGTGCGTCGCTTCGCTCGCACTTGCCACTAGCTACCTTAATCCGAGCCTGCGACGCTCAGTCCACAGCCACGGCTGGTATGATCTCTAATTGAATTCCCAAATGACAACTGAAAAATGGCAAATGATATATGGAAAATTATGGCAAAATATGTCTGTCTCATCAGCTCGCTTTTTGATCGATACCATCATCATTCGTCCATTCCGATACACCCTACACCCCAATCCCACCCCCTGATCATTTGAACGCGACAGCCTCGCACCAGGTGACGGCAAGCAACGCACCCGGTGTCTTAGCGAAGTTAAGCCATGACGCGCTCATCTCGTCTATCTCCTGGCTGGTGGCCCACCCGCGCCCAATGAACTCTTGCGCCCATCCATCTTTTAGCAGGCCAACGTTAAGTTGCGCAGCACCGCCCAGCACTTCCGGACCATTGATGTTTTCATAGCAGGCGGAAAGTTTCAGATCGCGAAAGCCTGCTTCGCTGAGATGCACGCCAATTTTCCGGCCGGCCTCGCCGTCGTGACCATTCTCACGACGCATGCGCAGGTACAGCTCGATGTATTTGCGGATGCCGTTGTCCATCGGGTAAGCGATATCACCACCATGATCGAATTCCTTGACGCCAATAACTCCGCCTGGCTTCAACACTCGATGCAGTTCGCGCATTCCTTTCGGAACGTCTTGCAGGTTGCCGAGGATCGCCGAGATAAAGGCTGCGTCGAACGAATTGTCCGCAAAGGGAAGGTCATAAATACTGCCGGTCTCGAAGCGAGCGTTGGAGATGTTTTGTGCGGCTGCGTTTTTTCGAGCGATCGCAACCTGGGTCTCTTCAATCTCGGTTCCGATGGCCTCGCCTGGCGCCACCGTCTTAGCGAGACCCAGCGTAATCGTGCCGGGACCACAGCCACAGTCGAGCAGCTTCATGCCCGATTTCAGATGCGGAAGGAAGAAGGCTGCGTGGCTTTCAGCGGTTCGCTGGCCCATGATTGCAGTTGCCGAAGAGCCATAGCCCATTGTGTACTGCTCGCGCTTTGTGCTCATGGTTTCATCATACGTTCGCCCTCCAGATTTTGCCAAAGCAGACGTCCGGCGGTTAGTGACGTAATTTGGAGCAGGGCAGTGACCTGTCACCACTTTCGCCCGCGGACGCTCGACGCCGCAGTGCTTGGTAATAAACCGCTTTTTGCCAAACCGCTGCGACAGGTCGCAGAGACCAAAGCGCCGACAGGTCGGCGCACTCCAAGCTAGGGCATTACCGGTTTCTGGAAATGCCGCCAGGCAATTCCATTTTCTTTCCTGTTGACAGAGCTGCCTTCGCTTTTTTATTCTGAGTTCTGCGCGTTCTTCTCGACGCGCCATCTTAGTCTTGCCCGACTTTCTCCTCTTTAATTGAACGAAGCCTATATCTAGCGCTCGCAGCCGCATTGTTTCCAGGCCGTAGTCGCGTACTCGGCCAGCGCCTCCGACTCCGCTTTCCCTAAACCATGGGCAAGACGCCCATGCCCCGGCAATCATCATGGGCAAGACGCCTGTGCCGCGGTAACCATCACGAGCGAGAGCCCGTGCCACCTGAACAACCATGCCTTTCCAAAAAGCCTTCGATTTTCTCCTCGTCTGTGTCGCGCTTGGAGGAATTTTCCTCACCATGCACATCTCACGCGCGGCCAGTCCAAAACCGGCGACGGTCCCTCAACAGGCAGTTAGCCGCTACCTTAGAAAGTTTGAGTCCCTGAAACTCGAATCGAAACAAGCTGCGCAGTCTGTGCGCGAGACTGGACGTTTGTCGCTGGTAACTCCCAATCGACAATTCGAACTTCAGTTAGTGCAGCATGACCTCCGCGCCCTCAACTACCGCGCTGAAGAAGTCGTCGATGGCGGCACAGTTCGCTCAGTTGATATGGGTCCGGTTCGCACTTATCGCGGCGCCGTTAGCGGCATGGAAGACGCTGAAGCCCGCTTTACGATCGACGACGAGAAGATCGAAGGCGTAATCATCACTCCCGGTGAGTTTTACTATTTTGAGCCGCTGCGCAATTACATGAGCGGCGCTGACAAGAGTGACTACATTGCCTATAGCAGCGCTGACGTAATCGCCGGCGCGCACGGTGCGTGCGCCACGCTGGACAGTAAGCTGAAATCCGAATTTCAAAAGTTTGACGGTGACGCCCATCAGATCCTTCAAGCCACCAGCAATCGTCAAGCAGAGATAGCGACTGAGGCGGATAACGAGTACGTGAATTTCTTTGGAGGCTCCGCCGCGGCGAACGCTGAGATTCTCAGCATCATGAATCAAGTGGATGGTGTCTATCGCCAACAACTCGGGGTCACGTTCAGTGTTACCTACCAGCACACTTGGGCCGGCACTGATCCTTACAGCGCCACCGCAGCCGATCAGATGCTTTACGAGTTCACGAATTATTGGAACGCGAACATGGCCAGCCAGCCTCGCGACCTCGCGCATATGTGGACCAATCGTCCCATGGAAGGAAACATCGCCGGCGTGGCCTGGTTTTCAACAGTCTGTGTCGATGTAGCTCATTCATACGGCTTGTCGTTACGCATGGCGGATGCGTACAAATATTCAATTGCAGCGCACGAGATTGGGCACAACTTCGGGGCTAACCACCCGGACGACCAGGGTGTGACTTCGTGTTCGGACACGATCATGAACAGCGTCGTCGGCAATTCATTCACTTTCTGCCAGTACTCGCAAAACGAAATAACATCCTTCGTTAATGGCCATTCGAGTTGTCTTGCAGTGGTTGCGGATCCCGCGACGGTCCAATTCAACTCCGCGACGTACAGTGCTAACGAAGGAGCAGGCAGCGTCACGATTACAGTTACGCGCAGCGGGGACACCACGAGCTCTGCATCGGTTGACTACAAAACCAGCAATGGCACCGCGTCGGCTCGTACTGACTATATGACGGTGATTCGCGCGATGACCTTTGCTGCAGGTGAAACCAGCAAGACGTTCAAAGTTTTCGTTGTCGATGACTTGTACGTTGAAGGGAATGAGACGATCAATCTGACACTCAGTAATCCTGGCGCGAGCACCGTTCTTGGTAGCCAGGCTGCGGCGACCATCACGGTATCCGACAACGATTCGGCTACACCGGTCACAAACCCACTCGACAATGCGAACTTTTTCGTGCGTCAGCACTATCTCGATTTTCTCAATCGCGAGGCTGATAGCAGTGGACTGACTTATTGGAGTGGAATCATCAATCCATGCGGAACGGATCGAGCATGCTTGACCACGGCTCACACGACGGTGAGCGCAGCTTACTTCATCGAGTCTGAGTTCCAGGAGACTGGTTACTACGCTTATCGTTTGTACAAAGCTGGGTTAGCGCGAGCTCCGCAATTTACCGAGTTCGTCGGAGATCGCGGGCGGGTGACGGTGAGCAATCTTGAGGCGAGCAAAGTTGCGCTCGCCGCCGACTTTGTAACGCGCCCGGCGTTCGTGGCGTTGTTCCCGGCGACTATGACGTCGGCGCAGTATGTCGATCAGCTGAACGCCAACACAAGCAATTCGTTAACCTCGACTGAAAGAAATAGTTTCGTGAGCGGATTGAATACGGGCGCTCAGGATCGAGCCTCTGTTTTGAAGACCGTAGCTGAGAATCAGGTTTTCAGACAGCGAGAGTACAACGCGGCATTTGTGGTGATGCAGTATTTTGGCTACCTGCGGCGCAATCCCGATCAGAATGGCTTTAACTTCTGGTTGGGCGTTCTCAATAGTCAGCCAAACAACTTCCGTGGCATGGTGTGCTCATTTATTACCTCCATGGAATATCAACAGCGCTTCAGCCCCGTGCTTACTACGAGCAACGCAGACTGCGGACAGTGAAGGCAGGAGGCGGGCGGCGGAGGCGGGAGCAAAGTATTTGCCGCGGATTAACGCGGATAGGCGCTGATCAGAAGAAATTCTGGTCCGCGTTTTTCGTTTGGTGAGCTCACACTATTCAATGCGACTCTCAATCGCGGTTTTTCATCCATTGAGTCGGACTTAAATCCTCAGAATTGTTTGCACAACTCGTTCGCGCTTGATCGCACATCACGGTAATAAGACTGACTGCCGAACGGCAGAGCCACTCCATCACATAACGTTGCCCTTCTGTCACAAAGCTCCGCTGTGAGCTGAAACTGAATCGTAAAGCTCCTTAAGTTGGTGAACGAGCGACTGGAGGGGCGTCATGATTATCAAGCGACATTCCGGATTAGCGTCAGCTCTAATAATCCTAAACGTGATTGCTGCCGGTATCCGCGCACAACGTTTACCGCAGCCAAGTTCTCAACAGCTAAACGAAACGCAGTCCAATCGCCCACCGATTGATGCGGTGACATCCATTGCGACAACGCCTTCTCAAATTGGTGGCGACGAGTCGTCGGCGCAGCCCGCGACTGAGCAGCCAATTAATGTCGAAACTAAGGCGAGCCTACCGGAGAAGAGCGGAACATATCGTTCACTAGTCACAGCTGGAATTAAGCCGACTGCCTTGCCTTCACTCCAACCTTTGGCGTTGGCCGAAGTCGCGAAACTAAGCCCGCTCGACAAAGCTTATTTGGATGTCTACTCGATACTTCGCGACAGCAATGAATGCAGTGAGTTCTTTGGCGGTCCCGCTGCAATCGAGGTGCTGAATCAACTGACCCGGCAACTAAGACCGGCTTACTTCGATCGCTCGATTGGGTTGCGTATGACGGGCCGCATTTCCTACGCAATGAATGACGCGACCAGGCTTTCATATCGCATCTTTGAAACGGCTCAGCTAAATACCAATGGTCCTTTCTTTAAAACCAGCGCCTTCCCGACGGACTCAGTCATTGCCCGCGTCGGCGAGTTCTCTCCCAACACCAGGGAAGCTCGACTGACAATCCTCCTTCATGAGTTGGGCCACATGATTCAGCGGCCGAATGGCGATTGGGTGCTGCCGAATGACGGTGATAATCCCGCGACGAGCAAAGAAAACACTCAAAAGGTGATTGATGTTTGTCGAAACCAGATAAAGAAACGGGGCCAGGTGTCTTTTGAAAAGGAACTCGCCGTCATGCAAACAGATCGACAGGAAGCAGAGGCGCAGTTGACAGCGCTCAAAGCGGGGTCTGCTCCGTCGACTCCGGATTTGAAGAGGGTGTCACCCGAATTGTTACGACATATTGGAAGTCAGGATGAGGCGCGATGTGACTCTTGCCGTCCTGAAATCCAAAACCCGCAAGATCGCTGATAACTATTATCCAAAACTAAAAAGTTTTGAAGACTTTCTCTCAACCTATCTCGCTTGAATCTTCGCGTTGCTCGTTTGTATGGGTGTTGTTGTTAACAGGCGGCATACACGTTGCGCTGTACATAGTCGGGAAAACAGAGCGGCCCACGCAACTTCCGAAAAGGCGTAAGTGGTGTGGTCCAAATTTAAGGTCTCCCGATCTCATTATAGAAGAGCAAGACGACACTCGGCCCCAAGCGGCGCATCGATTGAGCAGCCTTAAGCCAAGTGTCGAGCAGCAAGGTTCAAGAAAGGAACGAGTATGATCAAGACTAATCTAAGACAATTTACGGCAGGCGCGTGTCGATACTTCGTCGCGTTGCTTGCTGTGATGATGATGGTTGGATCAGCTTTGGCCCAAACTGAAGCAGGCCAAATCACCGGTAAGGTTGTTGATCCGGCCGGCGCAGTTGTAGCAGGCGCCACCGTCAGTGTGAAATCTGTGGAGACAGGTCGCGAGGTGACAGCTACCTCAGACAATCAGGGCCTCTACACGGTCACTTCACTTCAACCAGGCCTTTATGATGTAACCACGCAGGGCAGCAACTTCAAGCCAAACACCCAGCGCGTGCAGGTTACAGTCGGCTCACGAGTATCACTCGAAACTCAACTATCGCTAACGGAAGTCAGCGGCGGCACTATTAATGTGATTGCGAGTGAGGGCGTTGAAGTCAACACTCAATCACAAGAGCTGTCCAACGTCGTGAGCGGAACTCAGATTCGCCAGTTGCCGACGCTGACGCGCAATCCTTACGACCTGGTCGGTCTGTCGAGCAACGTCAGCAGTGACGATCCTGGTCAAGCGGTAGCCGGTGTTGGCACAACCGGTCGTGGCGCGGGTTTCAGTATCAATGGTCAACGCGCCGCGAGTACCAATGTGCTGCTCGATGGAGTCGACAACACCAATACTTATTACGCGGCAGTCGGCCAGAACATTCCGCTCGATGCGGTAGGCGAGTTCCGTGTAATCACGAGTAACTTCTCAGCGGAATATGGTCGCGCCTCTGGTGGCGTGATCAATGTGTCGACGCGCGGCGGAAGCAACAGCTTCCACGGCTCTGCCTTTGAGTTCAATCGCATTTCGCGTCTCGCTTCGAACGGCTTTAACAACAATGCCAACGGCGTGCAACGTGGAGTCTTCACTCGAAATCAGTTTGGCTACACCATTGGCGGCCCGATTAAGGAGAACAAGCTGTTCTTCTTTAATAGCACCGAGTGGACCCGGGTGCGCAGCACTGGTCCGGTGCTTTCGGTAGTTCCGACACCACAGCTGATCGCAGCGTCAAATGTGAACACGCGGAATTACTTTGCTCCTTTCAACATGACTGCGCTTCCGACCGGAACGACATACACCGTCGCTCAGGCAACTGAGGATTTAATTCCAGCAGCTCAGCGGGCGGGCAATGCTTTCGCGAACTTGCCGGCTAATATGCCTGCATTCCAGTTAGTCCAGTTCAATACGCCAGTGAATCTTGGCGGCGGCGCCCCGCAGGATACTTATTCGATGGCGTCGCGCGTCGATTACAACCTGAGCAACAAGACCACAATCTATGGTCGGTGGGCTCGTGAAAGTATCAAGAACCCGATCGGCAGCTCCGGGTTTAGTCCATATGCCGGCTTCAGTACTCCGTACACGCAGCTGCGCAACAACTTCATCGTTTCGATGAGCCACACTTTCTCGTCGACCTTTGTTTCAGACACGAAGCTTGCCTACAACCGGCTGGTTGAGGATTCGCCATACGGCGATCAGCCGATCGGTCCGGGCCTGTTCATGTTTCCGGGCGCCACCGGAACGATCGGTGGTCAGCCCATCGCGTTTCCGGGTTACTGGCCCTACAACGCGGCGGCCTCTCCGGTTGGATTTGCCGGAGCAGGGAACACTGGTCAGATCTATCAGGACTTCAGTCTTACCAAGGGACGTCATCAATTTAGGTTTGGCGGCGTGATCTACTACATTCAGGACAACCGCTTCTTCGGTGCTTACCAGAACGCAGTTCAAAGCCTTTCCGCGACAGCTAACAACTACGCGCAGGCGTTGGATAACTTTGTAAACGGCAGCACCCAGCAATTCCAGGCAGCCATCTATCCTCAAGGAAAATTCCCCGGACAGAGTGTGACGTTGCCGGTTGGCCCGCCCGACTTTACTCGCAGCAACCGCTACAACGAATGGGCAGCTTACATTAACGATTCGTGGCGCTTCAGTCCGCGTCTCGTGCTGAACCTCGGCATGCGCTACGAGTACTATGGCGTGCAACACAACAAGAACCCTGACCTGGATTCGAACTTCTATTTTGGCGCAGGCAGCACCATCCAGGAGCGAATCAGGAATGGCAGCGTTCAGATCGCGAAGGATAGTCCCGTTGGTGGTCTTTGGAAGCCCGACAAGAATAACTTTGCGCCGCGCGTTGGTTTTGCCTGGGATATGTTTGGCGACGGCAGGACCAGCCTTCGCGGCGGCTACGGATTGGCTTACGAAAGGAATTTCGGCAACGTTACCTTTAACGTAATCCAGAATCCACCAAACTACCTGGTGTTGTCGTTGCAGAAGGGTGTTGATATCGCCACTCTGCCGATCACCTCTAACAACTTTGGACCGCTCTCAGGCACGACGCCGCCGACCAAGACTATTCCGGTTGGCAGTCTCCGTCACGTTCGCGAGGATATCGTCAATGCGTACGCTCACTTTTGGAGCGTAGCTTTGCAGCGCGAAGTGTTCGGTGCTGGTAGCGTACTTTCGGTTGAATACTCCGGCTCGGCTGGTCGCAGCCTGTATTCGATCAATCCCTACAACCAACCCGGCGCCGGCGCTTTCTATCTTGGCAGCGCTAACCCGACTGCCCGTTTGAATACGCAGTACTCGGGAATCAACGCTCGTGGTAACGACGGCTTTTCAAACTACAACGCGTTGATTGTTAACTTCGACGCCAACAACTTCCGTAATCACGGTGTCCAGTTCACCGCGCACTACACATATGGAGTGAACAAAGACAACTTGAGCACGACTTTCAGTGAGTCGGCCTTTGTCGGCAATCTCGGATTGACGAATCCGTTCCAGCCCGATCTCGACTATGGCTACGCGGATGCGGACGTTCGACATAGATTTGTCGGCAGCGTGATTTGGGATGTTCCGCTCGCCAAACAGGCAAGTGGTTGGGAAAAAGGCGTACTGGGCGGATGGCAGGTCACTGGTATTTTCAATGCCAGAACCGGCACACCGTTTACGATCTTCGACGCCACCAATGCGCTCGGTTCGATCCCGCGCATGGTAGCGAACGGACCGATCGCAGTGAATGTGAACGCCGATCCAACCCAGGCGAACTTCTTCAACTACATCAACCTGGCGAGCCAGACCCCTGGCGCGTTTGGCAATCCGGTGTGTGGCGGCTGTTCAGACTTTGGTCCATACCCGGCCAACATGACGAAGCGTAATCAGTTCCGTGGTCCCGGCATCTGGAACTTCGACGCAGGCGTGTACAAGAACTTCAAGATTGGCGAGAACAAGAGCCTTCAGTTCCGAGGCGAAATGTTCAATGCGTTCAATCATGCGAATCTCTACATCCTGCCCGGAACGAACGATGTCGCCAACGGCGTCATTGGAGCAAGCAAAGGTTTGACTCCGAATGGCAACCTTGAACGACGCAACGTCCAACTCGCGGTCAAGTTCATTTTCTAGGTAGTACGAGATTGCGACCTCGAGACTCGAGGAGGAGTTGAAAGACTCCTTCTCGAGTTTTCGAAGTTATTGGAGCAGGATGCTGGTCTCATTCACTCCCGGTTTCAACCGGGAGTCAAAAGCCAGGGGGAATCTAAAAACCGTTTCAACGGTTTCACCTCAAGATGTGGCGGAAACCGTTGAAACGGTTATTGGTATTCAGCCATGTCTCAAACACCGGGCTAAAGCCGCGGTGTAAATGAAAGCGAAGGCAGTATGCGAGCTTCATTTGTACTTGCCATTATTCTTTTAGCGACAAGCTCCTTGTCCGCTCAAACGTCCGGGCTTGATCCGGACATAGGGAATCCGGGTCTTGGCGGCGAGTCGGTTATTCAAGGGCGCATCTTTTATCCGTCGGGCAGTCCTCTTGATCGTCGCGTACGCGTCAGAGTGCAAAGCGTCAGGGGTGGTCCTTCTTCGGTGTCGAGCGACGATAACGGAGCGTTTACTCTCGTAAGGTTACAGCCGGGAACTTATGAGTTGACGGTCGACGCTGGCTCGGACTTTGAGCCGGCCAATGAATCAGTCGAGGTCAGGACAAACGGTCAAGTCGCATACGTACAGATGAGGCTGAAGCCAAAGAACTATCTCCCCGGCCGTCCTCCGGGTGTTGTTAACGCGGCTCTGGCTGGAATTCCGCAGCCGGCCCTCGACCTTTATCAGCAGGCACTCGCATCTTCACAGTCAGGCGATCATAAGAAAGCCATCGATCAATTGAAGAAAGCTTTGTCGGTGGCGCCTGAGTTCGTGCTCGCCATGAATGAAATGGGAATGCAGTATGTGAAAGTGAATGATCTGGATAAGGCTGCTGATTCGCTGCAGAAGGCCGTCAAGTCAATGCCTGATGCTTTTGTGCCGAGATTGAATTATGGGTTGGTCCTTTTGCTGCAAAAGAAATTTGCGGACGCTGAAAAAGAATTGCGAGCGGCGCTACTAAAAAGTGAGACCTCAGCGCCCGCCCACGAGTATCTCGGCCGAGTGTTGATTGGACTGAAGCGTCTGGACGAGGCTGAATTGGAACTTAAGAGATCTATTGAGCTGGGCGGGGAACAGGCTGTGAATTCGCATCGTTATCTGGGTGCGCTCTACATGCAGCGTGGTGAAGATGCGCGCGCAATTGTCGAATTACAGGAATATCTTAGACTGGCGCCCAAGGTAAAAGACGCCGACCAAATCAAACAGATTCTCAAAGACCTGGGCGCTAAAGAGCCGCGGGAGTAAGAATCGGGTTGGTGGCGGACATCGGCAGGATGCCGATGCCACGCTATCCTTAGAATTGTGAATTCAGCCCAGAGCGCCGCTTCATCACAACGTCAGGCCGTTTGGTCAAAATACACTTACGTACATTTGTGTTTTGCGCGAAAATTTCGGATTGCGGTCGCCCCTGTTATCATGACTGTCGATTTCTTCCCTCGGTACGAGTGGGTTTTGTTGGGTGACTTGAAACCTTCCTCCCGCTGATCTCGTTCCTTTGAGCAACTATGGAAAACTCGTTTGAGAATTTCGAGCAGCCCTCGCGCGCACTTCTCCTCTGGAAGCGCCCGTTAGTCCGAATCGCCGCGATCTGGATTGCTTGGACTCTGATCGGTTTGTTCTTTACCAGCCAGGTTCTTTTCAACAGCATTTACATGGAAAAGCGTATGCCCACGAATTACGTCTTTTTCATGCAGATGAGTATTTGCTACCTGTGGGCATTAACGACACCGTTGGTCCTGTGGCTGGCCCGGCGGTTCCGGATTGATCGGGATAAATGGCTGCGACGAACTTTATTTCACGTCGGCGTGGGTTCGTTGCTGGTCGGCTCGATGTCAGCAATCCACTACGTTCTCTTCATAACCTACTTCAACAAGCCCGAGTACCTGACTGTGTTGCGAGATTTGCAATACGTTCTTTATAACCTCGACCGTCAAGCTTCGATTTACTGGGTTCTGGTTCTGCTTAGCCACGCATTGAACTATTACCAAAGTTATCGCAAGGGTGAGTTGCGCGCGTCGCGATTAGAGACGCAGTTGGCCCAGTCGCAACTCGAAGCGCTCAAAATGCAGGTTCACCCACATTTCTTGTTCAATACGCTTCATTCCATTTCAGCCCTCCTGAATCGAGATACCGAAGCTGCCCGCCGCATGATCACCAGGCTTGGAGACTTTCTGAGAATGACGCTCGAGAACGCGGGAGCTCAGGAAGTGACGTTGCAGGAAGAAATGGAATTCCTCAACAAGTATCTGGAGATCGAGAGAATTCGTTTCCGTGATCGGTTGACCACGCAAGTAGAAGTGGATCCCAGCGTGTTGGATGTGCGCGTTCCCAACCTGATTCTCCAGCCCATCGTCGAAAATGCAATGCGCCATGCGATCGCCAGCCAACATGCCGGCCGAATTGAAATCAACGCGTTTCCGCGCAACGGTTGCTTGCGTATTCAAGTGAAGGACAACGGACCGGGATTAAGTGACGATGCTGTCTCGAATCAGTTCGGCAAAGGAGTTGGCCTGGCTAATACGAAGGCCCGGCTGGAGCGATTGTACGGGTCGGAACATTTGCTCGAGCTGACTAACGCGTCGACTGGCGGTCTCATCGTGACCCTCGAAGTCCCCCGCAAATCTTGAGATCTGATATCGGCGATCTCGAGATCTCAGATCGCAGATCTCAAAGTCCCAAACCTGAAGACTCAGTCCCAAACACGAAACTCAGTCCCAATTCCGCTACAGACAAACCAAAAAAACCGGACAAACCGATCGCTCACTTCCGCATCAAAGTCGCCAGTTAAACGCTTCATCTAGTCGATCCAAGTTTTCGGAAAGCAGCATAGGTTTTCGTAATGTTTCCTTATAGAAGATCACGGAAACATTTGCAGTCCTAATTCGTAAGGTTGCGCAAGACGGGCCAATCATTGGCAATTCTTCGTCTTTGTTTTTGTCATAAAGTAATCGCGAGCGGTGTTCAATGGATTAGGCACAATTCCTGCATCCAGGAAGAGATCAGAGTCTAAAGTCGAACAATCGATCGGGGGAGAGGGATGACGGACGCAGCCAGCATTCGAGCGTTGGTCATTGATGACGAGCCATTAGCTCGCGAGATGATTCGCGAAATGCTCGAAGGTGATTCTGAAGTCGAGATCATCGGCGAGTGCGCGAATGGTCGCGAAGCTGTGGACGCGATTCGATCGATGACGCCCGACCTCATCTTTCTCGATATTCAGATGCCAGAGCTCGGTGGCTTTGAGGTGCTGGAATCCCTCGAGACTGAAAAAACGCCTTACGTAATTTTTGCCACTGCCTACGATCAATACGCAGTGCGCGCTTTTGAAGTACATGCGCTTGACTATCTCCTGAAACCCTTTGATCAAGAGCGGTTTGAAGTGGCCTGGAAGCGCGCCAAGAGTTTGATTAAGGACGGTCGGAGCGATCGTAGAGATCAGCACATCCTGGCGTTGCTCGAGGAATTGAAGGCTGGCCCTCGATACCTGGAACGATTGGTAATCAAGACCGAAGGCAGGGTTTTCTTCCTCGACATTGACGACATTCACTGTATCGAATCTGAAGGCAATTACGTCCGGGTTTACAACGGACGAAAAACTTATTTGTTGCGCGAAACGATCAGCGGCCTCGAGTCGCAACTCGATCCGAAAAAGTTTTTGCGAATACACCGCTCCAGTATTGTGCGCATCGACAAGATCAAGGAGCTGCAGCCCTGGTTTCATGGTGAGTATCACGTGGTTCTCGAAAACGGGAAGCAGCTGACGCTGAGTAGGAACTATCGAGCAAACCTGCAGGAAGCTGTAGGGCGACCGCTGTGACGATTGCAGATTGCAGATTTTGAGATCTTTTGAGATCTGAGGTCGAATGGACTCGCATCTCAGAATAGAGATCTCAGAATTGCGATCTCGGGCATTCAAAAAACGGGAAAGCTTCCCGATCAATACCGGTCCGCTTCAGGATGATTGAAGCGAGCCCGCCGACCTCTGTTCACTGGTCCGTCATTTCAATTCTCAGAATCGGAACTCGTTTGGGCTCACTGTTTTAGTTGACCTCACTTCGCTAATCACTGCTATTCGCGGCTTATCGTTAACAGCAGCCGACCTATCACACTTATTAGCCGTTTCGTCACAAATTCCATCTGTGCGGAAACGAAGCCACGTATATTCATCATGTCAACAGTACCTGGACCACGCTGCACTGGCAGCAATGGACTTCACGGTTCAGAACGGGAAACGAACAGAAGGTGGATCCCCAGCCACACATTGAGCACTAAGCAACCGAGACGTTGCAGGAGGACAAGCGATGAGTAGTTCGATGATGTGGAGAACAGAAGATGTTTCGACTGGCGATGCGACCGGCGCAGGCATTCTTCGAAGTGAGATAGCGATGGATAACAGGCTTAATACATTGAGAGAGGTGGCGCTCACATTGCTGCGCGAGGTCGAATCCTTCCGAGTTTCGCAACCGGCCACTAAGCGCACCGTGCATTTGCATGAGGAAGTGCGTCGCTTTGAGATCGACTTGATTCGCAGTGCGCTTAGCCGTACCGCAGGTAATCAGACTCGCGCTGCCCAACTGTTGGGTGTTAAGATTACGACATTGAATACAAAGATTAAGCGTTATAAGATTGCGCCGGTCGGATATGAAGCTGCGGACGATGCGTTTCAGGAACCGAGCGCCGCTTAAGTTCTAAATCACGATTGCACGGCTCGCTCAGTGAAGACCCGGGAGTTTCTCTCGGGTCTTCGCCGTAATTGTGTTGCATTATTCATTGAGGGACCCACCTCGCTCCGGAGTTCAAAGCAGTGCGTGTGATCGAACCGCGGACCTTCCAATTCTTCGGAACGGCCACTTCGAGTACTCGAATTCCTTATCCATAATCCTCAAGGTTCAAGTTCCGCTAATCCAATTCTCGCAAGCTGTTGTACGCGCCTCTGTCGCAATCTCAGTAGAAACCTCCACGCTACGCATTCCGGCTTTGTGGGAATAGCGGTTGCACTCTATTGAAGCAGAAAACAGGAACGCCGTTCGGCCGTTACGAAGTTTTGGATAGTCGATGGTTGAAGTAGAGCAGTCACCCCAGTTCCTGCTTTCCTCAGTAAGCAGAAAATTGAAATAGGAGTTCATCAAATGAAGACAGCGATCAAGCTTTTGTTGATACTTTGTCTCGGTGCATTGCCGGTGCTGGCCCAATCCAACACTGGCAGTCTCGCTGGCACGGTTAGCGATGCCAGCGGTGTCATACCGGGAGCAAGTGTCGTAGTAAAAGACACCAAGACTGCAAAAGAGCGCACAGTAACAGCGAGCGGTGACGGAACTTTTAACGTTCCGCAGCTCGAACCCGGCACTTATACCGTGACTGTTACCGCAGCCGGACACAAAGCCTTTACGGCGAGCGATGTGAAGATCGACGTTGGTCGAGAGTATTCGCTCAATCCCGCGCTCGAAGTAGGTAGTATCTCTGAGAATGTAACGATAGTCGCAGGCACTGACGTGATCAATTCAACTAATGCTGAATTGAGCAACACGGTCAGCCCGCGCCAGATTCAGGAACTGCCGCTTAACGGCCGTAATCCACTGGCCCTGATTCTTTTGCAAGCTGGAACTTCCAGCAACGGCGCCCAAGGCACCTCCATCAACGGCCAACGTCCATCCGCGACTAACATCACGCTAGATGGCCTTAATATTCAGGACAACTTCATTCGAGCCAATGCGTCGAGTTTTACTCAAATAGCCGTCTCGACGGACGACGTGGCTGAATTTACGCTTACTACTCAGAATGCCGGCGGCGACCAGGGCTTCGGCGCTTCCCAGGTCCAACTGGTGACCCCGCGCGGCGCGAACGAATTTCACGGAGCGTTGTTTGAATACAATCGCAACTCAAAGTTCGGAGCCAACACGTTCTTTAACAATGCGGCAGGAAGCTTCGCGCCAAATGACCCGTTAGTAACTTCGGGTCAAAAGCAGGCCGGCGCCGCGAAGAATCCGAAGACGTTTCGCAACTTTAATCAGTTCGGCGGACGGGTCAGTGGGCCAGTCCTGAAGAACAAACTGTTCTTCTTTTTCAACTACGAAGGGCAGCGTGATCGCGTCTCGCAATCTTCGCTGCGAACGGTGCTAACGCCTGACGCGCGCCAGGGAATCTTTACTTACATTGACAATGGTGGTGTCAGACGCCAGATCAACTTGTTCGCGCTACCAATCGCGAACGTTAGCACCCCGGGTGCGCCTCCGGTTCCTACTGCAGTGAATCCGCTGATTCAGAGCCGGTTCCTGACCAGTATTCCGACCGGCAATTCAATTGAAGCTGGTGACCAGCGCAACACGACCGGCTACCGCTTTAGCCAAAGGGCCGATACTGATTACAACAACATCACGGCCCGAGGCGACTATGACCTTAACTCGAACAATTCGATCAACTTCATCTGGAAGCGACAAAGATTAACGGGATTCATTCCTGACTTCGCGGATGCTAACGGTTTCACGATTACACCGGCCGCGGGACAGAATGTACCGGGTGACTCGTATGTCGGAGCCTGGCGTTCGACCATCAGCCCAAATCTTACTAACGAAGTCCGGGCTGGTTATGGCCATATCTTTCCGGGATTTCCGCAGTTGCAAACCGAGCCGGCGAACTTCTTTGTCCTGCCGTTGGTAACCAACCCTGAATCCACGTTCCTTTTCCAGGGACGCGACACCAAGGTTTATACCCTCCAGGACAACGCCGATTACCTGCGGGGCAATCACAATTTCAGCTTCGGCGTGCAATCCCAATTCAACACAGCGCTTCGTCTTAACCGCGGCGGAGTTCTTCTGAGCTCGACGCTGGGTGTCGGTACGAACACCCCGCAAATCACCACCGCGCAATTCGGCAATGCCGCGCTATTCCCTGGAGGCATCGGCAATACGGATCGCACGAGTGCGAACGCCCTGTTCGCTTTGCTCGGCGGTATTGTGAATGGACAGGCACAGACCTTCAACGTGCTTGACGCTAGCGGCGGTTTGGTTCCGGGCGAGGGCTTCAGGCAAGACTACGCTTACTCGAACTACAATTTCTATTTCCAGGATGGCTGGAAAGTCACACCTCGGTTGACCCTTAATCTTGGCTTGCGTTATGAGCTTTGGCCGTCGGTGCGTGAGCGCAACGGCGTGCTGGCCGAAGTCACCATCCCAAGCGGAATGACTGTAACTCAGGCCCTCCTGGATCCTAACGGCGGTCTACAAACTGCCGGCACGAATCTCGGAAACGGAAAGCTGTTCAAAACAGACAAGAACAACTTTGCTCCTTCGCTGAGCTTTGCTTATGCGCCGGAGTTTGGCCACGGTTTGCTGGGCAGGCTGTTTCCCGGCGAAGGTCGCACCGTAATTCGCGGCGGTTATCGCATGAGCTACGTGAATGACGAGTTCCTAAAGGCGAGCTCCGGAGAAGGCGATCAGAACTCAGGTAAACGAGAGAACGCCAATATTCCGAATCTCAACTTGAGGGCTGATGGCGTCACTGCGATTGCCACGCCGTCAATCCTTATTCCGCGTACCTTTGTTCAGAACAATACGCGCAACGCTGCGCTCAGTTCGGTGGCTGTGACTGACCCGAACCTTCAACTACCGACGAATCATGAATACACCTTTGGTATTCAACGCAACTTGGGCTGGAAGACAGCTCTTGAAATCAGATATGTCGGGGCGAAGAGCAACAACATGACGCGCTATACCGACGTCAATGCGCCCGATATCATCAATAATGGGTTCCTCGCGGATTTCCAGCGAGCACGCGCGAACTTCGCTTTGACGGGACTCTTCAATTGCACGACCGCCCAAAATGCGGGCTGTCAAGCGTTGCAAGTCTTCCCGCGCCTGGGAACACTTTCCGGAACTCCTGGCGGAATTGGTAGCGCGTCGGTTGCGCCAAACGCCACCATCGCAGGCTTGATCACTGGAGGCACGCCAGGGCAATTGGCGGTGACTTACACTGGCAACTTCCTGGCTGGAAGCGTTCCCTTCCAGGCGAATCCAAATATCGGCCTGGGACTGCTGCTCTCCAACACAGCGTTTTACAATTACAATGCGCTGCAAGTTGAGTTGCGACGCTCCTTCTCCGATGGACTCTACTTCCAGGCGAATTATACTTTCGGCAAAACCTTGTCGAATGCGCCTGGTACCGACCAGCGCCGGTTTGAATTCCAGGTCTATCCGGGACGCGATGACCTTGAAAAGAGCCGTGCTCAAACTGACGTCACGCACGTGTTCAATTTCAACTCAATCTACGAACTGCCCTTCGGTAAAGGAAAGCGTTTCTTTACTGGCGCTGGTTCGTGGCTCAATCGCGCGGTGGGTGGATGGCAGTTAGGCTCGATCGTCAGCCTTCAATCAGGCGCACCGATCGGCTTCTTTGATCCGCGCGGAACGTTTGCATCAAACGCTCGTTCAGCTCGAAATACCGCCAACTCTAATTTGTCCAAGGCGGAGATTAGAGCACTGACGGGAGTCTTCCGGACTCCGTGCGGAGTCTTCTTCATCAATCCGACCGTTCTGAACATCAATCAGGCAAACCTCGCGGCAGGTAACTGCTCGGCGTTGGGAAGCGGTCGTGGCGCCGAAGGGTTTGGAAGTGCTACTTTCCCTGGCCAGGTATTTTTCAACGTGCCTCCAGGCGAATTTGGCCACCTCGAGCGTTTCTTCGTAAACGGCCCAACCTACTTCAACGTGGACGCCTCGCTGATTAAGAACATCACAATCAAAGAGGGAGTTCATTTCCAGATTCGCGCTGAAGTGTTCAATGTGCTGAACCGGGCTAACTTTGGTGTAACGGCAGCCCAGCAAGTGCAGAACATAAGTTCGTCGAACTTTGGGAGATTAACCACTGCGTTTTCTCCTCGGGTGGTTCAATTTGCGGGTCGTCTCGAGTTCTAAAGAGCGTATCGCTGATTGACCCTTTTCGGATGGGCGCTGCTTCGCAAGGGGCAGCGCCCGATTTTTGTGTACCAGGTTGGTCAAGACTCACTACCAGGCTTGGACAACGCGGGTGGAATCGGCTAGCTTAAGAGTTTCGTTTTGCGATGAGTTTTCTTAAGCGAGCATGGAAGAAGTGGCGCGCGTTCGGCCAGTTGATGGGCGATTTTGTCGCGCGCATTTTTATGACCGTATTTTACTTTACGGTGGCGATACCGTTTGGCATTGGAGTGCGCTGGCTTAAAGACCCGTTACACTTGCGAACGAAGGAATCGGGTTGGCTGCCTCGCGAGACGAAGGTGGAAACCCTCGAAGACGCACGTCGACCTTATTAAGACGTTCTTGGTGCTTTGTTCTTGGTTCTTTGTCGTTGTCGCTGGTTCGCGGTACTGAGTACGAGTTGATT
The DNA here is from genome assembly GCA_035572035.1 of Pyrinomonadaceae bacterium. Classification (GTDB taxonomy): domain Bacteria; phylum Acidobacteriota; class Blastocatellia; order Pyrinomonadales; family Pyrinomonadaceae; genus JAOAPY01. The sequence goes on along the minus strand of DATNBH010000020.1, from coordinate 124,057 downwards.
TTGAGTGGCAAACTGAATTGAAAATGGACAAGCTGGATTAGACACAAGTACAAAGAACGAAGAACAAAGAACTAAGCACAGAAAAGCAGATCTCAGATCGAAGATTCCAGATCTCAGATCTCAGATCTCAGATCTCAGATCTCAGATCGAAAATCTCAAGATCCAAAACCAATTAATGAACATCCTGGGCATTTCTTGTTTTTATCATGACGCGGCAGCCGCCCTCATTCAGGACGGAAACCTCATCGCTGCCGCTGAAGAGGAGCGCTTCAGTCGCAAGAAGCACGACTACGGCTTTCCCGATCTCGCCATTGATTTCTGTCTTGAACAAGCGGGCATCACTGCCGCCGACCTCGATTACGTAGTCTTCCACGAAAAACCGCTGGTGAAGTTCGAACGGATTCTGATGACGGTGCTCGGAGTCTATCCAAAAACCTCGACCGTTTTCCGCGAGGCGATGGTCGCGTGGTTCAACGAAAAGCTCTGGATCAAAGGCCGCATCCTCAAGAAGCTAAATATTCCCCAAGATCGCATTCTTTTCAGCGAGCACCACATGTCTCACGCGGCCAGTACGCTTTTCTGCTCGTCCTTCGACGAAGCTGCGATCATGACCGTGGATGGCGTTGGTGAATGGACGACTACGACGTTGGGACGAGGGCGGGTCGATTGGAACGGCGGCGGTGAAAATCGCATCGAGCTCTTCGAAGAGATTCAGTTTCCCAACTCGCTCGGGCTTCTCTATTCAGGGTTCACTGCTTTTCTTGGCTTTGAAGTAAACGAAGGCGAATACAAAGTGATGGGCATGGCGCCCTACGGCGAGCCTCGTTACCTCGACAAGGTCTACAAGCTGGTCCAGGTCAACGACGATGGCAGCTTTCGCCTCAACATGGAGTACTTCGCGTTCCACAAATCCGCCGAGCAGACAATCAATTCAAAATTCACCGACTTGTTTGGTCCAGCTCGACGTTCCGACGTTGAGTTTTACACCACGGGCACGCATCCGAACCGCGACCATCCGCAATGGGACGACCGTGTGGCCGAAGAGAACCAGATGTATGCCGACGTCGCGGCCAGCATTCAACGCGCAACCGAAGAGATTCTATTGAAGATGGCGAATCATCTTCAGCTAAAGACTGGACTAACAAAGCTGTGTGTTGCCGGCGGAGTGATGCTGAACAGTGTTGCCAATGGCCGCATCCTACGCGAGACCGCATTCGATGACATTTTTGTACAGCCTGCTGCTGGAGATGCGGGCGCGGCGCTTGGGGCAGCGTTGTGGGCTTACCATGTTGTCTTGCAGCAACCACGAAAGTTTGTGCTGAATCACTGCTACTGGGGCGAGGAATTTTCAGATGCTCAGGTCGCGGACTTTCTGAAAGCGAATAATATTCCGCACGAATACTTTGGCGACGAGGAGAAAATGCTCGATCGGGTCGTCGAAAATATGACTAGCGGCAAGGTATTCGGCTGGTTCAAGGGACGATTTGAGTGGGGGCCGCGAGCGTTGGGCAATCGAAGTATTCTTGCCGATCCTCGCTTTGCGGAGATGAAGGGAATCGTGAACGAGAAGATTAAGTTTCGCGAGCCGTTTCGGCCTTTTGCGCCCGTGATCCTCGACGAGCGAACACGAGAATATTTTGATATGCCGGAAGGGAAGAACCATCACGCCGCGCGTTTTATGCAGTTCGTAACGCCGATTCGCGAGGACAAGCAGGATCAACTCCAGGCAGTCAATCACCAGGGCACCGGTCGCTTGCAGACGATTCAGCGCGAGGTCAATCCGTCTTATTACCGGCTGGTCGAAAAGTTTGGTGAGGCTACGGGCGTGCCAGTTTTATTGAATACGTCATACAATCTGCGCGGCGAACCGATGGTGTGGAGTCCCGCGAATGCGTTCCGCACGTTTAGTAACAGCGGACTCGATATGCTGGTGATGGAGAATTTCTTAATCAGGAAATAAGTACGACACGTTGCGGAGCGATAATAGCCCGGCTTTCAAGGCTGGGATTGAGTGGCTGTAATATTCGCGTCGCTTGAGCGACGCCTGAAGGATTCAATCGTTGCTCATGCAACGAAGGTGACTTGTCTCACTACTTGCCCCGGCCTTGAAAGACTGGGATACAATCAATTGTCGCTCTGCGACAATGGCAGAAATCAAACGCAATGAAGCAATGGTTCAAAAGATTGGGAGCGAATGCCGGCGTGCTGGGCGGCTTGCTGGCGTATCTCTGGAAACGAAAAATGTGGTGGCTGATCCCGATGGTGGTGACGCTGCTGCTCTGCGGCGTGCTGCTGGTCTTTGCCTCCTCGACCGGCCTTGGTCCATTTATCTACTCGCTATTTTAGAAAGCGCATCCATACCCGCGTTCTCTCATTCACACCCGGTTTCAACCGGGTGACAGCACAGACCCCCAGCCTCCTAACCGTTTCAACGATTTCTGATTGGCGCCGATAATAAACCGTTGAAACGGTTAATTCCGATTGCTTGCAAGCGTGTCACCCGGTTGAAACCGGGTGTGAATGAGAACGAACCTCTTCTTGACATTGATTCCTCGCGGCAATAGATTACGCGGGCCATCACGGATTTGCTCGGGTTCTCAGACAAGTCTCTCAGCCGAATTACACAAGGTTAATGCGCTCTTAGCCTTCACTCCTCAATCCATCATTCGTAAGGAGTATCAGCAATGACCCCTCAATTCACTCCAATCCAGGTGATGTTAACTCTCGCGTTCATAGCCGATTCCGGACTGCTCATTACCGCCAGCGAATGCGCTGCCGAAATCGAGCTCAAAGGCACGATCACAAATCACCTCAACAACATGGCGCCTGTCAAAAACAATTGGGAGCTGGCCTGGGGCCCGTGTGTCTACAAGTTCCCATTGATCGCCAAGCACAGCGACAACACGATCTTTATCGCGCAGAACACTCAGGATCGATCACAGTACGTGCTTGCGCTCAGCGGCACCAATCCTTACGAAATCACAGACTGGATATTCGAAGATTTTCTCGTGGGCACGACCAGGAGGTGGAAGTTTGGAGAGCCGCCATCCGGAGCGCGGATCTCGCATTCAGCGGCTCTTAGCCTCGACATTCTACGAGACTTGAAGCCATGTCCGGACATCGCCGGTGCAGGCACACGCCTTATCGACTACCTGGCCTCGCTCGAGAATATTTCGAGTCTGACCGTGACTGGTCACAGCCTCGGCGGAGAAATGGCTTCGACTGCGGCGCTTTGGCTGAAGGACACGCAGGGATTGGATTGGGACATGCAAAAACGCGCGGAGGTGTTCGCGTACTGTTATGCGCCTCCAACTGCCGGGAATGACGTGTGGGCCAACTACTTTCATCAGCGAATGGGAAACAACGCCCATCGTATTTGGAACAGCATCGATGTCGTCCCTCATGCCTGGCAATTAAGTGACATGACGCAGATACCGAATCTGTATCTCCCGCAAATTAAGGCGCCGATGTTGCTGAAGCTGGCGTTGAAGGCCGCCGAATTTATTGTGATGGGCAAACACTATACTCAGTGGCCGGCTTTGGCTGGAGACAATCAGCCGCTACAGGGGAAGGTGAATACCGATCCGCAGTGGAACAGTTTTACCAAGCAGATGGCTTACCAGCACGTGAAGGCTTATGAAGACCTGCTGAACGTTCCCGACACAAAAGTAATTACCGACGTGATCTTGGCCGCCGCTGATCCGAAAAATCTGCTCTGATGTACTGCAGGCTGCCAGCCTGCAGTCGCGCCAGGAGTGAATGCTTATTTCCGAATGATTCGCTGATATGCCTCGACGTATTCGTCAGTGACAGCGGCAGCCGAGAAGCGGGCGGCGAGTTGCTGGTTGTTACGACGCATGGTTGCGGACAAACTTGAGTCAGAAAGCAAACCGCTAATCTTGTCAGCGAGCAAGGCGGGACTCCGCGGCTCGACCCACAAGCAGTTGTCAGGTTCTTTCAAATAATCTGCGGCGGCTCGGATGCGGGTGGTGATGATTGGCAATCCTGCGGCGGCTGCGTTGAAGATCACCATCGGAAAGCCTTCGTAATGATAAGTCGGGAAGACGAGTAGATCGCTGTTCACATAAAACTTGTTGGTTTGCTCTTCGGGAATGTAGCCGAAGAAGCGAATCTGCTCATTTAGTTTTAGACTCGCTACCTCATTCTCCGCCTCCTGCCGCGCCGGTCCATCGCCGATACAAAAAAGAGCAAAGTTCTGACCACGGTCACGAAGCAGGCCACACGCGCGAATTACATCAATGAGACCTTTGGCTGGTATGAATCTTCCGATGAAGAGCAGCAAAGGAACCTCGGGCCGAAGCTTGAATTGTTCGCGAAAGCCGGGGTCTGGCGCAGCCTTAATCTCTTCAACCACATTCTTAATGACAAAGAGTTGGGCTTCGGAGATTCCCGCGTTCGCGAAATCGCGTTGCTCCTCTGAAGACAAAAGGCCAATACCGTCGGCGCTGGCGAGCACTCGATTCCTCGCGAGCGCCAGCACGGGATTAGTGGTCTTCAATAACTCAGTATCACCGCCGTGAAACTTGAGGAAGATTTTGGCGCCGCTCGACTTTAGACCGGGAACGATTGCCGAGTCGCGCAGCAGAGCCTTGGGATCAAACGATGTGTTGATATGAATGAGGTCAAACTTACTTTTGAGAGCGCGCCGCTGAAATCTGCCTCGCGTCCGAATTACTCTCCGTATTCGACCTGAAAGCCCCGCGTCGGAATCGGAAAAAGCGTAAACGTCTTCTTCGACTTGATGGCCTAACCGGCGCAATTCATTTATGAAAGGAGGCTCGCACGCGGCTGGACCGCCACGTGAACCTTGTTCAGGCATGCCAACTAATATGCGCATAAGGCGTTCATTGCTCTTGGATCCAACCTATTAAGCCACAGATGAACGCAGATAACACAGATCTGAAAGAGTCGGCTGAGTCACTCATTGGGATTCAGACCATTCACCCCAGATCAGCTCGAGGTCGGGAAGGGTGGCTTGCCCCCGCCGCAAGATGCACAGGCTCTCAAAACTGTCAATAAACAAACAGGGACGTATTAACTCAAACTTGAATGCTGATCAAACTTGAGGCAGCTTTTCCCGAAAAGACTTAATCCCACCTGCGGTAGCTGGTGGTTACTTCAGGTCCAGCCTACCAATGTGTGATGTCGTTGTTTTACTAAATCCCACCTGCGGGGAGCAGGTGGATGGTTCAAGTCCTGCCTATTTCCGTTGAACACTTGCGAGTGAGGCTGCACTTGAAACATCCCTCAGCTGCCGCTGAGGGGATTAAAAGGAGCAATCCCAACCTCTTTGTAGGTCGAACTTGAACGATCCACCAGCTGCCGCAGGTGGGATTTAAGACTTTCGGGCAATGCTGCTTGAACGCTTGAACGCTAACCACTCCTCAACACCTGCTCGTACAGCTGCATGAGACTCTTGATGTGCGTGGCGATGCTGAATTTCGAGTCGGCCCAGCGGCGCGCGGATTCGGCCAGCTTGTCTGACTGGTTTTGGTTGGCTCGCATCCCAAGCAGCTTGGCCGCGAGATCATTCTCATCGCCGGTCTTGAAGAGCACTGCATACTTTCCATCGGCCGAGATTTCACGCAGCGGCGCAATATCTGAAAGCAGGACCGGCACTCCCATCATCATTGCTTCTATGACGGAAATCGGCGCGCCTTCGCGCAAACTGGACAGCACACAAACAGCAAGAGACTGGAGCACCGCTCCTATGTCCGAACGTTTGCCTACGAAGTGAGCGCGCTCAGAAATCCCCGCCTCACGACAAAAATTCACGCAATCGTCAAAGAGCTGGGGGGCTGCATCTGACCGCCCTCCGACAAAAACAAAGTGCGCCTCGGGAATGTTCTTAAAAACCTCAGGCAGGGCGCGGCACACAGTCAGCTGATCTTTCTGAGCCACAGGAGAGAAGTTTCCGATCATCCCAAACAAAACTTGCTCAGCAACCATGCCGAGCTCATCACGCAGATTCTTGCCGGGCATTTCCAGCCGCTTTACGTCCACGCCGTTGTCGACCACGGCAAATTCGGCTTTTGACTTCAGCCCTTTCTCGCTGACAAGGCGCAGGACCTCGTTGCTGACTACCACGCATCGATCAATCCGAGGCAAAACGAATCGTAACGCGAGGTCATTCTTGGCGCCTGGATAGAATCCGTGCAAAGTCAAAACCCGTTTAGCTTTCAAGCCTCGCGTGGCCAGGTACAGATGCAAAGCTTCGACCGGCTGATGACCATGAACAACGGCAATCTTGCGGTCGGTTATGATCTGCCGGAGTTGCGAGGTTAGGCTCAGGTCAACGGGCAAACGTCGTTGGAGTCGAAGGAACTCGACACCCGAATCACGAAAGTCGCTTTCGAGGTCTCCTCCGCCCGTCGCCACGAACGTAAGGTCAAGGCCATTGGCAGCGGCGTTGCGGCATAAATCGAGCGCCATAGTTTCAGCGCCCCCGCGATTGAGCGAGTCAAGTATGTGAAGAACTTTCGGCATAACTTAGGCAGCACAGACTTCAGTCTGTGTTTTCTTTTCAGCCACTCGTCTGGCCTTGAAGCTGCTTCGCGGTCGTGATTTCAAGTCAGAAGACGCAACTCGCACTGAACACAGACTGAAGTCTGTGCTACTCAGTGACACGGCGCTACACTCCCAAGTACACTAGGCGCCCTGGATGAAACGGACCGTCACTCTCGCCCTGTTGGCCGGCACAAATATTCTCGTCACGCTACTGTTTCAGTGGTACGTCATAACACAACTCGGCGTGGGAATTGAAACGGATGCTCTGTTTGCCGGTTTGGCAATTCCGCAGCTGATACTTACCGTCGTAAGCACTTCGTTAACGCACGTCCTGGTTCCGCTGCTGGCGACTGAAGCAGCTGGCGAGTTTCGGCGGAACTCGTGGGGGTTCTTTCTGGGCATCTCGGGAGTCTTCACGATTATCGCGTTGGTGCTTTATCTCACGGCGGGTTTATGGGTGCGCTGGTTGGTGCCGGGTTTTACAGAGCCGGCTCGAATCCTCACCATTAGCCTTACGAGAATTCAGCTCGTAAGCATGATCTTCACTGCATCGGTCTCAGTACTGTGGTCCATTTACCATGCGAAGCAGCAGTTCATCTGGGTTGAACTCTCGACTTTATTATCGAGTGCGCTTTCGTTTGCGCTGCTGATCGTCGTGCTGCCGGTCTATGGCGTTACCGGCGCTGCGCTCTTGCTGGTGCTGAGGTCCGTGTTCCAGGTGATCTGGTTGCTGCCTGGGTTAGGTCGCTGGCAGCGGCCCGACTGGAGCTCAGCAGCAATGCGCCACGCCTGGAAGCGAATCCGTCCCCTGCTGCTGGGAACTGCGTACTACCGGACCGATCCGCTCGTGGATCGATATCTGGCTTCGATGGCAGCGCCCGGTGGACTCTCGCTCTTGTATATAGCGCAACAGATCTATGGTGTGGCCAACATGGTAGCTGAGAAGGCGATCGCCGCTCCGATGGTTCCGCAGTTGGCTCAGAAGGCGAGTGCCGCGAAGTGGAGCGAGTTCCGCAGCATCTACCAGAAAAATTTGTTAGCGATGGGCGGTTTATCGCTTTTGGGTTACATAGGTTTACTACTATTAGGTGAACGGATTCTGAATCTTCTCATTGGTCATGGCGGCGTTACTGAGGCTAACGTCCATCTGTTATGGTTAATCATGGTCGCCTTAGTTGGTTTCTTTGTCGCGGGAGCGATGGGTGTCGTGACCTCGAAGACTTTTTATGCAATGGGTGACACCAGCACGCCCACCAGGATGTCGATTGTGACTTACACGCTTTATATTCCTGCCAAAGTTCTCGGCTACTATCGTTACGGCTTGCTTGGCCTCGCCGCCGTAACCAGTGGTTATCTTTTTGTGAACCTTGCCATCCAGATTTTGTTGTTGGAAGGCTACGTGATCCCGAGACGACAGCGAGGATGATCAAAGTAACGGCCTTAACCGGCAGCAAACACGATCCGTCCAGCCGGTTTCGCGTTCGGCAGTTCATACCGTCGCTCAGCAAGCTTGGGATTGAAGTAACTGAGTATTGGCCTCTCATCAGCAGATACAAAGTTGAGCCGCTGCCGTGGCTGGTCAAGGCGATGCGGCGTCGCGGCCTGCGTGCAGCGCAGCAGAGCGATGTAACCTGGTTGGGTAGGGAGTTGATTTCCGGACAGCTTTCTTTCGAGCCAACGGCGGGCCGGCGAAAAGTTTTTGATGTGGACGATGCGATCTGGCTGCCTTACGAAGCCGGACTCGGCAAGGACTTTTCAGCTGACATAGTCAAACACTGCGATGGAGTTATCGCCGGGAACCAATATCTCGTCGATCACTATGAGCGCCTGGGCTCAAAAGTATGGCTGGCGCCGACTTCCGTTGACACCGAAGTTTGGGTACCGCCAAAGCCAACTGACGAAGTTCGTTGGACGATTGGTTGGAGTGGCTCATGGACCAATCTGAAGTTCCTTTACACAATCGAGGAGCCTCTCGCTGAGTTTCTGACGCAAAACTTGGATGCAAGGCTTCTGGTAGTCTGCGATCGAGCGCCTCATATGAAGAGGTTGCCGAAAGACAGTTGGCTGTTCGTTCCCTGGACTATGGAGAATGAGGTTGGGCTGGTGCAGCTGATGGATGTGGGCTTGATGCCACTGGAGAATTCTGAATGGGCCCTGGGTAAGTGCGGCTTCAAAATGCTGTCTTACATGTCGGTTGGTTTGCCGGTCATCGTCAGTCCGGTCGGTGTTAATGCTGAGATTCTTGCTCGCGGCGACGTTGGGTTGGCGGCGCAGTCCGTTGAGGATTGGTTTCCGGCGCTTGAAAAGTTGTATCGAGATCGCGACTTGGGAAAGCGGATGGGGCTGACAGGACGCGCAGTGGTCGAGGAAAAATATTCCGTGCACGCCAACACCCCGAAACTCGCCGAGATCTTTCGGGAAGTTGCTGGATCTAGTGGCTTGCTTGAAGGCTGAGGGAACTTGAATGTAGATCGAATACCTGGAGTACGGGTATCCCTTCTCATTCACACCCGGTTTCAACCGGGTGATTGCGGTAACTGGAATTTCCTGGAACCGTTTTAACGGTTTACCTTTTGGGTGAGATTGGAAACCGTTGAAACGGTTAGAAAATCATAGCGATCCTGTCCACCCGGTTGAAACCGGGTGTGAATGAGAGGACGCCGCTATGAAATCATGGCGGTTCTGCAAGTACTCAACTCGCTGTCCGAACGAGACGAACGACGAAAAGTTTTTGATGCCGGCTCGAAACAAAACCAGTCTCCCGCGGCGCGTGATCGGCAAGCTTGGTCTGGTCCTGTTCGGGCTTTTGTTCGGCTGTCTTCTCTTTGAAATCGTGCTGCGCGTAGCCGGATATTCTTATCCTGAGTTTTACCAGCCAGACGAAGTTCGCGGATACGCCCTGCGGCCAAATATGAATGGCTGGTATCGCAAAGAAGGCGCAGCTTACATTCGCATCAACGCGGATGGCTTGCGAGATCGAGAACACGCCGTGACTAAACCGGCCGGGACGATTCGGATCGCCGTGATTGGTGATTCGTACCCCGAAGCTCTGCCCGTCAACATCGAAGACGCCTTCTGGTCAGTAATGGCCGGCAAGATCGAACAATGCGGAGCGTTTGGTAGTAACAAAATCGAGGTTATTAACTTTGGAGTTTCCGGATACGGAACGACTCAGGAGTTACTGACTCTTCGAGACCAGGTGTGGAAGTATTCGCCCGACGTGGTGATGCTGACTGTTACCACCAACAACGACATCAGCGATAACCTGCGCGAGCTCAAAAAAACCGATCAGGTGCCGTACTTTTTGTTGCGGGAAGGGAAACTGTCTTTGGACGATTCCTTCCGGAACACAAGCACCTTTCGGTGGCGCATGTCAGCTGTTAGCCGGCTGGGACGTTGGATTCGCGATCACTCGCGAGTCATACAAGCAGTTAATCAAGGACACCACGGCTTCAAGATTTGGCTGGCGGCTCGCAAAGCCCGCAACGCTGCTGTACCAGCCCCGACAAATGCAGCAGACAGCGCTGCCAATTCGAATCCGGCTTCGGAAGAACTTGGCATCGACAACGTGGTTTATCGTGAGCCGGCCGATCAAGTCTGGAACGATGCGTGGGGCGTCACAGAAAAGCTAATCCTTCAGATGCGCGATGAAGTGCAAAGCAAAGGCGCAAAATTTGTCGTCGTCACTTTAACCAATGGTATTCAGGTGTATCCGGACCCGGCGGTTCGTCAAATTTTTATGAAGCGAGTAGGCGTGAATGACTTGTTCTATCCTGACAATCGAGTGAAGAGCTTTTCCGCGCGCGAGCATGTTCCGTCCATTACCCTCGTTCAGGAGATGCAAGCTTATGCGGATCAGAATAAAGTGTTTCTGCACGGGTTTGGCAACAATCAGGGCAACGGGCATTGGAACCTCACCGGACATCGTATTGCCGGCGAGTCGATTGCCCGCCAGATCTGTGGTGGCTTGTTGAAATAACTAATGGCGCTTGAAGTTTCAAGTTATGTTTCTGCGAATGGAAGTCCGGGCAACGGCCGCGAGGTCGAAGTGTCGGTCGTAATGCCGTGCCTGAATGAAGCCGAAACGATTGCCAGTTGTATTAAGAAAGCGCGGCACTCTCTGTATGAGCTCGGCATCGTTGGCGAGATCGTAATCGCCGACAACGGCAGCACCGACGGTTCCGCTGAAATCGCGAAATCGCTTGGCGCCCGCGTCACGCAAGTCGCGGCCAAAGGATATGGTAATGCCTTGATGGGAGGCATCAACGCAGCACACGGCACTTTCGTGATCATGGGGGACGCTGATGATAGTTACGATTTCAGCACCCTCGGGCCGTTCATCGAGAAATTGCGCCAGGGCTTTGACCTGGTGATGGGCAATCGCTTTAGTGGTGGTATTGGTCCGGGAGCGATGCCTTCGCTCCATCGCTATCTCGGAAATCCTGTGCTGACCTTTGTCGGCCGGCTTTTCTTCAAGAGTCCGGTCAAGGATTTTCATTGCGGCCTGCGTGGTTTCAGAAAGGACTCAATCAGCAAGCTCGATTTGCGCACCACCGGGATGGAGTTCGCGAGCGAGATGGTCGTCAAAGCTACTCTGCAAAAGATGCGCATCACTGAGGTGCCCACGACCTTATCGAAAGATGGCCGCAGCCATCCGCCACATCTGAAGACCTGGCGCGATGGCTGGCGACACTTGCGATTTCTTTTATTGTTCAGCCCGCGCTGGCTGTTCCTTTATCCGGGTGCGCTCTTGATGGGAATCGGATTATTGATTGGCTTAAGCTTGCTGCCAAGCCCACGAGTTATCGGCGGACTCGTCTTCGACATTCATACGTTGTTGTATGCCGCGCTTGCCATAATCATAGGTTTTCAAGCGATTGTATTCGCAACCTTTACGAAAGTTTTCGCAATCAGCGAAGGTTTGCTGCCGGCGGATCCGCGACTGGATAAGGTCATGGGATTTGTCACGCTCGAGGTTGGCTTGATCACAGGGTTTGTCTTAATCGTACTAGGCCTGGCTGGATCCATTTACGCAGTTGTTTTTTGGGATAAGCACTCCTTTGGGCCGCTCGATCCGGCACGTACGCTTCGCTTCGTGATTCCAGCCGTCACCTCGTTGATGCTCGGCTGCCAAATCGTTCTATCGAGTTTCTTTCTCAGCATCCTCGGCTTGCGCCGGCGCTAAATCGCGAATGCCCATACCTCTGCCAAAAAGCGAGCCGCGCCCGTTTGAACGGATCAAGGATCATTACTTGATCGAGAAAGAACTCGCAGCTCGATTACGCAGCGCCAGCAAAGAAGAACGCCGAGCCATGTACGCGACGGTATATGACGAGCTATTCCAGCGCGTGCCCGATCATCCGCAGCTAAGTCGAAAGCTCGACACGCGGCTGCGACGCCGAGAAGTGATGGAACGATTGAGACTGCTGCGGAGATATCTGCATTCTCAGGCGAGTTATCTCGAGATAGGCCCCGGCGATTGTGCCCTGGCGATTGAGGCAGCGAGACGTGTGCGCACGGCAGTTGCGGTTGACGTCTCTCGAGAGATCTTATCGGGCGTTCACCTGCTGAGGAACCTCGACCTAATCATATCGGATGGTGCGAGCATTCCGGTTCCGGTGGGAAGCGTCGACGTTGCTTATAGCGACCAGTTGATGGAGCACCTGCATCCCGACGATGCGATTGAACAGCTTCGATGTATTCATGAGTCTTTGGCGCCCGGTGGAGTGTATGTTTGCCTCACTCCTAACCGCTGGTCCGGGCCTCATGATGTTTCCCGGTACTTTGACGAAGAGGCAACGGGTTTCCATTTGCGCGAGTACACTGTTGGTGAGCTCAATCTTTTGTTTCGCGACGCTGGGTTCACTCGCGTCGTAGCTTTGCTGGGAAGTAGCGGTACTCATTTATCGGTGCCGGTGTTTTTGGTGACGGCTTTGGAGCGATTGCTGGAAAAGCTTCCAGTTCAATTCGGGCGAAAATTAGCGCGCCGGTTACCGTTGCGAGTAATTCTCGGAGCCAAGTTGGTAGCTACTAAGTAAGTCTGACTTTAGTAGGGCGGACCTATGTGTCCGCCCTCGTTTCCTGGTAAAAAACTGGGCGGACACGCAGGTCCGCCCCCTACAAAATTCGGCATGTATCAAACAGGCGAGTATCTCGAGAAGAACCCTACGTATCACGTGGAAGACTCGCCGTTCAAAGCGAGTCAAATACTCGCCATGATCAGGAAACACAATCTGCAGCCCCGCTCGATCTGCGAAGTTGGTTGCGGAGCCGGTGAGATTCTCAATCAGCTGCAGGCGCGGTTGCCCGATGATGTTCAGTTCTACGGCTACGAGATTTCTCCACAGGCTTACGAGCTTTGCCGGCAGCGTGAAAGTGATCGGCTTCATTTCTTCTGCGAAGATTTGTTAGCCAGTTCGGCAGCCCAGTTCGACCTGCTGCTCTGTTTGGACGTCTTCGAGCATGTGGAAGACTACCTGGGATTCCTTAGGAGTCTGCGAACCAGGGCTGAACACAAAATATTTCACATACCATTGGACTTGTCGGTGAATTGGCTTTGGCGGAGTAAGCCGATATTGCAGGAGCGCGCGCAGGCTGGGCATCTGCACTATTTTACGAAGGAGACCGGACTTGCCACGCTGCAGCACGCTGGGTATGAGGTGATTGATTGGTTTTATACACCCGGCGCAATTGCCAATCCGCGCAGCGTCAAGGCAAAATTGGCAAGCTTTCCCAGACGAATACTTTCAGCTATGAATCAGGACCTCGTCGTTCGGATCCTTGGCGGATATTCTTTGCTGGTTTTGGCTAGATAGCTAAGGCAAAGCGCAAAGGGCAAAGAGCACAGCGCCAAGAACACAGCGCGCAAAGAGCAAACAGCCGCGTTAATCCATTCGGGATCGCCGCTTTGCACTTTGCCGATTAAGGGAGAACTGGATGCAATTTCACGAGAACATTTTGGGACTGATTGGCAATACGCCGCTGGTCAAGCTCAATCGACTGACCAAAGGCATCAAAGCCACGATCCTGGGTAAGATGGAAAATCTTAATCCCGGCTTCTCTGTGAAAGATCGCATTGGCATCTCCATGATCAAAGCCGCTGAACGCGAAGGTATGCTCAAGCCTGGCGGCACGATTGTCGAAGCCACGTCAGGTAACACCGGCATTGGTCTTGCGCTCGCGGCCGCGGTCAAAGGCTACAAATGCATCTTTGTAATGACGGACAAGGCTTCGGTTGAAAAGTCTCGTTATCTGAAATCATTGGGAGCCGACGTCGTCATCACTCCGGTTTCAGCCAAGCCTGGCACACCCGATCATTACGTCTCGACTGCCAAGCGGATTGCCGCGGAGACACCCAATTCGTTCTATCCCGATCAATATTCGCATCCGGCCAATCCTGAGGCTCACTATCGCACCACCGGACCTGAAATCTGGGAACAGACCGAAGGAAAGATCACTCACTTCATAGCCGGCATCGGCACCGGCGGAACTATTTCCGGCACGGGCCGCTTCCTGAAAGAAAAGAATCCGAAGATCAAAGTCATCGGCGCGGACCCGTACGGCTCAGTTTTTAAGACCTATAAAGAAACGGGAAAGCTGGTAGAAGCGACGCCGTACCTGGTGGAGGGAATTGGCCAGGAAGTGATTCCACCCAACGTCCACATCAAGTATATCGATGACGTTATTAACGTGACCGATCAGGAATCGTTCGATCTCGCGCGCAGGATGGGACGTACTGAAGGAATTTTTTGTGGCGGCTCAACCGGAACTAACCTGGCCGCAGCGCTGCGAGTGGGCCGAGATGCCGATCCCGATGCGATCATCGTCTTCATCGTGTGCGACACCGGTGAACATTATCTAACCAAATTCCACTCTGACGAATGGATGAAGGAGAAGCGTCTGCTCGAACCGCAGAAGATCACAGCTGGCCTGATTAGTGGCACCAAGAAAGCGCACGCTCCAAAAACACTGGTGACGGCGAGTCCCGACGAGAAGGTCGCAGATGCTTTGGCCAAGATGGACGAATTGGGCCTGACTCAACTTCCCGTGCTCGAGGATGGCCGACCCGTGGGCTCAGTGCGTGAGAGCCGTGTGCTTGCGAAAGTCGTTCGCAATCGTGATTTGCTCGAGAGCAAAGTCGCCGATGTAATGGAAGCCAGTTTTCCAACCGTCGATGTCGATGCCAGCTGGAACGAGATCACGCGAAGGCTTCAGAATAGTCCTGCAATCCTCGTCGAAGAGTACGGTCGCATCATCGGCATCATTACCAGGCACGACGTGCTCGACATGAGTGTGAAGAATTAGCTCAACGCTTTTCAAAACCTATCCGCAGATTACACAGATTACACCGATGTTGGTCTAATCAAAGTTATCTTGACGCGTATCTGATTACATTTTCTGTGTAATCTGCGTAATCTGCGGATAAAAAGCATTAGTCGAAACGCTACGTTCATTTCAGGAGAACGACCCCATGTCTCTCAAAAGACCAGCCAACTTACTGTTAATAATTCTCGCGCTGACAATGGTGAGCTTTGCTCAGTCAGCTCCGCACGCACTAACTATTGACGACCTGTTTCGCTTCCGAGACGTTCGCGATCCTCAGGTTTCTCCAGACGGGCAATGGATCGCCTATGTAGTCTCAACGGTCGATACGAAGGAAGACAAAAACAATGCGCACATCTGGATGATTGGCTACGATGGCAAAAATGATCGCCAGATAACTTTCAGCCAGGATAGCGAAGGCTCGCCGCGCTGGAGTCCTGACGGCAAGTATCTCGCGTTCACTTCCTCAAGGCCGGGCAAAGCGCGCGGAAACCAGGTTTGGCTGCTTGACCGAATGGGCGGCGAGGCGATGCAGCTTACAGAGTTCAAGGGTCGCTTGCAGAGTTATGAATGGTCGCCGGATTCAAAACGTCTCGCTGTCTTAATTGGCGATCCTGATCCTGAGGCCGAAGCGAGCGCGAGTCCAGCGCCTGGCCCACCCAAACCTCCCAAGCCCATTGTTATCGATCGCTATCGCTACAAGCAGGATGGCGCCGGGTATTTGCTTTCCGGACGACACAGTTACCTCTACCTGTACGACATCGCGAGCAAGAAGCTGGATCGCCTAACCACTGGGAAGTGGGACGAATCATCGATGGCATGGTCACCTGACGGGACGCGCATCGCTTTCATGAGCAATCATCTCGACGATCCCGACCGCGATCCTTCGGCGCAGCTTTTCGTTGCCGAAGCGAAGGCTGGCGCGACAGAGAAGGCTTTGATCCCGGCGGCCACGCGCGCCGGACGTTCGCGACCCGAATGGAGTCCGGATGGAAAATGGCTGGTTTTTCTCGAGGGTGATGAAAAGAAGTACGGCGCCTATAGCATGGATCACTTGTTATTTGTTCCTGCTGATGGCAGCGCCCCAGCCACTCGCGTGAAAGCTGTTGACGATCTGGATCGTGGCGTTTCCGGTCTGCGCTTTAGTGCTGATGGAAAAGCGCTGAACGTCCTGGTAACTGATGACCGCTCGGTTTATCCGATGAGTGTCAGTGGAAACACCGTCAAGCGGCTCATGAATCCGCCTGTGGTCATTTCCAATTACTCAACGGGAGGTGGCAATACTATTGTCACTTCGAGCACCGACACGAAACCAACCGAAATCTACGCGATGGAAGGCGGATCGTTGCGGCAGTTGACTCATCAGAACGATTCGTTCCTTGCTGAGCTTAAGATTGCGAATACTGAAGAAGTAGGCTTTAAGAGTAAGGATGGCACTGAAGTCCATGGCTTGTTGACCAAGCCGGTGGATTACGCAGCGGGAACCAGGGTCCCACTTCTTCTACGCATTCACGGCGGACCGAACGGCCAGGACCAGCATTCGTTCAGCACCGAGCGCCAATGGTTCGCGGCAAAAGGCTACGCGGTGTTGGCAATTAACTATCGTGGTAGCGCGGGTCGAGGCCAGGCTTTTTCGCGCTCGATCTTCGCCGACTGGGGCCATTTTGAAGTGGAGGACTTGCTGGCCGGCGTCGATCACGTGGTTCAGATGGGTGTTGCCGATCCTGATCGGCTTGGCGTCGGTGGCTGGAGCTATGGCGGCATACTTACGGACTATCTGATCGCGACGGATACTCGCTTTAAAGCGGCTACGAGCGGCGCGGGCACAGCCTTTACGGTCGCGTTCTACGGCACCGATCAGTACATCATCCAATACGATCACGAAATTGGACCGCCCTGGAATCCCAAAGCGTGGGAGACTTATGTGAAGCTTTCGTATCCGTTCCTGAAAGCAGATCGAATTAAGACGCCCACTCTGTTCCTTGGCGGCGAGCGTGATTTCAATGTGCCGGTGCAGGGAAGCCAGCAGATGTATCAGGCGCTCCGTAGTCTCGGGGTGGACACACAGTTAATTATTTATCCCAACGAGAATCACGGTATTCAAAGGCCAAGTTACATTCGCGACCGTTACGAGCGTTACCTCGCCTGGTACGACAAGTACGTGCGCAAGTCGTCACTGCCGACGAACACCGCCGGCACGAATTGATGTTCGATGCCACGTCCCCGCGCCGTGGAGCGTCACGATGGCAGCTAACAGGGAGCTAGCGCGAGTTTGTTTCATGATGTTGGTTTCAGGATGCCACGGCCTTGCGCCGTGGTACGTCACGATGGCAGCTAAAGAGGAGCTCAGCGAATTGGATTCAGGATGCCACGGCCTTGCGCCGTGGAGCATCACGATGGTAGCAAAAGACGAGCTCAGCGAATTGGATTCAGGATGCCACGGCCTTGCGCCGTGGAGCATCACGTTCGGCGCTATTAGAGAGCGCTCTTCCAACCACGAAACGTGACGACTCCACGGGACAAGCCCGTGGCATCTGCCGGAAATCGCCGCGCTCCTTTAAACTAGCGGCGAACGTCAATACCACGGCGCAAGGCCGTGGCATGACTCCAAATCATCAACGCTCAGGCAGCTTCGCTTACTAAGAGGAATAAGAGATGAAAAGAATCTTAATTTGCTTGGCTATTCTCAGCGTCGCTATCACCGCAGCAGCTCAGAAGAAGGATGCTGCCAGCTTGCGATCAGCGGACGCTGCATGGGAGCGAGCTTTTAGCGCTAAGGATGTCAAACGGTCAGTCGACTTCTGCGCTGCTGATGGATCCGTGATGCCGCCAAACTCTCCGGCGGCAACGGGCACCAAGGCGATTTCCGATCTGTTCTCTGCGTTCTTCTCATGGCCCGACTTCAAGATCAGTTGGAAGGCTACCGACGCCGAAGTCGCAAGCTCAGGCGACCTGGGTTACACAACCGGACTCTACGAGCTGAGCTTCAAAGATCCAACCGGCAAAGCAGTCAATGATCACGGCAAATACGTGACCGTGTGGAAAAAAGCAGGCGGAAGCTGGAAAGTTGTCAGAGACATCTTTAATTCCGATCTGCCCGCCGCGCCTTAGTGAAGGCATTTAGGCTCAAAGTAATGACCACGTACATCGCCTTCCTGCGTGGGATCAATGTCGGCGGCAAAAACCTCCTTAAGATGGAGGCATTGCGCCGAGCCTTCCAATCGCTTGGTTTTCAGAACGTCAGAACTTTCATCCAATGCGGTAACGTGTTCTTTGATACCGCCGAGATGGATGTCGAGCAACTCTCCCGTGACATAGCGACCAAGCTTCGTGACTCGCTTGGTTATGAGGCAGTGGTCATTTTGCGAACCGCAAAAGAACTGCGTAGCCTCATCAGGAACAGCCCCTTCCGCGAAAACCACGGGCGGGACGCCGGTGACAATCTCCAGAACCAAGGGCGGGACGCCGGTGACAATCCCCAGAGCCACGGGCGGGACGCCGGTGACAATCCCCAGAACCACGGGCGGGACGCCCGTGCCACTGACGTGATGCTGTGCGTTGCCTTCTTAGCGGACACGCCGAAACAAAGGACAAGGACGCCGCTGGTCTCAGCAACGGAGAATCTCGAAGTCGTAGCGATAAAGAGTCGCGCAGCATTTATCGTTTGTCGCCGGAAGAAGACCGGATGGTTTGCCTTTCCCAATAACTTCATCGAAAAGCAATTAGGTGTGACCGCCACAACTCGACAGTGGAAAACCGTGAACAGGATTGCCGAGTCCATAGGCGCCATAGGCAAGGGGCTGGAATGACAGGCGCTCCAAAAAAGAGAACTTTCATTTTTCTTTGCCTGACGGCGCTGTTGCTCGCTTGCGTATTTCCTATCGCCGCTCAATCGTGTGTCACGCCTGACCAGGTGAAGGCGATGGTCGCCGCCGTCAAATCTCCGCAACCGAACCTGGCTGTAAATACAAAGCTGCGTGATGAGCTGGTTAAGCTACAGAACGAGGATCAGAAAGCGCTGCGTGAGTTCCTCGCAAAAAAAGAGAAAGACAAAAATGTCGGCGTAGAGCTCGATAGCATGAGGGCGAGGAATGAAGTGCGTTTCTGCGCCATCCTGAAAGAATATGGCTGGCCAAACTCGAAATTGGTCGAACCCGAAGGCGTCGCCGCGGCCTTTGCCCTTTTCCAAACCTTTCCTTCGTATCGCCTGCAACTCGACCTGCTGCCGGTAATCGTCGCTCTCGTTGATAAGAAGGAAATTGATCGACCGCACTTTGCCGCTCTTTTTGATCGCATGCGTTTGCGAGCCGGCCGGAAACAACTCTTCGGAACTCAAGTGTCGGTGACCAACGGCTTCCTGGTTCTTTCGCCGGTTGAGAACCAGGCTCAGGTAGATGCGCGTCGCCGCGAGTTTGATTTGCCGCCTTTGAAACACTATCTGAGTTTGCTTGAACGCGATTTCCATTTGCCAGTCGTCAGGTTACCCAGCGCTTCGGAAAAAGCACCAACCAATCGCTCGGACGCGCTCGACACCTCGGCGCTCGGCAACCTCGTGACTGCGGAAAACGGGGAAGAAGTTGAGGTGCTTCGCATCGAAACGAACCTCGTTAGTCTCAACGTCAGCGTCTACAACAGCAAGCTTTCAACCACCGTTGGAAATCTCGAGCAAAAGGATTTCAAAGTTTCAGAAGACGGTCGCGAGCAGTCGGTCAGCTTCTTCGCTGCTACTGAGGTTCCTTTTGATTTAGTCCTGCTGCTTGACTTGTCCAGTTCTACCTCAAACAAACGCGACTTGATTCGAAAGTCGACCGAAAAATTCATCCGGGTCGCTCGGCCTACCGATCGCCTGGCTATCGTAACTTTCGCGAGCGATGCGGAAATCGTTTCGCCGTTGACAGCAGATCGCGCGCAACTGATGGCAAGCCTGAGCCGTCTGAATTT
This sequence comes from Pyrinomonadaceae bacterium, assembly GCA_035572035.1. Classification (GTDB taxonomy): domain Bacteria; phylum Acidobacteriota; class Blastocatellia; order Pyrinomonadales; family Pyrinomonadaceae; genus JAOAPY01. The sequence continues at coordinate 104,266 of DATNBH010000020.1, read as the reverse complement.
CGAGGGTGTCGGTTCTCACGTTTGGGATGCCTTGGAATTCAGTCTCGATAAGGTTCTGGGTGCAAAGTCGGTCGAGAGACGACGAGCGGTGCTCTTAATGTCTGACGGTCTCGACAATGCGTTGAGCTACAACGCGTTCGGAGGCTCAGAGATAAGTTTTGGCGACTTGCTCGAAAAAGTGAGACATACCGACGCCATGGTAATTCCGATCTACCTGGATACCGAGGGCGATCAACGGCCCGACTATCGGTATCAGAAGATGTATGAAAACGCGCGCAAGACGATGCGATTACTTGCCGATGAAAGTGGAGGCTTGTACTACAAGGCGAAGAAGATTAGCGACCTCGAAGGGGTGTATGAGCAGGTAATAAATGATCTCGGCAAGGTTTATAGTTTGGGTTACACGCCGACTAACGATAAACGCGACGGCACCTGGCGACGCGTGAAGGTGGAGATCTCAAGTCATCCCGAGCTAACGCCGCGAGCGCGCCCCGGATACTACGCAAACTGAGTCGACCGGTTTTCCTTTGCGAGCTTTTGCGCCTCTGCGGGAAATTGATTGAAATTGATTGTTCACGTCGAGGTTATCCCGCAAAGTCGCAAAGCTCGCAAAGAAATCTGAGTTCACTCTCGCGTGTAAATCGAAACTCTCAACTCATCATCAAGAGTCTTAGTACTCTCGAGCTCGAATCCATCAAGAAAGCCTTCCGGCGCAAACGCATCGGCGTCTTCCACAGTCAAAGGCACTTCTGTAACGAGCCACTTCTCAATGAAGGGCAGGAAAGCTCGATAGACTTGCTCGCCGCCAATCACAAATAAGTCGCAGCTCAGCTCCTTTGCCTTCGCCAGCACTTCCTCAACATCCCGCATGACGACGACTGAATCATGAGGCTCGAGTTCAGCTTTGCGGCTGAGCACAATGTTAAGGCGATTGGGCAACGGCTTCTTCAACGAAAGCCACGTTCTGTGTCCCATCACGCAGGCATGACCCGTGGTAGTTTCCTTGAAGAACTTCATGTCCGCCGAGTAGTGCCACGGCAGCTTTCCTTCTTTGCCAATTGCTCCATTTCGAGCTACCGCGATGATTCCAATGATCATGATCAAAATGTACTGCAGGCTGCCAGCCTGCAGATCGTGGTCAAAGGCAAGGTTGTTCTCGGGCTACAGCAACAGGCTGGCAGCCTGTTGTACCTTACACCGCCACTGGCGCGGCGAGATATGATTTGATCATTGCCCGCCTTCTTAGTCCGAGTAGGCATGTTACTTTTATGTTTGGTCTTTTGACCAGAGTGATTAGGGTTCGCACTTTGCTCGGACGATAGCAACACAGCAGAGCAAACCTCTCTTGTGAGCGCGGCGTGAAAGGGATATGATTGCGCCTCTTCAATCTCACCAAGCGAACGTGAAGGACACTTGTCATGACCACTCAAGAACTCGACAAAGAAACCTATCGCAGCATCATTGACACCTACTTCCGGAGCTTTGGGACCGGCGATTTTTCCCAAGTGCAGTTTTCTTCGCAGATTCAATTCCTCAGTCCAATCAGCGGCATCACCATGAAGGGACGTGAAGAGGTTGTAAGATTCGTGACCGGTGTTTCTACCCGTGTTTCACTTGTGAACGTCATTTCAATCGCCGTCGACTTCCCGACCGCGAGCGGCGTATGGCAGATGACGACTACGAAGGGCGTCCAATACACGCTTCACAACTTCTTTCGGCTCGATGGCGAAGGGGTCGCCTATATCTGGCCCATGTTCGATCCCAAAGCGGTCATGGACGATCCTCCGCGCTTGCTGCAATGGCTCACAGGCATCGGCTACTACGACGTCGCCGCGACCACGCCGAAGCAGCTTGCGGGCGTTACGATATCAAAGGCCGGCCGCATCTTCGTCAACTTCCCAAGGTGGGTCGATGAGCCTACGCCCTCGGTCGCCGAAGTCGCTGCGGACGGCTCACTCGTGCCCTATCCGAACGAGGCCATCAACGCCTGGGACAAGACCCCGGGCGACTCGGCCCGAGACCATTTCGTGTGTGTGCAAAGCGTTGTTGTTGATCAGGAGGATGCTCTTTGGATCCTGGATCCGGCCTCTCCTGGTTTTCAAGGGGTAGTTCAGGGCGGCGCGAAGCTGCTCAACGTAAACCTTGCGACGAACGAGATCGAGCACGTCTATCACTTCGATAACGATAGCGCGCCGCCGAAGTCTTATTTGAACGATGTGCAGTTCGCGCACGGGTGTGCATTTATTAGCGATTCAGGTCTCGGCGCGATTGTTGTCGTAAACCTGACGACCGGAAAGGTGCGCCGCCTGCTCGAGAATCACGCCTCTACCAAGGCCGAGCAGGACGTCGAGCCGGTCATAGGCGGGCGCGCGTGGAAGTTCGCTGATAACACGACACCTCAGGTTCACTGCGATGGGATCGCAATCGATCCGAAGCTTGAGCACCTTTATTATAAGGCGCTCGTCGGTCGAACTCTCTATCGCGTAGCCATCACCGCGCTGCTCGACGAGTCGCTGTCACCCGAGGCTCTCGGAAACCTGGTCGAGCGTGTGGCGGTGACGGAGCCGACGGACGGCCTCGCGTTTGACGCGCAAGGGAACCTCTACATGACATCGCTCGAATGGAATGCGATCAAGGTGCTGCGGCCCGACGGTAGGATCGAGGTCTTCGCCAGGGCCGCCGATTTTCTGTGGCCCGACACCATCACGATGAGCAGCGATGGAGATCTCCTGTTCTCCGCCTCGCAGTTTCATTTAATGCCGGCCTTCAACGGGGATGTAGACAAGCGAACACCGCCATATAAAGTCTTTCGCCTAAAGCTTCAGTAGCTCATCGTCACACGCGCCACCGCAGCTTGATCAAAATGTACTGCAGGCTGCCAGCCTGCAGATCGTGGTCAAAAGCAACATTGTTCTCGGGCTACAGCAACAGGCTGGCAGCCTGTTGTACATCACATCGCTACCGTCGCCGCGAGCTTCCCGTGCGATTGGTACCCAACGAGCTCCAGATTCTCGTAACGCATCGCAGGACGTTAGGAACGACCCTGGACCAGCCGACGAGTATTGGGTGCGCGCCTGATGCGTGGCACGGTTAGCAGTCGGCGGCCGCCTATTTGTTCTACGACGTGTTGCGCGGACATCATGGCTCCCTCCTGCCAGCCCGGCAGCGTCGAGACTTGATCACCGATAACGAAGAACCGGCGATCCGGGGCCAGCAGTCGTGTGTAGGCCTTTGCATCCTCCTCACTATCGGGACTCCAGTTGGCCCAGCCGCCGCCTTCGTTGGGAATATTCTGCCAGGCTATGGAGATCGCCTTGTCTGAGGGCACCAGCTTCGTATCCGCAAACTCCGGGTGCAGCTTGACCGCGCCTTTGCGGGCCACCCTGATCCGCTCGTCGAGCTTCATGTTGCCAAAAGCGATGGCGTCCTCGTCATAGTTATAGACGCCTGTCAGCGTGCCGTTTTTGGTGAAGTAGTCATACGACGGATACCACATCTGCGTGATGGGATCGTCCGTGTAGCTGATGCCGCCATAAATCTGCCAGTTGTCCGATTCCCAGAAACGCTTGTTTGCCTGCCAGCCGAGCTTGCAGGTGGGATCGTATTTGCACTGCCTGACCGCGTCGTCAAAATCCTTAGCGAAGTTGTTGTTGATGTTCTTGAGCAGTGGCAGCGGGACATTGCTGATGCAATAGTGCGCGCTGATCTTGTTGCGTGCTCCTTTGTTTTCGGTGGTGACGGTGACACCGTCGGCACGAATCTGTATGTCCAGCACCTTTGTGTTGTATTGAATCAGACTGCCGACTTTGCGCAAAAAGCCGTCGACAATCTTATCCATGCCCCCAACTGGTTGAAAGAGCGTCGGCTGCCACTCATATTCGAAAGATTGGTAGAAGCGATAACGCCAGAACTCGGAGCTGAGGAGTTCCTGTAGTTTGAGTTTGGTTTCGGGCTCACACGCCTGATATACGGTCTCAGGTTCCTCGCAGCCGGAGCGGGTCGAGCCGCTGTACTGAGAACAAGTGGGACATTGTTTGTCGCAACTCGCGCACGCCTGACAACTGGACGCATTGCAGGTACTGCATTTGGTCTGGCCACAAGTACTGCACGTGTCGTTCTCGCCGAGATCGCCGAAATTCTTCAGCAGACAAAGGAGATTGTTACGATCTCCTTCATCCAGTTCAGCGTCCAGGGCATTCTGATTCACCGCCTTCGCCAACATCTCGGAGATATAGCCCTGCATGTCGTTCGCGATGCGGCGCCTGATCTGTGCTTTGCCGCCGAACGCTTTGTCGCTCTGGAACACGTTGGCCATCGTTTCCATCACATAGACTTCGAGCGCCACGCCCAGCTCCTGGCAATAATGGAGCACGCGCCGGTGATGATAGGGAAGACGCCCCGGCCCCAGGTTTAGATACAGGCCCTCATCGAAGTTGCAAACCTGCGTGGAGCTGACGCCCTTTTTATTCACTTCGTGAATCACACTTCCACGCCGAGCTGTGTGATTGCGCCCGCCGGCTCGGTCGGTCAACTCAATTATCTTGCAGGTGTAGCCGGCGCGGGTCAGTTCGTAAGCCGCTGTCAGCCCGCCGATGCCAGCGCCCAGGATGACGACCGTTTTGCCTGTGCCCGAGCCCTGCGGCAACTCCGGCGGACCAGCCCAAGCTTCGGGAACATGAATCAGCCCCATCGCCGTCATCGTTTCGTAAAGCGCCGCCGACCCTCCCGCCACTCCGACTCCCTTAAGAAAATGTCGTCGCGTTAAGCCCTTCTTGGTTTTGCTCATTGAGGTTCCTCCGGTGAGATTCGATTGCCACGGTTTGCAGTTACACGCAGCTGTGCTTTCCCTGTGGATCGAGAAAAGGAAACGCAATCGCTGCTTCGAAGTGGTCGCTATCAGATCGCTTATAGCTGATCGAGTATTGGCGCCGGCAATTGTAACGGCTCACTAGCTCTAAACAGTAAGCCCCCCTTCCGATCTACTGCTGCGATATTAAGCTCGAACTGATCCGCTGATCACTTTCTTCAAATCGCAACAGGGGCGGGAAGCTTTCCGTGGTGTTTATAGTCGATCAGCGCGAGGTTCTCATAGCGAAATTTTAGCAATCCCGAAAGCTCTCGGAGCGAGTCGTCCTCATCCAGGATGTTCAGTTGCGGCAGCGGCAAGGGCTCGCGCGAGAGCAATTCTTCGACTTGCTCCAGATGATTTTTGTAGATGTGATAGTCACCGAGCGTGTAGACAAACTCGCCGACCTCCAACTCGCAAACGTGGGCAATCAAATGAGTCATTAACGCATACGAGCTGATATTGAACGGTACTCCTAAGAACGCGTCCGCAGAGCGCTGATAAAGCTGGCAGTGCAGTGCCTTGCCTTGAACTTTGAACTGAAACAGAGTGTGACACGGGGGCAGATCGACTTTGTCGGCGTAGCGTGGGTCCCATCCAGTCACGATCAAACGTCGCGAGTTGGGATTGGTCCGGATTTGGGAAACAAGGCTCGCGATCTGATCCACACCATCACGTTCGGGATAGTGGCCGCCGAACGAACGCCAGAGGTAACCGTAAATTGGTCCAAGGTCGCCGGTGTCGCGGCCGAAGCGGCTGGTGTGCTCCTCGTCGGCCCACTCGGCCCAGATGTCGACCCCTTTGGCTCGGAGATTTGCTTCGTTGGTATCTCCCGAAAGAAACCAGAATAGTTCTTCGGCCACCCAGCGAAAGGGAATCTTTTTGGTAGTGACGATCGGAAACCCGTCGCGCAAGTCGAACCGGGTTTGATATCCAAAATGCGAGATGGTCCCGACGCCGGTGCGGTCCTGATGCTCAGTGCCGTTGGATAGGATTGATCTAAGTAGGTCGTGGTATTGTTGCATGGCCTTGTACAAACAGGCTGCCAGCCTGTTTCGACGGCACAGGCTAGCAGCCTGTGCTACACAGGCGCCTATAATACGTCGGCGGGAATCTTAAGACGAATGGCCGAATACAACATCTGTTTTCTCGGGTTTGGGAACGTGGGCAGAGCGCTCGCTCGCTTGTTTGGAACGAAGAGTGCGGACCTGAAGCAGCTTCACAATATCGAATGGCGAATTACCGGTGTAGCGACCCGTCGAATGGGGTGGCTCGTCAACGCCGAAGGCTTCGCTCTTGAAGATCTTCTGGCCGGAAAGATCGAACAGCCGGGCACGTTCACTGCTCGGAGCATCAATGAATGGTTGCAGCAGGCGAAACCTGACGCCGTTCTGGAAACAACCTCGCTGAATGTTGAGAACGGCCAACCTGCGATCGATTATCTACGCGCGAGCCTGAATGTCGGCGCCCACGCAATCACCGCCAACAAAGGCACCGTCGTCTTTGGCCACGACGAATTGAGTGAGTTGGCTCGGCAGGTTGGCAAACGTTACTTTTTTGAATCGACTGTACTCGATAGCGCGCCTGTCTTTTCCCTCTTTCGGGAATGCTTGCCGGCGGTAAAGCTGCGCGGCTTTGCCGGGGTCTTTAACTCAACCACTAATGTGATTTTGGAAGCCATGGAAACCGGCCGTACGTTTGATGAAGGCGTGCAGGCAGCTCGCGAGCTCGGCGTGACCGAAACTGATCCGAGTCACGATGTGGATGGCTGGGATGCGACGGTGAAGGTCTGTGCGCTCGCGACTGTGCTTTTGAAAATTCCGCTCAAGCCGGATGAGGTTCGACGGGAAGGGATTCGATCTCTTGATCTGAAGACATTGCGTACAGCGCGAGCCGAGGGCCGGCCGTTCAAGCTTGTGGCTCGCGCGCGAGTCGAAGCTGATGGATCAGTGAGCGCCAGTGTCCGGCCAGAACAATTAGCTGCTACTGATCCGCTCGCGAGTGTGCGCGGAACTTCGCTGGCGGCGCATTTCGAGTTGGACATGATGCCTGGACTCACAATCATGTCTCACCGGCCCAACTTACAAAGCACTGCGTATGGATTGTTGGCGGATTTTGTTAATGCTGTGAAGAAAGAAGGTCTTTGATCTTTGACCTTTGGTCTTTGATTTTGTAGGGGCGGACCTGTGTGTCCGCCCTCGTTGAACGCCACCCATGAAAGGGCGGACACACAGGTCCGCCCCTACACATACAAAAATCCAAGAACAAAGAACAAAAAGCTAGGCTCTGCCGGCAATTTCGCCTACACCGATAATTAACCGCTCAACTTCTTCTGTCGTTGTGTAGCAGGCGCAGCCGGCGCGCACGAGACCTTCGGGTTCCAGGTCCAATCGTTCGATCACTGTTGCCGCGTAAAAGTCGCCGTGGGAAAGAAATAGTCCGCGTTCAGCTAGCCTTCGAGCCACGTCCGTCGAGGTAACTCCATCGATAACGAACGAGACGGTTGCGGTGCGCGGCAGTTCAGGCGGAGGTCCAAATAACTTGACGCCTTTAATCCCAGCGAGACCATTCCACAAGCGGCGGACCAGTACAGCGCTTCGTTGGTGGAGCTCAGCGTAGCTGTCACGCAATCTGTCGCGACGCGCCTCCGACGAGCCGGCAAGCGACGCAAGGAAATCCACGGCGGCTCCCGCGCCTACCATGCCTTCCTGGTTCTGCGTTCCAGTCTCGCTGCGCTCGGGCCCAGTGTCGGGGGAGGGAACAAGTTTGGGGAAATCAATCGCTTCCATCAGCTCGCTCCTGCAGTATAGGACACCAATGTGCGGTCCATAAAACTTATAAGCTGACATGCCGAGAAAATCGCAGCCCCACGAGCGCACGTCCGCCAATTCATGAGGAACAAAATGAACAGCATCGACGAAGCTCTTCGCATTCACGCTGCGCGCCAGCTCAATAGCACGCGGCACATCATTGATGGTCCCCAACGCATTTGAGGCCGCGCCAATTGCAATCAAGCGCGTTTGCCTGCCGACTAATTGTTCAAAGTCATCCCAATCGAGTTGTCCCGTGTCGGGAATCAGGCAGACTCTCCGGACGGTTACGCCAAGTTCTTTTGCCAGGCGCTCCCAGGGATCGATGTTCGCGTGATGATCGAGCTCGGTGACAACGATCTCATCCCCTGGCCCCCAATCTTTTCCGAGCGCCCGCGCCAAATGAAACGTCAGCGTCGTCATGTTGGCGCCGAAAGCAATCTCGCCCGGTGACGCGTTAACAAACTCGGCGCAGGCTTCGCGAGCATGCTCGATGGCCGCGTCCGTCTCTGCACTGGTCGGGTAAGCCCAATGCGTATTGGCGTTGTGGTGATAGAGATAATCGGACATCGCTTCGACAACATGACGGGGGACCTGTGTGCCGCCGGGTCCGTCGAAGTAGGCTACGGGATAACCGTTATGAATTCTTTCGACTGCGGGAAATTGTGCGCGAATTTCTTGGACCGAAGCGACAGTCGTGTTAGCTGCTGGTGATGAACTCGACATAGGCGAGGGATCATATGCAAGAGTCGGCGGAAAGCAAAACCTTTAGCCACAGATTACGCAGATTCCAAATGGAAAACCGATCTTTGGCCTTTGCGCTTTGGTCTTTGTCTGTTAGTGGCAGTCACCCTAACGCGTTCCTTGAGGACCCCTCTCGTGATCGCCCCAAAGATGAGCAGATTAACTACAAAGACCAAAGATCAAAGGCCAAAGATCGGTTTTCAATTTGGAATCTGCGTAATCTGTGGATAGATCTTGAGGATCTTTACAAAACTGTTGACAGGGGTCTCGAAGTTCAACTACTTTCGGATTGAGGCTTTGTCCTTTCTCAGGCTCCTCTCACTTCCAGTTTTACAATCCCAATCAGCAGGTCAATCACATGTCTTCAATCAAATGCAGCAACTGCGGGCTGGTTAACTTCGGCTATCTCGAAAACTGTAAACGGTGCCGCACCGTTCTAAACTATGGTGAATCTGGTCCGTCCGCACCGAATCCCCAGCGGCAGGTCGTCGGCGCCTGGCGCGATCGCTGCTGGCTGGTCAAAAAGGTAAACGTGCCGCTTAAAGACAGGTGCATTAAGTGCAGCGAGTCAGCCAACGTCTCCTATCAGCCCGTCTCAGTCAAAGCTTATTCAGCGTGGTCTTTGTTAACGCAGTTGGTCGGCGTCCGCGTGTTCCGAATGATCGATCTCGAGATTCCACTCTGCCGCCGTCATCAATTTGGGATGGATAAATTGGTGGTGGGAATGATCCTCGCCGGTGTCGTAATTTCCGCCTTGGGCTTTGCGCTTTTGCAGACGTACTCAATTTTGCCCATCGCACTTTTCCTGGCTGGCTTCGTAGTGATTGGGGCGGGAATCATCGCCCATCTGGTTCGCCGGGACATAGTAAAAGTCTGGAGATTCAAGGAACCATACGTCTGGCTTTGGGGAGTTCATCGCAGCTACCTCGAAGGACTGCCCAATTGGTCCGAGAGGCAAGCGCGATAGTGCCTGACGGATCGATATATTTTGATCTGTGGTCCCATCCACACCATGGCACCTAAACGCCGAAGGCGTTCGCGAATTTCAGCCTGGGGCAGCGCCCCAGGGTGCGCCAAAGGAAACTTTCGTAACGCTGAAAGCGTTGGCAAAAAGCCTCGCGCGCTGCGTATTCCGCAACGCTTACAGCGTTTCGAATGACTTCATGAACCTTTGACCTGGGGCGGTGCCCCAGGCTGAGGTTCGCATACGCCTTCGGCGTAAGAGTGTTTTGATGGTTGAGCCCCTCTCACGGGCGGGACGCCCGTGCCACATTTGCCGATGAAGAAAATACGGTGCTTGGATCGATGCGCAGGTGCTCGCGTGCTGAAGCCGAGGGCAGTCCGGTATTGCCCCGATAGAATTCGATGTGAGAATGCTTGTAGCCGTTGACGGAACCGCCCGGTCCACCGATCTCGCCAATGCGAACGCGGCTCCCTTCGTAGCTGATTGAAAAGTGCGCGACGTGAAATACCGCGAGCGTCACGTCCGTCAGATTCCCAAGCCTCGGGTAGTAAAAAGTAACTGCAGCATCAGTCGGGCCCGGCTCGGAGCTATGCGATATGAAGCCCGCCGGGACATATAGCGACGAATCACCAGTTCCCTGAGCATTGCCATACAAGTGCATCGCGTACGAAAGATGGCCTCGAAGCAAACGGCCGTTACTCGCGATCAGATCGCCGCGGTAAAGCGGATATTGCGATCCCAGCGCTGCCGGCTCGAAACTATTAGCCGCAGCTACCGCATTCGAACTTCCGAATATGCCCGCCAGTTGACGGTCATTCGCTGCCATCGTGGAAGTGTATTGGGTCGTGATGGCGTTGTTTGGAATTGGCTTTGAGAACTTTGCGACGACCGGGCGTGGGGATGCTGCGTGCGCAAGTTTTACCTGCTCACGTTCAGGTTGACGACCAACTGACCAGGTTTTGCTGAAGCTCGCAGCATTTGCAGTCCACGTTTGCGTAACTGAGGTCACCTGACCGCCTTCGTATGAAAGCCTGACGGCGCGGCCTCGCGCATCAAGCAACCCACGAAGCAGGTTGTCTTTCCCGTAAACCAAATTCACCGTGGAACCGCCGGCGGTCTTTATCCTGACGCAGCGATCGAAGCCGTCGGTGAATTGAACAAAAAGATACTCGGTGCCGGCAATCGTTATTGTCTTCGCGCCACGATTGTCAGCCAGGCTCAGCTCGCCGGTGTTTGAGACATACGCGCGCGACTCGGCGGACATTTTTAGGAGAACGTCCTGCGCGCCCTCGCCACGTGAATTCAAAAGCTTCACTACGTACTGATTCGAACTTTGGTTGAATCGGAGCGATTGAAGCACTGGAAATCGCAAGTTACCCATCGGATAAGCAAGCATCCAGTCCGAAACATTGTTTATTTGCGCAGGCAGATTCAGAAGCGGCTGATCCTGCCGGGTCAGGTTCCAGTTTGAGGACGGCAGCCCCGCTGTCTTCGGCGCAGCCTCAACTGCTTCTGCGGACGAATCGGGATTAGCGGGTTGAGAGACGGCTAATGCTGAATGAGCCAACGCAAGAGAGACGTAAAAAATACATACAACTCTGAAAAATCTTCTCGCTAAAGAGGAGTGAAGCGATCCACTGGAATTTTTGTGCACGAAGGTTCCTCGACGGAGTTGAAGGGCGTATGCGAATTGAGTTGGCAGCGTGAGCCGTCGGGTTGACGACGCTGCAAACTGCGCGGCTTTGCTTATGAATGCTGAGGATTGCGAGACTTCGCAGGCGGGGACTTGATGCCTGTGAGTGATGCGATTCGGAGCTGCATCACCATGAGCTTACTTCTGAAAAGATCGCTGGAGTTTTAATCAAGCTCGAGCTCGCCGCGGATCACTTGGCAATCATCGTGCCGGGTCAACATCGGTCGAGTTTGAGGCTTGAATGAGAAAGTAAAAGCATGATTTGGCACGGTTGGTGCTGAATAGCAAAATGAGCCGCTCTCAGTGCATTTCAGCGGCTGATTGCGGCGGATCTCCCAGGCCAGCTGTCCGTCGTGTTCTATTCTGACCATAAACGCTCCGTCCAATCAGGCCGTTCAATTCGGCGGTCAACAAACTAAAAGCTGAAGCATGATCGAAGTCTCGCGAGTCACATCATCAGTTCCTACCGTACCCACGGAAGAATCGGTGTCGAGCGTCTTCACAGAGGCGCAAGAGTCCGAAGAACCAGAGGGTCGTCGCATTCTCATCGTCGACGATGAAGAAACGATTAGGAACGCCTTCGCCATATTCCTCGGCGAGCAATACGAGTGTGTCACGGCTGGTTCGGCTAACGAGGCGCTGGAGTATCTGGCTGCGAGCAAGTACGCATTAGTCATGAGCGACGTCATGATGCCGGGACGCAATGGTGTCGAACTGCTCCGTGAAATTACTTCACGGTACACGGACACGGCTGTGATTATGGTTTCCGGCGTGGACCGGCCACAGCGAGTGAGGGACGCGCTCAGCCTCGGAGCGGCAGATTACTTAATCAAGCCTTGCGAGCTTGACGTAGTGCTGATCGCCGTTGAGCGCGCGCTGGAGCGACGACGACTGCAATGCATCGCGCGAAGGTATAAAGCTGATATCGAAAAGCAGAACAAGGAACTGGCGTTGCGAGCAACTGAGCTCCAACGGCTGCAAGCCCAAATCATTCACAGTGAGAAGATGGCAAGTCTGGGTCAACTGGCAGCAGGAGTGGCTCATGAGCTGAATAATCCCGCCGGATTCGTCTACGGCAACATGGACATGTTGAGGAACGAGCTCGCCGGGCTGCGTGAGCTAATGAGCGCGTACGACGAGGTTGAATTGTCGCCAACAGCAGCAGCGTCGGTTACTGAAATAAAGAATCGCATCGGCTACGACAAGCTCCTTGAAGACCTTAATTCGATTATTACGGATTGCATTGACGGCGCGGAGCGAATACGTGACGTCGTGCAGAATCTGCGATTGTTCTCGCGCCTTGATGAGGCTGAGCTGAAGCACGTCGATCTTCACGAAGGGATTGATTCGACGCTGCGGTTGCTGTCTCAGTACTACAGCTCGGGCAAGCTCGTGGTTCGGCGCAACTTTGGAGAGTTGCCGCGCGTGACGTGCTATGCAGCCCAACTCAACCAGGTTTGGATGAACTTGTTGGCCAACGCTGCCCAGGCGGTTGCGGGCAACGGCGAGGTAACAATCACGACTCGATTGGATCGAAAGTGGGCCATCGTCGCGATCAGCGACACCGGTTGCGGTATTCCCGCCGACTTAGTGGCTCGAGTCTTTGATCCATTCTTTACGACCAAGCCAGTCGGTGAAGGCACCGGGCTTGGCCTTTCAATTTCTTACGGCATCATCGAACGCCATGGCGGAACAATTGAAGTCGATAGCACTCCCGGGAAGGGCACGACTTTCACAATCCGAATACCTACCGTTCCAATGTCGCAGCTGTCACAACTAAATAATTCCCAACCAGGGTTCGGTCCGGAGATTCTTAACCAATGACTCATAAACTATTGATCGTCGATGACGAGCTACCAAATTTGAGGCTGTTAACGCGGCTGTTTCGTCAGGACTTTACCTGTCTGACTGCGTCGTCAGGCGAAGAGGCGATCGAATTACTCAGCCAGCACGATGTTGCGATTGTGATCACCGACCAACGCATGCCACAAATGTCCGGAATCGAGCTGTTAAAGCAGACTGCAGAAATGCGGCCGCACATGGCTCGCATCCTTTTGACCGGCTACACGGACGTCGAAGCGCTCGTGGAGGCGATCAACTGCGGTTTGGTACACCGGTACATCACCAAGCCATGGAACAATGAAGACCTCAAGCAAAAAGTTAATAGAGCCCTGGAAGAGTACGAGAACAACAAGAAGCGCCACGCCTTGAAAGTAGCCAACGATCGGCTCGAGGTCAGACTCAACGAGATGAAGCGAGGAGTTGCAAATGCTCTTGACGCGCTGCTAAGGGTGAAAGACGAGTATTCGTCAGAGCATTCAGCTCGCGTTGCCGATCTCTCCGCAAAAATCGCTGAGCACATAGAGATGCGCGACGAAGAACGCGAGGATCTTTTTCTGGCTGCAATAGTGCACCGGATCGGCCACATCGGGACTCCCGACGAGCTCCTCTGGAAAACGAATTGTCACGATGATGTTGAGGCCGCCTGTTATCACGAGCACTGTGAACGCGGCGCTCGCATGTTGTCCATGATTCCCGAGCTCCGCAATGTTGCCGACATAGTTCTTTTGCACCACGAGAACTTTGACGGATCAGGTTACCCGCGCCAGCTACAAGGCGAGCAGATTCCACTCGCGTGTCGCATCCTACGCGTCGCAGATGAGTTTGATTTGCTAACGCAACCGAGGTCCCATTCGGCGGGCGTATCCAATGAGTCGGCTTTGGAGAGCTTGCGAGAAAGAAGTGGGGCTGATTTTGATCCCAGAGTTATTGAAGTCATGGTGCGTTTGAATTCAGGCCACAACATCACCGTTATCGATGACGGTGAATTCCGCATTGAAGCGGCGCTAACTCAGCGAGAATCAGCTTTGTCTGACACTTCGCCCGGGCTGGTGTGAAGTGGCGAAGCCATAACATTCCCGCCTGGTTGTATTGCCCCTCGTCCCGACTACCCCCCGTCTTCCATCAGCTCGAAAGTCTCCCCCTAAGAACGAAAATGAAACCCTCAGCTTCTCCTTCAAGAAAGCGCGCCCTCACAAAGGGCGCCAACAGTGCCAGCCAGCGATGGCACGGCATCTATTACATGCTCGTCGCTTTCAATGTCTTCGTGGTGTTGCTCGGTCTGATTGTGAATCATCAGATCGTCAAAACTACTGCTGATTCGATTGCGGTGAATCAGGAATGGGTCGGTCGCCTCTATAGCTACTCCCAGCTCGGACCTCTAGCTGGAGCAGTGAATGCTCCTGGCAATGACGTCTTCGACACCAAAGACGCCGAGTCAGAATCACGCAAGATGCAGAGCGCGCTCCGCATATTCAATGAGAAGTTAAATGACGTGGAAGGAGAGCTGCAGCGAAAACTAGAGCTCGAAGCCAACACCAACTCTGTCGTAACTGAGGATCTTTATAAGCTTCCCAGGGATCTCAATGCCATCAGGACGGGGATGAATGGAATGACCGCGGAAGCGGAGCAGGTCTTCGCCCGCTATCGAGAAGGTCGCGCAGACGAAGCCGGCCACAGTATGGCGGCAATGGACCGTAAGTATGCCTCGATACGACACGCGCAGGCGGAATTGCGCGAACACGTTGGCGCCATTCAGGACAAACTCTTCAAACAGCAAGGGACTGCTACTTCACGTTTGCGCAACTTCGATTACCTGATGGCTGGCTTTGTACTGCTAATGGTTCTGGGCGCCGGAATCTACGGTCACAAGTCGAAGAAAACGCTGGAAGCTAATGCCAGGGACAAGCAGCGCTATCTCGAGGAGTTGGAAGCTGAGATCAATGATCGCAACCATATCGATGCAGCCTTGCAGGAATCTCAAAAGCAATATCGAGACTTGTTCGAAAATGCGAGCGACATTATTTATTCGCACGACCTCTCGGGCAACTACACATCAGTCAACAAAGCCAACGAGAAGATTACGGGCTACGCTGAAGCAGAAGTGTTGCAGATGAATGTTTGCCAAATTGTGGCGCCCGAATACCTCGCTGCGACTAAGGCCCATCTGCAATTGAAGAATAAAGAGCGCTCGGCTGCGGCTTATGAGCTCGAAGTCATCGCTAAAGATGGCCATCGAGTGACGCTGGAAATTAATAACCGGCTCGTTTTTGTAGAAGGTCGAGCCGTAGGTGTGCAGGGCATTGCTCGCGATGTGACGGAAAGGAAGTTAGCTGAGAAAGAACGCGAAGCGATTTCAGAAGTTATTGAAAGTGTTGGCGTCACGCGCAATCTTGACGAGCTGCTGGCTTTGATTCACCAGTCACTGAAGAAAGTTTTGTTCGCGGAGAACTGCTTTGTCGCCTTGTATGACAAGAAGACCGGTCTTTTCAATATGGAGTTCTTCGCCGACGAATTTGACGATGCTCCGCCGCCTCAGAAGCTGGGGAAGAGTCGAACCGCGTATGTCTTTCGACGTGGACGTCCAGTTTTGATGACAGACGAGCTTTTTAAGCAGCTAGTGGCTGATGGTGAAGTGGAGCGTGTTGGAACTCCGCCAGCTTCGTGGGTGGGCGTGCCACTCGCAACCGCTTCGACGACGATCGGGGTGTTGGTCTGCCAGCACTACAGCGATTCCAACGCGTACTCGAAGCGCAACATCGAGTTCCTCAATGCCATTGGAAGCCAGGTGGCGCTTGCCATCGAGCGAAAGAGAGTTGAAGAGAAGCTTCGCGAGAGCGAAGAAAAATACCGCACCATTCTCGACGTTTTGGGCGACGGCTATTTTGAGATTGATGGCGAAGGAAAATATCTGTTTGTTAACGACGCTTTCTGTCGCATCACGGGCTGGCCTGAAAGCGAGGTAGTGGGCGCAAGTTTCCACGACTTTGTTTCGGAAGACCTTGCCGCGATCTTGGCAAATGAATACGAGAGAGCTTATGAGGTCGGTACAGCGCACAAAGCTTTTGAGTACGAATTGATCAAGAAAGACGGCTCGCAAAGATTCGTGAAAGAGTTGGTCAGCGTGAAGCGCGATGCTGACGGTGATCCGGTAGCGTTGATGGGCATCAGGCGGGATCGGACCGACCGCAAGCGCGCTGAAAAGGAATTGGAAGAAGCAAGAAACGGGGCGCTGGAATCAGCGAGACTCAAATCTGAATTTCTCGCGAACATGAGCCACGAGATTCGCACCCCGATGAATGGCGTGATCGGAATGACGGGTCTCCTGCTCGACACGGATCTCACTGAAGACCAGCGAGAGTTCGCCGAAACCATTCGGTCCTCCGGCGACTCACTGCTCACGATCATTAACGACATTCTGGACTTCTCAAAGATTGAAGCCGGCAAGCTGAACTTTGAGACTCTCGACTTCGATCTCAGTATTGCCGTTGAAGGCACGGTTGAACTACTCGCAGAACGGGCGCGAGACAAGAAGTTGGAATTAGCCTCTCTCGTTTACAACAGTGTTCCGACCGCGCTCCGTGGGGATCCGGGACGGCTGCGGCAAGTGCTGACCAACCTGTTAGGCAATGCAATCAAATTCACTGAGCAGGGTGAGGTGATCGTTCAGGCGGAGAAGGAATCCGAGACTGCAGAAACGGCGACCATCCGGTTCAGTGTCAGAGATACAGGCATCGGCATCAGTGAATCAGCCCTGCGAAATCTATTTCAGCCTTTCACGCAAGCCGATGGCTCCACCACGCGCAAGTATGGCGGTACGGGATTGGGTCTCGCCATTTCAAAGCAATTGGTTGAGTTGATGGGCGGTGAGATCGGCGTCAGTAGCGTAGTCGGAGTTGGTACGACCTTCTGGTTCACTGCGACATTTGAAAAGCAGCTTCAAGCCGTTCCCGAAAAGCCAAAACGCGCTGAGCTATGCTCACTGCGAGCTTTGATTGTTGACGATAATGCTACCAATCGGAAAATTCTTGCTCATCAATTAACTTCGTGGGGGATCTCCTACGCGGAAGCCGATTCCGGGTCTCGTGCTCTCGAGATGCTGCGCGCGGCTCACGCACAAGGATCTCCTTATCATCTGGGCATTCTTGATTTGATGATGCCATTTATGGATGGCTTTGAGCTGGCTCGTGAGATTAAGTTGGACCCGTCGATTTCTGCCGTTCAACTTGTGTTACTCACGTCGTATGGACAACGTGGCGACGGCGCTAAAGCTCGCGCAGCAGGAATTGCAGCCTACCTGACCAAGCCTGTCCGGCAATCTCAATTGTTTGATTGTTTGATGAATGTCGTCAGTAATTCATCGAACGCCAGCGACAATAAGGCCCTTAGCCCAACACCCCCCCGATTAATCACCAAACACGTATTGAAGGAGTCATCAGTAATGCAAAATCGATTGATTCTTCTCGCCGAAGACAACATCGTCAATCAAAAGGTCGCAACGAGGCAGCTGGAAAAGCTTGGTTACCGTGCTGATTCAGTAGCCAACGGTCGAGAGGCGGTCGAAGCTCTATCAAGAATCGCCTACGACTTGATTCTCATGGATTGCCAAATGCCTGAGATGGACGGCTATGAAGCGACTGCTGAGATTCGGCGCCGCGAGGGAGATGAACGACACACGAAGATTGTGGCCATGACAGCTAACGCTTTGCAGGGCGATCGCGAAAAATGTCTGGCTGCGGGGATGGACGATTACATCTCGAAACCTGTGAAGCCCGAAGAGCTGGCCCTGGTTTTGGAAAGGGTCTTTTCGACTTCGGCAGATAACGACCAAATGGAACAAACCGTAACCCGTCTCAGTCCTCCGGTAGATTTGGAACGTTTGCATGAAGCGATGGGCGCAGAAGTGTGCGAGATCATTGAAATCTACCTCGAACAGATGCAAGAGAATCTCGAGAAGCTAGCCACCGCGATCATAGCCGGCGACAGCGAAGCCATTAGCCTGGTGGCACACAATTGCGTAGGCACCAGCGCGAATTGCGGAATGACTGCGGTGGTTGCGCCGCTGCGCGAGCTGGAAGCTGCGGGGCGTTTGAATCGCCTTGAAGGCGCTGAGAACCTGCTGCTCGAGGTGAACGAAGAGTTCAGAAGAGTTGAGAGATTTCTTAAGGCTGAGTTTTTGCAGCCCGTCTGATGTACGACAGGCTGCCAGCCTGTCGGGCGGTTGTTGAGTCAGGATCGAAGACTAAAACCGGAACATTTGCCATATATCATTTGTCATTTGTCATTTTTCATCGGTAGGGCAGACGACAGGTGTCAGTTCGGAGAATTATCATGAAAAAAATAGTCGTCATCGAAGACCAACAATTAATAGGAAGCATTTATCGAACGAAGTTTGCGGCTGAAGGACTTGAAGTCGAGGTCGCAACCGACGGCGAAGCTGGGCTCACTCTCATCAATCAAACGAAGCCTGATGTGGTACTACTTGATTGGATGCTTCCCAAAATGAATGGCATCGAAGTGCTAAGAAAGATTCGCAGCAATCCGGAAATGCGCTCAATGCCTGTGATCATTTTCTCGAGTTCGCTGTTGCACTCCATGACCGAAGAGGCCTGGAAAGCCGGCGCTACCGCCGTCCTTTCCAAGGCGACTCATAGTCCCAAGCTTGTTGTCGAGGCTGTGAGGCAAGCGCTTGCTTCCGCGGTCCAGGCTAAGTCAGAGAGCACTGAAGCAGAAGTGCCGACGCCGGCAGCAGTTGAAAGCTCAGACAACAAAACTCAAGTGTTGCTGATTGAAGATCACGCAGATAGCCGCGCTCTGTGGATGTACCTGTTAACTCAAGCAGGGCATCGGGTCGTTGTCGCAGACTCCGAAGCTTCGGTCCTGGCGAGAATGGCTGAAGGTGTAATCGACCTGTTTCTCATCAACCGCAACTCCGCCAATGGAGCTGCACTCAGTTTGTGTAAGACGCTATCCTCAAGTAAGCCCGTCGTGATCTATTCAGCCTCGTCATCCTGGGAAGAACAACAGGAAGGGCTGCGAGCGGGCGCCGTACAATACCTGGCCAATCCCGAAGACATCCTCAATGTCGGAACCACAGTTTCAAAGCTCATCGAGCAACAGCGAGCTCAGGTCTCCAGCCGGGCCGCCTGAACCATTCATAACCACCTGCCTCTGTCTGAAAGGAAATCTTATGTCTCTTCAAGTTACCCAAACGTCATCGCGCGTTCTGGTTGCTGATGATGATCCCGTCATCCGTCATCTGGTATGCTCGACTATCGCCAAAGAAGGATACGAAGTGACCGAAGTAGCGGATGGTCGCGAGGCTTATCGAATCCTGCGCGCTGACGCAAACTTCAAAGCCGCTATCTTTGACATGAAGATGCCTTTCCTCCAGGGGCTCGAGATAATCAAATACATGCGCACCGAGAAGCGGTTGATGCGTATTCCCGCGATGATGATTACCTCGGAACAGGATCTACGGCTGATGACCGAGTGCTTCAGCGCCGGAGCCACAGTCTTTCTTTCCAAACCCTTCACGGTTGAAAAGCTCCAGATGACCCTCCACATGTTGCTGGATTGATGTTTGATGTTTCTCATTCACCCCCGGTTCAACCGGGGGATTAAACTGCAAATAAGTTTGTGTGGTCACCGGGCTGAAGCCACGGTGTGAATAAGAGGTGGACTATTAGGCTGGCTCACGACGAAAATTCCAATGACGGCGATCATCAGGACGAGATTCTTGCGCTCTCGGTGCTCGCTTCCTTGGCGGATGCTCAGTCCCCGGACTCAGCCGATATCGTCGTTGAGCTAATTGATCTCTACCTCGTCGACGCGTCCTTTCGGCTGGCTGCGTTGAAGACTGCGATTGACTCGGCCGATACGAGTGGCTGGAAACAAGCCGCCCATGCGCTGCGTGGAAGCAGCAGCACCCTGGGGGCGCGGCGTGTCGCCAGCTATGCGGGTCAATTGGAACAGACGGATTGCAAAGATATAGCTCAGTCCACCTTCAATATCCTCGCGCACGAGTTCTCGAACGTTCGCGCTGCTATGCTTAGCGAACGCCAACGGCGGACTCAACTAGCCGGCGCGAACAAAAGCTGATTGAGCTTATGCCGTCTTCGGACGGAAAGTCGGGCTTCAGTGCGGCAAGAAAAAGTAGGTAGTCGCTAAACTGAGGCCACGGCCTGGCGCCGTGGTCACTCACGTTGGTCGCTAACAGAGGCGGGCTCGAGATTTTTGGTGATGCCACGGGCTCGTCCCGTGGAGTGTTCACGCTTCAGGCTGCTGGCAGGCGGCAACGTGAAACACCACGGGGCCAGCCTGTGGTATCGGCTAAGGCTTCAGTTCACCATTTATGCTTTACCTACTTTTTCTTGGCGCACTGGTCGGGCTTTCCCCTATTGCCAGTTTTACTCCCTGCGAATAGAATGCCCCGCAACCACGGTTGGTGACACCTCAAGTCGTCGGCAGCTCTAACTTTTGACCGGCAACGCCCCGTTGAGGTGACGGAAACTTGAGCCTGATCCGGTTCAGTTTCGTATCGTCTCGAAAAACAGAATATTTTCTTATCAAATCCTTTGGAGATTTGAAGGTTGCGACCCTATCCCATCACTGAGAGTGAAAAAAGAGAGGCGGAGCGCCTACAAGCAGGCGTAATCACGCTCGGAGTGTCTCGCGGAGGTCATCTCTGTCACTTCTACGAGACGAAGGCTGATTTGCTCGACACGCTGCTCCCTTTCCTACGGGCGGGTCTCGACAATCGTGAATTCTGCCTCTGGTTGATTTCCGACCTGATTAGTTACGACGAGGCCGTCACAGCGCTTTCAAAGACGGTCCCGGATATTCAACAGCGGCTTTCCGCTGGCGATATTGAGATCGTGTCCGACCGGGATTGCTATTTTCCCGATGGTAGTTTCAACGTTTCCAGTTTGCTCGATCGCTGGAAACTGAAGTTGAAAAACGCATCAGCCAAAGGCTACGCAGGCGTTCGCATTTCAGGTGACGCCTCATGGGCATTTAACAATTGTTTGAAGGACTTTGCCGAATACGAAAAGTCGATCAATCAATCTATTGGCGGACTAAATCTCACGGCGTTATGTACATATGCCCTCGGTAACTGCAAAGCGAGCCACGTGCTCGACGTGGTCGGAACTCATCAAGTAGCTCTCACGCAAAGCAAAGGTCAAGTCGACGTCATCGAAGCGTCGGCTTACAAGATGCGGGCGGAAATCGAGCAGATGAAGGCGGAGCTCGAAACGCGCGTCCTTAATCGAACTATTGAGTTGGCTAACGCGAACGAAGAGCTGCTGAAGGAGATTGCCGAGCGAAAACGCGCAGAAAAGGAGCTCAGAAAACGCGAGGCGCAACTACGGGACGCGCAGTCCCTGGCGCATATTGGCAGTTGGGAATGGGATCTGGGCACGGGCTCAGTTAACTGGTCCGATGAGTTCTATAGGATCTGGGGGGTCAGTAAAGAAGAATTTGTTCCTTCCTACGACGCTGTCAGATTACTGGTTCATCCGGCAGACCGGGACGAATTGATTTCCCTGATCGACTCCGCCCTCCGAGATAAAAGCGGTTTCACCTGTGAACATCGGATCCGCTGGCCGGATGGTACGACTCGAATCTTGCAGTCCCGGGGAACCGTGGTAGTGAATGACGAAGGTGAAGTTGTAAAACTTTTCGGGACAGGACAGGACGTCACTGAACGCAGGCAAGCTGAAGCTGAGCTGCGCGACAGCGAAACGCTGCGCCGCATGGTGATTGAATCAGAGCCTGAATGTGTGAAGTTGGTCTCGCGCGACTGCATCGTGTTGGAAATGAACCCTGCCGGTCTCGCAATGGTGGAGGCGGACAGTCGCGAGCAGGTAATCGGCCGTTCGGTGCTTGACATGGTAGTGGAAGGTTCACGAGAAGCTTATCGTCAGTTGAATGAAAGAGTTTTTCGAGGAGAAACCGCCGTCGCGGAATTCGAGATCGTTGGTCTCAAAGGCACCCGTCGATGGATGGAGACTCACGCAGCCCCGCTGCTCGATAAAGAGTCGAAGGTGACCGCGCAACTTGCGATCACTCGCGACATCACCGAACAGAAACGGGCCGAGGAGGCGAGTCGAAAAGCGGAGCTCAAGTACCGCAACATATTTGAAAACAGCGGCGAAGGAATTTTTCAAACTACTCCCGACGGTAGATTCCTGACTGCAAATCCGGCGCTCGCGCGCATGTTTGGCTTTGACTCGCCGCAGGAATTGGTGGAAGGCCGGACTGACATTGAGAACCAGCACTACGTAGATCCAGCCCGCCGTCAGGAACTAAAACAACTTCTGGAAGAGAACGAATCGATGCAGGGTTTCGAGTATCAAGCTTACCGGAAAGATGGCACTCCGATGTGCATCACCACCAACGTTCGCGCAGTGCGAAATGAACAAGGCGAATTACTTTATTACGAAGGTGTAGCCCAGGACATCACGGAGCGCCGGCGAGCTGAAGATGCGCTTAGTGAGGCTGAACAGAAGTACCGTGAATTGTTCGAAAATGCCAAAGACGTGATTTACGTTCACGATCTGTATGGACGATACACATCCGTGAACCGCGCCGCAGAAGCATTGTCCGGGTATTCACGCGAAGAAATTCTGGGCAAGTTTTTCACGGACATGGTCGCGCCGGAATACCTGGCTGAGGTTCGCACTCACTTGTGCAGCAAGCTTGCTTCCGAAGGTGAGACCTCCTACGAAATTGAAATCATCGGGAAGGATGGGCGGCGCATCCCGGTTGAAGTCAGCAGCAGACTGATTCGAAAGAATGGCGTGGCAATCGGTGTCCAGGGAATTGCTCGTGATATTACGGAACGCAAGCTTGCCGAAGAAACGCTCCGTCGATATTCGCGTCGCTTGATGGAAGCTCAGGAAGACGAAAGGCAGCGCATCGCTCGCGAGCTGCACGATCAGATCGGGCAAATCCTCACCGCCGTTCAATTCAATCTTCATACTGTCCAGCGCCTGTGTCCGACTTCAGATGCGGCAGCTCACGTTGATGACGGCATTCGCGTTCTGGACGAAGCTCTGGAGCAGGTAAGAGATCTGTCGCTGGATCTGCGCCCTTCATTACTTGACGATTTGGGACTGGTGCCGGCCTTGCGCTGGTATGCGGGGCGACACGCGCGTCGCACCGGACTCAGGCCTGAAGTCTCAGCTGATTTGCCATTTCCTGACGCGCGCTTTGCGAGAGATGTTGAGACCGCTTGCTTTCGGATCGCGCAGGAGGCGTTGACTAACGTGGCTCGTCACGCTCGCGCGAGTCAAGTAAGCGTGGTCTTGAGAATCGAGCAAGACAATTTACGATTGGTGATTAATGATAATGGCGCCGGTTTTGACGCAGCGGCTCTTCGCAAGAGAGATCTAAGCGCAGCCACCTTGGGTTTCCAGGGAATGCAGGAACGAGCGCAGGCTGTCGGCGGTTCGTTCTGGGTTGCATCAGCACCTTCGAAGGGCACGCAGGTGAACGCAAGTTTTCCGATCAAGAACGGCACCAAGCCAATCAAAGAAGCCGCAGCTCAATTTTGATCACCCGTTTTTCTTGTGCAGACTGGATTCCGTATCAGGATTTCCCTGATTGTCCTCTCAGGTTCTTCCTGTAATAATCTTAAATCCAAAATGTGGGTTGGAATCCCATTGAGGCACTCCCATTCGTGTTTCAGGTTATTCCCACCGGATGTTTAGTCAAGGCCCAGCATGACAGTGCAGCAGAAATTGTAAGAAATTGATGCTGCTTTTGTTCATTGGGAGCGCTCAAAGTGGAACCAGTTCGCGTTTTGGTGGCCGACGACCATGCTCTCGTACGTGCAGGGATTCGTGCTCTGGCCGAACAAATTGAAGGTGTAGAGGTCATCGCGGAAACCGGTAACGGGCGCGACGCCTTAAAACTGATCGCTGAACACCGCCCCAGACTCGTACTGCTCGACCTCACCATGCCGGAGCTCAATGGGTTCGACGTTTTAGAGCGTACCTGCCGTGAATTTCCAGAAGTAAGCATCATCGTCCTGACTGTTCATGAGGGTGAGGAATATGCTCTGCGAGCATTGAAGCTCGGGGCAATGGGCTACTTACCCAAGTCTGCGGCAAGTACCGAGCTGGAACTCGCGATCATGACTGTGCTCGCGAACCAAAAGTACGTGTCGCCAGAGCTCTCGCGGCGAACATTTCTCGAGCATGCTAAGGACGCAGCTCAACATCGAAGTGCTGGAACCGAGCTTACCCCTCGCCAACTTGAAGTCCTCAGAATGATTGCCGACGGTAAGACAACCAAAGACATCGCCCGTTCACTTGAAATCAGTGTCAAGACTGTGGAGTCTCATCGAGCTCAACTGATGGATCGTCTTAACATCCATGATGTTGCCGGTCTGGTGAGACACGCGATTAAAATGGGATTGGTAACAATCGATGGAATTTCTCAGGTTTTTCCTCATGACATTTAAGGATTTTCCCGATTGTGCCAGTGACTGATCCAGACTAATTTCACTCTCAAGGATTTAGACGGTCGCTTTCTTCGCGGATTTACCAAGCTGGCCATCTTGAAACGGGACGTCGAATCCTCCTGTTGCTCCTTTGGTTTCTGCATCTCCCGGATTATTTACAACTGCCCAAACGAGTTCCCTTGTGTCGTTTTCAATCGTAGTAGGCGACCTGGTGATGCCGAATTGTCGAAGGTTCAACGAGAGGAGGCTTACGTCTACAACGCTTGCGGTTGCACACCGTAAACAACCAAGCCGAACATGCAATCCCGGCTAGTTTGTTCGGTCCGAAAACTGGAGTTCCGAATGCAGTCTTAACTTGTCGTGCCGTCGAACTAGCTGGCTCTCACCAGTTCCAGTGACGACACTAAAGAACGCGGAGCGCCCTGTGGGGGGAACGCCCGCGCCACGAGAAGGACGCTGCGATTGGGGGCGATAGCGGCGTCCTTCTTCTGTCTCTAAGCAGCAGGAACTTCACCTCAGCACCTGTGGACCATGGCAGGCTTCAAGAGTTTTAAAGAACTGGAGCACCAGACACTCTGAGAAGCCCGACATTTATCTATGCGACCCGGCCGTTTTTCGCTCTCCAATCTCTCCATCAAGCATCGTTTACCGCTGCTGATCGGTATTCTGCTGCTCGCGACCGTTGCCGGTTCCACCTGGGCCTCGTACCGCGCAGTTAAAGATGCGGCGCTCAGTGTCGGTCGGGAAAGACTAGTTAATCTCACTCAGCAACTAGCCAGCCTTCTTCAACAATCAGGTTCAGCTCAGTCAACCAAGACTTTCACAGTTGCCAACGATCAAAAAGTGAGATCCTTTCTCGGGAGTCCTCAGCCCGCCACTGCCTCTGATGCGAAACTTTTTCTTGCGCAGTTCGCGCCTGGCAACGACATCGGCGCTGTGCAGGTAGAGCTGTGGCGCGTCGATGGCTCGGTTGCGTTGACGTTGCCTGAGAATTCACCTCGACAACCTTCTGATTTGAAAGCTGAGTTCACACAAGTGAGCTCGGAGCCATTTAGAGCGCTCGGAGCCCTGCGCATATTAAATGGAACTGCAGTCTATCCAGTCGTCGCCGCGGTCAAAGATGACTCCGGCAAAGTGATCGGCTACCTGGTTCGATGGCGGCGTATCACTGCTTCTCCTGACGCCAGGAAGCAGCTGTCTGATCTGTTGGGAAGTGAAGCGGCGATCTATATCGGAAACTCGCGCGGCGATGTCTGGAGCGATCTGGTGCAATCGGTGCCGAAACCGCCGGTGCATTTGGGCTCGACTCTCGAAACGACTCGGTACTCGCGTGATGGTGAGTCTCTGATGGCGTTAGGTAGGCCGATCAATGGCACACCCTGGTTTGTGGTCATCGAATTTCCTGACCACGCGTTCCTTAGACCGGTTAGTCGATTGCTGCGAAGCATGACACTGATCGGAATAGGATCGCTCCTGATTGGCGTGGTTGGCGCTTTCTTTCTCAGCCGGAGCATTACCCGACCTCTGCGTTCACTCACCGCGGCTGCGTCTGCAATTAGTCGAGGCGATTACGCAAGCTCGATCAATCTTAACCAAAAAGATGAGTTAGGAGTCCTGGCCAGCGCTTTCAATTCGATGAGCAGTGAAATACGCCAGGCGCAGGGCGAGCTCGAGCGCAAAGTGCACGAGCGCACGATTCTGTTTGAAGCTGCTCCGAGCGCAATGTTGATGATCGATCATTCCGGCTGCGTCACGCTCGCAAATACACAGGCTGAACAGCTGTTTGGATACTCGGCTGCTGAATTGTTAGGTCTTCCGGCTGACACACTCGTGCCCGTACGCTATCGCCAGGCTAACCAACCTTTCCGCAAACGAGTCAGCAAGCCGCTCGGCGAAGGCCGTGACTTCTATGCGCTGAAAAAAGACGGGAGCGAAATTCCTGTCGAGATAGGGCTCAACCCTCTGCAAACCAGCGATGGTGATTTCACGCTCGCCACCATTATCGACATTTCTGAGCGCCGCCGGTCAGAAGAGCAATTTCGACAGCTCATTGAATATGCGCCAAACGGAAAGGTGATTGTCGATTCTGAAGGCACGATCGTCCTCGTAAACGGGGAGATTGAGATCATGTTCGAGTATGACCGTGAAGAGCTGCTGGGACACTCGATCGAGATGCTGGTGCCACCGCGTTTCCAAAACCACGCGGCACTTCGTAAAGAGTTTCAGAGCCATCCCACACCGCGAAAAATGGGAGACGGCCGAACGCTACAGGGATTGAGAAAGGACGGAACTGAGTTTCCCGTCGAGATCGCTCTGAATCCACTCGAGACAGAAAGAGGAACCTTGACGGTCGGTACCGTCACGGACATCACCGAACGCGTGCGTGCCGAAGAAAAGCTTCTCGAGAGCGAGGAACGGTTGCGGCTGAGTCTCGACGGGGCGGGCCTCGGCACGTGGGACTATCAATTCGAGAAGGGCATTGTTCATTGGGACGAACGAGGTTACCGCAACTTCGGCTTTTCCGAAGGAACGACGAGCTTCGCCGACGTCATGGCGCGAACTCATCTCGAAGACCAAAAACGAGTAGAGCAGGCCATGAAGGACGCGCTCCTCGGCTCGAACGACGGCAATTACAAAGAAGAGTTTCGAGTTTGGTGGCCCGATGGATCCATGCATTGGATTGCTGCGCTCGGTCGCGTCTATTTCGAAGGCGAAGGCGTAAATCGTCGCGCCCTGAGATTCGCGGGCATCAACGTCGATATCAGTGAACGAAGGCAAGCTGAAGAACAACTCCACGAGCAAGCTCAGATTCTCGAGCTCGCTCCGGTTTTGATCCGTGATCTGGATGATCGCATTTTGATGTGGAACCAGGGCGCGCGCGAGCTCTACGGTTTCACTGCCGATGAGGCGGTGGGAATGGTCTCCGATAATTTGTTACAGACTAAATTCCCAGAGCCCAAAGAGGACATCGTCCGCATCCTTTACTCTGAAGGTCATTGGCAAGGCGAGCTGGTTCATATTCATCGCGAAGGGCACCGGATCGTGGTCGCGAGTCATTGGGTACTTCATCACGATCAAAGTAACCGGCCCAAGGCGATTCTGGAAGTCAACAACGACATCACCGCCCGTAAGCAATTTGAGCAGGAAATCGTTCGCTTGAACGAAGAGCTCGAGCACCGAGTTGCCGATAGGACCGCGCAGCTGCTGGACGCTAACCGGGAGCTCGAGTCTTTCTCATATTCAGTCTCCCACGACCTGCGCGCACCACTCCGTCACTTGGCTGGTTACGCTGAGTTGCTGCACAAGCAGGGTGAATCATCTTTGAGCGACACGGGCAATCGTTACGTGCGAACGATCATCGACTCATCGAATCGGATGGGAGAGTTGATTGACGGGTTGCTGGGTTTCTCGCGCCTCGGACGAGCCGAATTGAAGAAGGCGCCGTTGGCGTTGCAGGAAATAGTGAAGGAAACCGTCAACGAGCTTACCGAGATAAGCGGAGATCATAGGGTTAGTTGGAAGATTGGTTTCTTGCCGGAGGTATCGGGAGATCCGACGCTCCTGCGATTGGTTTTCACAAATCTTATCTCGAACGCGCTGAAGTTCTCGCGCGACAACGAGCATCCGGAAATCGAGATTAGCTGCACGATTCATGACGATGAGGTCGTAGTCAAAGTGAGCGATAACGGCGCAGGATTCGACATGAAGTACGTGGACAAACTCTTTGGTGTGTTTCAAAGGCTGCATCGCGCGGATGAATTTGATGGCACCGGCATCGGACTGGCGAACGTGCGCCGAATTGTTCAACGGCACGGCGGCCGCACCTGGGCGGAGAGCGCGGTGGGAGAAGGCGCGAGTTTTTACTTTTCACTTCCGCTTCAACCGGAGAAGGTGAGCGTATGAGTCAATTCAACCGACTCTTGTTAGCCGAAGACGATCCGAAAGACGTGGAGCTCACGCTGATGGCGCTGGGTGAATACAAACTCGCCAACGAAGTGGATGTGGTTCGCGATGGACACGAGGCGCTCGACTATCTGTTTCGTCGTGGCGTTTTCAAGCTTCGCGGCAGTAGTAACCCGGCAGTGGTTTTGCTCGATCTGAAAATGCCGCGCGTTGATGGCTTGGAAGTTCTGCGCTCGATACGCGGCGATTCAAATCTCAAGATGATTCCGGTCGTGATGTTGACCTCATCGCGCGAGGAACGTGACATCGTGGAAAGCTACAAGCTCGGGGTCAATGCTTACGTGGTGAAACCGGTAGATTTTCATCAGTTTGTCGACGCCGTAAAGCGGATCGGCGTCTTTTGGGCGATGGTTAACGAACCACCACCGGAAGCGAGCGCTGAATGACGATTGCGGAAGGCAGGATTAGCGAAGGAGTCTAATGCAGGAGTCGGTAAGAATCTTACATCTCGAGGATGATCCGCTTGATGCGGAGCTAATCCACGAAACTCTTGTGGAGCAGGGACTCAATCCGCAAACAACTCGAGCGCAATCAGAGGCTGAATTCCGCAAAGCGCTTGCCGATCCCAACCTGGAACTCATTCTTGCGGACTATGTCGTGCCCGGATTCGACGGCGTAACGGCTCTGTCCATCGCTCACGAGCTGCGACCGGAAACGCCATTCATTTTTGTCTCGGGAACGATCGGCGAAGACCTCGCAATTGAATGCTTGAAGAGTGGAGCCACGGATTATGTCGTGAAGCAACGGCTGAAGCGTCTCGGGCAAGCCATTAATCGTGCCTTGCGAGATGCGGTCGAAAGCAAACGGCTTAGCGAAGCAAACCAGGCGCTGCGCGATTCTGAAGCGCGATACCGCCTGCTGTTCGAGGACAATCCGTTTCCAATGTGGGTCTTCGACCAGGAGACCTTGCGCTTCCTCGCGGTTAATGCAGCGGCCGTAGCTCATTATGGCTACAGCCGCGATGAGTTTCTGTCCTTCACGATCAAGGATATTCGGCCGCCTGAAGATGTGCCGGAATTGATCGCGAAGCTGTCGATTAATCAGCAAGGTTTGGATGTCGCCGGAACCTGGCGACATCGTAAGAAGGACGGGACCATCATTGATGTTGATGTAACCAGTCACACGGTGGAGTTTGGCTGCCGGCCCGCTGAGCTGGTTTTGGCAAACGACATCACTGAACGAAAGCGCGCTGAAGATCACCTTCGACGAACCACTGAGCAATTGACCGTCATGACGCAACAGCTTTGGCAGGCTTCGAAGCTGGCGACGATGGGAGAGCTGGCCGCAAGCATCGCGCATGAATTGAATAATCCGCTCGCCACCGTGGCTTTGCGCGTGGAGTTCCTGGGCGAGCAATTGCCAAAGGATGATCCTCGACACGCTGCGGTCGATGTCATCGCTCAAGAGGTGGAGCGAATGGCGAATCTCGTGAGCAATCTGCTGATCTTCAGTCGACGAAGTCATCCTCAAATTTCGACCGTTGACCTTTGTGAAGAGTTAAGCAACTCGTTGGATTTTGTTCACTATCACCTTCGAAATCGAAAGATAACGATAGTGAAAGAATTTGCGGCAAATCTGCCCACGGTCCAGGCAGATCGTCAACAATTAAGGCAGGTTTTCTTGAACCTTCTGACAAACGCGAGCGATGCCATGTCCGAGGGCGGAACGCTCACTGTTCGAGCTTTCCTTGGCGAACCCAGGAATGATGTCGCTGCGGTAGTCACGGAGTTTGTAGATACAGGCTCGGGAATCAAGCCTGAAGACTTGCCGAGATTGTGGGAGTCGTTCTTCACGACTAAGCCTGAAGGAAAAGGCACCGGCTTGGGCTTGCCGATTTGTCGCCGCACAGTTGAAGAACATCGAGGGACAATTGAAATCGAGAGCGAAGTTGGCGTTGGCACGACCGTAAGAATCATGCTTCCGGCTACGGCTACAGGAGACTTAAAAGAGCAGTGATTAACCCAGCACTCCCAAACAGACCAAACTTTTCACTGTCCAATACGCCGTTGGGCTCGGTGTTAGTTGTCGATGACGAGCCGGAGTTGAGAAAGATCCTCGTCGAAGCGCTCACGGCGCAGGGTTACGAAGTCACCGGCTCGAGTGGCGGCCAGGCAACGCTCGAAGACGTGCGCGAAAAGAACTTCGATGTGTTGCTGACCGATTTGATGATGCCTGAAATGGATGGCATTACTTTGCTTCGCGAATCATTGAAGGTCGATCCGTACTTGATTGGGATCATAATGACCGGGCAGGGAACCATTCAGACCGCGGTCGATGCTATGCAGCTCGGCGCCTTCGACTACGTTTTGAAGCCCTTCAAGATGCAGACGCTTTTGCCTGTACTCACGCGGGCAATCAACACCAGGCGGTTGCGTCTCGAAAATCTCCAGCTTCGCGAGACAGTAGCAATTTACGGTCTCTCGCAGACTATCTCTTTCACTCTCGATCCGCAGACCGTGCTCAGCAATCTGGCAGATGCCTCATTGCAGCAGACAGACGCCGATGAAGTTTCCGTCCTGCTGCCAACTGACGACGGTAAAGAGCTATATGTCGCGGCCGTTCGAGGAGAGAAGCGCGAGCGTTTACTGGGCGAGCGCATTCCTTTTGAGCAGAGCATTGCCAGTTGGGTCGCCAGAGAGCGCACACCGCTGATTTTGAACGGAGAAGTGAGCGACCATCGCTTTGTTGCTTTGTGGCCGCGCACCGAGATTCGCTCGTCGATATCCGTTCCGATGCAGGTTGCCAACAAACTAATTGGCGTTATCAATCTGAACACCGTCACTCGAAAGCGACCGTTCACTCTTGGGCAAATGAAAGCGTTGTCGATTCTTGCCGGCACTGCTGCTGCAGCGTTGGAAAGCGCCTCTCTCCACGCCCAGGTTCGCAAAGCCGAAAATAACTATCGACTCATTTTTGAGAATGCGGTGGAAGGCATTTTCCAATCGACGGTGGGAAGACGATTCATCAACGTCAATCCCTCGACGGCGCGAATCCTTGGCTACGAGTCTCCTGAAGAGGTCATTGAGAGCTTCACTGACATTGCCGGCCAGCTTTATGTCGATCGAGAACAGGCGAGCCTGGTGGCAGAAACGCTCGAGCAATCAGATTTGCTGCAAGGATTTGAATTCGAAGCTTATCGAAAAGACCGTTCGCAAATCTGGCTCTCGATGAATATTCGCGTGGTGCGCGATGAAAACGGGAATGAAGTTTATCGAGAAGGTACTCTTGAAGACATCACTGTCAGGAAACAGACCGAAGAACGGGAGCGAGAGTTGCGCCAGCAGTACGAAGCGCTGGTGAATTCGATCGACGGCATAGTCTGGGAAGTGGACGCGAACACAATGGCGTTTACGTTTGTCAGTAATCAAGCCATGCGGTTGCTTGGTTACCCGGTCGAAGAGTGGATAAGCAGCCCGGATTTTTGGCTAAATCATTTGCATCCGGAGGATAAGTGGGCGATCGGCCTTTGCCGTGATGCGGTTGAGAGACTTGAAGATCAGCAATTCGATTACCGCATGATCGCGTCCGATGGCCGCGTCGTCTGGTTGCGAGATTTTGTCACCGTTGAAGCGCGGGAGGGTGAAGCCCCGCGCTTGCGAGGGGTGATGGTTGATATCACCGAGCATAAACGAGCCGAGTTCGAGCTGCTGCAAAGCGAAGAGCGTTATCGCGATTTGGTTGAAAATGCTCACGACATAATCTACGAGCACGACCTCGCCGGTCACTACACTTCCATCAACAAAGCCGGCGAACGAATCACCGGATACGCGCGTTCTGAAACCTTAAACCTGACTCTCGATCAAACGGTTGCACCCGAGTACATGGAAAAGGCTCGACAAATGCTTCGCCGTAAGCTCGAAGGACAGCCTGTCACGGCCTACGAGTTAGAAATCATTTCGAAAGATGGAAGGCGCATCGCCACCGAAGTAAACACACGCCTCGTTATGCAAAATGGCAAGGCTGTCGGCGTGCAAGGCATCGCTCGCGACGTGACCGAGCGCAAGCAGCTCGAAGAGCAATTGCGCCAGTCACAGAAGCTCGAGGCCATCGGTCAGCTGGCTGGAGGCGTTGCTCATGATTTCAATAATTTGTTGACTGTCATCAGCGGCTACTCGGACCTGTTACTGCGCCGGTTGCCTGAAGACAGTTCTCATAGACCGCATGTCGCGGAGATTAAGAAGGCGGGAGATCGCGCGTCGGGCCTCACCAGGCAATTGCTGGCCTTCAGCAGAAAGCAAATTCTGCAACCCAAAGTTCTCGACCTGAACTCGGTGGTTTCCGACGTTGACAAGATGCTGCGGCGTTTGATTGGTGAAGACATCGACTTGTTGACCGTCACGGAGCCGGACCTCGGACAAGTGAAGGCTGATCCGGGACAGATTGAACAAGTCGTCATGAATCTCATCGTCAACGCCCGGGATGCGATGCCTAACGGCGGCAAGATCACACTCGAGACCGCTAACGTCTCACTGGATAATGAATACTTTCAACAGCACGCAGAAGGCCAGCCGGGCAACTACGTGATGCTGGCAGTAAGTGACAACGGCTTAGGTATGGATATGGACGTGCGCCGCCGAATTTTCGAACCGTTCTTTTCGACCAAAGGTCCGGGGAAAGGAACCGGATTGGGACTGTCGACCGTCTACGGAATAGTAAAGCAGAGCGGCGGCAATATTTGGGTTTATAGCGAACGCGGCCAGGGAACGACTTTTAAGATTTATTTACCGCGTGTAGATGCAGTTTCGGACGAGGACTCACGTGGCGGGCTGGGAGCAGCGCCGCGAGGTACTGAAACTTTATTACTCGTTGAAGACGAGGCACAGGTTCGTCAGATTGCTCAACAGATTCTTGCGACGCTCGGGTATGAAGTCCTAACTGCTGAGAATGGCGAGCAGGCGCTGACGATTGCAAAGAATTATGAGCATGAAATTCACCTCATGGTGACGGACGTAGTCATGCCGGTGATGGGAGGCCGCGAACTTGTTGAGCATCTTGCTCGAATCCGCCCGGAGACCGCAGTAGTTTACATGTCAGGTTATACGGACGACGCCATCGTGCGACATGGTCTTATGGACGAAGGCCTGGCCTTCATTCAGAAGCCGTTCACCGCTGATGCCCTGGGGCGGAAGGTGCGTCAGGTCCTTGATGAAAAGTTCGTGCCGGAATTGGCAAGGAAGTAATGAAAGAGAAGCGAAAAGCGAGTCTATTGATTATTGACGATGATGAACAGATTAGAAATCTGCTTGTTGAGGTGCTGTGTGAGAAATACAAATGCAAGGACGTAGCCTCGGCCGAAGAGGCGTTGGCGGTGTTGCAAGAGAGCGACTTCGACGTGGTAATCAGCGATATCAACATGCCCGGAATCAGCGGTCTGGATCTCTTGCCGCACGTTCATGAGGCTTGCCCCGATGCTGCCGTCATCATGATCAGCGGTCAGCAGACTATTGAAAGCGCCATCGAAGCAATCCGAGGCGGGGCGTTCGATTACATAATGAAGCCGCTTGACCTGAATCACGTCGAAGCGGCCGTGGCTCGGGCCCTGAGGCATCATCGATTGCTGCAGCAGAAGCGTAGTTACGAAAACAATCTTGAAGAATTGGTTCGAGAGAGAGCAGCCCAACTGGAGCATCTTGCTTACCATGACGCCATGACCGGTCTGCCCAATCGCGTCCTCTTTCAAGACCGCGTCACGCAGGCTCTGACAGCTGCGCAACGCAATCCGAGGATGATTGGTATCGCCTTTATCTCGCTCGACCGCTTCAAAAAAATTAATGACACGCTGGGCCATACATTCGGAGACTACTGCATTACTGAAGTGTCCGCTCGTTTTCGGGAATGCATCAAGGAGGGCGACACGATAGCGCGTTTCGACGGCGATGAATTTGCGCTCTTGCTTCAGCAGGTAAATGGGACGGAAGACATCGTCGAGCTGGTCCAATCCATGGCTGAGTCGCTCAAGCTGCCGTTTCAGCTCAACGATCGAGAAGTCTATGTCACAGCCAGCATGGGAATCAGCATCTTCCCCGATGATGCTACGGATTCGACGAGCATCTTGAAGAATGCCGGCGCGGCGCTGCATAGGGCGAAGATGTTGGGAGGCAACAACTATAGATTTTATACGTCGGACATGAACGCGCGAGCGCTAAAGAGACTGGAGCTTGAAACCAATTTGCGACGCGCAATTGAAAGGGAAGAGCTCGAAGTGTTCTATCAGCCGCAAGTCGAGTATTCCTCAGGAAAAGTCGTGGGCGCTGAAGCGCTCGTGCGCTGGCACCATCCCACGCTTGGTTTCTTGCCGCCCGCCGAGTTTATTCCGCTGGCGGAAGACACAGGAGTGATTGAGGAGCTGGGAGCCTGGGTGATGCAGACTGCTTGCGCGGAAGCGGGCAGGTGGGTAGCGGACGGGTTTGACGAGATTCGGATCGCTATCAATGTCTCGACCCGAGAGTTTAGAAATCCGAATTTCTACGAGCGGATGGTGGAGACGCTTGCTCGTACCGGGCTCGCTCCACAGCGGCTGGAGCTCGAGCTGACTGAAACCACCATCATGGAGAATACCCAGAGCGCGGTAGAGTTGCTCAGAAAGATTCGCCAGCTGGGAGTGAAAATCGCGATCGACGATTTCGGCACCGGCTATTCATCGCTTAGTTATCTCAAGCGACTGCCGATTGACACGTTGAAGTTGGACCGGTCTTTCGTAAATGGCGCGACCAGCGATCCCGACGATGCGGCGCTTGTGATGGCAGTGATTACCCTGGCTCATAACCTTCGTCTCAAGGTGATGGCCGAGGGCGTAGAGACCGAAGAACACCTGCGATTCCTGCGATTGTTGAGATGCGACGGCGGTCAGGGCTACCTGTTTGGCAAGCCGATGCCGGCGGCGGTATTTCGTTCGTCACTGCATCGCGAGCTCGATTATGCGAAGGAATTAGTTTTCTCTGTACGTTGAGTTGGACACAGGAAATATGACGAAGAACAAGCTGCGAGCACTGGTTATCGACGACGATCGCCAGGTCAGCATCTTTGTTGCGCAGGTCCTGCGTGATGAGGGCTGGGAAACAAGTGAAGCTGAGTCAGCCGAACAAGCCTTTGAGTTGTCGCTTCAGGAACAATGGCAAGCTGTCTTCTGTGATGTGAGGCTTGGTGGAGCCGATGGTTTCCAAGTCTTGCGGCGCTTCAAGGAACAATCGCCTGGGACGAAGGTTGTCTTAATGACCGGGCACGGCAGTGCGGGTGGCGCTTTGGACGCGACTGCGTTCGGTGCTTACGACTATTTATTGAAGCCGTTTGGTGTTGAAGAACTGCAGACGCTTTCGCAGGCATTGCGTGAACAGATAGTGACCCGGCGCGAGCAGAACATTTCGTCTAACAGTTCTGGCGGGTACCAATCTGATGTCGAACTGGTCGGCCGTAGCGAAGTTTTCATCGAAGTGATGAAACAAGTCGGCCGCGTTGCCACGACGAATTTATCTGTTCTCCTCACCGGCGAATCAGGCACGGGCAAAGAAGTGGTGGCTTCAGCGCTTCATCGTCGCAGCCGGCGCGCGAGTCACCCCTTTGTCGCGGTGAATTGTGGCGCGATCCCGGGTGAATTGATTGAGGCCGAGTTGTTCGGACACGTGAAGGGAAGCTTCACCGGCGCTGACCGCGATCGCGTCGGGCTTTGGGAGGAAGCTGACGGAGGCACAGTCTTCCTGGATGAAATCACCGAGACTACGCCGGCTTTTCAGGTGAAACTTTTGCGGGCCGTCCAGGAAGGCGAAATTCGTCGCGTCGGTTCGAACCAAACTATCAAAGTCGATGTCCGAGTTGTCGCCGCAAGCAATCGAGATGTTGAGGACGAAGTCAAAGCAGGACGGTTCCGAAAGGATCTGTTTTATCGGCTGAACGCGGTTTCGATTGTGTTGCCGCCGCTTCGAGAGAGGCCTCAGGATATTCTGCCGCTCGCAAAGACGTTTGCGGCGCGGGTTCATTCTCTAAATCCCGTTGTTAGATTTTCGCCGGATGCTCTTGCAGTTTTGGAGCGGTATTCCTGGCCCGGCAATGTGCGTGAATTAGAGAATGCTATTGTGCGCGCCGCCGCGATGTGCGAAGGGACGATTCGTCTGCAGGATTTGCCCGAGCGAGTGCGCAGCAACGAAGCGACACAGGGCATAGCCACGGAAATGGATCTCGCGACCACTGAGAATGAGTGGCCCACGCTCGCTGTCATCGAAGGACGTTACGTGGCGAGGGTTTTGGATCACACCAACGGCAACAAACAGGCGGCGGCGCGGATAATCGACATCGATCGCAAGACGCTCGACAGGATGATCAAACGTCACGGCATCGACACACATCGCGCCAAAACCGCCACTCAGTGAAGTAAGGAAAAATCCAGCAGCGCTGCTTGTAAACTCCATATCCTTCACACCCGGTTCAACGGTGACGACATACTTGACTCACTGGGATTAGAGACCGTCGGCTTCAGCCGCGTCGAGTTTCAATTTCAACCAGCTCTGTCCGAAAAGTCTTAAATTCCACCTGCGGCAGCTGGTGGATAGTTCAGGTCCAGCCTATCAATGATTGAAGTCGTTGTTTGCAAAATCCCACCTGCGGCAGCTGGTGGATAGTTTCAAGTTCGACCTACCAATGATTGAAGTCGTTGTTTGCGAGATCCCACCTGCGGCAGCTGGTGGATAGTTCAAGTCCTGCCAATTTCCGCGGAAGATTTGCAAGCGAGGCTGTACTTGAAACATCCCTCAGCTGCCGCTGAGGGGATTCACAAATGCCATTCCAAACTTCTCTGTAGGTCGAACTTCAACCATCCACCAGCTGCCGCAGGTGGGATTCAGTAAAGAACGACATCAAACATTGATAGGCTGGAGCTGAAGTAACCAGCTGCCGCAGGTGGGATTTAAGACTTTTCGGGCAAAGCTACTCTAACCTCTAACCGTTACCACCGGTTGAACGGGTGTGAATGAGATGAGTTTTGCGAAATACGCCGCTTACACTGATTGGTTTTGAATCCGCGTAATCGGTGGAGGGTTGTCGGCGGAACTAGTGTCAAAAAATTATTCTGGTAAACGAAGTGACTTCTAATCTAAGATGACCATGGTGCGTTATTGACGATGGTTGGCGCTCCCGGGCCCCATCGTTCTCCCCAACTCTTGTCCCAGAGCTTGGCAGTTTGCGTGTCCTCATCGTGAATCCTGCAAGGAGTTTCCATGGAAGATCGAAGATCGACACCAAGACTCAATGTGAGTCTTGAAGCTGTTTGGGACAGTGAAACTGACAATCACCCGGCGCTCGTTACAGACCTTTCCTTAGGTGGTTGCTATCTCAACTCGGTCGGTGAAATCAGAGTCGGCGAAACGGTTGGCTTTCGCGTACTCCTCCCCGACGGCGATTGGTTATACGTCGAGGGCGAAGTGCGCCATCACGGCCGGCAAGGCTTTGGCGTCAGATTCGTCGATCTCGATCCCGAACAGATGGACAAGATCGACTGGTTGCTCAGGCTAGCTCGCGAGACTGGTCATCCTGAAGATGCGATCGCCGCCAATCTGGTGGCTGATTAACTAACTAGTCCGAGGCGTTTTGCGCTACATTTGTCGCTTGTTTCAGGCGACTCCGAATGCGCGAACGAAGCGAGCAACAATTAATTGATCTACTTAAGGTGGCTTTCTCTGCCGAATTGGCGGCCGCTTATGCCTATCGTGGGCACTGGCATTCCGTTTCCGATCCCGAAGAACGACGCTCCATCAAGAAAATTGAGGATGAAGAGTGGCATCACCGCCAGCTGGTTGGTGAGATGCTGGCGCAACTGAACTCGCGGCCGAGTCGAGTGAAGGAAGCGCGCGCTGTTATCATCGGCAAGGTTTTGGCGATCGGTTGTCACCTGATGGGCTGGCTTCCGCCGATGTACGGCGCTGGGCGGCTTGAGAGCCGGAATATTCGTGAGTACGAAACGGCGGCCCGGCATGCGCGTGACGCGCAGCATGAGGCGTTTGTTGATTGTCTGCTGGCAATGGCGGAAGTGGAATGGGAGCATGAATTCTATTTCCGCGGCCGAGTCGCAAGTCACCGTTGGGGCTCGAAATTGAAGTTGTGGCAACCACCTCCAGCAAAAGAAACCATCCGGGATTCGTTTGCGCTTGAGGCAGCCTGCGGAGCAGGCGCAAGCATAAAGCCTGGGGTGGAGCGAAGCGGAACCCCAGGTACCGTGAGTTTGAATGCCGAGCCCGCGGAGCGGGCGATAGATCGTTAGCACTTCATAGTTCTGTCGCCCGTTCCGCGGGCTGAAATTCCTGGGCGCACTCTCTGCGAGATAGTCATGGTGCTCAGAGTCCAAGCCGGAATTTACGTTCTCTAGTGCTGACTCTCTCATTCTCACCTGGTTTTAACCAGGTGAACATCGCCCACTTAAGTTTTCGAAACCGTTTCAACGGCATTAATATACTTGACCAATCAACGTCAGTAGTCGAACGCCAAAGGCGTTGGCAATTCCAGCCCTGGGGCAGCGCCCCCAGGAAAAAGGAACTGATAGGGAACGCTGTAAGCGTTCGCGAGTTGAGCTTTGGGAAGATTCGTGACGCAGCGCACTACTCGCCAACCCTTTCAGCGTTAGCGAAGCAAACACTTGCGTTATTCCTGGGGCGTTGCCCCAGGCTGGAATTCGCGAACGCCTTCGACGTTCATTGGGTTGGTTCGTCAAGTAGTTATTACCGTTGAAACGGTTATCAAAACTCAACGTGCCCTTATCACCCGGTTGAAACCGGGTGTGAATGAGAAGCTACATCTCGAAGATCCAAACTGGGCACTCGTCACGACATCCGACTATGAAAGGCCATCAACAAATGCGAAAGTTAAATGGGTATCTTCTTCCGTGCATTCTTACAGTGCTCGTTGCCGCCGGATGCACTCCTGGTACTGGCGGCGCGGCCGTTACGGCGCCACTTGCGCAGAACTCAGCGGCGACAACCTCAGCCGAAATCAGGTTCAAAGTTCCCGAGGGTTGGATAACTGAGAAGCCTTCCTCAAGTATGCGTGTCGCTCAATACAAACTGCCGAAGGTCGAAGGCGACAGCGCCGACGCCAGCCTGGTCCTGTACTTTTTTGGCTCGGGACAGGGTGGCACGATTTCCGACAACATCGACCGCTGGATAAATCAGATCAAGCAAACCGATGGCAGCTCGTCGAAAGAAAAGGCAAAGACCGAAAAACTGACGGTGAACGGATTACAAGTGACGACAGTTGACGTCAGCGGAACGTACACCGCGGAAATGGCGCCGGGTAGTCAGGAGCGACACAACGACGCCAACCAACGCCTGCGAGGCGCCGTGATCGAGACGCCCAAGGGCAACTACTATCTCAAGCTGATCGGGCCGGCAAAAACAGTGAGTCACTGGGACGATTCCGTCACCAGTTACATCAAGTCAATTGAGTTCAAGTAAATCAGGCGGGCTCAAGCTACTTGCGGTGACATTCCTATGGTTTGCATGTCTTCCGTTCGCTGCGACGGTGAGGGAGTGGGCCGGCTTACATCGATGCGCACATAAAAAATCTCAGTCTTCTTAGTCTTGTCATTCTCGGCGACGATTATCGCTAACGCCTCGTCTTTGCCGCCGTCTTTTCTCCCATACAGGCAAATAGCGCCCTGACTCTTCTCATCCTGGGAATCGCCGATGCAGCCCTTGTCGTTGGGCGTCCATCCCACAGCCTTCATACGCTCGTTGCTGTAAAAGGCTTTCACTTCGTCTGCTGTTTTGTCGGTCGTGAAAGCGATAAAGCTAAGCTTGCCTTGCATCATCGCCTGCATTGCTAATCTGGCGCCGAGTGGGATTTCAAGATCGGCTTTCTGAGCCCCAGCGAATGCTGGAACATCGGGCCACAGGTTGCTGACTGTCCCAGCTTTCGGGCTGCCAGTGAGTGTTTCTGCCATGCGGCAAGAGAGCGCTATGGCTAGCATCAGAAACAAAACACTCAGTGACTTCAGCTTTGGCATTCAGATCAAGAGTTACGCGTTCTCACCGGTTGATATCCACTCAGCGCACTTCACGGGCGGGACGCCCGTGCCACATTTCAGAATCGTGATCTCGCGGCTATTTAACGCCCTCTCCCTATTCTTTGTCTATCGCTGGGAGCGCAGGCATCCCTGCCTGCTTAGGTTAGATACGCTACTTTTGATTCTTAACGAGACTCTCGCTAGAGGTAGCAGGCAGGGATGCCTGCGCTCCCAGGCGCCTCCATCAAAACCGGAAACCCAATCCCATTACTCGTTTATGAAGAACTGAAGACCAAACTGTGCATAACGAAAAACTCATATGAGAGCTGAGCAGGTGAACTTTTCTCCGCGGGACGTAGCTTCAATCTGGTTTCGTCATAAGCTGCTAATTGTCCTTACTTTCCTGCTGATCGCGGGTGGGACTGGGGTCGTTACCATGCTTATCCCAAACGAATACGAGTCGCGTATGAAGATTTTGGTCAAGAGCCTTCGCACCGAAGTCCCCATCACTCCGGAAAGAACCGGCGGAGCTTCAGGGAACATCTCGGACAGCAGCGTGACTGAGTCCCAAATAAATTCGGAGATCGAGTTGCTGACCAGCAAGGATCTGCTTAATCAGGTAGCGCTGGAGGCGAACCTGGCTCGTCACACTGAATCGTTTTCAGAGCGGTTGGGTTTGAAGACAGCCGCCCGCACGGATGGTGCTCGAGTCGAGGTGGCCGCGGAAAGATTGTCGAAAGATCTCGTAATCACGCCCGTCAAAAAGACCAACATCATCGAAGTTACCTACAGCTCGTCGTCCCCCCAACAAGCTGCGGTCGTTTTGCAAAAGCTGCAGGAGCTTTATCTCGACAAACATCTGAGGTTGCATCGCTTGCCGGGGACTTACGAATTCTTCAAAGACCAGGCCCACCAGTATGAAGAACAACTGCGCGCCTCTGAAGCAAAGCTTTCGAACTTTCAGCGAAACATGAATGTTGTTTCGCTTAATCAGCAGAAGGACTTGACGGTCACAAAGATGACCGAGACGAAGTCCAGGCTGATGGAGACGGAAAGCTCGATTAATGAAGTCAACGATCGCATCACGGTGCTGCAGGAGCAAATGCGTGGTTTGCAGCCTCGAATCGTCACTCAAACTCGAGCCCTGCCGAATCAATATTCCGCGGAACGTCTCAACACGATGCTGGTCGAGCTGCGCAACCGCCGCACGCAATTGATGACCAAGTTTCGAGCCGACGATCGTTTAGTGCGCGAAGTTGATAAGCAGATCGAGACGACGAAGGCGGCTCTTGACCGCGCCAGCGAACAGACTGCGACTGAACAAGCTACTGACCTCAATCCGCTGCGACAAAGTCTTGAAACTGAGTTGGCGCGCGCTCGCATCGACCGTGCCGGTTCGTTAGCAAGGCGGTCGAGCCTGACTCGACAAGTGGAGGAATACGACAATCAACTATCGCGTCTCGAAAGCATCACCGGCGAGTATCAGGATTTGACGCGTCGCGTCAAAGAGGCTGAAGACAACTATCAGCTTTACGAGAAGAAGAGGGAAGAAGCACGCATTGCCGACGAGCTGGATCAAAGCAAGATCACGAACGTGTCGCTGGCCGAAGCTCCCGTTGAATCACATATGCCGACCAAACCGAATCGTCCGCTGAATCTGATCCTGGGAATTGTGATGGGAGCGCTCATCAGCCTGGCGAGTGCAATCACTGCGGAGTTCCTGCGTGGCAATGTCGAAACTCCACGAGAGTTGGAAATGCTCAGCGGCAGTCACGTTTTGGCAACAATTCCCGTGCAAGGCAGAACTCGACGGTCACTAATAATCGACAAGCGCCGCCTCTTATCAGTTGGGAGTCCGGCGGAAGTAGCTGCGGAAGTAAGCGAGTAGTTGCGATTGAGAGTAAGAAATTCGCAAGAAGAATAAGCGAGGGTCGCTGTGGAATTCTATCTTGATCTAATCAGAAACGTATTTCAGGCCGTTGACGAGTCCGGCAAAGTCCGGAACCGGGTAGTAGGTTTCACCTCGTCAACTCCAGGCGAAGGTGTGACCTACGTTGTGAATACGTTGGCGAGAGAGATCGCTACGACCACTCAAAAACGTGTCCTCGCCGTCGATTCGCATGGTCTTCAGAACATTCTGGCTGCCGATCCGCATTCAGTCTCGCGACAATGTTTCGAGACTCAAATCGATAACTTGCTGACGCTACCGGCGACCACCAACGGACTGGTGGAGATGCCGGCGGCGCTGCGCTCATCACTGTGGCAAGGAGATCCCGAATACCGGCTGTCTTGTATCAAGGCGCTGCGTTGGAACTTTGACTACGTGCTGATCGATTGCAGTTCGCTAAAAGTCTCGGCGGACGCGGCCATTCTGGCGCCGATCGTCGATGGCGTCGCCGTAGTTGTCGAGGCTGGGCGCACCCGCCGTGAAGAGATCACGCGAACGAAAGCGGTGATTGAACAAGCAGGAGGAGAGTTCCTCGGCTTTGTTCTGAATCAACGACGCTACCCTGTGCCTGGCTGGTTATATCGGAGGCTTTAAGGGCTGTTCCGGTTCTTCGTTTGTCGAGAACAAAGTTTATCTGAGGGTCCAATGAATACTAACAGGAAAATTTCAGCTGCCGCGGTCCTGTTGCTGCTGGTCGCGTCAATAAGCGTAACCGCCCGCGCGCAGGAGAAAGCCCCGGCTCTGACCGTTCGGACTGAAGATCGCTACGCACTTACGCCTGGCGATGTTCTGGATATTCAGTATCGCTACACACCGGAGTTCAATCAGACGCTGACAGTGCAGCCTGATGGTTACATCTCGTTACAGATTGGCGGAGATCTAAAGGTCGGCGGTCGAACTTTGCAGGAGGTTCGCGGCTTGATTCTCGCGAAAGTTCGTGCCCGGCTGGAGTCTCCCGAGGTCATCGTCATCCTGAAAGAATTCCAGAAGCCGTACGTGGTGGTTGCCGGCGAAGTCAATCAGCCCGGCAAGATTGAACTGCGAGAAAAGCTGACGGCGATTCAGGCGGTATTGCTGGCTGGTGGGATGAAGGAGACGGCCAAGTCTTCGCAGGTGCTGGTTTTCAAGCGCTTGAATGGAGACACCGCCGAAGTGAAGGTGCTGAACTTCAAGGATCTAAAGCGCACCAGTGATCTGGAAAATGATTTGGCTTTGCAGGCAGGCGACATGATTTTGGTGCCGCGCAATCGCATCTCGAAGATTGAGCGATATGTCAGGTACGCGAGCATGGCTGCCTTCTTCGCGCCGCTCCTGTAATTCAAAAATGTTCCTGGTCTTCTCTATTTTGTTCTTTGTAGTTATGCAAAGTCGGGCACGAGCTTGAGATCTCAGATCTCAGATTTCAGATCTCAGATCCCAGATTTCAGATCCCAGATTTCTGATCTCAGATTTCAGATTTAAGATCAGACGCAACCAAATCAGCAATCAGCAATCAGCATTCCCCAATCGAATGACTCAGCGTTACGGACAACTGGCGAATTTCACACTCAAGGTCACCGATCTGCTTCTAATGATGGCAGCGCTCGGCCTTGGCATTGTGCTGAACTACGCTCCCGTAACTCCTCTCGCGATCTCGGACTATGCCGTCGACTTTCTACAGACCCGAGTCAAAGTCGGCAACGTGCTCCTGGTGGCAGTACTGCTGAGCACCTGGTACGTCGCGTTCTTCCTTCAGGGTGTGTATCGTTCGCATCGCCTCAGCGCGTTGCGCGAAGAGTTAGCGGAAGTGGGCCGAGCAATCTTCTTTTCCAGCGCGGCGCTCATGATTATTGCTCAGCTTGGAAAATGGCCGACGATAACAGTTTGGACCGCAGTTTCGGTTGGCCTAATCGCGCTCCTGCTTATCGGTGGTACTCGCGCACTGTTGCGGCTCAACCTTCGTCGACTCCGCTATCGTGGGCACAATCTGAAAAAACTAATCATTGTCGGCACTGGGAGTCGCGCCGAGTGGTTTGCCAAACAGGTTCTCAACCGGGCTGACTACGGCTACCGGCTAGTCGGCTATGTCGATAGCAAAACGCGCTTCAATAACAATGGGCTCAGTGCGGTGCCGTGGTTGGGCGATGTACCCGATCTGGCTCGTATCATCAGCAGCGAGATTATTGACGAAGTTTTTATCGCGCTGCCCATCAAGTCCCAGTATTCGCAAATCGAATCAGCGATTAATCTGCTCGAAGAGCAGGGAATCATGGTGCACCTGGCTTCGGATAACTTTCCGCACCGGCTGGCGCGTTCGCG
Source organism: Pyrinomonadaceae bacterium (assembly GCA_035572035.1). Taxonomy (GTDB): domain Bacteria; phylum Acidobacteriota; class Blastocatellia; order Pyrinomonadales; family Pyrinomonadaceae; genus JAOAPY01. The sequence goes on along the minus strand of DATNBH010000020.1, from coordinate 59,708 downwards.
ACCGTGGGAATTCGAAGGCACGCCGCTTCTTTCGCTGCACAGCGCCCCTCCCGTCAGCTGGCGAACCGAAATCAAAAGGCTAATGGATGTCCTCGGCGCGGCGATTCTGCTTGTGCTGTTAATGCCCTTGCTAGTCGTTGTAGCGATTGCCATCAAGGTCACGTCTGAAGGACCAATTCTGTTTGTGCAGGAGCGCGTTGGCCTGAACAAGCGTCGATTCCGCATGCTGAAGTTCCGCACCATGAATCGCAATGCTGAGTCGCAGATGAAAGAAATCGAGCACCTCAACGAGAAAAGCGGCGCCATCTTCAAAATCAAAAACGATCCGAGGATTACAACTGTCGGCCGCTGGTTGCGAAAAACCAGTATCGACGAGCTTCCGCAATTAATAAATGTCCTGCTCGGAGACATGAGCATTGTTGGACCGAGACCTTTGACGGTCCGCGACGCCAACCTCATCGAAGAAGCCTGGCAGAAGCGTCGTTTCAGTGTGAAACCTGGGTTGACGTGTCTCTGGCAGGTGTCCGGGCGCAGCAACCTCTCGTTCGAGCAATGGATGAAATTGGATTTGGAATACATTGACAGCTGGTCATTGGTCCTGGATTGGTCGATTCTCCTGCGAACTATTCCAGCCATCCTTACCGCGCGCGGCGCGACCTGAGTACGACAGGCTGCCAGCCTGTCATTTCTGTCATGTCCCAAAGCCCAAAATCAAAACTGGGCGGCCTATTAATCACTTCACACGCTCTTCTCCAACGGAGCTTCAGGCTGGCAGCCTGAAGTACATCTGAAAAATCGACCCGATTCTGACTGTTAGTACTTCAGGGCGAGGAGTACACAGGTCTAAATGTCAAAAATCGCGTTAGTACACGATTACTTCATTCAAATGGGTGGCGCGGAACGAGTTGCCATGGCGATGCACGATTCGTTTCCGACTGCTCCGATTTTTACCACCGTCGCTTTGCAGCACCGGCTCCCCAAAGAGATGCGGGCTGCTGACATTCGCACCTCGATGATGCAGAGGCTGCCAAAGATCGAGCAGCGCTTTCGCCAGTACTTCATGTTGTATCCGCTGGCGATCGAGAGATTTGATCTAACAGCCTACGATCTGATCTTCAGCAGCAGTTCGGGCTACGCCAAGGGGGTGCGTCGTCGCAAGGACGCCATCCACGTTTGCTATTGCCATACGCCCATGCGGTGGGTGTGGCGCTACGAGGACTATGTCGCTCGCGAGCGCTTCAACGGCATCACTCGTTCGGCGTTGCCGCTCTTCATGTGGGGATTGAGAAAGTGGGACTTGCGCGCCGCTCGCCGGCCGGATTTCTACATTGCCAACTCCCAAACTGTTGCGTCCCGAATACGCGAGGTCTACGGACGCGATGCAGCAGTTATTCCTCCGCCGATCGACGTCGAGCGATTTCAAGTCTCGGATGAAGTAGATGACTACTACCTGATTCTGTCGCGCCTGGTTTCTTACAAGCGAATTGATCTGGCTATCGAAGCCTGCAAGCGACTGGACCGGCGCCTCGTGATAATTGGCGATGGCCCCGACCGAGCCCGCCTGCAAAAGATGGCTGGTCCACGAACCGAGTTTTTGGGCCGCCAGTCAGATCAACAGGTCAATCGATACGCGAGCCGCTGTCAGGCGTTGTTGTTTCCCGGTGAAGAAGACTTTGGCATGGTGCCGCTGGAAGTGAACGCTTCCGGACGGCCCGTGATCGCATTTCGAGCCGGCGGAGCCATCGAAACGGTGATTGACGGTGTGACTGGAGTCTTTTTCGAAAAGCCTCGAGTCGACTCGCTTATCTCGGCGATCGAAGATTTTGAAAGCCGCACCTGGCGATCGGCAGTCCTTCGCGAGCATGCCGAAAAGTTCGACAACAAAGTCTTTGCCTATCGGGTGCTTCAGTTCCTTGGTTCCGTAGCGCCATCGTCCTGCGTAGGAGATCTGCTGGCGGGAGCACGGCTGCTTTCGCGGAAGAGTACTGGATTGGTGTGGCCAACACCGGCGCTGGCCAGATGATTCGAGTGTTTTTCTAAATGAGCACTAACTACATTGCCGAGCGGTCGATTAGTCGAAGTGGGCCAGGACGAATTGTCCTCTGGCCGCTCGCAGTGTTTCCGTTGTCCGGATTTGTAGCTTGGGCAATCACCACTGGTGGTGAAGCGCTACGTTGGCTGGGGCTTGGCGGGCTAACCTCGGCAATGCTGCTTCCGCTGATTGTTAGCCTGGAAGCTGGCTTGATTGGCATGATGCTGTTCGAGCCGCTCCGAGGCTTCTTGAGACGAGCTCAATATCTTTTCCTGCCGTACACGGCAACCGATCCGATTCATATCCTGACGCCAATCGTGACTGTCGTTGCGATGGCTATGCTGCTCCGGCGACAACGCTTCGCGATTTTTCGCGCGTCACCGCTGGCAGGGCCGGTTTCCATTCTCGGGCTAATCTACTTTCTGGAAATCTTCAATCCGCTACAGGGTGGCATCAGCGTTGGGTTATCCGGAGCCTTGTTCATGCTGGTTCCAGTAGCCTGGTTTTATTTTGGACAGACGCTGCAATCTTCATTTGTGATGACGACCTACCGAATCATGGTGGTCGTTGGCATTCTCACTTCACTGTATGGCTTGTATCAGCTGGCCTACGGCTTCCCCGCTTTTGAACAGTATTGGATCGACAATACCGAGTTCTACAGATCGATCTCAGTCGGAAATGTGAAGCGCGCGCTCGCCACTTTCAGCAGCGCAGAAGAGTGGGGACGCTACATCGAACTCGCCGCCATCATGGCGTTCGGCTTCGTTCTGGGCGCAAAGAACAAATTCCGCAGCATCTCCTGGCTGCTTGCCGGAGCAGCGCTTAGCACGATGTTGTTGTTGACAGGCCAACGTACCGCAATGTTCGGATTGATACTTGGGGTTCTTATCTTCGTGTTGGCGGGCGCTCGTAACCTGCGAGCTATGACGTCTCGCTTACTCGTAATACTGATTCCCGCTGTCCTGATTGCGATACTCGCCAAGGCGCCAACAAATGATGACATGCTGAGTCACGGCGAAGATGAACGAATGGGCGCCGTGCTCTCGCACACCGCGAGAGGAACACTCAATCCCACCGAAGAAGAAAGCATGAAGGAGCGCATTACGAATTGGACTTTCCTGGCCACCGAATTGGTGCCTTATCGTCCTTTCGGCATTGGTCTCGGAGGAACATCGCTGGGCGCCTGGAGGTTCAATAGCGCTCTCGATTTGCCGCCAATTGATAGCTACTTCATATCAACGGTAATCACCTGCGGTCTTCCCACCGCGTTGCTGTTCATTTGGATTCTATTCCGGGCCACGCGGATGAGTTGGTCTTCTTATCGACGAGCGGAGGCCGGTTCTTCTCAAGCTCGGTTGTGGCGAGTTACCACCAGCCTGATGCCGGTTCTGATTCTGAACAGTTTCTTCGGAAACACTTTCACGCTTTATTCAGTTGCGCCAGTAGGTTGGTTGCTCGTTGGTTGGATTAGCGCGCAACAAAAGCGAGAGCAGATTGAGGTGTAGTTGAAATGCATTCGGTATTGGTCTACCACACGATTAGTCAACCAGCTCAGCCTCTCCCAGGCGATATCGATATTCCCCGACATCGCTTCGAGCAACAGTTGCGTTGGCTTTCGCGCCGGCAGAACGTGGGAAGACTCGAGGACACGCTTAGCGACAGCAACAAGAAGATCACCGCAATTACTTTTGACGATGGCTTTCGAGACAATTTGACCGTGGCGCTGCCGCTGCTCGAGAAATTCAATCTGCCCATGACGCTTTTCATGAGCGCTGCATTTGTTGGCCGCGATGGTTATCTCTCTCCGCAAGAGCTGCGCAGGATCGCCAGCCACCCGTTGGTAACGATTGGCGCGCATGGATTGTGGCATCGCCACTTTACGCAGTTGTCCGTGCCGGACGCTCGAGCCGAACTGCTTGCCTCGCGGAGTTTGCTGCAAACCATCACTGGCCAAAGTATCGATTACATGGCCTGGCCATTCGGCGAATGTAATGAAGAACTCGAGGCGCTAAGTCGGGAATGCGGTTATCGCGCGGCCTGGTCGGTTTGGAAAGGGTCCAACGACACTTACTCGCGTTGGCGGATACCTCTCGGGCGGCGCGACAACTTGCTTCGCTTTATTGCCAAGGTCTCGGGCGGCTACGGGTTAACGAAAGCCAAATGGCACCGCTACAAAGGCTTGAAGAAAATTCTCGAAGGCGGTGGGCCGGATTTACAGCCACAGTCCAACTAACGGCGAAATGAAGATTCTCTTCTACAACCATACGGGTCAGGTCAGCGGCGCTGAGCGCATGATGCTGATGATCTTGTCGCGTCTCGATCGCGACGCCGTTCAGCCCGTCGTCGCCTGTCCGCCACAAGGCGAGCTGACAAACGAGCTTTCGCAGCTCGGCATATCGCCGGAGTCCATTGCGCTTTTGGAAGCGAGATTTACCTGGAGAGTTGACCGGCTCTTTCGATATCTCAAATCGCTGGTCGCGGTCACGCTACATTTGCGAGAAATGGCGAAGCGCGCTTATCCGGACATCGTCCACGCAAACAGTATTCGCGCCGGGTTGGTTGCGACGATTGCGACGTGGCGGCTGCCAATGCCGGTCATCTGGCATTTGCACGACGAGTTACCAACCCATCCGCTGAGCTCGGTTATCAGGCTGTTGGCGCTGATGTCATCCCGCGCCAGATTTCTCGCGGTGTCACATGCGGTAGCGAAGAATTTCCGTGGCGCTGTAAAGCCTCTCGAAAAGCGGATCCGAGTCATTCTTAACGCGATTGACGAGAGTTGTTTCCAGCCTGACTCGCACACCCGCACACTAAAACGAGTGGAGCTTGGAGTTGAAAATTCTGAATGTGTTGTCGGAATCGTCGGTCAAATAACGCCGCGCAAAGGGCAACTTGAATTGCTGCGCGCGTTCGCGAATGTGTTGAAGGAGCTCCCGAAAGCAGTTCTGCTAATCGTGGGAGCGCCGCTATTCAATCGTGATCAGGATTACGCCGAGCAGTTGGTTGAGGCTGCTCGAAGACTGGGAATCGACGGGCGCGTGCGAATGCTCGGAGCTCGGAGCGACGTAAGCTCTCTGATGCAGGCCTTCGACTTGCTGATAGTCAATTCGAGCGTCGAGCCTTTTGGTTTAGTCGCCGTCGAAGCAATGGCGTGCGGAACTCCGGTAATTGCAACCAGGACCGGAGGCTTAGCTGAGATCATCGAACATGAACGGACAGCTTGGCTCATTCCACCCCGAGATGAGCGAGCGCTGGCTACAGCGATTATCACGCTAACCAATCGGCCGCTGCTTCGCGCCAGACTCGCCTCCCAGGCGAAGAAATCGCTGACGCCTCGTTTTTCCTGTTCACGTTACTTGAGAGACCTGAACGATTTTTACAGGTCATTAATTTCGAACCCGGTGGACGTTGGCTCGGTTGAACCAGCCAGTCGGCCGAAAGAAGAACAAAGGCTTGCAAGTGCTCGCTGAACAATTGAGTAAACAAATGGAAGAACTATCGGTTTTGCAGGTATCGCTGGAAATCGGTTTGGGCGGCGGTAGCGAATCCGTCGCTTTCGAACTGCATAGGACATGGCTGCAACTGGGCATTGATGCTTGCGCCATGACCAGTCTTACAACTGAGGCGGAAGCAGGCCAGGGCATCATGCTGGTGATACCGTGGCTCGCCTTCTTACGTCTGCGAGATCGCTGGCGCCACTTGATTACGTTATTGACGATACCGCTCTTCACGTTGGCAGCGACCTGGAAAGTCCGGAAGAATCGCGGCTCGCGAATAGTCTTGAGTCATGGTGATGTGTTAACCGGCGACGTTTGTGTGGTGCACGCGGTGAACCGGGCGGCGCTCGCTGAGAAACAAAGGTCAGGTTATTACGGTTGGCTGCTGAATCCCACAAATCTATGGGTCGCGTGGCGTGATTGGTGGATGCTTGGTGGCAGACGCTATCGCAAGGTCGTGGCGATCTCGGAGAGAGTTCGTCAGCAGTTGAAACATCACTATCACGTTCCTGACGAACAGATCGTCACCATTCCGAATGGAGTAAATCTAACCCGCTATCGTCCCGGAACTGAGGCGCTGAAGCAGGAGGTTCGTCGTGAGTTCGAGATTCCCGATGGCGTGCCGCTGTTGCTCTTCGTAGGAAATCAGTATCGCCTCAAAGGCCTGGAGTTTGCGATTTGCGCGCTCGCGAAGATGAACACGAAAGCGTTTCTCTTAGTCGTTGGTCGCGACGTGCCGGGACCCTTTGAAAAGCTCACCGATCAATTAGGGCTGCGCGACCGGGTCATTTTTGCAGGCTCACGAAATGATCTGCCGCGAATCTATGCTGCGGCCGACGCGCTTGTGCTGCCCACGCTGTATGAAACATTTGCGCTAGTCTGTCTCGAAGCCATGGCGTGCGGACTTCCAGTCTTTGCCACGAAGGTTGGAGGTATTGAGGACTATTTGACAGACGGTGACAACGGATTCCTGATTGAGCGAAACGCGGACGATATTGCCAGGAAGCTGGATCAATTTTTGAGCGATCCAAAGCTTCGTGCCGCCGTACAAAGTCGTGGTTTGGTTACCGTCAAAGATTACGGTTGGCAACAGATCGCGAGGAAGTATCTGAACCTGTTTGACGAGCTAATAGCAGAAAGATCGGGATCGGGATCGCCCTCAGCCAGGCAGCGCTGGAATTCGCCTGACCTGATGTTGGGCGAGGCTGGAGTTCCACTGAAGTAAAAATATGTCATCAACACCGAGTTCAAAAAATGGAGGACAGAGGATGCGCGTTTTGCGTATTGCTCATTCGAGCTTAACACCGGCCTTACGGCATAGAGAACGTGCGCTTGCTCAGCTGTACCCTGATGTCGACTTGCAAGTGATCACGACCGATCGCTGGCGCGAGGCAGAAGTTGAAGTGCAGGCGACTGAAGACGATTTGTTTCCCGTAAGGATTGCCAAACCTTATTTTTCCAAACATATTCAATTGTTCGCATACGATCCTCGACCAATCATTCGAGCCTTGCGCGAACATCAGCCGCACCTGATTGACCTCGGCCACGAGCCATACAGCATAGCTTGCGCCGAACTGCTGACTCTGTGTCGATGGTTTGCTCCACAAGCTCCCATCGTGATGCAGACCAATCAAAACATCATGCACAAGTATCCGCCGCCATTTAATTGGCTCGAGCAGCGCGCCTTCAGACACGTGGCGGCGGCATACGGTTGCAGTGAAACAGTTGTGGAGGTGCTGCGAGCCAAGGGCTTTGATAAACCAGCGCCGATTGTTCCGTTTGGTGTGAATACGGAGGCGTTTCGACCAGCCGCAGGAAATACCAGGCGTCGCACCACGCTCACGATCGGTTACGTCGGCCGCATGCTGCCAGGAAAAGGTCTTCCTGTCCTTGCCAACGCCCTCGCCCGAATCAAGGCACTGCCCTGGAAGTTGCTGGTTGTTGGTGACGGACCTGTCCGACCTGAATTTGAAGAAAAACTGCGCTCGCTGTCGCTCATTGATCGTGCTGAATTCACTGGCGCGATCGACTTTGACCAGGTGCCTAAGTACTTTCATGAGCTTGACGTGCTCGTCTTGCCGACTGAAACCACGAAGAGAATCCGCGAGCAATTTGGCAGGGTTCTGGTTGAAGCAATGGCCAGTGGCGTTCCGGTTATTGGTTCGACATGCGGGGCGATCCCTGAGGTTATCGGCGATGCAGGTTTGGTGTTTCGCGAGCGAGATGCAGAAGATCTCGCGAACGCGCTAACGAAGATTCTTACCGACGACCAATTGCGAGAACAGCTCATTGCCGCAGGCTCAAATAGAGTAGGTGAGTATTCGTGGGACAGGGTGGCGGAAAAGACTTACGCGCTCTACAAACAGGTTATGAGGCCGGCAAGGCGTTCCCTTACGGATCAAAGTCTGGAACTCGCCTGATTGTGAGCTATTCATGCTGAAACGAAATTTCAAACTGGTCTTTAGTACAAACGCCCTGATGCTTTCATCGGGTGTCGTCACCAGTTTGCTCAGCGCCTGGGCCTTAGGTCCCACTGGGCGTGGCGATCTATTCATCGTGCTGATGTGGCCGGCGATTTTTTCTATGTTGGCGCAGGTCGGATTGCCGCAGGCGTACCGGTACTGGACTGCAAAACGTCCCGAGTGCGTTTCGCCTTTGTTTTCGAACGCGATAATCTTCACCATCGTCGTCGGCTTAGTCACGCTCGTGGTCGCACAGCTCCTCATCCCTTATCTGATTGGCGAGCGAACTCCCGAAGTGTTGAGACTCTCTCGAATCTATCTGTTGGTTATTCCCATTCTGATGCTGACAGACTTGACTCGAGGCTTGTTGGAAGGCGCGCGCCGCTTCAAATGGGTAGGCGCGTTGCGGCTCATTCTCTTCTGTGTTCAGGTCGGCAGCTACATTGTCCTTTGGTGGACCGGCAGATTAACGGTAGCGGCTGCGGCTTATACCATGGTCATATCGGTAACCGCCTCGATGCTGTTGTCATTAGTTGCTGTGGTCGTTGAGCTCAAGCCAAATTGGCGTCCCGGATTCTCCGAGCTCAACATGACGCTGAATTATGGAATTCGAGATTATCCCGGCGTGCTCACGGAGTTCATAAATTGGCGTCTTGATCTGATGATGTTGGTTGGCATTGCCTCGAGTAGCGCCGTCGGGCTTTACGCGGTAGCGCTTCGCATCGCGGACATCACCAGCATCCTGGCATCTTCAGTCGGCGACGCTTTGATGCCCGAGGTCGCAGCTTCAGACGAGGCGGAAAATTCAACGAAGCTTCTGACTCGCAGCTTGCGTCTCACGCTGTATGCGCACCTTCTGATTCTTGTTCCGCTTTGGATTGCCAGTCCTTACATCCTGCGCTTTGCTTACGGCGAGGGGTTTGTTCCTGTCACCAATGTGCTCCGAATGTTGATGTTTGCTTCGGTGATGTGGAGCGCCGGGGCCGTGGTTATTAGCGGTCTCAATGGACTTGGACATCCCGGACTCAGCGCCATCGCGCGAATCACGTCAGCGCTGGTGATGGTGATAGCGTTGGCCGTTTGGCTTCCAACCAGAGGAATTCAAGGCGCCGCGCTGGCCTCGATCGCGGGTTACAGCACGATGTTCATCGCGGCGCTGTGTTCGCTGATGCGTCTGCGGCGAGTCACTCTCTTGGAGTGTTTGCGACCACGTTGGGATGACTTGCCCGAAGGTCTCAAGTCTCCAGCCTTCCCAACAAGGTTAGCGCGATTTTTGGGACGCGCCTCGAGCACTGAGACCGCGCGTAGCGAAGCATTACCAAACCCCGTGGATTAGTCTTGCCCGCCCATCCAGCCTCATGAACCTTCGTGCTTACATTCAGGCCTCGCTGCTCATTTGCTTCACGATTCAGTGCTTCGGATGCTCGCGAGCGGAAACCTGTACATTCCTGCCTCGAACAGCCACGCCTCAAACCGATGCGACGGTTGTTGCGGACGCCCTGGGCGTAAACATCAATTTCACCGATCCTCAACCTGACGAAGTGAAAATGATTAGCGAGGCCGGCTTTCGTTGGGTTCGCATGGATCTGAAGTGGGATCAGACCGAAACCGAAAAAGGGAAGTACGATTTCTCCGCTTACGATAGATTAATGACCTCGCTCGAACCGTTTCATATTCGAGCCCTGTTCATCCTCGATTATTCGAATCCACTTTACGATGATGACCATCCGCCGCGAACTGAGGATTCCCGACAAGCTTTTGCTCGTTGGGCAGTGGCAGCCGGCAAGCACTTCGCCGGTCGAGGCGTGTTGTGGGAAATCTACAATGAGCCGAACCATTCTCTATTCTGGCCCCCGAAGCCTAACGTCGATGAGTACATAGCCCTTGCTTTGACAGTTGGCAAAGCGTTTCGTGAGGCACTTCCAAATGAAAAGCTAATTGGTCCGGCCACGTCTGAAATCGATTTCGAGTTTGTCGAAGCTTGTTTCAAAGGAGGGCTGCTCGAGTACTGGTCGTTCGTTTCAATTCATCCTTACCGCCGCTCCGATCCTGAATCGGTAGCGTTAGATTACTGCCGGCTTCGTCACTTGATTTCCACATACGCGCCACGCATTGACAAGACCGGGACGGACCCAGCCCGGAAACAAGTCGAGATTATCTCGAGCGAATGGGGCTACTCTGATATCTGGCGAAACATGGATCCCGAGGTTCAGGGTAAGATGCTGGCTCGTTCAATGCTGACCAATCTCGGCAATGGTGTTGCGATCTCCATTTGGTATGATTGGCGGGATGATGGCTCAGATCCCAAAGAGCCCGAACATCACTTTGGGACGGTCTCTCGCAGCTATGTTAAGGGGCGTAATCCGGTCTATGAGCCGAAGCCGGCTTACCTGGCGGCTCAAACGCTGACGAAAATGCTTGGGCGCTCTCAATTCGAGAGCCGGATTGATACCGGCAATGCCGAAGACTACATCCTCCTGTTTGCGAAAGACTCGAAACTGACGGTGGCGGCGTGGACAACTTCGAGTCGTGAACACAAAGTCGTGATCCCCTTGCCTCGAGGCGAATACCGGCGCGTAAGCTTCAATGGTGGTTTCAGCGAACAGATGTCAGTCGATGACCAGGGTCTTAGAGTAACGCTGACGCAAGCTCCCGAGTACATTCAAAACGGTTCTGACTCACCGCAGGATTAAGAAGTCGCTCGCTCCTGTTGCAACCCCCAATGGTTGGTTTGACGACGTGCAGGGAATAACTTATCTTCAACACTCAACCGTCAATCCCTGAGGGCATTGGCGCCGTTGACATCCAGGGCTCAGGCTCCCCGAGCGCTTGCAGCTACGCCTACGGTCAGTCAATTCAATCCAGAGTCACAATCGTTTATGAGAATTGTAGTTCGTAATAAATCACGCATCCTCCTCCTGATTTTGTTATCAGCTTTCTGTTTTTTTGGAACTGGAAGTGAAGCTCAACTCACAGCCCCGCATTTGGATCGGTCGGCGAAAAGCGATGCCGAAGCGCGAAAGACAGAGCCCATTGACGAAAATGCAGAACTGCGTCGGACCTTTAGCTCGACAGAGATAGCCAATGTGCTTATCGAGCTCGATGGTGAGCCGGTTGTCGTTCATCAAAAGAACCTGCTCGGTCTCGAAGCTGCCGGCCAAAAAGTGGATCTGGAGGCGCCTCAGGCGAAGGCTTACGACGCTCAATTGACGATTCAACAGGAGAACTTCAAAGCTCTGGCGGGCAAGTTGTCGCCCAACATGCAGGTAATCGCCGAGCTCCGCACTCTCGTAAACGTTATTTCTGTCGAGGCGCCAGGTACCGAGCTCGCGGCCATCGCAACGCTTCCCGGGATCAAACGAGTCGTTCTGCGCAAGCAATACAAAGCTGTCATAAGTGCAAGTGTGCCTCTGATTAATGCACCCGCAGCCTGGACTAGAGTCGGAGGCTCCTCAGCGGCGGGGCAGGGAATGAAGATCGCTATTCTGGATACTGGCATCAACGTCACCAATCCGCTCTTCGCCGATGCCGGCTTTGTTGCTCCGGCAGGATTTCCTCGAGGCGATACGAACTTCACCAACAACAAAGTCATCGTCGCGAAAGTCTTTTTGCAGGGTGGAAGCTCGACACCTGCCGATCAAAATGGCCACGGTACTCATGTGGCTGGCATCGCCGCTGGAGATCTAAATACGACTTCGCCGTTAGCTCCACTCACGGGTGTAGCTCCGAAGGCGTTCCTGGGAAACTATCGTGTACTCAACTCGAGCGGCAACGGCACGGATGATTTTATTATTCAGGCTCTGCAGGCAGCGCTCGCTGATGGATTCGATGTCGCTAATCTGAGTCTAGGCGGCCCGGCAACCGCGACTCTAGGGTTGCTCGATCAAGCGGTTGAGAACGCAGTCGGGGCCGGCATGATCGTGGTGGCAGCTGCCGGCAACACTGGCGAAGGCGGCCCCGGTACCGTTGAATCTCCCGCAGTGGCGCCTTCAGCAATCGCGGTAGGCTCGACCAGCAATTCGCACACTGTAGGACCAGGCGCTCGAATGAGCGTAGCTGGGACTGTGCCCGCTAATCTCACGAACATTGGTGGCACGGTTGGGCAGGGTGGTACGGCTTCTTCCGCGCTCACAAATCCGCTTGGACCCGCGGCGTACCTGGAAGTAAACACGCTGGATAACAACAATCGAGGTTGTGCGGGGCTGCCTGCCGGGTCGCTGAGCGGCAAGATAGCTTTAGTCGAACGAGGAAACTGCAGTTTCGCAATCAAGGTAGAGGCAGCCCGTTCAGCTGGCGCCATTGGTGCAATCATCTACAACAAGGATGTGAGTGAAGGCGCGGATGGCGGCGATACGGTATTTCTAATTGATGTTGCTGGTCCACCGCAGGCTACGATTCCTTCTGTCTTTATTGGACGAACGAATGGTTTGGCTTTGCGCGATTGGGTGGCAACACATGCGGGAGCTCAAATAACTTTGACGCCGGTGCCGTTGATTGACCTTCCTAACCCAGCCGACGTGATTTCGACGTTTAGTTCGCGTGGACCGTCGCTGCTAAAAACTCTGAAGCCAGACATGGCGGCGCCGGGCGAGCAGATTTATTCCGGCGCTATCACTACACCTAATCCGGATGGCATTAGTGACGCGAGTGGTTTCTCATCCGCAAGCGGTACCAGTCAGGCTGCACCGCACGTTGCCGGTGGCGCAGCGCTGCTCAAGCAGCTACATCCGACGTGGACACCACAACAGATAAAGTCAGCCTTGATGAACTCTGCTAAGAATCCCGTTTTTGCTGACGGCACCCTGAGCTCGAACGCCGGCATACTCGACGCGGGTTCAGGTCGCGAAGATCTAAACCTGGCTTCTTCAGTAAACGCGACGTTTTCTCCTGCGAGTCTCAGTTATGGTTATGTAATTCAGGGAGCCCAGATGGGCCTGAGCCTTCAGGTTACAAATCAAACCGCGGGAGCAAACACTTACACAATTACGGTTCAGGATATAAACCCCGGAACTGGTGTAAGCGTCAGTCCAAGCCTCAATCAAGTCTCGCCGGCATCGGGTCAATCAAGTTCAGTAACAATGAACTTGACTCTGACAGGTTCAGCCGCAATCGGAGATCATACTGGGTATGTTGTGATAACTGACAGCAATAGCCAGGTCCTGCGAGTGCCGTACTGGGTTCGAGTTCAGACAGCGCCAACCATTCAATTCAACCAAAACATCTTTCCAGTGAGGGAAGAACCGCCGCCGCCAGGACTATTAGCGAAGGTTGCACAGATTTTTGTAACACGACAAGGAGACACGTCCGGTACAGCGACAGTGGACTTCGCGACGTCTGATGGCACCGCGAGTCAGCGGACGAGATACATCACTGCGCTCGGAACACTCACTTTCAATCCGGGGCAAAGCGTAAGAACCTTTAATGTAATCATCGTCGATAACCGCTATGTTCAGGACCTACAGACCGTGAACTTGACGTTGAGTAATGCCACCGGTGCAGCGTTGGGCTCGCCGATTCAGGCAACTCTGGAGATCGAAGATGACGAGGAAGCTGACGGAACTACAAGCCTGTTGGACGATCCGGAGTATTTCGTGCGCCAACATTACTTCGACTTTCTGAGCCGTACACCCGACACGGGCGGTTTTAACTTTTGGGTTAGCCAGATTACGGGACCGGGGCCGTGCGGAAATGCCCCGTGCATAACGCAACGGCGCATCACTGTTTCCAACGCCTTTTTCTTTGAACTGGAGTTTCAGCAGACAGGTGCTTACGTCTTTAGACTTTACCGCGCGGCTTATGGAAATAATCAACCATTCCCGAACCCGCGTCCCGATCCAAATTTCCCGAACGAGGAAAAGAAGCTGCCTAGTTATCAGGTGTTCTCGCGAGATCGGGCCAAGGTTATCGGTGGCAGCAACCTGGCACAGAAGCAATTGGATCTTGCGAATGTGTTCGTTGGGCGGCCGGAGTTCGTGACGAAATACCCCGCCAGTTTGGCTACCGCTCAGCAATTTGTTGACGCTGTGCTCGCGAATATTCAGTCAGACTTGGGTGTGAACTTGAGCTCGCAGCGTGACGCGCTGATTACGCTTTACGGTTCTGGCGGGCGAGGCGCAGTAATGTACCGGCTTGCGGACGACAACCTTCAGACTAATCCGATTAACAATCGCCCGTTGATCGACGCTGAATACAATCGCGCCTTCGTCGCGACGCAGTACTTTGGCTACCTGCGTCGTAATCCGGATATTGCGGGAATCATCTTCTGGCTGGGACAGGTGAACAGCGCGCCGTTGCGGGATCTGGCCAAACAGAACGCAATGGTCTGTTCGTTCATAACTTCAGCTGAGTATCAATTACGTTTCAGCCCCGTGGCGCCACATTCAAACGCGGAATGCCCGCAGTAAGGAATGTACTGCAGGCTGCCAGCCTGCAGTTACTCTCGCAGAATTCCAGTCTCGTTGCTCGCGACAGGGCTGGCAGCCTGTCGTACTTTTAGTTGATGGCTTCGGTGGCGGGCATTTCAGCCTCTTCCTTTTTCTTTCGCCACATTCCTGCGATCTGGTGAGCCTCAGCCTCGGTCATGTTGTCATAAATGTCAGCGTTGTTGTTTATGACGCCGTCTTCAAGTTCACAAACTTCCCAGTCAGGCGCGGTAGGGTCGGTACCGGCGCGCCCGGGCTTTACCCTGATCAGATATGAAATCTCAGGCGACTTCTTTTCGTCGTCCATTCTTATCTCCCCTCAAATTAATTAACTGTCAATCAAGTTGGCGTCGTAAATTTATCACACGTTCGCCTTGCCTCGGTAATGCGACGAAACCATCCACAGATTACGCCGATTACGCAGAAAGGGCGGAGAGCAAAGGGCGCCTTCCGTACGTAGCTCATACTCGGCCACAGATGAACACGGAGTAACACAGATCTAAAATTTGGATCTATTCAGACCCGTTATATCCGTGTTCATCTGTGGCCCAGAATCTAAAGCGCTCACCGCTCAGTCAGCGTCCGCGTGAGTCAAGTTGCCGTGAACCAGGTGTGAATTAGAACTGTCGCGCGCAATCTCAACGTGGCACGTCGAGGGCGGGATTCCTTACGAAGAATCCGCCAGGTATCAGCCTGAAGCCGACGTGCGTGACGGGCATCACCGGCCATTCCTCAGGACGCGGAATATGCGTTATCCCCATCGTGTACCAGACAACGACGTCTTTGTTCACGAGCGATTCATTGTTCGCCACCCAACGTGGTAAGCCGTCGCCTCCACGACTTTGATTCGGGTAAACACCGGCGGCATTCATTTCGTCAGCGTTATAGCGTGTTGCCCAGAAATGGTTGTTTATGAATCCCGCGCGCTGGCGCACTTGAGAACGGGGCGACACGTAAGGCAAAGAGTTTGGTCCGGGAACGAGTATGTAACTGCTGTTATGCCCAAGCGCGTTGCGAACTGTTGGATTAACCACCAGCCAGGTCCGCGCTGACTGCATGTTCATTTGCCGCTGCGCCATCCGCTCGGTAGCCATCTCAGTCTCGTCCATTACCATTCCGTTTAGATTTGGATTTCCAGGCCCGGCCGGTAATGCCCGTGTATTCATTTCATGAACCGAGTTGTTGGTTCCATCAACATCGAAGTCAAGGCGGAAGTTGAAGAAGTGTTGATGATGAGGAGCGACTACGTTCGAGGCTACGAGGTGACCCGAGTTCGGATGGCCAGGATGCGCAACGACCTTGGTTTCTCGAACGCCTTTGGGAAGCATGATACCGCTCAAGGCAGCGTCAACTTCCAACACGCCATCCTGATGAAAGACCCAGTTAATAGCGTAGTCGTAGTTTCCGATTGTGGCGATGAACGAGATTACCAGTTCCCGCGCCCGGCGCGATTCATTTTGTTCAGAATAGGATTCATAGTGTTTCCAGAGCAGGCCGCCGTCGCGCTCGTAGATCGTGACGGCTCTTTCCAGAACATAAGGTTGGCCATTATCGCCGGCAAACGTGGCGTCGATCATCGTAGCGTTTTCGGGCGCATCGGTTTTTGGCTCGATGGAACTGGCGAGCCTGCCGACGCTGTACTCGCCGACATCAAACGCGCTGCGCCAACGCCAGGTCTCGTCGGTATCGCCGTAGGGCACGACCATCTCTGACAGAGCTGCGCGATAAAGGATGGGCCGCACTCGACCATCATCGTCATAGCCGATGGTGTGCAGCACGAGGCCTTCGCGCGGGTGCATCGTGTAACGGAAGTGCCACTTTTGCCAGCGAACATCCTGTCCGTTGATTTGAAAACTAGAGCCGTCGGGTTGCGTGATGGAGAGCGTCTTGGGCGGCTCGCGCCGGCCCGTCGATTTCTCATCCAACTCCTGCGTTGTTGGTGCAATGGGAATGACGCCGGTGTCGACGACTTCGATCACCTTGTCATTATTCATGTCCACGAGCGCGACCACGCCCTCGATAGGTTTACCGTAGAAGTTAATAGAATCAGCCTTCAGATAAGAGAGCGCGCGCAGCAATCTTTTCCCCTGATGACCTGCGCGGACTTGTCCCACGGCCCAGCCGTCGATTTGGACTTTCTCGAAATCAGTGATGCCTCGCTTTCGCATGGCAGCCTGCCAGCGCGTATCAGCTTTTACGATGCCAGGGAGAACTTTGTATTCGGAGTCAGTAACGAGGGGCTGAACACCCTTGATTTGATTCCAGGAAAGCAGCTTCTCACTTTTCAGATCGACGACGGCTTCAAAGGTGCGGTTGTTCTTGCGATCGAGCAGCACGGCGAAGGCCTGGCGTTCAAACGATGTCCCCGGTCGATAATTTAGAACCTCGGCTTTGGCAGGTTCTTTGAGAACGATTGTTGAGAAGAGGGCTTCGCTCGGAAATTGTGGTGCTGCACTGAGCACTCTCGTCGCCAGCTTAATTTCCTCAGCCGTGAGCGAGTCAAGCGGATGCGACGCCTGCGCAAGTCCTTGCTGCGATATCGCAACGACGAAAGTAATCGCAACCAGGGCGTGCGCCCATGACCGAAAAACAGTCGAATGAATCATGAAGTTTTGTCTCCCAGCGAGTCCGAAGTTTCTACAATTTATCGGGCGATGACCATCTCTCGAGCGGTTTCCTCTCATTCACGCCTCTCATTCACACCCCTCATCCACACCTCTCATTCACACCCCTCATCCACACCTCTCATTCACACCTCTCATTCACACCTCTCATTCACACCTCTCATTCACACCTCTCATTCACACCTCTCATTCACACCGGGCTTCAGCCCGGTGTAAGAATAAGTCGGACATTCTAACCGTTTTAACGGTTTCCAATACAGACTAAGGACCGCTGCGGACTGGAAACCGTTAAGAACGGGTTAAGACTCAACGCAGCTTTGCCCGAAAAGTCTTAAATCCCACCTGCGGGAGCTGGTGGATGGTTTCAATTTCAACCTACAACAAGAAAGTTGCGATTGGTTCTTGAATCCCCTCAGCCGCAGCTGAGGGATGTTTCAAGTGCGGCCTCATTTGCAATCTACGCCGGAAGTAGGCAGGACTTGAACCATCCGCCAGCTGCCGCAGGTGGGATTTGAGACTTTTCGGGCAAGCTCCTCAAAGCTAAACTTCGACGCCGGGCCAAAGCCCGGTGTGAATGTGATGAGTCGTTCTTTACCGTCCCTATACAATTCTTTATAGTCATTTACGCTTTTTCGTAGGCGGCTCTGCTAAACTCTGCCGCGTTTACCCGTCACTCCCTGATTTGACCTCTGGATTTTAGGTTTCAGTTCGAACACGAAAACCAGAGAAACGACGAACCCGGACTTTATTCTGAAGGAGAGTTTTATGAAGAAGACTGTTTTTACGCTTGGCTTCGTAGCGGCCATGATTTTCGCCTTAGCTGTCAGCGCCGCAGCGCCGACCAGCTTTGCCGGCACCTGGACTTTGGATAAAGCAAAGAGTACCGGCCTCGATCAAAGAATGCAGAACGCTGAAAGTGTTCAGTGGGTTATTACTCAGGACGACAAGCAGATCTCAATTGAATCGAAAGTAACCGGCGGCCAGCCCGCCGGCGGAGGCCCAGGCGGTCCCGGCGGCGGTGGTGGCGGCGGCGGACGAGGTGGGGGAATGGGCGGACCACGCTCCTACAATCTCGATGGCAAGGAAGTGACCACCGAAGCCGGCAATGGAACTTCGACAATGAAGGCGACCTGGTCCAGCGATGGAAAGGGTCTCGAGCTTTCCAGCGTTCGCGCTGGCAACTTCAATGGCAACGATTTCAAAGCGACCACGGTGGACAAGATGTCGCTTTCAGCGGATGGCAAAGTGCTGACCGTCAAGCGAACTGGTGAAAGTCCGCGTGGCCCAGTGGACATGACGCTCGTCTTCAACAAGCAATAGTCAAGGTAGCTTAGACTTCAGTCTGAGCAAACGTTGAATGCTAATCACGTTCGTGAGTAACAAAGAACTCAGAGCGAACTCAAGCCAGTTCCACTCAAGTTGAATGTCAGTGACTTGAGTTACGACTCTGGTCGAATGGTTCTGCGATTAATGCGTATCACGACGCTATGAACAGACTGAAGTCTGTTCTACGTTACAGCCAGTCGCGAGTCATATCGCACCATAAGGCAAGGCCTCGCCAGGAATTGAAGCGCGAGTAAAAGCGCGCGATTCTCTTGTCCGAGGCCTTTCGTCCGTTGTTTCGAACTTTGAAGAATTTTGCGCGCGTCCACGAATCAAGCGCCAGCCCATCGTAACGACCAAGGAGCTTGAGTAGATTCTCAGCCGCGTAATCTCCGACTCCCTTCACGACTTTCATCTTCTTGATCAATTCCGGCGTGCTCAGCTCGCTCGTTAGCCATTCACTGACGTTCAGTTGTCCGCTGGCCACGCGTTCCGCCAGCTCCTTTAGATAAGCCGCGCGATAACCTGCACGAACTTCATTGACGTAAAACTTCAGCGGCATGAGCGCCATCGCCTCGGGCGTGGGAAAAGTACGCCGGCCATCTTTCGCTTCGCGGCCAAGGCTATCGACCAAACCCGTGACCATCTTCTGAGTTAAGGCCCAGGAGCAATTCGTCGTGCAAATCATCTTGACCAAATCTTCAAAGACGGTTGGCGAACGCAACATTCGGCCGGCGCCTTGATCCGCTATCCAGGCAAACTCCGGATGAGAAGACATGGATTTGTAAAAAGGCTTCATATCGTCATCGAGTCGAAAGATATGACGAACATCACGAATGACCTTTTCGGTTGCAGTCTTACTTAGGCGCGCCGATGTATCGACGCGAAGACCGCGTTTGTTCCCGGTGATAGCTATTGAGATTGGCTTCGTGTCACCGAGATCAATCACTCGTTCAAGTTTCCAACTGTC
Source organism: Pyrinomonadaceae bacterium (assembly GCA_035572035.1). Taxonomy (GTDB): domain Bacteria; phylum Acidobacteriota; class Blastocatellia; order Pyrinomonadales; family Pyrinomonadaceae; genus JAOAPY01. The sequence goes on along the minus strand of DATNBH010000020.1, from coordinate 40,378 downwards.
CTGATCAAACCTGAAAGGAAGGAGCTCGCACCATCCATGGCTTATCATGGTGCGTTGATAGTTAAAGTTGCGGGGGGTCGCAATCGAAAGCTGCATGTTGGTGATGATTATTGTTGGATGATTTCGAGATGAATTACTTGTCGCGTCAATTATCAGCAAGGTCTGCCAACTACGCAAACACAGAACGGGTCAGTTGCTGCATTTGCGTGTTGATCGCATCCTTTGGAGTGCGCCGACCTGTCGGAGCTTTCGTCGCTGCGACCTGTCGCAGCAAGTTGTCGAAAACAGCCTATTATCAAGCCTGCGGCGTCGAACTGCCGCCGTGGCGAAAGCGATGACAGGTCATCGCACTCCAAATTAGGTCACGACTCGGTCAAGCTGAATCTTGACAGCTACGTCTTCGGAGACTAGACTGGGTTCACGTTAAAAACAATATATGGATGGCTGTACTTGTGCCACCCTCTAACACTTGGGACGGGCGCGAGAGAAGAGTTCAACACGGAGCTCTCAACAGTTGAATCGATGACTTAAGCATCGCATCCAAAAATGAGTCGGAGCTTTCCGGCACGCGTCTGTCGCCCCACTGGGTTATTAGCAAGAGCTACCTGGATGGGGCGATGTCGTATCTATGAGGCTGAGAGATCGGCTACCCGCGAAAAGCCATTTTCCATTCATCATTTTCCAATTCTCATCTACCATTGATTTTGGCCCAACGCCCTAAAAACGATGACAAATGAGAATTCGAAAATCAGTAGTGTCCCAACGTTAGTCGAACAGGATCAATCACTTGGCGACAGCCTTCATTGGAAATCAGTAAACGGTCGCTGAAAAAGCACAAAATGCAGAGGGTTTATGCCGTCACCTTCTGATTATTGAGAATGCAAATGTGTAGATTTGAAAGGCAATATTTGGCGCTGCGTTTTAGTTTTTGCCACATATTTGACCTACAAACCGTTTTTGATGCCAAGCCGCGACCAAAACCATTTTAGAGATCTAATGAAAATTGAAATCGATCCCGACGGATTTTCAAGCTAAGTCGATCAAATTCAACAAGATGCAACCAATCGATCGATCAACGTTGGGACAGTACTGATTTCCCATTCATCATTTCCAATTCTCATCTACCATTGATTTTGGCCCAACGCCCTAAAAACGATGACAAATGAGAATTGGAAAATGATGAATGGAAAATCTTGATCGGTCGGCCTAGTGGAATAACTCGTCTTTGGTAGCGTCATCACCTCACATAGATCGGGTTAGAAATAATCCACGGCTGATCACCAACTCGATTGGGCAACTGCGGCAGATAAACTTCAATTCGATAAACACCTTTCTCATTCACTTCAAATTCGGTATTCAGGTGTCCTGTCTGCTCGTTGACTACTCGTCCATCTCGGAATAGAAGCACTCGACTAACCACTGGCGTGCTGACTAGCAGCCGAGTGATAGCATCCAAAGCCATCTCATCGCCCTGGGTTTTCAATCCGGCGCCGTTTTTTCCAGCAAAGCGGAAGCCCGACGTATCGCCGAAAATGTCGAACCCGATAAAGCAGTGACCTTCACGTATCGCCGCCTGCAATGATTCCGAATTCATAACCTGCCCTTTTGGAATTAGCACATGCATGCGCACGAGTCGAAAGCTTCGTTCATAGGGGTCGAGCTGAAGACCCAACAATTTCTTGCCTGCGGAATCGTTCAACGTCAGACCAACATTCGAGTGGGCATCGTTCCCGGCAGTCGCGACGAGCCGGCGACCGGTTTGTGCCAGCGCCGCGTCCCAAAGGGTTAAGTTCTCCGCAGGCCGTTGATAGAAATTTGCGAACAACAGCTCCGGAAAACTGCGATAAGACCACAGTCCATCGAAGAACATGACGACCGGTTTGATCTGGCGAGAATTAGTAAATAGGTTGTACACCTCAACGCCGTCGTATGCAGGGCTCCGCCAATCATGGAACTCTTGCGGGTAAGCAACGAAGGTCGCTTCATTAAGCACTCTCATAGTGCCAATAAAGTTCATATCGAATCGTCCGGCATCCGTTGCAGCCCTGGCGCTCCCGGGCACGACCAGGAATCGATCGCCGTTTTCGCGCGCGACTTCGTTTCCATTCAGAAAAAGGATCCCACCGTGCTCTCCCGACAGCGTCATGGCCGCGGTGTCGAAATCCTTCGAGGTGTGTTCGCTCATGACGACAAAGTTCAAATGATTCTGCTGAGCCGCGGCAATAATCTCGTCGAAGGTACCGCTACTATGTCCTCCCAAAAATGAATGGACATGCATTACCCCCACGTACTCTGCAAAAGTATCGTCAGGCGTGTTGGTGACTCGCTGCGAGTTGAGTTGAATGATTGCTGCTTGAAGACGCTCGAGTTTGTAGCGCCGGTAGGCGAAGGGCGCTTGTGAGAGGACAAGCAGGATTAACAATCCCAGGAAGATCTTCTTCCAGCGTTTCATGATTTAAGACGGAGCTATTAATCTTCGAAATCGACGGAGACCACATGTTCACTGATGCTGCGGCCAAGAGTCGCTACTTTCTCGTGATCGGGATGGACGGTGTAAGTCTCGAGCGCGGCGCGGTCCTGAAACGTTGCGACCAGACCCGTATCGTAGGATCGTGGCAAGTCTAAAACATCAAAGCCCACCGTTAAGCTTTCGACTTCAGAAATCACGCTAGCGAGTCGGCGCAATTGCGTCACATGTTCTTCGCGAATAGCTTGTTCAATCTCCGTTTTGTATTTCCAGACCACGATATGAGTCAACATTAGCGTCCTCAGTTCTCGGCGTTTTGATTTCCATTCGCGCCTGTCTCGCACCATCTTCTGGTGACATCGTGTCTGAACTCGAAGAGCTTCTCGAGCCGCGCTTGAATCATGAACGGCGCGGCCCAGCGACCGATAAAGCCGAACGGAGGTTCATAGTCTATTTCGTCCCTGAGGATAGCGCCATCTTCCGACTGCCTGATTAGGTGCTGATGACGCCAGCGGCGAAATGGCCCCTCGAGCTGGATATCCTCAAACATGCGAGGAGGATCGTAAGCAGTATGCCTGGCGACCCAGCGAGTTGTGAACGGGCCCACCTTCGCTTCAATGATCGTCAGTGAGCCTATCTCCGAGATTTTTGCGTGTGTAATGATGCGCGACTTTTCCCGGGGTGGAGTTAATAGCTCGAGCGCGTTGGGTTGTTCATGAAAGGCAAACACGAGCTCAGGCGTGGCGCGGATAAGAGTCTCTTTGATGAATTGCATCCCCGGTTAAGAAGCTAAAATACTGACTCAGCAAGATCACGCTGCCCGTACGTACATTCTCGGCCACAGATGGACACGGAGTAACACAGATCTAAAATTCGGATTTATTCAGATCCCTCATATCTGTGTTCATCTGTGACCTAAAATCTTATCGTACCGCGCAGTCAACCTCTGCGTGAGCCAAGAATGTTATTGCCTGGTTAGACTGCGTCGTACGTAACGCAGCAGTTTACTTCAAGTAGCGATCGAACCAGCCGAGGGTGCGCTGGACCGCATCAACGCGATGACGTGGTTCCTGCAGGCCGTGACCTTCGCGCGGGTAGCGAACCAACACCGAATCGATCCCGCGTCGTCTCAAGGCAACGTACATCTCTTCAGCTTGAGTGATGTGAACATCATTGTCCTGCTCGCCGTGAATGAACATTGTGGGCGTCTGCACTTGCTTCACGTAACGAAGCGGTGACCATTGCCAAAGCAAATCGAAGTTGTCCCAGGGAAATCCGCCAAAGTCCGCGTGAATCAAATCCTGATATAGCGAAGTTGAATAGAAGCTGATCAAATTGCTCAGGCTGGCAGCCGCTACTGCCGCTCGGAACCGCGGCGTTTGAGTAATTATCCAGTTGGTCATGAAGCCGCCGTACGAGCCGCCCGTAACTCCCAATCTCTCCGAATCGATCCATGAATTTCGTCGTAATACTTCATCAACGCCGGCCATCAAATCCTTGTAATCGCCGCCGCCCCATTCGTTCACGCAACCGTCTGTAAATTTCTGACCATAGCCGCTGGAGCCGCGAGGATTGAGAAAAAGCACGCCATACCCGGCCGCTGCGTAGACCTGAAATATAGGATTCAGCGCCCAGCCCGACATTCCGTGTGGTCCACCATGAATGCTGAGAATCAAGGGATACTTGCGCTCAGATCGAAAATCCATCGGACGGATCAGCCAACCTTGAATTCTGGTGCCGTCGAAACTTTTGTAGGTGACCTCTTCCGGTGCGACGAAGTTTGCAGAGCGGACCAAGGCTTCGTTGTGTCTGGTCACGCGATGCGCATCGAAAGGAGTGCCTTGCAACCAAAGTTCGTTTGGCCAGGTTGGAGTGCCTAGCGTGAAGGCCAGGAGCGCTCCGCCACTCGGGTCATCCGTGCCAATGCCCGGCAGCTTTTTTTGCGCGACGCTGAAGTTTCCCACCTGGTACTGGTTGCTTGTGGACCTGCGTCCGCTAATAGCCGGCGGCACAAAAAGGGATTCGCGTTCAAATACGTAACCAAGAATCTGTCGCGCTTTGCCACCCGAAGGAGCCACACTGAAGATCGTAGTGCAGCCCTGGTCTCCAGCTTGAAAAAAGATAAATCGGCTATCCGAAGACCATCGAGGGTTCCGAGCTCTGCGATCGAGATCGGCAGTTAGCTCGCGGCCGCCGCCGCCGGCAGCATCAATCACCCAAACATGAGTGTCCTCAGCGACGCTGTCGATAGTAGTCACGTCGCGCTTCGTGGCCGTGTACGCGATCGACCGGCCATCGGGCGACCATCGAGGCTCATACTCGCAGCCTTTCGTCATGGTTATCTGACGAGTTTGTCCATGAAGGTCGACTGCGAAGATATCGGAATTATTGTTCGCGTCAGGATCGGGCTCATGGTTTGAAAGATAAGCGACTTCGTCACCTTTGGAGCTGAAGCTGACTGCGTGATCGTAAAAGGGACCAGACGTGAGCTGGCGCGGTTCGGGATTCTCGACATAAGTGAAGAAGATGTGCGAACGCCGTCGATCCGAGAAAGAAGTTCGAGACTTGAATTGCAGGCGCGTGATTACTCGCGGATCATCTTTTCGCTCGGCCTCGGCGGTGCTGTCCGGCTCTTCAGTGGCTGAGCAATAAGCGATCATCTTGCTATCCGGCGACCAGCTGAATACGTCACCTGCATAAGTGACAAAGAAGTTGGTCTGCTGAAGCGGAGCCAGGAAGCGTGGCTGACGTCGCTCGAGAGTCACGACCCAAAGGCCGCTAAGGCCATCATGCTCGGCGAGGAAAGCGATACTCTTACTGTCCGGAGACCAGCGGGCAGTCGACGCGAACCAGCCCGGAGGCAACAAGCGATTCGGTGGTTGTCGTTGGACAAAGTCTGAAGGTGAAGTGGTTGTCGGCGTTGTCGTGGTCGAGCGAGGCTCGAAGCTGGCGCGCAAGAGCCACAACGTCGAACGACTCTGATCGCCTTCGACGGCGCCGACCGTGTAGACAACCCATTCCGCGTTCGGAGATATCTGCGCATCGCCAACGTTATTGACGCGAAGTATGTCCGCGGGTGTTAAGGCGCGTCGGGATTGCGCTGAGGCAACAAGGCCAAGCAAGGACAAAACGAAAAGCAGTTTCCCGCAAAGGCGCAAAGGTGCAAAGAAAACGTTTAGACTCTTCCCTTTGCGTCTTTGCGCCTTTGCGGGAAAGTTCTTATTCCGGTAGTCGATTGACCACTCTGCGAATCCCATTTTTGATTAACTCCACGTTGAAATTGATTAGTAGGCCGAGATGCATGTCCGTTATTCGGAGGTACGTTTGCAATTGCTTTAGATGGACTGGTGCGATGGCGACGATGGACTTCACTTCAACGATCAGCTTTCGGTCTATGATGATATCGGGACGAAAACCTATATCCAGTTTTACGTCCTCATAAACTACGGGTACCGGTAGTTGGGTTTGGACGAAAAAGCCTCGACGCCTCAACTCAAAGGCAAGAACCGCTTCATAAACGTGCTCCAGCAAACCCGGACCAAGAGCTCGATGAAGCTTCAATGAAAGATCGACGACAATACTTGCGATTTGGTTTTCGGTCATGAACCACCTCCATAAATCAGAAGGTGGCTGATTTAGAAAAAAGTTGAATTGTGATGCAGGCGAATTATCCCGCAAAGACGCAAAGCTGCAAAGGAAACCTCAACGGAAAGCCCAACGGAAAGCCCAACCCCATTGTGGGAATCCGAGAATCCTCTTTCTCTTTGCGCCTTTGCGGGAAACTTCTTATGCCGCAGCCCGCAAAGACGCAAGCTCCAAAGGAAGAAACCGGGTCACCTCAATATCCGCAGCTGATCGTTCAGGAGTTCCCAGACTTGGCGCACGTGTTTTTCAGTTGTGCGTATGTTTCCGATTGAAAGCCGTAGCGTGATTTTGTCGTTCAGCTTCGTGTGCGAAAGTAACGCCTGTCCCGTCGCATTAACGCCGTGCATGATAGCCTCGTTCAAAGCGTCCAATCGCTTTGCCGGATCTTCCTCATTCTCAGCTCGACAGGCACGGAAACAAACTAAGCCCAGTGACACAGGCGCAAGTAACTCCCAGTCCGCTGACTCTTCGACCCACGATGCGAACAGCCTGGCGAGCCGGCAGTGCTCGCGAATCCTGGCAGCTAAGCCGAGGTGTCCGAAGTAGCGAATGACCATCCACAGCTTTAGCGCCCGGAAACGCCTGCCGAGCTGAATGCCATAGTCTGATCCACTTCGAACCTTCGCTTGCTCAGGCGTGCGTAAATATTCCGGCACGAGTGAGAAAGCACGTCCCAACAAATCCATGTGCCGGCAGTAGAGGACTGACAGGTCGAAGGGAGTGAACAGCCACTTATGAGGATTTGTTACGACAGAATCTGCGCGCTGGCAGCCGTCAACCAGGTATCGGAACTCAGGAACGACTGCAGCCGAGCCCGCATAAGCCATATCCACGTGTAACCACATCACGTTTTGCTCGCAAATCTCGATAAGTGCCGAGACCGGATCAATGCTGGCGGTAGAAGTTGTGCCAACAGTAGCAACCACGCAGAACGGCAGGTAACCGTTGCGCTTGTCTTCCTCAATTGCGGCTGCTAACGCAGCGGGGTCCATCCTGAATTCTTTATCAGTTGGAATTTTTCGCAGCGCCCGTTGGCCAAGTCCCAACGTGATGATTCCTTTATCGATTGAAGAATGGGAATGTTCGGAAGCGTAAACGCGCAAGAGCGGCAAATCAGGCCGGCCACTCATGCCTTCCTCGCGAATTCTTTGCTCAACTCCTTCTCGAGCCGCTGCGATTGCATGCATGCTGGAAACCGACGCGGTATCGTAAATGATTCCAGTATAGCCGGAGTCCAAACCCATCATCTGTCGCAGCCAGTCGAGCGTCACTTCCTCGAGTTCGGTCGAGGCCGGCGAAGTGCGCCACAACATCGCCTTGTTATCGAAAGCGGCTGCAAGCATTTCGCCCAGAATTCCAGGCGCTGAAGTCGAAGTGGCAAAGTAAGCAAAGAAGGAAGGATGGCTCCAATGCGTCAGGGCCGGGACAATCAGGCGCTCGACATCCGCGAGAATGTCGGGCATGGACTCACCTTGCTGTGGCGGCGCGGTGGGAAGTTGAGCTTTCAAGTCTCCCGGCTCGATCTGTGCCAGCACGGGACGATTCTCAATGCCGTCAAAGTAATCGCTGATCCAATCTACGACTTCATGTCCGAAGCGTCGAAATTCCTCCTTCGACATGTCGCCGAGTAGTGGAACAGTTTTGTCGTGATCTGTTGGGTTCATTTCTAATTTGCGGCTTGACGCCGCACAGTGGGAAAAGGCTCTGCCTTTCCGGTTAAGCTTACTCTGAATCTTTTGAGGCTATGCCTCGGGCATTGGGAGGCGCAGCCTCCAAACTTTATTCAACTCTCCGGAAAGGCACAGCCTTTCCGCACTGTGCAGCGGCAAAGCCGCGCGACACTCGCTTTCTTAAGGCTCACTACAAATTCAGGTAATCGCACTCTAATTGCTCGCGCCCAGGCCGTGTGTTTGCTTGCAGCGCTTGCAGTATGTGGCTGGCGCAGCATTATCAACTCGATGCTTGACCGGTTTGAGAGTCTTCAAATAAGCGAATATGGCTTTGAGATCCTCGTCCGTCATCTTGCTGTAAAACCACCACGGCATTGCCGGGTTCATCTGCCGAGCGCCGACCTTGCCATCGCGTATAGCGTGCACGAAGAGCGCCTCATCATAATAAGAGATACCCGAAGCGTCTGGCGTGATGTTGGCGCTCGCGACCACGCCAGTTTGTAGACTGAAGACAAACCCACCCGCAAAATCCAAACCGGCAATTGGCTTACCGTCTTCGACTGGAGTGTGGCAATCAGCGCAGCTTCCCATCCGCGTGAGGAAAGCGCCACGCAGCGCCGGCGTCGATAAATCGGATGCCGGCACAGGAGCGTTGATGGGCTGCGGTAGGCTTCTTATCAAATACTTTTGAGGAAACGGAATGTCTGACAGTGGAAGCTGATTTCGCACCGCAGGAATTGAGCGAATGTAAACTATGACTGAAGCGAGATCCTCATCCGACAGTGTTCGATAATTCGGATAAGGCATGACCGGAAATAAAGTCCGACCGTCATGACCAATGCCTTCGCGAATAGCCCGCGCCAGAGCGTCGTCACTCCAATTGCCCGCGCCGGTTTCCTTGTCAGGCGTGATATTAGGCGCTACCAACCAGGGCAAGTTTGCATCGGCCCAGTGAGTGCCGGCGCCTTCTCGATTCGCAACAGGCGGCGCCCCCGGTTTGCGCGCCTCGATTTCCGAATGGCAACCAAGACATCCCATCACGGCGTTGACCAGATACTTACCTCGCTCAAGTCGCGCCGGAGTGGGCTCAAAGCGCCGATCACTCAAAGCCCTAGCGCGAGGGCCAATAAACGGCCGCCAGCCAATAGTGAATGTGATCAAAAAGATAATAACGATGAAAGAGCACGCTGCTATTACCACAAGGATACTACGCCGTACCGACATGCAGACTCCAACAGACGAGTGCGGTGGAAGAACTTAGACCGGTGACTGCAAGTTCTTAAGCTATTGAGGTTGAGAAAGTCAATTTCGCTCCCTCAATTAGCGAACGGGATGCGGAAAAACTTCTGTGAACGTTTGGGGTTTGGAATCATCGAAGAGTCCCGACAACAACTTAGGCGATCTTTCTGATCGCATATCTTGCGGGTCGAGAATTGGTAGCTTCTTCCCTGAGAGTGAGAGTTTTGTTTTTAGACAGGAGCCTCAACGTGTCTCTCAAACTCTCACCGGTTACCTTGGTCGCGAAATGCGGATTCGTTTCCTTAAGCCGTCTCATAACATCGACTCGATCAAAAACTTCAGGAAGATCTGGGAGTATTTCTTCGACGGCCTTTCGAACTCCGCGAACACGCGGCTCACGTCCGCGCAGGTCGACTGCGGTCAAATCACTCGACAACGAGTCACGCTCTTCGCGAAGCATCGCTAGAACCGTTTCCAGGGCTTTGAGACGTTCCCGATGCCGTATTTCCTCCCGTTGTCGTAGCCGCATGAGATGTTTCTCGGTGACTTCCATGTCGTCGCGAAGTCTAACAAAAAGTTACTTGAGGGGTCAACCAGAAGTCCTAATCAATGACTCTTTAGAGCTCCTACCCAAGCAGCGTCATTGAGATGCGCGCATAATTGCTCAACAAATTCTGAAAGGCGAACAAAGGCCGTACCGATTTATTTGACCTTGAATAAATTGATTTGATTCTTATTTGAGGTTGCTTTATGATGGCGAAACCCTAAAAAGGTCGAAAAAGGGTTTCAATTCGGAACGTCTTGACGGGTCTGCGTCATTGCGCAGGCAGGCTCTCCGAAAAGCACCGGAAGCCGCCCCATTATCCCAAAGCTAGGTTGTCCCTAAGGCTTAATCGTAAAAGTGCAATCTCACTAGCGAGGGGTTCGTGGCCGAGGAGTCCGATGAGGTAGTTTCTCCAGTTAAGGCAGGCGCGAATCATTCAGTTCGCGTTGACCGACGCTTCTAAGAATCTCACCAGAGCTCCAATAAATCACCCACGCTAGAAAATCTAGTGACGAGTAGAAAGCCTGAGGGCGCAGTGTCTAAGCCGATATCCCAAAAAATCGGTATTCACAATCAGGTGAATGGTTCGATGCCTAACGAGATTATCGACAAAACTCGTGACAGGTTGCTTGCTATGCCCGACCGTGATGCAGCACTCAACGGTTCAACAACCTCACAACGTCAGCCTCGCAAAAAGGAAGATCCTTTAGTTACCTACAGTGTCACACCCAGGAAGTTGAAGATGTACGTTGTTATGGATCAGGAACTAAGAAACCTCGGCTCTGCCTCCTCCACAGCATCGATGTATCTTACTTTCCTGGGTATCGCGATGGGGGCGCTGATGACCTCAGCCGGAACTCTGAGCACGGTTGAAATCGAAAGCGATACCATACGTACCGCCTTTTATGCCGTCTTGATCGTAGCGATCTTCTCTACAATCTGGTTTGCCATCCTGAGCTGGTTAGCTGTCAAGCGCCATAAAGATGAAATTCATGCGATTCAAAACGAAGCACGGGCGGGGACCTTGGAATCCAAGGCTCCAATGAGTGACGCGCGCCACTGATTCGTGTCTAATCTCGGAAAGAAGGATCTGCCTTGTCCAGCTTCCTCAACAATCCGGGCCAGGCGAGGTCGGCGCCCTGGCCCATGGTAACAACTCTTAATTGCATTGCGACTCGATCCATTATGGGATCCGCAATACTCAGCAATTCATTGCCACCGGATTGAGCAAGGATTTGAATCCGACAAGCTCTCTGCAGGATAAACATCGCGAGGAAGGCTTCGCTGGCTGAGGGACCAACAGTAAGCAAGCCGTGGTTTCTCAGAATCAAGTACGTCTTATCGCCCAGGTCATTTACCAATCGCGGCTTTTCATCATCGTCGAGCGCCAGCCCTTCATAGTCGTGATAGGCGAGTGAGGCCAGGACAAACATCGACTGTTGCGAGATCGGTAACAGGCCTTTCTTCTGAGCAGAGACGGCGATGCCATGTTCTGTGTGCAAATGCATGACACAAAGCGCGTCTTCACGCGCCGCATGGACTGCGCTGTGAATGGTAAATCCGGCCGGATTGATGGAGTACGGCGACGGCATTACGATCGTTCCGTTGAGATCGACTTTGACAAGACTGGAGGCAGTGACCTCGTCGAACATCATGCCGTACGGGTTCAGCAGGAAGTGATGATCGCCGCCGGGAACACGCGCTGAAATGTGGGTGAAGATGAGATCGTCCCAACCGTAATGCGCTACCAGACGATAGGCCGCGGCCAGGTCAACTCTCGCCTTCCATTCTTCAGGCGACACCTGATCGCGAACAGATGTTTGCATCGTGGCAGTGCTCATAATCTTCTCCGCATATGACCGTGTGAAGTTTTCGATTTGAAAGGCTAGCCATGCATGACGGCCGACCGTAGTTTTTCTGTCGCTAGATGCAGCCGCATCAATTCCACAAGTCGTGTCTTGCCGGCGTCTTGCGCCAGCGTTAGCGGAGTTGCTCCACCTTTAGCTTTAGCGTTCGGGCGCGCGCCATGCTTGAGCAGCGACTCTACTTCGGCAAGCGTATGTGATCCCTTAACCGCGTGATGAAGAGCCGTGTACCCCGTTGAATCCTTCGCATTTATGTCCGCGCCGTTTTCCGTTAGCCAATTCAGTAAGCGAAGGCGCCGCGCTCGTACTGTTCGCAAGAGCGGCGTCTCGCCTCTGAATTTGTGGTTGATGTTGCCGCCGTGCGATCTCAGCAATTCAGCCATCATTAGGTCCTGGTCCCAAATTGAGGAACCCGTGGCGTTGTTGTCCGGATGCGCGCCGGTTTCCAACAGTAGCCGGGCGAGCGCCAGATTCTTGCCCCACGCAACTGCGTACCAGAGCGGAGTCGCAGAAAACTTTTCGCCATCGTCAATAACCACGCGGACGGCATTGACGTCAGCTCCCGCGTCGAGCAGAGCCTTTGCGGTGGCGATTGAATCAGTGACCTGGAGTCCGGCTTTTTTCGGGTTTATTTCTGCGCAATGGTGTAACGGTGTCTTGCCGATCTTATCGACGTAACGAGACAGATCGGGATCGCTTACGAGCGCATCCGCCACCGCTGCAGATTCCCAGCCCCTTACTGCCTTGATAAATGCCCTTTTGTCCACAGTCCCTCTTACATCGTGGTTTCGGCTAGATTCGATTTGTACTTGGTGTTAGTTTGCCGATCGTTAATCTCAATGTAAACCCAACTTGGCGGAACAGTGTCTTCCTCAATGGCAAACCAAATCCCCTGAAGATCAGCTGGTTTGCCCAAGGCGCAAAACCCATACAATCGTTTGCCTGATTGGTCGAACAAGTCGATCCACGAGCGCGAAGCTTTGGTGTTTGATCCACACGGCGGCAACGCTGGGGCAGCGGCAAACATTTCCGCGGGGTAGGCGCTTTTGTTATCAACATCGAATACATACCTGGTGAAAGTTTTCCCGTCTCTGGTGAATTGTTCGGTACTCATCAAGTAGAGGACCGGGTTCGGTAGCGCCGGTTGGGGCGCAGCAACGGTCGGCATAGCCATAGTGACCAAAACCAAAGTGAGTAAAACACCGACGCTCGCATTTCTAACTTTGAATTTCATCTTAGGTATCCTTTCCCTGAGCTACTGGGGCGTAGATTCGAAGGGCTGACTTGTTTCCCGCGGGTTCGCCGGCGCAGATAGCGCCGTTTATTGTGGCAGTATTCGTAACAGGGTTATTTTACCTTCAGTTGTCAAGATAACCCCATATGAAAGTGCGGTGTTGCCCAGTGTAATCCGATATCGAGAGGCGCGGCGGCCGTTTTGCTCGTTCCGCTCCAGCAATTCAAATGAAGCAGGCGATCCCAAAGCTTTGATTGTCGCGCGCGTTTCGCTGGCATTTCGAGAAATCTCAGGCCACGCATCAGCGGTAAAAAGTGAAGAGTCCAAATTACCCTCGACCAGTTGCTGCCAAACCTTCTTTGCAAGCGCAGTCGTGTTCGGATCCTTGTCTTCAATCGCTGCCTGAGACTCGGAAGCAAGCTCATGGTTGTAAATTGCGGCAATGTTATGAGCCATGCGAGTAGGATTCGATTGAGTCAGATTGGCGAAGACCACAACCGTGAATTTGTCGTCTGCGTATCGAGCGATATGCGATTTGAAGCCCTGCCACGAGCCGCCATGTTCGATGAGCCGATGTTTATTAACTTCAACGACGCCCCAGCCGAAGCCGTATGCCGTTGTCTTCCCATCGTTCAACTTCACCCGAGTCCACATTTGATCGAGGCTGGCCTTCTTCAATAGTTTTTCACCATACAAAGCTGCGTCCCACTTCGCCATGTCGTACACGGTCAAGTAAAGTGCGCCGTCGGCGGTTGTGTTGAGCGTAGGTGAAACCCAATTCTGATTTTTGAGCTCGCCTTTGACTAGCACATAGCCGCTCGAGCGGTTTGCCACTATGTCCTGCTCGCTGATTATTCGCGCCGTCGTCATTCCTAAAGGACCAAATACTCGCTCCTGCGGAAATCTCCATAGAATTTCCCACTCACTTTATGGATTAGAATGCCGAGCACTACGTAACCCATATTGCTGTAACTCCACTTGTCGCCCGGCTGAAATCCAAGGGGAATTGCCTCGGCTCGCTTCAACAGTTCATCTTCAGTGTAGTCTTTGCGAAAGTCGAAATCGTTCGGGTAATCAGTCGTTCCGGAAGTGTGACTCAGGAGATGACGAACGGTGATGTTCTGCCAGGCTGCCGGAGCATCGGTGAAGTACTTATTGATCTTGTCGTCGAGACCAATCTTGCCTTCCTCAACCAGCATCATGACCGCGGTTGCGGTGAACTGTTTGCCAACTGAGCCTGACTGAAAAATTGTCTCCGGCTTGACCGCCACCTGGTGCTCAACGTTCGCCAGCCCGTAGCCTTTCGCCAGGATAATCTGGCCATCCCTTATCACAGCCACAGAAACACCGGGAATGTGTTGGAGATTTCGTTCCAGCTGGATGTAGTCATCGAGTTTGCTGACGAGTTGGTCCTGCGCTAAGCAGTTGGCCGCGAAGAAAAGAACGACGGCGAGAAGAGGGAGTCTGAGTTTCATAAGCTTAGGCGCGGGGAAGATGCCACTTTGTTCGCGTATAGGCAATACGAAATCCGTTGCGTTCGGCATTTCTTTGCGAGCCACTGCCAGGCAGGGTTGCCATCATCGCTACCGTGCAGCCTTTTTCGGCAGCGTAGCGGAGCCGAAATTCTAAGAGAGCGAGCTGCGCACCCTGGCGACGACCTGCTGGAACGGTGCTGGCGCCGGCCAACAATGCGATTCGATCACAAATAGTCATGGCTCCAGTCGCGATTGTCTTCCCCTCGAGATCTGCCTGGAAGCAAAGTGCGTCGCGTTTGGCGCTGATCTTTCCCATGTCCTTCATGAATTCGACTACCGCCTCACCAAATTCGCGCCATCCCTCCACCGAGGTCTCGGCCCAACTTTCCAATTCACTTGCGTCTGTTCGAGACACCTTGAGCAGCTCATTGCGTCGGACAGACAAAGAAGTAGTTGGACTGATTGGCCGGTAAAGCACGCTGCTCATCTCGATGGGCCGGTAGCCGCGCTCGTTTAGAAGAGACAACGCGGACGGATCAGCTAGCGGACAGACTTCGTGGAAGACTTCGGCCCCGCGAGAAGTGAAAAAGTTCTCCAGTTGCTCTAGATCTTCGCTCGTGAGCGGCTGGAACATTCCTAGTCCGAAAGTTTGAGTGACCGGGGAAGCCGGGCCATCAAACATCGCGTACGTTCCGGCAATTTGAGCCCATTCGGCGCCGCTGTCCGGAAATGCTATTGCGCGTCCTTTGACGAAATCGACATTACCCATCGCCTCCGTCTTTTCTAGTTGCCGCGCCAGGCTAAGATCCGCAAATGGATACTGTTCGTGATCGGCATTTTGCATGTGCTGCAATTTAGCCGAGATTGGCTTGCGAGAAAAGAGAAGATTAGCCGCGCATGAACGCGGTTTGAACGGATCTGAAGAAACTTAATCCACAGATTACGCAGATTCCACAGATGTTTTCGCTGACAAACATAGAATGGTTTATGGAACGGCGAGGCCATGGATACCACTGACTCTACAAGAATCCTTACAAGCAGTGACAGTGAAATCACGTTACCGGCCAAATGCTCTTACATCTGTGGAATCTGCGTAATCTGTGGATTAAGTTTCTTCAGATCCTTCGAACCGCGTTCTTTCGCGGCCAGGAGCTAATTGATCTCAACCATCAGCCGCTGGGCGGCGGACTGGACCTTTGGGTCGGTTGTGTGGGAAGAGATTTGTGCCAGGATCGATTCGATGAATCGTCCATAGCGATTAATTTCTTTTCTGGCACGTTCCCGAACAGCTTCCGAGGGATCGCTCAGCTTTTGAAGCTGAGAAGTAACATTGGTTTCCGCCTCTGGAGTTATGAGTTCACTTCTACCGACCAGCACTCGAACGATGCCGGCCGGCTGCGGATCGATCGTGAGCGGAAGGATACGATCAGTGTCGGCTTGCGGAATGATGTAAAAAAGACGCAGCCCTTCTTCGTACCAGGAATCGCGCCACGTATTCAACATGGCATCGGCTTCCTTCTCATAAAGGCCCTGGCTCATCAGAATTGTTTTGAGCTCCGCGCGCAGCGAATCCAATTGCTTGCCAGTCGCCGGGCGATCAACCGTCGTCTCGGGACGATTCACGTCGAGCAAGCTGAAACCGATTTGACCTGCCCTGTTCTCGAAAAGAATTGCCTTGGCCAATGGTTGAGTGGACAGGTTACTGATTACGACTTTCGCTCCCTGAATTTTTAGCCATAGCGGTAAACGAAAGTTCCCGACACCGCGATAGAAAAGGAACTTCTCGTGCTCGGCTTGTTTTTCGCCCGGCACTTCCAAAATGGCGGCATCGGTCTCGCGCGCCGGATAGTAGTGGTTCTGCCTGGCATCATGAGGAAGCTCGACTCTCAGATCGGGAACAATTTTCAACTGCCCCCAATCAATGCCGCGACTAACTGAACGAGCTTGCGGATACCATTCCGTGACGATGCCTGAGTTAAAGCCAACCTTGACGTTAACCAGCATTTCCTCTTTTGAATAAAAATAGAGCACTGGGGTTTCCATGCGAACTCGCACCGGCGTGGCGCTCTTGGTGCGGTACTCATATCCCCCTTTCCAGCTCTCGCCCTTATCGACGCTGTAGATGAACGAAGGCAAATCGCTCTCAAAGCTAAGTGGGCGCCAGCTCAAGCCGGAACCCTCTTTGCTGGTTACGGAAGTGAAAGTGCCCCACTCATGGACGACCAGTGCGTTCTTTGCTGAAGATGCAGGACGTGAAACAGCCAGGAAGGGAAGGGTTAAGAGCAGACAAAAAGCTGCGATGCGCGTGAATGACATAGGCACACTCCTCGACGAATAGATTCGAGCAACGCAGACCCGACCTGTGGCAAGAACGTTCCAGTCGTCAGTTTCTTGCATTGGGATAGCAGACGGTGCTGACTTGCTGACTCGGGTCACCTCTTGCGCCTTTGTCGCCGAACAGTGCGACGGCAACGCCGCGGCATACTCCTCAGCGTTTTCTATTGAGCCACAGTATCGCAATCCCAAATAATCCGCAGCCAAGAGAATCGCCAACGGTCCAGAACCACGGCATTCCCGACGTGTAATCGATCAAGGCGAAGACTACTCCAGCCAGCGTAAAGGAGATTCCGTTGAGCATTAGCAACGGTCGAAAGCGCTCGAGGTCGGTCGACAGAACAAGCAGCGAGAGGCCGTGGAAGCCGTAGGTATAGGAAGCTTGTCGAATCATGAACATCAACAGCGGCCCGTCCGCCATAACTCCCATTCCTAGCCACGTATGACCCACTTCCATCCAGGAACGCGGCATGACTACCGCGATGAATGCCAGAATTTCAAAGCCGCCCGCGATCCTGAGGATCCATTTTTGTATCTGTTGTTCGGTCATCAGATTCATCCCGTGCGTAAGTCTTTGGGCAAATAAGATCCAAATATGCTGCTGAACCAGATTCTTTCGTCCTCGAAGCGAATCTTGAAGATCGCGCCGTTGGGAATACTGACCGCATCCAGAAAACCATGAAAGCCTTCCAGCGTCTCGACCTTCATCTCCTCAAGCTCGTGCATGAGCAGCCAAATCACCGCGCGCAGAAATTGTCCATGACTAAAAATAAGGATGAACTGTTGGTCGCTGCGCTTGATTCGATCAATCGTGTCAACGGAGCGCGCAAGCAGATCAGCAAAAGACTCAGCTCCCGGCCCGTCGCAAAAGTTCGCGTCATTTCTCGTCCAGTACTCCGCTACGAGCGGCTTTCGATCTTCGACGGTGGTGTTATGGCAACGCGCCGGCGATAAGTAAGTGAATTCCTGGATGGGCCACTCTTCAACAGGAATGTCGGGATAATGTTCTCGCAGTGGAGCTGCAGTCTGTTGCGATCGCAAAAACGGCGACACGACGATCAGGTTGGGCTTCCTTTCGATTTGATCGGCGAAGTAACGAGACTGAGCCAGCCCCTTCTCAGTCAGCGGTACCGTTTCCGGCGAGAAAGTGGCCGCACCGGCGTTGGCCGTGCTTTCCGCATGTCGAATTAACCAAACTTCTTTCATGTTCCGATCGTCAGTCAGCTCGAATGTTCAATCTCAGTCTCAGCCGATTTCAACGGCATTAACATACTTGACTCAGCAAAGATCACACCGCCCGTACGTAGTTCATTCTCGGCCACAGATGAACACGGAGTAACACAGATCTAAAAATCGGATTTATTCAGATCCCTGTTCATCTGTGGCCTAAAATCTCAATCGCTTACCGCGCAGTCAACCTCTGCGTGAGTCAGTATGTCATTCGCGCCAATTCTTAACTCGAGATCTCACGGCATTGTCACCAGCGGCAACTCGACGAAGCTCGAACTATAAATGCGTTGGGTTGCTTTGCGAAAGTCACCCGGCTTCGCCCAAAAAATACTCGGCACAAAAGTCTGCGGATTTCGATCGTAGAGAGGGAACCAGCTCGACTGAATCTGCACCATGATGCGATGCCCGGGCAAAAAGACGTGATTAGCCGTGGGCAAGCCGAATCGATAAGTTAGCGGTTCATTCGCCTTGATGGCCCTGGGCTTTTCAAAGCTTTCGCGAAAACGGCCGCGCAATATGTCGGCAGAAATCATTAGTTGATAGCTGCCCATGTTGGGCTGGCCAGCAACTTCATCAGGATACAGATCGATGAGCTTTACCACCCAGTCCGAGTCAGTTCCGCTCGTAGACGCGACCAAGTTAGCTATTGGTTCGCCGCTAATTTTCACCGGCGCAGTTAGCGCTTCCGAAGTAAATACGAGCACGTCTGGTCGACCTGACGCTTCGCGCTGATCGTCAACCAGCCAGCGTGACCAGCTGGCGCCGTCGATTGGACGCGCGCGATACGGAACCGGCTTCATTGGGTCTGAAACGTACTCGCTGAAACCGAAGTCGCTGGGTTTGGTGAAGTTCAACTTCAAATTTGAAGTCAGGTATAACGGCGTGGCTCGAACCGAGCAGCCGCTAGGGCACCCGGCGGGCCACGATGAAAGTCGTTTCCAGGTATTGGTTCCAGTTTCGAATGCCGTTACGGGCGCAACGTCAGCTTTCGGAGCCCCGTCTTTCAAGTAGTGGTCGAGAAAAGGTCGCAGCACTTCCTGCCTGAATGTCAGGCTGGTATCGCTGTTGAACTTGATCGCACCCAGCGCGCTGCCATCTCTTATTTCCTGACCGTGGTGCCAGGGACCAAGCACGAGGAAAACTTTATCGTTGCCCGTGTCCTTGGGCTCGATAGCTTTGTAGACCGCAATGTCTCCGTAAATGTCTTCCTGGTCCCAAAGACTGTGCACCAACATCACCGGCACTTTCAGTGGTTGCGTCGCGAGTATCTTATCGACGGCCTGGTCCTGCCAGAACGCGTCATAGTTAGGGTGGTCGAGTATCTTGCGCCAGAAGCCAACCTGCTCGAGTCCGCGCTGGCGGCCTAGCTCACCCGCCGAGACGCCCTCCATGAACATGTCATAGTCATCGAAGTGACTCGTCCACCATTTGACCTGATTCGCTCGAGTCGCTTCCTGATCGTAAATGTAGCTCATGCCCTGCTGCCGAAAAGCCCCATTGTGAAACCAGTCATCACCTCGCCAGCCGTCCACCATCGGATTCATTGGCACTGAGACCTTCAAAGCCGGATGTGGATTAATGAGCGCCATCAACGGCAGAAAACCATCGTAAGAGATTCCCAGGATGCCCACCTTGCCGTTGGTCTCAGGAATGTTCTTAACCAGCCAATCGATGGTGTCGTAGGTGTCGGTAGGGTGATCCACGTTGGTCGGATTCTGTGGTCCACGCACCGGACGGTTCATCACGTAGTCACCTTCGGAGCCGTACTTGCCGCGAATATCCTGGACCACGCGAATGTAGCCACCGTCAACAATGACGTCGGTGGCGTTGTCATAGCCCGTCAGATTCGGACCCAAATGAGAACTTTGTGAATGTGTCGTCAGCTCAGTCGCGTTGTAGGGCGTGCGAGTTAGAAGAATCGGAGCAGACTTTGCGCCCTTAGGAACCAGAATGACGGTGTGCAGCTTGATCCCATCGCGCATGGGAATCATGACATCGCGTCGAACGTGATCAAATCCATAGTTGGTGGGTTCGACCTTGGCCGGCGTCTCGCTTGGCAACGTAGTCGAATTCTGTGCAGACGCCGCGACGGAAAAAATAAGGACTGCAAAGCAGGTGATTAAGACTCGAAGAGATTGAAGACTCATCGGTTGTATCCTCATGATTGAATGTTGACGTATGGTTATGTCTTTGCGAGCTTTGCGCCTTTGCGGGAAACTCTTTAAATGTGCCCGGCGAAAGTTTCCCGCAAAGGCGCAAACTCGCAAAGGCAAACTTCGAACTAAACTTTTGCACTTCTGAACTTAAGTTGCTCACAAATACCAAAGCGCTCTCGCAGCATTAGCGCGTATTCATTCTCATCGGCAAGAACGCGTTCTTCCTTCTCACCCATGACAGTGGTGATAAAGCGCAGCTCGCTCAAGCTTATGCGTCCAGACTCCGTCGCGAGTGTACAGATGCGCCCCTGCGTGAAGTGCGATTGCGGCGATGTCTGCTGATGGTGACACATCTCTTCGTAGTCCGGATACTCATGAGGTTCCAGCGTGAATCGGTATTGACTCTTCCAATCCCCGCCAAGTTCGCGCTGTCTTAAGATGAATCCACCATCCTGATTCACAATGTCATATCCGCGCAGTCCCTGGAGTTGTTCTCCCGAATAATCAAGCCGGAGCGGCTGGATGAAAGAGTCGCCAAAGCCGACATCCGCGAGCCAACGGTCCTCGAGGTTAACCAGCAGCGTCATGTGATCGAACTCAGCACCGAAGCCTCCTTCCGCGTTGGCAACGCGCGCCGAAAGCTTGTGCACTTCGAAACCAATCGAACTCAAAAGGCCCGCAAACAATCCATTCAACTCGTAGCAAAAGCCGCCGCGCTTACGCGTGACAATCTTCTCGAAGAGCGCCTCGTCATTGAGGATGATTGGCTGCCCGGCATGAATGCTGAGATTCTCAAAAGGGACTGAGCGCAAGTGAGCGACTTGCAAAGCACACAGCGTTTCCGCAGTCGGCATTACCGAACCACGATAATTAATTCTGTCGAGATAAGCTGCTACGTTCATGCGATGCTGCGAGACAATCAACGAGCCGACGGGCGGGACGCCCGTGCCACTCAACTTGTCTCAGGCGATCCGCTTCTTAATGATGACGCGTCCGCGAAGAATAGAATTGAGATTCAGGCTTTCCGTTTTGTAAGGGGTTATTTTGGCATTTTGATCGGAGTTGAGTTTGTCCCAATCATCTTCTTTGTAATGGCCGATAACGACGTTGTCACCTTGTTGTGACTCCACCCGTACCCAGCGACGAAAGAACACTTCGCCGCGGTCGGGATCGACCACAGCAAGATAGGAGGCTCCTAACCCGCCATCGGCCATGTCAACCAGCAAAGCAGTTTTGTTCCTTGTCGTAGTTACCTCGGTCACTTTATTAATTCCAAAGTACTCCGACAAAATCTTGCGGCGTTTTCCCGTAGCTGCGTCATAGACCCGCAGCGATTGCCCTTCGTTTTCAAAACCGCCGGAGCCGTCCATTCCTGAATACACCACCTGCCGACCATTTCTGATGGACCAGACATCAATCACTCCACTAGCGACAAACTTCTCCTTGCCTCGTATCTCGACGAAAAGTCTACCGGTTAAAGAGCCCTCGATCGGTACTACTCGAGTTGAGGTAATGCGCGCGCCTGCCTTTCTGGATTGTGCCCATTGAGCTGGAGCTCCTAACACCGAGAACAATACCAACGCGGCAATTGATACCGAATACGGCCACTTTGTACTGCAAGCTGCCAGCCTGCAGTCGACGATAGAAGGCGTGCTGGTTTTCATTCACTCACCCCAAAATATTTTTATTGTCCGTTAACGATCTCACGCCTTTCTCGTCTCGACAAGAACAAATTTGCTTACGCCGAAGGCGTTCGCCAATTTAAGCCTGGGGCAGCGCCCCAGGTAGGGCGAAGTTTGATTTTTACACGCTGAAAGCGTTGCCGAAAGAAGTGGCGTTCGCGAACGCTTTCAGCGTTCGAAAGGTTTTCCGCGGTTTTCCCTGGGGTGTTACCTCAGGCTGAAATTCGCGAACGCCTTCGGCGTTAGTCCGCATCCTATTCCGAGTCCGATGGTGTATCATCCTCAAAACCAATAAAGAGGGGAAATTCATTCATGTTGTGGAAAGGCCAACGGCAAAGCGACAACATTGAGGACCAACGTAGTGGCGTTGGACGTGGAGGCCTGGCGATAGGCGGCGGTATTGGAGGCATCATCGTTCTCATAATCGCGCTGCTGCTCGGAGCAGACCCCAGACAGCTCCTGCAACAGAATCCGGGCGTAGATCC
This sequence comes from Pyrinomonadaceae bacterium, assembly GCA_035572035.1. Classification (GTDB taxonomy): domain Bacteria; phylum Acidobacteriota; class Blastocatellia; order Pyrinomonadales; family Pyrinomonadaceae; genus JAOAPY01. The sequence goes on along the minus strand of DATNBH010000020.1, from coordinate 18,352 downwards.
CAACAGTCCACAAACTTCACGGCCTGCGAGCACGCAGAATGACGAAGCCAAACAGTTTGTGTCAGTGGTGCTGGCGAGCACCGAAGATGTCTGGACTACTATTTTTGCGCAGCAAGGTCGTCAGTATCGAAAGCCAAAGCTCGTATTGTTCAGCGATCAAACCCGGTCGGCTTGCGGAGAAGCGAGCGCCGCAGTTGGTCCATTCTATTGCCCGGGTGACGAAAAAGTTTATCTCGACTTAGCCTTCTTTGCGGACTTGAAACAGCGATTTCGCGCTCCCGGAGACTTCGCCGAAGCCTATGTAATTGCCCACGAAGTTGGCCATCACGTGCAAGACCTGCTGGGAACGATGGATCGCGCGGATCAGGCGCAACGCCGTTTAAGTAAAGGCGAGGCGAATCAAATCTCAGTCAGGCTCGAGCTGCAGGCAGACTTTCTCGCGGGAGTGTGGGCTCACTACGCTCAGCAAAAGGGAATTCTCGAGACAGGTGATATTGAGGAAGCTTTGGGGGCTGCCAGCGCGGTTGGCGACGATAGGTTGCAAAAAGCTGCGCAGGGTTATGTCGTGCCGGATTCATTCACTCATGGAACGTCCGAGCAACGAATGCGCTGGTTTCGAAAAGGATTTAGTAGCGGAGACATTCGGCAGGGAGATACGTTCAGCACTAGCAACGTACGATATTTGCTGGGAGCGCAGGCATCCCTGCCTGCATTGGATGCGAAGTAGCTCCGGTTGAGATAAACCAATTCAACGAAAGCAGGCAGGGATGCCTGCGCTCCCAGGTGACCGCACTTTATTGCTTAGCGATCGCCGGCCGGCCGCGGAGCACGTACTTTTGTACCTTGCCGGTTGCAGTCTTAGGAAGTTCGTTCACAAACGTCACACTGTGCGGCGCTTTGAAGTGGGCCAGATTCTCGCGAGCAAAATCGATCAAGTCACGTTCAGTGACCGTTGCTTCGGCTTTCATAACGACAAACGCCTGCGGTGACTCGCCCCATCGTTCACTTGGAACTCCAACAATCGCGACTTCCTGAACAGCCGGATGTCTCAGCAGCACTCCCTCAACTTCTACTGACGATATGTTTTCGCCGCCGCTAATGATCACGTCTTTGAGCCGGTCACGAATCTCGACATAACCGTTAGGATGCACGACGGCGCCATCACCGGTGTGAAACCAACCGCCCCGCATGACTTGGGCAGTCGCCTCAGGATCGTTGTAGTATCCCTCCATAACTACGTTGCCGCGCACAACAATCTCGCCGAGACTGGCGCCGTCGCGAGGCACGTCTCGATCCTGCTCATCAACGACTCGCAATTCACCAGACGTTATCAACTCGACTCCCTGACAAGCTTTGATTGCTGAACGTTCTGAGCAAGACATTCCTTCATGCTCGGGGCGTGCTTCACAAATCGTGATGAAAGGCGAGGTTTCCGTGAGGCCGTAAGCCTGGGTCATCACCCAGCCGAGTTCGCCCTCGATGAGTTCGATGGTTGCGGCTGCTGGTGGCGCTCCCGCTGTCATCACTCGCACACCTCGCGGCACGTCGCGTTTCAAATCGGCGCTGCTGTTGGCCATGCCTATCATGACTGTCGGCGCGGCACACAACATCGAGATCGATTCTTTTTTGATCGCGTCGAAGATCAAATCAGGCTGCACACGGCGCAGGCAAACGTGAGTTCCGCCGGCTGCGGTCACCGTCCACACAAATGTCCAACCGTTCGCATGAAACATCGGCAAAGTCCAAAGATATCGATCTCCAAGCGAAACGGTGTGATGAATCAATGTGCCAACGATATTGAGGTACGCATTGCGGTGAGTGATCATCACTCCTTTCGGTCTCGAAGTAGTCCCACTCGTGTAATTGATTGTCAGTAGATCGCTCTCTTTGATTGCGACGCTCTCGAAGCCTTCCGCGCTTTCGCTCAAAAGTTGCTCGTAGTCCAGCCAATCAGCCTTGCTGCCCTCGAGCGCAACGAACGCTCTGACATTCGTGAGTTGAGGACGAATGCTTTCCACCGCATCGAGGTAATCTGCATGCGCGCAGATTACCAATGAGCCGCTGTGATTGATTAAGTAGGCAAAGTCGTCGGCGCTGAGACGGTAGTTTATCGGAACCAAAACCGCGCCGATTTGAGGTATTGCATAGAACGCTTCGAGCAGCGCATGAGTATTCGGAGCGATGTAGGCAACGCGATCGCCCTGGCGAATGCCGAGGTTTTTCAATGCCGCTGACCAGCGATCACAACGAGCGAAGAATTCTGCATACGTCAGGCGTAGATCACCGTCTAAGACGGCTTCGCGGTCGGCGTATAGTTTTCTGGTTCGCCGCGCAAATTCCAACGGCGTTAAGGGAAGTTCCATAGGTGCTAGTTTAGCCACCCGTTGCCGCAGGTGGTACTGACGGGAAGCTTAAGTTTTCCGCAGGTGGGCCAAAGTAAGAACTACTGTTTTTTACGCTCAGCCTCATTCAGCTTCTCGCTGCTCTTCTTGAGCGCATCGCTGAGTCTGATTACCTCCTCAAGGTCACGGCGCGCGGCGGTAGTTTGCTGAGTGTCGATGACCGAAGCCTCTTTAAAGAATGGGTTGTCGACGAATCTGAAGGTTAATCTGACCAGCTTCAGAATCGCGGGCTTCATAAGCTCGCGCGAAGCGATCAAGTCGGTTCCTGTGTCTTCGGCAACTGGGTCCGGCTGCGGCAGCGCCAGGTTTTCATTCAAGCGCTGGGCATATTTCCCAAGGTCGGCTGCAGATTTTGTCACAAACCTTAAGTCGAGAGCGTCGGCTTTGATTGCGGCGCGGCCAAGATCGCGATTCACAATTTGTAGCTTGGTATAGTCTTCTTGAATCTGAGCCAGGGATTGTTGAGGATCTCGCCGTCTTTTCTCAGGCTTACGGGCTTGCTCAGAAAGCATTCGCAGGTTCCAGATATGCAGCTCGAGCTCCCGTTCGTTGTTGTCACGATCGCGGTTGCTATCGCGAGGGCGTTGCGCGGCTGTGGATGAAGCGCTCGCCAGTGCAAGGCAGATAATAAAGATCGGTGCAGCGAAATGAGATTTGTTGCTCACTGGATTGCCTCCTACTTCCACTCACTCGCAGCAGTTCCGCAGAACCCGTCGCTACCCCGACGCGTCGGGGTTCTGACAGGAACGTCACCAGGCGACTGCGTACCGTCCGCGTCGAGGATCGGCGCCGGCGGCTGAGACTCCATTGCGCTCGTCGTAAACAATGACGGTTGGAGAAGAGAGTGTGCCCCACGGCCCCTGGACTTTTACCTTGTGCCCTCGTTCTTTCAGCTTATTGATCGCTTCGGGCGCGATTCGAGATTCAACATTCAATGAGCCGGCCAGGAATTCATGATCGTCAAAAGAGCTGATGTAATGCTGCGTATCGAAGCGCGGCGCTTCCACAGCTTCCTGGGGATTCATGCCGAACTCGATTATGTTCAGTAGAACTTGTATGAGCGCCTGATCCTGATTGTCACCGCCAGGCGTGCTCAAAACCATGAACGGAGCGCCGGCTCGCAGCACCAAAGTTGGCGTGAGAGTTATTCGGGGCCGCTTTCCGGGCGCCACCACGTTGGGACTGTTTTCATCGGTCGTCGCGGACTGCAGTCGCTGGCCCATCAGGACACCGGTGTCGCCGGCTACGACTGCAGGCAGCCACGCGCCACTGGGCGTCGCACTGAAAAGATTGCCGTCCCTGTCGATGACGTTCACGCACGTAGTGTCGTTTGCTCGTTCATTCGCCGGCACGGTTGAAGCATGGCTTAGTTCCGTGGTGGCGCTGGCGAGCAAAGCTTTCATCTTTTGCGGATCGCCCGGCTGCTGCGCCAGTGATGCATGTTCCTTTTCAATCAGGCCGCGCCGCATCGCCGCGTATTCTTTGGAAAGTAGTTCGCGCGAGGGAATCGTCACGAAGTTTGGATCAGCATAGTATCGATCTCGATCCGCCAGGCCGAGCTTCAAGACTTCCGTCAGCGTATGAACATAGTCGCTCGAGTTATGACCCATCGCCTTCAAGTCATAACCTTCGAGTATGTTGAGTTCTTCGATAAGCGCTGGACCTTGCGTAAAAAATCCCGGTTTGTAAACTTCATAGCCGCGATATTCTGTCTTGACGGGAGCTCCAACCTTCGCATGAAATTTCGCAAAGTCACTCGCGGCCAGCAACCCACCGTGTGTTTGCATGTAATCGCCGATGCGTTTGGCGAGCGGTCCTTGATAGAAATAGTCCCGGGCTGCGACTAGTCCGGCATGCCGGCCCTTGGTCGCTTCACGTTTCTCGGCGGCAACGATCTCGCGCAGCGTGCGGGCGAGATCGGCTTGAACAAAGATGTCGCCTACTTTGGGAGCTGCGCCATTCGGATAGAATACTTCTTTGGCTGCGGGCCATTGAGAGATGAGGTCCTTACGTTTCGTGATGTACTCCACGCGAAGCTCGTCGATTGGGAAACCTTCAGCTAGCTCGATTGCGGGTTGCATCACCTCAGCCAGCGATTTGGTGCCGAACTGGTCCAAGGCGGTAACGCAGGCGTCGAGCACGGCGGGTACCGTGGCCGCGAGCGGACCGGTCGAGGGAATCAAACCGGGTTTGGCGCCGGCGTTCGTAGTTCCTTCCAACTCCTGCTTTTGAGTCTGCCTCGAATCCGGCGCCGTCGGAGTGTGCTCGAGTTTGTTTCTGCCTCGATTAACAAAGAATTCCCGCGTGGCTTTCATCGGAGCCTGGCCCATACCTTCGACAACGGCCACGTCCTTGCCCTTGAGCTTGATTAAGATTGGCACTTCGCCGCCAAATGAAAAGTGCGAGAACTCGATGACCGAGGCTGCGAGAATCGTGGCGACTCCAGCATCAACGGCATTGCCTCCATGTTGGAGAATCCGCAGACCTGCTTCGACTGAGAGTGGGTGTCCGCCGGCGACTACACCGCGCTTGCCGCGGACCACTGGTCGGAAAGTGTCAGCTTGCGAGGTTGGCGGTATGAACGTAGTAAGCAAGAGAGCAGTGACGGCCACCGCCATAAAAAGGACGTTAGCTTTCGCAAATAGCATGTTTTTGGACCTCACAGACAAGATGGACGGCGGAATAAGGAGCATTCTTATGCGGATTGAACCTGCGAGTCAACGGAAGATTGTGATTAGGCCACAGATGAACACCGATAATACAGATTCTGAAATGAGCAGAGAACCTGTTTTCTCCGGCGCAGATCCGTTTGGTCGGCGTTCATCTGCGGCTAATATTTGGTTCGATTCAAGTTGGGAGTGATTAGGAAGGCGGACTGTAGACAAAGTTAAAGGGCGCTGACCTCCCCCGTGACCAGCGCCCCTCGCCTTTATCTCAGTTCTCCCATGGAGAATTAACGATGGCCTATCCTAAACCTGTATAAGATTTGATGGTTGCAGCTACCTTGCAATCTCTTGCCGCAGTTGCAACGAAATTGTCGCAAATGTTTAGCGACGACGAGGGCTGATAGTATTTGCTGCGAGGGGAACAACGATAAATGAGCGAACACAAGCGCGCGCCGTACGGCTCCTGGAAGTCTCCGATTACCTCGAATCTCATCGTTTCCGAGGTTATTGGCCTAAATCAGCCTGCCATAGGCTCGGACGCGATCTATTGGATCGAGATGAGACCGTCGGAAGGCGGACGCAGCGTAATCGTCAGGCGAACGCCGGATGGCCAAACGAAGGATGTCATCCCCCCGCCTTTCAATGCCAGGACCCGCGTTCACGAGTATGGCGGCGGCGACTTTGTCACGCACGAAAATGACGTGTTCTTTTCAAACTTTGCCGATCAGCGACTGTACCGGCACTCAGGAGCGGAACCTCAACCGATTACACCGGCTGGTGGGATGAGATACGCCGACCCAATCTACGAGGTCCGTCGCAATAGCCTGATAGCTGTACGGGAAGAGCATGATGGCTCCGGCAAAGAACCGCAAAACTGCATTGTCCGCATCGATCTGAACAGTGAAGGGCGAGACGTCGGTCGAGTGCTGGCGTCGGGTAACGACTTTTACTCGTCGCCGCGTCTGAGCCCTGACGGCTCACGCCTGGCTTGGGTTACCTGGAATCATCCGAACATGCCTTGGGACGGCACCGAATTATGGCTCGGAGAAATCCAGTCAAACGGTCTCATGGAAAATGTTCACTCTGTGGCGGGCGGTCCAGCCGAGTCCATCTTTCAGCCGGAATGGTCGCCGGATGGCCAGCTCTATTTTGTTTCTGATCGTGAAGGCTGGTGGAACCTTTATCGACAAAATGAAAACGGGGAAGTCGAGGTTGTTCTTGAAAAGGAGGCTGAGTTTGGATTTCCGCAGTGGGGTTTCGGGATGTCATCCTACGGGTTTGTCTCTGCGCATCGGATTATTTGCAGCTATATCGAGAAGGGAACTGCAAGACTTGCGAGCATTGATACGCGCACTAAAGAGCTGACGGACATTGATAGTCCCTACACCGACATTCAATACCTGCGGGCCTCGCCGAACGAAGTCGTCTTTCGAGGCGGCTTGTCCTCAACACCAACGTCGATCGTCCGACTTCATCTCGACTCGATGGAATTCGAAGTGCTGCGTCGAGCAATGAATGTCGAGATCGATAGCGGCTTCATTTCAGCACCCGAAGCGGTCGAGTTCCCAACAGAAGGTGGACTTACGGCGCATGGTCTGTTTTACCGGCCTCGGAATAGAGACTTTGAAGGTCCAGCGAACGAGCGGCCGCCTTTGCTGGTTCTGAGCCATGGCGGTCCCACTGCGGCAGCTTTGACCACATTGAGTTTGACCATTCAATACTTCACCAGCCGCGGTATCGCCATTCTCGATGTTAATTATGGCGGCAGTACCGGCTATGGTCGCGCGTATCGCGAGCGATTGAGAGGTCAGTGGGGTGTGGTTGACGTTAACGATTGCGCGAATGGAGCGCGTTATCTCGCGGCACGCAGCGAAGTCGATGCCGCCAAAGTGATGATTAGCGGCGGCAGCGCTGGTGGATACACAACATTGTGCGCCCTGACTTTCACGGACACCTTTAAAGCTGGCGCCAGTCATTATGGAGTTAGCGACGTCGAAGCATTAGCCAAAGACACGCACAAGTTTGAATCGCGCTATCTCGATAGCATGATTGGGCCATATCCCGAACAGCGCGAGCTCTACCAAGCGCGCTCGCCGATAAACTTTACTGACCGCTTGTCGTGCCCGGTGATTTTCTTTCAAGGCTTGGAGGACAACGTGGTTCCGCCAAACCAGGCTGAGGCTATGGTTGAAGCGTTGCGAGCGAAAGGGTTGCCGGTGGCCTACGTTGCCTTTGAAGGTGAGCAACACGGCTTCCGGCAGGCGAAGAATATTAAGCGAGCCCTCGATGGCGAGTTGTACTTTTATTCTCGAGTGTTTGGGTTTGACTTGGCTGACGAGGTCGAGCCCGTGGAGATTGAGAATCTTAGAACGAATTAGCCACGGATAAACGCGGATACCACCGATCTAAAAACGAAAGCAGTCACGCATTCCTTTTCAGATCCGCATTATCTGCGTCAATCCGCGGCTAATAGTCTTTCCTGTCCACCGCAGCTGCCTAAAGTCTACCGATTACCACAGTCGGCGTTGCTATGCGTGACGACCGAGCTGAAGCGGTGTTGATATTCCGTTGAAGTAATGAACGAGCAGACCATACCGCGATGATCACCCGTTGCGTTCATCACTCCGAGCCAGAAGTCAAAGCCCTGGCGATCCGGATTGCGACGTAAAAAGCCGTAGTACTGCATGGCTACGAACGACTCGTTGTAAACGGCATTGGTGAAGGCGGCATTATCAACCAAATCCCGGACGACCAGCGCGCGACTTTCCGTCATGTTGCTGCCCTGGCCATAGCGATTGATCAATGCGGCTCGCGAACTCGATAAATCCACGCTCGCGTCATTCATCGTCTGCAATAGAGCATCGACAAACGATGAACTGGTGGTGTCGTCCCGATACCGAGTAACAAATTCGTCGCGCGGCACAAATGCATTGGCGAAAGCAGCCTTACTCGCCTCGAGATTGGGTCCGCCAACCACTTGCCCTCGGTCGGCGGCAAACTCATTGTAGTTAAGTTGTCGCCCAAGCACGCCACGATACAAGCGATAGACAAACGAGCCAGTCTCCTTGAACTCGTCAGACTGGAAGAAAGCGGCCGAGACATCGATACGGCGATTCCGCAAGCAAACAGCGTCACCGTCGCATTGATCGAGTTGATCATGCCAGTAATTGAAACCGGTAGCTTCGGGCTCGCGGCCCAGGAAATCCAGGTATTGCTGCCGCACGAAGAAACCGGAGCTGTCGATCACATTAGCGGCAAGAGGAGCTTCCAGTACTGCAGTGAACACGGCATCGGTCTTGTCGCCTACCAGCGAGAACGACCGATTCGCCGGGCTGAATCCATAGCTAATCAGCTCAGGCGTGACGGTGTAGAACCTGCCGGTTTCGATGTTGCCGAAGCGAAAACTCCCCTGGCTATTCGTAACCGTCCGCTTCGAATCAGCTCCTTCGAGCACGACGGTGACGCCCGCCAGGGGGCTGCCGTCAACGTTAACCACTTGACCACTGATCGATGAGTTGGCGGCTGTAGGCGCATTACAAGAAGGAAACTTGAATGAGCCAATTCGAGTGTGCCAATTGCCTGTGGTGCCGTTCGCCTGAGTATCGTAATACTCGTTCGTATACCAGAACGTGCAATCGTCAGTAGGATCGACACTCATCGAGGAATAGTCGCCCCAGCGCGTGCATGGTGAACCGCCACAAGTGTGGTTTTGCGAGCCCGCTCCTGCCTGCAGTTGAACTTCTGTTTGCGGCAGCGTGTTCACGGGGTCCCCAACCAATCGTCCGGAATAGGCGATACTTGGGAAGTTGGGAACGGTGCCATTCGAAGTAGTGTAGCCGAGCGCGACGTTGCCGTTATGATCGGCGGCGATGCTGCCCATCCAGCGATTAATTGTCGTATCCGGAGCGTAGATTTGCTGTTGGACTGGCGGGCTAACGACAGTGCCTCCAGTCACATTTATCTGAGACCACTGCGGACGCTCGGTTGTGCCTGACTTGGCGTTATGAACAACCCACAACGATTCGGCCGCGCCAACTCTTCGATACTGGGTCTTCTGCATTAAGCGGTCATCGATTGAGTCGAGCAGAGTGGCCACATTCGGTTGCGCCACGTCATCGCCCGGCGGCACCGTGTAGCTGGTTTGCGAAACATTTACAGAAGCGCCCATGGTACCGCCGGTGCCACACCCGGCGCCCGGCGTAAACTTCCTTACTTGATACGCGAATGCCGTTTGCGATTCCGAAACGAAATAATTCGGCGTCCCGGCAGGTGGCACATTGGCAGGCCCCTTGGCGCCGCTAATATTGCTGGGGACCATCGTGAAAATGTTATTTGCAGGGAAGGCAAGGAACCCTAACGAGGAGTTCGATCCCGTAAGAGGCGCGCCACTTTCCATGGCTGCCTTGCTGAATGAGGCGAAAATAACTCCGTTAAAAAGGCCGGCGGAGCTGAATCCATTGGCGCCCATATACAAGCAGCCGTCGTTCCAATTGCCAAATTTCGGGTAATCACCCAACGTGCCGGTCGGGGGTTGGCCGACCGCGCCCGTATCGATCTGCACTGCATAAAGCCACCAGCCTCCGCTTACGGGATTGCTCGTCTTCGAGACTGCGAAGCACTGAAAAGTTGGGGGCACCTGATTGGACCCCACCAGCACGAAAGCGAAATGAGTGAGAATCCAGCGGTCGGCAAACTGATCATAAACCACTACCGGGTCGCCAAAGCTGTCGGTATCGCAGAGCGTGCCGCTGGGACCGGCGGAGAAGAGCGCATTTTCGGTGAAGGAAGCCAGCCGTGTGCCGGTCTTGCTGTAGATAGCATAGGCATCGTTTACGGCTTCAATGTAGTGATTCGGACCAACATCACCATTGATGTCCGGCGGCGTGCCGGCTCCGCACTGGCCACCAGTAACCGGAGGACAAAGATCGGTTCTGGAGAGACCAGCGAAATTCTGAATTGCACTCGGCATCGGCGCCAGTGGAATATTCGGTGAAGCTTGGTCTCGATCCTCTTCCGCAGGTTGCTTGTTGCTGCGGGGCTCCTTTAGTTCCACCTCGTCATGCGGCTTTGACGGCACGCGTGGCAGGTCTCGCACATCGCCGTTGAATTGCGCCGGTTTGACGTACTGAATGGCATGAGTCACACCGATCGGACTGTCGGTCTGCGGTATCACTGGCTCTGCGGAATTACGAGCCGGCAGAAAGAGCTGCGAAAGAGGATCGCCATTCTGGTTCGACCCACCATGGCGCGCCAGCTTTGGTTCTCGAACGGAACGTTTGCGCTGCAGTCTTCCCTGATTGCGGTTCTCAATAACAGTCGTCCTCACCGGCACAAAAAGAATAGAAAGAATGAGCGCCGCAATCGAAATGGATACCAAGCCGCGGAATGTTAGTCGCATTATTCATGCTCCTTTCGGGTGCTTCAAACAGATACGAACGGGACCACAGCCGGGTGGGGATCAACACCCAACTTGAATTGATCGCATTGCGTTGAGTCACACTTTCGAAGTGCTGTTATCGTCGAATATTTATGAGTGCAATGTGTCGAGAGGTTAATTTCAGCCCAGTACGAATGTCAATAGTTTTGTCGATCGTTGGCGCGGCCGCACTATTGAGATCGAGAATCTTAGAACGAATTAGCCGCGGATGAACGCAGATAATACGGAGCTGAAATAAGAAACTCGATCGTCTCCTGCTTTTCAGATCCGCATTATCCGCGTTCATCCGCGGCTAATCGTCTTTCCTGCTTACTGCTGCTGCCGGCTACCCACTGATCGGACTGCTTACTGATTACCGCATTCCGCGTTGCTGTGCGTCACCAGTGAGCTGAAGCGCCGCTGATATTCAGCCGAAGTCAGGAACGAACAAACCATCCCGCGATGGTCACCTGTCCGGTTCAAGACATCCAGCCAGAAGTTGAAGCCTTGCCGCTCCGGCGTACGACGCAGGTAACCGTAGTACTGCATGGCTACCACCGTCTCGTTGTAGACAGCATCAGTGAATGCAGCATTGTCCACCAAATCGCGAACGACCAAAGCGCGACTGGCGGCCAGGTTGCTGCCTTCGTTGTAGCGGTTGATTAACGCCGCGCGAGCGCTCGTCAGATCTACACCGCCATCGTTCATCGTTCTTAGTAGCGCATCGACAAACGAGGCGCCGTCGAGATTGCCCTGATACTTCGCGGCAAACTCGCTGCGCTGCACAAATGCATTGGCGAATGCAGCCTTGCTGGCTTCGAGGCCCGGCCCACCGACTACCTGCGCCCGATCGGCAGCAAACTCGTCGTACCGAAGTTGGCGACCTAAAGCGCCGCGATAGAGACGGTAGACGAACGAGCCGGTGTCTCTAAATTCAGCGGACTCGAAGAAGGCTGCGGAGACGTCAATGCGCCGACCGCGCAGACAACTGGCATCGCCGCGGCAATCACCCAGCTGCTCGTTCCAGTAGCGGAAGCCGCCCGCTTCGGGTTCGCGACCGAGGAAGTCGAGATATTGCTGCCGCACGAAGAACTCGCTCGAATCGATCGCGTTAGCAGTTGCGACGGCATCTGCCTCAGCCGTAAACACCGCGTCGGTCTTATCACCAACGAGCGAGAACGACCGGTTGGCTGGACTAAAGTGATAGTTACTGAATTCCGGCGTGACGGTGTAGAAACCATTAGCCTCGAGATTACGGAAACGATAGTTGCCGTTGCTGTCGCTAATAGTTGTATCGCCACTGCCGCCGGAGAGTCTCATGACCACACCTCCGAGCGGAGCGCCGGCTGAGGTCACAATGCGACCACTGATGTTTGCGCTTGCCGCCGATGGAGCACAACAAATGCGGGTTGCGGTGTAGATAGAAATCGTATCTACACGCATGCCGCCTCCGGCTGGATTCGTGCCGGTGTCGTACGCGGTTCGCCATCTCAATTGAGCATTCTGACCAAACGAAGCAGGCGGTAAGTTGACCTGGGTCGTAATGAATCCACCCGAGCTTCCTGTCCAGGCATTGCGTCCGGTCAGGACGCTGTCGGTAACTCCAATGGTGCCGCTGTAGCCGCCGGTCACGAAAGTTCCGCCTGCGGCAATGATGTCAGTGAAAGCGCCGGCGTTAATGCTGATCTCCAGCACGCCGCCGTCAAAGCCGCCTTCAGTGTTGTAGTTGTTGCGGAATTGGAGCTGCACCGTCGGACCCGTTCCGTTAAGCGGCGCATTGGGAATCGCGATGACAGGCGTAGTCAAACTGTTATCACCCGGATTTGCTGTTCCGTCTGTCGCCGCAGAGTTGAGGGCGGTGTCACTAAACGCCGTGGTAGTCGCCCATGGTGGCGCGGTCCCGGTATTAGCAGTGGCCCAGCCGGCGGGAAGCACGGGAGCAACCACGGCGTCAAAGTTCTCTGAAAACGCCGGGGCGCCGGTGTATACCGGACCCAGCACGAAAGTAACAGTGAGATTGCCAAAGTTGGTGGCGCCATCCTGAAGCTGGAAGGTTAGCGTGATTGTGTCGCCGCAATTGCCCGCTGAAGTGAACGAGAAGTTGCGCGTAACCGTGCCACCTGCAGGTACAGCTCCGTAGTTCTGCGGACCACTTGGCGAAGTAACTCCGCCGGTGGGTTGCAACGTAACGACCAGGTTGCTCGTTGGGCCTCCGCCGACGTTCTTGATTGAGTAACTCACGGTTACGTTTTCAACTGGATCGATTGCTCCGTTGGGGCAGGCTTCGGTAACGATAGCTGCTGCGCCGCCGGGGCCGCTGGATCCATCACCGGCTGCCTGAAGAACCGGCAGGCCAACTCCTGGAATACCAATCTCGTACATACCACGACCGTGAGTCGCAATGCGCAGGATGCGATGCACGTTTGAGATCTGGGCGCCGAAGACTGCTACCCGCGGCAAGCCTGTGCCATACGGATTCCAACTCCCACCGCCATCCAATGATTGATAGACGCCGATATCCGTCCCAGCGTAAATGGCATTCGGATCCTGCGGATCAATCACCAGGGCGCTGACCGGAACCAGGGGCAAGCCGGTTGCCGCAGCCGTCCAGGTCGGGTTGACCGCGTTTAGATTTGTAGTCTTCCAAACGGGGGCTACTCCGAACGCCGATAAAGTCACATAGGCGGTCGTGGTGCTGTTGGGCGCAACGACTGTACGGGCGATAAAGTTATTGGGTACCGCTCCCAGGGCATCGAGATTGGTTAACACAGCCGAACCGGTGCTGGTGCCAAATAGATTACCGTTCGTCTCCCCGACGATGCGAACATTGTCGTCCTGCGGTGCGATACCAATAGCGCTGATCGCCGCGCCAGCCTGGATCGGTTCCTGACTAACCTTGGCAACGGTGGTACCGGAATTGGCTGAACGATAGAGCACGTCCGATCCGAAATAGAGAGTGTTCGGATTACCAGGACCGCGTTCCATGGGCGCGTAAAACTGAATCGCGGTCGCGGCGCAAGTCATTCCGTTTGCGGTCGAGCCGCCAAAGCCACACCCGAAAAACTGCCAGGTATTCCCGGCATTCGTACTGCGGGAATAACCCATGGCATTAGTCTGGTTGAAGAACGTGTGATACATCGTGACGTTCGTATTGTTCGCAGCGTTTTGATCTATCTGCGTGTAACCACCGTCACCACCTTCAGTGTTCGTCCACAGTTGAGATGGCTGATAGAAGTTAGTGCCGTTGTCCTGAGTGCCGCCGATCGTGAAGTAACGGTCGGTCGGATGGACAGCGAGACTCATAAACTGAGTAGCGCTGTACATGGTGTTATTTAATGGCGTCCAATTCGCGCCGCTGTCGGTCGATTTGTAGATTCCACCGTCCGAACTGAAGTAAACGGTTGAGGGCAGCGATGGAGCGACTGTAATCGCATGAGAATCTACGTGTAGGCCAACGCTGCTGCTGGTAAACGACGTCCCGCCATTCGTTGAAATGCCGAACGGCAGGTTCGGCGAGCCACCCAGGTATAGCCGGTTCACATCGGTGGGATCGACGGCTATAGCAATGTCGTAAAAGCACTGCGCCGTACAGAAGTTGTTATCGATGCGTTGCGCCCAGGTAGCGCCGCCGTCAGTTGACCTTTGCACGGTACCACCGTTGAAACCTGAACCTGCGTACACAGTCACCACTCCGGAGCCAGTGTCTCGATGCAGAGTCAGTTCAGTGCGCGAGTTTGAAGTCCCATTTCCTGCGATAAATGTACGTGTGAAACTGGGCACAGCTGAAAGAGCATTAGTCGATCGGAATACGCCGCCTTCGTTCAGAGCAAACGTGTCGGCCAAAGTGCACAGCACCAAATCGGGATTACCCGGGTCCATCGCGATATCAACTATCGCGCGGTCCTGCGCAGCCGGGCCAGTCATCACCATCTTGGTAAAAGTCGGGGTAGCCGTATTTGCATTGGTTGAGCGGAAGAGTCCTCGAGCCGGCAAAACGTTGTTAGCGCTGGCGCCGATACCGCCTACGCCCGAGCCGGAAGCCACGAAGATTGTGCCCGGTAGAGTTGGATGAACCACGATCTCGCCGATGCCGCGGCCGGTGAAAACATCCACAGCCCCCGCATCCTGGTTGAAGGGTCCGGAAATGACCGGCGCCGCAGTACTCGCATTATCAATGCGGTAGACACCGACACCAAAGAAGCTGTCTTGCGCAAATCCAACTTCACCTGTGCCGACATAGATCGTGTCTGGTTGCGATGGAGCGATGGCAATAGCGCCGATTGCTAATGACAAAGCGCCATCCATCAGCGGCGTCCAGGTTGTACCGCCGTCAGTTGTCCGATAGAGGCCGCCCTGTGCGGCGCCCACATACACAATGCTTGGATTGGTCGGATGGATCGCAATCGAAACCGTGCGACCGGACACTGGAGTCGAGACCGTGACTGTTTGTCCATTGGGAATCGGCGCTGGGCCGAGCGGCACCCACGGAGCAAGCAGCGCATTCTTTTGTAGCGAAGCAGGCATCTTGGTAATTAATTCCTGCTGCTTGTCCATTTCACCGAGCGCTCGCTGCCGGGCGTGAGCGTCGAATGGCGTGTCTTTGTCTGCGCCGCGTAGTTTACCGATAGCTTCTGCTCTTCGGGCCATGAACTCTTCTTTGCTGACCTCGCGGCCGAGTACCCGGTAAGGCGGAAGATCCGGTTCGTTTGCAAATTCCGAATCACTCGCCCCCGTCACCAGGAGGGACATGATCGCGAACGACATTACGGCGGCAATGATCAGCAGGTATCTAAACGGATTTCTCATGGTTCTTTCCTTTTGTCCCAGGTCTCGAACTGTTGATTAAGCTTTGTCGTCTTCGCGTCGGGATTTACGAGTCAGACAAAACTCAGAAGCGTGTTTTACAAAAATTTGGGCCACGATGGAACATGGGAGTATTCCTATTAATGCTGGCCACTTAAGGCAAATCGTGCAGGAAAGATTATTACAGCATGCTCTCGCAGTCAACGGTTCGTCATCGTAGGTGAGTTGACCGTTCAAGGTTTGTGGTCAACGGGTGCGACTTGCAGCGGCGGCTAGTGCTTGTTGCGCTAAGGTTGAATTTGGATCCAAAGCCAATGCCGCGCGATAAGCCTCGAGCGCTTCGGGCGTCTTTCCCAGCACCTCGAGATATCGGCCGCGATTGATCATCATGATGGTGTAAGCCGGAAGCACTTTCATGGTGACCACATCATCGGGTGTGAATTTGAAGCTGCCATCATTCAACCCGCGAATAGTGAGTTCCGGCTTTGCTGCGGTTCCAAAATCCTGCTCGGAACCAAGTCGAAAGACCAAACCCTCAGGCGCCAATCGATATTTCTCGTTGAGCGCTTGAGCGAGTTCTTTATCTTCGGCCGTGCCAGTTCCTACTTCCGAAGTTACATAAACCGGGGCTGTGCTTCGCTGTTGCTCGATGAACGAAAGAATCATCTGATGAAAGTGATCGTTTATTTGTTTGGTGAGAGATGGACTGCGAGCGAACAGATCAGGATCTTGTTCCCAGCGGCGCAGATCCGTGAGGAAAGCTTGCACTGCCAGGCGCGAACCATCGATTAGCTCCGGGTGCTCGGACTTGAGATAGTCGAAATACCACGAACGCCGCAACAGATTGACGTCGATTGCCGTGATGTCGCGCCGTTGATTTTCGATCTCGCGCAGGTACAACAAAGGCGAATAGACCTGCCAGTCGCTCGTGAGCAGCATCCCCTGTGGCGGAATTGAACGCTCAATATTCGAAACGTAATCACTGGCGAGGTAAAAATCACGACGGTTCGTGTACGGATAATTACTAGTAAAGGTGAGCAGGGGAATCAGCGCTATCATCAGGATGGCGCTAATCGTCTTGAGTGACGGCTGCGGCCATTTCTCGGAAATCGATAGCAGCAGAAATCGCGCTCCGAAACCGGTAGCAATCGCGAGACAAGTAAAGGCCGGCAAATAATAGGCGCCCTTATCTTCCGCGATCTCGTAATTAAGCGAATAAGCGAGATCGGCAAAGAAGACCAGGATCAGAAACCAGAAGGTAGTCTTGTCACGCTTAAATAAATAGAAAAAACCAAGAGTTGCGAGTAACAGCGGAAGGGGAAGGAAGACGGGATTGAATTCTCGAGCTGCTAACGCCGCGAACTGCGAAGCCTGGTTTACGATCTGCTCAGGCGAAAAAGAAAAGAAGACCTGATACTGATGACCGCTGATATGCCACCACAGACGCTGTAACGTTTTCGGATCGCCCCAATTCATCACGGGCGCTCTCTGTGCCGCGTAAGGTAAGTACGCATACACAAGAACGGTGACGGTGATAGCAATGAGCGCGGCGTAGACTAGTCTGGTGCTTTTGAAGAAGCGCAGGCCGGCGGTTCGATACACGAATACAGCGAGCGCGGGCAGCATGACGCCGACCGTCACGTGATGCACTCCCAGGCCAAGACCAAAAACGAACGCGGCTGCGTACACAAACTGGTCATGACCCGTGTTTCGCCAACGAAACATCAAAAAGCACATCGCCAGGATCAGCAGCGTGTTGAGCGTGTAGACTTCGGCAACTGTCGCGAACGACCACAACGTTCTCGAGAATGCCAGGACGAGCGCGGCCAATAATGCCGGCAGCAGTTCGAGCAGCGCCTGGCTTTCATTTCTGGTCGCTGGCGCAGTAGCCCGTGATTCTCGCTTGTCCTTCTTTCGCGACGGTTTTTCTTTTTCTGCGGACTTTTTCGTTCCTTTGATAGATCTGCCAATCTCACTCAACAACAGAAACAGGAAAGCTACGGCGAAGGCGGCAAAAAGAGCTGAGGCGAAATTCACACGTTGCGCGACGTTTCCAATCGGAATGAGTGTGACGATGTGGGTCAGCAACACATAAAGAGGGAAGCCGGGAGGATGGGCCACACCTAAAACTTTGGCCGCAACAATAAGCTCGCCGCTGTCGACGAAAGTCACAGTCGGCGCCAGCGTGAATAGGTAAACGGTAAGCGATATTAGAAAGGCAGCAATCGCTCCGAGTTTGCGGAGGTTTCCTTCAGAAAGGGACATGCGACTCGGGATTGTATGACATCTTGTCTGATGAGAGTGAGGAGGCCGGAAATGGCTTAGCCGCAGATGAACCCGGATTAGGACGAACCTGAAAAACTCTATGATTTCAGATCCGCGCTTATCCGCGTTCATCCGCGGCCAGCTGTCTTTCCTGTCTACTGCTGCTGCCGACTGCCTGCTGATCCGACTGCTACCGGTTTCCGCAGTCAGCGTTGCTGCGCGTTACGACTGAACCAAAGCGCCGTTGGTACTCAGCCGAAGTAAGGAACGAGCAAACCATGCCGCGATAGTTATTGCGATCGCTGTCGTTCAATACACCCACCCAGAAATCGTAACCAGCTCGTTCACCGCCACGGCGCAGATAGCCCATGTACTCCATCTCGACGAACGAGGCGTTGTACACCGCCTGCGCGAATGACTCCTGATCGATCAAGTCACGCACTACCAGCGCGCGACTTTCGTTGGCGTTGCCGCCCTGCTGATAGCGAGCCAATAAAGTGCTGCGCTGGCTATTCAAGTCCACGGCGGTTTCAATGCGCATGGTCTGCAACAATGCGTCGACAAATGAGTCAGCGCTGCTGTTGTCCTGGTAGCGTTGGTTGAACTCAGCTCGAGCCACAAACGCATTGGCAAAAGCACGCTTGCTCGCTTCGAGGTTAGGACCGCCGACAACTTGAGTGCGGTCGGCAGAGAATTCACCGAAGCTCAATCTTCTGCCGAGAGCGCCGCGATACAGACGATAGACAAAGCTGCCGGTATCGTAGAACTCCTGAGATTTGAAGAAGGCTGCCGAGACATCG
>DATNBH010000019.1:0-71549 GCA_035572035.1 Pyrinomonadaceae bacterium | reverse complement strand
GTGTCCATCTGTGGCCGAAATCTAAATCGCTAATACCTCAGTCAACGTCTGCGTGCGTCAAGTATGTTATTGCCGTTGCAACCGGGTGATTACAGCGGCAGCTTGCCCAGCAATGCGAGCCCACCCATAAAGACCACCAGCGATACAATCATTACCAGGAGATATAAACGCAGGAAGGGAGTTTTACAAGCAGGGCATTTACGCCTTAACAGTCCTGAATTCCGTCCACATTTAGCACACTTCATCCAACCATCTCCGAAGTATTCATTTTGAATTTGGCCGTCCGGCCAGAACAGTAGACTGACAAGTAAGTGGCGCTACTTTAGCACAAGTTTGGTTGATCTTGGTCGTTAGAGCGAAAAGCTTTAGCCGCAGATTACGCAGATTCCGCAGATGGTTTGATGAAGCTGTACAGAGTGGCATTTTGAATTCCAGAGTGACTTTGAATGAAAGGATCCAATTCTGCGGAATCTGTGTAATCTGCGGCTAAAGCTTTTCGCCGGCATAGCAACATCAAACCATCTGTGCAATCTGCGGCTAAAGCTTTTCGCCCGCCTTACAACGCGTGGCTAGAGGCAAGACCGATGGTTTGGTAGACTCAGCCTTGTCAAGAAACTCCAAACTTAACGAGGCCCCGATGAGAGCAGCTTCAATCCTATTAATTTTGGTAACCGCGGCCATCGCGAACCTGGCTCAGGCGCAAACCGGTCCCTCCACTAAGCCGCAATCCCAGGTGCTGGTAGATTTTCGAATCGATAGAAAGTTTACGCCGTTGAAATTGACGCCGGCGACGAGGCGCAGCGTACTGTCCAAGTTGTTCAGACGATACCTGACGGACGAAAGTAAATGTAACCGTGATTTTGAAGGTAATGGCGACGATCACTTGAAGTCAGCGCGAGATGCGGGGCAGATCGTCCCGGACATCACTGATATGGTTACAGGAAGTTTCACTGCGGCCGGCCAGTCACAGACGCTCTATGTCGTCGCCGTCAATGAATGTAATGCTTCCCATGCGGAGAATTACGGTACCAAGCGCGTCGCTATCTTTTCAGGTCAACAATTGGTTGCGAACGTCGACGTTGATTTCAAGAACACCATTGTGCGGAAAACGGATCTCAATGGTGACGGCAGGGATGAACTTCTGATGAGTGTGGGCGATATGCATCAAGGCGTTGTCGATGAGGTCGCAGGCTTGCTGGAATTTCCAAACGGCCGACTTCGCGTGATTCAGGACCTCGGTGCAGTGCTCGAGGATGCTTGTCCCTCGGAGATGAAGGGAAGCACAGCGACAGCCGCAGTTGTTTCAGTGGCGACGGCGGCGCCTGGAAAGATGCCGAGGCTGCGAGTGGACCGGTACGAAGGCGGATGCGGAAAGAATAGGCGTTGGAAGCTAGTTAAGAGATAGGCTCAATTGCGGCGGCAAAGCCGCGCCAGGTAGTCGCCTTAATATGAGTGACAATGAAAAACCGTTGGATGTGCTTGCGATCTTTTCGCATCCTGATGATGCGGAGCTGAGTGTTGCCGGTACGCTTTTGAAACTCAAGTCGTTGGGTTATCGCACCGGCGTCTGCGACATGTCACGTGGCGAGATGGGGACGCGAGGCACGCCTGAGATTCGCGCCGCCGAGGCTGCAGAAGCGGCGCAGATACTGGGGCTCGACGCGAGGTTGAACCTCGAACAGCCCGATGGCCATATCTGGCTTACTGAAGAATCGCGGACAGCCCTGGTCAGAGTCATTCGCAGGCACAAGCCGAAAGTGTTGCTCACGACGCACTGGGATGATCCTCATCCCGATCACGCCGCTACGTGCAGGATTGTCCGCGACGCTGCGCGGCTGGCTACCATGAAGCGATATGACGTCGAAGCTGGAATGGAAGCGGTAAAGATGCCGGCCATCGCGCACTCAATGTTCACGCGGCTGGTGGCGCCTTCATTTATTGTCGATGTTTCTGAGTTTGTTGAGGAAAAGATGAAGGCGATTCGAGCCCATGCTTCACAGTTCTACAGTGCGAAGTCGGCCGAGCCGCAGACCCGCATCAGCGAGAAGAATTTCCTGCGACAGATCGAGGATAGGATGCGATATTTTGGATCGCTTATCGACGTCGATGCCGGTGAGCCGTTCTATGTGCGCGAGGCGCTGAACGTGGATGACCCGGTCGCGCTTCTTACGCGCCCAATGAATATTTATTCTTAAGAGGGTCTTTGGTCTTGGGTCTTTGGTTTTTGAACTGACATGGCAGGCTGAGGGTATTTCAAATCTCCTATTTCGATTAACGTCACCAAGGATCGTCACTCACCTCAGATCAGCTCGGGGTCAGGAAGGGTTGCTTGCGCCCGCCTCAAGTAGCCCTGGCATTCATGATTGAGGTCTGGAAGGTTGAGCGGTATGAAACAAGCTTGAAAGCCTATGCAGCCAAGCGGGCGCAAGCTACCCTTCCTGACCGCGAGCTGATCTGACTTGTTGCTGCTTCGTTCGCTTGAATGCCGGGGGTCGGCTCAAACCTGGCTCTGCGACGAAGCTTGCGCCCGCCTCAAGTAGCCTTGGCATTCATGCTTGAAGTCTGGAAAGTTGAGCAGTATGAAACAAGCTTGAAAGCCTATGCAGCCAGGCGGGCGCAAGCTACCCTTCCTGACCGCGAGCTGATCTGACTTGTTGCTGCTTCGTTCGCTTGAATGCCGTAGTCGGCTCAAACCTCGCTCTGCGACGAAGACTAAACACAAACCTTTCAGTTCGGTCGCGCGTCGGGTTGCTTTTTGGGCTCGAGCACGGCACGGGCGGTGGCGATAGTGGCGTTGGCGCGCGCAGTCTCGGCACTGAAAGTCTTCGCCAATTCAATCGAACGATACATATCTTCGCTCGCCAGCGCCGAGAACACCCCAGCTACATTAAAGTCTTCCATAGATGCGTTCCTCGCAACTACCATATTCTTCGTCTGCAGCCGCGCAAACAAAACTCCATCGTCGCCTGTGAACCCTGGACTTCCATTCGCAGCTTTCACGGCTTCTGAAATTACATCCCATACCCGCGCGCGATCCGTACGCGCGAAACCGCTGGCAACAGCGACCAGTCCACGGGCCCGATCAGGATCACCAGCCTCAATGCGGCGTGCTTCAGTGGCGGCTTCCTGAAGATAGTCGACAGCCCGGGCGCGATCCGTCGCGGTCACTAATCGCGCTGCTTCGGCGTAGCCCCAGGTTCGCTGAATGTGTGTCAGCTCACCTGTCTTGGCAATGCGCAGCAATTCGGGAATGTCTTTTTTCTGTGCGGCGTCGCGAAGCAAATCAAAATCAATGTAAGCAATTGTTTTGTTCCTGAGCTCGGAATCTTCGACCTTTCCGGCGAGCTCGCGTCCCTTGGGATCACCCTGCGCGGCGAGCGCAACTGCGACGTCAACGTAAATAGCATCTCGTTCCTCAGACGTCTTCGCCCGGTCCAACCGGTCCTGCATGGTCTTCAACGGATCTTTCTCCGGATCATCCGGAACGATCCCTCGATCGATGGCGCGATTGCCTTGAGCGATATCAGGCTCAGGCAAACCGGCGGCAAGCGCAGTCATATGGGTGCGCAGAACTGCTGCTTGCTCGGGTTCATACTGCTCGAAAAGCGGCATCAGCCTCTTTAGCACCATGTATTTTCCTGTTCGGCCGGAAGTGCTGGTGTCCTGATCCGGCGGCGGTAACGGACGCATCAAAATTCCGCTAGCAGTGCTGAAGAAGGCTTTTCGTAAATTAGGAGAAAGGTCCGGCGCCGGCGACGGGGGACCTGCCTGGTTCGCAAACGAGCCTCCGTCAGCATCGAAGGTGACGTAAAGCAAGGGCGTAAACGCGTAAGACGACAAACCTGAAACGGTGTTTGCGTCAGCGGCAGCATTGCGTGCAGTGCGAGCGAGTAACGTCGCAAAAGCAGCATCGGCGGCTGGCGCGTTCTTTTGACGGAGCTCGCTCAGAAAAAAGATCGTGTCCTTGTTAACGAATTCGAGCACGGGTGCTGCATACAACAACGCCCTTTCAACATCACCATCCTGTAGCAGCGTTCGAGCTAACGCCAATCGTTTCGCTTGCGCTGCCGGAGCTGCCCATTGGTCGGCGCGACGTCGATTAGCATCGGCGGCGGCTTCCTTGGCTTCACGTTCGGCAGCCTCTTCGAGTTTCACAAGGAACTCCTCAGTGAGTTTCTGATCTCGCTTTGCCAGGATGCGCAGGACTTCGGAACGCATTTCGCGAGCACCGCGACGAACGATATGACCGGTCTCTTGTTGTTGACGGCGAGCATCCTCTGCCGCGAGCCGAGCAGCTTCGGCATCCCCAGCTTCTGCTGCGTCCCACGCTCTGCGAAACAAATCGCGAGCTCGATCGGGCTCGGTTGTCCAAAGCGCATCAGCCGTGCGGGCCAATACTCGAGCGCGCAGTTTCTGATCTTTAAAGCTGCGGGCGTCGTCGGCTAAAGAGGTCAGGAGTGATACAGCCACGTTTCGCCTTTCCACCGCGGCCGGATCTGGTTCCGCTACTTTGGCGCCTTTCAGCGATTGATCTTTGCTGACGGTCGGCTTTGGTTTCGTTTCGTCTTTGGGAGTTTGTGCTTCTTTGGTTGTTTGAGCATGGCTCAGTGATAACGGGAAGAGGAGCAGGAGTCCCGCCAAAGAAAGGCGTAGGCTGCGAAACATAAATTTTCTCCTGTGATAAAGCGCCGGGCGCTTTCGGGATGTACTACTGGCGTCAGCTTAAACGTAGGTCCGATCTGAAAGTTCCGAAAAGGCGGGAGGTGCAAAGGGCATAGAGCAAAGGGCAGAGAGCCGAACGCCGAAGGAGCTGTGCCGTCAAGCCCTTTGCTCCTTGCCCTTTGCTCCTTGCCCTTTGCTCCTTGCCCTGATGCCCTTTGCTCGCTAGATCGCGATCACTTCGAGCTCGGGGTCGATTTCCTGCTTGAGCATTCCTTCGACGGCCATCAGCGTTCCGGTAAGCGAGCTCGGACAAGTTCCGCAGGCGCCCTGGTAGCGAATGGTCAAGGTGTGATCTTTCAAGCTGAGAATCTCCAGGTAGCCGCCATCGCTCATCAGGTAGGGACGGACTTTTTCGTCGAGAATCTCGTTAATCCGAAGCAGCCGCGGATCATCACTCGTGACTGCGGCGATGGCGCCACCCACGGCGGCAGCTGCGGCAGCGGCTGGCGCCGTCACTGAAGGAGCAGCGCGAATCGGCACCGCCAATCTCGGGAGCAATTCGTCCCAATCACCTTCCGCGTCCTTCTCGACCGTGATCATTTTATCCATGTAGAAGACTGAGACTACGTTTCCTACTTCGAACAGAGATTTGGCGAGCGGATCTGCTTCGGCTTGCGAAGGCGAGCTGAATTGCTGCGCGACACCGTTGCTTACGGATTCTCGTAGAATAAACTTAACTGCGTTTGGATTCGGCGTTTCTTCAATATCACTTATCTTTGGCATGATTCCTCTGATACTAATTTGTTACGTGATGGATTATATCCTGTTTACCTCCGCACCGCAGTCCGCCAGCTTGGTTGAAACGAAAACCTTAGCCGCAGATTTCGCAGATTGCACAGATTCAATAAAACCAATTGGGAAGGTACGTAACACTGATTCACCAAAACATCTGTGGAATCTGCGTAATCTGTGGATAGGTCTTTAGTCAACTGCGGCATGGACCACGACCCAGGCGAAATCATTGCCAAAGCAAATCTGCAGGCATATACTTCACGGCCTCACTTGCCCCCCCTATCGAAAGATAGCGAGACAAGTTGAGAAAGAGGCAGGCGATTGCGAGGGTCGTCTGCCTTTTCTATTATGCTAAGGCGGTCTTAGGTCTTTGATCTTTGGTCTTTGAAAATCGATAATCCTCGATGAATCTTTTGATGCAACTGAAGAACAACTTCAAAGATCCAAGACCAAAGACCTAAGATCCTTTTTATGAACATCGGCATTACTGTTTATCCGACTTACGGCGGCAGCGGCATCGTTGGGTCTGAACTGGGTAAGGAGTTAGCGGCACGGGGCCACACCGTTCATTTTATCGCTTCGGCGTTGCCGACCAGACTTACCGAGCTCAGCGACCGGGTACGCTTTCATGAAGTTGAGATGATGTCGTACCCATTGTTTGAGCATCAGCCGTACACTCTGGCGCTCGCCACCAAAATGGCGAAAGTTGCAGAGACCGAGAATCTCGATCTACTGCACGTTCATTACGCCATCCCGCACTCGATTAGTGCCATCCTGGCTCGAGAATCTTTGAAACCAAACCGCCGCTTGCCCGTTATAACTACTCTGCACGGGACCGATATCACCCTGGTTGGAGCCGATCGTTCTTACTTGCCGATAACACGTTACGGAATCGTGCAGTCGGACGGAGTAACGGCGATTTCTGAATATCTCAAAGAAGCGACGCGGGAGATATTCCAGTTTGACAAGATCACGGTCATCCCGAACTTTGTTTGTCAGGAGGACTACAAGCGAAACCCTGACGAGTCGCTGAAAAAAAGCCTGTCTCCGAACGGCGAGCCATTGTTGGTTCACGTTTCCAACTTTCGACCAGTGAAACGGCCCGTCGATTGTGTTGAGATACTCGCTCGCGTTTTGAAGAAGGAAATCAAAACCAGGCTGATAATGGTTGGCGACGGCAGCGAGCGCACCAACGCCGAACACCGCGCGCGTTGTTTGGGGATTTATGATAAGTGTTCCTTTGTTGGCAAGCAGCCTCGCATCGTCGACTATCTGTCAGTTTCGGACGTGTTACTTCTCCCCTCTGATCAGGAATCATTTGGACTCGCCGCACTTGAAGCTATGGCTTGCGAACTTCCAGTAATTGCTTCGCGGGTCGGCGGACTTCCTGAGGTCGTGACTGATGGCGAAACCGGATACTTAAGCGCAGTAGGTGACGTCGATAAGATGGCAAACGATGCGGCCCAACTTCTGAGTGACGAAGCCTTCCGAAAAGAAATGGGGCAGCGAGCTCGCGAATCCGCGATTTCCCGATATCGCACCGACATTGTGATTCCCAAATACATTGATTTCTACGAGCGCGTCCTCGCCTCGCAGAGCCTCGGAGATCAGAAATGAAAATGAAATGCCTAGGAGTACTCTTGCTGGTTTTCACGCTGGTCTTAGTCGCGGAAGCTCAGCAACCGAGCCCATCTCCACAGCCCAGGCCTTCGGTTACTCCCAAACCGGAGAGGCCTATATCTGATGACGACGTCGTCCGCATAACCACGAACCTTGTGCAAGTAGATGCAGTCGTCTTGGACGATCACGGCAAGGTTGTGACTGACCTTCGTCCGGAAGAAATTCAAATCTTCGAGGACAACAGGGCTCAAAAGATTACGCATCTGTCTTATGTCGTCACGGAGAGTGGCAGAGAAGGAATAGCTCCGGCGCCAAAAGCTGTAGATAAATCCGCCCCGCCGCTGCCGCCTACATCGTTGAGACCCGATCAGGTCAAACGGACCATCGCGCTGGTGGTCGATGATCTTGGACTTTCTTTTCAGAGCACCTATTACGTCCGCCAGGCGCTGCGCGATTTTGTAAATAAGCAAATGCAGCCAGGCGATCTCGTTGCCGTGATCAGGACGAGTGGCGGGGTTGGCGCTCTTCAGCAATTCAGTTCAGACAAACGCCAGCTCTTGGCCGCCATTGAAAGAGTCAAATGGTTTTCAGGGGGGAGGTCAGGCATTGGCGCCTTTGCGCCGATCGAGGACATTTCGCAACAGAGTGAAGGGATGGTGGCCGCGGACAAAGAGCTGAACGAGTTTCGAGAGGATCTATTCGCCGTGGGCACTCTCGGCGCCGTCAGTTATGTAGTGCGAGGTCTTAAGGAGCTTCCGGGTCGCAAGTCGATTCTGCTCATTTCGGACGGCTTTCGAATTTATAGTCAGGACGATCCGACTCGAAACATCCGCGCGCTGGACCAATTGAAACGGTTGATCGATCAAGCGGGCCGCGCGTCCGTCGTCATTTACACAATGAACGCTACCGGCCTGCAGACAATGATGTTGAGCGCTGCTGATTCAACTGGAGAGATGTCGTCGGAGCAGATCGAGCAACAACTCTCAAATCGGCGCATACAAGCGTTCGAGTCACAAGAAGGTCTGACCTATTTGGCCGAAGAGACGGGTGGAATTGCCATTCGAAATACTAATGATCTGGGCGGCGGGATAAAGCGAGTCATGGAGGATCAAAAAGGCTACTACCTCATTGGTTATCGTCCTGAGGAGTCGACCTTTGATCCCCGGACAGGCAGACGAACTTTTCACAAACTGAGGCTGAAGGTTTTGCGACCGGGTAAGTTCAAGGTGCGCATGCGGCACGGTTTTATCGGAGTCTCCGATAAAGAATCCGTTGCGGCTGCACCGGCCACGCCCAGAGAACAGATTATGAAAGCGCTGTTCTCACCGTTTGGCTCGGCCGACGTTCACGTGCGACTGACTTCATTGTTTTCAAACGACGCCAAGCTCGGCTCAATGGCTCGTTCAATGCTTCACGTTAAGGGCGATGACCTGACGTTCGTTGACACCCAGGATGGCTGGCACAAAACGACCTTTGACGTGGTGGCAGTCACTTTCAATGCGAACGGCGAGGTTGTGGATCAGGTGGGCCGGACCCACACACTGCGCGTGAAAGGCGATGGCTACCAGCACGTTTTGAATGATGGCTTTGTTTACTTCGTAACGTTTCCGATCAAGAAACCAGGCGCGTTTCAGCTTCGGGTGGCCCTCCGCGATCACGATAGCCAAAGAGTTGGGTCCGCAACTCAGTTCATCGAAGTGCCTGATATCAAGAAAAACAGACTAACGCTTTCCAGCGTCATCGTGACCGGGAAAGACCTGCAGAAAAAGAAGCCGGCCGAGAACTCGAGTGCGGGCGCAGCAGCGCCAGCTGACTCGGGAGAGGAAGTCGAAGACGCAACTAATACTGCCGCAGTTCGTCGCTTCCATGTGGGCTCAGTTCTGAGCTATGTCCTGGCGATTTATAACGCGAAGCTCGACAAAAGCACCGCTTCCCTCCAGGTACATACACAGGTCCGACTTTTCCGCGACGGTAATCCAGTGTTTACCGGAAAAGAACAGCCACTGGTTCCGGGCAACGTGACTGACATGAAGAGAGTGCCTGCGGGGGGCTCGTTGATTCTAGGTTCCGATTTGACTCCGGGCGAATACGTTTTCCAAATCGTTGTGACCGACCTGCTTGCTGACGCAAAGCATCGAGTTGCCACACAGTGGATTGACTTCGAGTTAATCAAATAGAACCCGTTCTCCATCTCATGCGGTCCATAATCCTCGGCACTGCCGGACACATTGATCATGGAAAGAGCGCCCTTGTGCGCGCGTTGACCGGTACTGATCCGGACCGCCTGCCTGAAGAAAAGAAGCGGGGCATCACTATCGACCTTGGCTTCGCCGATTTGGATTTGGGCGATGTGCGGGTTGGTTTTGTCGATGTCCCGGGTCACGAGCGCTTCATAAAAAACATGCTGGCCGGAGCTCATGGAATTGATCTGGTCATGCTGGTGGTTGCCGCCGATGAAGGCGTGATGCCTCAAACACGCGAGCACTTCGATATTTGCCGGCTTCTAAATATTCAACGCGGGCTCATTGCTATCAGTAAGACCGACCTGGTTGAAGATGAGCTGATTCCACTGGTTCGAGAAGAAATAGAAGAGTTGGTGACCGGCTCGTTTCTGGAGAGCGCTCCAGTCTTGAGTGTCAGCGCCAGGACTGGTTCCGGACTCGAAGAGCTGCGCTCAACCATTCGAGAACTTGCCCTTCAGATCCCCAGCCGCGCGGATGATCTCGTTACCCGTTTGCCGGTGGACCGAGCTTTCGCGATGAAAGGCTTTGGGGCCGTGGTTACCGGCACGCTCGTCTCAGGCGAAATAAAAGAAGGCGACGAACTGGAGTTGCTGCCGGCCGGCTTGCGAGCACGAGCTCGTGGTGTACAGGTACACGGACACTCCGTGGTGAAGGCCTTGCCCGGTCAACGTACGGCCGTAAACCTTGGCGGCATTGACACGTCATCAATCGAACGCGGCATGGTGCTCGCTCCGGTTGGACGGTTGCAGCCGGTGCAGATCATTGATGTCGAGCTTGACGTTCTACGGACAGCTCCCCGCGCTTTGCGCTCACGGATGCGTGTGCGCGTTCATATTGGCGCGGCGGAAGTATTGGCCCGGCTGGTTGTTCTGAACAACATTGGCAGTCTTGAGCCGGGCTCGCAAGGCCATGCGCAGTTACGGCTTGAATCACCGGTAGTGGCGCTACCTGATGAGCGCTTCATTATTCGTTCTTATTCACCTTCGTTGACGATTGCCGGCGGCAGAGTCCTCGATCCCTTTGCGCGCAAACATCGCCGTAAAGACCTGGCGCAGGTTGAGAAGACACTCAATGAGTTGTCGGACGCTGACAACGGAGTTCGGCTGTCGAGATTTGTTGCATCTGCTGGTGTATCCGGTCTGACTCTTGTCGAGGTTGCGGGCCGCACTGGTTGGAACGATACGACGCTGGCTAACGCTGTCGAGAAATCTGTCGCGGACGAAGCCACGGTGCGAGCCGAGGACGTTCTGCTCTCGACAGAAAGTTTTCGTGAATTGTCGGAAGCGACCGTTGCCGAGGTGCTGGTCCATCACAAGCGCGAGCCGCTTTCGCGCGGCATAGCTCGCGAGACTTTGCGCGAAAGATTATTCGGGCATTCACCGCCGGAGATATTTCGTGCAGTGATCGCTTCTTTGGAAGGCAGGAACAAATTAGTTGCAGAGAAGGAACTGATTCGAGCTCGAGAACACAGCCTGGATCTCTCAACCGCCGACGAAAAGCTGCGCAACGATCTGGCCAAGATTTATGAGAATGCGGGACTGGAAGCTCCCTCGATCGACGAAGCTCTCGAGCGCGCGGGCGTTCCAGCCGCCCAGCGCGCCCACGGCAGAAAGATTATGCAGTTGCTGATCAACGCCAGCACGCTCGTTAGAGTGCAGGGCGAGCTGCTCTTTCATAGCCTCGCGCTGGACAAGCTGACGGAGAAATTAAGACAGTATGGAGATGCTCATGAGCCGGAGCGCAGTATTGATGTCTCGGGATTCAAAGATCTGGCCGGAGTCTCTCGCAAGTATGCGATTCCACTGCTCGAGTATTTTGATAGTACTCGCCTGACCGTGAGGAAAGGGGATCGACGAGTGATTACAAAGTCCCGTGCTTAAAGCCTGGGAGCGCAGGCATCCCTGCCTGCAT
This sequence comes from Pyrinomonadaceae bacterium, assembly GCA_035572035.1. Lineage (GTDB taxonomy): Bacteria > Acidobacteriota > Blastocatellia > Pyrinomonadales > Pyrinomonadaceae > JAOAPY01. The sequence goes on along the minus strand of DATNBH010000019.1, from coordinate 60,321 downwards.
TACGTTTGGTAAGCACTACTTTGATTCTTAAGGAGTTCTTGCTCAACGTATGCAGGCAGGGATGCCTGCGCTCCCACTGAACGGGGCCGGCTTCTAATTTAGTCTTGCTTTAGCGCGCTAGGTGGCGTTAACATGCAGCCCAGCACCAAATACATAACGACCCGGCTTTTTCTTTAACCTTCATAAGCTCCAATAATCGTTCGGAGGTTCAAAATGGGAAGCCTTAAAGACGTAGCTGCGATAATTGTAGGTCTCGCAGCGTTGGGTTTTGGGATCTACAAGTTCTATCTCTTCGTTACGACGCCTGGATCTGAGGCTGCCTCTCACGACATGTGGTGGGCAATTGGATGCGCCGTCGTGTTTTTTGTTTGCGGGCTGGTTTATTTCCTCGGTCACGTCAACAAGGAAGAGGAGATCCATATCACACAGTAGTTTTCGGCCAAACCCGCTGCCTTCAAGTCTCAGAATTTTCAAGGGCGGCAGGTTTCTAGCTGACTGCGTTTCGCTTGCCGTCGGCACGACCAACAATTAAGCGATTTACTTGACGCCGTTTGTGCAGAATCCTGGCCGGAAGGTGCGCAAACGGCGCTTGCTTTGTTGTCGGCGCCATATTCTTGATAGGAGCTAAGTGATGCTTGCCTCAGTTCTCTTGCTTGCACAGGTCGAAACCCGTTATGAACAGCCGACTTGGTTCGCAGCCGTAGTGCTGTTGATGCTGGTGGCGGGTGTAGTAGCCTGGCTTATCGCCGCCGTACTTGGTTTTGCTCGGGCGCGCGCTTTCGGACCTTCAACCAGGTGGTTCGCCTTCGCAGCTGTCTGCATGATTATTTACCATCTACAATTCTTGTTCCTGGCGTTGGGCTTGCTGCTCGACAATTCGAGCATGACCCTGACTGTGGGTGCGTTCTTTAATTTGTTTGTCGTTTTGGCGGCGCTGTGCGCGACGATGGGCTTTATTCGTCTGACCAACCCGCGGTAAGCCAAAGCGAAAGGCGGTTTCAGGTTTCACGCGGTTTCAGGTTTCAAGTTTCAGGTTTCACGTTCCAGGTTTCACGTTCCAGGTTCTGGTTCAAAGTTTAGGAACGCTACGGAACGCCTGAAACCTGAAACGTGAAACCTGAAACCTGGAACGTGAAACCTGAAACCTGAAACCTGGAACGTGAAACCTGGAACGTGAAACTTGGAACCTGAAACTTGAAACCTGAACCCCGGTTTTTTTAGATGGTGAAGAAATCATTAGTGATCGCCGCGCTCGCGGTTTCCGTGGGCGCGGCGCTTTTCTTATTTCGAGGCAAACTGGACGAACAGCGTCCGGCGAGGGCCGGCTTTGTCCAGGTCCGTGGTGGCCGCTTTGTTATCGATGGCGCCCCATTCAAATTTGTCGGCGCCAACGTTGCCATCATGTACCGCGATGAAGATCGCGCGAAGATGCCGGAAACAATGCGGCAGGCTGCTCAAGCTGGAATCAAAGTTGTCCGCGTGTGGGCTTTTGGCGAAGGCGGGCCTGACGACGTTAAGCCAATTGGAGATGATCTCCACGACTGGCCACGCACATTCTTCTTTCGCAAAGCTCCAGGCCAATGGAATGAAAATGCTTTTGTTGAGCTCGATCGAACTCTCGCCGAAGCTGCTCGCAATAACCTCCTGGTGCAACTTTGTCTAGTCAACTGGTGGCGTGACACTGGTGGTGTGACGCAGTACTTGCGCTGGGCCGGCATCAACGACGCAGCCGACGACACTCAGCCTTTTGGCATCAACAAAGATCGAGCGATGCTGTTCTATACGAATGAGACCACGCGCCGTCTCTATCGAGAACATCTCGAGAAAGTAGCGACGCGACGGAATTCGATTACGGGCAAGCTCTATCGTGATGACCCGACTATTTTCGGCTACGAATTAATGAACGAAGCACAGTCGCTGACGCTGCGGTGGTCTGAACGGCGTGCCTGGTTTGCTGAGATGAGCGCCTACCTGAAGTCACTCGATCCGGATCACATCGTTGCACCTGGTGATTGGGGTTATCGCACTTCGGCTGAGCGGCGTGAGTGGTTGGCGGATCATTCATTGCCGCACATTGATTACTGTGACGTGCATCATTATCCCCGCCCTGATCACGACCTCTTCGTTGATTCTCCAGCAGACCTGCGCAACTTCATTCGCAACCGCGTGGCCGCAGCCTACTCCATTCGTAAGCCGCTGGTGTTTGGTGAATTTGGAATGGGAGTTGAGGGTTATAAGGGCTCATCTCAGACCGACTGGTTTCGCGCTTTGTTTGAGCATAGTGCTCGTGAAGGCTCAGATGGCGTCATGTTTTGGATTATCACGCCCGATCCCCAGCGCGGCTACGGAGTAGTCTACTCAACCTCGAGAGATCAGCAATTGTTCGCTGAGATCCGCAGAGGCGCCGATCTATTTGCTTCGTTATCATCAGCTCTGCCACCAAAAGAGTTGCGCGATCCAGGCGCCCATTTGGTCCCGCGCCAGTTCGCTTTTACGCGGCCGGCGGAGGACCCGAGTGTTAAGCCTCAGTTCATAGCGCGCGACGATCACACGCTGCTTTACCGCTTCAAACCTGAGACTGCAACGGCGGAACGCTTTGAAAATATTGGCGGCGGTCCCGGCTACATCTGGGGGACTGGCTCAGGATTCATGGAGTACGTCGTTCCCGGCCGGGAAGATCGTCGCAAGGTTGGACGTTTGGTTGTGCGTGCTCATATTCAACCCGTGCTGCCAATTGACGCTCGGCCGAGTGAGATAAAGACGCGTGTGACTTTGTTTGTGAATGGTACGGACTGTGGCTCGCGACTCATTCCGGTTGAAGCAGCAGGCCAGGCGATAATTCAGGAGTGGTCCATCGATAGCTGGCTGGTGCGTCTCCGTGCCGCTCGCGGCTTGCCTTTCACCATTCGCTTCGCAGTGACGGTTGATTCCGACTGGCTCTACGGCGTGAACATCTCAAACTGGCCCGAAGGCTACGACTCCCACGATGCCAAACCTGTCGAAGTCGAAGTGCGCTAGCCGGGTGACCTCCGTAAATGCAGTCGAGACTATTGAACGGTAACGCGTTGACCATTTAGCTCGAAAGTGATCTGATAGTCGCCGGCAGGGAGCTTCAAGGTAGTCGGTGTTGGCCCATTCGCTAAGAAGGATTTCCAGCGGGTTGGCCTAGATCCAGCCGGACTATTTTGGACGCGACGAAGTTCGAGCCTGCTCGAAAATCCCAACCCAGAAAGACGACTGAGTATTTCGCTCCAGAGTCCAGGCAATCCATTCTGCCCAGTCTTTATCCGCGCTGCTTGGTAATGTGCCCTTTTCGACAACTTGCTGCGACAGGTCGCAGCGACCAAAGCGCCGACAGGTCGGCGCACTCCAAATTAGGGCACTTACGCCGTTGCGGAGATCTCGCCGGGCTTGCGCAGCATCTTCACGACTTCACCGATGTGTTGCTCTTCTTCAGAGATCATGCGGCGAGCGTAGTCTTCCAACATGATGGACCGGTCGCGAGTCACATCGTATAAACGTTTGTAGAGAGCCAGCCCTTCTCTTTCAGCCTCGAGCGACTCCAACAATATGTCGTTGACTCCGTGCTTGTGAGTTTCGAGCAGCGCGCCGATTTTCAGTGACGGATGATCGCCTAATTGAGTTACGAGCTCGCCCGCTTCGGTCGCGTGCGCGAGACAAGTGTTGGCTTCATTCCTCAGCCAGCTAACGATGGGAATGCGGTTGTGACCGAATATCATGAACGAATAGTGCGTGTAACGCACCACTCCGGCCAATTCAGTTTCGAGAATCTCATTGAGTAAACCAACAACTACTTTTGGGTCGAATTGATCTTCCGCCATGGCGATTCCTCCCGTATTCGAATTGTATCGCAAGCTGCGTGTTCGCAGGTGACTTTGTGAGCCAAGACTCTAGCAAACAAATCTATGATCACCGACCCGCCAACCCCGGTAGCGTAGACTTCAGTCTGCGTTCCAACTTGCTAAAGATGACGGTTGGGTGTCAGCGCCCCTGCTGATAAAAATTAGACCAAACCACTCATTTGATATTTTCCAACCGCTGAACAGACGGTTCAGTCTCTGCTACCTGTTCTTGATTCTAGCTGCCAGCCCTTGATCGACCAGGTAGATGTCGGCCGCGGGAATGTTTCCGAGCGGAACTTTCAGAACCGGCTCAAGCGCGTGAAGCTCAGTCAGAATGGCGTCGTTGCTGAAGTAGTGACGTCCGCGCGCGTCGATTATGAAATCACCTTCCGCGAGCTTGCTGACAGCGCTTTCATCTGACAGCGAAACGCAGATCAGATCGGGGCGCGCGTTCCTTCCCGCGTAATACTGACAGACGGTCTGCGATTCACTAGCAACTTGAGCCGACGGTTTGGCTCGCTGCGCAATCTGCCTCAGCGCGTCACCCATCTCGGCGTCATAAAAGTCGTCCTGGGGAAAATAGGCTCCGGCGTTAGCTGAGCCACCGCCGATGATGTTAGTGAACAGCCGGTAGTGTGGAACGGCGCTCACTGATGCCAGCCCCGCGGAAATCACCAGAACGGATGCGAAAGCACCTTTCAAATACACGCGTACCTTGTCGTTACCCGCCAATTCCGCCAGCCTGCGTGCCATCCATCGAACCAGATAGTAAGCCGCAATAGCCGCGGTGCTGTAGATCGCCGGCAGAACGAAGACCGTGTAGCGCGTGAACTTGCTTCCCGAGATTGAGAATTGCAGCCAGAAGAACATCCAGAAGAGCAGGAAGTAACGGCCGTCGCCCAGCTTTCTTCTAAACAACATCGGCAATCCGATGATGAAAAACACCAGAGTCAAGATAGGAAGTTTGGTGGCAAAGAAAACGCCGTAGTAATACACCGGCACGCCTTGAAACCATGACTTGACTTCGTGAGGATAGAGCTTGCCCATGAACTCATAGCTGTTATGAGCCATCAGCTTATGGCTCGCAAAATTCCGAATCTGGTGCCAGGTCTCGGGCAAAAAGATTGGCGGGTTCAGAATCGCGAAGGTGATTCCCATGATTATGAAAAACAACAGGAATCGCGGTCGTCCCAGTCGCCATCGCGTCCCGGGAATATGCTGGAAAAGCCAGTAGTAGCTGATGCTGATGGAAACGTACCAGGGTAGGTACTTCGAAGCCGCCATAGCGCCAAAAGCAGCGGCGGCAAACCAGGCATACCGCGTAAAGTTTCGGTTCGGTGCGCTTTCAGCCACCCGCTGTCCGCGCAGCCAGAAAACATTGGCAAGCAGAAAGAAGAAGAGCAGAAACGTGTCTTCCTTGGCGATTCGATTGAAACCGATCGCGATGGGATCTACGGCCCACAGAGCAGCCGCGAGAAGCGCGATTTCACCTCCGAACAGTTCCGCAATGACCAGATAAAGCAGGAGCGTAATCAACGATCCGACAATGACATTTGGAAGGCGGACGGCGGCTTCGACTGGAATGTAAAACTCTGAATTTGGACCACCCACCAGACTGTTCCACTTTTCAGCAGCGATCACGCTGGCTGTGATCGTAGCTTTCATCAGGAACGGGTGCTCTCCATTGGCTGCGGTTAGTCCGTTGGTGCGGTAATCATCAGCGGCCAGGAGTTTGTTCAGTTCGTCATCCGCAAGCCCTTCCACACTGAGGCTGCGCGCTCGAAAGGCAAAACCTCCAAGCATAAGGACCGCGAGCGTCACGATTACGAGAGTGCGGCTGATTGACCGCGTGCCGCTTTCGGCGAAAAGCTCGGGTCTCAAGCCGGCGGTTACGATTGCTTCTGCATGCGCAGACAAAAGGCAGTACTCCTTGAAGACAAAACATTTAGCCCGATAACCGAATATGCAAACTTCGCAGGTTACGGCAAGCCCGTCTCGGTGTCAAAGCGCGGAAATAAAGGTCTTGGGTCATTGGACTTTGGTCTTTGAATTAGCCTTTTGATTCTCGGTTACGGCCATCAGAAACAGATCCCAAAGACTTAAGGCCAAAGGCCAAAGACCGGTCATCAAAGAAGGAATTTGGCGTCTATTCGTACTGCTTAAGATCACGCAAGTTTTTCGAGTAGAACCTGGGGGAGGCGAATCCCAGAATTTGGGAGGGCCTGGCCCAGGATTCGTTTTGCTTAGCTGGATCGCCCGTGTGGTATACTTGCCGACTTCCGGAGACATTAAAGCGAACGCCCCGACATGCCAACGGAATTACGTTCCCAGCTGCAAAAATATCCGCGAAGTCATAGCTCCAGGTCCGGACTTCTCATTTTTATCGCGTAGCCAATTAATCACAACGAGGTCCTAGCTGCCCCATGGATAGGGGATACCACTCTCAAAACGGACATGACAAGCATTCGGTCCTGATCGTAAACGATTTGGCCGAACAGCTTGAGCTCATGAATGTTGCCCTTCGTAAGGCTGGCTACACCGTTTTTACTGCTGAGAACGGTCGTGAAGGATTTGCCGTGGCCCAGCGTGAACGCCCAGACCTCATCATCAGCGACGTGACTATGCCGGAAGTAAACGGAATCGAGTTTTGCCGTCTAATTCGACAGGATGAGGATTTGGCGACGCGCCCGATCTTGTTAGTCAGCGCTTTGAGAACAGATACCGACAGCGTGGTCGAAGGCCTCAAGGCCGGAGCGGACGAATATCTTGAAATTCCTTTCGACACTGCGCGCCTCGTGGCCCAGGCCTCTCGTTTAATCGAGCGGGCAAAACTCGAAGAAGCTCTGAAAGATTCTGAAGAGAGATACCGCCTGCTGTTCGAAAGCACGCCTCAACCGATTTGGGTTTATGACGAAGAGACTCTCGCGTTTCTGGCAGTGAATGAAGCTTCGATTCGGACGTATGGCTACTCGCGCGAAGAATTTCTCAAGATGACCATCAAAGACGTTCGTCCCAAGGAAGACGTTCCGGCACTTTTGATTAAGACAGCGGTTGGAGTTGACGGGCCAGTGCTCACCAGCCCGTGGCGTCATCAGAAGAAAGATGGAAGTGTTATCTACGTCGAAATCACTTCTCATTCGCTAATGTTTGGAAAGCGCCGAGCCAAGCTCGTCATCGCTACCGACGTTACCGACCGCAAGCTCCACGACGAAGAACAGAAGCGCATGCACGCTTCGATTCAGCAATCGGCGATTGAGTGGCGACAGACTTTCAACGCCATGGATTTTCCGGTTCTCATCGTTGATTTGGAAGGTCGCATCAAACGCCTTAACCGAGCCGCTCAAGAGGTAGCTGGAAGCGAGAAGGAAGAAATAATTGGTCAACTGGTAGCCAGCGCCGGCCCCGGCGAGCCGTGGCAAAAGGCTGCCGAACTTCTCCACCATATTCGTGAGAATGGCGGCGCGCGTCTGGCCGAAGTGCGAGATCATGCGACGGGAAAGACGTGGTCAATCACGATTTACCTGATTCACGAATTCGGCTCGGTCGGCGAACGAGCCATCCTGATCGCCCAGGACACCACCAACCGCACTGAATTGGAAGCTTCGCTAAGACGTAGTGAAATGATGTCTCTGTTGGGTTCGCTGGTCGCAGGTGTGGCGCACGAAGTTCGCAATCCGCTCTTCGGAATCTCCTCGATCCTCGATGCTTTTGAAACACGTTTCAGCGAGCGGACGGAATATCTGCGTTACATGAATGTGCTTCGCGACGAATTGGCTCGGCTCAACGTGCTGATGGAGGAGTTGCTGGAGTATGGCAAGCCATTCCAGGGCGAACTCTATCTCACGGCGCTGGACGATGTCGTGACTAAATCGTTACGCTCGTGTGTACCGGTAGCTGAAATAGCCCATGTAAAGCTTGTCAACAAACTCACGCCCACGCTTCCTCGCGTGTTGGTTGATCGTCGTCGCCTGTCGAAGGTGTTCGTCAATCTCATCGAAAACGCGATTCAGCATTCGCCAGCCGGAGCTGCGGTGGTCGTGGAAGCAAGAGAGGCGCGCGAGGCTAACCAGTTGTGGTTGGATTGCGCTGTAAAGGACGAAGGCAAGGGAATCGCGACCGAAGAAATTCCTAATATTTTCGAGCCTTTCTTCACCAAACGTCGCGGCGGTACCGGCCTCGGCCTCGCGATTGCGAAAAAGATCATGGAAGAGCACGGCGGTAGTTTGATTGCCGGTAACAACGATGAAGGCGGCGCCTGTATGATTGCGAGGTTTCCAGTACCTGAGGGAGTCAGCTAACAATCTATGGCGCGCAACAAGATCTTAATTGTTGATGATGAGCCTGGTTTGCGCTTCGGCGTGCGCGATTATCTCGAGTTGCAGGGATACGAAATTGATGAAGCCGAAAGCTGCGAAAACGCCCAACACCTTTTCCGCACCTCACGACCCGATGTAGTCATTGCCGATTATCTGCTTCCGGATGGAACTGCGCTCGATCTTTTGCCGCGGCTCAAGGAAATCGATCCCGGAATTCCATTACTAATTCTGACGGCGCATGGCTCGATTGACCTGGCCGTGCGCGCCATCAAAGAAGGCGCCGAACAATTTCTCACCAAGCCGCTGGAGTTACCGGCGCTGCTGGTAATCCTGCGGCGTATCCTCGAGAACCGTCGCAACCTGAACAAGCAGCTCGCGACCAAGTCTCGCGAGGTGCGAACCGCGATTGATCCCTTCATCGGTAATAGTGCTCCAATTCGCGCGCTTGCAGAGCAAGCAAGAAAAGTTCTATCCACCGATAGTCCGATCCTGATTCTCGGTGAAACCGGTTCCGGCAAAGGTGTATTGGCGCGTTGGATTCACGCTCATAGCCCCAGATCCGAAGAAGCTTTCGTGGACTTGAATTGCGCGGGGTTAACTCGCGATCTGCTCGAGACGGAACTCTTTGGTCATGAGAAGGGAGCGTTCACCAGTGCGACTGCTTCGAAGCAGGGACTCTTTGAGGTGGCCCACCGCGGAACGATCTTTCTCGATGAGATTGGAGACGTCGATCTTCAAATACAACCGAAGCTTTTGAAAGTTCTGGAGGAGAAGAGATTTCGGCGAGTAGGTGACGTGCGCGACCGGCAAGTCGATGTACGATTGTTGGCGGCTACGCATCAAGACCTCAGCCAACTGGTTTCCGAGAAGAAGTTTCGTGACGATTTGTATTTTCGCATCAGCACAATTCCGTTGATCTTTCCTTCACTGCGATCGCGCCGGGAAGATATTTCGGTGTTGGCGGAGTTTCTGCTCGACAAATTTGCTGCAGACCTTGGCCGAGGAGAACTAAAGCTGAGTGCCGAGGGGTTGGAAGCTTTGCAGTCCTACGCCTGGCCTGGAAACGTCAGGGAGTTGCGCAACGTGATTGAACGAGCAGTGCTGCTGAGCGAGCAAAAAACTCTCGGACCAAAGGATCTTCATTTCGATGGCCGCGCGGGTGCCCTCGCGAGCTATGCACACTCAAATCTCACCCTTTCAGAGGTCGAGCGCCAACACATCGAGCACGTTCTCCAGGAAGAGAACGGGAGCGTCGAGCGTGCTGCCAAACGGCTGGGCGTTCCCAGAAGCTCACTCTACGAAAAGCTCAAGCGACACCGCATCGCGACGTCCAGATTCTAGAAACGTCGTCCAGATTCTGGACTTTCTCACCGCTCACTTCCATCCAATCCACTCAAGTCATTGAAAAATAAAGGGAATTCTCGTGATCGAGATCTGCGGACGCTGTGGCCCGCTGGTTGCCAATGGAGAAGCGTCTCGATCCAATAGTGCTTAGGCTTCCGGCCTAGTTTGAGAGATTCGATTTTGGATCTAAAGAGCCTGCATTGCCCCGCTAGGCTCTTTGCTCAATCCAAGATGGGGGTCTCTCAGTCTGGTTTTTAGCAGTCTTACGGATTTGTGATTCCTGACGCCTGGCAGGACTCGCTGGTCCTCCCAAAAATTTGGAAAAAATTTCTCAGTTTACAAACTTTCAAGGAGTCGAAAAGCAATGAGAAGGGTCATTAGGACTTCATTAACAATTGCGATGGCGGCGGCAGTGATCGGGTTAGCAGTTTCCCAAGCGCGGGCAGACCGCGTTAGCTACTCGGTTGACCGTTGCTTTGGCGCTGGATGTGTCAGCGGAAACGTCCGAGTGGGCGAATTGGCGCTGGCATTTGCTGAATCAAGTCTCGGCGTGGTTGATTCAACCTCGTCAGCAAGCGCCCTCGCCAGTTTCTCACCTGAGTTTGGTGGAGTTTCCGGAGTGAGCTTTGCCGGATCGCCCGTTACGCAATCCTCTGGAGATGCAAGTGTTGGGCAGCACGTCAGCGCAACCAAGACGAATCCCACGTCACTGTTCTTGCCGGCATCAGGGATGTCACTATCCTTCGGCAGCGACCAGGCGTTGTCTTTTGCCACCTCTATGGATCTGGGACGTTCGATCTCGACGGGCTCGACCAGCAGCTTCAGCGTGAGCGGTGTTTCGCTGAACGCGAATGCTGTGACTCGTCCGTATTGGTCGGCCGGCGCAAACGGCAAGGACGGCGGCGATGACGGCGGCAAGGACGGAATTGATGGCACGGGCGTTCCGGGTGGAGCACCAGTACCGGAACCGACCACCATGCTGTTGTTGGGCACTGGTTTGGCGGGTGCGGCTGCGATCGTTCGCAAGAGATTGAAGACTTCGCGACGCTAATCATTTGCGGCGCTGGAGTTTTGGTCCGGCGGAAGAGCCAGTTGCTAAAGAGATGAAACCTGCTCACGTATCACGTGAGCAGGCGGGGGGGACGTCCACAATGTACTCGAAACCAATGATTCTCCCGCTTGACCTTGAGGGGAAGATTTATTCTCTTCAAGATGAAAACGGAAACACCATTGGGACCGGCACACGTGAAGTGTGCGAGGTACTGATGTATATCATCACGAAGCCGCTGGTGCGGGCCAATGTATCGCCTGGTACTTCGGCGAACGTGACGCGAAGGCCCAATGTGCGGGCTGCGATAGCCATATAGCAGCTTGGGCCGGGCAGTGACTAATAAGACTTATTGAGACGCATTTTTCTCAGCTATTCTGCCTGGCTCGTTCTCCTTGATTGTGCGATTACGACTAGGTGGATAGCGCGATGGGTTTAGTATCCGGAAGCGACTTCGGGAAGGAGCGGCATTGCCCCTCTTCGCAGGATCTCGCTTCGTACTCCCAGCGTTCGTCACTCCCTCGGAAATCGTACATCGCCCGTCATCTCGCCAGCTGCGACTTTTGTAGTTCTGAGCTGCAGTTGCTCTCAAAAGTTTTCACCGAAGACCATCCTCCATCATGCCCACCAATGCCTGCTTCATTGCGAACATTGGCCGAGGCCTTACTTGCAGGCGGGAAAAACCAAGTGGACCGGCTGCACTGGATGTTCGAAGGGAATGGGAAGATTGCGCGCCAACCCTGAAATGAGGGAAACGGCGGTGCTCTCGATTTCGTTTAGTTTATTCGAGCGGTTACTCAGGGATAGTGGCCAACCCAACCGGCCTATTCTAAAAGATCTTCGCTAGAGTTTCGTTGATGACAGCTGAAGGCGTGCCGATGGGATGGCAAAGCAACCCCGATTTGAAAGATTGAGAAAGGTATCTGGAAAATTGCGCCGCATTTTAAGTGGCGGCGCAGAGACCAGGGAAGACGAGCCGATGCCGAGAATGCTCATTGTCGATGATGAAGAGTCAATCTGCTTCTCAATGAGCGAATACTTCGGTCTTCATGGATACGAAGTTGATACGGCTCGTGAACTTGAGGAAGCGGAAAAACTGATCGAGAGCAACGATTACGTTGTGGCTATTCTCGACTTGAGACTTGGTGTAGCTCACAACGCCGATGGTCTCGAAATTACCAAAGTGTTGCACCGGCGCCAGCCGGAGACACGAATAGTTGTTTTGACAGCATATGGCTCTGCGGAAATGGAAGACGACGCCCGTCGTTGCGGCGCAGACGCTTTTTTGAGAAAACCCAAACCACTCTCACAAGTAGCTCAGGTCATCCAGGGCCTGATCGAATCTCCCTCCAAACAAGCAGTTCGCTCCGCGTAGAGAATTAGGGTGTTGGATTTGGGGTGTAGTGTGCGCGCCCGCAGCCTCAGGTGTTTTCCATCAGGTGTTGAGCTCCACAAAGAAATTTTCCATTCATCATTTTCCATTTTCCAGTGTTCATTACCCGGTGTTCGTACCCGGTGTTCGTTACCCAGTGTTCGTTACCCAGTGTTCGTTACCCGGTGTTCATTACCCGGTGTTCATTACCCGGTGTTCGTTACCCGGTGTTCGTTATCCGGTGTTCGTTACCCGGTGTTCATTACCGGGTGTTCGTTACCCGGTGTTCGTTACCCGGTGTTCATTACCAGGTGTTCGTTACCCAGTGTTCATTACCGGTTGTTCGTTACTCAGTGTTCGTTACCCGGTGTTCATTACCCGGGTGTTCGTTACTTTGTCCGAGCCGCATTCCAGGACTCTTTGCTGTATACGGTCTTTATCTGACTGGAGATCGCGGTGGAGGCTCGGGGTGAGCTCGCTGTGTAGGTAGCTCGCTGTGTAGGTAGCTCGCTTGTGGAGGTGGCTCGTTTGTGGAGAAGCTCTCGCTGTGTAGGTAGCTCGCTTGTGGAGGTAGCTTCTATTTTCAGGGCCTAAACCAACTAAATCAAATGGAAAATGAAAGATGGCAAATGATATATGGAAAATTATCGAAACTCTCTTTGAAGTTTGACCCAGAACACGAGTTTCCCTGACGACGCCACTCTAACGACTGCACCCTACACCCCAAATCCTACACCCTAATCAGCAGGCGCTTCATCAGCACAAGAGTGCCCAGGTGGTAAGCGTTGTGATCGGCTACGAGCAAGGCTTCGCGGAGAATTGTTTGGCCCGTGCCGTGAGGGAGTGGAGTCATCAGATCTAACGAGTCGTCATTCACCAGATTTTGCATCGCCTGCAAGTCTGATCGAAATGATTCGACCGATTGATTCCAGCTCTCCAGGCCGGCTGGAGTATCGGGCGATGGCCAATAGCCCTCTGGAAATGAGGGCGAGATGTGATCCGCATCCCGGCTAAACTCAAGAATGTCCCACTGAGCGATACGCATGTGCTCGAGCACCTGCCAGGCTGTGTAGGGAACGCCCTCAATCTTTTCGTTAATGCGGTCTAGAGGAAAGTCCTTGATTAGATCGTCGAGATGGATGTGAGCGTCGCCACCGCGTAACAGCTGGAGGACATGCTCGCGAAGTTGTCGGTCGTTATTGCTCAAATCGATTCGTGCCGGTTGACTCGAGGCGCATAGCCTTCAGGCAATCCCAGTCTCCGTTTTCTGGCGACCTCGAGTGTGCTGTTTGTTTGTTCGTCGGAAGTTGTTCCAGCGTCAGATTCCTTATCATCGTGAGAAATGGTTGGAGGTTGTCTGAGACAAACATCGGACTTTATCAGAAACTTGCTGCAGACATCTCGCAACTCTTCTGAGCCGTCGAGCAGTCCAGCCACCATCTCTTTGAGCGTCGCTTCCCCAACACGGACACATTCGATCCGTTGGGCCTCACTCATGTCGGCCCACGCAGAAACGCTGACGGCCGAGTTCGACATCTCGAGCAGAGTTTACTCATTTCCGCTCATCTTTCAAGAAACTTCTCTCAACCCAAATTCAAGACTGAGCCCGAGGTTGGAGTTTCCGATCGTTCATTTTCCTTAAAGAGACGGGGTCGAAGTGTCGAGTGATGAATGGCCCAATAGATGGCTGCTACGAAGACGCCACCCAGAAGTGTGGCGAAAATCCAGGTCATAGCGCCTACTATGATTGTGTCATCACCGCTATCTTTGAGTGCGCCGGCGTCGCGCGCTACGCCCGACGCAAACAATAGGTGAATGATGATCGTGAGCGCCCAAAAAGTCACGATGGGAAGGAAAACCCAGGCTTGCATCAACTTAATCAGATCTAAGTCCATATTTCTCCTTAATTGGTGGTGAGATTTTGAAAGAAAGGCGGCCAATCCCCGAGCAAGGGAAGCAATCGAGCTCGCTTAGTCAAATACTGACAACTGGCGGTGAAGGTTGAGAGCGGATTGCATGAGGCGAGTGCTATCCGCTCTCTGAACAATTCTTCTGCTGTACCTATGCCGGCTGAGGCGCTGATTCGGTGGCTGTGCGTGTACGCCAGACAGCGAGGATGACTCCCGCTACTGAGCAAGCGACAAACTGATAGCCGATATTCAGCAGGTAGAGCCCGGGTTTGCGTCCCTCAAAGATAACGCTGGCGCTTTGAGTGGTGACGATAAATCCGAGCCACAGCCAAAATGCAGTTTGCAACCCGCCGACGGCATTAGTCGCATTTGTGTATTGGACAAAGTGGGCAAGGATATAAACCAGCACGAGGGACGATAGGAACGCAATTACATACTCTTTAGCATGGTTTTGGTTTTCAATTTCCGCCATCTTTTCAGGCGTCCACGCCATCAGCTCAACGAATTTGTTGCTGAAGACACCGTACCAAACGGCGCCCAGGATCCAATGAGCAATTGCGGCGACAATCACGGCCGGATATTTGATTTTCATTTCGTCATCTCCTTTAGGGGACAAGAATACTTTCTACTTGAGACACTGAATTTCAGAGAACGAGAATAGAACCCGAGGGAAGGTTATTGCTTCTCAGAAATTGCGAAGATTGCGACCACGAATCCAGAATAAAGGAGTTACTGCGGCGCTGATTTTATACATTCAAAGCCCGAAGTCAATGTTGAAGAAGATCTTTGGTCTTAGGCCTTTGGTCTTTGATGTCTTGTCGGTGCGTGAGCCTTATCTTTAGGGTCAAACTAAGGAGAAACTCAAATACAAAGACCAAAGATCGAAGACCCAAGGCCGTCTTCCTTTAATGAAAATCATGAGACGGGGCGGCGGCGATTTTGAAAGAAAGCGGTCGGACCCGTTTAGCTTTTACTGACACCACCTTGTCCTGGTTTTGCAGCGTACCTTCGATCATAAGGAAGGGATAATCCACCAACGCTCTGCGGTTCTTATCAAAAAGCTGAGGCGTAACGATTATGTTAGCCACACCGGTTTCATCTTCCAGAGTCAGAAACATGAATCCCTTGGCAGTCCCGGGGCGTTGCCGAACGATGACCCAGCCAGCGACTCGGATCGCCAATCCGTTTTTTAAATGGTAGATGTCAGTGGCGCGGGTGGCTCCGAGTTTGTTCAGCTCAGCGCGATGAGTCGCGACCGGGTGTTTGCCGATAGTTAATCCGGTGCCGCGAAAGTCTGCGTTCATTCTTTCCGCGTTAGTCATCTGGGTGAGCGGTGAATTGGCTTCGGGCTCGTGAAGTTCCTCGAATAATGGGCCAGCAGCTCGCGCAACTCTTTCAACCTGCCACAAAGCATCTCGCCGATGCGTTCTATTGGATTTGAGATCCGTGATCTGAGATCTGGAATTTGAGATCTGGGATATCTGGGATCTTGAATTTGAGATCTCAGATCTGGGATCGGATTTTGGATCCACTGTCCCGAGATCGGCATCACGACCATCACAACAAACTGAAGTTCGTCGAACAGTTTGTCGGTCAGTTTTTCCATCGGATTGAATGAAGTTCAAAGCTCCCACCGCGGGGCGACGACGAGGGTGTAGGGTGTAGGGTGTAGGGTGTGGGGTGTAGACGTCAACGAGGGTGTAGGGTTCGCCGCCGGTTCCAGCGGCACTACGGAATCAAGCTGATGCTGGCAGATCACCATGCCCCCTGAGTGCTGGCCGAGATGGCGCGGCAAATCCTGCACTGCCTGATAAAGTTGGAAGAAATTCTTGATGCGAGGCTCACGTAGATCGAGACCGGCGTCGCGGAACTGCCGCTCAGTTGAGTCATTTGGATCTTTCCATTCCCAGGTATGAACCAGGCCTGATAGCCGGCCTACTATCTCTTCATCAAACCCGAGTACCTTGCCGACCTCGCGAGCCGCCGAGCGCCCACGGTAAGTAATCACATTTGCCGTCATGGCAGCGCCTAATTGTCCGTAGCGCTGATAAACATATTGAATGGCCTTTTCTCTTTGATCGCCGCTGGGTAGATCGAGATCAATGTCAGGCCATTCCCCTCGACCTTCCGAGAGAAATCGTTCGAACAACAATTCCATGCCCACGGGATCTACGGCAGTGATGCCGAGTGAATAACAAACAGCGCTGTTTGCTGCTGAACCACGACCCTGAATCAGAATTTTCTCGCGCCGGCAGAATTGCACGATGTCCCAGACAATCAGGAAATATCCTTCGAGCTTCAGCTTCTCAATCAGCTTCAGCTCGCGCTCAATTTGTTTTTGGGCCCGTTCATAACTCGGCGTACCGTTTTGTCCGGTGTAGCATTGACGCGCTCCTTCTTCTGTGCGTTTACGAAGAAAGGAACTCATCGTTTCGCCTTCAGGCACCGGATACCTGGGAAACTCATAGCCCAGATCTTCAAGTGTGAAGTCCAAACGTGAAGACAACTCAACGGTGTTAGCTGTAGCTTCCGGTAGATCCGCAAATAGCCGGCACATCGCGGCAGGCGCTTTCAGGAAGCGTTCGGCGTTTCTTGCTAAGAGACGGCCGGCGGTTTCCAAGCGCACGTCGTTCTTAATGCAGGTAAAGACATCGGCCACCTGACGTTGGGCCGGAATTGCGTGACACACTCCATTAGTTGCCAGCAAAGGAAGCTTCAGTGAGCGCGCCAGTTCTACGACTGCTTGATTGCGTGCTTCTTCTTCGCGATTCAAGTGCCGCTGCAGCTCCGCGTAGACATTCCCTTTTCCAAACACCTCTACAAGCCACGCCGCTGTTTTCTCCCCATCTCCCTTCAGTTCCAAGTGGCCCATCTTCTGCGCCGGTCAAGCAGATCAGGCCGTTCGCATACATTGCTAATTCTTCGGGAGTTATTACGCATTCTCCGGGCTTTGCATGTTTGGGAACTCGCAGTTTCATTAAAGTGATGAGGCGACAGAGATTTTGATAACCCGCACGATTTTGGACGAGAGGAAGAGTAAAAAACTTTTTGGATTGAAGACCGGAGACTGTTAATTCAGCGCCGATATGCGCTTTGATACCATTTTTCTTGGCGGCGAGATGAAAACGGGGCGCGCCATAAACGCCGTCTCGATCGAGCAGCGCCATTGCCGGCATATTGAAATCCACGCCTCCGGCGATCAAGTCTTCGGGAACAGATTTGAGATATTTGAGATCTGAGATCTGAGATCGTTTCTAGTGCTTTGTGCTTGGTTCTTTGTGCTTGAGAGCATCGAGACACTCTCCCTACACTCAAGAACAAAGAACAAAGAACAAAGAACTAAGTACAAAGTATGAAACGGAGATCTCAGATCTCAGATCACAAATCTGAAAATATCTGAAATCTCAAAATCAGAAATCAGTCATAAACTCCTTCGACGAACCAGGTTCCGCTACGCAGCTCGCGATAAATGCGATAAAGGACCTGCAATGGCTGATAACCATTCCGCGCATTTGCCAAACGCGATTCCACCGTTACATCCCACTCGTCTCTGGCCCACGAGTCCGCTCGCCACCAATCTCCCGTAGTGCGCCATGGCCCAGCTCTCTGCACAATTTTCCCGTGCACAGTTCGATCGGCACTCCAGGCGCTCACTTGTGTTGGATACCCTTTGGCTGCTTCGACTAATGCTCTTAGTGGTGGACGAAACACACGGAAGGCCATGACGGAGACGGGGGGAAGGGGAGACACGGAGAAACGGAGATGTGATTTCCGAGAAGCTCTTTTTATTAAACGCCTTAATGTAAATCGCTTGACGCGAAAAGCATCAGGCCGGTGCGTGTCCAACAATTCAGGCGAGCCAATGTTTCCTTCTCCAAGTAACTTCGCGAGCCTTGCCAGGGTCAATTCCAACTTTTCCGGTTCCGGCACCAGCGGAATAAATAATCCATTCTGAGTTACTCGCGGCTTTACCGGTTCGCAGGAAAGTGAAAGTGCGATTATGGCTGCTGGTGGCGGATGCATTTCTGTGTCCAGCAACAACAGTTTCAAAAAGACTTTGTGATCGCGCATCGCGTAAGGAAGATTCAAAGTGCGATCATGATAAGTTCCATCCTCGAGTTTCATTCGCACTTGCACTTCGTTGGTAGCAAGCGCGTACGCATTTAATTTGGCGCAGAGTTGATTTAACAAACGAGAAAGAATGAAAGAGAGCGCCTCGAGCTCTGTCAGCGGGTAATCAAACTCAACTGAGTTTTCGAACACCGGCGGCGTTTGCATGTGTTTTAGATGGCGATCGGTTTTACCACTCGCCAGTCTCTGCAGTCTTACCTCGGCCTGGCCCAGGCGTTGAGAAACACCGGCAGTCGGTAACGAGGCAAAATTTTTAAAGGTAGTGATGCCCCAGAGTTTGAGAGTTTCGAGAATGTCTTGAAAGTCTTTCTCCTCGACACCGACCAGTTCAAAACAAAGTGACTTGAGGGGCAGGTGGTCGAACGCCCCATAATCGAAACTGAGCGAAGTATAGCGAATAAAAACGAAAATCGTCAATAGGGCAAAACTATCCACAGATTACGCAGATTCCACAGATGTTGGTTGAATCAAAGTTATGTTGAAGCGTATCTGTCTTACAGAATCTGTGAAATCTGCGTAATCTGCGGATAGTTATTAGTATTGCTGCGTGAGCTTTGAAGGAGTATCTCTCTGGTTCCCAGAAAGATTGGTCTTTGCCGCTCTGCGTGAAGCTTGATTCCTTGTACCTTAAGATGGTAAGCCCTCTCACATTTGGGGAGTGCCTTAATTTGGGGTGCGGGTGACCTGTCACCGCTTTCGCCCGCAGTGGCTTGACGCCGCGCTGCTTGGTAATGTGCCCTTTTCGACAACTTGCTGCGACAGGTCGCAGCGACCAAAGCGCCGACAGGTCGGCGCACTCCAAATTAGGGCACTACCCACATTTGAGGGAATTAAACTATCTCTTGACGGCCCAAATCTTATTCGGTAATATTCGCTCAAATTTTCGATACCGAGCGAAAATTACCACGAGTTGAATAGTTGAGGCAAGCGGCTTTTTAAGTTCAGGAGGTAAAGATGCCCGTAACTCCGCGCCAGCGACAGGTCTATGAGTTCATTTCACGTCACATCGACATCCATCATTTGCCGCCAACTATTGCCGAAATCGGCCGGCAGTTCAACATGAGCTCATCAGCAAGCGTTCATAGCATCCTGTCTGCTCTCGAACGCGAAGGTCTGATTCGGCGCATTCCAAATATCAGTCGAGGAATCGAATTGGTGGCGCCGGAAAGCACCAACGGTAGTGATGCTGCAGAGGTGCCATTGCTTGGATTAGTTGCGGCTGGCCAACCGATCGAGGCCATCCTCAATCATGAAACCGTTTCAGCGCCTCGCAACATGATCGGTCGCGGCAGAATGTTTGCGCTGCGTGTACGCGGCGATTCAATGATTGATGAAAATATTCAGGACAACGACATCATTCTCGTTTCATCGCAACAGACAGCTGAAAATGGTCAGGTTGTGGTGGCGCTTATTGATGGCAACTATGCAACGGTGAAGAAATTCTATCGTGAGGCGGAATTCATTCGGCTCGAGCCCGCGAACCCACAGTTCAAGCCTATCTTTATTAAGACGCCCGAACGAATTCAGATTCAGGGAGTAGTTCGCGGCTTGATTCGCAACTATAGCCAGGCTGCCGCGGCTTAAGATTAGCCGCGGCTAACAGGCGTTTAGAGTTCAAGCTTCAGCTTGTGTCTTCACTGCTACGCAATCTAAAGATTGAACTAGCTTTGCCCGAAAAGTCTTAATCCCACCTGCGGCAGCTGGTGGTTACTTCAGGTCCAGCCTACCAATGTTTGATGTCATTGTTTTTACTAAATCCCACCTGCGGGAGCAGGTGGATCGTTCAAGTCCTGCCTATTTCCGTTGAAAACTTGCGAGCGAGGCTGCACTTGAAATATCCCTCAGCTGCCGCTGAGGGGATTCAAAAGACCAATCTAATCTCTTTGTAGGTCGAACTTGAACTATCCACCAGCTGCCGCAGGTGGGATTTAGGACTTCTCGGGCAAAGCTGATTGAACTCTAAGCACCTGTTATTCGCGTTCATCCGCGGCAAAAACTATGACTGTTAGCGAACCTGAGGTTAGCTTTCTTGGCTTTGAACTTGGCGACTGTGTTCTCAAGCTCGAAGAGGGACAGGCCAGGTATCTGCGCGCAGTTCATCGCACTGCTCTCGAGCTCGCTATTCCAAATCGATTCGGCATCGAGGCTGGCGGCTTCTGGTTAACGAACGATCAAATCGTCGAGCTGCGCCGCCTTCCCGATCATTACCCACCAAACGAAGCCGCCGCCGTAGCTCAAACCGTCGAGCTCTACCTCAACGCCCAATGCGAATTGTTTTCCAAGGGATGACGAAATAAGTGGGGATGACGAACCTAAGCGGGGATAACCAACATAAGCGGCTTTGCCGCCGCAAAGTGCGGAAAGGCTGTGCCTTTCCGTTAACCTCTTAAGTCTAATTCGAGGCTACGCCTCGAAAAGTGGAGGCATAGCCTTACCGAACTGTGCGGCGGCAAGCCGCAAAATGTTCACTTCGTCACTTCCAACCCTGGTGAGCGCTTGTGACCGGAGAGTTTTCTTCGTCCCCTCAGCAGAGCGATACCCGAAATAATCAGGGCGCCGCCCAGCAGTGTGCGCCACTCGAGACGTTCCTTCAGCACAATCATCCCCAGGATCACGGCGACCACGGGAGTCACGAGAGCAATCAGTAACGTCTTGGTCACATCCATATTTTTCATCAGCCAGTAATACAGCACGAACGCCACGACTGAGCCCACGATGGCGAGATAAAACATTGCGACTACGGTCATCATGGTCCAATGAAAGTTGAAGGGATTTCCCTCCAGCGGAATGCCTATCAGAAGTAAGGGAACTAACCCACACATCATTTGGCCAGCAGCCAACACCGTCGGCTCAAGATGTTTGCAGTAGGCTTTCACTATTACATTCGAGTACGCCACAAAAACTGCGCTCAATAACAATGCGAGGCTGCCCTTGAGAGCCGTCGGACCGGCAATGCTCAGCTGGCTCGAAAAGATTATGCCTACGCCAACGACTCCAATTAACACGCCAACCAGCTTGGCCGGGGTAATTCTCTCGGCGGGCAGATAAAAGTGCGCGAATACTAAGCCGAAGGCTGGCGCAGTAGCTTGCAGCAGGGCAGCAAGCCCCGACGAAATGTACTGTTCACCCCAAAACACTAATCCGTAGTTCAAACTGAAGGACATCACACCAACCCCCGCGAGCAACATCCAGTCACGTCGTGAAGTTGGTAAGGACTGTTTTCTGATTTTCAGAAGTCCCAAAAGTATGAGCGAGGCGATGATGAAACGAATGCCGGCAAAAGTCAGCGGAGGCAGGTCTTTCAGTCCGAGTTTTATGAATAGCCAGGTTGAGCCCCAGATGAGACACAACAATAGCCACACCAAACGGGATTTCATTGTTTCTTAGATGGCGCGTTCATTTAAGAAGAAAGGCGGACACATTCAGGTCCGCCTTTCATCAAATCAGTCTAACGCTTGAACTAGTTAAGGCTGCGGATTGTCCAGCTTGATGAGCGCAAACGCGGCGCCTTGCGGATCGATCATGATCGCGAACCTGCCAATACCTGGAATGTCATCGGCGGGCTTCATGGTTTTCGCGCCTAATGACTCAGCGAGCGTAACCTTCGCGTCGCAATCATCGACTGCAAAGTAAACCAGCCAATGCGGCGGCATCGGTCCCATCTCCGGAGTAATCCCATACATTCCACCGGCTGGTTGATCGCCGTTAGCGAACATCGTGTATTCCATCGGACCAAAATTCTGCGTGTCGGCTGACCAGCCAAACAGTCCAGTGTAAAAGTCTTTGGCTTTCCCCGTATCGCGCGTGCCCAGCTCGTTCCAGCAGAATGAACCCGGTACGTTGTAGATGCCGGACCCGTGGTGAGTTCCGGCTTGCCAGAGAGCGAAAACTGCTCCGGTGGGATCTTGCACTACCGCCATTCTGCCGACTGTGAAAACATCAAAAGGTTCTTTCATCAGCGTGGCGCCAAGTTCTTTGGCCTTGGCGGCGGTCTCATCGGCGCTGGTTACTAAAACATAAGAGAGCCAATGTGGCGGAATGCCCTGGCTAACCATGTCGGGCATCAGTTGATACAAAGCTCCGACATCTTTGCCGTCTAACTTCAACATTGTGTAAACCGCGTCGGGTCCGATCGGATTGTCGGTGTAATCCCAACCGAAGAGTTTTGTGTAGAAATCTTTCGCGCCAGCGGCGTCGCTGGTCCCAAGCTCAACCCAACAAAACGTTCCGGGTGCGAAACCGGTAGCTTCTTTTGCTGCTGCTTCCGTCATCTGTCTTTTCCTTTCCAAAAAATGATTGAATGGGGAGCGCGAAACAATATCACGAGCGTGAACGAATGGACAGCAGGCAGAGCTGTTGCAGTGCGGCAAGAAAAAGTAGGTAGTCGCTAAAACTGAGGCCGCGGCCTGGCGCCGTGGTCACTCACATTGGTCGCTAACAGAGACGGGCAGAGGTGGGCGGAGATTTTTGGTGATGCCACGGGCTCGTCCCGTGGAGTGTTCACGCTTCAGGCTGTTGGCAGGCGGCAACGTGAAACACCACGGGGCCAGCCCGTGGCATTTTGCGAATCGATGGATCAGCCTGTTTTTGTAGCTCTGAACATGAAAACAACACAGGGCCAGCCTGTGGTATCGGCTACTCAGTTCACCATTTATGCTTTACCTACTTTTTCTTGGCGCACTGAACAAGAACTAGCCACAGATTTCGCAGATTGCACAGATGTTCAGACAGTAACGACGAGACGTTCCTGCGACGAAACCAATCCATTTATTTCGACCAGGCATTTATGATCTAACTAGCTTGCCCGAAAAGTCTTGAATGCCACCTGCGGCAGTTCGTGGATGGTTCAAGTCCTGCCTATTTCCGTTGAAAACTTGGGAGCGAGGCTGCACTTGAAACATCCCTCAGCTGCCGCTGAGGGAATTCAAAAGGAACCAATCCCAACCTCTTTGTAGGTCGAACTTGAACTATCCACCAGCTGCCGCAGGTGGAATTCAAGACTTTTTGTGCAAAGCCGGTTGAAGGCTTCAGTGCGCGCCAAAAAACGAAAAGCGCTGCCATCAGCAAGCTGACTGCAGCGCAATCCGTTTCTATTAATCCCCGGAACTAACTCTCTGACTTGCGCCAGGGTATTGGCCCCAGTTCTCAATAGGGTTGGCAGCTTAGCATGTACACGCACGGGCTGCCGATTTTGTATCCCGATGATAACTCGCGGTTAAGTTTCTCACCGGTCAGCACGCGATAAGTTTTCACTCGTCTCGCATCCTTTCGGACACGGTGCCTTTAGGTTTTTTTTGTGGTGGCTTTTCCTCCACCGCCGATTACGCTTCGGCAACGAAGCTCAACTTTCGTTGAACTACCTGCGCTCTTTGGCGGGTCCTCTTCCAAAGAGTGCCACTCGTTTCCGAATGGCTCGAGAAAGTCTCGCAACTCTCTCTAGCTGAACCTTTCGGTTCCGACTCGAGCGTCACTAGGATTAGCAGCCGCCTGCCTCTCCTCTCAACCAGTGCGTCACCGCATCGGTCACCGTCTCTCTGTCGGTCTCGAAGGCCGTAACCCTCGCGACACGTGCTTTATACCGTAGAGGTTTTTTATCGTCAACTTTTTCTGTGTTTTATTTTTTGTTTTTTGTATCGAGAAATATTTTGCTGTCGTCACACAATAATGTGAGCAGAAAACTGCTTGATTTGCTCGGGAATAATCGAGAAATTTGTGGCCGTCACGCTTGCAAAAAGATCTTCGCGTCCAGAAAAAAACACGAACTAAAATTTTCCGATGGCTAATGCTATTGCAGTGCGCACCAATTCCATTTCTTCCGCACTTGCATATTTTTGCCGTGGCCAAAAAAAGCCTCTTAACCCATCTTTTCTTCGTCGCGGCACTATGTGAACGTGCAAGTGAGGCACGCTTTGACTCACGCGGTTATTCATAGCGACGAAAGTGCCATGCGCTCCGAGCGCCTGTTCGACAGCCATGGAGAGTCGTTGTGCGTTTGAAAAGAGCGGCGCGATCAGTTTCGCAGGAAGATCAGCCAGAGTTTCATGATGTTCGCGCGGAATCAACAGACAATGCCCGGGGAAAACTGGCCGGTGGTCAAGAAACGCGACCGTCTTGTCGTCTGAAAAAACAATTGGCGCCGGGATTTCGCCTGAGACGATCCCGCAGAAGACACAATCAGTGTTCATTGATTAGTGGCACGAGCATCCTGCTCGTGTGTAGGGATTACTGGCACGAGCATCCTGCTCGTGTGTAGTTAAGTAGCTTCAGCGCGGCAATTAATAAGTCTGTGCCGGTGCGACCGCCCATGGGCAAGATGCCCATGCCACTGGTGCGACCGCCCATGGGCAAGATGCCCATGCCACGTCCCGTTACTGGATAAGAGTATCAGAAACTTCGTCGAAGCCGGGTCTAATGAAGTCGCGGGCTTGCGGAAAGGCGCGTTCGGTATTGTGTCGTAGCGCTTCAAGCGCAAGGATGAGGGGAACGATTGAATCGGATTTATCCGGAGCAGCGAGCTGCATCAATCGCCAGGCGCTGATAGATCGATCCATGCCGATGAGGGCGACTTTTATCGATCCATCCGAATCGCGGGAAATATTGTCCTCTTCTTCTTCACTTTCGTCATCGTCGTCTCGAGACATCAGGCCGCGTACAATCTTTGCAGCAATTTGAAACTGGTACCAATGAAGTACTTCGGAAGCTTCTTGTTTGTCTTCTTCAGCGTCAGCATTCAATTCAGCTGCCTTACCGCTGTCGTCTGAAGTTTCAATGCCGAACTCATTTTCGAACCAGTCATGCAACTGCGAAGCATAATCTTCGGCTGCTAACGTTAATTCGTGATTGTGAGCATCTTCCATCTCACGATCATGTTCCTCCTTCGCAGCCTGTGCCTCCGGCGTATCGAGATCAACTCCGTTCTCTTCAGCCCATGCAGTAATCATTTCGCGCGTCTCTTCAAAGATTGAGGTTAGTCTTTGCCAGAAGGCGGCATTGTTGATATCACGGCTTTCCGGATCCTTTTCATCGTCTTCTTTCTCGGATGCATAGACCAGGCAACGTGACGTGAATGGACAGCGCTCGCACCAGCGGTCACAATAATTGTAAATCCCGGAAATGAAGTTTGGATTACCGGCGAGCTCGATGAGGTCCTTGCTGTTCACGTTCAGCACCTTCGTCGATCCAGGATCCGAAAGCGGCGTCATTCTAGTTGAAATTGTTCTCCGTGAAAATGTCTAAATATCCGAAATCTCAGAATGTCATTGAGAGAATCAAGGAGCTCGGCCTGCTTTTGGAAAGCGATCCCAAGCTGCCCAGCGTTGCAACTATCATTGCGGGGGAACCGATACGCGGTTCTTGGTGGGGGCACGCTAAAGGTCAGGAGATTTTTGGAGTCGTTCAGGACGTTGCGGGTCACCAGGATGTTTTGATCACTAAGCTATTGTCAGGAAAGGTTACTTTTGTTCATCGCAAATTTTGGTGCGACATAGTTTCGATAGGTCAGGCTCGGGAAAATTGGCAGTTAGCAAAACTTTCTACAACTGCTCAAGCGATCCTGGAAGAAGTAGATCGGCAAGGATCATTACAAACTAATGAGATGGAATGGCAGAAAAAACTACCGGGCAAGCCCGGCGATGCGGTCCGAGAATTGGAAAAATATTTGTTGATTCAAACTGAACAATTTCATACTTCGACGGGAGATCATGCGAAGCGGCTGCAGTCGTGGCAACAATGGGCCGCCGCCACTGGATTGAAATGCAAGCCCATAACGCCCATAACGATTGAGACTGCGAAAAGAAAATTGGAAAAGAGGGTCGCTGACTGGAATGAGCAATTCGGCGCGGCGGCGAAGCTCCCCTGGCCGGTGCGCAAATGAAAACAAACAATCGCGTAGTCACACTCATATTTCTGTTGCTCGTCTTGTGCAGTTGGCCGGTTCACGGCCAAGGGCGTAGGGCGCAAACTAAATCACTCGGCTATATCTTTGTCAGTCCGAATAACCGCGAGAATCTGACTTTGGAGGATGCTAAGGCGGGATTGAATTCGGAGGAAGAAAAACGGTTGATCCAGGAAGAACGTGACGTCACCTGCCGGCTTCAAAAGAAGGTGATTATTGAGAAGGCCATCGGCAGTTGGAGCGATGGCGCCGAACATTCGACAGTGTTGCGCGGCCAAATGAATGAAGCATCGCTTCGTTATGCGGGTTCCTGGCTGGGAAAATTCGCGACCCAGAAAGCAATTCTGTATTTTCATCAGACTCCCAGGGGCGCAGGACGAGTCTATGCTTTGTATCTGCGTCCGAACCTGCGCGACCTTTCGACGATAGCCAATAAATTGGAAGCGGGAGGGCTCGCCAACAGAACGATTGTGTCCCGCTCGCGCCGCGTAACTGTTTTCATCGTTGACCTCAAAAATGAATTGAAGGCAAAGGTAACGATCGCGGCACGTCGCCTGAAAGCTAGAGTGACGACGGCGCCAGGGCAAGCAGAGTTTATTGGTGACGATGACCGCTCCAAAGCTCAAGAAGTTTTCGCGCAGGAGATTTCCAAATATGAAGCCTCGCATCCGAACGTGAAGCGAGCTTGTCGTGTCAAGACTCGCTTCAAACAAGTATGATTCCTAATTATGAGCGAAAGTGAATCTTGTAAAAAACTTGAAATAGCAGATGCGCTTAAACGTTTGCCAAATCCGGAAGGCAAGCGGTTCGCGACTATTTTCGAGCATGGCTCGTTGTTGGTTGAAGTGTACGCTCCGCGCGGAACGGACCCTCAGAACCCACACACTCGAGACGAAGTTTACTTTGTCGTAGCCGGCTCAGGCGAATACGTTTGTGGAGAGACTCGGCAGCCATTTGGCCCATCGGACCTTTTATTTGCGGCCGCCGGTGTCACCCATCGCTTCGAGAATTTCAGTGATGATTTGACGCTGTGGGTACTTTTCTATGGGCCCGAAGGCGGCGAAGTAGCATAGACTTCAGTCTGTGCTCAGGTTTCTATTTGATTCAGCATTACGTGCTTTCGAAAGGAAGAGCAGACTGAAGTCCGTTCTACGACGACATGCCAAAACTCATCGCAAGCGTTCCGTGCTTTCCAGTTGCCGATGTAGGCGCAACGATACGTTGGTATGAAGAGCACCTGGGCTTTAAGGGTGATCCGTTTCCTCAAACAGAGCCGTACGTCTTCGGCATTCTGTTTCGCGACCATGTTGAAATCATGGTGCAACGGCTAGCCGGTTACGAAAAGCCTGATCTGTACCAGCGCAGAGCCGACGGAATTTGGGACGCATATCTCCGCATGGAGGGGGTCCGGGAGTTTTATGAGTCCGTGCGCGAGCGCGTCGAGGTGATTCGACCGTTACAAAGAATGCCTTATCCGCAGTGGGAATTTGAAGTGAAGGATCTCAATGGGTATGTGCTTGTTTTTAGTGAGGAAGCCCACGGTTAGATGACTCGCGTGAAATGGAGTTGAGCAACACGATTTTCCATTTCCCATATACCATTTTTCATTTGTCAGTGCCCGGCGTTTCATTGAAGTCCCGACACTCGACTGACACGCTCTGCCGCAGCCAAATGAAAAATGGGAAATGGCAAATGATATATGGCAAATCTAAAGGGGACGACGGAGAGAATGAGGCACTAGCTGACAATGAAGCACTAGCTGACGCGGAGCCGCCAACTCCAATAGACGCTACTTCAATCCGCACCACGTCCAAAAGGTGCCAGTAGCAAAATCAACGCGATTCGACTGAAAGTTCATGATGCCTTTCACATCTCCAAAGTCACCGTGAAGAAAGATGAACGGGCCTTCGAGATGACCTGCCTCCTTGCCACCGTCTTCGGTTACAAAAAACAGCTGACCTCGCGAGCCATGGTTAACTTTTCGGATTCGATTTCGTGAACCGCCCAGACACCAATTGCCGGCGATACGACTGAGTGTCCACGAACCCGTCCCTCCCTTCTGGTTGCGATAACTTCCGCCTAAGAAGTTGTTCCAACTATGCTCGAGCCAGCCAGTGCCTCGATCGCCAGCCGAGTTGGCCCAGTTGAAATTTATCCGCTTACCGCTCAAGACTCCGGAAAAAGTTCCAGTACGACCATCGGCATACATGATCGCGCCAGAGATTAGGTTGCCATGCTGCTCGAGCAGCAATTCAGAAGTATCGAAGTCATTTCCCGTGGTCCACCACTTTCCATTGATCGAATCCATACCAGCCGAAGCTCGCGGCGCTGGCTTAGGATTCGCGGTGACCGGTCGAGCTTTCGTAGCCTTGGTAGTGGTGACGGCAGGTTTTGGTTTCGTTTTGGAAGGGGCAGCGCCATCCGAAGTCTTTCCACCAGCGGGGTCGGGACTCTTATTCGTATTCTGAGCGAGAGCCAGACCACAGCAGAAGACAACCATGATCGACACAGCAATTGAGCAACGATGATTCCACATTGCTCGTGACTCTAGCGGCTTCGATTTGCAGCTGTCAATAATTCTACTGAAGGGTAAGTCTGAAACACAGACTGAAGTCTGGGTTACTAAACATGTACAATTGGCGAAACGAGAAAAGGGGGAATATCAGGATGATTGCCAGCATTAATCCAGCAACCGGGGAAACTCTGAAAACATTTGAGGCGCTGTCTGAGCGCGAAGTCGATCAAAAACTCGAGTGCGCGGCGACCACGTTTCAAACTTATCGTTGGACGTCTTTCGCAGAGAAAGCGCCGCTGATGATTCGCGCGGCTGAAATTCTCGAGACTGAGAAGCATGAGCTCGGCCGTTTGATGACCTTGGAGATGGGCAAACCCATCAAGGCTGCCGAGCAGGAAGCCGAAAAGTGCGCGTGGGTCTGTCGCTACTACGCCGAGAATGCCGAGCGTCATCTTGCCGACGAAGTGGTCTCCACCAACGCCAGCAAAAGTTATGTTCGCTTCCAACCGCTCGGGCCGGTCCTGGCGGTGATGCCGTGGAATTTTCCGTTTTGGCAGGTATTTCGTTTTGCGGCGCCGGCGTTAATGGCTGGCAATGTGGGGCTGCTAAAGCACTCTTCCAATGTTCCACAGTGTGCCCTGGCAATTGAAGACATTTTTCGACGCGCCGGTTTCCCTGAAGGCGCATTCCAAACGCTTTTGATTGGATCAGCCGAGGTGCAGCGAGTACTTGAAGACAAGCGCGTCGTCGCCGCGACCTTGACCGGCAGCGAGCCAGCCGGGCGTAGCGTGGCTAGCATCGCCGGCAAGCAACTCAAGAAGACCGTGCTCGAGCTTGGCGGCAGCGACGCTTTTATCGTGATGCCATCGGCCGATCTGGACGAAGCTGTGGCCACAGGCGTCCGCGCGCGCACAATCAACAACGGACAATCCTGTATCGCTGCCAAACGATTCATTGTTCATCAAAGTATTTATGAGGAGTTCGCACAGCGATTTGTGCGAGGAATGCAGAATCTACGCGTCGGCGATCCGATGGATGAGCAGACTGAGATAGGACCATTAGCTACTGAGCAAATACTGGAAGACCTGCATAAGCAAGTCGCGGAATCGGTGGCGAGGAGTGCGCGCGTACTGACGGGAGGAAAAAAGCTCAACCGCCCCGGAAACTTTTACGAGCCGACGGTTCTTTCTCACATTCCAGAAGATACGCCGGCATTTTGCGAGGAGGTGTTTGGTCCAGTCGCGCTTTTGTTCAACGCTGCGGACCTGGATGATGCTATTGAGGTGGCGAACCATACG
The DNA here is from genome assembly GCA_035572035.1 of Pyrinomonadaceae bacterium. Taxonomy (GTDB): domain Bacteria; phylum Acidobacteriota; class Blastocatellia; order Pyrinomonadales; family Pyrinomonadaceae; genus JAOAPY01. The sequence continues at coordinate 30,630 of DATNBH010000019.1, read as the reverse complement.
CCTTTTGGGTTGGGCGCCGCGGCGTGGACCAACGACGCTGCGGAACAAGCTCGGTTTGTTAACGAACTCGAGGCTGGCTGCGTCTTCATCAATGGTATGGTTGCGTCTGATCCCAGACTTCCGTTCGGTGGCATCAAGAACTCTGGTTACGGCCGCGAGCTCAGTGAATTCGGCATCCGCGAGTTTGTGAATATCAAGACCGTTTGGATCAAGTAAAGAACAGCCTATGACTATCTCCCTACGTCTAACTCCGCCGATCATCGCAGTTCTTTCAATCTTTATCGTCACGAGCCTGGTGTCTGGCCAGCGCCCTACACGGTCGACGAAGCAGACTTCAAATCTCGACACGCGCGAAAAGACGATCGCCGCTCGCTTTGCTCCGATCTTTTACCAGGCGCTCGCGGAGAACCGCCGTGCCGATTACATCACCAACTTTGACTTTGATGGCGATTGGCGGGGCGACAATAACTGGGCGCATACGAACGACGAGGACTATCCGCTCAAGGCCTATGTTTACTACTCCGTCGTTGAGACTCGCACGCATTACTTCATTCACTACGCCGTATTTCACGGGCGTGACTACAAAGGCGGCGAGCGCAAAGGCGCGATCATCAGCGAGCTGATTCGCGAAGGCGCCAAGCGCGCTGGAAAGTATGATCCTACTGGAATAGCCGAAGAGAGCGCTCTGGCTCACGAGAATGACATGGAAGGCTGTCTCGTAGCCGTGGCGAAGGACGAAAGTTCCGATTCTGGCAACGTAGTGTTCCTCGAGACCCTTCGTCACAACACGATCTCAAAGTACAAAGTCCAGAACTCGGAGAAAGAGTCAGATAGCTTACGGCTGCAAGATGGCCGGCCGCTGCTCTACATCGAGCCGAAGGGCCACGGAATTCTTGCCGTTACCGACGACAAGCAGATTTCGAAGAATGACGTGCTCGTTTACGAATACGCCGGCAGGGCAGACAATCCTGAACGAGTTGAGGCGAAGTCCATCGGCTTTGAATTGCTGCCTTTGAAAACGACGTTGTGGTCTCGAGCCCGAGCAGGCGCAAGCGTAACGTATGGCCAAACTCACGACTTTGAAGTCGCGATCAAACTGCAAAACGGCGATGAAGAAACCGAGCTGAAGACACAGCTCAGCAAAATCGGCATAGCCTTCGTGGGCAATGTTGGTGGAATCAACATGGCTCGGCCGCCGTGGGGTTGGTTTGATCGAAGTAGACGTGAAGAGACGCTCGGGGTGTGGTTCTTTGATCCTGCCACCGCGATTAAGCGAGACTTCAAGTTAGACGAATCGTTTTCGACCGCCTATCTTCAAAAACCTTTTTGGGTGACTGATCCTAAGATGGGACGGCTCCCTCCGCTTAGCTCACAACAACGCCACTGATGCTCACGGATAACACAGATCTGAAAGTCAAATAGTGCAAGGATGATCAGCTCAGGGACCCTGAGCTGATCATCCTTGAGGCTTTGCTTTTTCAGATCTGTGTTATCAGTCTATATCTGTGGCTGATTATCAGGTGAGTAGCTGGGATCCACTACGCAGCCTTCTTGCGCCGAGACTTTTGACGCGCCGGTGGTACGACACGGTCTCTATTCTTAAACTCACGCACCCAACTCGACACTGTCTTGGCCATCTCAGTTGAGACTTGCGTATCGGTTGGTATCTGCGGGGCCGGAATGACCGGTCCCGCAAGACGTTCGTTCTTCTTGATGACTTTAATTATTGGTTTGTTGTTCACAGTTTTGTTAGACAGAATCACGCCTTAACGACGCTAATCTGCTCTTCAATCAGACGCGAAATCGCGCCTTCGTTAGTGGCGCCAACCAGGCGCTCTGCTTCCTTTCCACCTTTGAACACAATCATGGTGGGAATTCCTTTTATGCCGAAGCGTTGAGTGATCGAAGGATTATCATCGACATTCAACTTGACGATCTTCGCGGAGGCGCCGAACTTTTGGGCTAGCGATTCGACGATCGGCGTCATTGCGCGACAAGGAGGACACCATTCAGCCCAGAAATCTACCAGCACGGGCACGGTGCTCTTCATAACTTCGCCCTCAAAGTTGTTATCAGTAATGTCCTTTACGTGTTCACTCATTGATATGCTCCTAAACGTTATTTCTTTTTCAGTCCTTACAAAGTTGGTCCAAGAGTCCCACCAGTTTCCGGCGATCCGGCTCGGGCAGGCACCTGAGCAGAAGCCGTTCCTGCTCTTCCAAGATTTTCGCGCCGGCGGCGTAACGTAACCGGCCTTCTGCAGTGACGTTAGCGCGAATACTGCGGCGATCGCTCGGGTCAATAGCGCGAGCTACCAAACCCTCGCTTTCCAAACGATCCATTAACTGGGTGATGTTTGACTTAACACAACTGATGCGATCGGCGAGGCCTTTCAACGGCAACGGCTCGCCTGCTTGAATCAGGTGATGGAGAATTCCCAGCTTAGTGAACGAGAGGCCGATGGCTGACAATGCGGATTCAACGCGCGACTCAAGTCGATCGGCGACTCCCAGCAGAGTTCGCACCAGCGGGTCAAAACCAACATCCTGGAGTCCGCAGATTTCGTTCACGGGTGAACTATACTGTGCTGAACCAACTTGTGTCAAGGCTTGCCAGCGAGGCACACAGGGCAGATACTCTGTCGCGCTAACAGACCCGCGTCCACCCCGGAGGAGATAAAAACACCTTGAAAATCGCCATAAAGTACGGAGTTGTTATTGCTGTCTGCTTTGTCGCCTGGGTGGCAATCGCACATTGGCTCGTTCCGGATCCGCGGTCGGCGGTTCATAGCGGTGGGGCGGCGACCTTTGTCAATATCGTCCAAATCATCTCGATCCTCCTCGGTATTAGAGAAAGAAAGGCGAACGACGGCGGGCTGCTGCGGTTTAAGGATGGACTCAAGACGGGAGTCGCGATCTCAGCCGTTTATGCCGTGCTGGCGTGTCTGGCTATTCTCGTCGCCTTAAAGGTGCTGGGGCCGGGGATGTTGGCGGTTGAGCCTGGCGCTGATCTACTGCCGATGTGGCAAGTGGCTTTGAAAGCGTTTCTCGGGCTCGGTGGTGGCGCGGTGTTGTTTGGGCTGCTTTATTCGGCGGTTATTTCGTTCTTCCTGGCCTCGCGGAACCGGTAGAACGGACTTCAGTCTGTTCAAACGCTTCCATATCATTCAACGAGTGGTGAAGAGGCACCTTTATGAGGAGGAGCGCCCCGACACTCAACTATCATCTTAGCGAGTTAAACGTAGACTGAAGTCTACCGTCGGAAGACCAGTAAGTTGAGAGCTTTCGTCTAACGCTTGATGGGCGGGCTTGCTGACACTCAAACGTCATCTTTAGCGCGTTGGACGCAGACTGAAGTCTACGCTACCAGGTAGAACGGACTTCAGTCTGTTCAAACGCTTCCATATCATTCAGTGAGTGGTGAAGAGGTACCTTGATGAGGAAGAGCGCCCTGACACTCAACTATCATTTAGCGAGTTAAACGCAGACTGAAGGGTAGCGTCGGAAGACCAGTAAGTTGAGAGCTTTCGGCTAACGCTTGATCGGCGGGCTTGCTGACACTCAACAGTCATCTTAGCGAGTTGGACGCAGACTGAAGTCTACGCTACCTAGGGAACGAGCACGACTTTGCCGATATTCTTTCTTGCTTCCATGTAGCTATGCGCTGCGCCGGCTTGATTGAATGGAAATGATTTGTCGACGTGGGGACGAATCCAGCCCTCTCCTACTCCGTCAAGAATTACTTTCATCCACTCGGCGACTTTCTCCGGTTCATGCCACATGTGTCCAAGATTCAAACCGAACACACCCCGATTCTTATTAAGCAAACCAAACGGATGAAACCACGGAGTCTGCCACGCAGCTTTCAACATTCCGAGTTTGCCTTTTACGCCGTCAGCTGATGCGGTAGAAATTCCGAACATCCCCAGCCGCCCTGTGGCGCGCAGTGCCTGATAGCTCTTCTTCCAATGTCCGCCTCCGAGCGGATCGATGACAAGCTCAACACCACGATTGTTGGTCAACCGTTTCAGCTCCGGGAGCCAATCCTTATTGCGATAGTCGATGGCGTGGTCCAACCCGCGGGCGCGAAGCACCTCGTGTTTACCGGGACTCGCAGTTCCATACGTGGTCGCGCTTAGACGCTTGGCAATGTCGAGAGCGGCGAGACCGACACCACCACCGGCGTTATGAATCAACACCGACTCACCTGGCTGTAGCGAACCCATGACTGCGAGCAGCGCGTATGCGGTCAGATAGTTAACAGGAATGGCGGCTGCTTGTTCGAAGCTTAGCGATTCAGGCTTTTCAAAGATTTGTCTTGCCTTGACAGCGATCAAATCGGACTGCCCACCAAAGCGAGTCAGGGCCACAACAGATTTTCCAATCCAGGTTTCGTCCACGCCCGGCCCGGCTGATTCAACTATGCCGGAAGCCTCATACCCCATCACGCAAGGCTTTTTTGGAGCGTCGGGATACAAACCCTGGCGCGCAAGGATATCGGCGAAATTCAGCCCGGCTGCTTTGACACGGATCAAAACGTCACCGGCGCTGGGTTTCGGATCAGGTCTCTCTTCTACTTTCAGGACTTCGATACCGCCATTAGCCGTCGTAACTATTTGTCGCATTTGATTCGAGACCTCAAGACAACTCAAGGCGCAGATTACTCACTGCGCCTTGAGTCACAAACCAGCTTGTGATGGTTACTATGTTGTTGTGTTTCCTGCCGAAGCCGTATCTGTTTTCACTTTATTAGGCTGGGGTGTGATGCGCAGATAGGGTTTTGGAGCTTTCCAGCCGGCCGGGAATTTCGCCTTCGCATCTTCATCTGACATTGAAGGCACGATGATCACATCATCGCCGTCCTTCCAATTCACCGGCGTAGCGACGCTGTACTTTGCAGTCAATTGCAGCGAGTCGATGACACGGAGAATCTCGTCGAAGTTACGTCCGGTGCTCGCCGGGTAAGTGATCATCAGCTTCACTTTCTTGTCCGGGCCGATGATGAATACCGAACGAACTGTGAAGATGTCACTAATTTCGGGATGGATCATGTCGTAGAGTTCAGCGACTTTATGATCAGGGTCGGCGATGACGGGAAAGTTCAAGGCGCTGCCCTGCGTTTCCTTGATGTCCTCGGCCCATTTCTGATGCGAGTCGGCTCGATCGACGCTGAGCCCAATCACCTTGACATTGCGGGCATCAAACTCCGGTTTGAGACGCGCGCACTCTCCGAGCTCAGTGGTGCACACGGGAGTGAAATCCTTCGGATGTGAAAAGAGAACTGCCCAACTATCGCCGATCCATTCATGGAAGTTGATTGGACCATCAGTCGATTCAGCGGTGAAATCAGGTGCGATGTCGCCTAAACGTAAAGCCATTGGTGCATTCCTTTCTGCTTGACGCAGTCTGCCCGTGACCTCAGCACTGCGAGGGAACGGGGGTTGTTTTGGTTGATTTTTTCTTCCGCGTTTTTACAACTCTTACTTCACTAAGTCAATCGGTGCAAACAAGACCCTCCATTTTTGTTCTTTGTAGCTTTGTTCTTAGTTCTTTGTCGGTTCGCAATTCAAAGTTTCAAGTTTCAAGTTTCAGGTTTCAAGTTTCACGGTCAGTTCGTTTCCTGAAACTGAAAAGGGAATCGTTCAAGTGGATCGGAAACCTTGAACTTGAAACCTGAAACTTTGAATCGCTAACCCACAAAGAACAAAGAACTGAGCCCATGCCTTTTGGGTTCAAGCTTTTTTCAGTGTTACTATGAAAACACCCCCCCGGAGAAAACTCCCCCTGGAAACATTAAGAACAAGGAAGAGGTTCCCTCCCTCCGCGAACTTCTGGGGTTTTCATGTCCAATGTCGCCCAAAAACAAGAGACACCCTTACGCTCAGCGCTCATAAAAGGGCCCGCCGCCGAACAACGGCTGGCACTGCAGTACTCCATCACCCGCATTCTCTCAGAGTCGAACGATGTCGTTGACGGCGCCCATGAAATCCTTCACGCAATTTGTGAGAATCTTGATTGGCAAGTCGGCGTCGCATGGCGAGTCGAGCGCGAGACCAATCGGTTGGTCTGTGTCGATTTCTACAAAACAAACGAGATTGAGGTAGCCGATTTTGAACTGTTTTCAAGAACTACCAGCTTTGAAAACGGTGATGGGCTGCCGGGAAGGGTCTGGGCTACGGCCAAGTTCGTGTGGATCCCGAACGTTCTTGAAGATGATAACTTTCCGAGAGCCCCGGCGGCGGCGCAGGCTGGGCTTCATGGCGCATTTGCTTTCCCGATCTTCACCGGCAACGAAGTAATTGGAGTGGTCGAGTTCTTCAATCAGGAAATCCGGCAACCTCAACCGGAGATTCTCGAAATGATGGTGAGCATCGGCGCGCAGATCGGACAATTCCAGGAACGCAAACGAACCGAAGGCGAGCTGGCGAAGTTATTACTGCGTGAACGCGCGGCCCGAGCCGAAGCTGAACAAGCCAATCGACTCAAGGATGAGTTTCTTGCCACGGTCTCGCACGAGCTGCGCACGCCTTTGAACGCGGTCATGGGATGGTCGCGCATGTTGAGATCAGGACGCCTTGATTCCGAAAGTCGCGAGCACGCGATTGAGGTGATTGAGAGAAACGCGCTCGCCCAAAAGCAGATTATCGAGGACATCCTCGATGTCTCCCGCGTTATCACCGGCAAGCTCAAACTCAACCTCTGTCCGGTCGATCTCACGGTTGTTCTCGACGCGGCACTCGACGCTGTTAGACCAGCTCTTGAAGCTAAAGAGATTCAAATCATCAGGGACGTAGATCCCAAGGTGAGAATTGTGGTTGGTGATAGCGATCGGTTGCAGCAGGTGATTTGGAATCTGCTTTCAAACGCGGCGAAGTTTACGCCGCACCACGGCAACGTGGAATTGTCTTTGAAGCAAACGAACAAAAACATACAGATTCAGGTCAGTGACACCGGGCCTGGAATCGATCCTGAGTTCCTGCCTTTTGTCTTTGAGAGATTTCGCCAGGCTGATGGCTCGACTACTCGTACGCACGGAGGGCTCGGCCTCGGCTTGGCAATAGTGCGCCACTTAGTCGAGCTGCATGGTGGATCAATCAAAGCCGAAAACCGCCTCGAGGGAAACGGAGCCATTCTGACCGTGAGCCTGCCTTTGCCAAGCGGCGAACTTAGACTTGACGCCGTACCGGCGGCTTTGTCCAGAGATCCGGAAGCTCCCGATTCACCGGATCTGACCGGGGTGCGCATCTTTGTCGTTGACGATGAGGCCGATTCACTTGACCTGATTTCGATGGACCTCAAAGCCTGTGGAGCCGACGTTCGCTCTTTTCTAACGGCCGACGAAGCGCTGGCAAATATGGAGCGCGAGGATTTTGATCTGCTCATCAGCGACATAGCCATGCCAGGTCACGACGGTTATGAATTCATTCGCAGTTTGCGCGCGAGGGAAGCTACTTCACAGAGCAGGAAAGTACCAGCGATCGCACTCACCGGATATGCGCGTGTTCAGGACCGCGTTCGCGCCTTGATCGCGGGATACGATACGCACGTTTCAAAACCATTGGAGAGCGGCGAACTTCTCACCGTCGTAGCCAGCCTTCTGGGGCGGCTACTTAAGAAGTAGCCAGCCGAGCCGCGGTCGCGATAATCTTCCTTCGATGAAAACAATAAAACGTTGTGATTGGGCCAGGACCGACCAGTCAATTGCTTACCACGATCGGGAGTGGGGCGTACCAGTTCATGATGACCGGCTGCTATTTGAGTTTTTGGTGCTCGAAGGCGCGCAAGCCGGCTTGAGTTGGGAAACGATCCTGCAGAAGAGGGACAACTATCGCCAGGCTTTTGACAATTTCGAGCCTGCGAAAGTAGCTCGATATAACGATAAGAAAACTGCGAAGCTGCTCACTAATCCGGGAATTGTCCGCAATCGCTTAAAGGTCGCGGCTGCCGTTCAAAATGCCAGGTCTTTCCTGGCGATCCAAAAGGAATTTGGCAGTTTCGATAATTACGTTTGGCGGTTTGTTAATAGCAGGTCGATCAGGCGTAAGCCCGGACAGCCGATCTTGACTCACACTCCCGAGTCTGACGCGCTGAGTAAGGATTTACTGGCTCGGGGCTTTAAGTTTGTAGGTCCAACAATCTGCTACGCGTTCATGCAAGCGGTGGGAATGGTGAACGATCACAATCCCGACTGCTTCCGCTACCGGGAAATCAAGTAGCAGATTGTGATTGGCTGGATTATGAGCCGATAGCGCGACGGGCAAAATTCTTCGCGGCCAGCCACGTCGCGGTTTGAGTGCACTGCTTACCCGAGAACAGGGCGTGTGCTTTGTTCACGGCCCCAACGAAAGCCAGGCCCAGGAGAGCAGACAGGAAAAACCCGAGGAACGACCCAAAAACGTTCCCAATTCGCGATCTTCGAGGTGATCGACTGCGCATTGTTTTAGACTCCGTCAAGGAAGACTGCTTGGCCTACTACCTAAGACTCCGTCCGGCTGCGAATTGTTAACACTCGCCACAGAAGTTTTTGTTAGACCCCAGCACCGGACGAAAGTTCCGGGAGCGCAGGCATCCCTGCCTGCTTAGCCTTCGGAAGAAGCTCGTTAATAGGTAGAATAGCTCCGGTCAATCCCAAGCAGGCAAGGATGCCTGCGCTCCCAACCGAAAGGAAATCCCTTATGAAGAGATCTCTCTCAATCTCGATGTTCCTTCTGTTAGCTTCCTTAATGCTCGGCTGCAAAAGCTACACAGAGAAATTGACGGACAGCGTCACTCGAGCCAAGGAAACTGTAGCCCTGGGATCAATGCGTACCATCGTAATCGCTGAACAAACCTACGCGGCGAGTAACGAAGGTGTTTTTGCATCGTTCGAGCAACTTGTTGATGAGGGCTATCTGAGCTCCCAGTTCGATCACGAAAAACCTAAAATGGGCGGCTACATATTGACATTAACCGTCTCCGGCAAGAATGAAGCTCCCACCTATTCCATCAACGCTGACCCCGAACCTCCTCTGCAAGGCCGCCACTTCTTCACCGATTCGAACGCGAATTTGACACGAGTAAATCTAACCCAGCCCGCTGGTCCATCTGATCCAATAATGACTGAGTAGATTAAGAGCCGGAGGAATAGCATGCATCGATTGATTTCGATTCTTCTCGTACTTCTGTTTACTCAACCGCTTTACTCTCAATCCCAAAACGAAAAGATCAGGCAGTATCGACAAACGAACGAGCACGAGATTCTGCGGGACTTTGTTTCACTCTTGTCGATTCCGAATTTGGCGTCAGACAACGTCAATATCCGACGCAACGCGGCGCATATCGTTGAGATGATGAAGCAGCGCGGCCTCGAGCCTCAGCTACTTGAAGCGAAAACGCCGAACGTTCCTCCAGCGCTATTCGCAGAATGGAAAACTGCGGGCGCCTCTCGAACGATAATTCTGTATGCGCATTACGACGGGCAGCCTACCGATCCAAAACAGTGGACCGGACTGGTTCCCTGGGAGCCAGCCCTACGTTCAGCTCCTTTGGAATCAGACGGCAAACCGATCTCGATGCCTGGTGCAGCTGACCCCATCAATCCTGAATGGCGGCTGTACGCTCGTTCAGCTTCGGATGACAAAGCCGGTGTGATGGCGATCCTCACGGCATTCGCGGCGCTGCGGGCCAACGGAATTAAGCCGACTGCAAATATCAAGTTCTTCTTTGATGGCGAGGAAGAGGCCGGATCGCCGCACCTTGGCGAAATTATTCAACTCCACAAAGATCTGTTGGCGTCAGATGCCTGGATTATTTGCGATGGACCAGTTCATCAATCAGGGCGCAAGCAAGCCGTCTTTGGCGTGCGCGGTGATACGAATGTCGACCTGACAGTTTATGGAGCGAAGCGGCCGTTGCACAGCGGTCATTACGGCAACTGGTCTCCGAATCCGGCGCATGTTTTGGCGCGATTGCTGGCTTCTATGAAAGATGACATCGGGCGAGTAACTATTGCCGGTTGGTATGACGATACCGAGCCGCTTGGAGAAGCCGAGCTGCGAGCCATTGCCGATGCGCCTCAGTACGACGAGGAGCTAAAGGTCCAGCTTGGCTTGGCGCGTACTGAAGGCGCAGGCAAGAGTCTTCTCGAACTGATTAACGCTCCATCGCTCAACATTAATGGCATGAGCAGCGGCGATGTAGGCTCACTCGCTCGTAACGTCATTCCTACGACGGCGACGGCGGTGCTCGATCTTCGGCTGGTGCGAGGGAACGATTATGGCCGACAAGTTGAACGGTTGATTGCTCACATTCGAAAGCAGGGCTTTTATGTAATCGATCGAGATCCAACTGATAAAGAGCGGCTGGAACACGGGCTGATTGCCAAGATGATTCATCGTAAGGGAGGCTACAACGCTGAGCGCACGCGGATGGATTTGCCGATATCGATTGCAGTGATTGAAGCCGTGCAATCGACGTCTGCGCAGCCAATCGTAAAGTTGCCGACAGCGGGCGGCAGCTTGCCGTTGTCAATCATCACTGAGAATCTGCGCACGGTAACTGTCACCGTTCCGATCGCGAATTATGACAACAACCAGCACGCTGAGAACGAGAATATTCGTCTGCAGAATCTGTGGGATGGAATCGAAACGTTTGCAGCGCTGATGACCGCCAAGTACGTGCGCTAGGATGAGAAGTGAGGGTTAGTCATCGAGCTTGATAAGATTTTCCATATATCATTTGCCATTTTTCATTTGTCATCGGTGACGTAAAGCCGTGGTCCCATTCCTGTGTCACGGTTCCTGACCAAAGTTGGCCGCTAAACTGCGGACCAATGACAATTGAAAAATGGCGAATGATATATGGAAAATCTTCCAGAAATCGGTTTGATGTAATGGGACCGATTAAACCCGCGAAAAACAGATTTGAGGCCGGACCGCGCTCTCCCCTTCGCGATCCGGCCCCAGTCAACGATCGCTCGTGTTAACGCGCGACCGATCTTGTTAGATTCGATTAATACCTGCGATAGCGGTTTCGATCTCGCAACTTGTAGGTGTACAGTGCGCCACCTCCGGCACCCGCCGCGGCGCCAATCAAAGCGCCTTTCTTACCGCCGAAAATGCTGCCCAGTAAAGCTCCAGCTCCGGCGCCCCCCACTACCGTCAGCTTGTCGCGGTGCTGGTCCCAAAACGAGCGATCGCGATTACGATAATCGTAATAAGAACGTGAATTGTAGGTTCGATACCGGCGAGACTCTCGTCCCTGTGCGAATGATGTCAATGATGCTGCGCTCAGCAGCGTTAACATTATTATGATGGCAAAGAATTTCTTCATTTCCGACCTCCGCAGCATATTGAGCAATGACCGTGCCAAGAGCCGGTACGAAGAACGGCACAGCTAAAAAGGCTGCTTATTTCGTGGTTGATCAGACGGATAGCCTCGGTACGACCAAGATGGTATGCGGCGAATGTAGGATATGGTGAGTAGTCGAGCCCGATTTGGGATGCCCTTGAAAACTTAGCTGCGGATCAACGCGGATAAAGTGGATCCAAAAAATGAGAGTCGTTTCTATCCCAGGTTTTTCAGATCTGTCTTGATCCGCGTTTATCCGTGGCTAATCTGATTTTGGCCTAAGGCAAAGGTGGGAAACTTATTCAAACTGCTTTTTGAATTCGTCGAATTGCCTTTGAAGATTCTGCATTTCTCCACTTAAGCGTTCGACTTCCTGCTCGAGCTGAGCTATTCGTTCGCTCGCCCCCGTCCTGCTGCCAGCGGGATCTTTCGTAGCGGTCGCTTCAGCCATGGCTTCGACGTCGATGTCTCCACCCAACAAATGCGCAAAGCGAGTTTCTTTTTGACCAGGCTGGCGCGGTAGACGAACCACGAGCGTATCCGGGTCCTTGGTAATTAGGGAATTGATCGTCTGTTCGACGTCCTCCAGACCCTTGAAATCAAACATGCGTCCTGAGCGACTGTGAAGTTCGCCAGGCGTTTGCGGACCTCGCAACATCAGCAGGCACATCAGCGACAGTTCCGAGTGACTAAGGTGAAAAATTTCCGGCACTACGTGCTTGTACTTTGGCACTCGGCTGTTGCTGCCGTAGAAGACATAGGCGAGGTTCTTGACCCGCAAGCTCTCGACAGCGTCTGCCACGGTTTGCTCGGTGTACGCAGTAACGGGATTGCGATTGTTCTTCTGGTTACAAGCCAGGGTTAGTGCGTTCAGCGTCAGCGGATAGTATTCCGGCGTGGTGATTTGCTTTTCGATCAACGAGCCGAGCACGCGCAGTTCAACTTCGGTAAGAATGGTTGGCATAAGAAGTAGTCAGCAATCAGCCGTCAGTATGCGTTTACAGGCGTTTAGAGTTCAATCTTTAGATTGCGTGCTTACGTTACCACAAACTAAAGTTTGAACTCTAAACGCCCGTATTATCGAACCTGCTGATAGCTGACAGCTGATTACTTCAGGTCCGGGAACGCGTTGACTCGGTTCATCCAGCCCTTCAAGAATTTCTTCAACTTGGGATTCTTCTTTACGAGGTTGTTGTAATAATCAATGCGTCCTTGCTTGTAATTCGCGTAGACCAGTTTTTGATCCAGCTTAGCTAACGCTGCCATAGTTTGCGGTCCAACTTTGCCGGTGATCGGCAAGTCCGCGCCCATCTTGTTCAGCACGCGTTGAAACAACTTGGTGGCGTTGGCGCCTGAGTTTACATAGAAATCGCAGAGAATGTTGGCCAAATCCTGCAATGTGATCGCGTCCCCCTGGACTTTGTCCCAGTACTCAACTTTGTAAATGATGCCTGCCTGCTTGTTGGTCAAGGCCTTCAAGTTCGTCAAGGTTGGCGAAACACCGAGCAAAGGCTGCGCGAAGGCCTTAAAGGTTTTCAGCGTGATGCCCTTGTTCGTTGCGCCTCCGGGATCGGCGGGATCGTTTACAAACCCACCTTCAAACTTCAAAAGCGTGGGTAGAAATTTGTCGAAATCTGCCATGTGAGTCTCCTTTTTCCGTGGCAGTTTAAGCCAGCCGTATACCGGAGTCGTAATTCTATTCGCTGACAGGGGCCAGCATCATTTGCTGCTTGGTACGAACGTAGTCGGATACGTGATCGCCGTAACGTTCCATGAACGATTCTTTGTAATCACTGCCACGAATGATGCCGCGACAATCTTCCGCTTCGCAGTTGCAGACGAACTCTTCCATCCGGTCGTTGCAGAAGGTCGCGTAGTCCATCGTGATTTCCTGACCCGGCTGAATGTCCCTGCGCGCAACGAGGTTCAGGCCGTCAAGCCACCCGCTCGGATCGCAGGAATGATTGATCGGCTTCCAGTGATCGGGATCGTGGCTCCAGCTCACGAATAGTTCATCGGTGAGCGGATAGGCGTATTGGCCGAACCAGTTCCGTTGTTGGTCGTTCCAGTTCCGTTCAACGTGTTTCTTGCTCACCAGCACATGCGGTTGCTCTTCGTAAGCCTCGATGACCTCGCCGGAGCGAATGTCTTCCACCGCGTACATCCCGTAGTGACTTTGGTGATTGAGGATAAGCTTCCACTTCTTGTGCAAGCGTTGATGACGCTTCAGAGCCGCGCGGATGATCTTTTCAAAGAACTCGCGATGACCCCAGGCTTCCTGCATCAGGATGTGGTCGGCACTGCCAGCCTCTTCCAATGGGTAGGCAACGTCGCAGTTGGCATTGATCTCGAGCATGTAAAGCTCGCCGTCCTTGTCCATGCGAATGTCGCAGCGCCCATAGCCCACGCCATTCAAGCCAATAAACAACTTCCGCGAAACATCCTTCAGGCGTTCATTCACTTCCGGGTCTTCAGACTGGATGCAGGTCATCGCTTCGTAATCTTTCCACTTCAAGTCGAAGTGCTTGAAAGATTCGCCTTTTGGAAAACAGAACTCGACGGGCTGATAGGCAAAGGGCTCAAGCTCATCGTCGGCATTTTCGACGACCAGCACAGAGAATTCGCGGCCTTGAATAAACTCCTCAATCAGCGTCCCGCCGAACTGATTAATCATCTTTTGGGCTTGTTTGCGCAGTTTTTCGGGGGTTTCGACTCTCGAAGCCTTGGTGAGTCCGATGCTGCTGTAGCTGTTTGGATGCTTGGTGATGAGGGGGAACTGGAGCGTCGAGGCGGCTATCTCCACGCCAATGCTGTCGGTAGCGAAAACGTAGGCCGGCGATTTGATTCCCCAGAAGTGACAAACGCGCTTCATCATCTCGCGCGACGGCTCATAGAACTTGGAATCAGATCCGGTGAAGGGAAGCTCGAGCCTTTCCAAAGTCTGGATGACTTCAATGCCAGCGCGATCCTCGTCCCACGCGCCGTCACAAAGATTGATGAAGACATCAAACCCGCGACGCGAAAGTTCGAGCACCTGCTTAACAGCCTTTGCCTTGTCGATGTAGGCTGTCACGCATTGATGACCTTCAAGATGACGAACCACATCTGAGAGTGGATCATAATCCTTCATTGGACTGTCGGAGTTTTCGTAGGAGGGATCAAGTATGCAAATTTTCACAGGAGATGTTCCTCAAACAAACAATGGTCCTTTGAACGGAATGAATATATATCATGAAACTCATCTATATGATCGAATAGATTTCGATTTATATCTCATCAAGCTTGAAACATCAGATCGTAAACTTTAGACTCGCGCCGTATGCATACCATTGATGACGCCCTGATCTCTCTACGGAAGCATTTCGGCTTCGACAGTTTTCGAGCGGGCCAGACTGAAGTCATCAGCGCCATACTTGAAGGAAAGAATGCAGTCGTGGTCATGCCCACCGGCAGCGGCAAGTCGCTCTGCTATCAACTTCCCGCAATGATGTTGAGTGGCGCGACGCTCGTCGTCTCGCCCTTGATAGCGCTAATGAAGGATCAAGTTGATGCTCTACACGCTCGCAGCCTGCCCGCAACCTTCATTAACAGCTCCATCACTTCAGTCGAGCAGAATCAGCGCATCGATGGATTGCGACGCGGCAAATACAAACTAGTCTATGTAGCTCCGGAGCGTTTCCGCAGTCCTCGTTTTGTCGAGGCGCTACAAAGCATCGGTCTGTCTCTATTCGCTGTTGATGAGGCGCACTGCATCTCAACCTGGGGGCATGACTTCAGACCAGACTACCTCAAGCTGAGTTCAGCGATTCGAGCGTTGGGCGGAGTTCAGACGGTCGCCTTGACTGCAACAGCCACGCCTTACGTTCGCTCGGACATCATTCAGCAACTGGGTTTGGAAAAGCCGCCCACTTTTGTCAGCGGATTTGACCGGCCCAACCTCTCTATTGAGGTCGTTCACACCGAGCGAGAATGGGAGAAAATCGCTCATATCAAGCGTTTAGCCTCAACTCACGAAGGTTCCGGGATTATCTATGCCACCACGCGGAAGGCGGTCGAGCAGGTGGCTGCCAGCCTGCAATTCGAGGGACTGAGGGTGGCTGCGTACCACGCGGGAATGAGCGACGGTGTGCGCGTTCGAGCCCAGGAAGATTTCATGTCGGGACGAACTCAGATGATCGTCGCGACGAATGCGTTTGGGATGGGCATCGACAAGCGCGACATAAGATTTGTAGCTCACTATCACATGCCCGGTTCGATTGAGGCTTACTATCAGGAGATTGGGCGCGCCGGACGTGATGACCAGCCGTCCGATTGCGTGCTGCTCTTCAATTACGCTGACAAGAATACTCATGACTTCTTCATTGAAGGTTCCTATCCGGATCTTCCGACCATCCAAAGTGTCTATGACGCGCTGATTTCTACCGGGTTGAAACGGATTGAGCTTTCGTCGAAGGAGATTTCCAAGCTGGCTGGGACCGGAAACGAGATGGCCGCGAACTCGGCGCTCTATCTGCTCGAGCGCGCGGGTCATGTTCAGCGAGTAGCTTCGAGCGATGGCACTCGCAGAGGGCGAGCTACTGTCATGTTGGATAGTGTGCCCACCACGCTTCGCATCAATCCCGCGGAGATTTCCGGACGAGCAGCGCTCGAGCGACGCAAGCTTCGAGAGATTCTCAACTTTTGTTATTCGGAGTACTGCTTTCGTGGCCACATCCTGAATTACTTTGGAGATAGAGCTCATGCTCGGCAATGTGGCACGTGTGGTAACTGCGCTCCTCGCTCGTACGGTCGGAGTTTGCCTTCGCTGCGGGAGCCCGAGCGACCGCAGCTGAAGATGAAGGCCGGCACGAAAGGTAAAAAGAATGGGCGAGGTTTTGTTACCGCAAGACCCCTCACCGAAGCTGAGACTCTGCGCGCTCGCAAGATATTGGCGTGTGCTACACGAATGAAAGGGAAATTTGGAAAACATGTTCTGGCGGCGACGCTGCGTGGCTCGACGGCTAAGAATGTTCTCCAGTCGGGGCTGAACGAACTTTCCACCTATGGTCTGCTCAGCGACATGAAGCAGGATGACATTCTCTTTTATCTCGACGCGCTGATCGTGGCTGGCTGCCTGCGAGTTACGCCCGGGGAGTATCCGCTGGTCGTGATTACGGAATTCGGGGAAGCCGTGATGCGAGAACGGCAGACGGTGGAACTGGCGCTGCCGGAAGATGAACCTTCAGAAAAGGCTGGTGAAGACGCAGGTGGTCTCAGTCCGACGGTGATGGAAACCTATGTTTTGTACCGTCAGGGATTAGCGCTCGATGATATTGCGACTCGGCGGGAGTGCACGCTGCGGACTATCGAAGGACATCTCGAGGAATGTGTGCGCGCGGGGCTCGGCGTCGATGTGGCGAAATTCGTCCCGCACGAAGAGCGGGTTCAGATTGAGAAGGTGATTGCGACGCAGGGTATGGACAGACTTAGACCGATCCGCGATGCTTTGCCTGAAAGTATCACCTACCCCATGATTCGCATGGTCATCGCCGATCTCCAGCGCGCCGGGAAATAAAGCAATTTGTTTCGTCGCCGCACCTTGGTCGAAGGGTTGAGTCTGCGGCTTTGCCGCCTGATGTGCGGTAAGGCTCCGCCTTGCCGAGGAAGAACTTTTCCTTAATTCTTCGAGGCTACGCCTCGAAGTCTGAGGCGCAGCCTCATAAGAAGAAAAAGTGCTTGACGGAAAGGCCGAGCCTTTCCGCGCATCAGGCGGCAAAGCCGCAGCACTCTCCAGATCTCTAATTAGATCTATCGCTGCAGTAATGTAGGCTGCAGTTCATTCCAACACTTAACGAGGACACAGTGACTCAAACTACCACCGACTCCATCGATTCCCGCTTTCGTGCCGGTTTCGAATTGTTTCTAATCAGCACTTTGATCCTGTTTCTGGAATTAGCTGCGATTCGCTGGTTCCCGGCGCACGTTCTCTACCTGACGTTCTTCACTAATGTAGTTCTGTTGGCCTGCTTCCTGGGCATGTCGGTCGGCTGTTTGGCTGCTAACCACCGGCGAAATTATCTGAAGTGGACCCCACTGTTACTAATCATTGCTCTGGCAGGGGCATTGTTCGTCGAAATCAGCAGTGGCTCATTCGTCAAGTTTCTCGACGTCGGTCATCAAGCTTCACCACAACTCGTCTTCTTTGGAACCGAATATCACTCGCAGGACCTCTCGAAATATGCCGTTCCGGTTGAAGTCCTTTGTGGCTTTTTCTTTCTGGTTATCGCGCTGGCTATGGTTGGACCTGGTCAGGAGCTTGGCCGCGCATTGAATCGCTGGACCAATCGAGTTCAGGCGTACAGCATCAACATCTTTGGCAGTATCATCGGAATCGTCTTGTTCTTTCTATGCTCGTGGCTGCAGCTTTCGCCGCTCTGGTGGTTCTCACTCGTAGCTTTGGGGTTCAGCTATTTCCTGTTCATCTCACCACGACGATACTTTCGCAGCCTCCTCAGCCTGGCCCCAGTCGTAGCGCTGGCGCTCATCGCCATGGTAGTCCTCGCCGCTTACACGCCAATTCATAATGATTACGAAGGTCAGCGGGACGCGCAGCACTTCTGGTCGCCGTACTATCGCATCGACTTCAAAAAGAATGATCTATCGCTGTCGGTTAACCTGATTTATCACCAGCAGATGGTCTCGCGTAAGGAAGTATTTCCGGCTTACGCGCTGCCGCACCTGCTCAATCGAGACAGCGGCCGCCCGGCTTTCAAAAACGTAATGATCATCGGCGCCGGCTCGGGGAACGACGTCAGTCGAGCGTTGCAGTGGGGCGCTGATCATGTGGACGCGGTTGAAATCGATCCAGCCATCAATCGACTGGGCCGGCAATATCATCCGGATCAGCCGTACCAGGACCCGCGTGTCGAGATTCACCTCGACGATGGACGTAACTTTCTCCGTGCCACCGAGCGCAAGTATGACCTGATTATTTATGCGCTCGTGGATTCGCTCGTTCTTCACAGCGGCTACAGCAATATTCGGCTGGAGAGTTACCTGTTTACGCGGCAGGCGTTTGCCGACGTCCAGCGGCACCTAAAACCGGGCGGCACGTTTGTAATCTACAACTACTTTCGACAGGGTTGGCTCGCGGCGCGTTTGCAGCAAGGGCTGGAGGAGACTTTTGGAACAGGAAATCCGCTCGTACTAACTTTGCCGTACCGGAAACTCATCGAGCCTGAGACAGCGACGTTCGGAGACTTCACTGTGTTCTTCGCCGGCGAGACGGGTGCGTTGAAGGCTGCTTTTGCGAAGAACCCTGAATACGTTGTGCGCCAGGACGCCGCTCCGAGTCCCGACTCACCGAATGGTTTTACAACTGCTGCGACCTCCGGTTCGCAACCGGGCTGGGAACGTTTTGGAGTGACGAGCATAGCGCCGGTTCCGGGCGGAATTCTTACGGCGAGCGACGATTGGCCGTTCCTGTACTTGCGTGGGCCGATGATTCCGACGTTGAGTTTGCGAGGGGCGGCAATCATGGCTGCCATCGGTATTCTGCTCATCGTGGTTTTTTTGCCTCGCCGCAAGTCGGGAGACACGGGCGAGGCGCCAGTGACATCAAGCTCGGGACGCTCACTCAATGTTCAGATGTTTTTTCTGGGCGCAGGCTTCATGCTGGTCGAGACAAAGGCGGTCGTGACGATGGCGCTGTTGTTCGGTAGCACGTGGATCGTTAACTCGATAGTCTTCTTTGCCGTACTGGTGATGATTCTGATTGCGAATCTCTTGACGCTTAAATTGAAAACAGCACGGCTGGGACTCTATTACGCAGGACTGTTTGTGACACTGCTGCTGAATACTCTGGTCTCGTTGGACTTCTTTCTGGGGATGAATCGTACCTTGCAAGTATTGGGCGCGTGTCTGCTGGTGTTCGCCCCAATCATGTTTGCCGGCCTGATTTTCGCGGCGTTGTTCAAACGTACCAAGGAAGCTGACAAGACGTTTGGATTCAATATCGCGGGCGCGATGATTGGAGGCCTGGCTGAGTACAGCTCAATGCTGTTGGGCTTTCAGTATCTCGTGCTGATAGCGATTTTGTTTTATGCGCTGTCAGCTTTGGGCCTTCGGACTCGGAAGGGTAGCCTTCCCGCCTCGTTACCCACGGAAGTAGTACCCGAACCGGAGGGCTAAGCTAAGTACTGCAGGCTGCCAGCCTGCAGCGCTTGCGATAGAATTCGGAAGGTAAGACAGAGGCCGCGTGCCAATGTGAGCACCACCCGCGGCCTCTTTCAAAAGGCTAGATCTGCCGTATTGGTGGTGCAAAATGAAATACGAGTACCGTCAGTTTCGTCGTCGGAAGCTTCCCCACATTCATCCTCCTGGATCCACACTATTCTTAACTCTTCGGTTAGCCGATTCAATTCCGAAAGTTGTTGTTCAACAATGGAAAGCGGAAAAGGATTGGCTCAAAGGGGAAGTCATTCGAATCAGTCGCAAGGCAAACGACGACCAAAGGGTCGAAAACCTTAATCAGCAAGAAAGGCTTCTCTCGTTCCACCGAAAGTGGTTCGCTTATCAGGCCAAACATGGACCGACCTGGCTAAGAAATGATGCCATCGCGCAAATAATCGTCGATAGTCTGAAGCACCGAGACGGAAAAGTCTTCAACCTGTGCTCGTACTGCGTTATGTCCAATCATCTTCACACTGTGTTTCGACCTCTTCTTGACGAAAGGAGTTTGCGTGAGGCTCTCATCGACGGCCGACCAACTTATTTCAGTAGTGACGCGCCACTGGACGTAATCATGCACTCTTTCAAGAGCTACACAGCCAATCAGGCTAATAAGTTATTGAGACGCTCCGGCGCATTTTGGGAGACCGAGAGCTATGATCACGTCATTCGGAATGAGGCGGAATTCAATAGAATTCAAAACTACGTGGTGAAAAACCCGGTAAAGGCTGGGCTGGTAGACGATTGGCGCGATTGGCCCTGGAGCTGGAAGCGAGAGTCGAAGAAATGAGTCGGGTTAGGAAGTCTATTGGTCTCCACAAAGGTTGACACCAGCCACCCCGCTGCAGGCTGGCAGCCTGCAGTACACGCAATCCTCGGAAATCCATTCGTATTCATCCTTTAGCACCTTCGTGAAGTATTTTCATTCCCTTTAGTGAAGTTGCGCTTGCCCCACTGAAACAGGGGATTTTCGAACTATGTCGAACCCAAACATGAGAATCACCGGAATGCGAACTGCCATTCGCGCCTTGCCCATCCCCGAGCTAATTTCCAACGGCCGGCCCAAAAGCGTCGTCCAGCTCGTGGCTGGTCAAGCCCAGCAAGCCCCCAATGCCCTGGCCGTAAATGCCGGCTCGTACTCGGTCAACTACCACGACTTGAACGTAGCGGCGAATCGCCTGGCTCATTACCTCGTCAATATGGGCGTAGGCCCCGACTCAATCGTTGGCATTTGCCTCGAAAGATCTCCGGAAGCAGTGATCGCCGCCCTCGCAGTCTTTAAAGCGGGCGGCGCCTATCTCCCGCTGGATCCAGCCTATCCGCGCGAGCGCCTGGCGCTAATGTTGAATGATTCACAGCCACGCGTGGTTCTGACTCGCCACGAAGTTTTGCCCACGCTGCCAGACGGCGACTGGAGAGTCGTGACGCTCGAGGACGAGCAGCACCGGATTGACAGCTTTCCAACCACGGCGCCGCTCGTGCTTACTCAACCTGACAACCTTGCCTACGTCATCTACACCTCGGGCTCCACGGGAGAGCCAAAGGGTGTTGAGATTACGCACAACAGTCTTCTTAACTTGATCAATTGGCATCAGGAGGCGTTCGAGATTACCAACGCGGACCGCGCCAGCCTGCTAGCCTCGGTAGGCTTTGATGCCTCAGTTTGGGAAGCCTGGCCCTATCTAACCGCCGGCGCGAGTCTGCATTTGCCCGCCGATGAAATCAAAACTTCGCCCGAGCTGCTGCGCGATTGGCTTGTCGATGAAGGCATCACTGTCTCATTCCTGCCGACCGTATTGGCCGAACGACTAATGCAGATGGCCTGGCCGTTCCGGACGTCGTTGCGATTTCTCTTAACGGGAGCGGACACGTTGCGACGCTTCCCGACCACGAATCTTCCTTTCAGCGTCATCAATAACTATGGACCAACAGAGTGTACCGTCGTAGCCACTTCCGGAGTTGTAACGCCCGGATTGGATCGCGAGACACTGCCGACGATCGGAAAGCCAATCCGGAACACTACTATTTACCTGCTCGACGCGAAAATGCAGCGAGTCGCGCCCGGCGATGCTGGCGAGATCTACATCGGCGGCGAGGGTGTGGCGCGCGGCTACTTGAACCGACCCGAGCTAACCAGGGAAAGATTCGTTGAAGATCCTTTCAGCCGCGAAGCGAACGCAATTGAGTGGCATCGGCATCTTGCCGATGGGCCAGGCATCACGGGCGAGACGCCCGTGCCACATCGTCTCTATCGAACCGGTGACTTGGCCCGCATGCTTCCCAACGGCGAGATAGCCTACGTTGGCCGTGTTGATGATCAAATCAAGGTGATGGGTTATCGCATCGAGCCAAATGAAATTATTGCTGTGCTGAATCGCCATCCGGAAGTCGAAACGAGTGTCGTAGTAGCTCGTGATATCGACTGTAGTGAAAAGCAACTGGCAGCTTACGTCGTGCTTGCTCAAGACAGCGATCTTGGCGCGGACGGTGTGCGCGACTTTCTGAGACGGGAGCTACCCGACTACATGGTCCCGTCGATCTTTGTCCGCATTGATTCTTTGCCGCTGAATCAAAACGGGAAAGTCGATCGCGGTGCTTTGCCCGCTCCTGATGCAGACAATACGTTGTGGGAACAGGAATTCACTGCGCCTCGCACGCCGCTCGAATCAAAGCTCGCCGAAATGCTTTCGACGTTGCTGGGCATCGATGCTGTCAGCGTGAATGACAACTTCTTCCTATTGGGTGGGCATTCTTTGCTCGGAACGCAGTTGATTGGGCAAATCCGAGGCGTCTTCGGAGTGGACTTGGCGCTGCGCTCGCTCTTTGATTCGCCGACCATCGCTCAACTGGCATTCGAGGTCGAAAGATTGCTCCAGGCGAAGATTGCCGCGATGAGCGAAGAAGAGGTAGAGCAACTGCTGGCAACTGCTGGCTTGATCTGAAGCCACTCGCAATGGAGGGCCTGATTTCGAGTGCTATCACAGCGGCCGGTCGGCTGAGCAAATGATAGATGGCAGCTGATAAATGGAAACTGAAAATCGTCTGTAACTAATATGCCCCCTATTAATCGACCATCTCGTTCCCGCAACCCGAGCCTGAGTCTCTACCAACTTCTCGATCCCGCAGTCCTGGCAAATCCTTATTCGCTTTACCGCCGGCTTCAAACCGAGCAGCCTGTCTACTGGGATCCGTACCTACATGCCTGGGTCGTCACGCGTTACGCCGACGTCATTACTGTCCTTCATCATTTCTCCGCGAATCGAACTCCGACTCCGGAACAATTTGCCGCATTGGGGTTGGCAGAGCTTGGACCAGTATCGCAGATGATGGTCAAGCAGATGCTGTTCATGGACGCTCCTGACCATACCAGGCTGCGCAGTCTCGCCTCGACAGCGTTTACGCCGGCCCGAGTTGAGGTTCTCCGCTCGCACATCAGCGGTATCGTAGATCGTCTGCTGCGACCACTGCTCGAGCTCGGTCGCATGGACTTGATTGCAGATCTGGCGGCGCCTTTACCCGCCATCGTCACTGCAGAGATGCTCGGCGTTCCTATCAGCGATGCTGATAAGCTGAAAAACTGGTCGGCTGACTTTGCTGAAGTGCTCGGCAACTTCCAGCACAATCCGGACCGTGCTTCCAGGACGCTGAAGTGCGTCGAAGACATGCGAGCGTATTTCCGCGAAGCAATGCAGCGACTCCGCATCGAGCCGCGCGAAGGACTCATTTATTCGCTGATGACAGCAGAGATTGATGGTGATCGACTGACCGATGAAGAAATCATCGCGAATTCGATTGTGACAATGGTGGGTGGTCAGGAAACCACGACCAACCTGATTGGCAACGGCGTCCTGGCGCTGCTCCGTAATCCGGATCAGATGGAGAGACTCAAGAGCGACTTGAGTTTGATTCCGTCCGCGGTTGAAGAGCTATTGCGCTATGAAAGCCCCAGTCAACACACCGCTCGCATCGCTCCTCGTGATTATGAGATGGGAGGGCAACTGATTCGCAAAGGCCAGGCGGTGATTGCAGTCATGGGCGCCGGGAATCGCGACCCCGAACGCTTTCCCGATCCGGATCGGCTCGACATCGCGCGAACGGACAATCGGCACCTGGCCTTCGGCTGGGCGAGCCATTTCTGTTTCGGCGCGCCACTAGCTCGGATTGAAGGGCAAATCGCGTTGGAAGCAATCGTTACGCGTTTACCGGGATTGTCTCTTGAGACTGAGCAGTTGGTGTGGCGTGACAACCTCGGCCTGCGAGGACTGACATCCTTGCCGGTGAAGTTCGAGCGGAACGCCACGCCGGTTGCGAGCACGCCTGTGCCCGATGGTCTGCTTGGAAAGACTAACGACTCTCGTGGTTCGGGATGTCCGTTTCATGGTGCGTGATGAATTGAGCCTGCGATCTCAGATTTGGCTAATCAGGCGAACGAACATAATCAAGTGCGAGAACTCAACCACAGAAACTCAACCAGCACGCCCTTGCCGGCCATGACTGATGCCCGGCGCAGCTTGCTCGAGAAGTATCTGCAAGGAGCCCCGGTCGTAGCGTCCGGCACTTCACTCACCATTTCGCGTCGTTCACCCGACAGTCCTGCACGCGTCTCATTTTCACAGGAGCGACTTTGGGTTATCGATCAGTTGCTCGGCAGCTCAGCCGTCTTCAATGTGCCGATGGCGGTGCGGATCTCGGCTCCAATTGATGACGAAGTGCTCGAGCGAAGCATCAACGAAGTTATTCGCCGTCACGAAGTTCTCCGAACCACGTTTGCCGGCACTTGTGGTGTTCCCGTTCCGACTATCGCGGCAGAGCTGAGAATACGACTTAGAGTCAACGACCTTTCCAACCTTTCTCCGTCCGAGAGCGAGGCAAGGGCCAGGGTCCTCAGCCACGAGGAAGCTGAAGAGCCTTTCGATCTTGTCAAAGGGCCACTCATTCGCGCCGGTCTGATTCGGCTGAATTCTTCAAATCATCTTCTAATCATTACCCTGCACCACATCTGCAGCGATGGCTGGTCCCTCGTGCTGCTGTTCGAAGAGTTGGCCCAGATCTACGACGCGTTCCGGCACGGTCAACCCTCGCCGTTGAGCGAGCTTCCGATTCAATACGCTGACTACGCCACGTGGCAACGTGAATGGCTGCAGGGCGAGAGGCTCGACAAACAGCTGGGTTATTGGAAGGAAAAGCTCGGCGGTGAGCTGCCAATCCTTGATTTGCCAACCGATCGTCCACGTCCAGCGCTGCAGACTTATCCAGGCGCGCGGGTTTCGATGTCAGCGTCTGAGGAACTGACCGACAGTCTCAACTTGCTGAGCCGGCGCGAAGGTGTGACGCTGTTCATGACGCTGCTCGCCGCTTTCAAGACGTTGCTCTATCGACATACGGGGCAGAACGATATCGTGGTGGGCTCGCCCATCGCCAATCGTCCTCAGACTGAAACCGAATTCTTGATTGGGTTCTTTCTGAACAACCTCGCCTTACGAACGGACCTCGGTGGCAATCCCACTTTTAGAGATCTGCTCGCTCGCGTTCGGCGGACGGCGCTTGACGCTTATGCCAACCAGGATGTGCCCTTCGAGAAATTGATCGAGGAGTTGAAGCCGGAAAGAGATTTAAGCCGCACGACAATCTTCCAGGTGTACTTCAATCTCTTTAACTTCGCGGACGAAGTTAAGTGTCCGGGCATGAATGGAAAGGGCGTTTCGTTCTATGAAGCCTGGTCACAATCCGAGGAGAACCTTTCGAAGTTTGACCTAACTCTTTATGCCGGTATCGATCAGGGACGATTAAGGCTGGCCTTTGTTTACAACACCGATCTGTTTGATGAAACCTCGATTCGGCTAATGCTCGAACAGTACCGCGCGCTGCTCGAACAAGTAACCGCCAACGCCGATGTGTCAATCGCGAGGCTACCGTTGGTTGTTTCTCACCTCGATTGCAAGCCGGTTCGACCGCGTAAGGAATTCATCAAGTTTGAGAGAGCTGAAATAGAGCAGTCGATTACTGATCGATTTGCAACTCAAGTCCGGCGCTACGCCAACCGGACGGCGATTAAGACGAGTAATCACGAGTGGACTTACCGGCAATTGAACGACGCTGCGAATCGAGTGGCGCGGGCGCTATTAAGCAATCCCACGCGGCAAAGTAAGGTGGCGCTGCTGTTCCAACACGACGCACCAATGATTGCCGGCATGCTCGGAACCTTAAAAGCCGGAAAGGTCTACGTCCCGCTCGATCCGGCCTATCCACAGGATCGGTTGTTACAGATTCTCAAGAACTCACAAGCGGATGCCATCATCACCGACGCTCGAAATGCAAAGCTGGCCGCGGCACTGGCGAACAAGAATCTGCAGCTGATCAATTTTGATCGGCTTGATGGAAACCCGGTTGAGGAGATTAACGTTCCGACTGAACCGCAGGCACTCGCTTACTTGCTCTACACGTCTGGCTCGACAGGCGAGCCAAAAGGCGTGATGCAGAACCATCGGAACGTCCTCCACTTCATTCGCGCCTACACCAATAATCTTGGTCTCGATGCGAACGATCGACTAACGTTGCTTTCTTCGTACTGCTTTGATGCTTCGGTGATGGACATCTACGGAGCGCTGCTGAATGGCGCCACGCTCTATCCAGTCGACATTAAGGAAGAAGGACTGGCCGGTCTGACCGATTGTCTCAGCCGAGACAAGATCACCCTCTATCACTCGACGCCGACAGTCTATCGTCATTTCATCAACACGCTTGATGAGCAGGCATCCTCAAGCCTTCGCTTGATTGTGCTCGGTGGCGAACCTGTCAATCGAGCTGATGTCGATTTGTATAAGCGTCACTTCGCCGATAACTGTTGGATGGTGAACGGCCTCGGACCGACCGAGTCTACGGTGACGCTGCAGTATTTCATCGACCAGCAAACACACGTCACGGGCCAGGGAGTGCCGGTGGGCTACGCTGTCGACGACACCGTGGCATTGCTGCTTGATGACGAAGGCAAGCCGACCGACATCAGCGGCGAAATCGCGATCAAATGCGAGCACGTGGCGCTTGGTTACTGGCGCAACGAAAGCGCGACTGCGGCAGCGTTCTCCGGAGACGGTTCGAATCGAATGTACCGGACTGGTGATATGGGCCGGCGGTTACCTGACGGGGCGATCCTTTTCACTGGCCGGAAAGATTCACAAGTAAAGATTCGCGGATTTCGTGTTGAGCTCAGCGAAATCGAAACTACGCTCGCTCGCCATCCAGCCGTGCGAGAAACTGTGGCTGTCCTCAAAAACACAAAGTCGGGCGACAAACAGCTCGTGGCCTACGTTGTTCTCAACTCTCGCGACAAAGACGAGAAGATTGATCTGCGAAGTTATTTGAAAGCCAGGCTGCCCGAATACATGGTTCCCGCGGCAATGGTTGTGCTCGACGAACTGCCATTAACGGCGAGCGGCAAGCTCAATCGTCTTGCACTACCTGAACCAGTAACACCGAGCACGCAAAAACGTGGTTTCAAATTACCGGGCCGGGCTGGAATCGAACAGGTGTTGGCGATGATCTGGGCCGATGTCCTGGGTCTGAAGGTTGTTGGCCCTGACGAAAACTTCTTTGAACTTGGCGGCCATTCGTTGTTGGCAGTAGTTCTCTTTGCTCGCATCGTCAAATATTTCGGAAAGCGCTTGCCGGTCGCGACTCTTTTCCAGGCGCCCACGGTGTCTCAGCTGGCGGCAATCATTGAAAGCAGCGGCACGCCCGTCTGGTCCGCACTCGTTCCGATTCAGCCAACCGGTCCTAACCCTCCCTTCTTCTGCGTACACGCAAAGGGCGGCAACGTTCTCGAGTTTTATGACTTGGCTAATCACCTCGGCACAGACCAGCCTTTTTACGGACTTCAGTCCCGGGGCTTGGACCAGCAAACCGATCCGCACACGAGCGTAGTGGAGATGGCAACTCATTACGTTCGTGAGATCCGCACCGTGCAACCGCGCGGTCCTTATTACCTCGGCGGCAGATCGCTGGGCGGAACTATCGCCTTCGAGATGGCCTCTCAGCTAAAGGCTGCGGGAGAAGAAGTGTCGTTACTCGCGTTGCTCGATACTTATCCGGCCGGTTATCTCAAGCTCTTGCCTGAGACGGACACGCAGCGCACGAAATTGAATCGCGGCCGTGAATGGTTCGCCTGTCACCGTCGAAATTTGAACTCGCTTTCGCTGCCTGGCCGCGTGAAGTATGTCGCTGAGAAAACGCGCTTCGTGCCGGCGAGAGTCAAAACATTCTTTTGGCGGAAAGCTTTTCGACTCTTGGCGAATCTCGGACGACCGCTGCCTCGCATTCTCCGAGACGTGACGGAGTTCAATTCCATGGCAGTTGCGGAATACACGCCGCGGCCTTACGCAGGGCCCATCACCCTGTTTTGGGCGAGCGAAGATCGCCGGGCGACGTTCGATCTCGTCGAAGGGTGGCGAGTCCTTGCTGAGAACGGAATCGAAGTTCACGAAATTTCCGGCAGCCATCTCAATCTCATCAAAGAACCTCACGTCGGAGAGCTGGCAGTGAAATTGAAAGCCTGCCTAACCAAGGCTCACGAGCCTTACTCTCGCATGCAGAAAGTGTCATAGTCTTCTCAGTCACACCCGCCAAGTCAGTATCACCTGCGGTAGCGGGTGGCTCCCAGCCACTCAACCTGATAATTAGCCACAGATATCCACTGATAAAACCACGGATCTGAGAACGCAAAGCTCAAGATTGGACGCTGATCAGACCTTGAACTATTTGACTTTCAGATCCGTGTTATCCGTGTCCATGTGGCGTTGTTGTGAGCTGAGAGGCGCCAATACCTAATTAGCTTTCGCTGCTAACAGAGCTTAGCGTGATGTTATCCTTGCACTGCTATAAACATCGCGCTCACTTGAGGCGCAAAATTTGCCACGGGCGCAAATGAGAGTTCGATGATCAAAAAACTAGTCGTCGCCTTCTCGATTGCGAATCTTTGCTTCTTTCGAGCATGGCGCGAGATTCTCAGCCCACAAACTCTTTCTCGCCTCTATTTTTGGAAAGAATATCCAATTCATGCAGCCGGTGAAGCGCTAGCCATAAATCTGCTTCTGGTCACGTCTATCCTTTTGGTTGGCTTCACGGTGCTATGGCCTCGCGGTCGGCTGGCGCGAAACTTCGTTCGAGTGGTCTTCCTGGTTGTCTTACTACGTGCTTTGAATGCGGTGCGCGCGCAATTTGAGCCGCTCAGTACCGGTCAGCTGCGAGCGTTCCTGGGCTCAGCTGGCTACTTCATCGCTGGTTTAATTATTTTCGGACTGCTGATTTTTTTGATCATTCGTTTCGGACTTACTCGAGTAGCGCGCGCTGGGGTAGTCGTTGCACTCATATTGTCGCCGCTTGGCTTAATCGGCTTGATCCAACTTAGTTGGTTAACGGTTAAGTATCGAGATTTCTGGCACGATCAACCTGCGGCCCCATTACTGAAATCGACCAATGATCAGCCTCGGGTTGTTTGGCTAATTTTTGACGAGATGAGCGAGTATCAGGCGTTTGCTAATCGCCCGCCAGGCTTCTCGATGCCAAACTTTGACCGTTTGCGCGCGGAGGCGGTATCTGCGACGAATGCGTTTCCTCCGGCAGGCCACACAACTCAATCGATGCCGGCACTGCTTACTGGAAAACTGATTGCATCGGTTAAGCCTTCCGCTCCCGATGAACTAATGCTGCAATTCCCCGACAGACCTGGGCCCGTCAAGTGGAGCGCTGAACCTGATATTTTCACCGAAGCGCACAACGCCGGCTTCAACAGCGCGCTGGTTGGTTGGTTCCACCCTTACTGCCGTATCGAGGGCAGCCGGCTCTCAGCTTGTGTTTGGCAGCCGGCGAATCTATTTGGTGATCCCGATAGGTTCAGCTTCAGCAAAAACCTTTGGAAGCAACAAGCCGACTTGTTGATGCTGGTTCCCGGAACCAAGCTGTTGCGAACGTGGCTGTCGCCGCGCAGCTTTGACGACTATCGCGCTCCACATCTGGCGGCTTACGAGACTTTGCTCGCAGCCGCCAAGCGAGCTGTAGTTGATGAGAAAGTTGGTTTGACGTTTATTCACTTGCCGGTTCCACACCCACCCTACATTTATGATCGAGAACACGCGGTCAGTGATATCAAAGGGGAGCGGCAATATCTCGATAATCTGGCGCTCACTGACCGCGCCCTGGGAGAATTACGTAACGCGATGGAAGCGGCGGGTGTGTGGGAAAGAACTACTTTGGTTGTCTCCTCGGATCATTGGTGGCGAGCAGATTTTTGGCGGCCCGTAAAAAACTTTTGGACGACCGGTGACGCGGCCATTCAATCAAACCGGGTTGACCATCGCGTCCCGTTGATCATCCGGCTCGCCGGACAAAGAACGCGGGCAACTTACACTCCCGCCATCAACACGGTCTTGACGCGCGATCTTATTTTAGAATTTTTGGGAAGGAGAATTTCGCGGCCTGATGAGATAACTGATTGGCTCGACCGCCACCGGACCATTGGCGAGAGTCCCTATCAAGCCTACGACGACCCGGAGTAGAACAGACTTCAGTCTGTTCATACTTCAACGATCAGGCAACAGCCCATAGACTTCGAAGCGTCCCTGCCGCTCAAGCCCACGCCATACAACATTTTTCTAGAGTGGAATCGTCTTGAGTTTATTGAGGCGAGTTAGCTGCGACTAGTTCGAGCCCCGGAGCGGCTGCTCAGACTGAAGTCTAAGCTACCGTAGAACAGACTTCAGTCTGTTCATACTTCAACGATCAAGCAACAAGCCCATAGACTTCGCAGTGCGGCAAGAAAAAGTAGGTAGTCGCTAAAACTGCCAAAACTGAGGCCACGGCCTGGCGCCGTGGTCACTCACGTTGGTCGCTAACAGAGGCGGGCCGAGATTTTTGGTGAGGCCACGGGCTCGTCCCGTGGAGTGTTCACGCTTCAGGCCGGTGGCAGGCGGCAACGTGAAACACCACGGGGCCAGCCCGTGGCCTCTTGCGAACCGATGGATCAGCCTGTTTTTGTAGCTGTGAACATGAAACACCACAGGGCCAGCCTGTGGTATCGGCTAAGGCTTCAGTTCACCATTTA
>DATNBH010000018.1:0-12066 GCA_035572035.1 Pyrinomonadaceae bacterium | reverse complement strand
GGCGGCAACGTGAAACACCACGGGGCCAGCCCGTGGCCTCTTGCGAACCGATGGATCAGCCTGTTTTTGTAGCTGTGAACATGAAACACCACAGGGCCAGCCTGTGGTATCGGCTAAGGCTTCAGTTCACCATTTATGCTTCACCTACTTTTTCTTGGCGCACTGATAACTTCGCAGCGTCCCTGCCGCTCAAGCCCACGCCATACAACATCTTTCTTGAGTTCTGTCTCTAAAGTTCACGCAACAAATAGAACCGCGGTTTCCAGTCCCGGAGGGACGAAATGTTTATAGTTCACGTTCGCAAAAGTTACTTCCTTAGCTCCGTTAGGAGCGTAAGGTGCTTTCGGCCAACCGATTATCTCGCTCCTCCGGAGCGAAAAGGATTTCTAGACTGCGTGGTTCTATAGACATTTCGTCCCTCTGGGACTGAAGAGCGGAGCGCCTATGGCGCTCATTTATTCTGCGAACTTAAGAGACAGGACACTAGAGTGGAAACGACTTGAGCCCTTTCAAACTTCTTTATTACTCGTCAACGGGAATGGCGTTCAAGGTTTGCTCAGACTGAAGTCTAAGCTACAAGGTAATAGTCGGCCGTCACTAGGCGAGGAATATCATCGAACCACGCTAAAGCTCTATCAGTGTCGTATTACTGATAGCGCCGTCAACTTTGACTACGACTGGAACGGCTCCCGGTCCCAGCTGACGCGGAAAGATGATTGTGATTTGATCGAGTCCTGGCAAGCCGCGACATTTTCGAACCGCATCCACAACCGCGAGTTGACCGTCGACCCACACTTGCACGTCAGCTCCCCCACGCACGCCTGTCGCATACAAGTAGTAACGGCGCCAGCTATCATTGGGAACCAGCATGTTCCCCAGCAGATGATTCAAGTCAAACACCACCGCCTGGCCTTGACCACTGCCATTGATCGTGAAGATCCCCGGTGCTGAATCTGCGACGGTGATTCGAGTATGAAATTGAACGCCGTCGGGGTTCGTCAAAACGACTTCGGCTAAGCCTGGTTCCGTTAGCGCCGGCACATGAAAGTTCACCTGCGTCGAAGAGACAAACAGGATTTCGGCAGGGCGGCCGTTAACGGTGATCGACGTTCCCGCAGTGACAGTAGGAAAAACTCCGAACGACTCAGGCTGCAACTGCACGGCATTTTCCGCGAGCCCGATGCCGTTTATGATCGCCACACTGTCGGGCGCAATTTGCTTCAAGACTTGAGGTTCAGTTCCAAGCGAAGCCCCGTTCACAATCGGGTCCACGGGATTGAGACGTTGCGTGTAGATTGGTTGCGTCCACGCTATCTGACCCTGGCTATCATAAATCTTTGCGCGCACGTATTGTTCGTGGCCGGTGAAGACGTAAAGCGCCGTATTGCCGGTGCTGCGCTGCAGCAACTGGCCATTGCGACCAATGAAATCAATCGTAGTTGAGTTGTTCGGGTCGGCTGCAAGGCTAATCGTAACGTCGGTCGAGGTGACTCGATAGTCCTGCAGGGTAATCCCGGTACTTGCGTAAAATTCGCCACTCGCCATCGCCTGTGTAATTGAATCCGCGTCAAGGCTGGCAGCCCTCACCATGATCCAGGCCCGACCCGGTAAAGCTCCGGCAGGATTTACGAGCGTGTGTTCATCGTCAACAGCTAACCCATAGAGCACCTTGCCGCTCGAAAGTACTTCGTCCCAGTTTGCTTCAACTGACGGATGATTTGAATCACCAAAATTATTAACCACTGGATGAGCGTTGTAGACTTCGAAGAGCGATGCTCCTTCAACACTCTTCAGGTCCTCACTTGAAAGCGCAAACTTGTAGTTTGGATGTGCGATGATCGGCAGCCCGCCCGCCTGTCTGATGGCATCGATGTCGTTCTGTAGCGTGTTTCGTACATCCACTCCGTGAGGTGCTGTGATCGGGCTTGAGTTATTCACAGCGGCCACGTGAACCGGCGTACCGCTGAAAGAATCAGTTACTTCCTCTCCGCGAATCACCAGGAACTGACCTGGCACGCCCACCTGAGAATTCACATCTTCTATGTCGGTGTGCCTGTTGTGATCGGTTATCAGCACAAAATTGTAACCAAGCTGTTTGTATCGCGCTGCGACAGTGGCGGGCGAGCTTTCGCCATCAAAGCTGTTGTTCGTATGTGTATGAGTACTGCCGCGATACCAATATCGAGTTGGAGCGACAGAGGCTAACGCCGATTGTTTTATTACTGTGGGATGAGAAAGTGCCAGCAGGGAAATAGCCGAGCAAAACAAGAGACTCAGAGCTACGCGGCGAATCAAACGACGAGCAGGCCTCGCCGAAGCAAGCTTACGGGGGTAGATCATAAAACCAAACTACTCGTTCTGAGACAAAGGCTACTGAACACTCTGCTCGGCGGCGATCTGCCGGGCAAACTTACCTGATTGTGAGGAAGCGCTAATATTAGAGAGACTTGGAATGAAGAAGTTCTCCCACTGATTTCGGCAAGAGCGCAGCACAATCTGCGAGTGCCGAACCGCCGCTAGATCTCAAAATATGCTAAGGGCGTGTACTGCTGACAACAATTTGGGGTCCTGATTGGATAATCCCGAGGCGCTGGTTGAAGACTGCGTACGAGAAGGAGTTATCCTCGCTCGAAGCCGTCCAAGGCCAGAAACTTTACTATCATTTCCTGAAGCCGTCAACGTTTCAAGCTGCGGGCAGTGCGCCAAGAAAAAGTAGGTAAAGCATAAATGGTGTACTTGAAGCCTTAGCCGATACCACAGGCTGGCCCTGTGGTGTTTCATGTTCACAGCTACAAAAACAGGCTGATCCATCGGTTCGCAAGAGGCCACGGGCTGGCCCCGTGGTGTTTCACGTTGCCGCCTGCCAGCAGCATGAAGCGTGAACACTCCACGGGACAAGCCCGTGGCATCCCAGCGGGTTGCGATACAGTTTGATTGTGGGCAGTGCGCCAAGAAAAAGTAGGTAAAGCAAAAAATGGTGAACTGAAGCCTTAGCCGATACCACAGGCTGGCCCTGTGGTGTTTCATGTTCACAGCAACAAAAAACAGGTTGATCCATCGGTTCGCAAGAGCCACGGGCTGGCCCCGTGGTGTTTCACGTTGCCGCCTGCCAGCAGCCTGAAGCGTGAACACTCCACGGGACGAGCCCGTGGCCTCACCAAAAATCTCGGCCCGCCTGTTAGCGACCAACGTGAGTGACCACGGCGCCAGGCCGTGGCCTCAGTTTTAGCGACTACCTACTTTTTCTTGCCGCACTGGTTGCGGGCGTAGCGGGTCAATTTCGATTGATACCACCGGGGGCTTGCCCGTGGTAATCACGATGAGTGGCTACAAAGAGCTCGGTCGTCTCAATTAATGGCGTGAAGAAGCCAGGCAGGCGGGGGCGTTATTTCCTCAACAGATAGATCCAGCGTTGAGTCTCGCCTAATTGTTGAGCACGAATGATGCGGAAGCGCCGTTCGCAAGCTTGTCGGAATGAGTCGGCTGTGAGCGAGTGGAAAAGGTGATCTCGACCGCGCGACAAGCGCTGAAACATCGGATCGTTCGTGGGCACGAATTCCGCAATCAGTAGGTCGCTCGTCAATTCTGAAGCCATCTCAAAAATCTGACCAAGCGGAATTCGTTCCGTAACCAGCAAGTGGTGAATGACCGCTATCATCAACACCGCGTCAAATGAACCGCGAGCTCGATCCAGAAACGATTCATGTTCGGCATTGCGCCAACCCACACCCGGAGTCGGCCGCGTCAAGTCAATTACCAATGGCAGAATTTTGAGATCTTCGATACGGCTTTGTTGCCACAGCGTATCGACCACTTCCGGATCCTGATCAATAGCCACGACCTGCGCCCCGTATTGAGCGGCCAGCCTGCTGAAATATCCGTCGTTGCAACCAACGTCGAGTAGTCGTCGCGGCTTGAATTCCTCCAAAGCTTCTCTGACGAACGATTCCTTTTCCTTAACGTAACCTGGAAAAGAGTCCTCGATCGTTTTCATGTAACCCGACCAGTGCGAAGTCTTCTTGTCGCCGGGCGTTGCTTTGTGAAGTTGTTGACGCAAGCGGCGAAAAAGCGAACTCAGCACGAACCTGGCTTGCTCGCTGCTGACGACTCGTCGTTGGTACACAGAGTTATTAGTGGACTTGGATCCGAAGCTTAGCCAGGTTGGCAAAGTCACCAGACTCAGGAGCGGGGAGCGCAATCTTTTGCCTAAACTGAAGAGACGGTAGACCTCTTCTGGCTCTAAGCCGTCCCGCCGCGTTAGGAATATTTGATCCATACGAAGTCCCATATGTTTGATTGCCAACAAGGGAAGCAAAAACGTGCGGACGAACTGTGCATACGGCAGCCACACAGGATCGGTTGGATTTCGCTGTTCGAATGAAAGCAGATCTACAAATACAGGCTTCGAATCGCGGAACAGGATGTTGTAGGGAGTAGCGTCTTTCAGACCCAGACCCTCGTCAAGACAACTCTCAGCAAGATCGAGGGTGAGATCTCCGGCTGCAGCAAGCATTGCCGGAGTCCATTCATAAGGAAAGCTCGGAAACGAAATGCGATCGTGCTCGACTATGCTGACAATCTCTGCTTCGGAATCCGGCTGACGTTTGATTGTGACTGCGGCCGTGTGCTGATCGAGAAGCGTGGTTGATACGAGGGTTCGTGAGTCAATAGCCTTCCTCGCTGTCTCAGACGCGAGAAACGCGCTCAAATTGGCAGCTCCTGATTGGTGGACAAAACGCAGGACGCGATTGTCGAAAGTTACAAGGCACCCATCGGGATCACGAAACGACGATGCCATGCGGGAAGACCTTTCGAGGTTACTCTATTCAGCTGATTGTGAGTCCGTGTGTTGCACAAGGTCACACGCCGGTTCAACCTTCTTCGAACCTGCTAAGCGCTCCTTAATACGACGTGTGATCTGGCGCGCGTAAAAAGCGCCGCCGATGATTGATGCCAGTAACAGCTGCCAGACAAGCGATCCAGTTCCGGGGTCCGTGTACAGTAGAAGGATTACATTGGGTGTTGAAAGTTGCGGAGAGAAACCCATGCTCGATGCCAGCCTTTCGCCAGACCAAAACGTTCTTCTAATTGGGGGAAGTGCGGGATGCTTTATTTTGACGCAACTTAAAGGGTTGGCGACGTAAAGACTCTGTCACGGTTGTGTAAATTTTCGGTAAATTTCGGATTAGATCTAAGGGTGGCCCCTATGAAACGCGGCGCTGATGATTTCAAATCTTTGCTCGGGCTGAACTGGAGATAGCTGTTCGGATTTGAGATTGATAAGGTCTTAAACCTTTTCCGCGCGCCTCACGTAAACACCACTCACGCGCGCATACGGCTTCCAAAAAATGGAACGACGCAATGAGAATGCGAAAAGAAGTGGCTTCCATTTCTCGTTGCGGTCCGCCATATCCAACTTCTCGAAAACTTCTTCAACAGCACGGGAGTTGATCATGAGACGATCACTTGTACTCTGCCTCGCAATTCTTTTGATCGCATTGCCGGCGCTGGCTCAGTCAGCGATGCTGCAAGCGACGCCTGCTTCACCGGATCCGCTCATGGGAACGTGGAGCGGACTGTTCCGTGCTGGCGACGACAGCAAGTCTGCCGCGCTGCGATTTGACGTCAACAAGAAGGGCGACAAAGTTGTTTTCCTCGACTTACCGGACCTCAAGTTTCACAACCTTGGACCATTTCCGTTGCAGCGCGAAGGCGAGAATTACGTTGGCGGCGGTTTCAATTTGAAGTTGTCGGAAGCTGGAAGCGTCGCCGGTACTTTGACGTTTGACGGCAATGATTTGAGCTTCGAGCTGAAACGTGGCGAGCTGCCGGCTCCGACGCCTGCGCCTCCGTTCACTGGTCACGTCGCGCAACCGGTTTGGACTTTCAAAACCAGCGCCGCCCTCTGGTCATCTCCGACAGTGGCTGATGGTGTCGTCTATTTTGGCGGTAGCGATGGCAGCATCTATGCGCTCAAGACCAGCTCCGGAAAACAAGTCTGGCAGTTCAAGACCGGCGGGGCAGTAATGGGACGCGCCACTATCGAGGGCTCCTACATATATTCGCTGTCGGACGACGGCTATCTCTACAAACTTGAGCGACGCTCACCTAAACTCGTTTGGAGATTCGACACGCACGGCGGAACGATCAAGCGGGACTTGCCGAATCCCAAGACAGAAGGGTATGACCACCAGACTTCCGCGGCCACTGTTTCAAACGGAACTGTCTACATCGGCAGTGCTGACGGGAAGCTCTACGCGATAGACGACAAGAGCGGACGAGAGAAATGGCACTTCGAAACAAAAGGGATCGTGCGCTCGATACCGGCAGTTGCAAACGGACAGGTATTTATCGGCAGTTACGATCACAACGTTTATGCGGTGGACGCCGAGAAGGGGTCGCTTCGTTGGCAATTTGATACAAAGCAAGCGGTTGTCTCTACACCACTGGTTGTCGATGGCGCCGTGTACCTGGGTGGTCGCTGTTCGAACCTTTTTGCTTTTGATGCGGCCACCGGTCGGATTAAGTGGAAGTTCTTTTACTGGACCTCGTGGGTCGAATCATCCGCGCGCTTTCGCGAAGGAAAGCTGTACATCGGATCTTCTGATGCGCAGCAGTTGTTTGCTATTGACGCGGCTACAGGCAAACGATCGTGGAACGTCAATCTCGACGGTTCTGTGTGGTCTTCACCGGCAGTCACCGATGAGCATGTCTTCATAGGCGTGGTTGGAGCAGTTCCTTACTTTATTCCTCATCACGGCGGATTTTTCGCCGTCGATCGCGCTAACGGAAAAGTGGCTTGGCGTTTTCCAATGAGCGAGATTCCCGGTTCAATGGATTCCGGCGTGGCTTCCTCACCGGCTATGGATAACGCGAATGGCTTGGTTCTGTTCGGAGGCTTGGACGGAGTTTTTTATGCGTTCAAAACCGCTGGATGAGCAAGTCTGTCCCGTTCATTAGCGGCAGGCCCTTTCCATTAGCGATGTCGCGTTGGCAATCGCAAAGACAAAAGCAATTCCAAACCCCTAGTGTGTCCTGTCTCTAAAGTTCGCAGAATAAATGAGCGCCGTAGGCGCTCCGCTCTTCAGTCCCGGAGGGACGAAATGTCTATAGTTCACGTTCGCAAAAGTTACTTCCTTAGCTCCGTTAGGAGCGTAATGTGCTGCCGGCTAACCGCATAGAAAAAGTAGCTAAAGCATAAATGGTGAACTGAAGCCTTAGCCGATACCACAGGCTGGCCCTCTGGTGTTTCATGTTCACAGCTACCAAAACAGGCTGATCCATCGGTTCGCAAGAGGCCACGGGCTGGCCCTGTGGTGTTTCACGTTGCCGCCTGCCAGCAGCATGAAGCGTGAACACTCCACGGGACGAGCCCGTGGCATCACCAAAAATCTCGGCCCGCCTCTGTTAGCAACCAACGTGAGTGACCACGGCGCCAGGCCGTGGCCTCAGTATTAGCGACTACCTACTTTTTCTTGCCGCACTGAAGTTCCAACAATATGTTGACACCCGACGTTTAAGGCCAATAAGCTAAAGGGTCTGTTTTCTTGCCCAACTCCCAATCCTCAGTAGAAAGGACCTAAGCAAGTTATGAAACCTCGAGTCAACAGTCTCCCTCCGGTGAAGATCTACCCGATATTCATGTTCCTGGCCGCGGTTTCGCTTTTGTCATTGACGGCACAAGCTCAACGAAGGCGCCAGTCGCCCTCTCCATCACCGACTATCGAAATACCTGGCGGGGATAAGGTCAAATGGCAGGAAGGCCCGTCCATCGGAAACCTGGGTACGACCGCTGAAATCAAAGTACCTGCCGGTTACGTTTTTGCGAATGCCAGTGACACTCGCATCCTGATGGAGGCTATGCAGAATCCTACGAGTGGTCAGGAACTCGGCTTCGTAGCGCCACCGGGCGCGAGCTGGTTCATAGTATTTGAATTTGATGAGGTAGGTTATGTCCGAGATGACGAAAAAGGTTCGCTCGACGCCGATGCGATGATGGAGTCGATCAGGCGTGGAAATGACGAGGGAAATAAAGAGCGGCAAAAACGAGGTTGGTCCACGATGACGATCCTGGGCTGGGAACAACCGCCGCGCTACAACGAGACTACACACAATCTCGAGTGGGCAATCAAAGGCTTAAGCGAAGGCTCACCAGTCGTTAACTACAACACTCGATTGCTGGGACGAGCTGGTGTCATGAAAGTCACGCTGGTAACCGATCCCAGCCTTTTGGCTTCTACAATGCCTGAATTCAAGACTGTTATTACAGGCTTTAACTTCTCGCAGGGACAGAAATATGCTGAGTTTCGCAAGGGTGACAAGATGGCCGAGTACGGTTTGGCCGGGCTTGTTGTTGGTGGAGCTACAGCCGTAGCCGTCAAGAGCGGACTCTTTAAGTGGTTATGGAAACTAATTGTGGTCGGAGTTCTCGCCGTAGGCGGTTTTATTAAGAAACTCTTTTCGCGCAAGAGTGCCTAAATCGCGGCTGGATATGACTGATGGTCAATCACTCATCCTCGTTCTTGCGGCCATTTACCTTTTTGAGTGCTTCCTTTGGCTCCGAAAGCAGTCTATTGCTTTTGTCGCCCCATGGTGTCGGCAGTTCAAGACCGCTTCCGGAGCTTTCGGGAATACCACTGGCGGAATCCTGTTTGTGAATCCGCTGCCCCCTCTGGGTAGCGTGTACGTTTCACATCTGGCACCCGTCTCGATTTCTCCAGTTGGAGTGTGCGCGTTTAATTTGCAAGCT
Source organism: Pyrinomonadaceae bacterium (assembly GCA_035572035.1). GTDB lineage: Bacteria > Acidobacteriota > Blastocatellia > Pyrinomonadales > Pyrinomonadaceae > JAOAPY01. The sequence continues at coordinate 3,317 of DATNBH010000018.1, read as the reverse complement.
TTGCCATCGGTTGGACGACCACCTCAATCCGGCCGGTTCATTCCCTTTTCCGAAATCACCACCGCAACGACTGATGGAGCAAACCTGCTCATAGACCAGCAACAGTTCGTGAAGTGCGCAACGGCTGCACAAGCCAAAGAATTCGCGGAGTTAATTACAAAGACGGCAAAGGCTTCTGCTTCTGAACGCGAGCGAATGCTGAGGGCTCACTTGGCCGACCAGTTTGCGCTTGATAAGGCTGCAAAAATCTTGCGAGGGGGGAAAAGGATCGTCACTCCAGTAAGATGGATGTGCGCGATGCTGTTTGTGTTTTTGTTTATCGCCGCACCCTTATTGGTTACGACCTTTGGTTTGCTGCGACTCTTGATTCCTCTGGCAGTTGTAATGATCCTGTTCTCGATTCAGATATCGCTCATGTTTCATTTTGCGCGCAAGGCATTGTATCCCGGCGAGCCACGCTGGGATCAGACGCTCACCATGATGCTTTGCCCGCCGGTTTCCATAAGGGCTGCTGACTTGCTGACAAGAGAATTGCTTTCGCGATACAGCCCGGTGGTGCTCGCATCGTTATTGGCTGGTGCTCGAGCGCCTCAGTTTATTCGCTCCTTCATTCTCGACTTGCAACACCCGCTCAAGCATGAAGTGACTGAGGATCTCGGAGTTGAAACGGTGAGGTGGGCGGCCAGTCAGCAGTTGCATTTTAGCCTTGAGCACATAAAGCACGGCGGGGGTTTGAAGCGGAACGTGCTATTAGCTCCGCTCGAAGCACAGGGAACAGCAAGTTCTCATTGTCCACGTTGTGAGTGTCAGTTCACCGTTGATTCAGGTGAATGCCCGGACTGTCCCGGACTGGAGCTCGCTGCTTTTTCAAACTCGCGCTGAGCCAAAGACTAAAGCTATGGATGATTATTCTCCCATAATGATTGGCGGCGTGGTTCTGGTGGCCTTTATCGCCGGTTACTCAATCATTAGTTACATTATCAGGAGACTAAAGTCTGATATTGCGAAGGGTCGTGGTGATGATAAATCGCGGCCAATTGACTCGACGGACACAGAAGAACACCGTCGATAATCAGAACCCCAGTAGCGTAGACTTCAGTCTGCGCCTGCAAAATTTGCCTCTCGACATTGATGGAATCAGAGACCGCGAACAAAATGAAGTCCGGTGCGATTCTCGCTATGGTCTTGAGTCTGAGCTTCCTTAAGCTGACTCCGATGGTCAGATATCGGACATTACAAACAGACTGAAGTCCGTTCTACTTAGACCAAATCGGAACGAGCGGTCCGCTTCGAACTTCCCAGCAGCGTAGACTTCAGTCTGCGCCCGCAAAACCCACCTCTCGACATTGATGGGATCAGAAACCGCGAACAAAATGAAGTCCGGTGCGACTCTCGCTATGGTCTTGAGTCTGAGCTTCCTTAAGCTGACTCCGATAGTCAGAGATATCGGACATTACAAACAGACTGAAGTCCGTTCTACTTAGACCAAATCAGAATGATCGAACTTTCCAGTAGCGTAGACTTCAGTCTGCGCCCGCAAACCTACCTCTCGACTTTGATGGAATCAGAAACCGCGAACAGAATGAAGTCCGGTGCGACTTCCGCTATGGTCTTGAGTCTGAGCTTCCTTAAGCTGACTCCGATAGTCAGAGATATCGGACATTACAAACAGACTGAAGTCCGTTCTACTTAGACCAGCTTACCCAGCGTGTGAGGGAGCATCTTTCGCCACCAGGGCCAGTCATGATCGACGTCAGCTCCCCAGAGGTCGAGCGTATGCGGGATACCTTTCGAATGAAGAATGTCTGAAAGCTGGCGACTTCGTTCCGGCGCCTCGTAATTTCCCTGCCCGGACAGCAGGAAAATCGCGTCCGCCTGTCGCAGCCGATTCAATGTGTCTCCTTCATTCATGTTTGAGAGGTAATCGACAGGATTGTTGAAATAAACATTGTCGTCATAAAAGCCTTTGAGATACGACTTGATGTCATATCCGCCGCTCATCGCGATCACGCCACGAAACAAATCCGGATGTCGAAAGTAAGTGTTCACCGCCAGAAACGAACCGAGACTGGCTCCCGTCGTCATCGGTCTCGCATCGTCACCGCAGTCTTTACGAATTAGCGGCAAGACTTCGTCCGTAATGTAACGGTCATAGTCCGAGAGCAATTTTGCTTTCATATTCGCCGGCATCTGCTCGTTCAAGAGCGAGTAGCGATTGACGCTGTTAATTGAGTAGGCCCGGATCTTTCCAGCATCGATGAATGGTTCTATGGCGTCGACGAGATGAAACCGTTCGTACTCGAGGTAGTCCGCGGCTGCGGTGGGAAACATTAAGAGCGGATAACCAGCGTGACCGTAGGCCACCAGGGGCATTTCAATATTCAAGTTCGGACTGAACCACGAAGTTGTTCGGCGTTCCATAAGAACCTTTCAACGGAGAGGGACTTCAAAGTCACTCATCGAAATAGAAGAACTCTGCCTCTTTTGCAGTGCAAGATATTCGCTCAGGTAGTTCCCCCAGCGCAAGCGGGGCTGAAAACATGACCCGGTGAATAAGAGAGGAGGCGACGCCGGGATACGACGCGGAGAATGGGAGACACGGCGACGCGGGGACGTATTGGGCGGATGTCAGCTTTCACGGAACCGTGAATTTGCGCCATCACATCTCCGCGTCGCCGTGTCTCCGATTCTCCGCGTCTGTTCTAGTTCTACAGTGCCCCAAGAAAAGTAGGTAAGCATAAATGGTGAACTGAAGCCTTAGCCGATACCACAGGCTTGCCCTGTGGTGTTTCATGTTCACAGCTACAAAACAGGCTGATCCATCGGTTCGCAAAATGCCACGGGCTGGCCCCGTGGTGTTTCACGTTGCCGCCAGTCACCGGCATGAAGCGTGAACACTCCACGGGACGAGCCCGTGGCATCACCAAAAATCTCGGCCCGCCTCTGTTAGCGGCCAACGTGAGTGACCACGGCGCCAGGCCGTGGCCTCAGTTTTAGCGACTACCTACTTTTTCTTGCCGCACTGCTAGTTCTACGCCTTCTTGACGGTCATTTTGGCATCTGCTATAAAAACTGACCGCGCTTTTTGGATGGTACACACCCTGCAAGCGCTTTATTCCGCAGTAGCTCAATGGTAGAGCATTCGGCTGTTAACCGAAGGGTTGTAGGTTCGAGCCCTACCTGCGGAGCCAGATTAGACGAAAGAAGGCCACCATCTCGGTGGCCTTTGTCTTTTTTGAGGGTAACTCCTATGTTTTGGGTATATGTGTTGGTGACGAGCATTCGGCTGTTAATCCCGATGCATCGGGATTGTAGGT
>DATNBH010000017.1:0-174099 GCA_035572035.1 Pyrinomonadaceae bacterium | reverse complement strand
AAACGCTCCGAGTTTTCCACAGTTACCACAGCCACTACTACTGATTCTAAATAAATGGAAAAACGAAAAGAAAAAACCACTCTTCTTTGCCAAGGGGCTTGACATTCACATAGCAGTTGACCGGGCGCGGCGATTACATTCGACCTTCGCCGGATAAAGTTAGTTGAGAAGCACGTTGTCCCGCGCTCCGGTGCAATGAATCGTTATGTCGCGGCGGAATTGATAGCCAATCTATTTTTGTCGTTCCTTTGTTTCTTCGCGAACCATCTTAAGATCATGGGTTTTTCTCAATTTGAGCGGAATCACCTCAGGCTCGAAATTGACCAGGATGAAAGTCGCGCCAAAATGCTTATCCGGCGGAATACGAAACGTGTCTTCGCCCATCGCCGTTGTCTCAAACGCTCCGCATACGATCTTAGAGATTGACGGGCGAAGTATATATCCGCCACTACGAACGGAAACCATAACTGCTTCGTCTCTCTGATAAAACTCCTTATCGGTCGCAATTTCAACATCGGCAAAACATGCGCCCATGAAAATAAGATAAGTGTAACTGGCAATCATCGGCGCGATTAAGAATCCAACGAATTTCCACGTCCCCATTTTCTTCCCATAGAGTTTGTTGAGCCAGACTTCCAAGGCTAGGGTGAAGAGAGCGAAAATAACCAGGAATGCTTTGTATGCGTCACGAAAATTCAGCTTCGTTGAGACAAATGCAATTCCTAAGAATACCAGAATAGATGGCCACGTTCGGAAGAGAATTCTCTCGATCAAACATACTCGAGCTTTGTTGGCTGGCGATCCACCGAGCGAGCTGAGACTCTTGCGGTAGAAAACGTACAATGCAGAAACGAGATAAACAAACACAATAAAATGAACATACCCCAGGAACAGAAGGCCCTGGTACGTAGGTTGTCTGAGTGTGAGGTCTTGAATAATGCTGAGGAGATAGATCCAAATTCCACCCAGGAATGCAATCAGTGACAAGTGAAACCCCACATCCATAGGTCAGACTCTTCGTAAGCGATATAACGTCTGAGTTGACGCGGCGGCGCGAATCAAAGCACCCTTCGCCGTACCAAGTTAGTTATGAAGCATTCCGATGCATCGGGACTCGAGTCCACTTTGTTCGGCATCGCCGCGCCATGCGAACTTACAGATAATCAATCATTGCAAACTTTTCAATCGGCAGGTTCGGTTTAATTCTAGTTACTTTAGTCTTTTTCTTATCCAAGAAGTTTCCACTGTCAGGATTCGTTGTAGAAAAATTTCTCTTGGTTACTTTAGAAAGATAGAACTTGCTCCTTTCGCACTTAAAATCGAACTGGATTTCAGAATGAGATACACCACTACCCCAATCGACGTTTATTTCAAAACCAGCCTTATTTTTTTCTATGGAGTTGAGCGAGAAGTTCTTCGCTTCTGATTCTTTTGGCAATTCGATCTTCGATATGACCCTGTCCCCAACTACAATATTTAGATCGCGAGGAACAACGGGTTCTGAATCTTTTTTTCGATTTGAGTTCTCAACCACAACAAGCCTGTACTCGGTTGGATTGCGGCAATCAAAAGTTCCTGCGCTTTTCTCGTCAACAACATTTGGAACAGACGTATTTTGCCCTGTCGCGTTCGTCGCCGAATTGGTTACTGAACCCACTGCGATCAAGATTATTAGCGTCACCGCAAGATTAGCACCGACGAATTTATGGAATTTCATCAGCATAGCAATGGAGTTCAAGTGAAGATGCCGAACGGTTGAGTTGACCGGGCGGTGAACAACTAACCAAGCATTCAAGTCTCGCGAATGGAAAACAACCTTACTCCGCTCGCGTCCAACGATCTGATAAACGGCGCGGCGCCCAACTAATCATCGGCCAGATAGCCACTTCGGAGGAAGCCATTCGCTAAACACGATTTTCCTGGGGAACCCGGGCGATGGCGACAGCGTTTCGATCCAGAAATGAGTCTCTCTAGGCAGAGCAAACAGCAGTTGTGTAGATTCAACCGTTGTTGCTCTAAGCACACGGTCTTCGAAGTCTCGCCAAGATTGCACGGGTGACTTGAGAGCTTTTATTTTCCCGCGAATGGCTGCGTCTTGACCAGTAGATATTGGCAACGGCACGTCAACATCGAATGCAACGCTCGCTCCTGGCGCTATGTTCAGCGGCCAGTCAAGTCGCCGACCGGAAGTTTCATGGACATTCAGAACCGGATAGTAAGCGTTCCCATCGTAACTGAACATGATCCCGCTGATGGCCTGTGAAAGTGTTGACGCATTTGTGAAGAAGAAGCGTCCAGGAACAATTAAGTATGGCGGTTGCTCCGGCAAGTCAGGGGAAACGCGGTCGACAAAGCGTGGCACGTACGGGACGTCAAACCTAAGCGCGATGGTGTACTGCATCGCCTTCGCAGTCTGGTCACGTTCAAGTTGCTCACGAGCTAGGTCACGTGTCACCTTAATGGAATAAAGCGATGCAAGGAGCGCCGCCAAAGCCACTATGTTAGCAACCAAAGGGGCATTCACCTTTGCAAATACAGACTTGGGTTTGTCCTTCATCTTCATGCGCTCACCTGCAACGAGTTAGGCGGCACCGGGTTCCACTCTCGTTGCGATCGTGAATAGCGTGCGGGCTAGTCCCGCGCCATGAACATCCATCGATGTCCTTCTAGATCCTCAACTCGATATCGTCGGGCTGGCGGCCCATCCTCGGGTTCAGACAAGATAACGGCTCCTGCGGCCTTAGCCCGAGCATAGTGCTCATCGACGTCCTCAACAAAGACGAGAACACCATCAATGATCCCTGGCAGAGCGGACCATGAGGCGGCAATCTCGCAGTTGCCACGATGTCGCTTGGGGCCTTCATAGTCCGGTGATGGACTGGCCAACATGATTACTCCATCCCCGATCGACATTTCTCCGTGAGAAAGCCTCCCATCGGAAGACGTGAAGCGAGCTGTCTCCGTGAATCCAAACACTTCCGCCAGCCATTCCAGGGCGGCAATGCCGTCCTCATAGGTCAAATACGGAACCACGTCTTGCATCTTGTTCTCCTTTCACCATGCCACGAAGGTTTCGAACACCAAACACGCACAATGGCACTACCGAGCCAGGGCAGCCAAACGGCGGAGTTGACGCGGGCGCGCGGCAGCGACAACTTGGAAAACAGAGAGCTAGTTGAGAAACAAGCCATCGCGCCTCGCGTCCAACGATTTGCTCGACCGCGTCATGGATGCTTACGGGTTTCGCGCGGGTCAGCGATAGTGCGAGTATCGCCACTATACGCCCGAATGGTAATAGTGCTCGGTGCATTGGGGTCGTGCTTCGAAGGCAAGCGTTTTTCTGCCGACCACCGGTAGATTTGATTGTCGTTAGGAACAATTGGTTTACGTCTACGCCCGTTCGATAGCCGGCCCTTGTCGTTTATAAAGCCCTGCAATGCGTCGCCCACCTGTTTGAGGCGATTATCTATGTCGAGTTTCGTTAGTTTGAAGCCGGTAAGGTGGAAACAGATTTCAACTTCAAGCTTGTCGTTGTCGGAGTAAGTCACACCCGCCTCACGTTGCGCCTTAGTTACGGCGTTGTAGATCGCATGTTTCCATGTCACCTCGTCAACGAGGTAATTCTTGATTCTTGCGACCACTTTCATTTTGCGCTTCGCCATAGATTCAGAAGAAGCTATCGAACGTCTGAGTTGACGCCGCGGCGCGAATTCATTCAACTTTCGCCGGACCAGTCATGATGAGAAACATCCCGATGCATCGGGACTCACGTCCACCGATTTGTTATGCGCCGCGTTGCAATGACACATGTTTCAAGCGAAACGAGTGAACGAAGCGCACGGTGGCAACCAGAAGAACAACGAAGGCCGCAGCGTATTGGAGCAAAACTTCAGGATGATTCCAGAGGAGTTGTCGCCAAGATGCGGCATCGGCCAAGGATAGTCTTTGGTTGGCCGATAAAGGCAGCAAGCCGTGAACCCCTAACGCTACGTAACCAAACCAAACAACCATCGGAAGCGTTACGAACACTGCCAACAAGTCGGACCAACGTCGGTCGAGTACCACGAATACAGCCGCGATGATTATCAGAAGTGCCAAACCAAACGCGTCAGCCCAGTATCTGAAGTGAACGCTGCCGACGCGCGCAAACAAAGCAAGCAAGTTGAAAATCGCAAGTGCCAGCGTGGCCCAACGGATTGAAGTTAGAATTGTATGTTTGTGATCGTTCACGGACTCTCGCAATTACAATTAAAGGCGCATAACGGTTGAGTTGACGGCGGCGCGAATTCATTCAAGCATCGCCGGACCAGTCATGATGAGAAACATCCCGATGCATCGGGACTCGCGTCCCAACGATTTGTTCGGTGCGGCGTCATTTGGAATGAATCACGCGTAAGATACAACCACTGTCCTTGGATATCGAAGCTTCTGCCACTCCACCAAAATAACCTTCGGGCAAAGAGCCGGTCACAGTCCAGACGCCGTTCTTTAGCGTGGCCTGATATGGTTTCTCGCTCTCAATGGTCGCTTTACCGTAAATCGGAATCCAGACGGCAACAGCAATTGCAATGGCAGTCTGTTTATCGGGGACATAACCATTCTTCGGTTTGTAGTTTGATTGGCCCGAGCTTGCGGTTACCGTGTCCGAGGAAATGTCAGAGTCCATAGTGCCAGGTTCTCGTAATGCCTGACGGTAAAAGCCGGACGATGTTTGATTGTGGCCCGTTGCAATCAATAAGATAACAACGGTCAGCATTAGCTTTGACAAGACTCGATTCATTTCAAGACTCCCAGATGAAAAACGAAAGCACCGAACGTCTGAGTTGACGCGGCGCGATTTCACAAACGCATTGGCGGACCAGTCATGATGCGAAACATCCCGATGCGTCGGGACTCGCGTCCAACGATTTGTTCGACGGCGATTCATCGTTCATCATTGCTTTTTCAACCCTGCAAAGTTGCCACGGACCTTGAGCGGTTGGTAGGGCCACGCGGCAGTTTTTCCCGAGGCAGCATTCTTGCAGATAGAGACTTCCAGTTGGAAGCTCCCTTCGAGTTCATCCGAGCCCGTGCGCGCGGTGGTGTGAAGATCGCCAACGGTTAGATCTGCGGGTCGACAGTTGAATTGCAACGGTCTGCCCCCAAGTTTTACCGGAAATGCGACGTGTGTTCCTTGAGCGAGCCGTCCTTGGCCGTCAGTCTCGATCAAAAGGTCCCAGCCGCCGTCGGCGCTAAGCTCGATATGATCCGGCGCTATCTTGCCGACCTGGGCGCCAGGACTTGCCTGATTGAACCGCGGTCCACGATCGTGACCCCAGATGACGCCAGGGATCTCCCAAGGTGCGCGCCCTGAATTGAAGGCAGGCATCTCGACCTGAACTTCGAAGGCCGGGCCTCCGATTAATCGCGAAGTTTCCGACACACTCGGGCCAACCGGCTGGCCCCTTCGCAGTCTCAGCGCGACGATACAGACAAGCAGCAACGCCAGCGCGATGATAGTCACCAATGTCTTCTTGGCACGCATTATTACCGCAGTCCCAGTACTGTTGTAGAGACGATGCGTGGGCTGGATTCGATTGCCATGTTCTCTTCCGAAGAATGAACCCCGTCGAACGTCTGAGTTGACGCGGCAGCGCGAATTCACGAACCCATCGCCGGATCAATTATCTTACGAAACAGGCCCCCGCCGCTCGCGTCCAACGCCTTGTAGGGCATGCCGTCATCAAGGTGACCGTCGCTTGAAGCGCGAAACAACAAAGGCACCGCCGAACGCGAGCGCGATGTATGCAACAGACATCACAATGTCAGGAGTGTGGACACTACCAATCAACTCGTAAATGCATAGTGGCAACATAGCCACGCCTCCGAGCCACCAGCCGGATCGTCGGACGATTGAAGCAACGAGAGCACCGACGACGACAGCGACGGCAGGCGCGACCGCAAACATGTTCCAAAGTAACCAGCGAACGATGGCATGTTTGTTTTCGCTATAGTCAACATTCCCAACAATCGCAATCCATGCCAATCGTACTCCCACGAGGCGGAGGGCAAAACTGAGAAGAACACCACCGACAAGGGCAATTGAATTCCGAAGCATAAAACGCCTTTAGCTTTGTGCGAGCATGCCCAACGTCTGAGTTGACGCGGCGGCGCGAATTCACGAACCCATCGCCGGATCAATTATCTTACGAAACAGGCCTCCGCCGCTCGCGTCCAACGATTGGCTGTTGCGTTGCGCCGCAGCAAGTAAGAAGGAATCATTGTTACGAAGCCCATTGAGCGAGAAACTGCAGCAAAGCATGAGTAGTCAAGATCATGTCTTCAATAGCGCTATCGTAGACTTTCGATCACACCAATCGAATCGACTTCATCGTCTGCGGCAGTTCGTCTCGTGTTCATAGCGATTGTCTATGATTAGCGAAGCCGTCGAACGATCACGGTGACCGGGCGGCGCGATTACGAGAACCTTCGAGGAAACAGGCTACTTGAGAAACACGCTACCGCCGCTCCGCTCCGACGTGTTGTTAGGTGGCGCGTCATCGAGCATCGGGCAGCTTTACGCGAAAGGTCTTCTGCCCCGTGAGGAGACGTCTCTCCGGGATTGCAGTAATCTCGTATGCACCGCCCTCCGATTGTAATTCTACTCGGTAGCCGCACTTAACGGGCGCGGCTAGATCACTGCCTATTAGCCCTGCCCTGGCGAGTTCCTCCAGAGTCCCGTACCTACCGACTACTTCGAGATACCGTGCCTCGGCGGCGCCTATGCTCTGCAAACGTTTCTCCGTACAAGCTGCGTTAGCATTGCCCGCTGCATAGAAGTAAGGAGGGAGGAAAGCCACTATGCTAAGAAGGATTCCGGCTACGGCCATGGCCTTGCTCAGGCCGCGCGCCGGATTTCCTTTCACTCCACGCAAGGCGATCATACCCAGCGCAATACCGCTTATTGAACCAACTAACATCAGGGTGAAGGTAAACAGGCTGGCGATGCCGATGATCAAAGAAGCAACCGCCAACTTTGTGCCGAATAGGTAGCTCATCGTATTAGCACCAGTGCTGCTAGCCATAGATATTCACCTGCCGAGCCACCTAACTATTAATTATCTGGCAAATGGTACTATGAGTCCGGAGTGGCCGTTTATGATGCCTCACTCATGCCGGAAAAGAGATTGCTCGAGCAAGTGAGCGACGTGGCTCGATTCAGACACCTGAGTCTACGGACCGAGCAAAACATACATCACGTCGATCAAGCGGTACAACTTTTTACACCACAAACGTCACCCACGGGAACTTGGGGCAGATGACGTGAGCGCATTTTTTCACTCACTTGGCAGTCAATGAAAAGGTGGCGCGTCAACCCAAAACCAGGCATTCCACGCGCTGCTGTTTCTCTACCGCAAGTCCTGAAACGGGAAGGGCATCGGGTAGTGCCGTAATTTTGGAGTGCGGTGATCTGTCACCGCTTTCGCCCGCGGCGGCTTGACGCCGCGCTGTTTGGTAATGTGCCGTTTTCGACAACTTGTTGCGACAGGTCGCAGCGGCCAAAGCGCCGACAGGTCGGCGCACTCCAAATTAGGGCATTACCGGGCATTGATTGAGATACAGCTTGTGCTGCGCCCGTGGTAGAATGCCAGCCAAATCCAGGGTTGTATGACGGGCGAAATTCATCAAGACTGTATGATAGCCGCGATCCCGTCGGCTCCGTCCAAGAAGCTACGACTGCCTACTGAACCGTTACCGCCGTCGCCTTCGTATATTCGCTGAACGGTTGTTTTACAAGTTGGCCGTCCAGTCATTAGCTGTCGATCTGAAAGTTGATCGACTCCAGAAATGCTGAAGGCAAGCCACTACATCAACTTTAAGGCACGAAAGTTCTTACCGAGCCCATCTCGACTTGGCGCTCTTGGGCTTTGCGCGACGATTCTGAGCCTGGCGCTATTTACTTTTTGGTACCGCACGCCAACTTCGCAAGCCTCAACTGCTTCCTGTGCGACTCCCACCTTTGCCGCCGCTGGTTTCTTTGCCACAGGCGTCGACCACACTGGACTTGCCCTTTCAGATCTCAATGGCGACGGCAAACGCGACGTGGTTATTACCAACACACAAGCCAACAGCGTCTCAGTATTGCTTGGAGTTGGCAATGGCTCCTTTGGCTCTGCTACTAATTTCACAGTCGGGATCGAGCCGAATGCTGTAGTGATCGCCGATCTAAATAATGACGGCAAGCTTGACTTGGCGGTTAGCAATCTGAATTCGGATAACGTGTCGCTGTTGTTGGGTGACGGAGCCGGGGGATTTGGGACAGCCACAACTTTCCTGGTTGGCTCAAGGCCGACTGCGATTATCGCCGCCGACTTTAATGGTGACGGCAACGTCGATTTAGCCACTCCCAACTCAGGCACGATCAGCAATGTTTCGATTCTGCTCGGCAATGGGAACGGAGGCTTTGCGCCCTTACAAAACTACAGCTGTGGAAACAACGTCAGCCCGATTAACAGGCCTGAGCCGAGGGCAATCGCAGTCGGCGACTTCAACGGCGATGGCGCTCAAGATCTCGTTGTAGCAAATGCCAACCAGAACTTTAATAATCTTGCCGTTCTCCTGAACAACGGAACGGGAGCTTTTGCAGCTCCGACCTTTCTTGGTATCGGTGCCGCAACGTCACCTCGCGCAGTCACGCTCGCTGACTTTAACAGCGATGGAAAGCTCGACTTCGCTAGCGGAAATTTCTCTGACAATGTATCGGTGATTCTGGGTAACGGGAGCGGGGGAGCTCTGAGTACAACGAACTTTCCTGCGGGCGGAATTCCGTATGCTCTCACCACGGGCGACATCAACGGTGATGCCAAGACTGATTTGATAGTCTCCAATCAACAGTCATCGAATGTTTCCATGTTGTTGGGAGACGGCGGCGGCGGCTTTGGCAGCCCCAACAATTTTTCAACTTCAATAGGTCCGAAATCATTATCACTATCTGACCTGAATAGCGATGGCACTCAGGACGTAGTAGTCTCGACCGCAACCGACGTTTCAGTCCTGCTTAATCTCTGCCCGGCCAACCCTCAAGGAGTCGTGAACTTTTCGGCAGCGACAAACTTTGCCTCCGGCATCAATCCTCACGCTGCCACGACCAAAGACATAAATGGCGACGGCAAACTCGATCTCGCAGTAGCGAACACCGGCTCAAATAATGTCACCTGTTTCCTGGGTAGCGGCGCCGGCGGCTTTTCATCACCGACCAATTTCCCAACCGGCTCAGGTCCCGTTGCAATCGTGGCACTGGATTTTGATGAGTCGGGGACTCAGGATCTGGCCGTAGCTAATCGCGATTCGAATAACGTGTCGCTGTTAAGGAATAACGGATCGGGAGGGTTCTTGCCGGCAACGAACATCACTGTCGGTTCGCAGCCTTACGCGATAGCCTTCGCAGACTTTAATGGAGACTCAAAATTTGACCTTGCTACAGCAAATCAGGGCTCGGCTAATGTATCGATACTTTTGAACAGCGGGGCTGGCAACTTTGCGGCGGCGACTTCAATTGCTGTCGGAACAAATCCGCGGTCGCTGGTTGCAGTCGACTTTAATGCAGATGGAGAGATTGACTTAGCGGTAGCGAATCAAGCCACCAACAACTTCTCGCTCTTGTTGGGGAATGGCGCCGGCGGCTTTAGTCCGGCAGTGAACTTTCCCGTAGGTTCAGCGCCGTTGGGAATCGCCTCGGGTGATCTCAATAACGATACTAAGCCGGACGTAGTCACCGCCAACTCCGGATCAAATAATGTTTCAGTTCTTTTGGGAGACGGAACCGGCGGCTTTGCTGACGCAGCAAATTTCAACGCCGGCAGTAGCCCTTACGCAGTCGTCGTCGCAGATTTCTACGGCGACGGAAAAGTCGACCTCGCAATATCGAATTCGGTTTCGAATGATGTCGTCGTATTGATAGGGAATGGAAATGGAGGCTTTGCGGCTCCGGTTAGCTTCGCAACTGGAACCAGTCCGCGAATTCTTAGCGCTGCTGATCTCAATGGTGATGACAAGCCGGATTTGGCTGTTCCCAATTTCAGCTCGAACAATGTATCGATCCTAATCAATACGTCCGTGGTTACGGCTCAAGTTTCGGGGGCCGTGTTTGATACTTCCGGAAATCGAATTGCCAACGTAAACATCGCCGCGATCAACTCGTCTCTGCAGACCGTGGCTGCAACTAATTCGGATGCGAATGGGAACTACAATCTGCAGCTGCCCCTTGATTTGTACACTCTCAAAGCGACACCTCCAGTCGGCAGCGGTTTGGCGGTGGCTCAACTCGATAACGTTGCCGTCACGAATGATATTGTCCAGGACATCATCCTTACTCGAGGAGCGTTGCTCTCCGGTCGCGTAACAAACCGGGACGGTCAGCCTTACGTCAACGCCGAAGTGATTTTGCAAGGCACTGGCGATTTTTCAGTGAGAACAAATACTGCCGCTGATGGCAGCTACAGTCTTCGCGTCATTCCCAACACCTACACGCTGCAGGTTGGTTACAGTGGTCCATTCGCCGGAATGGACTCAAGCTACATCGGCCAGTTTTTTGGTCGAGGTCCGATCACTCTGACAACGGATACGGTGCGAGACTTTGTGATTCAGGAAAGGTACTTGACGGGCATCGTTAAGACCCAAAGCGGTACGCCGGTTTCGAACACTTTGATCAGAGGAAATCTCGGCTTCAGCCAACCGCCATCAAACTTCGCGGGTCTGGAGTGGACCGTGTTCGCAAACGTGATAACCGGATCCACCGGCAACTATCGATTGCTTCTGTTTCCGGGAACGGCGGGACTAACAGTCTTTCCACCGGCGGGAGCGGGGCTCGGTCAAGCTTCGTTGGAAATAAATCTTCAGAACGACACCACGCGCGACATCATTCTTGACCCGGCCATTCAGTTTCATGGTCATGTCACTGACCGCGATGGCCAACCTTTTCCTGGAGTGCAAATCGGGCTCGAAGCAATAGGCGGCTTTCAGGTGAGTGTGCAAACGAATTCGGCCGCCGATGGCAGCTATACGCTCCAGGTAGCGCCCGGTAACTACCGGTTATCGGTTGCGTCGTCAAATCAGACGAAGTTTCCCGGTCTATTCTTCGGCGGGAGCGAAACGATTACTTTGAATGTGGACGTTACCCGCGACTTTGTAATTCAGAATCGAAAGTTTTCCGGTACGGTCCGCGATAATAACGGGCAGGTTGTCCCCAACACTTTGGTGCGCGCGTGTTATGGATCTGATTTTGGCGACATCGGGCTAAATACTTGCGCTGCTGTGACCACTGACGGCAATGGCTTTTATTCCGGTGACTTTCTGCCAGGCGTTGGCATCGATCTCACAGTCGTACCTCCGTTGGGACTCGGCCTGTCGCCGCGCCTGATATTTTTCGATCTGACAAATGATCAGGTCATGAATATCACGCTTGGCGCCGGAGTCCGTTACAGTGGCACCGTAACCAATCACAACGGTCAGCTGCTCGCGAACCACCAGCTCAGTTTGCAAAGCACGCAATCAAACGATTTTCAATTGCAGACCAATACCGGGACCGATGGCACTTTTAGCCTGCCAGTCGACCCGGGCAGTTACAGCTTGTCAATCAGTTTGAATGGAAACAACTTCTACAACGGAACCGGACAGGTGTCGATCATGCAGGACACGACCCGGAACTTTGTAATTCAGGACAGGATGCTTTCAGGCATCATTCGAGATCCATTAGGCAATGTTGTGCCGAACGTAATGTTGCAGGCTTTCTACTCAACGTCGTTTGACGGATTGAGCTGGGCCACCGCAACTCATGCGACATCCGCAGGGAATGGTTTTTACACCGGAAGTTTTCTTATTGGCAGTTTCGATCTGAATGTGACACCGCCCCCGAACAGTGGCTTGTCGGCGAGAACAGTTCATGTCGATCTCCAGAATGATACGGTGCTCGACATTACTTTACAGTCGCCCACTCATTCGATCACCGGGCGTGTCGCTGATGCCAACGGAAACGCCATTGTCGGTGTGAATATGGCGTTGACTGGTTCACAGTCTGCGATCTCGACGACTGACGGTAACGGAAACTATATCTTCCAGAATCTTTCAGAAGGCGGTAACTACACCGTCACCCCGTCGCGAACGAGCTACAGCTTTGCCCCGCCGAGCACCACCTTTACAAACTTAACCACCGACCAGGCTGCTAACTTCACCGGCACGCTGGTGACTTTCAATGTCAGCGGCACGATTAAAGACGGGACGAACTCCGGTATCAACGGTGTCACGATTACACTCAGCGGCGCTACAACGTCGGTTACGCAAACCAATGCCTCCGGCCAATATCTGTTCAGCAACGTAGCCGCGTTCACTGATTATTCAGTTAAGCCTAATAAGCAGGGATTTACGTTCACTCCATCGCGTGTCGATATCGTTAATCTCGATTCCAACCGCGTCGTCGACTTCAATGCCGCAGCCCAGCCTTCACCAACACCCACACCTTCGCAGGACGAGGACTTCAGCTCCGTGCAGCGAGATCCGGACAAGTTCAATCTCGGCTCTCTAAGCACAGATCCGACAGCTTTCGATCGATTCGTTCAAGTGCGCCAGGCGAATGGACAGCTCGAAGTCTCGCCGCGAGCAAATGCTTTCGGCACTCACTTCAACGGATACACGACCGTCAGCGCTGTCGACATTAGTTCCAGGAGTCCCAGCGTTGAAGTCGTTCAGGCCGCAAGTGCGGCGCAAACGATTTTTTCAGTCGGCAGCGATTTCAATAACACGTTTGGGTTCGTGGTTCAGCCGGCTGGCGCCCCGGTAGCTGGTGAGGTTAAGCGCACCAGCCCACTCGACGTGACTCAACTCATTTTTCAAATTCGAGTTAACGGACAACTTTCAGCATTAAGTATTCCGTACGATCCGGTGGCGCATCGTTACTGGCGATTTCGCTACGATCAGGTCGCGAACTCGATCCTGTTTGAAACAAGTCCGAATAATTTGATCTGGACGACTCGGCACAGCGTCATATTGCAGCGAAGCGTGACACCAATGGCGGCAGAGCTCAGCTCAGGAACGAGCAGCAGCACCTCTAATCCCGGCACAGCCATATTCGATAATTTTCACCTCGGCGAAAAGTTTTCGATTTCCGGTCAAGTTAAAGACACTCAGAACGCGGGTGTCGGCGGAGTCTTGATGAGTCTCACTGGCTCATCAAGCGCAACAACAACGACGAGCAGCGCCGGCAACTATGCGTTTAACCAGCTGGACGCCGGTGGCACTTTCACAGTCACTCCGTCGCTCAGCAACACAAGCTTCTCGCCCACGAATGCAACCTTCAATAGTTTGTCGATGAACAAAACTGCGGACTTCATCGCCACACCGACGGCATCGCCGAGTCCCTCGCCGAGTCCATCACCTGGCATACCAACACCTGCGGGGAGCAACGTGACCGTGCAGAGTGGCGGGGTCTCGGTTAGCTTCACTCAAGTCACCAACGCTGGTTTTACGATTATTGACAGTGTCGATCTGGCGACTACAGCTCCACTGCCTCAGGGTTATGCGATCACCAGTAACAGCGTGGCCTTTGATATCAGCACGACCGCCACTTACATCGCGCCGATTGGCGTTTGCTTTGTGCTGCCTTCAGGAGTTGATACGGAAAGCTTTGACAGCATGGCGGTGTTGCACAAGGAGAATGGCAGCTGGATTGACCGCACTGCCGGTCGAAGCTTCAACACCAGGACCGTGTGCGGAAACGTTGACTCCTTATCGCCGTTCGTTGTTGCCAGCAAGATGACTGTGATGTTCAGCGCGCCAACGTTCAGCATTAGCGAGGGAAGCGGCAGCACCTTAATTAACGTTTCAAGGTTGGGAGACAAGACAAGCCCAGCGACGATCGACTTTCAAAGTAGCGATGGAACGGCCATTCAACGAGCCGATTACACGCTCGCTGCCGGACGCATTCAGTTTGCCGCCGGGGAATCAAGCAAAACAATTCGCGTGCTAATTGTTGACGATACCTATGTCGAGAATAGTGAGTCCTTAAATCTGACTTTGACTAATCCGTCCAATTTGCTAATCGCAACGCCAGCTTCGGCGTCGCTGACCATCCTCGATAACGACTCGGTCCCGCCGAGCTCGAATCCAACTGATGAAGCTCAGTTCTTTGTGCGGCAGCACTATTACGATTTCCTGAGTCGCTTGCCGGATCAAGGAGGTCTGGACTTTTGGACAGGCCAAATCACGCAATGCGGAAACGACGTGAGCTGCCAGCGCACGCAGCGGATCACCGTCAGCAACGCTTTTTATTATGAACAGGAATACCAACAAACTGGAGCTTATGTAGTCAGGCTTTATCGAGCGGCGTTTGGCAACAATCAGCCCTTGTCGAATCCAAATTCTAATCCGCAGTTCCCAGGCGAAGACAAGAAGCTAGTCAGCTATCAGGCTTTCTCGCCCGACCGCGCTCGGGTTCGCGGAGGTGCACAGTTGGCGCAGACGCAGGTGGACCTCGCCAACACTTTTGTCACTCGTTCGCAGTTTTTGGCAAAGTATCCGGCGACTCTGGATGGGCCCGGATTTGTGGATGCCATTTTAGCGACCGTCAACGCTGACCTTGGAGTCGATCTAAATTCCCAGCGAACCGCCTTGATTGGATTATTCAACCAGGGTGGCCGAGGCGCAGTGCTCTATCGCTTAGCCGACGACAACCAGACGAACCCCATCAACAATCGAGCCTTGATCGATGCCGAATACAATCGGGCTTTTGTCTTAACGCAGTACTTTGGCTATTTGCGCCGGAACCCTGACATCGCCGGCTTTGTGTTCTGGCTGGGACAGGTCAACAGTGCGCCGTTGCGAGCTCTCGAAAAACAGCGAGCGATGGTTTGCGCTTTCAGTACCTCGCTGGAATATCAGCAGCGTTTTAGCTCCATCGCCACCCACAACAACACAGAATGCCAGCCATAACTCCCACAACTGAAATAAACAACTGGTGAACGACATTCATAATAGGGAAGTGAAGAAAAGTCTGGCAGCCACCTCCAAAAAGCGCGGGGATCTCCGCGGGGATCTGCGCGGGGATCTGTTCGTGAAAGGCGAGACGTGCCTTTGTCGACGACATCCAGGAGCCTTTGTCTCGGTCCTGATCGCGCTGCTTTTTGTATTGACTCCATCCGTGGTTGCGCAGGATACGGTTACGGGCGCCTTTGAAGGCATTGTCAGCGACAGTCAGACCGGTGATCCCTTGAAAGGCGCGACCGTAGAAATCATTAATCAAGCGACAGGCATTGCCCGCCAATTGGTGACAGATTATCGAGGGCGCTTTTACCAGGGGTTGCTAATTCCGGGGACATACGTTGTGCGAGTCTCGTTTAAAGACTATCAAACCCGCGAGGTCCCGCAGCGATTGCGTATCACTTTTCCTGGTGAAGTTGTGCCAGTTCCGGTTGCGCTGGATCCCGTTGCCGCAGGCACGCTTCCATCGGCAAGCCCGACGCCGCTTATTACGGCTGACGACACGGACATCAGGGCCAGCATTACCAGGATCGATGGCAGGCGCAGTGGATCGTTTAGCGAGAAAGAGGTTGTCTCGCTACCAGTTGGCGGAACCACGATTACTCGATCTTTTGATGAGCTTGCTTTGCTATTGCCGGGCGTAGCTCCGCCTCCTCAAACTCTCGGTAATGTAGCCGGCCCGGGCGTCGGTGCGGGTGTTGGGTCAGCGGGACAATTCGCAGTTAATGGACTGCGATCTCGCGGAAACAATTTCACTGTTGATGGTTCCGATAATAACGACGAAGACATTGGAGTTAGGCGACAAGGGTTTGTAGCGTTGGTGCCACAGCCGATCGAGTCGATACAGGAGTATCAGGTCATCACCTTATTGGCGCCGGCACAGTTCGGCCGCAACCTTGGCGCTCAAGTCAACGCGGTATCGAAGTCAGGCGGGAATAAGACGCACGGCACGATCTACGGCAACTTCAATTCGAGTCAACTCAACTCTCGTAACTTTTTTGATACTACCTTTGGTAACGCGACTGCGACTGTACGTGCCAACAATCAGGATGTCCTGGTGCAAAGCCGGAATACGGTAACTGGTGGAATAATTAGCCAGCAGCCCCTTACCGTCACCAACGAAAGTGGCAGTGAGGACTCGTTTACGTTTGGGCAAGGCGGCTTCGTGCTGGGCGGTCCTTTAGATCGAGATCGACTCTTTTATTTCGCGTCTTTTGAACGCGAAGTCACGAATGCCAGCGAAGAACATAGCTTCGCCGTGCCTACTCTTCAGCAGCGAGGCGCCTTTAACTCCGGTGTCACCGGTATCTTTTTGAATCCGCTCACGGGCACGCCCACATCAACCATTCCCAGCACGCGAAGTGGCGCCGGCATTTTCAGTCTGTACCCATATCCCAATAATCCTGAGGGCGCCTATGGCCCCAACACGTTCACTCATGTCCTTCCCGCAAACAGCCGCGGATTAATTCTTTCAGGCAAGATAGACTGGAATTTCGCAGTGCACCAAAAGAGCCAGTCCGTTACCGCTCGGTACAACTTTACGAAGGATTGGCGAGAAATACCGGTTACGGGCGGCGCCATCTTCTCGACGCTAAAGCCGTTAATCCAAACGCAAAATATTTCGCTTTTTCTTAACAGCAATCTCAGTAGCTCGAAGTCGCCGCTGGCCTTCAATCAGGTAAGGCTTTCGTACGGACGTACAGCGCTGCGCTTTGACGAAGTTCGCGATCGTAAGTTCTTAATCAACAGTGGTCTTAGTGACAGTACGGATTTTCTGCTAAACGCTCCCGAACTTCTCAATATCTCCACCCCGCCCGCTCCCGGAATGGCGAACACTGGACCAGTGATTTTGCTGCGACAGCCCCTAACAGTTGAACAGGACCTGGGTCCGCTTGGCCAGGTCAATCTTGCCGGCTTCAGTCCTCTGGGAGTGGATGTATTCAACTTTCCGCAGCGCCGCGTCAATAACACTTATCAGGTCGCAGATGAATTCACCCAGTTGTTGGGTAGCGTACGGCTCACGCTCGGCGCGGACACGCGTCGCAGCGAACTGAACAGTACTTTGCCTCGCAACGCGAGACCGCTCGTTACCTTCAATGGCTCGCCGCGTTTGATTCTGGAGAATGGGTCGCTACGTTTCCCGAATGCCACCGACATCAATCCCATCATCAAGTCTCAAGACCTCGCTGCAATGGGCGCCGCTAGTAACTTCTTCCAGGCCCTCAACACCGGCGAAGGTGACCAGAGTATTGGCTTGCGCTATTACCAATTGAATTTTTATGCTCAGCAGTTTTGGCGAGTTAGCAGACAAGTCTCCCTTTCGCTTGGCTTGCGCTACGAATACAACACGCCTCCGAGCGAGCTAAATGAGCGCATTGAGCGTACCTTCAACAGCCCGCTGCTGAGTCTCGCTCCTGCCTTAACTCAATTCATAGATGGTCGAGCGAAGATCTTCGATCCTGATCGGAATAACTTTGCGCCACGAGTCGGTTTCGCTTATTCGCCCGAGCTGTTTGGGAATAACAAGTCAACGGTTATTCGCGGAGGCTTCGGAGTTTTCTACGATCAGATCCTCGGCGCTGTTGTTAGCCAGTCCAGAAATGTATATCCGACTTTTCTGACTTTGAATTTTGGCGGCGGCCCGTCATTCGGACAATTTCCGCTCACCTTTGACAATCCCTCGCGACAATCAATCGGAGTGCCGGGCTTAGGTTTTGTGCCGTTGGTCGTACCGGGCACGGTCGATCGTTATAACCCGGCGATTCCTCTCAATTTGTTTTTCGATGTACTCAATCGCACGTTTCCCAGCGCCTTCGGCGCGACCTTGCCAACAAGAAAACTTGAAACGCCACGGGCGCTCCACTATTCGTTCACCGTAGAACAACAGGTGGGACGTGACCTCACATTTTCGCTGGCGTACGTGGGAACTCGCGGCCATGACCTTTTGCGCTTTACTACGCCAAACCTTGGACCAGCGCTAACGCTCGGGTTAACAAACTTCGACATAGCCCCGCGCGACTTTGCTTTTCCAATCGTATTCGGCCAGGTAAATAATCCGGCGCGTCCGCTAGCGGGAATCGGAGCCATAAACCAGTTCGAAACGAGCGCGCGCTCGAATTACGATTCTCTTCAAATCCAGGGGCGTGGTCGTCTCGCTCGAGCTCTGCAATTCCAGATTGCCTATACATTCTCCAGGACCACCGACGATGTCTCGGACGTATTCGACTTAGCCGGCGCTTATGTGCTGCCACAAAACAGTCGCAATCTGCCTGCGGAGTTCGGCCCGGCGAATTTTGATATCCCACACCAATTGGCCTTCGGTTTCAACTACGAACTCCCGAAGCAATCAAGTGGCCCAGGAGTTTTTCGGAAGTTGTTGAATGGGATCGAGATCTCAGGAACAGGTCGGTTTCGTTCTGGCCAACCATTCACTGTGAATAGCACCATTGACGTAAATCTGGACGGTAATCTCACCGACAGGTTGAACACAGTGCAGGGAATTGATCTGACTGGAGACGGCCGGCAGCCTTTGAGACTAACCACGGCGAACACCCTCGCTCTGCTCGCACCTTTTGGACAGGACGGTCAGATAGGTCGGAACACTTTCCGAGCCGGGGGGTCGATCGATCTCGATATTTCGGTTAGGAAGAATTGGGTGCTCGCTGGAGGTGAAATCTTGACAACGAGGATCGATGTCTTTAACTTGCCCAACAGAAGTAATTTCGGTATTCCGATCCGTTTCCTTGAAGCTCCCGGATTCGGACAAGCTACAAATACAATCATCCCTGGCCGGCGTGTCCAGTTTGGCTTGAAGGTGACTTTCTAATGGAGTCTCTTTCGGCGATTCAGGTGTATTTGGAATTAACGATTTAACTCCCACGGAGAAACGATGCGGTTCTTGCCCTTCCTCTCGACAACCAATCCTCGTCTGCCGAGCTCTCGGAATTTGAGAAGGCCGCGCGTTTGGTGGTTGGTTGCAGTGCTAGTGCTGGCGCCGGCGCTGTTCAGACTTTCCTCGGGTCTCGCCGCAGCTCCTTTTTCGTTTATCGCGCCGATGCCATACAACGTGGGCGCCGGCAATTCGGGACCTTACTGGGCAGCTTCTTTCAATCGATTTGGTAAGCCCGCGATTGCTGTTACTAATCAAACCTCAAACAGCGTTAGCGTGTTGTATGGAAACTATGTGAACGGGCAATACGATGGTACGTTTGGCGCCGCCAACACTTACAGTCTGGTAACTGGCGCAGTTACGAATCCCGGGCCGCAACAAGTCGTGGTCGGAAATCTTGGCCAAGCCGGACTTCCTTGCTTAGTCGTGGCCGCTGCAAACGCCGGTAGAATCGCAGTCCTGCTCGGTAACCCGGATGAATCCTTTCAATCGACCCCTGTTTATTACAGCCTGACCGCGGGCGCATTTCCTGAATCCGTTGCGCTCGGCGATGTAAATGGCGACACCAACCTCGACATCATTGCAGCCAACTACTCGGCGCCAAGTAATGTCACGATTTTCCTCGGCAACAGCGATCGCACATTTCAGTCACCCACCACAGTGGCTGTTTCAACGAATCCGGAGTCGGTCGTGGTCGCTGACTTCAACAATGATGGAAAGCTGGACATCGCGACCTGCACTTCAGCCTCGAGTCAGGGGAAGGTAAGCGTCCTGCTCGGCAACGGTAATGGAACCTTTCAAGCTGAAATCCTGACTTCGGTAGGAGGCAGTCTTTACAACCTGGCGACCGGCGACCTGAACGCTGATGGCAAGTTAGACATCGTCACGGTCAATCACGGCGGCGGCGTGACGGTGCTGTTGAATAATGGAGTGCGTCCCTTTCCCGCAACGGCGCCGGCTTCACTCCCAGCCGGCGCGGCTCCATATTCAGTTGCTGTAGCCGACATTAACTACGATGGTCTTCCGGACATTGTCGTGGCGAATGGTGATAGCGGGGGCAGGATTGGAATACTGCCCAACCAGGGCGCTGGAGTTTTTCAAGCGCTGCAACCCAGTGACGAGTTTGCGGCCGGCGTTAACCCTCGCTTCATCGCGGTGGGTGATGTTAACGTCGATGGCCAACCCGACTTGATTGTCCCTAATGCCGGAACCAATCCTGGAACAGCGAACGTTCTGATCAATACCGCGGACCCGTTCTTTCCACCGCCCTCAAATGACAATTTCGCGTCCGCACAAGTCATCTCCGGAGTTTCCGGCCGATCTAACGGAGATAATCGTGGAGCGACACACGAAGGCAGCGAACCAAACCATGCTGGACTAGCTGGTTTCAACTCTGCCTGGTATAGCTGGACAGCTCCTGCATCGGGTGGGGCTACCTTTGATACCTTTGAGAGCACTTTCGATACCGCGCTGGCTGTCTATACAGGATCAAGTGTTGGCGCACTCACTGAGATAGCAAGTGCGGACAACGATGTAGGCGCAAACGGTGAAAGCCGACGCACCAGTCGAGTAAGGTTCAATGCGGTCGCGGGAACTACTTATCGGATAGCAGTAGACTCCGGCAGTTTTGGTTTGGTAACCGGATTGATTACGCTGAACTGGCAACTCTTGCCGCCACCCGGAAATGATAATTTCGCCAACGCACAGCTCATCTCAGGAAGTACGGGCACGAGCAGTAGCACTAATGCTGGCGCCACGAAACAATCGGGTGAGCCTAATCACGCAGGCAATGCCGGTGGAGCTTCAATCTGGTATCGATGGGTCGCGCCAAGTACCGGGAATTTTACTTTTCAAACTTCCAGCAGCACCATAAACGGTACGAGCTTCAGTCCGTCAACCTATGACACCTTGTTGGCTATCTATACCGGCTCGGCGGTGAATGCTTTGTCACCGGTTGTCAGCAATGACGATCAGAATGGCTTTAATCCCACCAGTCTCGTAACACTCTCAGCAACACAAGGCACAACTTATCAGATCGCGATCGACAGCAAAGACAGTCCCAAGGGCTTCATCGTGCTTTCCTGGGCGCCAGTAACGACGAGTACTCCTCATGATTCTTTTGCAAATGCTTTGGCGATAGCTGGACTGTCGGGGTCAGCGAGTAGCGAAATCGCATCGAACAACCAAGCCTGGTTCAAATGGATTGCGCCAGCGAGTGGAACTTTCAGCTTTTCCGCAAGTCCGTTTCAACTCACAAGCACTGCCGGACAAATAGCTTCCTCCATCGCAATCTTTGCTGCCGACGCGCAAAGCAACCTGACGTTAGTTACAGAGAACACAACTGCGCCATGTAGATTTGGGCAGCCCCAATGCGATCCGACCATAGTGCAGTTCACAGCGACCAATGGAGTAACCTACGGAATTAAGGTGACACGCCCAGGTTCTGCTGCGGGAAACGCAGCTATCGGTTGGGGCGCCGGGGGACCGCCGCCTTCGAACGACAATTTGGCGAACGCCCTTTCTTTTACTGGATACGGTGGCCTGCGAAGCCTTAGCAATTCCGGGGCGACCGCAGAGGCCGGCGAACCAGCACACGGAGGATCTGCCGCGTCACGCTCATTGTGGTACAACTGGACTGCACCTGCCACCTTCAATGTTGTCTTCACCGGCGGGCACTTTTCCTCGACCGGACAAGGCGATTTCGGATCCCTGAATTTGTCAGCGTACACGGGCGCGGGATTTCCGTTGACCGGTATTGCCGACGGAACCGTACAAATATCGTTCAACGCTGTGCAAGGAACGACCTACCGAATCGCGGTTGATTCTAGTTCGACGGGCTTCACTTCGTTTATCTGGCAGCCATCGGCGGCGCCAGCAAACGATAATTTCGTTGCGGCTCAAACTCTTTCGGGTAGTCAAGGCAGTACCACTGGTCATAATGTAAATGCCACCAGGGAGACTGGCGAGCCGAATCACGCCGGAACTCCAGGCTCAGCATCGATTTGGTATTACTGGACTCCGGCGGCTAATGGTCCGGTGACGTTTATCGCCTCCGGGAATAGTTACACGCCTTCGACTGGCTCGACCTCTTTCTCTGGTAACCCGATTGATGTTCTTTTCGGTGTCTATACAGGACCAAACGTCTCCACTCTCGCGCCGGTCGCCGCAGGTAAGGGGCAAGTGACGTTTAATGCAGTTGCAGGGACCACTTACCGGCTTGCTATCGATACAGGCAATTCACAGAAAGGGGCGATGGATATTCTTTGGGGCGCACCTCGAACCATAAGCGGAAAGATTTCTGACATTCGCGGAGTTGGAATCGGCAATATCCAGCTGGTACTGACTGGAAGTCAGCAGAAGCAACAAACAACAGATCACTTTGGAAATTTCAGCTTCACGAATCTGCTGCAGGGCGGCAACTACACACTCACACCTGATACTTCCTTATTCAACTTTGATCTGACGAGCAGGACGTACAATCCACTCAACGCTGATGTTAACAATGCCAACTTCGTAGCGCAGACTCCGCTTTATAGCATCGCCGGTCGACTGGCGACGACAAGTCAGGTTGGGATCGGTAATGTCACGGTCTCTCTAACCGGCACCAATATTCCCACGGGCACTTCGGTGCAGACTACCGCGGATGGCTTCTATCAATTTTCAAACCTGGCAACCAGCGGAGACTTTACCGTTACACCTTCCAGCGCGCTTTACTCTTTCACCGCCACGATATTTCCGGCGAACAACTCATATTCTTTCCCAACGCTGAACACGAACATTCCGAATGCTGATTTCAGTGGCGTAGCAAATTCTTTCTCGATTAGCGGACAAGTGACTGCTGGAGGCGCTCCAGTCAATGGATTGACTGTCTCGCTTACCGGAACGCAGTCGGCGATGACCACGACGAATGCCAGCGGTAACTACGCTTTCTCTTCGCTGACCGCCGGTGGATCCTACACGGTGACACCGTCACAGACAGCACAATACAGTTTTACAGGGCAGACCATTCCCAGCCTTCAAAGCAATCAAACGTTGAACTTTGCCGGCGCCCTTCGAAATTACACCATAAGCGGTCGAGCCACTCTGAACTCAGCAGGCTTAGCGGATGTAACTGTAACTCTGAATGGGCCGACCGGCTTCACGCCACGAACCGCCATGACCGCAGGCGATGGCAGCTATTCTTTCGCAAACGTTCCCGCAGCTAGTGATTACTCAGTCGCAGCTGCAAAAACTTACTTCACATTCAATCCGGCGACATTACCCGTCACCAATCTGAGTGCGGACCAAACGAATGTGAATTTCGCCGCAACGGAAGTTCCGAAGACTTTCAAGTTCATGGACTCGAACTTTTTGGTCAATGAAGGCGACGTCAGCGCCTTGGTTACCGTAGTGCGAGAAGGCGATCCTGCTTCGGCAGCTACGGTGGACTTTGCTTCGAGCAACGGGACGGCGAGTCAGTTGCGCGACTATGAAGTAGCCAACGGCACGCTTACTTTTGCGGCGGGCCAAACCACTCGTACCTTCAGGATGCTTATCGTTGATGACGTTTTTGCGGAAAGTAACGAGACAATCAACGTCACGCTCAGTAATCCCACGAATGCAAGTCTTGCTTCACCTTCGACGGCAACCGTGACGATTCTCGACAACGACAGCAGCGGTACTACTTCACCGGCTGCGAGGCAATTTGTTTCTAACCTGGCGGGCGCTGATGAAGTGCCGGCTACTCCGAACGCTGTGAAAGGCAATGGCGGAATCCTGCAACTCAGCAACGATCAGCTGAGCGCGAAAGTCTCGCTGTTGTTCTCCGGACTTACCGGTAGCCAAACCGGCGCGCATGTGCACGCCGCCGCGCCTGGACTGAATGGGCCAATTATCTTCCCATTGCCGCTGGGCTCTCCTGTGAACAACTTTGTAGTTAACCCCACGGCCCAGCAAGTTCTCGATCTGCGAGCGGGGCAGCAGTACATGAACGTTCACAGCTCGGGCTTCCAAAACGGTGAGATTCGTGGGCAGTTACTGTGGAACCCAGCAGAAGAAGCCGACTTCTTCGTGAGGCAGGCCTACTTCGATTTCCTTAGTCGGATGCCCGACCCTGTTGGCTTCGCTTTCTGGCAAAACGAAATCACGCAGTGTCAGACCGATGTGCAGTGCCTGAGGAATAAACGCGTTGACGTATCGAACGCCTTCTTCTACGAACTGGAGTTTCAGCAAACTGCTGCTTTCGTGCTCAGATTGTATCGAGGCGCATACGGCAATAACCAACCGTTCCCAAATCCGAACCCAAATCCCAGTTTCCCGAACGAAGAGAAGAAGCTGCCAAGTTATGCGGTATTCGTGGCAGATAGAGCTCGAGTGATTGGTGGCGCTAATCTGGCGCAGAAGCAGTTGGATCTGGCAAATCTATTTGTGACGCGACCAGAGTTCATCACGAAGTATCCGGCAAGCCTGGCGAGCGCCGATCAATTCGTGGATGCGGTGCTGGCAACGCTGCAGAACGATTTGAGTGTTAACCTGTCTAGTCAGCGAGCGAATCTCATTACCCTTTATAACCAGGGTGGGCGAGGAGCCGTAATGTATCGACTGGCGGATGACAACGGCGCCAACCCGATTACGAACCAGCCTTTTATTGACGAAGAGTACAATCGCACCTTCGTGTTGGGACAATACTTCGGGTATTTGCGCCGCAATCCCGACATCGCAGGGTTCGTTTTCTGGTTAGGCCAGGTAAACGGTGCGCCGCTACGAGATGTGAACAGGCAGCACGCGATGGTCTGTTCCTTTATCACCTCGGGTGAGTACCAATTTCGTTTTGGACCTGTTGCCAGTCGCAACAACAATGAGTGCACTCAATGACTCAACGAGACTCACAGGCGTTTAGAGTTCAAACTTCAGTTTGTGGCACGGGCGTCCCGCCCGTGATCGTGATTTGTGAATCGCCAAAGCCCACGGGCGGGACGCCCGTGCCACATTAGGAGAGTAGCCGCAGTGATGCGAACAGAACATAAGTCGACGTGGCAACGCTTTGGTTTTCTGCTGGCGGTGTCGTTGTTTCTGCTTGGCATCTCTACGTTCGCTTGGAGAACCACGACCGGATCCAGTAGTCCTTCAGATCCTGTTGCGAAGCCGGAGTTGGTCCTTCAGACAGGTCACACGTCAAGAGTCAATTGCATCGCGTTTGGCCCGGATGGAACCTGGCTGGCATCAGGCGGTGCGGATAACTCGATCAAGATTTGGGACGTTCGCAGCGGCCGAGAATTGCGCCCGCTGAACGGCCATACCGGCTGGATAAAAGCGCTGGCTGTCAGCCGCGATGGAAAATGGGTCGCCTCGGGAAGCAACGATCGAACCGTGCGAGTCTGGGACGTCATATCAGGTCAACAAGTTAAGTACTTTTCTGGTCACACCGCCGCTGTTGAGTCTTTAGCATTCAGCGATGACGCGAGACTGCTGGCTTCAGGAAGCGCTGATAACACAATCAGGGTTTGGGATATTTCGTCTGGAACCGAAAAGCAAACTTTGAAAGGTCACACGGGCTGGGTAACTGCTTTAGCGTTCAGCCCTGACGGAAAACTATTGGCCTCCGGAAGCGCCGACCATCTCGTCAAACTTTGGGACACGGCATCCTGGCGCGAGCGCGCGAGTCTGCAAAAGCACCTCGATCGAATCAATGCCGTTGCTTTCAGTCCGGATAGTAACTCCCTCGCTTCAGGCGGGGCTGATGGCAATGCTTGCGTGTGGCGAGTGGGCTCTGACAAGGAGCGTTGGGCAACGAAGCGAGGCGATGCTGCGATTCTTAGCGTGTCGTTTTCTAGTGCTATGCTGCAAACGGCGAGTGCTGACGGGTCGATCAGCGGCCGCGACCTGGGCAATGGAAACGTGAAATGGACGCGAACCTCAACTGAGTACAGCGGAGATCCACTGACCTCAGCGTCTTTTAATCCCGACGGGAGTGTTTTGGGAGCAACCACCGGCAATCGCACCGTCATATTGCTTACGACCATAACGGCAAAGGTTCAAAGGACGCTCGAGAGTCACTCGACAGGTTTCTATTCGGTCGCCGCTAGTCGTGATGGAAAGTGGCTCGCTTCTGGCGCCAATGATCGCTCCGTCCGTCTGTGGCAAACATCTACGGGTCGAGAAATGCCGCGACTTTCCGGCTCGACTGGCTGGATAACGAGCTTGTCGTTCAGTCCCGACGATCGCTTGCTTGCTTCAGGCAGCATCAGCGGCGAGGTGAAAGTCTGGGATCTGCGCAACGGAAAACAGGCCTATCAACTCTCAACCGATCGCACCAGCATCAACTCAGTTGTGTTCAGCGCCGATCAGAAATGGTTAGCCGCCGCTGGTGTGCAGCGCTCAATCCAGCTGTGGGATCTTGCCACCAAAAATTCACGCACTCTCACCGGACACGCTGGAGAAATCACCAGCCTCAGTTTCAGTCCTGAAGAAGGTTTGCTCGCGTCGGGCAGCACTGATAAGACGATAAGACTTTGGGATCCGGCCACTGGAAATGCTCTAAAGACTTTGGCAACTCTTCCCGAACAGGTGAACGCGATTACATTCAGTCCGGACGGGAAGTCACTGGCGGCAGCGAGCGCAGACAAGAACATCACACTTTGGGAGATTCCGTCGGGCCGTTTATTGAAAACATTTTCGGGACACACCGGAGAAGTCCTGACTGTTTCATTTAGTCCGGACGGGCATTCTCTGGTTTCAGGAAGCAGCGATCACACTTTGAAGCTTTGGGATATTGACGGCAGCAAAGAGCTCCGCACCTTAGTTCGTTCCACGGGAAGTATCAACAGCGCTGGATTCGGTCCCGATGGAAGTTGGGTGATTTCGGGAGACGATGATGGCAGCCTCGCAATCTCTGACCCGAGCAGCGGCTCACTCATGGTGACACTGGTTTCAATGCGTGATAGTGACGATTGGCTCGTAGTAACTCCGGATGGCTCGTTTGATGGCTCACCCTCGTCGTGGGGACTGTTGCTCTGGCGATTTGCGCGCAACACGTTCAGCGTTTCGCCTGTCGAGTCCTTCTTCACTGAGTTCTATTATCCAGGTCTTCTGTCAGACGTGCTGGCCGGCAAATATACAAAACCCACTCGCGATATCACGCAGAAGGATCGACGAGCGCCGCAGATTCAACTTGTTGCCGGAGCCGATGCTTCCGTGAGCTCACCCGCCGCGCCACCCGCAACCCGAAGGACGCTCGTTCGAATAACTGTGAACGAAGCCGGTGTAGATTCAGAACATAGCCAGGGAAGCGGTGCTCGCGATTTGCGCTTGTTCAGGAATGGCTTGCTCGTCAAGGTATGGAGCGGCGATTTACTGACACAAGGCCCAATGCATGGCAACGAGCAGAAATTCGAGGCCATTTTGCCCATCGTGGCTGGCGAGAATCGTTTCACTGCCTATGCGTTCAATCGCGATAACGTCAAGAGTCAGGACGTGACCGCATCGGTGCTGGGCGCGGATAGTCTAAAACGAACTGGCACTGCGTATGTCCTGGCGATAGGCGTGGGACGGTACGAGAACTCTGAGTACAACCTCAATTATTCTGTCGCTGATGCGCAGGCCATCGGTGAGCAGTGGTCGCAACAGCAACAGCTGGTCGGACTCTACAATCCCATCGTAGTAATTCCCCTGCTGAATGAAGAAGCAACTAAAGCGAATATTCTTCTTGCCCTGCGAAGGTTGGCAGGCTCGGATGTAGGAGTGCTGCCTCCGAATGCGCCGGCTTCATTAGCGAAGATTCGCGTAGCTCAACCCGAGGACGCGGTGCTCGTCTATTTCTCAGGCCATGGGACTGCCCAGCACGATCGCTTCTATTTGATCCCGCACGACCTCGGTTATCAAGGATCGCGTTCTCAGCTGTATGCCGAAGGTTTGCAAACCATTCTTACTCACAGTGTCTCCGATGTAGAACTCGAAGACGCCTTAAGACCGCTCGATTCGCAGCAGTTGCTGCTGGTGATTGACGCATGCAACTCTGGTCAAGCATTGGAAGCGGAAGAAAAGCGCCGCGGTCCAATGAATACTCGGGGGTTGGCCCAGCTTGCTTATGAGAAAGGCATGTACGTCCTGACAGCTTCGCAAAGCGTTGAAGTGGCTTTTGAATCCGCGGCCCTGCAGCATAGTTATCTGGCTTACGCTTTGATTGAGGAAGGAATAAAATCCGGCGCCGCTGATTCTGACCGAGATGGTCAGGTTGTGCTTGATGAGTGGTTCGACTATGCCATGGTGCGTGTGCCTCGAATGGGCAAAGACAAGCGGGTGGGGAGCAAAGAGTTAATTGAGGTAGAGCCCGATGAACGGCGGGTGCAGCGTCCGCGGGCGTTCTATGCGGTGCGAGCAGGCAGCCAGCCGTTGGTTGTAGCTCGAATACGCGCGCAGGCAGCTCAGTGATTCATTATTTGTCACGAAAAGATGTCCGGGTTTCAGGCATTGCAGGTATACTGCAGCAGCAATTTGCGCCCTGATGTGGAGTGCGCCGACCTGTCGGCGCTTTGGTCGCTGCGACCGGTCGCAGCAAGTGGTGCGGCGTCGAGCCGCCGCGGGCGAAAACGGTGACAGATCACCGCACTCCAAATTGAGGCCTTTGAGCTTGGTTGACTATGGAAGAATCATCAGACCAGTTCGATAACCCAAAAACCGCTGACTGGATGAGAGGCGATTCGCTCTCAACCATTCGCGAGCCTGAAAACTCAATACTTGGGTCATTAATCGACGGCCGCTATCTGATCAAGCAAAAGCTTGGACACGGCGGCTTTGGCGTCGTCTACCTCGCGCTGGACAAGAAAATGGTTTCGCGTCCGGTGGTGGTGAAGGTCATTCTCGAGCAAGGCAGCGGCGATGAGTACAGCGTCAAGAAATTCCAGCAGGAAATTGAAGCCCTGGCGCGCGTGGACCATCCCAGTATCGTCGGAATCTTCGACGCCGGCGAGATGCCTGACGGAAAACCTTACCTGGTCATGCAGTACGTCGAGGGCATCAGCCTGCGCGCTGCGATCAAGCCTGAAGGAATGGACTTCAATCGCGCCGCGAACATCATTCGACAAGTGGGCCGCGCACTTAGCGCAGCGCATCGCAAAGAAATTTTTCACCGCGACTTAAAACCCGAGAACGTAATGCTGCGCTCTACGAGCGATGGCGACGAGCAGGTCAAGGTCATCGATTTCGGTGTCGCGAAAGTCAGGAATTCGGCTACGTCTTTGAGCACGGGAAAAGAACGCGCGGTGGGAACCATCGCTTACATGTCTCCCGAACAGCTCAGTGTGTGCAAGCTGACTGCGGCAAGCGATGTCTACTCGTTTGGCGTCATGGCTTATGAAATGTTGACGGGCAGGCGCCCCACCAATCCCGAATCAATGTTTCAGTTGCTTGAGATGCAAAGGGCTGGTGTCAGAGTAAAGCCGATGGACTTACGGCCAGGCCTTCCGCTTGCCGCGCAGGAGTCGATTCTCAAAGCGCTTTCGTTTGAGCCGGAAGCAAGACACCAGAAAGCTCGAGAATTTGGGGACGAGCTTAGCTGGGCACTGGTCGAGGATCCGGACCGGACCCGCCCACAGTCTGCTCTTTTCATCGACTCGATTCCTAACACGGTTCCGCCTTTGACGAGACCGTCACAACTCGGAGCTGAGCAAGCGACCATCCCAACCGTGATTGGAGAGCCGGAAGTCTCGACCAAGCTGACTCCCACGCCTAACAGACGGGGGCTCATCTTTGGTGGGTTAGGATTAATAGGACTCTTGTGTATCGGACTAGTCGCTGTTGGTCTCTGGTACGGCTTGGCAAATCGCGCGAGTGGTACGCCGCCTGCGGCCGTTAGTACAGCAGCAGAACCTGAACAAACATTCATGTACTGGCTGACTGTTCAGAAAATCCAGAACGGCAAGCCAATCGGCCAGCCCTTTGATACCGAGGGACAGATTGCCTACGGAACCGGATGGCAGATTCTCTTCAACGTGCAGCCTTTTCAGAAAGGCTCTCTGTATCTTGTGAATGAAGGTCCCGCAGAGGGCGGCAAAGTTAACTTTAACGTGCTTTTCCCCACGCCGAAGACTGGAAGCGGACAGTTGCTCCCCAATCAGGCAGTCCAAACCAAAGAACTTTACATTGATGAGAACAAGGGTGTAGAGCGCTTGTGGGTTATCTGGTCCGAGCAACCGCTCCCTGACCTGGATACGACGTTTAGTGACGCTGCCAAGACGGATGGGGTGATAGAGAACCCCGGTCAGATAGAGACTTTGAAAGGCTATCTAAAGCTTTGGGAGACTAAGCCCCCCGAGATAGTTGCCAGCAAGGCTAACAAGAAAACCTTCGTAAAGGGCAAGGCTAAAATCCTCGTCAACCTTGTCGAGCTCGCCCACGAAGACTATTAATTTTTCCAGTGGAGGTCTAATGAAGAACAAACTACGGGCAACGCGACTCCCATTAGCGCTGTGCTGCGGTCTATTGGTCTTGGCGGCGGGACATTTCACACTCGCGGCCGCTCAGGATGAAGAGAAGGGAATCAGAGCCGAAGAGTTTCTTGGCACTCGTCCAGCGATAAATACTCCGAAACGAAATACACCACCCAACCCGGCTCGATATAAAACAGCTACTAAGCTTGCCTCAGGAACGAACGTAACGACCCCGCCTGAAGGCCTGGCTTTTGCTCAAGTGGGCGTGACGACGTGGCGTTTGCGAAAATCTACGTCGCAGGATAAGACAAAAGAATTGATTGAGGGTGACGACGAGGAAGGGAAGGCTGAATACACCCTTGAACGAGTGCAGGACGGGGCGCCACTGGCAGTCGGCCAAAGAGTGCGGCTCAGCATCGAATCTTTAAATCGCGACGGATACCTGTACGTGATTGACCGCGAGCAATACGAGGATGGATCGTTTAGCGATCCCCTCCTTATCTTTCCATCGAGCAAAAATCTCGATGCTAATCGCGACGCTAATAAGGTGAAGGCTGGTCGCTTAATCTCTATTCCGTCGGGAAAGGGCAGAAGTTTCCAACTGAAGCCACGTCCGGGAGACAAACGCCAGGTGGCGGAACTGATTACCATTCTGGTAGCGCCGACACCTTTGGTCGATCCCACAAAACTTGGCGCCAAGCCTTATCTTCCCGCCAGGCAGGTTGCCGAATGGGAAAAGAAGTGGGGCGCGACACCAACGAAATTTGAATTGGAGGGTGGCCTCGGCCAGGCAATGACCGAAAATGAGCAGACTGCCGGAGCCAATGCTACAGCTGCGCTTACCCAGGATGATCCGGGTCCACAGACTGTGTATCGCGTAGCGATCAAGCCTGAGAATCCAGTACTCTTGTCAGTGCCACTCAAGCTGAAGATCTATTAGCGCGAAGCAGAAAACTTAGCCGCAGATTACGCCGATTACACAGATGTTTTTGTGTTGCGAGAAAAGAAGGGTGCAAGGGACCGCGCCGCCTTCGGATACCGCTGAATCTTCAACAATCCCAGGCACAGTAGCTCCACGTGAATAAGCTTGCCTCCCCATGCTTTTACATCTGTGTAATCGGTGTAATCTGCGGCTAAGTTTTTGGGATCTTAATTAGCAGGCTTGTGGCAGAGCAGGCAGTCGTTGGTGCCAGCTAACTTACCTTTTAGCGCGGGTCGCGCTGCAATCGCTTTGTCATGACAAACGTTGCAGTTGTTGTGATACGCGACTTCGTTTGTCAATTTCGTAGGAGTGGTTTTGTCGGGATAGGTGACGGCCGGAAGCGGCGCGCTATCGTCTCCAGCCTGAAGATGACAGGTCCGACAGGTCTTCACCGGTTTTGACTCGGCAGTTGCCAGCAACGCACTCGTGAGCACGGCGTCACGTTCTGAAGTTTTGAGCGGCGCTTTGAGTGCTGAGGCCGGTTGATCGGTGTGATGACATTCAACACAAGCGATCACCGCAGTGCCATCCGGGCTGTAATTCTTGGCCGAATGGTTCTCGTGATTGAAAGGCGCCTCGCCGTACTTGTCTGATTGACTGTCCTTGCAGAGGACCACTTCTTTCGGTTGAGTCTTACTCTCCTCAGCAGCCAGCGGGGCATAATTGCTGCCCTTAACCACCACAAGACACGCTACACACGCCAGTAATATAACCGCTAGTTTCATCAGGCCTTCATCCTAACCATTAGTAGTTTACCGAAGCGACTCAAAAAAGCGGGGAGAAGAGGAGATGAGCCCATTCAGGTTCGAATCTTAGATAGGGCAAGTTAGCTTGTCAATGGGTAGCGAGTGGGTAGTACCCTAATTTGGAGTGCGCCGACCTGTCGGCGCTTTCGTCGCTGCGACCTGGCGCAGCAAGTTGTCGAAAACAGCCTATTATCAAAAGCCTGCGGCGTCGCGCCGCCGCTGGGCAAAAGCGATGACAGGTCATCGCACTCCAAATTAGGGCACTATCTCGTTCTTAAAGGTCTTTGACCTTTGATCTTTGGAGTTGAGTATTTTGGAGCTTGATTCAAGTCTATCAGAAGACCAAAGGCCCAAGACCCTCTTACATCGGCATCCGAAACGAGGATCCCGTGTGACAGCGCCGACAATCCTTAAAAGCGAGATCTCCTCCGAAAGATCGTTTGCCGCTGTGACAAGTCATACAACTTTGGCCACTGCCCACGGCGAAATGTTCAGCAGTACGTGGCGAGCTGACTTGCTTTCCTTGTGGCAATCCCGCAGTCAACGTGTGACAAGCCAGGCAATCAAGCCGTTGTCGAGGTCCGTGTTTGGCGTGGCTGAACGAGGCTCGATACGCTGGTGAGTTGGTCGAAGTACGGACGTAATTCTTTTGATCGTGACAGACTCCACACGATGCGAGGTCGCGCCCGCCGGCTGATTTGCTCGACGGCGTGTGGCAGGTGTAGCACTGACTGTGGGCATTCATGCTGGTGGGAATCGTAATCGCTGTGCCGCGGTTCGCGCCGTTATTGTGGCAGGCAGCGCAGCCATTCTTGGGTCGTACTGACGGGCTCAGGTGCTGTGCATGATCGAACTTCACGTTGAAACGCTCTTTGAAGTTCGCCGTAAAAGCTTTGACCGGCGCCTTTGCCGTGTTCACGTCAGAATGGCAGATGAGGCACATCGGGCTCGAGGATGTGAAAAATTGATTGCCATGACAATTAATACAAGCTGAATGACCGGGGAAGGTTGGCTTGATTGAGTTGTCCGCGCGCTGGTGACATGACGAGCAGGCCAGCGACGTGTGCTTCTGGCTGTTGTGTTTGAAAGTCGAGTAATCCAACTCAGGACCTTGTGGAGCTAATGCGCTGCTCGCGTTCGAACGCCCTGTCGTCGAGGCAAATACACACACCAATGCAAGCGCGCCACCAGCGAGGCTGCTCAAAATCGTCAAAATGAGGCGACGACTTCTTCCGATCACTTAATGTCCTTCCGAGTCAAAGGCTTTCTCTCCGCGACGAGATAATGACTTGGCTTCGCATCGCGCTTGCCAACGTCCGAGGTGTGGCAGTAAGTGCAAACAAAATTTCTGTTCTTATCGAGCGCAACCAGTTCCTTGTCGAGATCTTCGCGCAGACCGGGCTTGTTATGACATTCCGTGCAGTTGGTGATGGGAACATCTGGCTTCAAGCCTCTTACCGAAGCGGATTTGGTTATGTTGATATGACAAGTCGTGCATTCAGCCAGGTGCTTCCCGCCGCCTCCTTCGTGATTGAACTTCATTGAAATTCGCGCGGGCGAGGCCTCAGGAAAATGAGGAGTCTCGAGCTTATGGCACCCGTCGCAATTGTCTTTTGTGGGAGCCTGATTTTTCCAATGACAATTGAAGCAGGCAGTGTGCGCGGCCGGAACCGTCTTGAACGAATCCGTTTTGGGAACAAACGCATCCGTCCATCCTTGCGCGGGAGCCGCCAGCAAACCTGCCCTGGTCGCATGACAGATGGTGCAGTTGTTGTAGTCGACCCGGTCCTGTGGCGCATGCGCAAACAAGACGCGCTTGGTTACAGACTCGGCGCGCGCGATAGCCGGCCGCTCACTTTGCAGCAATGCAATCACGTCCTGGTGCTTGTCATGCGGAAATTCAATTCTGAATTGACGGGTCCTGGCTGGATTCCGAAAAGTGAACCGGGCTTCGTCTCTGGGCGAGACCTTCGTGTGACAGCCCGAGCAAATCACAGGCTGAGCGCTCTTAAAGAACTGCGGGCGGTGACAACGAACACAGGCGTCATGATCGGGAAAATCCGCGATGTCGGGAAAACCGCGAACCTTGTTCCAATTTGAAGTGGGCGCGCGGTGACAGGTATTACATGCGCCTCGGTGTTCTTTGGTCGCATGCATGAACTTCGAATAATCAATGCGGGAAGCTGAGCTAGGAGCAGCCTTGCGAGGTTGGGCGCGGCGCCGCCGCTGAGCTTTGAGGTCGAAGCAGAGAACTGTGACTAGAATAAGCAACAGGGCCAACAATAAGTGGCGACTGGTACGTGTGAAGGAAGCTTCCATCAGTTTCCGCTGGCTGTGACGTTTCCCTGACATGCCGGCAACGGTCTCTCAAGGCTCACACACCGAATGTTCTTCTTGTCTCGAGGATCTTTGTTTCCGGGGTTGGCAATCAAAAAAGGTTTTTCTCGTGTTGCGGTGGCTAAATCGCCGGCAGAGACTTTGACCTCACACGACCACAACTCTGACGAGCTCTCCAATTCAGTCGCCAGAATATTCGAAATCACATAGACACCGGGCACAACATCGGTGAAGTAAGCAGTACCATTCCGATCGGTCATAACCGAGCTCACTTTGCTTCGAGAGCGTTGCTCCGCGAGTTCGAGCGAAGCCAGCAAGTCGCGTTGCTGCCTCTTGTAGAATCCGTTCCTGATGTTCTCGGGCAAATTCACCGGCAGCCATTTGCGCGCGAGTTCCGAGCTGCCGTATTCCTTTTCACCCAGCGCGATCCCATGCGCGAATTCGGGGACTGATGAGACTTCCCTGGACTGAACTTCGCGGCAGTAAATTGATTCGCAATCGTTTTCTCGGAGCCACGAGATCAGGGCCTCGCTCGCTCCAATGCTTCTGTAGTAGCAATCGCGCGAGGTGATGGCGCGCTGCGCGAAACCTTCCAGGAGATCTTTGTTGTCGGCTAGTGAGTCGTTAATCAGGTAGAAGCGTTTGCGCGCGAGCCCTTTTGCTTTGCTGCCATCTCCGGTGGCGACACGCACTCGTAAGCGAATGACCCCCGTGGCACGAGCATCCTGCTCGTGGGGTGTGGCACGAGCATCCTGCTCGTGGGTATGTTGAGAGGCACTCACGTTGACCACGGGCGAGACGCCCGTGCCACGCCCGCAGAGCGTGGACGCCAGTGTCAACATAATGATCAATTGGCGCAAATTCATTTGGCGTTAGAGATTTGGGCTGCGTGGAAACTTTAGGAAGGGCAACCGCACGCCCCTCACAAAGATCTGATCGGAACGCATCGCCGGCGCCGGCGAAAAACCGTTGCCGCCGGCAGCTGAGATGATGTCGTCCTGATCGACTCCATCGCCGCTGATGCCGATACCGCCCACCAGCACACCATTCTTGTACAAGGGAACGCTGCCAGGAAAGATTTGTAATCCGTTTGCCAGGCTTGGTATGGAAGAGCACGGCACACTTGCGCCGACGATTGCTGCCTGGAGGTTTGTTTTGATCAAATCAAGTTGAAGACCTACGTTGAAGACGCTCCATTCTGTAATCTCAGTACTCAACGGACCGGCTGCAGTATTGTTGATGCCGTCGGGAAAGAACGGACGATGCAGAAATCCGATTGCCCGATCGCTGAAGGCGACCGAGCCGCCCAGCATCAACCCACCTGCGGCAGCGCGGTCGACGTATTGGCCTAAGCCGGCAGTGCGTAACGTCGCGGCGGCGCCAGCGCTCGAAAAGAAAGTTGCTGCTCTCGCTTTTTGAACCGAGACATCGAAGCCGAAGACTGGCGCGTCCTGCTGCCGAAACAATCCCAGCACGCGCCCTTCGGTGTCGACGACTGCAATCGAGACCCGCGCATTACTTCCCAAAGGCTGGCGAATAGCCGCGCGAGTGATGTTCGCTTGCTGAGCTGCGTGCGAAATGATCGTATTCACATCCGCCGCTGTTAGTGAATTAGCTCCGCCTGTTGGGCTTGAAATAAAAGGAAAGAAGCGCAAGTCAGCTTCGCCATTAATGCCGCCCACAGTGACGGCGCTGAAAGCCGACGGTTGCGCCGACAAAACTGGAAACAGCGGATCGATTGCACCGGGCAGACTTGCAAATGGAATCGTCGGCGGACTAAGAACCGCGGTGGCATTCGAGAACGGCAGTCGAATCCCATCAACCAGAATATTGTCGGCTCGAATCAAAGTCGGAGCTGCGAATCCACGGACCGCCGACAACGCAATCACTTCTTCAAATGGAATATCGAAATCAGCCGGGTCCGGATCGATTCCATAAACTCCGTCGCCTTCAATCCCCACGCCGCCCTGTGAAATGCCATTCTTGTAAATAGGCATACTGCCCGGGTCGCCGCTGAGACCAAGTTTCAGACCCGGAACTTTTATGTCGGAACAGGGCAGGGAAGAAAACTGCACGCCGTAAAGAGGTCCGCTCGAAGTGAAATTTATGTTCGGTGGAAAATGCTGTTGGATGATGAAGCTGGCAGTGCGCGAATTAAACGCGTTGCCAGAGGTGCTGAAGAGCGAAGCCGTGCCTGCTTTTGATATCGCTCCAAATTTGGATGGAAGGCGAGTTCCTTCAAGCCCCACCGGCACGAGTCCGGTGATTGGATCCGGCGTTTGCAAGGGACCGCCGCCTCTGATTTGCATCATCGAGGGCGCTCCAGTCATCGCAAACAGACCCAAAACATTTCCTTCGCGGTCTGTTACCGCGACCGTCACAGCTTTATTAATCGAAGCGGCAGCCGAGACCGCCTGAGCGATGATTGTCTTGACCTCGTCTGTCGTCAGTGTTCCAGCTGTGACCGGATTAATCGGCGCGTTAATTCCGAACGGCCCAGGCGTTGGAGTAGCTCCAAAGTCATCAGGTGGTCCAGCGCCGGTGTGGCCGATGCCGAGACGAACGCGATTACTGGGCGCCCCGTGGTAATAGATTCTGATCAGAACATCGCCGAGGTCAGTCATCTCCGGTGCGAGCTTCACCACCACCGCTGTGGCCCAGTTGTGATCAGGCACGGACGTTACGGATTCAACCGTGAGAGGAATCAGGCGATGCGATCCATCTTCGACATCGGCGGTAACTACGGCAGCGTCTTCGCCTTCCTCGAGTCTGAGATTTCCCGCAAACAGCATCACGCGAGTCCGTTGGTCAGGCGTGAAGGCAACTGGAGTGAAAGCAGAAAAAGGCTCTCGGGTATTTGTGATGGAGTCGACTGCGAGAGCTCGAGTGGAATCAGGATGACTGAAGAGTATTGGCCTCTGAGCTTGAGCCGAATTGCGCCGCAATGCCGGTCCACCCGGTCCCAGTAGCGCCAGGGCAACCAGCAGAACGATCAAACCAAGTAGAACTTTGCGTCTTCCAGCGGCCATGGAGATTATTCGGTCCTTCGCAAGAGACTGCGATTCTGGTCCAGTGAGCGCCTCAATTTATCACTATATCAGTCTCAATCAAATTGTTTTCTCATAACCTTAGCGATGCGTCTTAGAGCGATTTAGCATGTAACGGAAAAAGCTTGACTCTCCTGCGTTGCTAACTTATGTTGCCTGCCATCAGTTCATCCCGATAGTCGTTCATGTTGACGGCTAAAATCTTCTCGCGCCCAGGGGTCGAGCATGCGCAACTCAAGTCGCAAGCCGAATTCAGCGATTGCGAGCCTCTGTGTGTGTTTCACGCTGGTGATGGCGCTTGTCACGGTTGCGAAATCTCACGTCCTCACTCTCACGCGCTCACCTGAGGTAGTGCCTCCCGGAAAAATCGCCTTTGCCAGCGATCGTGACGGCAACTTTGAGATCTACGTGATGGATACGGACGGTGGCGGTCAAATCCGGCTAACCGAAAACGCGGGAGAGGACTACAGTCCGGCCTGGTCGCCTGACGGAAAACGTTTGGCTTTTGTGAGCTCACGAGATGGCAACGCTGAAATCTATTTGATGAATTCAGATGGCGCCAGTCAAACAAGATTGACGAACAACACTGCGAATGATCTGCGGCCAGTGTGGTCGCCTGACGGCGCGCGCATCGCATTTGTGACCGACCGCGGCGGTAACGATGAAATCTTCGTGATGAACACCGATGGCAGCAGCCAAACCAACCTCACTAACAATATCGCTGACGATTCGTCTTTATCGTATGCACCCGATGGCAGCGCGATTGTTTTTTCCAGCAACCGCACCGACAGTCAGTTCGATCTTTACGTCATGAACGCAGACGGCAGTAATGTAATCCGGCTGACGACTTCTGAAGGAGCGGACATTGATCCTTCGGTATCGCAATCGCAGATTTTCTTTCAGTCGAATCGCGACGAGAATGACGAGCTTTACGTTATGTTTTTTGGGGTCCAGACCCAGACGCGAATAACGTCGAACAGCGACTTCGATGAGGATCCAGCTCAAAACGCAAACGGCAGCCGGATCGCTTTCGCAACTTCACGAGACGGTAATTTTGAAATCTACGCGATGAATCCGGATGGTAGTGGTTTGACTAGACTAACTACCAACAATTCCGCGGACATTGAGCCCGCGGTGCAAGCAGCTTCCCAGATTCCACTGCCGGCTCCGGCTGGCGCGGCTACAATCCAGTTCAGTCGTAGTGATTTCACTGCCAATGAAAGCGATGGCAGCACGCTTTTGACCGTCACTCGAAGCGGCAGTACCGCCAGCTCCGCCAGCGTCGATTACTCAACGGTGAACGGGACAGCGACGAATCGCTTCGACTACACGCCAAACTTCAACACGCTGAAATTCAACGCAGGTGAGACGAGCAAGAATATTCGGGTCATCCTTACTGACGATGCGTACACCGAAGCTGACGAAGTAATAACCGCCACCCTAAGCAATGCGAATGGAGCAGTGCTGGGAGCTTTCAACACAGCTACGTTGACGATCCTCGACAATGACACTCCGCCTTTCGAGATCAATCCGATCGACAATGCGCGCTTTTTCGTGAATCAGCATTACAACGATTTTCTTGGCCGCGTTCCCGATCAGGCCGGGCTGGACTACTGGACTAATCGCATCACGAGCTGCGGTAGTGATCTGAACTGCGTGCGTGGGCGACGCAATCTTGTGTCGGCAGCCTTCTTTATCGAGACCGAGTTTCAGGACAGCGGCTTCTTCGTCTACCGGTTGTACAAAGGATCGCTCGGTGTCCAGCCAAACTTCCAACAATTCATTATGGATCGAAGCCGCGTGGTGGGCGGAACGAACTTGCAGCAAGACAGGCTCGCGCTCGCGACTGACTTTGTTAACCGCGATGCGTTTACGACTCGATATCCTGCGGGGCTGACTCCCGAACAGTTCGTCAACAAGCTATTCGATACGGCGCAGCTGTTTCCCTTTGCGGCTGAACGCGAGCGACTCGCGCAGGACATTAGGAACGGCAAGACTCGAGCGCAAACTGTGATCGACGTGATTGAGATTTCGCAGTTCAAGTCTCGTGAATTCAATCCGGCGTTCGTGCTGATGCAATACTTCGGGTACTTGCGTCGCAATGCTGACGCAGATGGTTATGCTTTTTGGCTCGACGTGATTAATAACCGCGAGCCGAATAACTACGCTGGAATGGTTTGCGCTTTTATTACTTCAAGTGAATATCAGCAACGATTCAGCTTCACCGTGACTGCCAGCAATACTCTGTGCACCGGTGTGCGCTAGTCGTCGTAGCGTAGACTTCAGTCTGCGCAAGGCTGAGATGGATTCAACATTGTAAGGAGCTGGGGTCTTTCCAAACACTCTAGCCACTAGCGGCGACTAGGCCCGAAACGTCTTAAGCGCAGTCGTATTGAGTGCTCGGAAACCGCAGAACAGACTGAAGTCCGTTCTACCTCGTCGTAGCGTAGACTTCAGTCTGCGCAGGGCTGATATGGATTCAACATTGAAGGAGCTGCGATCTTTCCAAACACCCTAGCCACTAGCGGCAACTAGCCCGAAAAGGTTTTAGACTCAGTCGTATTGAATGCTTGGAAACGCAGAACAGACTGAAGTCCGTTCTACCTCGTCGTCGTAGCGTAGACTTCAGTCTGCGCAAGGCTGATATGGATTCAAGATTAAAGGAGCCGGGGGTCTTCCAAACACTCTGGCCCCTAGCGGCGCCTAAGCCCGAAAACGTTTTAGGCGCAGTCGTATTGAATGCTCGGAAACCGCTGAACAGACTGAAGTCCGTTCTACCTCGTAGACTTCAGTCTGCGCAGGGCTGATATGGATTCAACATTGAAGGAGCTGGGGTCTTTCCAGACACTGTGGCCAATAGCGGCAACTAGCCCGAAAAGGTTTTAGGTGCAGACATATTGAATGCTCGGAAACGCAGAACAGACTGAAGTCCGTTCTACCTCGTAGACTTCAGTCTGCGCAGGGCTGATATGGATTCAACATTGAAGAGCTGGGGTGTTTCCAAACACTCTAGCCACTAGCGGCAACTAGGCCCGAAACGTTTTAGGTGCAGACATATTGAAAGCTCGGAAAACGCAGAACAGACTGAAGTCCGTTCTACCTCGTCGTAGCGTAGACTTCAGTCTGCGCAAGGCTGATATGGATTCAACATTGAAGGAGTTGGGGTGTTTCCAAACACTCTAGCCACTAGCGGCGCCTAGGCCCGAAAGATTTTAAGCGCAGTCGTATTGAATGCTCGGAAACGCTGAACAGACTGAAGTCCGTTCTACCTCTGAAAGGGGAAAGATCATGTGTCGCTATTTCTTAAGAAGCGCTCCGTTTCTCCTGGCTCTGTGTCTAATCGCGGGCACGCTGGCGCCGAACCGGAGCGAGCGCGTTAGAGCTGCGGACCACGGGGATGCGCCTTTGACGGCCCATGATCTTGGAGCGGACTTGAATGACGTCTACTTCTTCAAGGACCCGAATGACAATTCGCGCTTGATTTTAATTATGACGGTGCACGGGTTCATCGTCCCTGGCGAAGCTTCAAACTTTGGAATCTTCGACCCGGCGCTACGCTATCGCTTTGAAGTCGAGAACAATGGTGATGCCCGATCCGATGGCGCGATTGATGTGCGATTTTCTCCGCGAGTTGCGTTGAATGGCGTTCCCCAGGCGCAGATGGCGACCATTAGTCTCCCGAACGGAGTTACTTTCAATGCGCCGTCAACTAATTCGAGCAACACTGCGGACGTTGCGCCAACGCCGGTAATCACGACCGAACCACAAACGGGTGTGATGTTCTTCGCCGGATTGACCGACGATCCATTCTTCTTCGATATCCCTGCTTTTGGACGGTTCAATAGTTCGATTCGAGCGGGCGCCGCTGACCCCACCG
Source organism: Pyrinomonadaceae bacterium (assembly GCA_035572035.1). Taxonomy (GTDB): domain Bacteria; phylum Acidobacteriota; class Blastocatellia; order Pyrinomonadales; family Pyrinomonadaceae; genus JAOAPY01. Next base: position 132,807 of record DATNBH010000017.1, on the reverse strand, counting down.
TCTTTAATCGCGGTCGCGATACTTTCGCCGGCTACAACACGATGGCCATCGCTTTCAGTCTCCCCATCCAGGTTCTTCGAGGAAGATCGGACACCATCGGCGTAATTATCGAAACTCAAAGACGAACGCCGCTGTTCTACAATTCGCGCACTGGCGAGGTTTCAGGCGTTGGACGTTGGACCACTGTCGATCGCATGGGTAACCCCGCGGTTAACGTCGTATTAATTCCATTTAACTCGAAGAACATGCACAACGCGGGTACTCCGGTAGACGATGCTAACCGGCGCTTCTGGCCATTGATTAAGGACACGCTACAAAACTTCTATCGCACTGACGCGACCAGCGTAGCCATATTCGAAGGTCTGTTGGTGCCGCGAGGTGATTACTTGCGGTTGGATCTCACAATTCCGAACACCGGCACTAATCTGGAAGCCCGATTTCCAAATGGCCGGCGACTTACTGACGATGTGGTCGATATTCTGAATAATCTAATTAACAATCGGCAGCCATTGCCCGACAACGTGAATGGCAACGACGTGCCGTTGCGAACCGCGTTTCCATTTCTCGCGCCGTCACAACAACCCCGCGTCCCCGGCGTCACCGACGACAACACGAGGAATTAGCTGGGAGCGCAGGCATCCTTGCCTGCAAAGTTTAGGGAGGCAGTACTTTTGATTCTTAAGGAGATTTCTGGGAGCGCAGGCATCCTTGCCTGCAAAGTCTGGGGAGGCATTACTTTTGATTCTTAAGTCGATTCATGGGGGAAGGTATGCAGGCAGGGATGCCTGCGCTCCCATTGGGGTATGCGTGTTTGCAGTTGTGGCTTTCTTTGCCACCGCCTGCTCACACGCACAGCGGACGACATCCATCAGCACGACGTCAACCCTCTCAAGCACTTCATCGCTGAAATCGAGTGACAGCTCGAAGATGGTTGCGGTGAGGTTTCTCGAAGACCGGGTCGCGCGCGATCCGGATGACTTTGTAGCGCTGAACAAACTCGCAGGCTACTACCTGCAAAGTTATCGCGAGACTTACGACAATTCTTATCTGACGCTCGCCGAACGTTCCGCTGAAGCTTCGTTACGAGTTCTTGGTCCCGAGCAAAACCCGAATGGCTTGTTCGCGCTCGCCCAAGCTCGGTTCACGCTTCATGATTTCGCGGGCGCGCAAGCCTACGGGCGCCAGTTAGTCGAGCTACAAGCGGACAAGAGTTATGGCTATCAGATGCTGGGCGATGCGTTGCTGGAACTGGGCGACTACGATCAGGCCGCGGCCGCTTACCAGCAAATGGCCGATTTGGATTCCGGCAGTATGGCTACTGAGTCTCGGCTCGCACGCCTCGCATTTTTGCGTGGCGAACCGGAGGTTGCCTATCAAGCCTATGCCCGAGCACTTGCGGCTGAACTGAACGCCCGAGTTCCCAGCAGTGAGACCGTCGCCTGGTGTCACTGGCAATTGGGCGAGACCGAATTTCAAGTCGGCAAATATCGACAGGCTGAGCAGCACTATCGCGATGCGTTGAAGGCTTTTCCCGATTACGTACGCGCGCTTGGCTCGTTGGGAAAAGTTCGGGCAGCTTTAAAGGATTACAAGGGAGCAATCGAGCAATATGAACGCGCGATTCGAGTTGTCCCCGAGCCGGCATTCCTAACGGCACTCGGCGATCTCTATCAATTAACAGGTCGAACCAACGATGCCGAGAATCAATATTCGCTGGCGGAAAAGATTGGGAAGCTCAACCAGGTAAATGGCGCACTCTACGGCAGACAGCTCTCGCTCTTTTATGCGGACCATAACTTAAACGCCATCAAAGCGGCTGAGAATGCTTCCAGAGATTATTCAGCACGCCGAGATATTTACGGAGCTGACGCTTTCGCGTGGACTTCTTTCAAAGCCGGCAAAATTTCTGACGCGCAGACGGCCATCAAGGAGGCTTTGAAGCTGGGAACGAAAGACGCTCGGTTGCTTTATCACGCCGGGATGATTGAGCGTGCCGCCGGTAACCGAGCTGTTGCGAGCGACTATTTACAGCGCGCGCTCAAGCTCAGTCCCGAATTTGATCCCCTGCAAGCCACGATCGCCAGGGAAGCGTTGGCGAGGTAGTGCCCTATTTGGAGTGCGCCGACCTGTCGGCGCTTTCGTCGCTGCGACCTGTCGCAGCAGGCTGTCGAAAACAGCCCGTGACCAAACCGCGCGGCGTCGAGCCGCCGCGGGGAAAAGCGATGACAGGTCATCGCACTCCAAATTGGGGCACTGCGGTTGGCGAAGATCTGATGAGACTTTGGAAACGAACCAGTTTGATCTTGTTGAGTGTCCTGTGCGGCGCGATGTTCGTGGCTGCACACCCGCTGGGAAACTTTTCAATCAATCACTTCGCGCGTCTCGAGCTTCAACCGGAAAAGGTCCGCGTGCATTACGTCATCGACATGGCGGAGATTCCAACATTTCAAGAACTCCAGAAACTTGGCACTGCGCCCGTGTCGCAAGCTGTGCTGGATCAGTTTGCGAAACGCTCAGCATCGGAATTCTCGCAAAATCTGGCTGTGGGTTTTGATGCTACTCGGATTTCATTGACCGTAGTGACTGCGGCTGCGAGTTTGCGCGCAGGCTCCGGCGGCATGCAGACCATGCGACTGGAATATGACTTCGATGGCTTGGTGCCGCAATCCTCCGCGGCTAACCATCGAGTCACTTTCCAGGATGGTAATTACGCCGAGCGTATTGGTTGGCGCGAAATTGTTGTTTTGGCTCAACCGGGAATCACCGTATTTGATAGCACCACCTACGCTGGCTCACTTTCCGATGAGCTTCGAAACTACCCAAACGAATTCTTAAGCGCTCCGCTTGATGAGCGAGAAGCTGAATTCTCATTCACGACGGGCGCTGCACCCGCCGGTGCGCGACTACTGCAGAAGAGACAAGCTACCATCGGCGCGGCCCGTCGAGATCAACTGACTGAGTTGATTGCGGTACCTCAGCTCACCCTTCAAATTGCTTTCCTTGGGCTTTTGTTTGCAGGATTTCTGGGAGCTGTGCATGCCATGTCGCCAGGTCATGGCAAAGCGGTCGTTGCGGCATATTTGGTCGGGTCGCGCGGAACGGCGAGTCATGCCGCGTTTCTGGGTTTGACGGTTACAGTGACGCATACGGCAGGAGTTTTTGCCTTAGGACTGGCGACGCTCTTTGCGTCGGAGTACGTCGTTCCGGAGCGACTCTATCCGAAGCTTAGTCTGCTGTCCGGTTTGGTGGTCGCGGCGATTGGAATGCATCTTCTCATTCGGCGCTTGCAAGCGCTCTTTCTGCCTCAGCCGGTGAATCGGGATCATCACGCGCATTCGCACGGCGAGGTCGAACATCACCACGATCATCAGGGAGCGCATTCACACCTTCCTCCCGGTGCAGATGGATCGGCAATCACATGGCGATCATTGTTAGCCCTGGGAATCTCGGGCGGGATTTTGCCTTGCCCGTCGGCGCTCGTGGTTCTGCTCGCAGCCATCTCGCTGCATCGCGTTGGATACGGATTGTTCCTTGTATTCGCTTTTAGTGTGGGGCTTGCAGCCACCTTGACAACCGTCGGCTTGGTTTTTGTTTACGCTGGTAGATGGTTGAAGGCCAGCACCAGATTTTACCGGTTGACTCGAGTATTGCCCGTCGCAAGTTCACTGGTTATAGTCACCGCTGGATTAGCAATCTGCTATGCTGCTCTGGACCAGAGTGGTTACAGTGTTTCTGAAGTCATAAATCAGTTGAGCGCTCGCTTCAGTGGCTGAACTCTTGTACTGCAGGCTGCCAGCCTGCAGAACGCACCCAACAGGCTGGCAGCCTGTTGTACAGGGCAGAATCATTCCATTGTCTGGACTCAATCAGCTGACTCCTTCACACCCGATGCGAACCGCGCTTTGCTCACCGCGGGGCATCCTGGCATGGGCCGCGCGCGCCTGCGAATTTCGCGCCTTGCTTATTTCTTTCCTGCTGCTAATCGGGGCCGCGAATGCGTACGGCCAGGGGCGAGGCACGATCACTGGAATTGTCCGGAACGCCGCCGGCAGTCCGGTAGCCAACGTCACCATCAAAGTCACCAATCAAGTCAACAGCCGCAGCAGCTCAACCAAAAGTGCTGGTGACGGCAGCTACTCAGTGCGCTTGTCAGCCGGCGCCTACAGTATCACTGTGCTTGCTCCTTTCACTGCGAAATTCGATAAAGACAAACCATACGGAGGCTTTTCGTTGCCGCGTGGTGCTGTGCTCGAGAATGTGCTCGTTGGCGGCAGCGAAGATACAAAGATCGATATTGTTGTTGAAGAGAAACAGGCGGAGGCAATTGTTGGCAATGACGCGACCCGACCCACTGGTCACGCCGGAAAAAAGAGTGTTCCATCAGCGCCGCAAGCGGCGGCCGATCGCCGCGAAGCGCGCGATCGTTGGCGAATCGGCTTCCCTGAATACGATCGCTACGGAGATCGCGGCGGACGTGGTCGGGACATACCTTTTAAGAAAGGCCGCTGGTGGAATCCGTACGACCAGAGTGTCTTGAAGGGTGACTACCCGATTATTGGGAACAAGACTTTCTTTGTTCTGTCGGCCACCGACACGTCAACAATTGAATTGAGACGCGTGCCTACAGCGTCGGGCGCAAGCGCGGACGATCCGCGCAGCGCGGAGTTCTTTGGCCAACCCGAGCAACTAGCCGTGAACCACACCGTGCAGTTTAGTTTCGAATTATTTCACGGAGACACGGCGTTTAAGCCTCGTGACTGGGCCATCAAAATCTCACCCACGTTCAGCGTGCCCAACTATCTCAACGCGCGCGAAAACGGAGTTGTAAACATCGACGTGCGCCGAGGAACGAACCGTAGCGACTCGCATGTTTCGCTCGAAGAGGCTTTTGGAGAAGTAAAGCTCGCCGACCTTAGCGCCAACTTCGATTTCATTTCAGTGAGGGCTGGAATTCAACCCTTTGTATCGGATTTTCGGGGCTTCATATTTTCTGATAACAACTTGGGAGCACGGGTTTTCGGCTCATTTGGCAACAATCATTACCAATACAATGCGGCTTACTTTTCCATGTTGGAGAAGGACACCAACAGCGGGCTCAATCGCTTTGATACTCGGCGCCAGAATGTCTATATCGCGAATGTTTTTCGGCAGGATTTCATTCGCAAAGGCTACACGATTCAAGGCAGTGTCCATTTCAACGATGACCGCGCCAGCAAGAAGTTTGACCGGAATGGGTTCCTCGTGAGGCCGTCGCAAATTGGTGACGTGCGGCCGCACGCGATCAAGGTTGCCTATCTTGGACTGAGTGGTGACGGACATCTCGGTAGACTGAACCTGACGCATTCGTATTTTTTTGCTTTAGGTCGCGATGATCGCAATCCCATCGCCGGAAAGAGTATTCGCATCAAGTCGAACATGGCTGCGTTGGAAGCGTCCTTCGATAAAGATTATCTGCGCTTCAAGGGATCTTTCTTTTGGGCGCAAGGTGACACGAACCCGACAGATAATCGTGGCACTGGCTTCGACGCGATTCTTGATGACCCGAACTTTGTAGGAGGGCAGTTTTCGTTCTGGAATCGAAACGGGATTCGACTGACTCAAACTGGCGTGGGCCTGGTCCAGCCTAACAGCGTGCTACCGACCTTGCGCAGCAGCAAGACGCAGGGCCAGGCAAATTTCGTGAACCCGGGAATCTTCATCTACAACGCCGGCGTTGATGTTGAAGTTACGCAACGGCTGAAGGCTGTCTTCAATGTTAACTACCTCCGCTTTCATCGCACGGAATCGCTGGAGTACATTCTGTTGCAGAATCGCATTCGCCACGAGATCGGTTGGGATTACAGTCTCGGTGTAGCCTACCGGCCGTTTCTCATAAATAACGTGACGATGACTTTTGGCGCTTCAACACTGCAGACTGGTCGAGGGTTCCGCGACATATTTACCGATCGTCCTCGTAACTGTCCCCCAAACGTCGGGGACTTTTGCGAGCCGGATGTCATTTCGCCCAACAAGCCGCTTTATTCATTGTTCGCGCAATTGAAGTTGACGTTCTGATTTCATGCTTCGCCTAATCTTAGTTGCCGCGCTCTTAACCCTCAGCGCCCTGGTGCTGGCTGATGGTTCCTACACGTCTGCAAAACTGACCGAGAAAAACACCGCTCAAGTCGTGGCACGGGCGTCCCGCCCGTGGGTCCGGGAGCATCCGGACTCGGTGGCACGGGCGTCCCGCCCGTGGGCTCGCGAGCATCCGGACTCGGTGGCACGGGCGTCCCGCCCCTGGGCTCGCGAGCATCCGGACTCACCTGTATCAGCTAACTCACAAAACCCAGCCGGCAGCACCACACCAACGCTCGAAGGCTGCGTCTCATGTCATGCTCAGATTGAACCAATGCACAAGTACGGCTCGACTGAGATGCTCGAGCAATTGAAAGACGGCAAAGACGCAGTGGGCTTAAGTTGCACTGCTTGTCACGGCGGCAATCCTGGCCCACGCAAGACCAGTGACGATCCGAAAGAAGTCGATCGCATCAAGCGTGAAGCCCACGTGCGGCCGCGCTTTCCCAATGAATGGAAGCGCGACGGCAAATCTACCGGCGCCAATCCGGAGCGCAGCAATACTCTGCTCGCTCGAGAAAGCTGGGAATACGTTCGCTTCATCAATCCCGGTGACGTTCGTGTTGCTGAGCGCACTTGCGGGAGCAGTGATTGTCATGCCGTCGAACAAAAAGGCGTCGCTCGCAGCATGATGACGCACGGCGCGATGCTTTGGGGCGCGGCGCTGTACAACAACGGCGGTTTTCCTTTGAAAGATGTCAGGTTCGGTGAAAGCTACAACGAAAGCGGCGCGCCGCAGCGGCTCATTCAGTCTCCAGCACCAAGCGCTGAAGATAAGCGCGCCAGGGGCTTACTTGAGTACATAGATCCGATTCCTCGCTGGGAGATCTCGCAACCCGGGAACGTGTTGCGAGTGTTCGAGCGTGGTGGGAAGAGAAGACTCGAAGTTGGTTTGCCCGATAAGGATGAGGACCCCGGGAAGCCCGACAAGGGTCTAAGCCCTCGGGGCTTTGGCAGTAACAATCGAACTGATCCGGTTTTTCTCGGTCTGCAAAAGACGAGATTATTGGATCCGACTCTTAACTTTCTCGGAACGAACGATCATCCGGGCGACTATCGATCGTCAGGCTGCACGGCGTGCCACGTCATTTACGCGAACGATCGAGATCCCGCCCACTCCGCGATGTACGCGAAGGCGGGAAACATGGGCCGCTCGCAAAGTGCTGACACGAACATTCCCAAAGACGAATCGGGCCATCCACTCAAACACCAATTCACAAATCAAATTCCGACGTCTCAATGCATGGTTTGTCATATGCATCCCGGTACCAACATGGTGGCGACGTACCTCGGGTTGACGTGGTGGGACAATGAGAGCGACGGCGACAAGATGTATCCGGAGCGCCAGCACAACCCGACCCAGGCCGAGGAGAAGGAAAAGCTCGACCGCAACCCTGAAGCCTCCAGCTTGCGAGGGTTGTGGTCCAGCCTCGAGTTTCTTGAAAAGAGCGGCACTCCAGAATTCAACAGTCAGCTCAAGAACACGCAGTTTGCAGACTTTCATAGTCATGGCTGGATGTTTCGGAGAGTCTACAAGCGGGATCGAAAAGGAAATCTGCTCGACGCCGATGACAAAGTTGTCTCATCCAGCGACGCTGATAAGTTCAAGAAGGCGGTCCATCTGAACGACATTCACGCAGAGAAGGGAATGCACTGTGTCGATTGTCATTTTCGCCAGGACGCGCACGGCAACGGGAATCTTTACAACGAGCCTCGTGCCGCAATTGAAATAAGCTGCACCGACTGTCACGGCACCATTCGCCAGCGAGCAACGTTGACGACGTCCGGTCCAGCCGCGCCGGTTAGTGCTGCCCAGGCGAATCGGCCCGCATCGGTTGGTCGAAATCTGACGCGCGGACTTACAACTCGCGATGACACTGGCGCCAAGGTTGTAGTCTTTCAGCGAATCACACGAGATCGAATAAAGAAGGACGAATCAGGCAAGGACATCGCTCTAAAGAATGGAGACATAATTCAGAATTCTCTTGTCGTGCCGGGTCGTTGGTGGCGGATACCGCAAACGCTCGACACGATAACTCCAGGCACCCGCGACTACAGCGAGAAGTCCCAATACGCCAAGACAATGCATAAAGACAACGCGACCTGGGGCGCGGCGCCCGGCGATGACAATCAGCTGGCCCATCGAGATGACAATATGACTTGCTTCTCATGTCATTCGTCGTGGGTTACGAGCTGCTTTGGTTGTCACCTGCAGATGAAAGCGAATCGCAAGATGCCTAACCGTCACAACGAAGGTGGCGAGTCGCGCAACTTCACTGAATACAATTTTCAGGTTTTGCGAGACGACATTTTCATGCTCGGTCGCGATGGAACCGTTACGGGAAATCGGGTAGCGCCGGTGCGTTCTTCATCTGCGGTGCTGGTGTCTTCGCAGAACCAAAATCGTGAATGGATCTACTCTCAACAGCAGACAACATCGGCGGAAGGCTTTGCGGGTCAGACTTTCAACACACACGTTCCCCACACTGTTCGTGGAAAGGAAACAAAGGCCTGCAGTGACTGCCACGTTTCAGACAGGAACGATAACAACGCCTGGCTTGCGCAAGTGATGTTACAGGGCACGAACTTTGTGAATTTCATGGGCCGATACGTTTATGTCGCTGCGGATGACGCGCTCGAAGTAGTGGTGGCCACCGAGCGTTCAGATCCTCAAGCTGTTTATGGCAGCACCTTGCACAAGATTGCTTATCCGGACAATTACAAGAACTTTGTTGACGAGGGCAGCAAATTAGAAGAAGTCTACGAGCACATTGGCAATCCGCGCGTGCTCCAGGTCCAGTTGCGGGGCGAATACGCATACGTCGCAGCGGGTGAGGGAGGCCTGCGAGTTTATGACGTAGCGCAAATCGATCAAAAAGGATTCTCGGAGAGAATCGTGACCGCGCCTGTTTCTCGCTACGGCCAAAAGTTCTACGTAAAGACGAAGTATGCGGCTGCCGTTGTCGCGCCAACGACGCTTGCAGTGGATCCCGCTCGCTGGCGCTTGAAAACCGACGGCGCCATGATCGATCCAGTCAGCGCCAGCAAGCTAACCGGCGAAGAGCGCAAGCAGCTTGTGAACGAAGAACAGCCAATTCATCCTCTCTACGCCTATCTCTATGTCGTCGATAAGCATGAAGGCTTGATCGTCGTGAATGCAGCGACGCTTCTCGATGGCGATCCATTGAACAATTACTTGAAGAGGGCCCTGGATTCCAAAGCTTACCCGAATGGGGCGTTCAATCCCGGTGGAGCTTTGAACGGCGGCAATAACATCGTTATCGCGGGAATCTACGCTTACATTACGACTGACAACGGACTGGTTATCGTCAGCCTGGATGATCCGCTGCATCCGAAGATCGTCAAAGAGATTCGAGAGCCGGAATTGAAACAGCCGCGCGCAGTCGCAATTCAGTTCCGCTATGGATTCGTAGTTGATGGCGAAGGTTTGAAAGTGATTGACGTTACGTTGCCGGAACAGGCTCGAGTTATTTCCGGCGCGTCAGTTCCGTTTTCTGACGCTCATGACGTTTATGTGGCTCGTACTTACGCTTACGTTGCCAATGGCAAGGACGGAATCGCAATAGTCGATGTTGAGAAGCCTGAGCAACCGCGGCTCGATCAGACGTTTAATGCTGACGGAAAGCTAAATGACGTTCACCAGGTAAAGATTGCGATGACGAACGCCAGCTTGTTTGCGTATGTAGCCGATGGTCATAACGGCTTACGAGTTCTGCAGCTGACATCGCCGGAAACGATGCCCGAATACGCGGGCTTCAGTCCTCGACCGCAGCCTCAATTGATAGCCACGTTCAAAACGAAAGGCGATGCGCTGGGAATCTCGAAAGCGCTGGATCGCGATCGCGCCGTTGATGAGAACGGGAATCAGCTTTCAGTGTTCGGCCGGCGCGGCGCTCGTCCATTCAATATGCAGGAGATGCTGCGCATGTTGCGCACCCAGGATGGAACAGGCGATTACTTCAAAGTTAGCGATACACCCAAGACACCTCCACCTGTTCACCCGTGAGCAAGCACAAGCAGCAGTATTAGCCACAGATGAACACCGATTGCACGGATCTGCAATGAAAATAAGTCTGCTGAGCTATTGGCTTGATAAGCTGGATGTTGAAGTTCCGGACTCTGAAAGTCTCAGGGTCAGGAAGGGTTGTTTACACCCGGCTCAAGGTACATAGTCACTCAAGCTGGATTGAGAGATCCAATACAGTGCGGCAAGAAAAAGTAGGTAGTCGCTAAAACTGAGGCCACGGCCTGGCGCCGTGGTCACTCACGTTGGTCGCTAACAGAGACGGGCAGAGGCGGGCCGAGATTTTTGCTGATGCCACGGGCTCGTCCCGTGGAGTATTCACGCTTCATGCTGGTGGCAGGCGGCAACGTGAAACACCACGGGGCCAGCCCGTGGCATTTTTCGAACCGATGGATCAGCCTGTTTTTGTAGCTGTGAACATGAAACACCACAGGGCCAGCCTGGGGTATCGCTACTCAGTTCACCATTTATGCTTTACCTACTTTTCTTGGCGCACTGGATCCAATAAAACTTGATGCTAGTGAGGCCTGGGCGGGAGTAAACTGCCCTTCCTAACCTTGAGCTGATCACGCTTGAGTGATTCTTCCGTTACATCTGTGCAATCTGCGTAATCTGTGGATAGGTCCTAAAGCAATCTCTGGCGGAGTTTGTGGAGGAGTGCTTTCGCTTCGTCGGGTGAGATCTTGCTTGCGTCAACGTCGCGGAGTTCTTCGATAACTTTCTCATTTGCCAAATCAAACAATGATGCTTGCGCCGCAGCTCGGCGCCGGCTGGCTCGACTTGTAGCCTTTTCCAGGGCGCCGTCGGTGCTCACGCTCGCGACAGCAGCCTTAGCAGTACCGACTTCTTCCTCTTCTTCGCCAAACACGTCCAGCTCATAACGCTCGAGCCTTTCCAGCACCTGTCGCGCGTTCGCGAGCACCGCTGGCGGGAGACCAGCTAACCGGGCTACTTCAATACCATAAGACTTCGACGCACGGCCTCGCTCGAGACGATGAAGGAAAACTACTTCGCCTTCTCGTTCGGTTGCAGTGATTTGGTAATTCTGCGCACCCGGCAATCGCTCCGCGAGCTCAGTCAATTCGTGATAGTGAGTTGCGAATAATGTCTTGGCCGTGTGTTCCGGTGAATCGTGTAAGTATTCCGCTACTGCCCACGCGATTGAAAGTCCATCGAACGTCGCCGTGCCGCGGCCAATCTCATCCAACAAGACGAGTGAGTGCGGCGTAGAGCTGTGCAAGATAGCGGCGGTCTCGGTCATCTCTACCATAAAGGTCGAGCGCCCGCGAGTCAGATCGTCCGAAGCACCCACTCGAGTCCAGACGCGATCGAGCAACGGCAGCTTTGCTTTATCGGCAGGAACGAAGCCGCCCATCTGCGCAAGAATGCAAATGATTGCCGTTTGCCGGAGCACGGTGCTTTTGCCGCCCATGTTTGGACCCGTAATGATCAGCAAACGCTCAGTTGAGTTGTTCAGGTAAATGCTGTTCGGGACAAAAGGCTCTTCATTGAAGATCTCTATCACAGGATGGCGTCCCTGAATGATCTCAATCTCGTCGCCGTCGTGCATGACGGGGCGGACGAAACGTCGCCGAGCCGCCGCTTCTGACAGCGACGCGAGGGCATCGATAGCTGCGAGGGCTCGCGCGGTAGCTTGCAGTCGCTTAGTCTGCGCGGCGATTTGACGGCAAAGCTCGGTGAAGAGCTCGGTCTCGATTTGCACGATGCGCTCTTCAGCGCCCAGTACTTTCTTTTCCCAATCCTTCAGCTCTGGAGTGGTGTAACGTTCGGCGTTCGCGAGCGTTTGCCGACGTTCGTAGTCTGCAGGTACGCGCGTAGCATTCGCTTTGGTCACCTCGATGTAGTAGCCGAACACATTGTTGTAGCGAATGCGCAAGCCATTAATGCCTGAGCGAGTGCGCTCGGAGGCTTCGAGCGTCGCAATCGTCTGCTTTGCATTGCGACTAATCGAGCGCAACTCGTCGAGCTCGGTTGCGTAGCCTTCGCGGATCACATTTCCATCGGCGACTTTCAGCGGCGGTTCATCGTTGAGTGCATTTCCGATTAGGCCGCGAACATCAGCAAGCTCGTCTGTGCTCTCGTAAAGCACCTGCAGTAGAGAAGCTTCGGACGCAAACAATATTTCGCGAATAGCCGGTACTTGATTGAGTGACCGGAGAATTGCGCTAACGTCTCGAGGACTGGCAGATCCCAGGTTGATCCGTCCGGTTAGTCGTTCGAGATCGCTGACTTCTTTCAAAAGCGACCGCAGCCGATCGCGCTGAATCTGCGAGCTGTGCAGATCTTCCACTGCTGCTAATCGCGCTTCGACTTCACCGCGTCGAATCGCTGGGCGCAGTAACCACGACCGCAAAAGTCGTGCACCCATGCCCGTCACCGTTTCATCGATGATGTCCAGAAGAGAACGTCCGCTTGCTCCGCCCAATGATTCAACCAGCTCGAGGTTGCGAACAGTGATGCTGTCGAGCACCAGGTGATCCTGCGGCTCGAAGTACTGAAGATCGGTGATGTGTGCAGCCGCAGCGCGTTGCGTCTCTTGCGCGTAACGCAGGCAAGCGCCGGCAGCTCTGATTGCTTCATTCCTGTTTTGAAGGTTGTAGCCTTCCAGTGATCGCACCCCAAATTGTTGCTTCAGGATTAGGCTGCAATCCTCGCTTTGCCACAGCCAGTCGTCGATAGGCGTCAAGACGGCTTCAAATAAACGTTCGGTTGAATTCAAGGAACTCGATGCCGATTCGAACTTATTAGTAATAGACGTTGTGGATTGAGAAGGGCCGACGTCTGTTTGCAGCGGAAGTGGCTCTGTTTGTGATTTCCCAGTGAAAGCGGACTTCATCACCGGCGCCAGGGAAGCGGGAAACAGCAGCTCTCGCGGAGCATACGATTCGATATCAGCCCGAATTCGAGACCAGGCATCGCGGCCTGAGGCTTGAGTTACATTGAATTCTCCGGTCGATATGTCCAGGAAAGCGGCGCCAACTGTATCGCCGGTGGCGCACAGCGATGACAGGAAAACGGACTCACGCGGCTCGAGCAGTTGCGGATCTATCGGAGTGCCGGGCGTGACCACGCGAACGACTTCGCGGCGGACGAGTTTTTTGGTCTTGGTGGCTTCCTCGGTCTGTTCGCAGATAGCTACTCGATAGCCTTTGCGAACAAGGCGGGCAATGTAGCTCGCGGCGGAGTGGTGGGGAACGCCGCACATCGGAATGGGATCGCCGCGTTCTTTGTGACGGGCAGTCAGCGTAATTTGCAGTTCACGAGCACCGATGACGGCGTCATCCAAGAAGAGCTCGTAAAAGTCTCCCAGCCGGAAGAAAAGAAGGGTTCCCGGATGCTGCTGCTTCAGCTCCTGATACTGCCGCAGCATCGGCGTCGGATTAGTAACGTTCATATTCGTGAGCGAGCGGTGAATGGTAAACCAAACGCCGTAAAACCGTAAACCGGAAACCGTGAACCGGGAACTGTAAACCGGAAACTGTAAACCGGAAACTGTAAACCGATATTTAGGCAGGCTCGCGTTTTGTTCTTAGTTCTTTGTGCTTTGCTCTTTGTAGAACGTGTCGGATTCCATATTGAGAGCCAACCTGCGAAGCACGTCGGGAGCAACGCACGTCGGGAGCAACGCACGTCGCGGAACAACGCACGTCGCGGAACAACGCACGTTGCGAAACAACGCATGTCGGGAACAACGCAAAAAATCAAAGTATGACCATCAAAGGCTCAAGTACAAAGAACCAAGTACAAAGAACTAAGAACAAAGAACCAAGAACAAAGAACCAAGAACCAAGAACAAAACCACGAACGAACCAGAGACATCCGTTCCCGATTTACTGTTCCCGATTTACGGTTTCCGGTTTACGAGCTTTCCGGTTTACGAGTCTTTTAGGAGAATCTATGATAGTTTCCAGCGCGGGTGACTTAGCAAATCAATCAAAGTCAGATTTGACTCCAGCGATGGTGCGCGGGTTATTCATAATTTGGCAAAGTGAGCTGCAACGTGGAAGACAATCTCCCGAAATCCGAGAGTTCTCCGACCGCAAGAGCCCTGCTGGCTCGTTCTCTGGAAGATCATTTGGCATCCCTGAAGACTCTTCGGGAGACGATGCTGGATCAGATTTTGGATTCGGGCGAACTCATCTGTCGCACGCTGCAGGCTGGTAACAAGATCCTCATTTGCGGAAACGGCGGTAGCGCTGCTGACGCTCAGCACCTCGCCGCTGAATTAGTGGGACGCTATGAACGACAGCGGCAATCATGGCCGGCCATTGCCTTAACCACAGATACCTCAGCCCTCACGGCCCTAAGTAACGATTTCGGATATGAGCAGGTGTTCGCCCGCCAGGTTGATGGCTTGGCCCGGAAGGGCGATCTGCTGATTGCCATCAGCACCAGCGGTAACTCTCCGAGTATTCTTCGAGCAATTGAAAAAGCTAAGGAGAAAGGCTGCGTCACACTTGGTCTCGGTGGTTCAGACGGGGGTGAACTGGCGAAACTTTGTGACCATTCATTGATCGTTCCGTCCCCGCGAACCTCGCGTATTCAGGAAGCTCACATCACCATCGCCCATCTCTGGTGCGAAATAGTCGACTTGATCCCGTGAGTATGACAGGCTGCCAGCCTGTCGATACGTTAATGGCGAAAGGTTACGCCAAACCGACGATTTGCCATATATCATTTGCCATTTTTCATTTTCCATTGCTCACCACGGCCAGTGATGACCTGGAATCGTGGCGAACGAAATGGAAAACGGCAAATGATATATGGCAAATCCCCAGATTCTTTTTCCAGGTGAATTGAAGCGAAGGCTACTCAAGCTGCAGGCTGGCAGCCTGTAGGAGAGCTGGCAAATACTGCGCAGCAGCAAGAAAAAGTAGGTAGTCGCTAAAACTGAGGCCACGGCCTGGCGCCGTGGTCACTCACGTTGGTCGCTAACAGAGGCGGGCCGAGATTTTTGGTGATGCCACGGGCTCGTCCCGTGGAGTGTTCACGCTTCATGCTGCTGGCAGGCGGCAACGTGAAACACCACGGGGCCAGCCCGTGGCCTCTTGCGAACCGATGGATGAGCCTGTTTTTGTAGCTGTGAACATGAAACACCACAGGGCAAGCCTGTGGTATCGGCTACTCAGTTCACCATTTATGCTTTACCTACTTTTTCTTGGCGCACTGTTCGACGGCGTGCTTAGGCCCGTAGCGCCAGCATTCAGTAGCCCCGCCCGTAACGGCGGGGTTGTAGTACATTCGAATCCCGAGCGCCGAAGGTGCGACGATCAAGTAAACCCTTTCCCTCAAAATAGTGGTAGAAACTCTTGAGTAACGGGAAGAAAATCTCCGCAGCCTTCGTCAAATTAGTGTTGTTTGATCGTCGGAGGCGCAGATGGAGCAGTGCGCTGTAATGGAGCAGCCAACAATCGAGACCGACTTGATCGCGGCATGCCAGCGAGGTGACCGCGAATCTTTCCGGCTGCTCTTTGAAGCTTATAAGGATCGGGTCTTCTCAATCGCAGTGTACACATTCGGCGGGGACCAAACTGCCGCCAGCGATGTGACGCAACAGATCTTTCTCAAACTCTTGACGGCGATCACTCAGTTTCGAGGTGATTCGGAATTCACGACCTGGTTATATCGTTTGGTGGTTAACGCATGCATCGATGAACAACGACGGAGACGGCGCTTTTTACCATTCGGAGACATGGTGTCAGTTAGTAGGACTGCAGAACGAAGGCCGCAGGAAAGACATTTCGCGCGTTTGGAGATCGCCGACGCGGTTAAGTCAGCGATTATGGAGCTTAAGCCGAAGTTTCGGCTGCCGATCTTGCTGAAGTATATCGAGGGGCTGTCATACGAAGAGATCGCGGACGTTATGGGCTGTTCCAAAGGTACTGTCGCTTCAAGGTTAAATCGAGCACACAAAGCTCTGGCGAAACGGTTGGGACATCTACAAGGTGTTTTGGAGTAGTAGCGCAGACTTAAGTCTGTGTTCGAGAAACAAAAAGAAAGACGTTCGAAGTTTGCGAGAAGCGAGTAGCCACTCTCGACTTCAGCGGCAACCAACACCAATGGCTAAATCGGTAGTCTTTAGGGAGGGTAGGAGGCAGACTGATCAAGAAACAAAAAGAAAGACGTTCGAAGTTTGCGAGAAGCGAGTAGCCACTCTCGACTTCAGCGGCACCCACACCAGTGGCTAAATCGGTAATCTTTAGGGAGGAGAGTTAAATCTGTATCGAGAAACAAAAAGAAAGACGTTCGAAGTTTGCGAGAAGCGAGTAGCCACTCTCGGCTTCAGCGGCACCCACACCAGTGGCTAAATCGGTAATCTTTAGGGAGGAGAGTTAAATCTGTATTCGAGAAACAAAAGAAAGACGTTCGAAGTCTGCGAGAGGCGAGTAGCCACTCTCGACTTCAGCGGCACCAACACCAGTGGCTAAATCGGTAATCTTTAGGGAGGTGACTTAAATCTGTATTCGAGAAACAAAAGAAAGACGTTCGAAGTTTGCGAGAAGCGAGTAGCCACTCTCGACTTCAGCGGCACCAACACCAGTGGCTCAAATCTGTAGTCTTTAGGGAGGGTAGAACGCAGACTGAAGTCTACGCTACAAGTAATGTTTTCCAGGCACGTACATCAGGAATTGTCAGCTTACTGCCACGGCGAATTATCGACCGAAGCCATGCGCGAGGTTTCAGAGCACTTAATTGGCTGCAGCTCTTGCCGCGCTGATTACGATCAGATCAAGCTGGGCGTAAAGTTCGCTGAACTCCTACCGCAAGTTCAAGCGCCGGATGACCTCTGGCAGACCATTCAGCGACGGGCTGAATCGCGGGATATTCCGCGGCGCTCTTTCCATCTGTTGCGGCCGCGATTCATCGCAGTCGCAGCTTGTCTGGTTCTCGTTGTCGGCGTTGCCGGAACCTGGCTCTACTTGAAAGAGACCAGTCCTTTTTGGGAGGTCGTGCAGCTTGACGGGAATCCACAAATTGGAAAGAAGGGAATCAAGCAAAAGGGAAGATTGTCTCGAGGACAGTGGCTGGAGACTGACGGTGCGTCACGAGCTCAGATTGCAGTCGGCAGCATTGGCCAGGTCGAAATCGATCCAAATACTCGCGTTCGGCTTATTGAGACAAAGCCAACCGAACACCGGCTCGAGCTGGCTCAGGGTCGGTTAAGTGCAAGAATTTGGGCGCCGCCGAAACTCTTTTATGTCGATACTCCGTCGGCAGTCGCGGCCGATCTGGGCTGCGCTTATTCGCTTGAGGTGGACGACAAGGGCGCCACTCTGCTGAGAGTGACTTCAGGTTGGGTAGCTTTGCAGCTCAAGGATCGCGAGTCGATGGTTCCCGCCGGCGCAGCATGTGCGACGCGGCCTGGAGTTGGTCCGGGAACTCCATACTTCGAAGATGCGACGCAAGACTTTCGAGAGGCGCTGCGCAAAATTGATTTTGAGGAGGGCTACAAACAGGAGAGTCTGAATTCGTTGCTGGCGGCCGCCCGCGTAAGAGACACGCTGACCTTGTGGCACTTGGTGGCGCGCGTGAGTGGCGATGATCGAGCACGAGTGTATGATCGAATGGCTGAGCTGGTACCGCCTCCTGAGGGAGTTTCGCGAGACGGCGTGCTTGCGCTTAATCAGCAGATGCTCGATTCGTGGAAAGGGAAGCTGGAATCAAACTGGGGGAATTATTCTTCGCCGGCGATGAAGGCTTTGAAGAAGGCTTGGGCTACCGGGCTGGAAAAGTACAACAGCGCCCAAGGCCAAAAGTAATCAGTAATCAGTAATCAGTAATCAGCTTCTGTTCTTTGTACTTGGTACTTTGTTCTTTGTGCTTGAGTGATGGCTGGCGTATGCGATTACAGGTATCTGTTTCTTGACTGAAAAAGTTCATGAAATCAAACTACAAAGAACAAAGAACAAAGAACTAAGGACAAAGAACAAAACACAAAGCTAACGTACAGGATGGGCCGATGAGAGTTCTCAAAATACTAAAGTGGTTGATGTTAGTCGTGGCTTGCCTTTTTATTGCTATTCAATTCAAGCGGCCGGCGCGGACTAACCCGCCGGTGGATCAAGCACAGACAATCACCGCTCACACACAAATGACCCCGCAGGTTCAGCAGATCCTCAACCAGTCGTGTCGTGATTGCCACTCCAACGAAACCGCGTGGCCCTTGTACACGAACATCTCACCAGTGTCGTGGTTTGTCGTCGACCACGTCGATCATGCCCGCAAAGACCTGAACTTTTCGGAATGGGGTAAATACGATCAAAGGCGGCAGGGCAGGCGTTTGCAGCAGATGTGCGACCTTGTTAAGGACGGTTCAATGCCACTGAGCTCCTACACGCCGTTGCATCCAGGTTCAAAGCCAACCGCCGAAGATATCAAGACCCTATGCGCCTGGACCGAAGCCGAGCGAGCTCGCCTTCCCCGGTAGCTAGGCGGCGACGGCTTCGCGTTTGAGTTTCTCGGATTCGTAATGAGTTGAGAGCGCCTGGATGAAGTCGTCGATGTTGCCTTCCATGACGAGATCGAGCTGGTGAATGGTAAGGCCGATGCGGTGATCGGTGACGCGGTTTTCTTTGAAATTGTAAGTGCGGATCTTTTCAGACCGGTCGCCTGAGCCCACCATCGACCGCCGTTCGCTGGCAAGAGCGTCGTGCTGCTTCTGCTCCTCGATCTCCTGCAGTCGAGCACGCAGTACGCGCATGGCCTTCTCACGATTCTTGATCTGCGACTTTTCGTCCTGCATCGAGACCACGACGTTAGTCGGCAGGTGAGTGATACGCACAGCTGAGTACGTCGTGTTGACTGACTGTCCGCCGGGACCTGACGAGCAGAACGTGTCAATGCGCAAATCCTTGGGATCGATTTTGACATCGACTTCCTCAGCTTCAGGCAAAACAGCAACTGTGATCGCAGAAGTGTGAATTCGACCGCTGGCTTCCGTTTGCGGAACCCGCTGGACGCGGTGCACGCCGGATTCGTACTTGAGCTTCGAATAAACTTTCTCCCCTTCGATCAAAGCAACCGCTTCCTTGATGCCGCCAATTCCCGATTCTGAGATTTCGACAATGTCGAATCGCCAGCCCTGCTTTTCCGCATAGCGTCCATACAAGCGGAGCATTTCGTTCGCAAACAACGAAGCCTCATCGCCACCAGTGCCGGCGCGGATTTCCATGATCACGTTTTTCTCGTCATTCGGATCGGACGGAATCAACAAGCGGCGTAATTCTATTTCCGTGGACTTGATCTTTGCTTCCAGGGAGCTGATTTCAGTGCGCGCCATCTCTCGCATCTCTTCGTCATCAGCGATATCAACCAGCTCGCGAGCGCCAGCCAACTCCTCCATCAAAGATTTCAACTGACGATATTTGTCGACCATCTCGCCCAGCGTGCGCAGTTGTTTTGCAGCTTTGGCGTAGGCTGAGGGATTGGCGAGCAGCTCCGGCGCGGAGAGCTCGTTCGTCAACTCTTCGTAACGCGCTTCAATATGTTCGAGTTTTTCCAGCATTGCTTTTTCCGTCCGACAACTTCAGTTTGTCGCTAATCCATGTAGGGGCGGACCTGTGTGTCCGCCCTCGTGTAGCCAGCAAACGGGCGGACACACTGGTCCGCCCCTACACCTAGGAAAGGGGCGCGAGCGCAGCCTCTTGAGGCTGGGGCTCGAGCTTGAGCGACTCCTTCAACGCCTCGAGCGCCACTTCAAGCTGTGAATCATCGGGCTCCTGCGTCGTAATGTTTTGCAGCCACACACCGGGCAGCGTCATGAGCTTAAACAGCGCACCGGCTTCTTTTCTCGCAGCCAGTCGAATAATCTCGTACGAAATCCCCGCGACCACCGGAACCAACGCCAGCCGCACCAAAAAGTTGTAAACCAGCGAGTCAAACTTGATGACCGAGAACAACAGGATCGACACCAGCATTACGATCATAAGAAAGCTCGTGCCGCAGCGGGGGTGCTGGCGCGGTTGCGGACGAGCATTCTCGACCGTCAGGGGCAGACCAGCTTCCCAGGTAAACACAGTCTTGTGTTCAGCGCCGTGGTACTGAAAAACTCTCCTGATATCTTTCAACAGCGAAAAGCTGAAGATCATGATCAGGAAGAAGCTCATGCGAATCATTCCATCAATGAGATTGAAGAGCACGGACGGTCGCACCGGTCGTAGATAAGTGCGCGTCGTTTGCCAGGCTCGCGTGTACCAGGACGTGTTCTGAGTATCAGTCTCGCTTGTCGCAGTGTTCGAAGCGGCGACGCTGACTTGAGTTTGCGCCGTCTGCTCAACTGCTGGAGTCGTTGCCCACCCCGTCGCTATGAACAGGGCGTTGGTTAGTAACAGCGGCGCAGCAACAAACAGCAGCACATTGAATAGGAGTGCGAAAGCAATTGAGCCGGCGGCGGCAAATGTTCCGCCCTTCTTCATCTCATCTTTCGGCTGGCTTTGCGTGGGTACAGGAAAAAGTCCGGGCACAGCTCCCGTCAGACCAGCGAAATCACCTTCGCCTTCGATTACCGCCGGTGTCAGTGCTACCTGTACTTCCTGGGCAGTTTCTGCTTCGCCGAAGGCGACGTTGGCTGAATAATTCAGAGCCTTGATGCCGAGACCCATCGACTGCAAGAGCACCGCACTGCCGCGCAACACGGGCAACTTCAGCAGCGGATATTTGTCACTCCACTTTGGAAGGCGAGCGCTGATGTTGGCAATCGTGCCATCGGCTTTGCGCACCGCAATGGCGTAAGCATTAGGTGTGCGCATCATCACGCCTTCGATCACGGCTTGTCCGCCAACGATGAGATCTTTTTCGTTTGTGCTCACAATATTCCTCTCGATAGTGGCATCGGAAGCCTGCCGATGTAGGAACTTATTTGGGGAAAGTCAGTGCTCATCATACTTCACGGGCGGGACGCCCGTGCCACTCATCACCCTTCACGGGCGGGACGCCCGTGCCACGTGAATACAACAACGCCGACGTTTGCTTTCGGTCGTCAGGTGATCAGATGGATGCACCTTTGGCGACCGACGATGCAACGCCGGCGTCTAAGTTAACAGATAAAGCTAGTGTTGGTTCCTGAACATTACCTTCCGTGACAAAACGCTCGATTACTGCGCCGCGGCTGTCGTGTCAGCAGTCTTCTTTCCGTAACGCTTATTGAATCGATCAACGCGCCCGGCCGTGTCTATTAATTTCTGTTTTCCAGTGAAAAACGGATGGCAGGCTGAACAAATTTCAATATGAAGGTCGCCTTTTCGCGTCGAGCGGGTGCTGAACGTCTCACCGCAGGCGCAGGTGACAGTTATCTCGTTATATTCCGGGTGAATTCCTGATTTCATTTCCTTATTTCCTTACCGTCCTCTAATCGTTCGTGTCTGATTTCACGCTGTAATTACAAACGTCATATGATATGGGCCGAGCGCTTGTATCGTCAAGCTGGATGGGGACTTGGGCCGCAGACAAGTGTGTTGACAGCGATTAATCCGCATGCTTAAATCCCATTGCCCTTCTATTTATTAGCATATACACACGCGCAGGCGTGCGCGGACGGTCGCGCAACCGGATCGTTCCTGTGCAGGTGCAACTTAAGCAGACAGCATGGCCGAAGACCCCAAGCAGCCCGATACGGATGCGTCTAAGCCGGCCGAAGTGTCCGCCAGCGCTGACAGCGAAAAAACCTCCAAAGTAGAAGATGCCAAAGCTCGCGTGGTTGCGGCCAAGGATGCTTTGGCTGAAAAGGCCGCTGCCGTCTCTGGCGGGGCCGCTCCACCCAAGCCTCCTGTCAAGAAAAAGGAAGAGGCTCCTAAGCCGACAGACGCTTCCTATCATCCATTGGTAAAGAAATTGAAGGGTGAGCTCGGAGCAGCCGTCATGGAGGCTTCCGAGTTTTTGGGGCAGCTTTCGGTTCGGATTGACCGTGAGTCAATAGTTAAGGCTTGCCGGTTTCTTATTGCTGACGCCGAGGCGCCATTTAACTACTTAAGCGATGTGACCTGCGTTCATTATCCGAATCAAAGCAGCACTCCTTTCGATGTGGTCTACAATCTTTATTCAATCGAAGGAAACGTTCGCGTGCGCTTGTACGTTGCGGTCAACGCAGAGGATGGAGTTGAAAGCGTAACGTCAGTGTGGCCCGCTGCGAATTGGATGGAGCGTGAGGTCTACGATCTTTTCGGGGTGAAATTTGTAAATCATCCGGACCTGCGGCGGATCTTGCTGCCTCCCGATTGGGAAGGTTATCCGCTCAGAAAGGATTACCCTCTGGAATTTGTCGAGAATGCCTGGACTGAACGTCACCTGCCGGAAATGACGGACGTCCAACGAGAGCAACTGGAACAGCGGCGCGCGTATGGTCTGGAGCTCCTCTCGGTGCCGCAAGAGCGCATGATGCGAGAGATTTTCCATTCCGGCAAAGAAGTGATGCCGAAAGATAAGTGACGGTGAGTGGCGACGATTTGGCTTTGTGTTTTTGGTCTTTGGTCTTAGTTCTTTGATCTTTGTGGTTGAGTGTTCGCGGAGTTGTCGGATTCTGTGTTAGAGGGCGAGTGCACGACCTTGAGAGTCTCAAGCTTAGGCGGCACTGAGTACAAAGAACGAAGGACAAAGAACAAGAAAAGCAGATCTCAGATTTAAGATCACAAAACAAATAAGATGACAAAACAAATTAAGATCACAAAACAAATTAAGATCACAAAATAAGTGACTCCAAAAGAGATTGCAGCACAGTATGAGGCGAAAGTGTTCGACACGCCGGAAGCGGCGAAGGTCGCGGGGTTTGTCCTCATGGATACCATGACGCCACGCAATGTCTGGAACAAAGCCAGTGCCGCCAATTCGATCATTCTCAATCTGGTCAAACAGAGAGAAGCAGGCGAAGTCGCAGAGATTGGCTTAGTCCTCGAACCCTGGAGCGTCACTGGCTGTTATCTTCCGGTAGAAGCCGGCGTTCCGGCAGCTTGAGAATTTTATGCATCAGGTAGAAATAGCAACTACACAAGAGACCCTGCTGGACAGCCCCCAGATGGTGCTGAACATGGGGCCGCAGCATCCTTCGACTCACGGAGTGCTGCGTGTCATTCTCAAGCTCGATGGTGAGACGGTCATGGACCTCGACTGCGACATTGGCTATTTGCATCGAGGGATGGAAAAGATTGCCGAGAATCGGCAGTATCCGATGATTGCTCCTTACTGGGATCGGCTCGATTACATCGCGGCAGTGTCGAACGGCCTGGTGTGGGTCGAGACAGTCGAACAGGTGATGGGACTCGACGTTCCGGCCCGGGCTCACTACCTGCGCACTATCCTGACGGAGCTGAATCGAATCGCTTCGCATTTATTGTGGCTCGCGACCCACGCGCTCGACATTGGCGCGGTAACAGTTTTGCTCTGGGCTTTGCGAGAGCGTGAGGAGATCCTGAAAATCTTCGAACGACAGTTCGGAGCCCGGCTCACATGTCATGCGTGGCGAATTGGCGGCATGATTAATGACGCCTACGATGATTTCGAAACCGACGTCCGCCGCTTCGTAAATAATTTTCCGAAACGGCTCGATGAGTACGAAACGGTGCTGTCTGAGAATCGCATCTGGTTGAGTCGCACTGTTGGCATTGGAGTGATCTCGGGACCTGAAGCAGTTGCGATCGGATTATCGGGGCCGGCGTTGCGAGGCTCCGGCGTCGCGTGGGACATCCGAAAATCGAGACCGTATGCCGCCTATGCCGATATGGATTTTGAAATCCCGCTTGGCGAGAACGGCGACACGTTTGATAGATACCTGGTCAGGCTCGAAGAAATGCGCCAATCACGTCGTATCGTGCAACAGGCAATCGACAAGTTGCCCGATGGACCAGTGAGCGCGAAACTGCCGAAGGTGGTTAAGCCGCCCGCCGGCGACTATTATCATTCGATTGAAGGACCCAAAGGCGAGATTGGTTGTTATCTGGTTTCAGACGGCTCAGCGCATCCGTATCGTGTTCGCGTGCGTCCGCCATCGCTGATCAATCTGCAGGCGCTTAGACAGATGTGTATAGGCCACCTGGTCGCTGACGTGGTTGCCATTATCGGCACGCTTGATATTGTGCTCGGAGAGATCGACAGATAGCTCACGTTTTCATGATGATGAAATTCAGCCCGCTGTTATTCGCTCCAATTAACTTCATTGACGACGTGTTGCTGAAGGTCGGGTTCGGCCAGCATACGATTAATTACGTCGTCTGGCCGCTGATTCAGATCGGCGCGGTGGTCACGATCGTGGCGGTTTGGGTGGCGTACGGCACTTATCTCGAGCGAAAAATCTCAGCCTTCATTCAGGCGCGGCTTGGTCCCATGCGAGTTGGCCCGTGGGGCTTGTTACAGCCCATCGCCGACGGTATCAAGCTGCTGACAAAAGAAGATTTTATTCCCGAGAAAGCTGATCGTTGGATCTTTTTCTTTGCGCCTTACATCGCAGTCGCCGCTGCCTTCATTGTCTTTTCGGTGATGCCCTTCGGTCCCGATTGGGCAGTTATCACCGACGTCAATATCGGATTGTTGTTTGTGATCAGCGTGTCGAGCGTTGGCGTTTTGGCTTTGATCCTCGCCGGCTGGTCATCGAATTCAAAGTACGCGTTGCTGGGCGGGCTGCGCTCGAGCGCGCAAATGGTTTCGTACGAAGTCTCGATGGGCTTGGCCCTAATTGGCGGGCTGATGTTCGCGCGCACGCTTTCGATGTCGAGTGTGGTGACGGCTCAAGCGTCGGATTCCATCTGGTACATCTTTTATCAGCCGGCCGGATTTTTGCTTTTCCTAATCAGCGGAATTGCCGAAAACAACCGCGCTCCATTCGACTTGCCTGAAGCTGAGTCAGAATTAGTAGCAGGCTTTCATACGGAGTACTCGGGCTTTCGCTGGTCGTTGTTCTTTATGGCCGAGTATGCGGCGATGGTTGTGGTTTCTGCTGTAGCCACCACGTTGTATCTTGGTGGATGGTATTTTCCGTTTGTCTACAAACTTGAAGCTGCGGGCTGGCACAACGCATACGTCGTGGTCAGCGCGCTCGTCTTCATAATAAAATTATCGTTCATTCTTTATTTGTATTTCTGGTTGCGCTGGACATTGCCGCGGTTCCGTTACGATCAGCTGATGGACATAGGATGGAAGTGGCTGATCCCGGCGGCGCTGATAAATATCGTCCTGACCGCGTTCAGTGTGTTTCTGGTTCAGGCCCTCGACGGTTGGCGCGAGCTGAAGACAATTGAAGATATGTCTAACGGCCTGAACTTAACCGGTACCGGCAAGGTTTTGATGATTGTCATGGGCATAGTCAGCTTATTAATAACCGGAGGGTTGCTGTCTTTCATCAATTGGCGCTCGCGAGACTTTAATTTGAAGCGGCAGCGCCGCGACATTCGATTAGTAAATCTGCCCTCCGGCACATCCGCGGTTGCGTCGACTAAGACAACAGCAGCCACGACTGAAGCGTAAGAGGTAAAAGGAATGCCATTAGTTAAGGTTCCGAAACCGGACTTCATCCAAAAGTTGAAACGGTTCTTCTTGTTCGATCTCTTAAAGGGGTTGGGTCTGACGTTGAAGTACAACATCGGCGCCGCCACCGACAAAGACTCAGTCGCGGGCAAGGGGATTTACACGGAACAGTATCCAAAAGAGCGTCCGGACGTAGCACCGCGTTTTCATGGCGCTCCGCGCTTGAACATGGATCCGGAAACGCATGACACGCTCTGCATCGCGTGTAATCTTTGTGCGCTTGCTTGTCCTGAAGATTGCATCGATGTGCTGGCAATGGATGTTGAGGTTGTGGTGGCAGGCAAGGCGCGGCGTAAGAAGGTGCTCGATGAGTTCATTTTCGACACCTCGCGATGCATGTTCTGCGCGTTGTGTCAGGAGGCTTGTCCGACTTCGTGTCTGGAGCTAACGCAGGACTTTGAACTGGCGACGTACTCACGCGCGGGATTTGTCTGGAATCGTGAGATGCTGGAGCAGGGCAGAGAAACGGTTAAATATACGGCGTAAAGATGATCTTAGGTCTTTGATCTTTGATCTTTGTACTTGAGTGTCGCTGTGGTTGAGTAGCTTTCGATTATGGTTGTTTGAACCGACATTGAACCGGGAACGGTTGATTAGACTCGAGCTCAAAGAACAAAGAACTAAGAACAAAAGCGATCTCAGATCTCAAATGGAAGATCTCAAGTTGAAGATCTCAAGTTGAAGATCTCAAATTGAAGATCTCAAGTGGAAATTCAGATCTGAAATCCGCAATCCGAAATCAGCATTCCGAAATCATATGACCCTTTCTGGTTGGGAAGCAGTCTTTTTCTGGATATTCGCCATCGCCGCTATCTTCGCGGGTCTCTTGACCGTGATGGCGCGCAACACCGTTCACAGCGCGCTCTTCCTGATTTCATCGCTGGTATCAATCGCGGCGCTCTTCATTATCCTTGGCGCCGAGTTTATCGCCGGTGTTCAAATTCTCGTCTACGTTGGCGGCGTGATGGTCTTGTTCCTGTTCGTAATCATGCTCGTCAACGTCGGGCTTGAAGAACGAGGTGATGCGCCGATCTTCAATCGCTCAGCTCAGGTTGGCGCCAGTCTTTTTTTCTGCCTCTTGATGGTGGGTGGTTTGCTCTTCGCGGTTAACAACGGCGTCCGCGCTCTCGAAAACAGGGACCAGGTGAAAGACGGTCCCACTGAAAGCCCGGCCGATCGAGACAAAAGTCTGGCAGTGACAGCAACCAGGACCTCCAGGCTGAGTAAAGAAACCGAGCGAGTCGGCGCCAGTCTCTACCGCTATGCCGCGCTTCCGTTTGAAGTCGCAAGCGTGCTGCTGCTGGTGGCAATCATCGGCTCAGTAATGCTCGCGCGAACGATCAAGCAGGAGGCGGCGACCGACGACCTCGCACCCGAAGTATTGCAGGACGAGGCCAAGCGGGAACCCGAGCTGGCGCCCTTTGTGCACGAGGAAGGAGAGTCCGTTTCGGATCCAAATGCTTAGTACTCTGATACCAGCATTGATACTTGTAGAGAACGAGGGTTCGCGGCTGCAAACTGTCTGGGACAAAGTCCAGCACCCGGATCTTTCAAAGTTTCTGGTCATAGCGGCAATTCTTTTCATCATTGGCGTGGCTGGAGTGCTGACGCGTCGCAACATCATCGTGATCTTCATGTCGATTGAGTTGATTCTGAATGCGGCAAATCTGAACTTCATTGCGTTTTCACGATACCTGCTGCAGACCAACAATCCGAACGCGCTGGCTGGCCAGATTTTTACCGTCTTCATAATCGTGGTGGCCGCCGCTGAAGCCGCAATCGGTCTCGGCATCGTGATCGCGCTCTACCGAAATAAGGAAACGATACTTTTAGATCAGATAGATTTACTTAAGTGGTAAATCGTTCTTAGTGCTTAGTTCTTTGTGCTTTGCAGTTGGGTGGTAATGAATCTCCGTGGTTATGTTCAAGCGCTAAGAACAAAGGACCAGGAACAAAGAACGTCTTTTTCTAATGTATAAATACATCTGGCTAGTTCCCCTGCTACCGCTAATTGGTGCAGCCATCAACGGGTTGCTGGGCCGAGCTCTGCGCTTTACAGAGCAGGTGATCAGCGGCGTCGCGGTTGGTTCAGTGGCGCTTTCCTTTCTGATCGCGATCGCGGCAGTCTACTCGTACGGTTTTTCAAAGGACTCGGCTCGCTGGCCCAAGGCCTACGTCACCAGCGAAGATGGCTCCTTCTCCTACAACTGGATTCCCGGTGGCGCAGTTCGCCTTACGGCAGGACAACATCCCGCTGAAGGCGCGCCGAACGTAATTAATCCAACGACCAATCGAGGCAGCATTCTTAATGTCGAGTGGAGCTACCAACTTGATCCGCTCACTTCGATTTTCATGCTGGTGGTGACGGGCGTCGGCCTCTGCATCTTCATCTTTGCAACCGGGTACATGCACGGCGAGGCCGGCTTCTATCGCTTCTTTGCTTACATGGGTCTGTTCATGTTCATGATGCTTGTTCTCGTCATGGGCTCGAACTTCCTGATGATGTTTGTGGGCTGGGAGGGGGTCGGACTCTGTTCGTATCTTTTGATTGGCTACTATTTCGATCGGCAGGAAGCAGCGAACGCCTCAAGAAAAGCATTCATAACCAATCGTGTTGGTGACTTTGGTTTTGCGCTGGCAGTTTCAGGCGTGATTGCCACCTTCGGAACCAGCCAGTACGTGGACGTGATGGGACAGGCGGCTGGTTATCCGATCGAAACCCTCGGGCATTGGGGTGTCATGTCGTGGATTGCGCTAGGTCTTTTCATCGGCGCCTGCGGCAAGTCAGCCCAACTTCCGTTGCATGTGTGGTTGCCCGACGCGATGGCCGGACCTACGCCGGTGTCAGCCCTGATTCACGCCGCCACGATGGTTACGGCCGGCTTGTACATGCTGACGCGCACGAATGTAATCTTCCAGCACTCGCAGACGATGTTGCTGGTGGTCACGATTGTCGGCGCCGCCACTGCGATCTTCGCGGCGACAATCGGCATCACGCAAAACGACATCAAGAAGGTCCTCGCGTATTCAACCGTATCCCAGCTCGGCTTCATGTTCCTGGCCTGCGGAGTCGGGGCGTTTGCCATTGGGATTTTCCATGTGATGACGCACGCATTCTTCAAAGCCTTGATGTTCCTCGGCGCCGGCAGTGTTATCCACGGCATGCATCACGAGCAGGACATGCGGCGCATGGGCGGCCTCAAGAAGTACATGCCGTACACGTACTGGGCATTTTTTGCCGGCTGGCTTGCCATCTGCGGCATCATTCCCTTCAGCGGCTTTTGGTCCAAAGACGAAATTCTCTGGAATGCGGTCAGCACCACGTACGTTCCGGCAGGTTGGATCTTCTGGATAGTCGCAACCATCGCGGCTGTCTGTACCGCATTTTATATGACGCGGCTGATGGCGATGACTTTCTGGGGCAAGGAAAGATTCCTCGGCGGACACGCTGGTGGTGAAGCCGACGAAGCTCATGCTTCCGCGTTTGATAAGGGACAGAAGCCTCACGACGCACAAAAAGGCTCAGCCGGCGATCGTCCGCATCATCAACCGGGCGAACACGTGCACATACCTCATGAATCACCTGCAAGCATGTGGGCGCCGTTAGCTGTGCTCGCAGTTCTCGCCACCGTCGGTGGACTCGTGGGGATTGGGCCAGCCTGGGAGAAACTCACTCACAGCGAACACTTCGGCGCGCGCTTGAATATTGTTAATTGGCTGGACCCGATTGTTTGGAATCCGGTGACGCATGGTTTTGGAAAGGAAGCTCATAACGCCGAGGCACCGAAGACTGGTGCTGAATCTTCCGAACGACTGGCAGCGTCGCACGAGACAGCAACAACCGCAGCCGCTGCAGGCGAAGCAGCCGCTCCGTATGGCGATACTGGTTTCAATCTCGCTCATACAATCGCGCATAAGATTGGCCACGGCGCTACGGAATGGCTTTTCATTGTGATCTCGCTGGCGGCTGCCGGCATCGGGATAGGACTGGGCTATTTGTTTTATCTCAAAGACACTCGCCTGCCAGGAATTTGGGCGCAACGTCTGCGACCGCTTTACGAGGCAAGTTACAACAAGTACTGGGTCGATGAGTTTTACGGGTGGGCCATCACGCGTCGCACCATGGATTTGGCGCGCGGCATTTATGCTTTTGATTCGAAGGTGGTAGACGGAGGCGTGAATGGCATCGCCTGGGTCACGCGGCTTACGAGCCGATTGAGCGGAGGCTTTGACAAGTACGTCGTCGATGGGCTGGTGAATACTTTCGCTGCGTTTGTGATTCGGCTGGTGTCTCCGCTGTTGCGAGCGGCGCAAACAGGACTGGCGCAGAACTACGCGCTCGTGATGGTGATTGGGCTGCTAATCGCCGTGGCTGTTTTCTTCTATCCGGACCTTGTTGGCCTCGTAAGACCCTAATTTGAATTTGAATCTCAGAGGTTAAGTATGCATCACGGGCGAGACGCCCGTGCCACTAGCGAGGATTTGAAGTGAAGAACATCATTCTCTCAGTTATCACGTGGCTGCCGGTGTTGGGCGGTATCTTGATTATTGCCGTCTTCAAAAAGCAGCAATCCACGTTGATCAAGCGATTCGCCACAGCCTGGCTTGGTCTTGATTTCATTGCCTCGCTATACCTTGTCAACTATGACCGTGCTCTGGGCGGTATGCAGTTTCTCGAAGATCACACGTGGATCCCGGTCATCGGCGCCCGCTATCAAATGGGCGTTGACGGCGTGTCCGTCTTGTTAATTCTGCTCACGACCTTGCTCGGCGTAATCGCCGCGTTGTCGTCATGGAATTACATCCAAAAGCGCGAGAAAGAGTACTACGCGTTGCTGCTGTTCCTGCAGGCGGCGGTCCTCGGCGTATTCTCGTCGATGGATCTTTTCTTGTTCTACTTGTTTTTCGAAGTCTCGCTGGTGCCGATGTACTTCCTGATTGGAATTTGGGGAGGCGAGAATCGGCTGTACGCTGCCATCAAGTTTTTTCTCTACACCCTGGTAGGCTCCGTGGTGATGCTGCTTGGCATTCTGAAGATGTACTTTGCGGCGATTGATCCGGATCTCACGTCCAAGGTCTCGCAAGCAACAATAACCTTAATGGCCGGAAACACCGAGGCTGCGGCGCTGGTTAACAGCACGCTTTCGACTGCGGCCCAGGCGGGCGGTGGTACTTTCAATATCATCTACCTGCAAGCCATCGGCTCAGTTATGGACATGGGCACTATGCAGGTGCTCTTGTTCTTTGCGTTTGCGTTGGGCTTCGCGATCAAGGTGCCCATGTTTCCGTTTCACACCTGGTTGCCTGACGCTCACGTTGAGGCGCCGACGGCCGGCTCAGTGATTCTCGCGGGCATCCTGCTCAAGCTGGGGACCTACGGATTCTTTCGCTTCAACATTCCAATGTTTCCAAAAGCCTCGATGGACGAACAGTTCTTTGGGAGCTTCGGAGTTCGCAGCGTGATGGTCTTCCTGGCCATCATCAGTATTCTCTACGGCGCTTTGGCGGCAATGTACTTCGTCGTTAAGAAGGACGGCGACGTCAAGAAACTGGTCGCGTACTCATCGGTGTCTTCGATGGGCGTGGTGATGCTGGGACTGTTTTCGCTGAATCCGAACGGCGTGAATGGCGCTGTGATGCAGATGATCAATCACGGCATCTACTCAGGCGCGCTCTTCTTACTGGTCGGCATCATCTACGAGCGGCGTCACACGCGCAGCGTCGCTGAATTTGGTGGGCTCTCCCACGTCATGCCGGGGTACGCAGCAGTGTTTTTGGCGATGGTGATGACTGCGATCGGCTTGCCTTTGCTGGCGGTCTTCATCTCCGAATTCCTTTCGTTGCGAGGAGCGTTTGAAGCGAATCCGGTCTGGGCCGGCTGGGGCACGCTGGGAATCATCATCAATGCCGGTTACTTCCTCTGGCTCTATCAGCGAATGTTCTTCGGCACTATCGAGAACCCAAAGAACGAGAAGTTGCCGGATTTGAATTGGCGCGAGTGGGTTTACATGACGCCGCTGGTGGTGCTTGCGCTTTGGATTGGCTGCTATCCCAAACCATTCATGGATTACATCAGCAAGCCTGTCAACGCTGTCGTGCGGCAAGTGCGGCCAACATATCCAATTCCGGGTCTGCCGGCTACACCTGAGCGCACCTTGGCGCCAACTCCGAATTCGCAGGGCAACATTACTATTTCTCCTCCGGTAACGGTTCAGCCTCGTTAGCATTTCTCGGTGACTATGCTGCTCTTACTTCAAGCCAATACCTCAGCACTGTTCAGCCCCAGCGATCTGCGGCTGATCACGCCTGAGATCATTCTGACCGTCTGCGCCTGTATCGCGCTGGTGATGGAAGTAATGCTCCCGCGCAAACTCAGTAAGTGGACGGGCTATTTCTCGATCGCCGGCATTGCCCTCGCGGCAGTGTCATTGATTTTCCTCGGGCTGACAATAAAGGAAGGCGGAGCGCTCGAGGGCTTCTACGGCATGGTCCGTGTTGACGGCTTTGCGCTCTTGTTCAAGGCGATCTTCCTGATAGCAGCGGCCCTGGCGATCGCCATCTCAATGCGCTTTCTCGATATCGAAGGCGAACAGCACGGGGAATACTACGCGCTGGTTCTTTTCGCTACTGTCGGCATGATGTTTCTCGGCAGCGGCTTTGACCTCATTCTCCTTTATATAAGTCTCGAGTTGATGGCGCTGACGTTCTATGTGTTGGTGGCTTTTACCAAGCGCGAGAAACGATCCAACGAAGCTGCCATGAAGTACTTTCTTTTGGGGGCCTTTTCTTCGGGGATACTTCTGTACGGGATGTCGCTGTTGTACGGCATGACTGGTTCGACCAATGTCGGCGAAATCTCTAAAGGCGTCGCGTCGATTATGAGTTCGGTGACCGGCCCGCAGGCTCAGGGTGAATTGATTGGATTGAGGCCGCTGCTGTTGCTCGGAATGATCGCGATGGCGGCCGGATTGTTCTTTAAGATTTCTGCGGTGCCGTTTCACATGTGGGCCCCGGATGCGTATGAAGGCGCCCCGACTTCAGTTACAGCTTTCCTTTCAACCGGATCAAAAGCGGCTAGCTTCGCGCTCTACGCGAGAATTTTTGTTTCAGCTTTGGGGCCCATGCGAGAGCACTGGGCAGTGTTGCTGGCGCTGGTGGCAGCGATAACCATCTTTGTCGGCAATTGGGCCGCAGTCACGCAGGACAATTCGAAACGGTTGCTGGCTTACTCGTCTATCTCGAACGCCGGTTACATCCTGCTGGGTTTGGTAGCTGGAAATATGAACGGCTACATCGGCATTGTTATCTATTTGCTGGTGTACACGTTCATGAACATGGGGGCTTTCGGAATTATTATCAGCTTGCGGCGGCGCGGGATCATTGGCGACAACGTCGATGATTTGACCGGGCTCGCGCACAAGGCTCCGGGCATGGCAGCGATGATGGGCCTCTTTATGCTTTCTTTGGGAGGGCTGCCGATTACGGGCGGTTTCATTGGTAAGTATTATCTTCTGCTGGGCCTGTTCGAACGCGGCCAGACTGAGAAGAAGAACTGGTATTACTGGCTGGCAGGGTGGGCGATCATCAATATCGTTATTTCGTTCTACTATTACCTGCGGTTCGTGAAGGTCATGTATCTCGGAGATCGCATAGCCGATGACAAGCCGCTGTCGCTCTCACCCGCGTTGTGGTCGGCATTAGGCATCTCAGCAATCGGAATCCTGGTGATTGGTGTTTACCCACAGCCAATCATCAGCGTCACACAGGGGCTGATAAATGCATGGCTGCATTAAGTTGATCAGACGATCCAGACAAAGTTCTCGAGGCGATGTGCTCCGCATCGCCTCTTTCAGTTTCTAATGGATGTTTCTGTGGTCGTTTATTATTTTCTGTCCCTCGTTGCCATCTGGCTCGGATTCACCTCGTTGCGAGGTGGGCTAAGGTTTGCCGCGTACGTTCGGCGCCAGATGGCGGAGTTCCAGCCACACTACACTCCTTTAGTTTCAGTCATTGCTCCTTTTCGCGGAGTTGATGAGAACCTGCGTCAAAACCTCTCGGCCCTGTTTGAACAGAATTACCCGGCTTACGAAATCGTTTTCGTGACGGACTCCGCCAACGACCCGGGACTTCGAATCGTCGAAGAAGTTTGTGCTGAAAAGTCCGACAATCTGAACACAGTCGGAACCAGGATCGTAATCGCGGGACCGGCAGCAGACTCAGGTCAGAAAGTTCACAATCTTCAAAAAGCAGTCGCTGCGATCGATGAGCGGAGCGAGGTAATAGTATTCGTGGATAGCGATGCGCGCCCGCATCCGAATTGGCTGCGGTCGTTGGTCTCGCCGCTGGTTGACGAGACACTCGGTGCGGCGACGGGTTACCGGTGGTTTGTCGCTTCGGCATTCTCGTTTAGCGCCCAGCTACGATCCGTCTGGAACGCGTCCATCACTTCCGCGCTTGGCGAAGTGCGCAGCCAGAATTTCTGCTGGGGAGGCTCAACCGCAATTCGACGGCAGACCTTCGAGAACTTAAACGTGATTGATCGGTGGCGCGGCACAGTCTCAGACGACTTTGCACTCACACGCGTACTTCAAGAAGCCAGGAAGCCAATCAAGTTTGTGCCTCAATGTTTGATCGTCTCTGAAGATAGCTGTGACCTGTTTGAGTTACTCGAGTTCACCACGCGACAACTAAAGATTACGCGTGTTTATGCGCCGCATCTTTGGAGGGCTGTATTGTTAGGCAACGCCCATTTTGTGCTCGTATTTTTTGGAGGATTCCTGCTGACGTTTTGGCGCTGGTGGTTAGGCCTGCCAGCCACTACTGCGTTCCTCCTCGCGATCATTTTTGTGTTGGGCGCGGCGAAATCCTGGATCCGGCTCAATGCCGTTGAGCTGGCGCTAACGAATTACGGAGTGTCATTGCGAAAAGATCTGCTGTGGCACGTGTTGCTCTGGCCGGTTGCCTCTGCTTTGTTTCTTATCAACGCGATTGCGGCGGCCATTTCGAGACGAATCAAATGGCGCGGGATCAGCTACGAATTGAAATCACCCGTCGAAGCTGTCATCATCGCGCGCGAGTCTGACTCAAATGGCTAACAAAGCTGCACAATTAGTTCAGTTATTGCGGGGCACCAAACGCGATCTGCGGCTTGGGACCGTGATCCTTTTCGTCACGTCGAGATGCAACGCCTTCTGTCAAACCTGTTTCTATCACGCTGAACTGAACCAGCCCGGCGATCTAACCTTCCCACAGATAGAAAAGGTTTCGCGGACGATGCCGCCGATAACTGACCTTTGGCTTTCTGGCGGCGAGCCAACGCTGCGGCGTGATCTCAGCGACATCATCGACATGTTTGTGACTCGGAACGGAGTCAACCGCGTCATCATTCCCACCAATGGCCTGATCAAGCAGCGTGTCTACGACATAGTTGATCTCGCCCTCAGCCACAATCCGGACCTGGATCTCTATTTGAACATTGCGCTCGACGGCTACGGCAAGACTCACGATCGCATTAGAGGCGTGCCGGGCAATTGGGAAAAGACGCTTGACTGCATTACGCATCTTTACCCGCTCAAAAAGAAGTTTGCCGATCGCTTTCGATTGAACGTGAACACGGTGGTTTGCGCGGAGAATTACACCGAGATAGAAATGCTCGCTGAGTACCTTTGGGAGAATTTTGAGCTTGATGGCCAGTATTTCAATATCATCCGAGGCGAGACGCTGGTGGGCGAGTCCATCAAGCAAGTGCCGCCCGAGGTGTTGCCCGCCATGTATGCTCACGTCTCGCGATTGACCAAGCGGTACGGCGATCGCATGTTCGCCGATGACGATGCCAGCCGCCGTTTCATTAAGAATGTCGCTTACGTCGGCTCGATCACGACACACTATCGGACGCAGCACGAAAACTTTCAAGAACCTCAACCATGGCCGTTCCCCTGCACAGCCGGCGAAACCACCGCTGTCATCGATTACAACGGAGATGTGCGAGCTTGCGAGCTGCGCGAAAGCTTCGCGACGTTGAGCGATTATGACTTTGACTTTGGCGCTCTTTGGTCAGCGCGCGAGCGGCAGGATGAGCTCTCAGCGATCGACGGTGGTAAGGCTTGCTGGTGTACCCACGTGTGTTTTATCCATGACTCGATGCGGCACTCGCGTAAAGCCCTACTTTATGAGGTGCCAAAGAACTATCTTAAACGCGAGGCCTGGTGA
The DNA here is from genome assembly GCA_035572035.1 of Pyrinomonadaceae bacterium. Lineage (GTDB taxonomy): Bacteria > Acidobacteriota > Blastocatellia > Pyrinomonadales > Pyrinomonadaceae > JAOAPY01. The sequence goes on along the minus strand of DATNBH010000017.1, from coordinate 96,911 downwards.
TGGCGCTCAAGCCAGGCGACGAGGAAACGAATGTGAAGAGCGGCATCGCTTACGGAGCGGCGCTCTCCCTCTTTTTCTCGGTTGCTTCATGTTGTGGGCTTGGCTGGATGCTTGATCGCTGGCTCGGCACTACTCCCTGGTGTTTGGTCGGCGGCATTGTGTTGGGCTCGATAGTTGGCTTTTATCAATTCATCAGGTTGACGTCCAGGCTGTGATTTCCGATTGCAGGCGTTGAGAGTTCAGTCATTAGATTGTGAGTGTGGATACCGCCAACTGAAGTTTGAACTCTGAATACCTGCCAGCCAGGTTCGACAAACCCGCCAATTCACGTGTAAAATCGCTGGCTTTGCCAATGAAGGAATCCGAAGAAAGCACGGGTGGAAGCTTGCTTACCACTCCGGATAACGATCTGGAAACACGCATATTTCGCGTGATGGGCATCGCTGTGGCAGCAGCCGTATTACTATCGCCGCTGTTCATGCCCTGGCGCTTTACGACCGGGCTCTTTCTGGGCGGGGCTTTGTCGCTGCTGAATTATCACTGGATGCGAACTTCGATCGCGTCTCTAATCCAGGCGCGCGCGGCCGGTGGAAATGCCAGCGCCAACGGTTCGCGATACATCTTCAGGTATTTCGTGATTGCGGGCACGGTCGTAGCTGCGTACGCGCTGAATATCGTTTCATTACCGGCAACGATCATTGGCTTATGCAGTTTCGTGATCGCGTTGTTCGCAGAAGCTTTTAGACAGTTCTTTTTTCCCGTTCATCGAGAGGGTACTAATTAATGTTTTGGTTGCAGGAGAAAGCAGCGGATGCCGTCGAGGGCACCGTTAAGCACGCAGAAGCGGTTGGAGCTCATGCTGAGAAAGCTCAGGAGCACGTCGCCGAGCACGTCCCGATCATAGTCAAATACGTTAACCAGTATTTTGGCCACTGGGCTTACGACTTCGAGCTCAAATACACCAAGCCAATCTGGACGAAGATACTTGGGTTCTTTGGCAGCTCACCAGAGGCTGCGTTTGGTCCGTACACGCCCGAAAACGCGATACCGTGGTACACGATAATGTTCGTCATCGCGTGCCTCATTAGCCTGCTGATTATCGTGTTGTTCAAACGTAAACTTTCAGCCGAAGATCCGAGTCACGGTCAGCAGACGCTCGAGGTGGGAGTGCTCGCGATCCGGGACATGCTCGCGGACATTATTGGACCGCACGGATTGAAATACTTTCCGATGGTCATGACGTTTGCGGTTTTGATCCTCGTTTCTAATCTGATGGGACTGTTCCCGCTGTTCATGTCACCGACGGCGGCTACGAGTGTGACCTTTGCGCTCGGCGTTTCCTCGTTCCTCTATTACAACTCAGTCGGGATCAAAGAAAACGGACTGTTTGGGCATCTGAAGCATTTTGCCGGTCCGATTTGGTGGATTGCGCCGCTTATTTTTCCAATCGAGGTGATCAGTAATTTCATCAGGCCCTTTTCACTCGGCATTCGTCTGTTCGGAAACTTATTCGCGGACGAGAAGGTGATGGAGACCATCGCCCATCTGGCGCCGCCGTACACGCAGTTTGTAGTTCCGGTGGTGCTGATGCCGCTCAGCCTTTTCGTAGCCTTCATTCAGACTTTTGTTTTTGTTTTGCTTTCACAGTTGTATCTCAGCGAAGTCTCGCACGCGCCGCATGACTCACATGCCCCGCACCACGAGGATGAAAGCGGAGAGTTTATTGTTCCGGTTCTAACTTAACGGCTTTATGAACGCGCGTCTCGAGCGATGCGGGCATCGCGCCCGACCACGTTGAGCGCCAACTGAAATCTACTGGACGAGCGGTTTGGTTTTCGATTAGAAGAAGCCGGCCTTTAATACGCTTTGGGATCAAAGCAACGACCAAGTCTGTATCGCTGGAGCGCCGTTGTTCGAGGGGCGGTGGATACCGGATTCAGGCGAAATAATACCAGCGGCTCTTGCTGAACCATTCGCCAATCACATTGCGACACTTCGTCGCGTAGGAGAGAAAAATGAGGAAACTCAGAATGGCGTTTTTTGCCGTGGTTATTTTCATGATGACCGCGATGAGCGCTTTCGCACAAGGTGCTGCTGATAACGAAAGCTCGGTTAGCAAGTATCGAGCGCTGGCGGCAGGCATTGGATTCGCGATCGCCGTATTCGGTGGCGCGTTAGGTCAGTCGCGCATCGGCGCTTCGGCCGTGGAAGGCGCAGCCCGCAATCCCGGCGCAGCCGGCAGAATCCAAACCATGATGATCCTTGGTTTGGCGCTGATCGAATCACTGGTGCTCTTTGCGCTGCTGGTGATCTTCGCGGTTGTCAAACCCAGCTAAGCTTTAGTAGTGCACCCTAATTCGGAGTGCGGTGACCTCACCGCTTTCGCAAGCGGCGGCTTGATGCCGCCACAGCGACCAAAGCACCGACAGGTCGGCGCACTCCAAATGAGGCACTGCGGAAATTGAATACCGGGCCGGAGCGTCATGCTCTCGCCCGGTATTTTTGTTGTCGAGTCGTTCCTTTGCTCGTTAACAAAGCGGTGTGATACGCTCGCGCTTCTCCCGAGCAAGAACAGAGAGGCACACCCGCTAATGAAAAAATGTCCGCGCTGCGGAGCCGAATACTCGGATACCACCACGTTATGTCCTGCCGACGGTGCAGCTCTCGAAACCACGGGCGATCCTCTGGTGGGCGAGCTTTTGGCGGGGAAGTATCGCGTTGAGGAACGGCTCAGCATAGGTGGAATGGGTGCGGTCTATCGCGGTACGCACATCTTGATGGGCAAGACTGTTGCCATCAAGGTGCTGCGGCCTTCACTTGCCGCCGATGAAAAAATCGTGGCGCGTTTTTCACGTGAGGCTCGTGCCGCTTCCAAGATCTCTCACCCTCACGCGCTGAGTGTTACCGACTTTGGTGAAGATGAGGGCGGTGTAGTCTTCCTCATCATGGAGTTTTTGAACGGACCCACCCTCAAACAACTAATACGCAAAGAAGGGCCTCTGCCGCTGGTACGCGCGGTTGAGATCATGAGGCAGGTTGGCAGCGCCCTCGACGCTGCGCACGCGGTAGGCGTGGTGCACCGGGATTTGAAGAGCGACAACATCATGCTGATCAACGCCACCGGCGCTGATTATGCAAAGGTGCTGGACTTTGGCATCGCTAAGATTCAGGAACCAATCGGCGCTGAAGATTCAAGTTTGACCTCTCCGGATCTGATCATCGGCACGCCACAATATATGTCGCCGGAACAGTGCTCGCAGTCTGACCAAATAGATTCGCGCAGCGACATTTATTCTCTCGGGATTATTTTGTTTGAGATGCTGGTCGGACACGTCCCTTTCCTGGCCGACTCGCCGACGGCAGTCATGCTCAAACATCTTCAGCAGACGCCGCCATCGGTCTTAGCTGAAAGAAAAGACTTACCCACCGGTGTGGGAACGGTTGTCGCCAAAGCTCTTTCGAAGAAAAAGGAAGATCGCTATCAAACTGCGGGAGCGATGGTTGAAGACCTGGTAATAGCCGAAGGTACGGGTCTGGTTATTCCTGAGCTGGGTGGACACAGCACCATATCGCCGGATGATCCCGCTGCACCGCCGTTGCATGATGACGAACAGACATTGGTGACGCCTCGAGTGGCAGCATACGTACCGCCGCCAACCAGGTCGACAGTTAATGTGCCGTTGCCACCCCCAGCACCTCCAGGCAAGTTCAATCCCTGGCGAATTGTGATTCCATCGTTGGCAGGACTCCTGGTTGTCTTCGCAGTCATTTACGCATTCACGTACAGCAGTCAACCGGCGAATACAAATCAAACGCCAACGTTGTCAGCAGATCCAAATAGCCAGCCGGTTCAACCTACGACTCCGCCAACCGGACAGGGCGAGCAGGGAATCCCGCTTGGCGGCGCGGTCAATCCAACGGCGAACGCTAACACGAATGCAAATGCTGCCATCTCTCCGTCGCCTGTTGAGAACGTGAATGCAAATGCGAATGCTGCGAACGCGAATGAGAATCCGCCGGCTAACGCGAATAAAGCTCCCGAATTGCCTTCGCCTAAACCGAGCACTCAGCCAACTCCGGCGTCGACGAATCCTTTAGTGCCGACACCCACATTGCCTCCGGTGTCTCCCAAGCCTACGATTACCGCGCCGATCCCACCTGGAAAATAAACTGGGACTTGAAGCTAACTTGCGGAATTGTAAGTAGGCTCGGCCTAATCTGACCGCGTGTTCCGCAGCCTGCGGAGCCGGCGGCAGCATAAAGCCTGGGGTGGAGCGAAGCGGAACCCCAGGTTAACTGCGACGGGCGAGGAGCAAAGCCCGCGGAGTGGGCGACAGCTGCTTCTACAAGTTAACTCTGCCGTCCCGCTCCGCTGGCTGAAATGTGTGGTGGCGATTGCTTCCCTGGGGTTCGGCCTCGCTTCACCCCAGGCTTTATGCTGTCGCGCCGTTCCGCGGGCTGACTATATCAACTTTTGCTTTACGCGATGAAGGCCGTCTGGATTAACTCAACGAATGTCTCCGTGTTATCAATCTCAATCTCGATGTCGAGGACATAGCAGGGGAGTGAGATCAAAAGATCGGTGAGTTTCACCGCATCTTTAGCTGTCGTGACTAGACACTCTGCTCCCGCAGCCTTGCCTTCGGCAACCAGCTCGTCGATATCGCCCTGAGTGTAGCGGTGATGATCGCGAAAGTGGACCACATTTACTGGTTCAACTCCTTCAGTCTTCAGTTGTCGAACGAATGAATCGGGATTGCCGACGCCGCTGAAAGCCAAAGCCGCACCGGGCAGTTTATTGATCTTTTCGTTTGCATCCACGCGCTTGAAGCCGCGAGCCACCATGCGAGAATTGAACAACGGAGCTCGGCTGTTCAGGGTCTTTATCTTGCGCTGAAGCTCGTCAAGGTTTTCAGCCTGGTCGGTCCGCGTCAGCACAACACAATCCGCCCGGCTCAATCCTGAGATCGGTTCCCGCAACGGGCCCAGTGGCAGCATTCGTCCATTTCCCCACGGATTACTTGCATCCACTACGAGGACGTTTAAGTCTCGCGCCAGCTGCAAATGTTGGAAGCCATCGTCGAGCACAAAAACTTCTGAGCCTAAGTTTGAGATTGCCCAACGGCCGGCCGCGATTCGATTCACATCACTAATAACTGCAGCGAGCCCTTCAAGCTTCTGAGCCAGCAAGAGCGGTTCATCTCCAGCTGCTGCTTCTTTGGCAAGAACTGTCGTTCCATCCGACACCAGCACGCGTTGAGCCGGATTCTCACGACCGTATCCGCGTGTGAGGATGCAAACCTTACGACCCGAGCCCGCTACTCTTCGCGCGATGTATTCGACGAGTGGAGTTTTGCCAGTTCCACCCGCAGTTAAGTTGCCAACGCTGATGACGGGTGCGTCGAGCTTGGTAGGCTTGAGGACGCCGTGCTGAAAAAATGCCAGCCGCGTTCTCGTGGCTGCCGCATACAAAAAGGAGAAAGGCGGCAATATGAGCGATGACGTGATCGCCATTAGGATGAGATCGATTTCCTCTCGGTGGATGCGAGCATCTGTTTCAAGAGAGCGAGAGTGCGAATTGTGGCGCCGCGATTCTCTTCGACAAGTACTTTGCCGCGAGCGCCCAGCTCTTTCCTTCGGTCGGCGTCGTTCAGCAGTTCAACGAACACTTCGCTGAGCGTCGTTGCCATGGCGCCATTCTGCTGCTCATCGAGTTGAATCAACGCCTCGCGCGACGTAAACGTTTTGACAATCTCGTCGAAGTTCTTTGTATATGGACCGGTAACAATGCAGGCGCCGGCTTCTGCTGGTTCGAGGACGTTGTGTCCACCTATGCGGGCAATGCTCCCACCGACAAAGACAATCGTTGCCAATGGAAACAAGGACCTGAGCTCACCAATACTGTCGAACAAAACTATATCAACATCCCGATCTGTTGGGTCCGACGGATGCGAGCGTCGCACCCACGAGTACTTTGATTCCTCCAGCAAAGAGGCCACGAAATTAAAGCGCTCGCGATGCCGAGGCACGACGACGAGCCTCGCCTGGCTGAACCCCGCGGTGCGCAGCCTCGTGAACGAATCCAGAATTATTCGCTCTTCAGAATCGTGCGTGCTTGCGGCCAGTAATATGGGACGCCCATCTCGAAATCCGAACCGGCTCGCGAATTCGTTCTCGAGGAGGTTTGGCTCAGCCACCTCGCCGGCGTCGAACTTCATATTGCCCGCAACTTCAATCCGGTCGAGAGGCAGACCCAGATCGCGAACCCGGGCCGCGTCAGCCTGAGTCTGCATTACAGCCAGTGTCAAATTGTTCAGGACTTTCCCAATGAAAGACTTGATTAGTTGGAAACGCTTAAACGACTTCTCAGAAAGACGGCCATTCACCACGGCGGCCGGGATTTTTCGTTGGTGGCACTCGCGCAGGAAGTTTGGCCACAATTCCGTCTCCATGAGTAATACGACGGAAGGTCTGATGGCATCCATGACTCTGCGAACTGACCAACGCCAATCGACGGGGAAATAAAACACACGCGCCGCTTCAGCGAAGGCTTGGCGGGCGAGCTCCTGGCCAGTAACCGTGACGGTTGAGATACAGATTGCGTGATCCGGGAACTCCCTGCGCAGAGCCTGAAAAAGCGGACGAGCAGCCTGCACTTCTCCTACTGACACACAGTGGAGCCAAATTGCTGGTTGACTGCCGGGTCGCGGTTCGAGTGAGCCGAGGCGCTGGCGGAGGCCGGAGATGTACTTGCCATGTCGCAACGCATCCAGCAGGAACTTGGGAAGCATGATGGCGAACCCAAGTCCAAGCAGGAGGCTATAGACTAAGTACATAGTGAAGCTGGGTTAGTTCTTGGCGCGCTCAATATAGCGGCCTTCGGATGGATCCACGCGAATGCGATCGCCTTCATTGATGAACGGTGGAACTGTGATCGTCACGCCGTTCTCGAGCGTTGCCGGCTTGTTCACGTTTGAAACAGTGGCGCCCTTCATCGTCGGTTCAGTCTGCACTACGGACAACTCCATCGATGGCGGCAGATCGATGCCGATGGGCGCTCCTTCGTAGAATTCGGTCTGAAGTTTCAGTCCCGGGCTCAGCCATTGCACCGCATCGCCAAGATCTTCCTCGCTCAAAGCTATCTGCTCGTAGTTCTCGGTATTCATGAAATGATGATGCGAGCCGTCGGAATACAGGTACTCCATTTCGTGTTGCTCCAGCGCGGCGCGCTCGATGGTGTCGGCTGAACGGAAGCGGTGCTCGAAAGAGGCGCCGGTTCTGATGTTGCGCAGCTTGGTTTGCACCATTGCGCGCAGATTGCCCGGAGTGTGATGACGAAACTCTACTACTTTGCAAGGCGCGCCTTCGAAAACGATTACCATGCCGCGCCTAATCTGTGTTGCCGGAATTGCCATAATAACTATTCGATCTCCACTCTAAACTTGTGTGGCGCCAATAAGGATGTGCCCAACGGTCTCTCGGAAAACCCGTTAGTCTAGCTACTCGGCTCGATCCTTGTCCAGCCGCGCGCGGTTTGGCGTGGGAGAAAGGTTGGGGTCCAACTAAGACTAGCTCCCGCAGTTCGCTTCGATTTGTTAAGTCGCTTCGCCTTTAAGGCAAACCGAATCCTGACGCGGCGTCGCTCATCAAAGCAGCCTCCGTGGCACTACGCTAGGTGCGAGACGCTCTCCCGCCGCTCGTGTCCAAAGAATTGTTACGCCGTGCCCGGTTTCCGGCAGTCTCCGCTCGTGTGATCAGCTTTGTAATTGTTGGCACGAGTCCTTTTGGAACGACCATAACCGCCTGATCGCGCCTTCGAAAAGCAGCCTCATCCTCGGCTACGGCCTCTGCCTCTGTTTGGCCCTCATAGTGTTCGAGAACTTCTCGCACTCGAGCTTCATTCCAACCCTTTGGAAATCGGTTTCGTCTTTTCATTATCGTTTCTTTCTCAGGCGTCGTCTGAATGCGACGAGCGGCTTGCCCGTTAGATCATAGGCTGTGATGACAAATACACTGTCGGGTTTCGGATCACGAACATAGACTACGCGTAGGATTCGACCCGACTCCGTTCGACCGATCGCCACGCGAGATTTCCCGGTGCCTGGGCGGTCCTCATCTGCGTTCCTCAAAACCTGCTCAACCTCAGTCTCGTCAGCATCGTGATTGTAAATATGCGGAAGGCCACTCGTCGGATCAAGATAGAACCGAATCTTCACGAGGCTAGAATAGGAGTCGAAACGACGCTCTGCAAGTTCAAATGAGCCCACCCCAAAGATGTCGGCATAAGCACGTTATCTGTGGCGCTTTCGAAAATGATCCGATACTCCTGTTCGTCTTTGAACGCTTTTCGCTTCAAGAACGGCCATGAATGAGGTTCAGGTCGTTTCTGATTGAGATCTCGGAGCAAACGGTAGTCCACGGGTTGATGCTAGTAAGAGATCCCAACTTTATCGGGACTCGCGTCCAACGATTTCTTCGGTGTGGCCTAGGCGGCGATATCGATGTAGGAGGAATAGGTAGTGGGTTCGGGAATCGGATAGCCCTCCGCACGCAAACCTTCAAGATGAAATTCGATTGCCTCCTGGATGTTGCGCTCAACTTCGGCTTTCGTTTCTCCCGTGGAACCACATCCCGGCACGTCAGGTGAAAACGCCGAATAGCCGGTCTCTGTTTTTTCAACGATGATTAGATATTTCTTCATGGTTTCAGACCCGCCTGCTTGAGGATATTGTTCAAAGTACCAACAGCCATTTCATCGCCCGGTTTGCCAGGAACAGTGACGAGACCCGGTTTTGTCGGATGTTTGTATTGATGATGGCTTCCTTTGGTTCGCACCCAATACCAACCATCACTTTCGATCAACTTCACGATCTCGCGAACCTTCACGGCGCAACGATAATTCTTTCAGAGCGTACGGTCAACGTTTGCCGCCGAACAGGGTTCGTGCAGAACGGATAGGGGCGTCTGCTGCGCATTCCCACGGGCGGGACGCCCGTGCCACTTAGCAAACAACGAAAGACGGCCCCTTCCAGAGCCCTAAGATTCTCCGGAACGAGCCGTCTTTTTGAGGAGCCCATCTACCTCGATCACATAAACGTACGAGTTATTACAAAGTTCCGAATCTTCCCGAAAACTTTAATGACACTCTTCCCTCGAAACTTTCAGGCGGCCCGAGGGCGAGCGATGCGTTGTTGCCTCGCAACTCTTTCAAGCCAACGCTGCGCTTCTTGATAGTGAGAAAAGCGGCGCTCGTCCGTCCGAAATGCTTCGGTGTGATAGTAGCGGCGTCCATTCAAGAGTTTGGCCGGATGTTTAATGTGGAGCATCTCGTGATAGAGAATAAATTCGGTAAACCATTCCGGTACTTCGGCTGAGTCCAGACTCTTGCTGATCGTGATCGTCTCATAAACGCGATCGTGGTGTCCCAGAATTCTACGGGTCCGTCTCTTTGACCAGGTAATCGTCGGTGTCGGCAGCTCACCCTGAAAGTATTTTCGATTCACACGCGCGAACATCCGGTTCAAGTCGTAAACATTGCCTTGCGCTGAGGAGACCATTTTCCGGCCTCGATGGCGACGCGCAATGTCGGACAGCCTCTGAATTTCCGGCTGCATGGAATAAGCTCTGTAAATGCGTTCGTGAATTGCCGGCGTTCGCTTGGACAGCAGCCGCGCCACCAATACGAAGGCGAGCGCTCGATGCACCTCGACGGGAGCGTCTTTACAAATGTCCGACAAGCGTACGTATGCTCGACCTGAACGCAAACGAATGGTGTGATGAAGGCCAGCGTATGGGTAGAACCGCACATCGAGAGGTGGAACAGAGCGCTCACCACCCAAGTGACTGAAGGCTTCACCAAACAATTTTTCGAGACTGGAGCTCACTCGATCCTCAATTGGAGCGCGAAGGTTACCTGGTTATGAAACGAAATCTTTGATCCCACTTAGGAGAAGCCGTCGATGATTTGGAGCGGGACGGCCAGTGAAATCTTAAAGACGAGGCCTGTACGGCGTCAATCTGAGCGCGGGGAGTTCCGCTAAAGGCCTGACTGGCAGAGCTTTAAGTGGTGTTCAGAGTCGTTGTTCGCGACTGTCGAAGCGTACTTGAAGCGCAAAAAACCACTTTGCGCAGCCTTTTCAAGGGAGCTTGGAGATGAAGACAATCGCGACGATGATCGGTAATGAGAGTCCCAAAACGTGAAGTCCGCGACAGCGCCCGTTCGGTAATACAACATCTTAAGTCGCGCCAGGGAATGCGGTTGGCGCAGTGCTGAGAACGTCGAGATCGAAAACGGCGCTTAGTTCGAGTGTATGCGTTAGTGCCTTACCTGCCTTAGCAGCAATTTGCAGCGTTATTCGCTAATATCTTATACTGATTCGCGGTCGTTGCGTGCGCCCTGGCTCTCTCAGCTTCCCAATCCCGTTTATCGAAGGAGCCAACTGCTCCCACTTTCATCTGATGCCCCGTCGCAGTTCAGTTTTAGCAAGCGCCGAGAAAAACCAACCTGACGCCAGAGGACAGGCGATCCTTGCCGCAATCATCAAGGAACACCTGGTCACCGGCGAAGCGGTCGGTTCGCGCATCTTGTCAGACCGCTTTGAACACGCGGCCGGATGGAGCTCTGCGACCATTCGCAATGTCATGTCGGCACTGGAAGAGTCGGGCCTGGTTGAGCAGCCGCATACTTCTGCTGGTCGAATGCCGACGGATAAAGGCTACCGTTATTACGTCGATCACATGCTTGCCGAGGCGACACTCTCCGAAACAGATTTGACGGCGATAAACGAAGTGATCGGCGCAGACGATCTAGACTCTGCAGCTAGCCCCAATCGGCTGATGGAGCGAGCCTCTCACGCTCTTTCGTCATTGTCCGAGAATGTCGGGATCATCGTTTCGCCATCCCTGGCTGAGAATCGACTCAAGCACATTGAATTCGTGCAGTTGGCTGACAAACGCATCCTGGTGGTTTTGGTTTCCTCCTCGAACATCGTCCACAACAAGATTATTCGGCTTGACGATGTGCTCTCGCAGGATGACTTAGACCGGGCGGCGCGCTATTTGAACGTCGAGTTTTCCGGCAAAAGTCTGATGGCAATTCGCGCCAGGGTGCTTGAATTAATGCGCGAGGAAAAGGCGCTCTACGATCGATTGCTTCGCAACGCAATTATGCTTTGTGATATGAGTCTCGAAGGCGACGCGGTCGAGAGTCCGTCCGTTTATATTGACGGCGCTTCGAATATGCTGGCCAAGCCGGATTTTGTCGATGCCGACAGAATGCGAGAGTTGTTTCGCACCTTTGAAGAGAAATCTCGCCTCATACGGATTCTCAACGAATGTATTTCAAGAGATCCGGCGGCCCACGGCAATATTCACATCGTGATTGGTCGCGAGCACCTGGCGCCTTCAATGCAGCACTGCGCTTTGATCACTGCTCCTTACCGCGTTCGCGACGATGAAGGCATCGGAACGATCGGAGTGGTTGGGCCAATGAGAATTGAGTATTCGCGCATGATGGCTATGGTAAACTACATGGCGCGGCTGATAGAGCGCCGACTTACTGAAAAAGCGTCGTTGTAAATTCAAGTCGAGTCCAACCGCAGCACAAAAGACTGTACACCGATCAAACAGATGACCTCTGACAAGAAAGAGCGCAAGTGGGGCCGCATCCCGATCCGATTTGCTGACACACCCGACGAGAATGAGGAAGATCCGGTGTCGCCTACTGCGACAGACACTACCGGAGGCAACGGCGCTGACCACGACGTTAACTCTGCAAAAGACGAACGTGATACAGGCAGATTAGCGGATTGGGACGCTGATCAGGACATACCAGAGCCCTCATCGAGCGAGGCCTCGGGGCCGGTCTTTGCGGAATTGATCGCTACACGCGCAGAGCTGAAGAGACTCGAAGCCGAAGCAAATGACCTGCGTGATAAGTTCGCGCGGCGTCAGGCGGACTTTGAAAACTTTCGCAAGCGCCTCGAACGTGAGCGGTCAGAAACTCATAATCGCGTAGCAGCCGATCTCGTGACCAAACTCTTGCCGGTACTTGATAACCTTGGGCGCGCGCTCGATACCGAAGCCTCGGTTGAAGCGACGGAATCGGACGAGTTTCGCCACTTTCTCAGCGGGGTTGATCTTATTTATCGTCAGCTCGGCGGAGTGCTTGAAACGATGGGCGTTAAGCCGGTCGCCGCAGTGGGCCAAAAGTTTGACCCACATGTTCATGAGGCTGTTGTAACCGAAGAGACTGATGAGCACGATCCCGATACGGTGATGCAGGAAATTGTTCGCGGCTACAAGCTGGGCGAAAAGCTGTTGCGACCAGCCCTCGTCAAAGTCGCTGTGAAGAAATAATTAGTTTGAATTGATCGACTAAACATGGGAAAAGCAATCGGCATAGACCTGGGCACGACTAATTGCTGCGTCTGCGTGTTAGAAGGCGGCGCAGTTCAAATCGTCCCGAACAAGGAGGGTGGCCGCACAACGCCCAGCGTGGTGGGCTTTACCGATAAGGGCGAGCGATTAGTTGGGCAGATAGCCAAACGACAAGCTGTCACGAACGCTTCGAACACTGTTTACGCCGTGAAACGGTTGATTGGCCGCAAGTTTAATTCGACCGAGGTCGAGCGCATGCGCGAGACTTCGGCTTTCGAAATTGTTGATTCGCCAAACGGTGACGCTCGCATCAGAGTTCAGGGCCGCAGCTATAGCCCGCCGGAGTTATCCGGAATCGTTTTGCAAAGATTGAAAGCAGCGGCGGAAGATTTCCTCGGGGAACCAGTCACCGACGCGATCATCACTGTCCCAGCCTACTTCGATGACTCGCAGCGGCAAGCCACGAAAGATGCCGGCAAGATCGCGGGACTCAAGGTTGAGCGCATCATTAATGAGCCGACGGCGGCGGCGCTCGCTTATGGTTTGGGAAAATCAGGCATTGAGCGCATCGCGGTCTATGACCTGGGTGGCGGCACGTTCGATATTTCAATCCTCGAAATGAATGACGGGGTTTTTGAAGTGCTGGCGACGGCCGGGAACACTTTCCTTGGTGGCGAAGATCTCGACGACCGCATCATGAATTGGATGGCCGACCAGTTCTTCAAAGACTCAGGTATCGACTTACGACAGGATCGGCTGGCGCTACAGCGTCTCAAGGAAGTTGCCGAGCGTGCCAAGTGCGAGCTCTCGTCGACGACGGAGACCACGATTAACCTTCCGTTTATTGCCGCCGATGCGAGCGGTCCCAAGCACTTTAACAAGTCGCTCAGTCGTGAACAGTTCGAAGATCTCGTCGCGGATCTGGTCAAGCAGACGATTGAGCCGTGCCAACGCGCGCTTCGCGACGCCAAGCTTCAGCCGGCTGATGTAGACAAAGTGATTCTCGTTGGTGGTCAGACGCGTTCACCCATCGTGGAAAGAACCGTCACCGAAATCTTCGGGAAGAAGCCTTCAGTCGAAATTAATCCCGATGAAGTTGTGGCGATGGGCGCAGCTATCCAGGGCGGGGTGTTGACCGGCGAAGTCAAAGACATCGTCTTATTGGACGTGCTGCCGCTGAGTCTCGGACTCGAGACGCGCGGCGGACTTTTCACCAAGATCATTGAGCGCAACTCGACCATTCCGCTCCGGAACAGTTTGACCTTCACAACGGTTGTCGATAACCAGGCTTCGGTCGAGATTCACATTCTGCAGGGCGAGCGTGACTTGGCGGAAGGGAATCGCTCGCTTGGAAAGTTTGAATTAGTTGGCATTCCCCCAAATCCGCGCGGCGTGCCACAAATTGAAGTCTCGTTTGAAGTCGATGCCAACGGAATCGTCTCAGTTTCGGCGACTGATAAGGCGACCGGTCGTGCTCAGCAGATGAGAATCACTCCTACCTCAGGTTTACCACCTGATGAAATCGACCGCCTGATCAAAGATGCCGAGGCTTCCGCCGAAAGCGATCGGCAAACAAAAGAGGCGGTCGTGCTGCGGAACAAGCTCGAAACTTTGTTACGCAACACGCAGAAGTCTTTTGCCAAGTTTGGCGGTCTGCTGTCGGCTAACGACCAAAAGATGGCCGAAGGAGTTTTTGCTGAAAGCGAAGTCGCGGTTCACGGCAGCAATTTGGATGACATCAATGCAACGCTCACAAAACTCGAGCGAATAGCTGCGGATCTCACGGTCGCTATGATGAAACCCGAGAATGAGGAAGCTACCTCGGAGGTCGAGACTTAGTGTAGGGTTGGTACCCGGGTTATTATCACATCGGATCTCAGATCTCAAATTTCAAAGACCGAGGGCGGACGGCCTGTCCGCCCTTAAAAGATCAAAGATGCACTTTTAGAAAGGTTATCAAAAGCAGTTGAGCAAACGAGATTATTACGAAATCTTAGGCGTGGCGCGCACGTCCACCGATCAGGAACTGAAGAGCGCTTATCGAGCCTTGGCTCGCAAGCATCACCCTGACGTCAACCAGACTGATGCGTCTGCTGAAGCAAAATTCAAAGAGATCGCCGAAGCCTACGCAGTGCTGTCAGACGGTGAACAACGGCGACGTTATGATCGCTTTGGACACGCCGGTGTCTCGAGCAGTGCCAGCGCGGGCTGGGGCGCACCCGGCTTCGGCGGCATAGAAGACATTCTCGGCGATCTGTTCGGATTTGGTGATGTGTTCGGCGGTGCTCGCTCGGGAGCGCGCCGGTCCGCGGCACAGCGTGGCGCTGATTTGCGTTACGACCTGGAAATAACACTCGAGGAAGCAGCCAATGGTCTGACTGCGCAATTGCGCATTCCTCGGCTCGAGACGTGCGAGAACTGTAAGGGCGTGGGCGCGGCTCCCGGAACTAATCCGGAAAACTGCCAGACTTGTGCCGGCACTGGTCAGGTGCATTATCAGCAAGGCTTCTTCTCGGTCGCGCGAACCTGTCATGCGTGTCGAGGTGTCGGTCGAGTAATTTCGACTCCCTGCAGTGAATGTCGTGGCGCGGGCAGAATCGAACGTGAGAAATCGATGGAGGTGAAGATCCCCGCAGGCGTTGAGACTGGGTCTCGATTGCGGGTGCAGGGCGAAGGTGAATCTGGCGCGAATGGCGGTCCGGCTGGCGACTTGTACGTCGTCATTCATGTTGCTGAGCATGATCGATTCGAGCGTCAGGGCGGCAACCTTTACTCCGCTGTGAAGATTACTTTTGCGCAAGCAGCGTTGGGAGCAGAAATTCCGGTGCGGACGCTCGACGCCGAGCAGCCTTTGAAGATTCCGGTCGGCACACAAACGGGAACGGTTTTTCGCTTGAAAGGCCAGGGAATGCCAGTGCTGGGCGGTCGCGGTAAGGGCGATCTTTTCGTGGCAGTTACTGTTGTCACTCCCACGAGCCTGAACAGAGAGCAACGCCGGCTGTTAGAGCAGCTCGCTAACGTGGAGAACAAGGACCTTGAAGACAAAGGCCTGGTAGATAAGGTCCGCGATATTTTTGGGTAAATAAATTGGAACGATTGCAGGAGTTTAGTGTCAAATCTTCGGAGCTCCTTGCAAAACTCCCCTCTCATTCACAGCTGGTTTCAACCGGGTGTGTAGGGTACGGAAAAAACACTTTAACCGTTCTAACGGTTTCCACTCCAAGTAGGAAGCGGAAACCGTTGAAACGGCATTAACATACTTGACTAATCAACGTCAGTAGTCGAACGCCAAAGGCGTTGGCAAATTCCAGCCTGGGGCAGCGCCCCAGGAAAAGGAACCAAGCTAATAGGGGAACGCTGTAAGCGTTCGCGAGTTGAGCTTTTGGGAAGATTCGTGACGCCGCGCCGGACTACTCGCCAACGCTTTCAGCGTTAGCGAAGCAAACCCTTGCGTTATTCCCTGGGGCAGCGCCCCAGGAAAAGGAACCAAGCTAATAGGGAACGCTGTAAGCGTTCGCGAGTTGAGTTTAGGAAGATTCGTGACGACCCACTGCACTACTCGCCAACGCTTTCAGCGTTAGCGAAGCAAACACTTGCGTTATTCCTGGGGCGTTGCCCCAGGCTGGAATTCGCAAGCGCCTTCGGCGTTCATCGGGTTGATTCGTCAAGTATGTTAATGCCGTTGAACCCGGGTGTGATGAGAGGAGTCCTGCAAGAGGCTCTTATGAATTCTTCGCCCTGTCACAAACTAACTTTGAACCTCAGCCATGTTTCCGAGGAGTCGCCATGATTTACGCCCAAGTCCGATCAGTCTTGCTCATGATCACCGTTCTGCTTGCCGGTTTTATTTCGGCGCAGGCCCAGGATGGAATCGAGCGATGGGAAAAATTTGATTTTTCCAAATCCTCGCTGAAGGTGGCGGATGTCGCAGCAGTCGGCTTGTATGACCTCAAGCTGATGCGTGGCATCGTCTTTGGCAGACACGGCCGCGTTTTCAAAGACTCAGATATCAAAGCGTATCTGGAAAACCAGGACTGGTTTAAGGCGAGCTCCGACTTTTCCAACGATCAACTCAACGATATCGAGCGACGTAACCTCGACGTAATCCGAATTGCTGAGGCTAGCAAGCATGAGACCGTTCAGCCGGGTGACATGCGGTATTGGATGACTCGACCTTTGACGGCGAAGAAGCTGGGCACGCATAGCGGCGCTGAGTGGCTCGTGTTGCGTTCAGAAGTTGAGGCAATTCACGGCAAACGCTTCGATGACGAACCCTGGCTGCAGAATTATTTCGACGAGCGCTACTGGTACAAGCCGAGCGACAAGTTCGAACCTAAGCTGCTCTCTGAAATCGAACGGAAGAATTTGTTGACGATCTCCGATGCGCAGAAGCGCTCGCGCAACGTTGCGCTGGCTCCGGGTGACATGGAACTGTTTGAGAACCGCGCTTTGTCGGAGTCGACGTTGAAAGGTCTCGGGCTGTATGAATTGCGTCTGCTCCGAAATGAAATCTATGCGCGCCACGGCAGGCAATTTCAGGCAGTCTGGTTGTCTCAGTACTTTTACAGCCAACCCTGGTACGTGCCCGACGACAATTTTAAGGACGAAGAGCTTTCCGGCTTTGATAAGCAGAATGTTCTTACCATCGTTGCTTATGAGAACAAGCTGCACGATGAGCTGAGCCGCAGCGTGATTACGAGAAAATTGCTGGAAGGCTTATTCGTTGAAGACGCTGCCAAAATGCGCCAGGAAATTTACGCGCGTCACGGCAAGGTTTTCAAAGAGCCATGGTTTCAGACTTACTTCGCCACCTTTGCCTGGTACAAACCTAATCCATCGTTTAGTGATACTCAATTGAGTGAGGTTGAAAGACGCAACATCGCCACGATCACGGCTTACGAAAAGAAAGCTGTGAGCGCGATGAGCGTCATAGAAGGTTGATAAGGCTACATTGAGTCTCGCGTGCCGAGACAAGACAACCAAAACAAAGTAGAACGGACTTCAGTCTGTTCATGTGTTTTTCTCTAAGCACTAGTAATCGCTACTCTCCACACTCAGCGGTACTCAAATCAATCCAACGGCTTTTCCCGCAGTGTGCGCCGCAACAGTTTCCGACGCGACGCTACAGAAACAGGCTGATCCATCGG
Organism: Pyrinomonadaceae bacterium; assembly: GCA_035572035.1. Taxonomy (GTDB): domain Bacteria; phylum Acidobacteriota; class Blastocatellia; order Pyrinomonadales; family Pyrinomonadaceae; genus JAOAPY01. The sequence continues at coordinate 79,386 of DATNBH010000017.1, read as the reverse complement.
CTCGCAAGAGGCCACGGGCTGGCCCCGTGGTGTTTCACGTGGCCGCTTGCCACCAGCATGAAGCGTGAGCACTCCACGGGACGAGCCCGTGGCCTCACCAAAAATCTCGGTCCGCCTCTGTTAGCGATCAACGTGAGTGACCACGGCGCCAGGCCGTGGCCTCAGTTTTAGCGACTACCTACTTTTTCTTGCCAGACTTAAGTCTCACGGGTGGGATTGACAGGTATCCAATAGGGTATTAGGCTATCCGCGCTCTAAGAATTTACAGGTTTTCCTCAGCCTGTGCCCGGTCCCGGAAACCTACTTCTGCAGGCTGACCCTTAATCTCAAGGCGTACCCGACCATGAACGCCAGTTTCTACCTTAGCTATGCTCGCGCCGATGCAAGTCCTCAGGTTAAGAGATTTTTCGACGATCTCTGCGACACGATCCGCATTGTGACCAATCTGCCGCGAACTGCCCGAGTTGGCTTCTACGAGGAATCACAGTATGAGCTCGCCAATGAATGGAGTTTTGAGGCGCAGAACGCGCTGCAGACCAGCCAGGTAATGGTCTGTCTTCTTTCTCCAGCCTACTTCTATGACACGCGTGCCGGTAAGGAATGGCAGGTATTCAATACGCGCTGGCGGCAGATGCGTGGAACAGTGAGCCTCGCAAATGTGATCAAACCGATCTCTTGGGATCCCTGGGAAGGGAGCGTGCCTTTGGTCGTAAGCGATCTTTTGGCGACTTCCGACCGGCTCTTTCAGTCCAGGCCACTCAAGGAGATGTTAAGCTCGTCGAGCGGCTCACTCCGCAACTACGCTGAAATTGTAAAAGTGTTGGCGCAACAGCTTATTGAGATGCCGGCGTCCGATAGCCTGCCAATCCTCAAGGACCTGACTCCTCTTAGCGAACCAAGTAGCCTGTTTCATCTTTGGGCCGACGCTGATGTCAAAGTCACAAGCAATGGCAACGCTGAGCGCCTGCCACCGCTTGATACGCTCATCAAGAACTTGCCCCTTCACATCAACGTGACTCTCAATGACAACCGCGCTAAGGCTCCAGTGTTTTCGCAGGACGCCTCGCCTTCAGTTTCAGAAGATAGGCAAAATGAATCGGCTGTCGTTGACGATGACGATGAGGTACCACCGACTCGAGTTTTCATCATCGAAGATAATCCCTCGTTAATCCGATGGTTTTCAGAACCATTTGAGGTATCCGGGTTTTTGACGCAGAACTTCGAAAAAAGCTGAGGACGCAGCCGAAAAATTATTCGGGAACGAAAGACCCGACTTGTGTTTGGTGGGCATGGGATTGCAGGGAAAAATGCAAGGGATTGATTTCATCAGAATGCTTACGGACAGCAACGATTTGCATCGTCCCTCGATCATAGCGACTTCAGGGTATCCGAACTTGGTCGAGGACGCTATCAAGGCTGGCGCGGTCGGCATTCTACAGCCCCATTTGTATGAGAACCTCGCAAAGATAGTACGCAACCTGGCAAATCAGGGTAGACGACGACGGCTGTATAAGCTGGATCCTAAAGGAGACGCATCGCGCCATAAGCGGCCGGTATTCTTGAGCTTTGCGAGCGATTATCGCGGACTGGCGACTGGCTTGAAATCCCATATCGAAGCTGAGGACATCGGTGTTTGGTACTCTCGGGATCTCGTTGCAGACAACGAACCATGGCCTCCACACGTCGTGAAAGGGATTGACAAGGCAGCCGTTTTCCTGGCACTCGTCACCGAACACTTCCTCACATCAAGGCACTGCTCGAGCGAGTTGGACCGATTCAATGAACGAAAGAAGCGAGACCCTAATGCTTTGCTCCTGCCGATCTTTTATGGTTCCACAATCCCCTCAGGTCGCTTTAACGGTTCTTTCGATGGACTAAAGTCTATCGACCTTTCAGGAGGAGCTTTTATGGACGGCGTTCAGGAGATGGTGCGTTTCGTGCGAGAGACCGTGCATTAGGATACGCATCGGGATCCGGAAGTTTCCCGTTATCTGGTAACGGCTGTGGCGGTAACAGACCATCGCCTGAATTATTGAGAACGCTACTCACTCCGAGTGGTATCGACTCGTTTTAGTCTTCCTTCGGATTTCTCAAAGCTTGTAGCGCACGCCCGCCTTTCGTAGTTCTTCGTCCTCTACTTCAATATTCTGCAGTCGCAGCGTGACGTCTGCATTCAGATCGAGACCGGCGCGCTCACCAGCCTGAAGTTTCACCGTTCCCGCAGCCGCAATCATCGCCGCGTTGTCAGTGGACAAGTGTGGAGAGGGGAAATAAATCGGCATCCCGAGTCGCTGGGCCGCTTCACGTCCTGCCGCTCGTAAGGCGCCGTTGCAGGCGACGCCACCTGCTACGATCAACGTCCGGGGTCCGTAATCGTCAGCGAGTCGCTCCATGGTGCCCACCAGCGATCGGACCACCACGCTTTGAAAACTAGCCGCGACGTCTTTAATGGCCTGTGAAGGTTCCTCGCCATTGCCGGCGGGCTTGAGATTAGTCTCGCGCGCATATTTTGTGACTGCGGTTTTCAAGCCACTGAAGCTGAAGTCAGGGCGGCCATCACCCATTCGCGGAATCGAAAACTTCACTGAACGAGGATCCCCATCTCTTGCCAATCGCTCGATGACAGGGCCGCCGGGATAGCCAAGCCCGAGCATCTTCGCGACTTTGTCGAAGGCCTCACCGGCGGCGTCATCACGCGTGCGCGCCACCACCTTGTACTTGCCGGGCTCAGGAATGAAGAAAAGATTTGTGTGTCCACCCGAAACAATCAACGCAAGCGCGGGATATTCGATGGGAGGATTATCAAACGCGACTGAGTACACGTGACCTTCAATGTGATTGACGCCGACCAGCGGCTTGCCGAGTGCAAAGGCCATGGCCTTAGCGTACGAAACTCCAACGAGCAGCGAGCCTACCAAACCGGGACCAACAGTCACGGCCAGTCCGTCAATGTCTGCCTTGGTGATTTGGGCTCGCGTGAGCGCCTCTTCGACTATCGGAACAATCTTGTCCAGATGCTCGCGCGAGGCGATCTCCGGCACCACGCCGCCAAAACGTTTATGAGTTTCAATCTGCGAGGCTATTACCGACGAAAGAATTTCGCGCCCATCGCGCACGACTGCCGCCGCCGTTTCGTCGCAGGAAGTCTCGATTCCAAGAACCAGCATGATGGAAAGGATTCTAACAGTCGCGACTAACTTGCTGTAGCGCCGGGCCGGTGGCGAAACTTCCAATGCTCAAAAGCTGCGAGCTTCTCATTCACACCGCGGCTTCAGCCCGGTGAACAACAAGCGAATTGGCTCGTAACCGTTTCAACGGTTTCTCTCTTTTGACGTCAATAATGGAAAAACCGTTGAAACGGTTACCTGGGTTGTGAGGGACAGTTCGTCACCGGGCTGAAGCCGCGGTGTGAATGAAAGCGAGGATCCCAAATCAAACTACCTGATAAAAACTTAGCGAGGAGTCACCTTGTTTCAAGACTCGCGAGCGCTGAAGTTTACCGGTCCGCTCGGGGAGACTGGTTTTGTGGTGATGTTCGACAATCAACATTCCGTTATGTTCAAGCAGGCCCGCTGCGAATTCTCCGAGAGCATCCAGCACCGGCTCATGATCATCAGCGTACGGCGGGTCGTAGAAGATAATATTCCACGGACCATCGCCTCGTTTTACCGCCTTGCGAAGAAACTCGACCGCGTCACTCGTCACCACGACCGATTCGGCATCGGTAATTCGACACAACGCGAGATTGCTTTCAATCAAGGCTCGCATTTGTCGGGAGTGATCCACGAAGGTCGCATGCGAGGCGCCGCGAGAAAGGGCTTCAATCCCGACCGCACCCGAGCCCGCGCAAAGATCGAGAAAGCGCGTCTCGCTAATTCGGGGAGTCAAAACGTTGAAGAGCGTCTCGCGCAGACGGTCCGAGGTAGGACGTGTGTCGAGCGAGTCGGGACTGCCGAGCCGACGACCTCGAAATTTGCCGGCGATTATTCGCAAAATTTAGCTGGATAGTCCTTGCTGGAACAAGCTGGTTTGAAGTAAAGAACTACGCATAAGTCGGCAATGGCCAAGTCCTTGCTTCATGATAATATCACGCACTCAGCCCAGGAGTCGGAGCCGTCATTCACCAGGTCACAGCCACAGAACCGGGCTGCCACCTCACTCCTGCTCGCGTGGCTGTCTCCAGATTGAAGATCGAATCGACTTATCTGAACGTCCCATCGGATTATGTTGACTCTCGACACCAAACTTAAAGATCGTTATCGCATCCTCGAGAGGATCGGAGGCGGCGGCTTTGGTTATGTCTACAAGGCCATCGATGAGGTCTTCGGGTGCAGTGTGGCGATTAAGGAAACACGGGAGGAAGTAGCTAATGAGAATAAGTTACGTAAAGCTTTTGAGCGAGAGGCCAAACTACTTCGCAATCTCAAACATAACGCACTCCCGCGAGTGACCGATTACTTCTTCCACGATCAAGCGCAGTTTCTGGTGATGGACTTTATCGAGGGACAAGACCTTGCAGCGTGTTTGAAAACTCGCCTGCAGCAAGGTCAGGGTCCATTTCCCTGCGCGCAAACCCTCGCTTGGGCAGACAAGATTCTGGACGCGCTCGAGTATCTTCACAGCCGGCCTGAGCCTATTATTCACCGGGACATTAAGCCTTCGAACATTAAGTTGGGCGAAGATGGCGGCATCTACTTGTTGGATTTTGGTTTGGCTAAAGGTTCGACCGGACAAATGTCAACGCTGATGGATGGGAATACCAGCTCGAGTATTTCCGCTTTCACTCGCGAATACGCGCCGCTCGAACAGCTTCAAGACACGGGCACTGAGCCTCAGAGCGACATTTACGCGTTCGGAGCTACGCTTTATCACCTGCTTACCGGGCAGCCGCCGATTCCGGCCTCGATGCGAGATGAGGCTTTGCAAAGACAACAGACTGATCCGTTACCGGGTGCGTCCGCCCTCAATCCGGCGGTTCCAATCGAAGTTTCGCAGGTAATTACTAAAGCGCTGGCAGTGCGCTGGTGGGATCGCGTCAGCTCGGCCAAAGAGATGCGTGCAGCCTTGTCACGTTCGTCCTCAGGCGTGGTGAACAGGGATGAGAGTACGACGATCGATCCCCAGCCAAACATCCCTGAGAAAGATGCGGACGAGTTCATAACCCGGCCCTTACGAAGCATTGAACCCGTCGAACCAAAGGAACGTGGACGAATGTTACTGGTGGGCGCCGTCGCCATGGTCTTGCTGGCCGGCCTAACCATTGCCATCGCCTTATCAGTTGGTGGCCGATTTTCTTTGCGCTCTCCAAACACTTCTGACGTGGCGCGAGGAGATACGGGAGCGAAAGGCGATACGGGCGCGAAAGCCGATACGGGCTCTGGAAAACCGGCATCACAAAGTTTTGAGCTGAAACATCAATTACACAATCATGACGGCATCGTCTGGTCTGTGGCCTTTTCGCCGGATGGTGAACTGGTCGCAAGTGGTAGTGAAGATCGTACGGTCATCTTGTCGGACACCGAGACCTGGTCGCCGAAATTTACTTTAACGAGTCACACCGGCGCGGTTTATTCAGTGGCCTTTTCGCCGGACGGAAAGATCTTAGCCAGCGGTAGCCGCGACGGAACGATTAAGTTGTGGAGCACAGAGAATGGTCAGTTGATCAAGAGTTGGTCACCACGTACCTCTGGTGCGGCGAAAGAGTCGGTCCTGCGTTTGGCGTTTTCACCCGACGGTCGGTTCCTGGCAAGCTGTAGCAGCACCGAACCCGAGAACGGCGCGCGCGAAGTGCAGCTCTGGGAAGCGCGAAATGAGTGGAGGGCCGCAACCCTTGATGGTAATGTTAGCGGCGTATTTGCAATCGGCTTTTCGTCCGACAGCAGTCAATTGATTAGTGCCGGACTCGACAAAAAAGTACGCTTTTGGAATTTGGATGGCGAGCGCCGCCCGCGAGTTTTGACCGTCGCCACACCGCTGACGACGATCGCGGTTTCGAAAGAGAATCTGCTTGCCTGCGGTAGCCGCGACGCCACGATCAAACTGTGGTCAGATTCCCAACTATCTCGAGATTGGCAGAATCTGGGAGAGTTGGGGATGGCTCACCTCGACGGGGAGGATTACATAACCGCCATCGCCTTTTCAGCAGATCAATCGAACTTAATTGCCACCGGCGCCGATGGCACTATCAAACTGTGGGATACCCGAACGCGAACATCCAAGTTAATCGCTGCAGGTTCTGGCGAGGCTCGAACTCCCCAGTGGTCCGCAGCTTTCTCAGCCAACGGCAAAATGCTTGCGGCTGGCGGTCAAGATGGCATTGTAAGAGTTTGGCAGTGATCGAAAACTCACTGATCGTCCTGGCATGAGGATTCCTCCATGAGCAATAAGAACAGTTATTTTCAATTCAGATGGCAAGCCCTCCTGGTGGCCTTCGTTTTGATAGCTGCGACCGGCGAGCTGGCCGCGGTTGCTGGTCAACGGCCGAATTTTGGCCAGACGGTTTCCAGGCCGAAGCGCTCGCCCAATCCGAAGCCTGACCTCAATCATCCCGCGAGCGAGCGGCCGGACAATCGTAGCCGCCAACCATCGGGAAGCGAAACCAAGCCTGCTCGTAGTGCTGCAAACCCCGAACTTGAGCAAGCTATCCAGCGCGGCAACGAGGCACGCGACACCAATGATTATCGCCAGGCTTTTGTAAGTTACCGACAGGCTGAGGCGCTCGGGCCGCAGGATGCGCGAGTTTATTATGCCTTGGGCAATTTGTACTCCGATTTGTTCTGTAACGATGCTGCCATCGAGTCCTATCTAAAAGCACTCAGGCTTCGAAAGGATTATCTTGAAGCTCGCGTAGGCTTGGGCTACGCGTATGCAGAAGAAGAGCGTTTCGACCATGCTCAGGTTCAGTTTCGAGAGGCGCTCGCGCTTTCGCCGACTGACGTCGATGCAAATATTGGCGTGGGCCTGATACTTGCCCACAGCGAGAATTATCAGGAGGCGCTAGCACAAATTACGCCACTTCTCACCAACCACTCAACGAATGATCGAGCCCTTGCTTACGTTGGCTTGGGCGACGTTTACAACGAGCAGGAAGATTATCAAAAAGCCATACTACAATTTGAGAAAGCAATTGAGCTCCAGTCAGACCTCGCCAAGGCTTACTCTGGATTGGGCCTGGCGCAAATGCTCGGTGCTTCAGATCTTTCCAATCGATTGGACGAAGCCGGGATGCGAGAAAAAATGTATTCACTGGCGAGGAAGGCCACCGACAACCTCAAAAGAGCTATTGAATTGAATTACAACCAGCCTGACATCTATGCAGGTCTGGGCATGGCTTATACCTTCCAGTTTCGCTACCAGGATGCAACGAACGAAATCAAAGCGTACTTCGAAAAAGTTGGTGAGCTTGAAGCCCGACTAAGTTCACTCGGTCTCAAGTGTAATGAAGGGTTCAAATACCTAAAGGCTGGCGGATACGTTGTACTTGCTTTTGTTAACGTCTCTCAGAACATTTTTGATCCGAATGAAGCAAAGAAGACCGCGCGTCTTGATGAAGCAATCAAGCTATCGGAACAAGCACTGGCGCTAACTGATGACCGCACGTGGGTGTACCAGATCGCTGCCCTGTGCTATTTACAGCGGGGTAATGGGGAGAAGGCCATCGAGCTTTATAAGAGAAGCCTGATGTTGGAAACGAAGGAAGCTTCCCGAGGTGAAACCTACAATATTATCGGGATGGCGTACGCCGGAATGTCCCGCGAAAAGGAAGCGATCGAGAATCTCGAAGAAGCTGCCAAGCGGAACTCGAAGGAGTCTACAACTTATCAGGTCCTGGCTAGCATGTATCTTAAGCAAGGCAAATACGACGAGAGTATCGCTAACTATCAAAAGGCCATCAAATGTGAACCGGAAAACACAGCGATCTACGATTCTCTGGCATTTGTTTATTGGCATCACAAACACGATGATGATGCCGCGATAGTTGTTCTTAAGAAGGCAGTTGAAGTCAGACCCAATTATCTGGAAGGCTATGTGAACCTGGGGCGAAGGTATACGCATAAGAGCGACTATGGCGAGGCAATCAGATGGCTGAAGAAAGGGTTAGAGATCAGCCCGGACGTTGCCGCTTTACAATACCAACTGGGATTTACCTATGACTTCAATAACGAGTCTGAGTTGGCCGCAAAACATTTGAAACGTGCAATCGAGCTCAAGGCTGATTATGCGGAGGCTTACCTCCAACTGGCACGAGTCTACGAATTCTATCCGGGTGGCGCCAAGCTGGATGAGGCAATTGCTAACTTGCAGAAGGCTGCAAAATACGCCGCCGAGGATCCCGCCCCCTTGACCGAAATGGCGTACATCTACTATGACCGCAAAGACAACGATGATGAAGCTATCAAACTGCTCCAGCAAGCAGTGAAATTAGGGCCGAATTATCTCCAGGCTTTCTGGCATCTGGGACGCGTCTATCACCATAAGAAGAACGACTCTGAAGCTGTCATACAATTTCAGCGAGCCATCGAGATTGATCCCAGATCACCCTTTGCCTATCTTAACCTGGCTGAAATTTACACTCTGCAAAAGAAGTACGCGGAGGCGATTGCCCAGCTGGAGAAGGTCCTCGAATTTGAACCGAAACGCGCGCAGGCCCACATCGATTTGGCAGCCAACTTAAAAGCTCAGGGTAATTTTGCTGAAGCTATCAAACACCTGCAGACCGCGACCGAGCTTGAACCTCGCAATTATTACCCGCATAAAGAATTAGCGAAGATCTATGACGAGCAGCACAAACGAGAAGAGGCGATTCACTCGTATAACGAAGCAATCGCTCGACTGAAGCCCGACGAAACCACAACCAGGAACTTATATCTCGGCCGGATCGCACGCATTAGCGGCAAGTATGCTGAGGCTATCGGCCACTTCGAAAAGCTGGGAGCCCCGTTAAATCCCGATCAAAAGCTTTTTGAAATAGGTGTAACGTACGTTCTGAGCCGGGAAAAGGCAGCTGCGCTTCAGCAATATCAGGAACTTATACGATTGAAGTCTCCGCTTGCCGATGAGTTGGCAAAAAAGATCAAGGAGATCCAGTAGTGTCTATTACGGCAGAGGAATGAAAAAGCAGTTTGATTACCCGACAGTAGCGAGGCTGTAACGCGGATCCTTAAGCACACGTTGAATCAGCATCGCGGTATCCTTGAATTTCTCGCCTCTGGACAAGTATCTTTCAGCCTCCGTCCGCGCCAGCTCCAAAATCTGGATGTCGCGGACCAGATTGCCAATGCGAAACTCGGGAAGGCCCGATTGGCGAGTTCCCAACAGTTCACCGGCTCCTCGCAATTCCAGATCTTTTTCGGCTATCACGAAACCGTCTGTCGTCTTTTCCATAGTGCCAAGCCGCTCCGAAGCCTCACTGGTTTTCTTTTCACCAGTCAGCAGCACGCAATAACTCTGTTCCGCGCCTCGGCCAACCCGTCCTCGCAGTTGATGAAGCTGCGACAATCCGAATCGTTCGGCGTGCTCGATGATCATGACTGAAGCATTGGGAACGTCGACACCAACCTCAATCACCGTGGTCGAGACCAGGATTTTGACGTCGCCTTCGATGAACCGTCGCATGACATCTTCCTTCTCGGCGGGCTTCATGCGACCGTGGACTAAACCCACGCTCAATTTCGGAAACACTTTGTCGCGCAGATACTCATAACGTTGCGTCGCGTCTTTCAAGTCCATCTTTTCCGATTCTTCAACCAGCGGATAGACGACGTAGGCTTGTCGTCCAGCCCTCAACTCGCGATCGATTAGCTTCTTGACCTCTTTTCGATCATTGGAAGTATCGCCAAAAACTTTGGTCTCGACGGGAGTTCTTCCGGGTGGCATCTCATCGATGACTGAGACATCCAGGTCGCCGTAGATCGTCATGGCCAAAGAGCGCGGGATTGGCGTCGCAGTCATCACCAGGACGTCCGGATTCAACCCGCGCGCGCGCAACCCGGCCCGTTGCAAAACCCCAAATCGGTGCTGTTCGTCAATAATCGCCAGACCAAGCTTTTCGAATGAAACCGCTTCCTGAATCAGCGCTTGAGTGCCGATGCACGCATGAATCTGTCCGGCTGCGAGGTCTGTGTGCAGCCTTTTCTTTTCGGCGCTGCGGAGCGAGCCAGTCAGTAGCTCGATACGATAAGGCGTCTTTGCCAGCATTCGCTTGATATTGCGCGCGTGCTGTTCAGCCAATATTTCTGTGGGCGCCATCAGGGCTGTCTGATAGCCATTCTCCATAGCAGCTAGCATCGCTATCAAAGCGACAATGGTTTTACCGCTTCCCACATCGCCTTGTAGCAGGCGATTCATGGGAGCGTCGGATTGCATGTCTTTGAAAATCTCAACGACCACGCGACGCTGGGCGGCGGTGAGTTTGAAAGGAAGCACTGAAGCGATGCGCAGCTTCATCGCCTGATCGATCTTGATTGTCGTCGCTTTTGTTTCTTTGATTCGCTGTCCGCGCTTTAGGAGCATTCCAAATGCGAGCCAAAAGAAATCTTCGAAAATTAGTCGTACGTGCGCAGGACTCCGCGCTTGCTCATATTGGTTCAACGATGCGTCTTCGGGCGGAAAATGGATTTGGCGCAGAGCGGCGGCGCGCGAAATCAAGCGAGCACGGCGAATTAGATCGGCTGGAAAGGTCTCTTCAATCTCTTCGTCTGGAATTGATTTTAAGGTTGCGTGAATGATTTCTCGCAAGTGCTTTGGTCGGATGTCTCCAAGCTTGCGATAGACAGGCACACGACGACCCACATGGATCGCAGCCAAAGCGGGATCGCTGAGGAAGTCCTGCTCAACCGAAGCTTCGTCATCGGTCGCTTCTTCGTCTGAGGAGTGAGCTGCGACAGGCAGCACTTCAATCTCGTCAGGCTTGTTGAGTTTCAGCGAGTAGGTAGCGCGCCGAGTGTCCCAGTCCCACTTGCCGAAAGCTACAAAGCGCACGCCACGCTCAAAGCGACGAGTGTAGTTATTGATGATTTGTTGCGCGTGGGGCCCTGAAAGAAAAGTCCAAATCACAACTGGTCTTCCCGTGCGCTCGCGATCGATTGCAGATATCTCAAAGATATAGAGACGCTGCCGAAAAGATCGCCTGTTCTTCACCTGATAGCCCCCGGCGATTTTCACGTAAAGTTCGAGAGAGGCTTCGGTGCCAGGTTGTAGGTCCTTGATGCGAGCGAGGCTCGAGCGATCTTCGTAACGCATCGGCAGGTATGACAGTAGGTCTTCGACAACGACCGCGCTCTTACTTTTCCCCCGCGTGGCGCCGGCCAGAGCATGCGCCAACTTGTCTGATAGGTTTGGTCCCAGTCGGGCAATCTTGTACTGGTAAAGCTCGCTGACCGGAGTATCGAGGGTAACGGAAGGGTGCATCTGGCCGGATGATAGCACAGGCAAAGCGAGGGAAAGGTTCACTCAAATCTGTCCCGGCCGTTCATTCAAGTGAGCAAGTTTGCGAACGATATTTAAGCTCTTTGAAATCACTAAGAGAGTAGGAACGAGTCCCTCTTGTTCACAACCGGTTTCAACGGCAATAACATACTTGACTTCGCGCAGACGTTGACTGAGCGGTGAGCGATTTAGATTTTAGGCCACAGATGAACACGGATCTGACGGATCTGAATAAATCCGAGTTTTAGATCTGTGTTACTCCGTGTTCATCTGTGGCCTGGAATTTCAATGGTTTGCCGGTCGAGATTTAATAGAAACCGTTGAATCGGTTTTAGGTCTAGTTGCGAGCCGACTTTCACCGGGCTGAAGCCGCGGTGTGTATTAAATGGGCATCCCAAATCAACGCGCATTGGAAACACTGAAACGCTTTTTGACGTTAAGAAATGTATGGGTCACTGGGAATCATCGGTCGAAAAACAGATTCGCGAGGCCATCGAGGACGGCAAGTTCGATAATCTACCGGGCAAAGGCAAGCCGCTGGACCTCAGCGAGAACCCCTTCGAAGATCCGGATCTGCGCACTGCTCACCGAATGCTGCGCAATGCCGGATTCGCGCCGGCATTTATTGAAGAGAGAAAAGCTATTGACGCTGAACTGGAGCGAGCCAGAACTGAATTAGCTCGCGCCTGGAAGATCTTCCAAACGCGGAATCAGGCAGCACTGTGGGAGCGAGTTCAGCGCGAGTTTCGCGAGCGTGTCGAAAGCCTGAACAAGAGAATCAGAATTCACAACTTGAAAGTGCCGGGCGGCGCGTTCCATCGGAACCTTATCGATGTCGAATTCGAACTCGAGCGCGCGCAGTCCTAATTTGGAGTGCGACGACCTGTCGTCGCTTTGGTCGCCGCGACCTGTCGCAGCCGGTTTTTGCGAAAGTGCGCATGCTTAAGGCATCGCGGCGTCAAGCCGCCGCGGAAAAAAGCGGTGACAGGTCTCCAAATTAGGACATTACCTCACCACACATACTAATGCTATTTCCGTGGATCCTCTGATAAGCTAAGGCCTCTTGATCAGCAGGCACTTGAGGCGATTACACGAAGTTTGTGAGGACGGGTCCATGCGACGAAAACCGTTTCCCCCTAAACTCCTGCTGTGCCTGACTCTCCAAAACGATTTCTAAAACTCGCTGAAGAAGGGAACCGATCAAACTATGCGACACGGAAAGCCACTTCTGCTGTCTTTGCTCCTGGCCTTTTGCTTTACCTCTGCCTGCGTATCTGGAACTGAAACCAGCAACACTGGCGCAAGAAAGAAAAAAGGACCAAACGATCCAATCGTCATCGGCTTTTCCATGGACACGCTGAAGGAAGAGCGTTGGCAGCGAGACAAAGAGTTGGTTGAGAAGCATGCCAAGGAAGTCGGCGCGACTGTTAACGTCCAGGTTGCTAACGGCGACGACAGCCAGCAGATCAAGCAGGCAGAAAACATGCTGACTCAGGGTGTCGATGTTCTCATGATTGCTCCACACAATGGCGAAATTGCGGCTTCAATCGTCGAAGCTGCAAAAAGACAGGGAGTGCCGGTTATCAGCTACGATCGATTGATCAAGAATGCTGACGTGGACCTCTATATTTCTCATCAGGTAGTAAAGATGGGCGAGATGCAGGCGAAATATTTATTGGATCACGTAAATAAGAAGCCGGCGAACTTTGTCATTGTTGGCGGCTCGCCCACAGATAACAACGCAATCCTTCTGCACGACGGGCAAATGAACATTCTCAAGCCGGCCATCGATCGCGGCGACGTAAAGATTGTTGCCGATCAGTACGCGAAAGAGTGGCAAGCGAGTGCCGCTTTGAATATTGTCGAGAACGCGCTGACGCAATCGAACAATCAAGTCGACGCCGTGGTTTGCTCGAATGATGGAACGGCGCGTGGAGCTATTCAGGCGCTGGAAGGTCAGAACCTCGCCGGTAAGGTGCTGGTTTCGGGTCAGGACGCTGACCTCGCTTCGTTGTCGCTGATTGTTCTGGGCAAACAGACGATGACAGTCTACAAATCAATTCAGCCGCTCGCCTACACGGCCGTTGATTCAGCCATTAAGTTGGCTCGCGGCGAAAAAGTCGACACCATCGATACGATCCAGAACGGCAAGAAAGCAGTCCCTGCCATTCTGCTTGAACCAGTGGCGGTGGATCGAGCTAACCTTCTCAACACCGTGGTGAAGGATGGCTATCACACCTTGGCTGAAATCTGCGCGAACATTCCTCCGGACAAATGTCTCAAACCGTAAGTCCGGGAGGCGGGAGGCAGGAGGCAGGAAGCGGCAGTCGGCAGCGGCAGTAGGCAGATAGGCGGCAACTCTGGGACCTGAAACTTGGAACTTGAAACCCAAAGGTTGAAACCTGAAACCTGAAACCAAAGATCTAAGACCAAAGTCCTAAGACAAAAAGACCCTTTCCGGATGTCATCCAATCTTCCCTTCTTATCAATGCGCGAGATCACGAAGACCTTCCCGGGGGTACGCGCGTTGGATGGAGTGTCATTCGATCTAAGTCCGGGAGAGCTTCACGCGCTGGTGGGTGAGAACGGGGCCGGGAAATCAACGCTGATGAAGATTCTCGGTGGCGTGTACCCGTATCCGGATTATGGCGGCGACATCGTGATCTCAGGTGAAGTGCAGCACTTCAGCGGTGTCCGCGACGCTGAGAAAGCGGGAATCGCCGTCATCTATCAGGAGCTTTCGCTCGTCAAGGAGATGAGTATTGGCGAGAACATCTTCCTGGGCCGCGAGCCTCGCCGGTTCGGGGTCATTCGCTGGGAAGAAGTTTATCGACGGGCGCGCCAACTTCTCCAAGACGTCCATCTAAACGTTGATCCACACACACCCATTCGCAACCTCGGTATTGGTCAGCAACAATTAGTCGAAATTGCGAAAGCGCTTTCACAAGAAGCTCGAATTCTTGTGCTCGATGAACCAACCGCGGCACTCACGGATGCTGAAGTCGACACACTTTTCGGCATCCTTGAAAAACTCCGAGTCCGCGGCGTGGGGATGATCTACATCTCGCACAAGCTCGAGGAAGTACTTCGCATCAGTGATCGAGTGACAGTCTTGAGAGATGGCCGCACCGTGGACACGAATCCGACAAATGAGCTAGATGAAGCCCAACTGATTTCGCGCATGGTTGGCCGCGAAGTCGGCGATATTTTTCCTGAAGCGGATCATGCTCACGGTGACGTCGTTTTTGAGGTTCGAAATTTCACGGTTGAAGATCCAGTCGTGCCCCGAAAGAAATTAGTCGATCGGATGAGCTTTTCGATCAAAAGCGGTGAAGTCGTCGGCGTCGCAGGTTTGATGGGAGCGGGTAGAAGCGATTTGTTAATGGGAATGTTCGGAGCTCATCCAGGCAAAGTTTCCGGCGAGATTCTCATCGACGGCCGGCCAGCTCGTATTTCCAGTCCTGCAGACGCAATCAAGCACGGTATTGCTTTCGTGACTGAAGATCGTAAGCGATTTGGCCTGGTGTTGGACCAGACAATTCTCAACAACATGACCCTGGCCGGCTTGAAGAAAATTTCAGGGCGATTCGTCACCAGCATCGACGCTGAAGCGGCAGCCGGGGAACGATCGATGAAGGAACTGCGCGTGAAGGCTAACTCAGTTTTTACGATTGCCAATACCTTGTCAGGAGGAAACCAGCAGAAAGTTGTGCTTGCCAAGTGGCTGCTGACAAATCCTCGGGTCCTTTTCCTCGACGAGCCAACTCGAGGAATCGACGTGGGAGCCAAGCAGGAGATCTACGCGCAGATAAATCGTTTGGCAAAGACTGGATTAGCTATCCTGCTCGTTTCATCGGAGCTGCCGGAA
Source organism: Pyrinomonadaceae bacterium (assembly GCA_035572035.1). Taxonomy (GTDB): domain Bacteria; phylum Acidobacteriota; class Blastocatellia; order Pyrinomonadales; family Pyrinomonadaceae; genus JAOAPY01. Next base: position 64,091 of record DATNBH010000017.1, on the reverse strand, counting down.
GTCCTCGGCTTAGCGGATCGAATTCTGGTTTTGCACGAAGGTCAATTGACCGGTGACTTTCTAAGATCAGATGCCACGCCCGAAAAGGTAATGGCCTGTGCCACCGGTCACACGCGAGCGGCGTAAGGATGAGAGAAAATGAGCGACGGCGAGAATAGCGGCACCTGGCAAACGAGAATCGGCAAGTTCAAAATCTCTACGGACGTGCTGCGCGCGTACACGATGTTGTTTGCGCTCATTGCCATCTGGATGTACTTCGACTATTCCACCGACCACATCTTTCTCCAGCCTCGCAACTTTTCAAATCTCATGAGACAGACTGCGGTCACGGGTGTGCTGGCGGTCGGCATGCTAATGGTGATCGTAGCGGGTCAGATTGATCTGTCAGTTGGCTCGATCGTTGGGCTCGCTGGTGGCATTGCGGCCATCGCTCAAGGATGGCTGAATTGGGGACTGGCGCCATCGTTGGCAATTGGCGTTGCGGTCGCCATCGCCATCGGTGCTTTCCAGGGTAGTCTAACTGCATATCTAAATATTCCCGCCTTCATCGTTACGTTGGGAGGTCTACTCGCGTGGCGCGGGGTGATACTCGGGCTGAGTAAGGGCGAGACTATTCCGCTGCGACTGCAAGGCTTCAAATCCATTGGACAAGATTATGCGGGACCTCTGGTGGGTTGGGTAATTGCCGCGATAGCTGTGGCCGCCATTGTCTGGCTAAACCTTTCGCGCAATCGCGCGCGAAAGCGACATGGCCTGGATGTTCCCAGAGCCGGCGCAACGATCTTCCGCATCCTGGCTCCAGCGGCTGTGGTTGTTTGGTTCATCTACATGATGAATACATATGAGCTCGAGCCCGGTCGTTACGCAGGCATTCCGATTCCGGTAATCATCTTTCTCGCTATCGCACTTGCGGGAGCGTTCCTCACTCAGAACACAACTTTCGGTCGTTATCTCTATGCAATCGGAGGTAATCCGGACGCTGCGCGCCTTTCGGGAATCAGCTTGCGCAAGCACACCCTGGCTGTGTTCTGCATCATGGGCGCCCTGACCGGGGTGGCGTCGATTATTTACACCGCCCGCGTGGGCAGTGCGTCGCCGGACGCAGGTCAGTTATTGGAACTAGACGCCATTGCTGCCTGCGTGATTGGTGGAACCAGTTTGATGGGCGGCCGCGGGACAGTCTTCGGCGCGATTCTCGGCGCTTTGATTATGGCAAGCCTCGATAACGGCATGTCATTGATGCGCGTGCAGCCTTACTCACAAAGTATTATCAAAGGCGCCATCCTGGTGGCAGCTGTCGGCCTGGATATGGCGGGACGAAAGCGAGCGTAAAAGTGACTGCGCTGATCATTCACGGCCATTTCTATCAGCCACCACGCGAAAATCCGTGGACCGGCGTGATTGAGCAGCAGCCTGGCGCCAGTCCCTTTCATGATTGGAACGAACGCATCCACGCCGAGTGCTATTGGCCCAACGCCTTTGTCCAGAGCGGCACTGAACAGTCGATTAATAACTACACCAACATCAGTTTCAATTTTGGCCCGACGCTACTGTCGTGGCTGCAGACTCATCACGTAGGCACCTACGACAGAATTCTTGCGGCTGACAAAGAAAGCGCAGGACTCCGTGGCGGTCATGGAAATGCGATCGCGCAAGCTTATGGACATGCCATCTTGCCTCTTTGCAATGACCGTGATCGGCTAACGCAGGTTCTTTGGGGATTGGCCGATTTCCGTTTTCGCTTTGGGCGGGAAGCTGAAAGTCTCTGGCTTCCGGAAACCGCGTGTAACGAAGCCACTCTGGATCTGTTAATCGAGCAGGGCATTCGTTATGTGATTCTCGCGCCAGGACAAGCAAAACGTTTTCGTTCGACTTCTGCAAAATGGCTGGATGTGACTACAAACGGAATCGACACCAGCCGGCCGTATCGGTACAAACATCGGACTCAGTCGAATCGCTCACTGGCAGTCTTCTTTTATGACGGGCGCCTGTCACAAGCGATCGCCTTTGAAAAAGTCCTGCGGTCCAGCGAGCTTTTGATCGACATGATTCAGGACGCCGGAAGTCGTGGATCGATGGTCAACATCGCGACCGATGGTGAGACTTACGGACACCACTTCAAGTTCGGCGACCTTGCACTCGCGCACGCTCTGGAAGTTGAGGCTAAGAAGAAAGACCTGCAGGTAACAAACTATGGAGCCTTTCTCGAGCAGCACCCACCCGAAATCGAAGTGGAGATAAATCACGGTGACAGTGGCGAGGGCAGCTCCTGGAGTTGTGCTCATGGTGTAGCGCGTTGGCGAGGGGATTGCGGCTGTCATACTGGAGGCGATGCTGGTTGGGACCAGAGTTGGCGAGCGCCTCTGCGAGCGGCATTGGACTTTCTGCGTGACACTCTCGCGACACACTTCGAGGATCTTGGGAGAGATTTGTTTTTGGATCCGTGGGATGCGCGCAACTTTTACATCGATGTGATGCTTGACGAGCGTGGTTCGAAAGGAAAGTTTTTTTCGAAACAGAGCCGCCGGGCATTATCTGAGAATGAGCAAGCTCGCGCGCTCGTCTTGCTGGAAATGCAGCGGAACGCGCTCTTGATGTTCACAAGTTGTGGTTGGTTCTTTTCGGAGATTTCGGGAATTGAGACGGTGCAGATTCTGCGCTATGCAGCTCGGGCATTGGAACTCGGGGAGCAGTTGGGTATCTCGTCGCCGCGGAAACATTTCCTTGAAATCATGGCTGAGGCACGGAGCAATATTCGCGAAAACGGAAATGGAGCGGCAATCTTTCAGAATCTGGTTTTGTCTGGCGGGTCACCCGTGTTGGTCGGATGAGTTGTTTTCTCGGTCACCCGACGAATTGTTATCGTAAACCGTCCCGGCCTTGAAAGGCTGGACCACCTTCAGGCGTCACTCTGCAACGAGACGATCGGCCCATGACCGTTGGAAAAGAAAAACCAACTTCGAAAGGTTCGAGAGCCGCGCCGAGGAAAAGTCGGAAGAAGGACCAGCCTGAAAGCGATTATCCCACCTTGGACGCCGCTGAAATTCGTTCACTGCTTTCCTTAAAACACGGCGACCCGCACGCTGTTCTCGGAGCTCACCATTTCGGAGATGGTGTAGTCATTCGCGCCTTTCGACCCAACGCCGAAAAGGTCGAGGTGATGATTGGCAAGAAAAAGCTACAGGCAATGACGTCGATTCATGATGCGGGACTGTTTGAAGTCATAATTCCCAAACTAAGCGAGATTCCCGCCTATCAATTCCAGGTAAGCTATCCCGGAGACGTCACCGTTCAGCAGCGAGACGCATATTCCTTTCTGCCTACTGTGGGAGATCTTGATTTGCATCTCTTTGCAGAAGGAAAGCACATCAAAATCTATGATCGATTAGGGGCCCATCCGGGGAGGCTGGGACAGGTCTCGGGAGTAGGTTTTGCGGTTTGGGCGCCCAATGCCGCGGGCGTTAGCGTGGTCGGCGACTTCAATAGTTGGGATGGTCGTCTGCATCAGATGCGCAAGCTGGGTGTCTCGGGAGTTTGGGAGTTGTTTATTCCTGATTTGAAGCCAGGCTCGCTTTACAAATATGAAATTCGCGGCAGGCGAGGCTTGCCGTTTCTAAAAACGGATCCTTACGCTAACTACACTGAGATACCGCCCAACACCTCTTCGATAGTTCATGAGAGCAGGTACAACTTTCGTGACTCGAAATGGATGAAGCAGCGCGCCGGGCGCGAGCACTTTCGCAAAGCTCTTTCCATTTATGAAGTGCATTTCGGATCTTGGCGTCGCGTAGCTGAAGAGAAGAAACGACCATTCAACTATCGAGAGATGGCTCCCGCGCTGGCAGATTATGTGTCGGAGATGGGATTCACTCACGTCGAGTTTCTCCCCCTCAAGGAACATCCATATGGACCATCGTGGGGTTACCAGGTCAGCAATTATTTTGCGCCGTCAGCTCGATACGGGACGCCTGACGATCTGCGCTACCTGATCGATTACCTGCACCAGCGCGGCATTGGCGTAATCATGGATTGGGTGCCGGCGCATTTCCCCAAGGACGCTTTTGCGCTTGGTCGTTTCGATGGGACTGCGCTTTACGAACATATGGATCCGCGGAAGGGTGAGCATCCTGATTGGGGAACTTACATTTTTAACTACGGCCGCAATGAAGTTCGAAATTTTCTTTTAGGCAACGCGATTTACTGGTGTCGCGAATTTCATGTCGACGGCTTGCGCGTTGATGCGGTGGCTTCGATGTTGTATCTCGACTACAGCCGCAAGGAAGGGCAGTGGATCCCGAATGAATTTGGCGGCCGAGAAAATCTCGACGCCATTAGTCTGATGAAAGAGCTGAATGAAGTTATCCATCGCGAGTGTCCGGGCGTCATGATGATTGCCGAGGAGTCAACCGCGTGGCCCATGGTCAGCAGTCCTGTTTATGCAGGGGGGCTCGGCTTCGATTTCAAATGGAACATGGGTTGGATGCATGACACGCTGAAGTACTTTCAAACTGATCCGCTATTTCGCGGTGGTAATCACCATTCGCTCACGTTCGGTTTGGTCTACGCCTGGAGCGAAAACTTCATCCTTCCGTTTTCGCACGACGAAGTGGTTCATATGAAGGGCGCCCTGTTGAATAAGATGCCGGGAAATGAATGGCAAAAGTTTGCGAATCTTCGCGCACTTTATGGATACATGTGGGCGCATCCGGGGAAGAAGCTTTTGTTCATGGGTGGCGAGTTCGGTCAGTGGCGCGAGTGGAATGAAACGGAGAGTCTCGATTGGCACTTGCTTGAAAAGCCGGTGCACAAGGGGATGAAGTCGTTGGTTGAGGAGCTGAATAGAATCTACAAGGAGTGTCCCGAATTGTGGGAAGCCGATACGGATCCGGCGGGCTTTCGTTGGATTGAAGTTGATAACGCTGCCGAGAATATTGTGGCGTTCAGTCGCATCGCTCCTTCAACCGGTCGCGAGTTGATTTGTGTCGGGAACTTTTCTCCCGTCGTGCGCGAGAAGCACCGGCTCGGATTGCCACGGGCAGGAGAATACAAACAGCTGCTAAATACCGATCGCGAGGATTACTGCGGCGGCGGTTTTGGCTTGGTGACCAGTATTACTGCGGTAGAGATTCCCAGTCACGGGCTCGAGTATTCGGCAGAGATTATTCTGCCTCCGTTGGCGACGATGTGGTTCGAAGCGCCGGCCCGTATTTCTTAGTCCTGACGTACGTCCTCTGCTCGGTCTTGGTAGTTGGGCATTTAATATACTTGACCCAGCGAAGATCAAATTGCCCGTACGTAGTTATTCTCGGCCACAGATGAACGCGGAGAAACACAGATCTAAAATTGCGATTATTTAGATCCTTCTATCCGTGTTCATCTGCGGCCTAAAATCTAAATCGCTCACCGCTCAGTCGAAGTCAGCGTGAGTCAAGTATGTTATTGCCGATAGTTGTGGGGTTGTAGAGGCCTACTCAAGTCTTATCGGGTGCGACGTCCTGTTTGGATTCGAGCTTGTCGACCCGATTCTGTATGTGGTGAAGATCGTGCTTGGTCTCAGCCATCTCGAACATGAAATTATCGACGCGTCTGGAAAAATAGCGTCTCGTGTCTACGAGTTCGCGCCGGACCTCGACAACTTCATTCTTGGTTTCACCGAGCTCGCGACGCGTCTCAAGAATCTCCGCCAGAGCTCGTTCCCAAATTGGCTTCGTATCATAAGATCGAGCTTCGAGAGTTTGGACTCGGCCGTCCAGATCGCGAATTGCTAAATCAACCGAGTCAAAGCGTGAATCAGTCGAGTCAAAACGTGAATCAACCGCGTCAAAGCGAGCAAACACTCGCTCTTCAAAGGAACGACCACCATTTAAGTTTTGGGTATCTTCTTCGCTCACAGTAGGATTATCCTCCTTATCAAGCCAGCATTTCAAGACAAGAGTCTCGAAACAGCACAGATCAACCTGGTGGTTGGAGCTTTGGAGTTTGGTGAGAAGCGAGTTGTCCTCACTTTACATCAGCCATCGATTTCTGTCGATAAGAATGATGTTATTGCCGTTGAAAGCGGGTGTGAATGAGAGGCGTCGGACCGAATGTTAGCCATCCCTGATGGCGGTTTAGTTGCACGTTTTTCAATGCATTCATCATCGTGTATCTTCAGAACAAATGATTGACTGGACCGAAATAAGAAGCCGATTTCCAATCGCCGAAAAGGTCGCGTATCTCAACACTGCGGCGGCTGGTCCATTGACGCGCGCAACTATGACAGCGGCGACTGAGTACTACCGCCAGATGACCGAGGACGCTGACCAGCATTGGGATGAATGGCTGGCGAAACGGGAAGCGGTACGGACTCAAGTCGCGCGGTTCATCAATGCCGAGCCCGATGAGATCGCGTTGACGACAAATACTTCCTCTGGCATGAACGTGATCGTGGACGCCTTAGAGAAGCGAGGCGATGTTGTCTCGTGCGACCTCGAGTTTCCTGTCTCGACCATCACCTGGATGCATCGAGGAATTCCCGTTCACTTTGTAAAAGCGGTCGATGGTATCGTCAAGGTCGAAGACCTGCAGCGCGAGTTATCTGACAGAATTAGCGTCATCTCGCTGAGTCACGTGCAGTTTTCGAATGGCTTTCGGTTTGATCTGGACGCGCTGGGACGAATCAAAGGCAATCGCGCGCTGGTGATTAACGCGAGCCAGGCAGCGGGGGCCTTCGAGATTGATGTAAAGCGAATGAAGATCGACGCTCTTTGTGCGACGGGTCACAAGTGGATGCTCTCGGGGTATGGTTCGGGATTTGTCTACTTGAGCCGGGAACTCCAGGAAAGCTCTCGCGCCCGCGCGATTGGATGGCTCAGCGTCGATGATCCGTATGCGATGCTGAACGCTGAAATCAATTTGCGCGACGATGCGGCTGCCCGAGTCGAATTGGGCTGTCCACACTTCGCAGGAATGTTTGCTCTGGGCGCTTCGGTTGAGATGATGATGGAGATTGGGATTCAAAACATCCAACAACGCGTGTTGGAACTGAATAGCTATCTGACAAACAGGTTGATTGAATCAGGCCGGCAAGTGCTGTCTCCGCTTGCGAGCGAAGAATATCGATCTGCTGAAACACTAGTTGCGGTGGAGAATCCTGGCGAGACGGTGGCGCGGCTAGCTCAAGAAGGAGTGGCAGTGACCGAAAAGGCGCAGGGAATCCGAGTCGCGACTGACTTTTTCAATAATGAAAGTGATGTCGATCGGTTGATTGAGGGATTGGAACACTCTAACGGTTGAATGAAGTCATTAGGTACCGGTTTGGTTATCGTAAACCTTTCATTCACACCGGGCTTCAGCCCGGTGACTAGCAGGTGTCTTATGTCTTGGAACCGTTTTAACGGTTTTCGATGCAAGGGAAAATGGGCAAACCGTTGAAACGGTTTCGGTAAATCTTGTTGGTTTTGGTTCACCCGGTTGAAACCGGGTGTGAATGAAAGGCGCTAGGCGCCACTACTCCGTTCACCGTGAGCCTTTCGCTTTAGCCTTAGGCTTAACCTTCTCTTTCTTTTCGAGCACCTCTTCAACTCTATTCCCGAATGCTTTGTGACAGAGCCGTATGAATCCCTCGAGTAACGGTGATTCATACCCTCCAGACAGCCGGGCCAGGCCGAGTTGCCAGTTGATTTGCGCGCCTTCAATCCACCAGCGGACTAGTTTCCCTTTGTCGACTTCGTCGCGTACGGACTGCAGCGGGACGACACCGACACCCATATCTTCCTCCACCATGCGCTTGATTGCTGCCTGACGGCTGAGCTCCATGGCGACGTTTGGTTTTACTCCCGCTTGCGCAAAGAATTCATCGAGCAACCGGCGAGTGTTGCCCCCGCGCTCGCCCAAAATCAAACTCTCGCCGGCGAGCGCATAGGCACTCACGGTTTTTTGGTTTGCTTGATCGTGCTTCGGAGAGGCAATCGCGACGAGCTGGTCTTCGTTCAACTGTTCCGTGTGTATTCCTCGAGCTTCGACGGGCAGTGACACAAACGCTATGTCAACTTCGGCGGCGAGAATTTGCTGGACCAGTGACTCGCTGGTGCCTGACGTAACCGAAACGTCAGCATTCGGATATCGCCTCCGCACTTCTTTTAATAGCCGAGGAAGGACCTCTGCAGTCACTCCCGCAGAGGCGCTACCGATTCGCAAGCGACCACGCTTCGCCCCCGCCAGCTCAGCAATCTCTTCAAGAGCAGCATCATGGTCCAGCAGCATGTGACGCGCGCGCTCCAACAACTTTTCGCCGGCTTCGGTGAGAATGACGTTGCGAGGCGCGCGAATGAAAAGCTTGGCGCCAACCTCGCCCTCGAGTTGACGGATCTGCATGCTGACTGCAGCCTGCGTGACGTGAACTCGCACTGCTCCAGCGGTGAATGTTCCTGACTCAGCGATAGCTACAAAAGCTCGCAGCTGTCTAATCTCCATCTTCGCAACTCCTATTACGCTCGATTATCGTAACGATAAAATCTTTTAGTTTCCATTATATGTTAGGCGCACCTAGAATGAGCAAGAGTCAACGCGGCCAATCATACGAGAATATTCGACGAACTCCCACGATGGTGACCACTGCCCCCCGATCCAGCGATTTGGTAGCCGGCGGAATTCTGCGTCCGCGAGACATGGTGGCCGGCGTGGACGGGGGCGGCACCAAGACTCATGCCGTGGTTCTCAACCACGATGACCAGGTTATCGGGGAAGGCTACGCTGGACCATCCAATCCATTACGCGTCGGAATCACAATCTCTGCAGCAACCATCAGAGAGGCGTTGGACCGAGCCTGCGCGCAAGCCAGAGTGAGAAGATCCGAAATCCTGGCGCTGGAGATTGGCTTGGCCGGAGCGCGCCGCAAAGAACTGAGCGATCGCATGGAAGAGACATTGCAGTCGCTTGGGATTCGCGAGCTTGAAGTAGTTGGTGACGCCGAGATCGCATTGTATGGAGCTACAGGTGGCGAGCCAGGCGTAGTGATTATTGCCGGTACCGGGTCGGTTAGCTGCGGCGTGAACTCGCGCGGTCGGCGCCTACGAGCCGGTGGTTGGGGACCAACGATCGGCGATGAAGGAGGTGGGTCGTGGATTGCCCGGCGCGCGCTAACTGCAGTCGCGCATGCCGCTGATGGTCGAGGTCCTGAAACTTCGTTAACCAGTGCCGCGTGCTCCTACTTTCACGTTTCATCAGCCGATGATTTGGCGACTGCGATCTACGCGCCCACTATCACTAATGAGCGCATCGCCGGTTTTACCAAGCCCGTGATCGAGTCTGCCAAGTCTGGTGATGAAGTGGCGCTGGAGATTATCAAACAAGCGGGAACTCAGCTCGGCATTGCTGCAGGCGCGGTAATCAAAGGTCTCAAAATGGATCTCGAGCGATTTCAAGTAGCCTATGTTGGAGGTGTGTTTGCGGCCGGCGAGCTGCTTCTGGAATCACTTCGAAGCGAGATGCAACGCGCGGCTCCGAAAGCGTTTCTGGCTCCGCCTCGATTTCCTCCAGCGTTGGCTGCAGCAAGGATGGCGCGCGAGCACGTTCGAGTCGCGCTGGCGGGCTAAATTTCTTTATCGATCAATTCCTGCTTTGCTCTGGTTGGACCTATACTCTTTTCCGAATCTTCAATCATTCAATAAATCACAAATCTGGCATGGACAATAATGCTGGCGGATCTGATCCGCTTCCCATAACTGAACAAGAAAACCCCCGGACCGCCGAACTGAGTTCGCTCTCAACCGCTGAGATTCTGCGGCTGATGAATGACGAAGACGCGCTGGTCGCCGTCGCGGTGAGGGAAGTACTTCCCGCAGTGGCGAGAGCTGTTGACGGAATCACTGAGCGGCTGCGCAACGACGGTAGGCTTTTTTACATCGGCACCGGAACTTCCGGGAGACTCGGTGTGTTGGACGCTTCCGAATGCCCGCCGACTTTTGGCGTTTCTCCGGACATGGTGCAGGCGATAATCGCGGGCGGGTACGAAGCCTGTTATCGAGCGGTCGAGGCTTCCGAAGATGACTCCGAAGCTGGAGCCCGCGATTTGAAGACGCGCGGGTTTACCAGGGATGATGCGCTCGTTGGTATCGCGGCGTCAGGACGAACTCCGTACACAGTCGGCGCAGTTTCATTCGCAAAAGCGTGCGAAGCTTTCACGGTTGCGGTAACCTGCGTTCCGGACTCTCCGATCACAAAAGCTGCTGAGGTTAGTATCGTGCCTGTGGTGGGACCGGAAGTGTTGGCCGGCTCTACCCGTCTAAAAGCCGGTACTGCTCAAAAGCTGGTGCTGAACATGTTGTCGACAGCAACGATGGTCAAGCTCGGTTACGTCAGCGGTAATCGCATGACGAACGTGCAGACCCGCAATCAAAAGCTGCAGGCTCGAGCGATTCGAATTATTGTCAGCGAGACTGGATTAGATGAGCAGGCTGCGGTATCTGCTCTTGAAAATGCAAAGGGAAGTTTGCCGGCTGCCTTGCTGATAGCACAGACCGGTTGCTCATTACGCGAAGCTGAGCGAGCGCTGGCGGCATCAGGCGGCGTAGTTTCGCGAGCCGCCGAGATTCATCGCATGACCGTTCCCAAAAACAACAAATGAAAACCCTCGACCTGATAATCATTTTTGGGTATCTCATCGGCATCACCTTGTTCGGTGTTTGGTTTTCGAAGAAACAGGAGACGACGAGAGACTATTTTCTTGGCGATCGCACTGTGCCCTGGTGGGCCATCGCGGCTTCGATCGTAGCTACCGAGACTTCCACTATCACTTTTATTTCAGTGCCGGGGATTGCTTTCGCGCGGGGAGGCAACTTCCAATTTATCCAGCTTGTGCTCGGATACATGTGCGGTCGCATTGTCATATCGCTGCTCTTCATTCCGTCCTACTTTCGAGGTGAGTTGATGACGGTTTATCAACTCCTCGAGCGCCGGTTCGGTAATCGCATCAAGATGCTGGCTGCTTCGCTCTTTGTAGTGATGCGAAACATCGCTGACGGTATTCGGCTGTTACTCACTGCGTTTGTGCTGGCCGCCGTCTACACTGCCTTTCAGCCCCAGGCAAATGTGGAAACAATTGTCATTGCTTCGGTGGTCTTGCTGGGCGTGGTGATGATTATCTTCACCTACTTTGGAGGCATGGAGGCGGTCATCTGGGTCGAGGTCGTGCAGTTGGGAATTTACCTCGCCGGAGCCGCAATGGCCGGAGTAGTTCTCGTGATGGCGATCAAGGGTGGCTTTTCCGGCGCGGTCTCGTTAGGAGAGCAATACCACAAATTCAACTTTATAGACTTTGGCATTAGGCCGACGAGCTATGCCTTCGCGATTCCTTTGGCAGGCAAGGCTTTCAATTTCACTTTGCCGATTGACCTGACGAAGACCTATACCTTCTGGGCCGGACTGCTGGGCGGTTGTTTTCTGACCATGAGCACGCATGGAACAGATCAATATCTTGTCCAGCGTTATCTGTGCACCGACAAGCCGCGCCGAGCTGCAGCAGCGCTGCTGTCGAGCGGAGCCGTTGTGTTCGCTCAATTCCTCGGATTCTTATTTATCGGTGTGTTGCTGTTCGCTTTCTATGGACCGCATAGCGATCCGGCGTACGGCTCACTTGCTAACGGAGTAGCCACGCTGCCAGTCAACGGTTCATTTCAAATTGTCGGAGGCGATCGAGTCTTTCCGGATTTCATCACCAGGTTCATGCCGTCGGGCTTGTCTGGTTTGGTGGTGGCCGCAATCTTTGCAGCGGCGCTGTCATCATCACTAAATTCGATCGCGGCCACCGCGGTGAATGACCTCTACAAGCCTTTCCGTCCGAACAAAGATGACCGTCACTATTTGCGAGTGTCTCACTGGTTGACGTTGGTTTGGGGAGTGCTCCAGATCGGCGTCGCGTTGCTTGCGATGCGCCAGAATCGATCAGCTCTTGATCAAGCCTTATCGGTAGCCTCGTTAATCAACGGTCCTGTGCTCGGAGTTTTCCTGGTGGGGACGTTCCTGCGCCGAGTCAGTGAGCCTCCGGCCTTGATTGGAATGTTAGCGAGTATCGTAGTGATGCTTTATATCCGTTTTTGGACGCCCATAGCGTGGACCTGGTACGTCTTGATTGGAAGTCTTGTAACTTTTTTCGTCGCTTGGGTGGTTTCGTACGCATTTGCGGAAGCGCCCGCAGATCGGCAGGACGAGCTTTCGCCTTCAGCATCGTAATCTGACTAACTATGAAAACTGATCGCACCACCGCGCTTAGACTTGTAGCAGTACTTGTCGTTTTGGTTTTACTCGTTACCTCGGCGCAGATCTCTCCTCGCTCAGTTGCGGCCAAAGAACGGCAAATAAAACCGTACACAATCACACCAACGAAAGATGCGCAGAAATGGGCAGATAAGCAGCTCAAGAAAATGTCGATCGATGAAAAGATCGGTCAGCTAATTTATGTTGGAGTAAACGCAACTTATTTGAGTCAGGACAGCGATGCTTTTCGAGCGCTCAGTCACCACGTTGTAGAAAACCACATCGGCGGCATCATTCTTTTCAGAGGGCCGGTGTACGAGTCCGTAGTGCTGGTGAATCGCATGCAGGAGTTGTCGAAGTACCCGCTGTTGATTTCCGCGGATCTTGAAGCGGGAGCCGGCATGCGGTTCGATGACACTGTCAATTTCCCCTGGAACATGGCTGTTGCGGCGACTGGCAATCCTGAATACGCGCGCCGGCAGGGTGAGATTACTGCGCGCGAGGCTCGCGCTTTGGGGATTCAGCAGATTTACGCGCCTGTGGTTGACGTGAATAACAATGCCGCGAACCCGGTAATCAATGTCAGGTCGTACGGAGAAGACCCCGCAGATGTGGCCCGTTTCGCAGCCGCTTTCACTGAAGGCGCGCAACGCGGCGGCGTCATAGCGACTGCCAAACATTTCCCCGGACATGGGGACACGGCGGTTGATTCTCATCGCGGCCTACCTGAAATCGATGTTGACCGAAATCGTTTGAATAGTGTCGAGCTGGTTCCGTTCCGAGCGTCAGTTGAAGCTGGTGTGGGTGCGGTAATGGTCGGTCACATTGGACTTCCTCAAGTCGATCCTACCGTCGTGAAGCCGTTGCCTAAGAACGTCAAAGGTAAACCTGTAGACACTTCTGAGGCCGGCGAGATCGAAACAACTGGAACTATGCCGGCGACGATGTCTCCAGTGCTCGGCGGCATTCTCAGGAACGACCTGCACTTCAACGGAATGATCGTTACCGACGCGCTCAGCATGAGCGGATTAACCATTTACTTCACTCCGGAAGAGACCGCAGTGAGGGCATTGGAAGCCGGCGCCGATTTGTTGTTAAAGCCTACGGATGCTGACGCAGCGGTTCGCGGTCTCCAGGCAGCAGTTCGATCAGGGCGCATTTCGGAAGCGAGATTAGACGAGTCCGTGCGCAAAGTGATGGCCGCGAAATATGATCTCGGCTTGAAGGACAACCGGTTCGCTGAAGTTGACGTGATCGACCGCGTGGTTGGCAGTCGCGAGGTTATGGATCTGGCGCGAGAAATTGCTGAGCACACGATCACCCTCGTGAAAAACGAGGACAACGTGTTGCCGCTCGGGATTCCTAAAGCAGACGTAAAGATTTTCAATCTTGCGGTCACCAATGGCGATGACCGGTTAGTAGTTGCAAATCCATTTGTCACTACGATGAACCGTGCCGGCGTGAAGATGGAGACAATGGTCCTGGATGATCGATCCTCCGACAAGGACGTCCAAACTGTTCTAGATCGCGCTCAAGCAGCTGACATCGTGATTGCCTCGCTCTACGGCCGCGTTCGTTCCGGTGAGATGAGAAGCGTCGGACTTCCCGAACCTGGAAGGAAAGCATTGAACGCATTGATTGAAAAGCGTGCGCGGCTGGTGCCGATCAGCTTTGGTAATCCGTATTTGCTCATGAACTTTCCCGAACTGCGCACATATCTCGTGGCCTATGGCGACATGCCGAGCTTGCAGCAGGCTGCAGCGCGAGCAGTGCTTGGCCAGATCGACATTTCTGGACGTCTGCCCATTTCGCTGCCGGGTCTGTACCCGCGAGGCACAGGTCTGCAGCTGAAGAAGGTCGGGCAGTAAGAATCCACAAACCGAGGGAAGGCTTTTATGTTTGGAAGACTTCTTTTTATGCAGCCGCAATATCGTAGGCGCGTGGCACGGGCGTCCCGCCCGTGTGCCTTTTGCCTTACCGTCCTCCTCCTTCTTTCCTTTGTCGGCCAAACCTTTTCCCAGCGCGCGGTGGTCGGGACATCAACCGGTCTCGGTGTCTCTCCAGCGCGACTGTCGGAAATGGATGTTGTTATCGGCGACGCCATCGAGAAACATCAGCTGCCGGGCGCGGTGGTGCTCGTCTCGCGCAAAGGCCAGGTGGTCTGGGAGAAAGCGTACGGAGAAAGAAGTGTCGAGCCTCAACATGAACCGATGACGCTCGATACCGTCTTTGATCTGGCGAGTCTTACCAAAGTCGTGGCCACTGCCACCAGCATTATGATTCTGGTTGAGCGAGGCAAGGTCCGTCTCAGCGATCCTTTGTCGCATTACATTCCCGAGATTACGGGCGATGGCAGGGAACGGATCACGATTGAGCTGTTACTAACTCATCGCTCGGGTTACGCGCCCGACTTCGATCTGAAAGAACGGTGGACCGGCTACGACGAGGCTATCAAGCGACTCATCAAAGAGCCGCTGCGGAGTCAGCCGGGCGCCAGGTTTGTCTACAGCGACATTGGCTTTATTGCTTTGGGAGAAGTGGTGCGCCGGGCAAGTGGCTTGAAGCTGGATGAGTTCGCGCGCAAAAACATCTTCGTGCCTCTGGGGATGCGTGATACCGGTTTTCATCCGCCGGAAAAAGAGAAAACCCGGATCGCGCCAACCGAGCGGCGTCGCGCCCAGTTAAGTTATCTCGGTGATTCAGCAACGAACGTTGGCTCTGAAGGTGAGCGGTGGTTGCGCGGAGAAGTTCATGATCCGACGGCCTATCGAATGGACGGAGTCGCCGGTCATGCAGCGCTGTTTTCGACTGCTCACGATCTTTCCGTTTATTGTCAGATGATTCTGAATGGCGGACAGAATCGCGGCGTGCGCATTCTGAGTCCTTTGACTGTAGCCGAGATGACTCGCCCTCGGCTGGTTTCCGACCAGGGATGGACGCGCGGTCTTGGCTGGGACATCAACACGAGCTTCTCGACAAATCGAGGCGATGTATTTCCGCTCGGCTCGTTTGGACATACCGGATTCACCGGCACGTCGGTTTGGATCGATCCGGCGAGCGAGACCTTCGTAGTCTTTCTCAGCAATCGTGTTCATCCGGATGGCAAGGGTGACGTCGGTCCTTTGCGCGGCCGCGTGGCTTCGATTGTGGCGAGCGCGATTACCGACAGCGCGGCGCTGGAACGAGCTCGGACCAATCTCGGCAAATACTACGCGGACTCAATCAAGACTTTGTCGCAGGTCACATCGTTTCCTGCAGATCCTCGAGTGCGGCCATCGCTATCTTCAGCCGCTGACGGAAAAGTTTTGAACGGCATCGACGTTTTGAAGAGAGATGGTTTCAAGCAACTCGCCGGAATGCGAATTGGCCTCGTGACTAATCACACAGGAGTTGATCGTGACGGTAATTCGACGATAGATGTCCTGCGAGAAGCACGCGGTGTTCGGCTGGTCACACTTTTTTCGCCCGAGCACGGTATTCGCGGCGGCGCTGACGAAAAGATTTCGGACTCGAAAGATGAGAAAACCGGCCTTCCCATTTTCTCGTTATATGGCGAGACACGTCGTCCGCAAGCAGACCAACTCAAGAACCTCGACGCCATCATTTACGACATTCAGGATATCGGCGTGAGGTTCTACACTTACATCACGACGCTGGGTTACGTGATGGAGGAAGCCGCGAAAGCTCGAGTTCCCGTTTTCGTGCTCGATCGCCCCAACCCGATTGGCGGTTTGGATGTAGAAGGACCAGTTGCCGATGCTGACAAGCTGGCTTTTATCGCCTATCACACGATGCCGGTACGGCATGGCATGACTGTAGGCGAGCTGGCCCAACTGTTTAATGAGCAAAAGAAGATTGGCTGTGATTTGCGCGTCGTAAGAATGGACGGATGGCGGCGCGCCAGCTGGTTCGACGCGACCAATCTCACCTGGATTAACCCTTCGCCAAACATGCGGAGTTTGACTGAAGCAACGCTTTATCCCGGTATTGGTTTGCTCGAGACGACAAACGTTTCCGTCGGACGAGGGACAGACACTCCGTTCGAGTTGGTAGGTGCGCCATGGATCAATGGCCAGGAGCTGGCTGAGCATCTGAACAACCGCCGGCTCCCGGGCGTTCGATTCGTGCCGGCGAGATTTACTCCGACGACTTCAGTCTTCAAAGGTGTCGAATGCCGCGGTATCAACATCATCATTACCAATCGCAGCCAGTTTCGTCCGCTCTTCACGGGCCTGGAAGTGGCGGTAGCATTGCGCCGTCTTTATCCGAAGGACTGGAAGGTGGATGACTACCTGCGACTTTTGGCTAATGGTGACGCACTTGCGCGAGTGAAGCGTGGCGATGCCGCTGAAGATATCGTGCAGTCGTGGAACGGTCCGCTCGAACAGTTCATGCAGGCGAGAAGAAGATTCCTGTTGTATGAATAGCTAGTCAGCGCCCATCAATCATTAATAAGCACGGCGGGCATCCACTTCTGAACTGAGTTCACCAGGTAGAACGAATCGCCGGGTTTGAGTTCTTCCTTGTGAATCGTTCGCTCATAAATCTTTTTCTGGCCCAACAGTTCTTCTCGAAAAGTTCCCGCTAGCAGTCCAGCAGATCGCGGAGGCGTAAAAAGCTTTCCGTCCAACGATACCACCACGTTGGCGATCGTCGACTCAGTAAGTTCCCCTCGATCATTCCACAGGATGACATCGTCGCCATCGCCTTTTTCCGCAAAAGCACGGTCGTACCAAATGCGATGGGTAGTTTTGTGGAAAAGGAAACGCTGGGTAGGCTCGACCGCGAACGACGCCAGCTTTACTCGACGACTAACAGGCGGCGAGCTTGGCAATGCAGTTACGTCCACCGTTGTTTGTCCCTCTTTCGAAAGAAGTAATCGAACCTTCCATTTGCCGCTGCGGTGAGTTTCGCGCAGTCCCAGCAACTGCTCAGCTAGTTCATCCTCGCTGAATTTGAATCCGAAGTAACTACTCGATTCACGCAGCCGGACAAGATGTCGATTCAATAAGAACAAGTCTCCGTCTTCCAGGAGCATCGATTCGAGGAGCTGAAAATCCGGATGCGCACGGTTGAGAAAAGCGGCTTTCGCCAGGCACTCGTCGTACTCTCCGGCAGCTGTGGAATCAAAAGTGATGCCTCCACCTACTCCAAACGTAGCCCGACCCGTGTGAGAGTCCAACAAGACCGTCCTGATCGCTACATTAAAGCAACAATCACCGCCGGGCTTAATCAATCCAATCGTTCCGGTGAAGATGTTTCTTGGCGCCAGCTCAAGATCGCGAATGATCTCCATCGTGCGAATCTTTGGCGCTCCCGTAATCGAACCGCACGGAAAAAGTGCAGCTAACATTTCAGTAAGCCCTACTTGCGGCGAAAGGCTTGACTCCACAGTCGAGGTCATCTGCCACACAGTGTCATAGCGTTCCAGCTCGAAGAGCCGCGAAACCCGCACACTGCCTGGCTGCGAGATCTTGCCGAGGTCATTTCTCAGCAGATCCACAATCATTACATTCTCGGCTCGATCCTTCTCAGAGTTAGAAAGGCGATCGGCAATCTCGAGATCTTCCTGCAACCACCGGCCACGCCGCGCCGTACCTTTCATCGGCATCGTGGTTACAGAGTCTCCTTTTCGCAGAAAGAACAGTTCTGGCGACAGGCTTAGTATTTTGTATCTTCCCAGATCGAGATAGGTCGAGTAAGGAGCAGGTTGCGCCTTATACAAGTCCCGGTACCATGCTTCAGGATCACCGGCGAAATCACAAACCAGCGGCAAAGTGTAATTCACCTGATAGGTGTAGCCTTGGGCGATCAGATCTCGAATTCGGGAAATAGACCGTTCGTACTGGTCCAACGTCACCAGCGGTTTCCAATCGCTAAGTTGATATGCACCCGCCGTTAGTTCATCGCGTGTAGAGGTCGAGTTGGGGAAGATTGCAGCCAAGGCGCAGGGGAAGTCTGAAGCTGGATGGGTGGTCAACGCGATGTCGAAGGCTGGTGCTGCTTCATAACTGAGTAGAACCACTGCGTGTGCTCCCTCAGCTACGACTGCTTCGACACGTCGCAGCAGCGGAATGACCTCAGACAGTGTTCGAGCTAATAGGATTTCGGTTGGCGACCCCGCTGAGAATCGCCAATCGTGGGGTGATGCATCATCGCCAAACAGGACACTCGGCATTTGAAAAGTATAGGAGTAAACAGCAGTGCGCTAAAGGAGTGCGGTGACCTGTCACCGCTTTCGCCCGCGGTGGCTTGACGCCGCGCTGCTTGGTAATGTTCCGTTTCCGACAACTTGCTGCGACAGGTCGCAGCGACCAAAGCGCCGACAGGTCGGCGCACTCCAAATTAGGGCACTACCTCGGTTAGATAAAGTGCCGACGCGCAATCAATCTGCTCCAAAACTGCAATCAGCAAAACTTATCGAATTGATAAAAATCTTTAGTTACCATTATCCTGCGGTGGACTCTTATAATGCTTTCTCCGTGGGATAAAGAGTTTCAAGCTTGATCAAGCGCCGGTATCTTTCAAGGAACACAAGCTGGTAGTCCGCTGGATCAATACCACAGCAGCAGTGTCGAACTGATCGACGTGCTGCCTTAAGGCATTGGTATTAGTTCCAGATCTGATTTCGTTTCCAACCGTAGTTCAGCTGTCGAAGAGGAGTCCCCAATGAAAAGCCGAGTCTTTTTGCACCTCGTGATCTCAGTCGCGGTAGTTTTCGCAGCCTTTACTCTCACCTATGCGCAAGGAACAACCTCTCGTGTTACGGGAACGGTACTGGATGCCAACGGCGCGGCGATTGTTGGCGCCACGGTGACGTTGACAAATGAGTCCAACGGAATTTCATTCACGACGGAGACGAGTCCGAGCGGAACTTACGCTTTTGACCTCGTCCAGGTCGGCGACTACACCGTCTCAATTGAGAAGCAAGGTTTCAAGAAGTACGTGAGTAAGGGGAATCCCGTCAACGTCAATCAACCAGCAACTGTGACGGTTTCAATGGAACCAGGCGGCGTTACCGAGGTGGTGACCGTAGCAGCCGTTGCCGAGCAAGTACAAACAAGTACCTCGGGTAACATTGGTAGCACCATCGAGCAGCGCGCGCTGGAAAGTTTGCCGATTGTCGGGACCCGCGGAAGAAACCCGCTCGACCTTCTGAACTTTCAGCCCGGTGTTGTGATCGGCGGAAATACTGGCGGCGCTGTTAACGTCAACGGATCGCGTGATCGCGCTTTCAATTTCACACTTGATGGAATTGATATCAATGAGTCAACGGCCGGTGGTTCAAACTTCACTCCGCTTCGACCGAATCCGGATTCGGTTCAGGAGTTTCAAGTTGTCACCAGCAACTTCACGGCTGAGCTTGGACGCAGCAGCGGGGCGCAGGTAACGCTGGTCACCAAATCAGGGACGAATGCCTTTCATGGAAATGCTTTTGAGTTTTATCGCTCGCCGAGATTCGATGCCGCGAGCTATCCGATAACCATCGCTCAGCTTCCCAAAGAGCAGTTCGTTCAGCATATCTTTGGCGGCAGCGTAGGTGGCCCACTTTTCGATCCGGGTTTGGGCGGCAAGGGTTTCCGCTGGTTGAAGGACAAGGCATTCTTCTTCGTTAATCTTCAACTCCTCCGCGCGTATGACACTGCGTTGGTTTCTCGTCCGGTGTACACAGCGTCGGCACGTTCCGGGTTGTTTCGTTATGTGGTAGGAAGGGCTAATGCGCCGGCGGGAACGCCAACAGCTGCGGTCGATACGGCTGGAAATCCGCTTTTGCCCGCATGCACTGGAACCCCGCCGACCAATGCGCCCTGTATCTCTTCTTATAACATTGCCACCAATCCGACTGGTGTTGGGCTTGATTCTACGCTTTCGGGAATCATCAACTCGATGCCCGCAGCCAATAGCTTTTCAGGGGCAACGGGATGCACGCCCGATGGGTTGAACACTGCCTGCTTCAACTTTGGCTCGCCGCAGCGCGAGCGGCAGTACGACTTTGTCACCAAGTTGGATTACAAGTTTACTGATAGCAGTTTGATTTACGTTCGTTATGCCAGGGGTAAACAGAATACGTTTGGCGATTCAGCAAACTCGGGTCGTCCGATCTTTCCGAACTCGCCGAACTTCGTCGACACGTTCAGAAACCCGGAGAACTGGGCCATCAACTGGCGCTGGTCCCCAACAAACACAATCACGAACGAGGCTATTTTCGGCATCAGCAAATTTGCGTTTAAGTTCGAAACGCCACACCCCGATCCGAATTTGCCTTTCGCATTTATTAACCCGTCCACGCCGAACACCAACTTCTCGTACAACGCGCGTGGGGTGACGCTATATCAATACATCGATAACCTTACCTACATTCGCGGGAACCATACTTTTAAAGGCGGCATTAATTTCCGCATCGGTACGCACAAGGACGACCGATCAAGTGTTGCTGGTTCAGCTATCGAGCCCATCGTCAGTTTGAGCGGTGTGGCAGGATTCACTACGTTCAATCTGCCTGCATCCGGGGCCACCAGCATTAATAACAATGATCTTGTCCGGCTCCAAAACACCATTGTGGATTTACTCGGCAAAGTGAACACGGTTTCACAAGCTTTCATAGCAAATGGCAACAGCTTTGCTACAGCCGGAACGAGATGGATTAACAAAGCTAAATATCCCGAACTGGATTTTTACTTCCAGGACAGCTGGAGATTTCGACCGAACCTTGTCTTTGATATCGGCGCGCGCCTTGAGGCCAAACTGCATCCGTCAGTGAATGGCAGGCCGATACTAACTCCGAACCAGCCGGTAAAGCTGGGGGCGCCACCGTCTAATACGCTCAAATGGGTAGAGAACGAAGTATTCAAGAACGATTACAAACTTTTGCCTTCGATCGGGTTTGCGTGGGATCCGTTCAAGACTGGAAAGACGTCAATCAGAGGCAACTATCGAATCGCCTCGGATAGGATTGCGACTTTTCTCTTTGGCTCGTCGATCTTTCAGAGCACACCGGGCAACAACACTGCGGTAACCAATTCCACTTTTGGCCAGGGTGGAGGTTTGTACCGCAATCTCGGACCAGTACTTACTGCCCTGGTGCCACCGAGCACGCCTGACGTTTTGCGCCAACCTGTTCCATTTGGAACTGGTTCGACCAGCGTCATCGATCCGGATTTGCAGTTCCCGCAAATTCACGAATACTCGTTGAGCTTCCAACGCGAGATTGGCAAGAACGTTATTGAGATTAACTACATCGGGAAACACGCTGTCCACTTGCTCGGTGGGTACAACGTGAACCAGGTGAATATCCTGGCGTCGGTTCCGGGTCTCGCGGATGCAAACTTCCTGGATGCCTTCAACAAGGTAAGAACCAACTCCAGTTACAACAGCCCCTTAATCAATCTGATCATGTCGGGCAGCGCCGCCAACAATGGTGGTACTACCCGCTTCCGCGCCTTGAATACGACGGCACTAACACAAGGCAGTGCGGCAACTCT
Organism: Pyrinomonadaceae bacterium; assembly: GCA_035572035.1. Classification (GTDB taxonomy): domain Bacteria; phylum Acidobacteriota; class Blastocatellia; order Pyrinomonadales; family Pyrinomonadaceae; genus JAOAPY01. The sequence goes on along the minus strand of DATNBH010000017.1, from coordinate 42,375 downwards.
GGCGCTCGCAGTTTCACAGAAAACTTGCCAAACAGCAGACGTCAGCGCCGGGATTTGTACGAATGCTCAACTCAATCAACGCCTGCTTGATTTGACCGGCTTTAGCTTCCTGCTACAGCCATACCCGCAGTTCTCTGGCGGTTTGAACGTCTTTGATAGCAATGACTATTCGCGCTACAACGGCCTACAGTTCATCTTCAAGCGCCGAATCAACTCGGGCCTCGGTTTCCAATTTGCCTACACGCGATCGACCTCGAAAGACAATCGGTCCTGGGATCCTTCGCTCAGCACCGTTTCGACGGGTTCGGTCCAGTCAGCCTCCAGCACGCCTTTTGACAATCGCGATCGCCGGTTGAATTACACCTTCTCAGATTTCGATCGCCGTCATGTCTTCCAGGGGACGTACACTTATGAGCTACCCTTCGGCAAAGGACGAAGGTTTGGTAAAGGCGCTCCGACCGTTGTCGATCACGTTATCGGCGGATGGCAGTTCTCGGGAACCGTCCTGTGGACGTCGGGTCGACCTTTTACGGTCTATTCGGGACTCAACACCGTCAGCAACGTTGTGCAATCGACGTCCGATTGTTCCGGATGCACGCGAAACATTGGTAAGCTGGTGTTGGAAAGCGGCAAGAACTTCTGGTTCGACTCTGCGACTCGCGCCCTGTTCACTCCACCAGCACCGGGATCGATCGGAAACACTGGAAGAAACTTCTTCCTGGCTCCGCAGTATTTCCAGTGGGACGCCTCGCTTTCGAAGAAGTTCAAGATTAAAGAGTCTGTGAATTTTGATCTGCGCTTTGACGTGAGAAATGTTCTGAACCATCCTTCGTTCGACAACCCAACGGCGCTCATAACTTCGACGACGTTTGGTCGTATTAACGATACGGTAACGAACAATGCGCGCAGAATTCAGGTGTCTGGTAAGTTCAATTTTTAGTCTGATAGAACCGGATTGCTTTGGGATAGATCAATCATGGATCCGGGCCTGGTGCGGATCCATGATTCAGCTTGAGAGCAAACGCTAACCTGTATTTGATGTCCCGTTTCATTCGTCAACTGTTCCTGATTGTAGCCACGGTCGCAATCTCTCCGTTTACATCCGTGAGAAATTTAGTCGTCTCGTCTCAAGGCCCACAGCCTTATTCGATGGTGATCCTGAACGCGCGGGTGATCGACGGTACCGGCAATCCGTGGTACCGCGCTGATATTGCTATCAATGATGGACAGATAGTCAGGATCGGCCGCGTCGATCGCACCGAAGGCCGAACCGTAATCGACGCTAAAGGACAGATTGTTGCGCCTGGATTCATCGACGTACACACACATGTTGAGTCCATCTACAACCTTCCGGAAGCCGAGAATTTCGTCCGCATGGGAGTGACATCTCTGGTCACTGGAAACTGCGGTTCGTCCGCTACTGATGTCGGTCAGTTCTTGGGACAGATCAAGCAAAAACCTCTTGCAGTGAATCTCGCGACTTTGATCGCGCATGGCTCGGTTCGTCGCCAGGTGGTGGGACTGGATGATCGCGCTCCAACTCCAGAAGAACAGAATCAGATGGAGGCGGTCGTTGAGCAGGCCATGAAAGACGGCGCCGTCGGTTTGTCGACGGGACTAATTTACGTTCCCGGCGCCTACGCCAAGACCGACGAGATTATTGGCCTGGCTCGGGTTGTCGCTCGGCATGGCGGGCTCTACGCGACTCACATGCGTAGCGAGGAAGGAAAAGTTGCCGACGCTATTAAGGAAAGCATACAAGTTGGTGAACAGGCTGGCTTACCAGTTGAGATCTCACACTTCAAGATCAGCAGCAAGAGACTATGGGGCCAAAGCCCGATGACCATTGGTCTCGTTCGCGAAGCACGCGCCAGGGGATTGAGCGTAACCGTCGACCAATATGCTTACACGGCGAGCTCAACCTCGCTCGACTCGCGTTTGCCGACCTGGTTGCGTGCAGGCGGATTGGAAGCCGGAAAGAAGCGCTTAGCCGACCAGAGTCAGCGAGAGCGAGTCGTCAAGGAAATGAAAGAGGAACTGAAGAATCGCGGTTTCAAGGACTACTCTTATGCAGTAGTTGCCAGCTACGACCCCGATCCTTCATTCAACGGCAAGTCGATCACTGAAATCACAAAGCAGGTTCGTGGCAAGAGCGATGTCAAGAACCAGATCGACCAAATCATCGCGATGTACGAAGCCGGTGGCGCCGGGATGGTCTATCACAGCATGAGCGAGGAAGATATCGGCAACATCATGCGCGAACCTTTCACCATGATTGCTTCCGATAGTGGCGTGCACCAGGTTGATAAAAGCATGCCCCATCCTCGCGGCTACGGAAACAACGCGCGAGTGCTGGGACGTTACGTTCGTGACCAGAAGATCATTACGCTCGAGGATGCGATTCGAAAGATGACATCGCTTCCGGCCCAGACTTTCGGCTTTCACGATCGCGGCTTGTTGAGACCGGGCTACGCCGCTGACATCGTGATCTTTGACGAAAACACAATTAACGATCTCGCGACGTTCGAGCAGCCACACCAGTACGCCGCAGGTATTAGTTATGTGCTAGTCAATGGAGATATCGTCTTCGGAAATGGCGCCATGACTTTTGCACGGCCTGGAGTTGCTCTGCGCGGACCGGCTGCGAGTTTAAGCGCTTCACTAAAGTAACAGGAATGAGCCGAGTTCTTGCTTGCCACGGAAATGCCATCGGTGTATAAATCGCTATCATCTTTCCAGCGGTTTGTCTGTTGTAAGCAACGCAGTAACAGTCGTTCCAGTTTCTAGAAGATCAGTTCTCTGTTCTGATTTTGGGTAAAGACTCCCTTAACCCTTAGAAATAGCAACTCGTTGTCAATTACGAAAAAGGAAGCAACTATGAGACATCTACCTAAGTTCCCCCTAATTACTCTCATCGCCGGCGCGCTCTGTCTTTTGCTGAGCGGCGTGGCCATGGGCCAGGAAGTCAGTGGCAGTCTCGTTGGCACCGTCAAGGACGCTAATGGAGGCGCAGTGACCGGTGCGACAGTGACTATTACCGACAGCGAAAAGAAAATCGTCGTCCGTACCGCCAGTACAAATGAGGAAGGCCAGTTCTCCGCTCCAAACCTGCCTTCAGCTTTTTACGACGTCTCAATCGAGGCGCCGAACTTCAAAAAGCACGTTGAGAAACGAGTCAAACTTGACGTCGGAGCTTCGCGTTCGGTGGATGTCTCTCTTGAAGCAGGAAATATCGCTGAAGTGGTGACGGTTGAAGCCGCGCCATTAACCGTCGAGTTAACATCTGCGACGGTATCGAGCGTAATCAATGGCGATCAAGTTCGTGAGTTGTCCATCAACAATCGAAACTTTGTTCAGCTGGTGACACTCGCGCCGGGCGTTACCAATGATCTTGATGACCTCGTATTTACTGGAACCAACAATCCGGACACCCAGGTTGTTAATCGAACCCTGATTTCGGTTAACGGCGGTCGCAGCACCCAAAACACTTTCACCGTTGATGGCGCTGACGTTACTGACCGCGGATCTAACCTGACGATTCAATCCTATCCCAGCGTCGATTCGATTGGCGAATTCAAGGTGCTGCGCAGTCTTTATCCGGCAGAGTCAGGCCGCAGCGGCGGCGGACAGATCAACGTCGTGACTCGCTCAGGCGGCGAGAAGTTTCACGGCAGCGCTTTTGAATTTATTCGCAACGAGGCCTTCAATGCCAATGACTTCCTATCCAACCGGACTCCATCGTTGGCGGCTTCGCTTGGTCGCGATTCAAATGGAAAGCTGAGGAGAAAGCCGTTCCGCTATAACAACTATGGCTTCACCGTCGGCGGCCCGATTTACTTCTTCAAATTCGGAGAGGGCGGCGATTGGGGAGGCCGCATTCCACGCACGTTCTTCTTCTTTTCAGAAGAGCAGCGTCGCGATACTCGTTATCCCACGCTGACGTCCGTCGTCCCCACCAATGCGATGAAGACTGGAATCTTTCCAGTCGATATTTGTTTGAGTGCTTCAAGTTCGACGAATTGCACGTCTATCCTTCCCGCTGGGACACGCCTGGGCAGCGTCGCTACGGTCAGTAATACTGCGCAGCAGTACATCACCCAGGTGTGGAATAAGATTCCCGAGCCGACTCGACTGACGGCGCTGGGACTTGATTTTCCGACTTTGAATATCGCGAAATTCAGGCAGGAGATTATCCGAATAGATCACACTGCTAACGATCGATTGAGCTTCTTCTATCGTTTCGGGAGTGACAAGATTCCAACCACAGACGCCGATGGAACCATTGGCGGCCGGTCGGGTATCCCATTCGTAAATCGAACTGAATCGAATTCACCAGGAAAAACCCACACCTTCCAAGCCACCTATAGTCCGAGCTCTAATATGATTATGGAAGGCCGGTTCACCTACGGATACGGCGCCATTTACATCGACACCATCGGACTGCTTTCAAAGAACGTGTCGAGCATCGGCGTTCCGATGCCGTATCAAAGTGTTCGTGACGTCATTCCCGCGGTGACGGTTTCAGGTTTCAATGCGCTTTCGGGATTCAGCAACTACATCGATCCTTCGTCCAAGACCAACATCGGCGGTTCGCTAACCTGGATCAAAGGTTCGCACACGATGAAGTATGGCTTCGTCTACTCGCGAAACACCAAGACTGAAAACGCCCTCTCCGGCACCAATCAGGGCGCGTTCAGCGCTTTCAACAACACCGTTACGTCGGTAGCGACGCCGGCATGCGTTCGCGCCACTGGCGTGGCGTCCAATACTCTGAACACCTTGTATCAGAACTGGGCGTGCTACATGCTCGGCAACAACGTTACTTTCACGCAATCCAAGCTTGATCTAATGGTTGATTTTCGCCAGCGATCAATCGAAGGTTTTGCGCAAGATGAGTGGCGCGTGCGTCGCAATGTGACTTTAAGCCTGGGCGTGCGCTATTCGTACTTTGGACCACCATGGGATAAGAATGGCTTCCTCGTAAACTTCCTGCCCCGCCTCTGGAGTTCTGCGGCTGCTCCGCAGGTTACGGGCGCCGGGAATCGTCGCGCTGGTACCGGCAACTTCTGCAACGGCATCATCGTGAATGCTCAGAATTTCCAAACCGGACCGGCGGCGTTCAATTGCACTCCGACGGCTTCGCCTTTTGGCAAGTATGTGTATGAGGCGCAGAAGCATGACTTTGCTCCGCGAGTCGGCATTGCCTGGGATCCGTTTGGAAAAGGCACGACTTCGATTCGAGCAGGCTATGGCATCTATCATGAACAGGTGTCACTGAGTGCGGCTGAGCTGCTATCGCTGAATCCGCCGTATCAGGAAACCGCAACTCAGACGTTAACACGCTTCGATCAGCCCATACCGTCAGGAGCTGCGATACCGGTGGTAGCCTCGGCCACACCGCCGTCGATTCGCGCCATCGAGCCGAACTTCCTGACGCCATACACCCAGCACTGGTCACTTGATGTGCAGAGGCAGTTTGGCAAGAAGACCGTTATTACCGTTGGCTACTATGGCTCGAAGGGAACTCACCTTAATGGCAATACCGAGTACAACAACCTGCTGCCAGGCAAGGCTCTCGTCACGCAATGCGCCAGCGGCACTGCCACCCTGCAGGATCCGGGGGTAGTCACTACGCTTTGCATGACGCCAGGCACAGCCCTGACAGCCACCCCTGCTAACTTCGATCAGGTCCGTCCGTATCGAGGTTATCGATCGATTAACGTGCTCGAGACGCGCTACAACTCCAACTATCACAGTATGCAGTTCTTCGCCCAGCACCGCTTCTCAGCGGCGTCTCAGGCGAGCTTCGCGTACACCTTTTCAAAGAACCTGACGGACAACCAAACTTCGTCACTTAGTGCGGCGCCCCAGGATGTGAACAACATCCGCGCTGAGTACGGGCGCGCAGTTCTTGACCGCAAGCACGTAATGAACCTGAATTACATTTACGAGCTGCCGTTCTTCCGGACGCAACACAATGCGGTGGGCAAGGTATTGGGCGGTTGGCAGATTTCGGGGATCGCATCTCACTATAGTGGCTTGCCATTCACGATTGCCAGCTCGAGTTACGACACCGCGGGAATCGGATTCATCCCGTCTATCGTTGCCGGCGGACGACCGTTGCTGCTTTGCGATCCGAACGCGAACGCGCCTCATACAGTTGACCAATGGTTCAACGGGGCCTGTTTCGCAAAACAGACTGCAGCCGGAGCAACGGGTGTCCTGAACGTTCCGGGTACAGCTTCTCGCGGCCAGGTGGATGGTCCACCGACTACGCGCGTCGACTTTACGCTTTCCAAGAAGATTCGATTCACCGAGAGCGTGTCCGTTCAGCTTCGTGCAGAGGCCTTCAACGTTTTCAACCACACAAACTTTAGAGGCCTAAGCACCAGCCGAGCGATTACTAATGAGTCGCTTTTCGGTTCGGTAGTATCGTTCCGCGATCCGCGCATCATGCAGTTCGGAATCAAGCTGTACTTCTAAGCTGAAGCACAGACTTACGATGCCCGCGGCGCTCGCGTCGCGGGCATTCGTATGCCTGAGGATCTGTTAATCTACCAGTTGTCATGACGGCCCAAGTTAAAGACAGATTTGTTTTGGAGAACGCTCGATTGGTTTTGCCGGAAAGGCTCGTCGAGCAGGGAACGCTCGTCATTGAAAAGGGCCGCATTGCAGATATCGCCGAACGCGCCGGAGACTTTGACGGCGAAAAGATTGATCTGGACGGAATGACTTTATTACCGGGATTTATCGACGTCCATATTCACGGAGCAGTGGGCGTCGATACTTTGGCTGCAGGTCCTGATGATCTTTTGCTGGTGGGGGAATATCTCTGCAACCAAGGGGTCACGGCGTGGTTACCAACCCTGGTACCGGCGTCCGTTGAAGAATATCAACACGCGCTTGAGAGCATCAGCGCCGTGATGAGCCGGCAGTTGACGAATACATCTCGTGTCCTGGGGGTTCATTACGAGGGTCCGTTCGTGAGCTCGCTCCAATGTGGGGCTTTGCATCGGCAACACTTCCGTAGCTTTAAGAACCGAACTGAGTTGGACTCGTTGCCGCGGCTTCAGGGTGCGGATGCGATTCATATGATGACGCTCGCCCCTGAAATTGAGGGCGGAATCGATCTGGTCGGTGAACTGACCAAACGCGGATGGATAAGTTCAATCGGACACACTCGAGCAGACCCGGAGTTACTTGATCAAGCTCATGAGGCTGGAGCGAGGCACATGACGCACTTCATGAATGCCATGCCTCAGCTCCATCATCGCAAGCCGGGACCAGTTGGCTGGGGCTTGGCTAGAAACGACGTGACCTGCGACGTAATTGCAGATGGTGTTCACCTTGATCCTTTCGTGTTGCGGTTACTCGCGCAGTTGAAATCGCCGCAGCAGTTGGCGCTGATCAGTGACGCTATCGCAGCCGCGGGTCAAGGCGACGGTGATTACGAGATTTGGGGTGAAACAATCGCAGTCCGCGACGGACGGACTCAAAATGCGCAGGGCAGCATTGCCGGATCGGTAATTTCAATGTTGGACGCAGTGCGTGTGATGCGCTCGCTCGGCGTTTCAGAAGTTGAGGTGGCCACGATGGCGTCGACTAATCCGGCGCGACTACTGAAGATCGATGGTGATTGCGGCTCGATTGAAGCAGGGAAGCGAGCGGATCTTGTTGCGTTGGATGGCGACGGCAAGGTGCGCTTTACGATGGTGAGCGGTCGCGTTGTGAGATCTGAGTTTGAGATCTGAGATCTGCTTTGAGGGGATCTCAGGACAAAGATCTCAGATCACAGATCACAGATCTCAGATCTCAGATCACAGATCTCACAACCGTCTACTGCAGCGAGACGGCGAAATACAGAATCGGCTTTGGCTTGCCACCGACCAGCAACGCCGCCGGTCCCAAGTACAATCGCGGCGCAACCTCGCGAACTTCGTCGACGATCGACCTTATGAACGGTGGATTTGCCGGACCAGAGTAGTCCAGACGAAATGCCGGCTTGCCATCCAGAAACGAGGGCTCAAAGCGTGTCTTAAAAGGAAACCAACGGCGCTTGCCCAGCATGCTGACGCGATTTATTCCTTCACCATCCTCATCGCTGTGACTCTTGAAAGATTTGCCCTCCCACGGAAAGAGCGATCCTCCACCCCAGGCGCGCAGCAACCATGCGATTGGCCCGCTTGCCGGTGTCCGCCACGCGAGCATCGCGCCGATTGCGTCACCATTAAGATCGGCAATTGAGTTGGGTCGCTTGCCAGCCCGATAGAGCTCATCCAGCTCCACAAAGGTCATGGTTCTCAAAGCGGCAAGGTCCAACACGCCGGTATCGATTTCAATTCCGTGGGCAACTGCGCTCATGTGAATTTCCTTTCGTTAGTCAGCCAACGTCAGATACTACGAGGTGAACGAGGTTATCGGATTCATGTAGCGTAGACTTCAGTCTGCGCCTTCTTGTAAGCCGAAGCGCTGAGGCAACGGCTAAGTGCTGATTTACCGGCAACCTGGTAACGGCGGCGCCTGGCTTTCTCGCTTGGAACAGACTGAAGTCCGTTCTACACCGCGCGCTGTCTGAGCATTCCGTAGAACCCTACGATTGTGAGAAACAGTCCAATGACTACGTGCAAGATATCATCCGCCCGTGTCCAAAGAAAATACTGTTCGGGTGGCAGATGCGCCACGCTGGCGGCAGCTTGGTAGATATCAATCAACCCGAAGCCTGCATTGAACAGGCTGAGCAGTTGCTCTCTTCGAGACCAAACGATAATCAGCCCGACAATTCCAAAAAAGATGTGAAAGATATTATACGGAATCGCTCCGCTGGTGAGACTCTGTTCCGGCGGGATCACAAATCCGGCGATACCAGCCAGGATAAGCACGGGCGCAAAAATAGCTAACGTGATGAAGTTGATGCTCTTCTTAATGCTTCGCCTCGCTTTCTCCGGTCAATCCGGCATTTCGATATGACTGGTCCAGCAACTCTACTGGGTGACAGACGTCAAGAGAAGAATTGTTCAGTATCGCGCCGGCATGAATCTGCATGTGACAACCCGGATTCCCGGTCGCCAGCAGGGTAGCTCCGGTGTCGCGAATGCAGGACAGCTTTTCATTTAACACCGCAGTCGATAATTCGGGCTCAACCAGGTTGTAAACGCCCGCACCGCCACAGCATCGATCGCTGCCTGTCAAAGGAACAAAGTTCAGATTCGGAATCGCCCGTAGCATGTCGAGCGGGGCCTCTCCAACATGTTGGCCGTTGATTAAGTGACAGGATGCATCGTAAGTAACGGTCATCGAGCCAATCGGAGCGCCTGCTTTTATTCCGGTTAATCTCAGTTGCTGGCTAATATCTCGAACTCTGTTGCTGAAGTTTCTGGCACGTTCGCTCCATTCAGGCTCTTCCGCAAAGAGGTGAGAATACGAAGCCAACATAGCTCCGCAACCGCCGGCGTTCGTGATTATCGACGCTGATTCGCTATCCGTAAAGGCTTCGATGTTCCGCTTCGCCAACTGGCGAGCACCGGCCAGGTCACCGGCATGGGCGTGTAGCGCGCCGCAGCACGCTTGTTTTGTTGGAGCCTTAGTCGAACAGCCATTCACCTGCAGCACTTTCGCAGTGGCTCGATTCACACGACTGAATAGTCCTTCCGTGACGCAGCCCGTGAAAAGCAGGACTCGCTCGCGATCATCGTCAACAGCAGCGTGGCTTTGAAGCTCGCTGCTTGCTTGAGCGAGACTTCGCATCTGCTTCGAGCTCTCCAGCAGCGTTAGTCCAAATTCAACTTGCTTTGAAAACAGCCGCGGAAGTTTGGACTTCAGCAGGAGCCAGGCTATTCCGGAATCACGCAACAGACGACCGGACGTGAAGAGAAATCGCAAGCGCGCTGAATGCAGCCAAACGTGTTTGAGGATGAACTGCAGCAGACGATGAGTTGGACCGGGCTTGACCTTGCTCGTGAGCAACACTTCACGAGCACCTTCCAACAATTGTCCATATTCAACACCCGCCGGGCAGACGGGCTCGCACGCGCGACAGCCGAGACACCTATTAATGTGACGCTCAAAAGTAGGCGACTGGCTTGGCAAGCGTCCCTCAGCAACCGCTCGCATCAAGTAGATGCGCCCGCGAGGCCCATCATTCTCGTCGCCAGTTACTACGTAAGTTGGGCAAGCTTCCAGACACAGGCCGCAGTGAATGCAAGCAAGTAACTTATCTTCCAACAATTGAGAGCTAAGTAATGTTTGAAAGCCAGACAAGGATTTGAGTTAGGCGGCATTCGCTATCGGCTCATTTTGAACCGTAACGATAGGATTTGTCATTCTTTTTTCCTGTCTAAACCCAGCCACAGATTACGCAGATGACACAGATGTTAGTTGAAATCAGGTTATGTCGACGCCTATTTATCCTACTGAATCAGTGTAATCTGCGTAATCTGCGGCTAAAGTTGTTTCTGATTGCGCCGACACACACTAACCGAACACGACTAGTTTGTTATCTGCTGGAAGCCGAGATTGAATTCGGCGGGTTGTAAGCTTCGAAATGATTACCGGTTTTTCTTACCCACATTCCGACTCTGGCTTTTTGGTAATCCTCGTAGCTCACCGGAACTCTGATCCTCTCACCACTCTGCTTCTTCACCAGGAGCCGATAGTACGGGAAAGAACCGTAATAACTATGTGAGTAAACCGCCCACTTATCTACGACTATGCCTTGGTAAGTATCGACCACAGGTACTGTCGCCTCACGATGGCAAGAGACGGCCAGCGCGATTACGACTAGTGCGAGCACTAAGCCCACGAGCGAAAACCCTATGATCGACCTCAGCCGGTGCGGTTCCGTCATCCTATCCTCACGGAGTGGTTGTCGCGCCTCAGCTGGCATATTCAATAACCAACGGCAGCGCTGTCAGCGCCGCGTGGATCGCTGGCGCCCAGACGCACGCCAGTCTTTTCCTCAATCATGATCCCCTCGGCGTCACCCATGTAGCGCGGTTTACTCACGAGTTTGTGGCCTCTCGCTTCCAGCGCGCGTTTAGTGTCTGACGAAAGTCCGAATGGTTCATAAGCAAGTTCATCCGGCAACCACTGATGATGAATGCGCGGGGCGTCGATCGCCTGCTGAATGTTCATGTCGTAGTCGATGATGTCGGTGATTACTTGCAGCACCGTGTTGATAATGGTCGGTCCACCCGGACTGCCAATCGCGAACCAAAGCGATCCGTCCTTGCGCAACACAAAGCTCGGGGTCATCGCCGACAGTGGTCGCTTGCGAGCTGCCACCGCATTGTTCTCGCCCTGGATCAGTCCGTAGGCGTTTGGAGTTCCCGGCTTGGCGGCAAAGTCGTCCATTTCGTTGTTGAGAAGTATTCCCGTGCCTTTCGCTGTGACTCCAGAGCCGTAGCCCCCGTTCAACGTGTAGGTGTTGGCCACGGCATTTCCATCTTTATCGACAACCGTGAAATGCGTGGTCTCTTCAGATTCGTAACCGGGAGGCTTTCCAGCTCGAACCTGCGCGCTCGTAGAAGCTTTATCCAGATCGATCGAGGTGCGCAGGCTCGAGGCGTACTTCTTATCAATCATCCCGGCGATCGGTACTTTGACGAAGTCAGTGTCGCCCATGAACTCGGCTCGATCGGCGAAAGCCCGACGCATCGCCTCAGTCATCAGGTGATAACGTTCCGATGACGACCAGCCCAGCGGCTTGAGATCGTAGCCTTCCAGAATATTGAGCATCTCGATCAGCACTGCGCCTCCTGAAGATGGCGGGGGCATCGAGATTATTTCGTGGCCGCGATACGTTGAATGGAGCGGCTCGCGTTCTTTGGCAACATAGTTCTTCAAATCATTGAGCGTAATCAAGCCCTTGTGTCGAGCCATGTCGGCGGCGATCATCTGTGCTGTTTGGCCTTCGTAGAACTCGTCGGGACCAAGGCGTTGCAACCGCGCCAGCGTGGCTGCCAGGTCGGTTTGTCGCAGAATGTCTCCGTCCTTGAAAAACTTGCCGTTGTTAAGAAAGATTCTTTTGCTGTCTTCGTAGAGTCCCAGCAGGTCGTCGTTCGCTTTCAGACTGGCGGCGTATGAATGACTGAGTGGAAACCCATCCGCGGCGAGTCGTCTTGCCGGCTCAACCAATTGCGCCCAGGACAACTTGCGCGAGCCATATTTCTTCAGAGCCAGCTCCAAACCGCGAACTGTCCCGGGAACTCCAGCGGCTCGGTAGCCTACTGTCGATGAGCCTTCGCCTTTGATCAGGTTGCCATCTTTGTCGAGATAGACGTTTCGATTGGCGGCAGCGGGTCCCATTTCACGATAGTCGATGGCAGTTGTCTTCCCATTCTTTAGCCGGATCATCATGAAGCCGCCACCGCCGATATTTCCCGCCGCTGGATGCGTCACAGCTTCCGCGAGGGCGACCGCGATGGCGGCATCGACAGCGTTCCCGCCGCGCTTGAGAATGTCGACGCCAACTTCTGAAGCTATCTTGCTGGTCGAGGCGACCATGCCATGCTGAGCACGAACTGGAGTTCGAGACGCCGCGCTGACTGTGGGCTCAATGGCCGGCGAGTAAGGAAGTCCGGGAAGAATAACCGTCGAAAGAACCAGCAGCGGTATTAGAAAGAGTCTGAGTCGAAAACTCGATTGTTGCTTCATTTGATTATTCTCCGATAGTACGACCTTTCGCAGATCTCGATTACGACCTGGTGCGAATTTATGAATCCTCTCATTCACACCCGGTTTCAACCGAGTGATTAGGACTCTCTGTTCTTCCATAACCGTTTCAACGATTTTCGTTTCTTACCGGTGGAAACCGTTGAAACGGTTGTCCGATTCATGATTGCCAGCGTCACACCCGGTTGAAACCGCGTGTGAAATGAGAGCTACGCCCCAAGATTACGTAGGCGTGAAGCGGCCGGGGGAGAGTACGTTGCGTGGATCGAGCTGTTGCTTGATTCTCTGCATCAGCGCGCCGCGCTTTCCGAGATTTCCCCAGGCGCCAATTCTACTCTTGATTGACGCCGGCGCCCTCTCAATAATCAAAGAGCCGCCCAGCGATTCTGCATAGGAACGAAGATTCTGAAGCGTGGTGCCGGGATCATCTTCAGCTTCGGACAACAACAATCTAACGCGGCCGTCGGCTGGTCCAGCATGCCACATCGAATCGGGTGGTACGCGCTTCACTAATCCCGCGAGCTCAGTTGACGGAACGCTAACACGAGCTGAGACCTTATCGATGAAGCGCGGCAGAACTGCCGAAATCTCACGCCAAACATTTTCTTCATCTTCCTCAATCGGTCCCGCGTTCAGGCTGTGAGCTGAGATTAAGTTAACAGCCGCGCCGATCTGATACGGCACGGTTTGCTCCAAGCCGGCAAACCTGATTAGCAGCAGTGAGTCGTTATTATCTGAGAAGCCCAACGCTCGCGACAGCGACGGTGATAACAGCTCCATCGCGACCGGAAGCAAGTTCGCGCCGAGAATCCGCCTGGCGCCGCTCAATAGCTGTTCGGCTGAGCCTGGCGCGGCGACAGTTGCGCTCCGCTGCGGCAAAGGACGTAGCTTGAAGGTGATTTCAGTTATCACCCCCAGCGTGCCGTAGCTGCCTGTAAAAAGTTTGCAGAGATCATATCCGGCCACGTTCTTGACGACTCGACCGCCCATCTTGATCGGCGTCCCATCCCCGAGAACGACCTTCATGCCGATGACAAACGTTCGAGGCAAGCCGTACCCGATGCGTTGCGCCCCACCGAGTCCGGTTGCGACGACACCTCCAAGAGTTGCTGAGCCATCATCGGGCGGATCGATTGGCAGCCATTGACCGCGCGTGGCGAGCTCAGCATTAAAGTGTCTCAGCGTTACTCCTGCCTCAGCAGAGGCGATCAGATCGGCAGGTTCATGCTCGATGATGCGATTAAGAGAAGCAGTGCGTACCAGGAAATCAGTGTGCTCAATAGCGTTTCCGGCATCGAGGCAAGTACCGGAGCCGCCTGGTACGACCGACCGAAAATTCGTAAAGGCTTCCTGCAAAATTTCCGAAACTTCACTGACGGACACTGGCTCGACAGTTGTGCTGAGCGTGTTCACGCGACTCGAGACAACCAGCCCGACGTCGTTAATAACTCCGGCGGGCGCAAAAACTGGAACCGTCGCTTGGCGGTTTCCATTGCCGTTATCGGAAATACTGGCAACCGCGCGTCCCTCGCCGCAGCCTCGCAGCACTGGAATGATCTTTCCCGGATTCATCAAGCCTTCAGGATCAAAGGCTGAACGCACTCGGAGCATTGCCTCCATGTCTGCGTCCGAAAAAATCAACGGCAGCAATTCACGCTTGTCGAAGCCGACTCCGTGTTCGCCGCTGATGGTACCGCCGGCGCGAACACAAGTTTCCATCAACTCGCGGCCGGCTTCCTTGACGTGTTCGACTTCTGCCGGCGAGCGGGAGTCAAAACAAATCAACGGGTGGAGGTTACCGTCGCCCGCATGAAAGACATTCGCGATGCGCAGTTGATATTTCGCTGCGATACGAAAGACATCGTCCAACACTTCCGGCAGTCGAGAACGCGGCACCACTGCATCCTGAATCATTGAATCGGGAGCAATTCGTCCGATCGCTCCGAACGCGCCTTTGCGAGCAGCCCAGAGTTTTTTCCGCTCGTTCTCATCACGGGCCAGACGGCAAGTCCGTGCCCCATGCTGCACGCAGATACGCTTGACTCTTTCGGCCTCCGCGTCGATACCCGCTTCCAATCCATCCAATTCAATCAAAAGCGCGGCGCCTGCATCGAGAGGCAGCCCGGCCGCGAACACGCTCGCTTCGACAGCCTGGATGATGGCGTGGTCCATCATCTCGAGTGCAGCAGGCATGACACCCGCGGCAATGATGGCTGAGACCGCGTGACTGGCATTGTTGACTTCGAGGAAGTCTGCCAACAGGGTTCTAATCGCTGGTGGAATTGGGACTAATCGCAGAATTGCTTCGGTGGCAATTCCGAACGTGCCTTCAGAACCAATGAACGTGCCGAGCAGATCGTATCCGGCTTGTTCCATCCCACCTCCGCCGAGCTGGACGACTTCGCCGTTAGACAAAACGACTCGCGCCCCAAGCACATGATCAGTAGTCGTTCCATATTTCAAGCAATGCATGCCGCCGGCGTTCTCGGCCAGGTTGCCGCCGATGGTGCACGTAGAGTTACTCGAAGGGTCAGGCACGTAATGCAATCCAAACGGCGCGGCTGCTCGTGAGACGTGCGCGTTTACGACTCCCGGCTGCACGACTGCGAGCCGATTCTCAGCGTCTATCTTTAGAATTCGCCTCATGCGCGCCATCTCGATGACTACGCCTTTTGTCAGCGTTAACGCGCCGCCGGACAGGCCGGTGCCGGCGCCGCGCGGAGTGAAAGGAATGCGCTCCTTCGCGAGCAACTTCATCACTTCTGAAACTGTTTCAGTTGAGGAAGGGAAGACTACGGCGCGAGGGCGATACTTGTGCTGAGGCAAACCATCGCATTCGTAAACCAGCAGTTCGTCATCGTCTGCCAGGACGGCTTCACGTCCGACAATGGCGCGCAGATTTTCGATGATGCGATCCACAAAAGTTTTGGAGGAGAAATTAACTGCGTCGAATGACCCAATGATACACTACGCGGCCAATTCAACATATCGCGTTCGTAACAGGCGTTTAGAGTTCAAACTTTAGTTTGTGAGCCGTCGCCGCCGCAAACTAAAGTTTGAACTCTAAGCACCCGTAGTCACGCTGAATAACTTCCGTGAAATCTAATATCGCTTAGCAAACCCTCAAGTGCTCAACTAAAAGCTCTTCACTTCTAGTGGCTTTGCACGAAAAGTCTTAAATCCCACCTGCGGGAGCTGGTGGATAGTTCAAGTTCGACCTACAAAGAGAGGTTAGGATGGTCCTTTGAATCCCCTCAGCGGCAGCTGAGGGATGTTTCAAATGCAGCCTCGCTCGCAAGTTTTCAACGGAAATAGGCAGGACTTGAACCATCCACCAGCTCCCGCAGGTGGGATTCAGTAAACAACGACATCTAACATTGGTAGGCTGGACTTGAAGGTAACCACCAGCTGCCGCAGGTGGGATTTAAGACTTTTCGTGCAAAGCTACTTCTAGTCAACGGAATCTGTGGCTGCAGTTTTTCCTTTCAACATCCAATACCCGAGATAGATAACCAGCCCAATCAACGCTACTGTACCCGCGACGACGGCTTCTTTGAAGGTGCTGTTCGTTAACAGCCATGCGGTTAGCAGCAGGGTAAGAATTGCAATCAATACGCCGCCACGCAATTTGAACAAAGGCGGTGGCGCATTACGGTCTCGTCGCAAAACGATCAAGGCCGCGCAGGTGGCGGCGTAAGTTAGCAGACGCGCGATGGCGCTAATAGTCAGTGCCTGCACGAAGCTCTGTTTCAGCGTGAAGATCAGCATGATCACGGCTGTGCAGATGATTGAGACGTAAGGCGTGGCGAAGCGGCGGTGCACTTTGCCGATAATCGCAGGCAGTTCTTTTTGCTCTGCCATCGCAAACGGTATGCGTGAGCCCGACAGCAGCACGATATTCAAATTGCCCGTGATCGAGATGATGGCGCCCGCGGAAATAAGCGCACCACCAGCGGCTCCCATGAAACGGCTGCCCGCGTCCGCCAGCGGCTTGGAGGATTGCGCCAGTTCGGGCAGCGTTCCCACACAGACCACCTGGATAAGAACGTACAGCAGGGCTACCACGCTAATAGAGATCAGTAACGCGCGCGGTAAATGCTTCTGCGGATTCTGGACTTCTCCGGCTGGAATCGCCGCCATCTCAAATCCCGTAAACGCGTAAATGAGCAATAGCACCGATTGCGAAAATGCTCCGACGGGCGGAGCCGCGCCTAATGTGTAGGCGCCTGGATTAAGAAAGAACAAGCCGATAGCCACAAAGATGATCATCGGGACGAGTTTTCCCACCGTGAACAAGTTGCTGACGATAGCTGCCTGCCGCACGCCTAAGACATTTATTCCGGCCAGAACACCTACGACGAGGATTATGATCACCACACGCCAGGGTCCGGCTGCGGCGCTGGGTAAAAAATATCCGATATAGCTGGTAAGCAAATTACAGTTGGCGGCGAACGCTGTCAGCCGCGCCAGCCAGATGAGCCAACCGACCTCGAACCCGACGGCGCCGCCAAAGGCTTCGCGCGCGTACAAGTAAGGACCGCCGGTTTTGTCGAAGCGGCTACTGACTTCTGCGAAGCAAAGAATGATTAGCGTTACAACCAGGGCGCAGGCGATGAAGGCAAATAAGCTGTAGGGACCAATCAGAGTAAAGACTCTTGAGGGGAGGCCGAAAATGCCGGCGCCGATAATTCCATTGATCGTGATCGCAACCAGGTCCCAGCGGCGGATGCCCCGCACAAGTCCTTCAGAGGAGGGATTGGACATGCGCTGTAAAGTAGCACAGACTCCAGTCCGCGTGGAGATTAGTGAAATTCAACGGTAAATGACCTGAAGATCTTCCTATATCATTTAACGTTTTTCATTTTTCATTCCTGTTGGGATAGTTGGTCGCTGCGCGTATCGAGATGCAGTCTACCTTTCTTCAGGTTGCCGGAGCGCTACGTAGGTATTACTCTCTCGATGCTCGCCACTGCATGCCAAATTGGAAGGACCATTTATGAATACTCGCCTTCGTATGTTCAGTGCGGTCTCGGCTTTTGCCTTCGTTTGCTGCCTCGCCTCGGCCCGCTCAATCGCCTCCAGAACCGACGCTCCGGGACCGAATCTTCAGGAACTCGTTAACGACGCCGCGAAGAAGACCCTGGACAAATTCAAAGATCAGGGTTTGAAAGACCAGAATCTTTCCATCACGCTTATCGATTTGCGTGACCCGCAGAAACCCGCCACCGCGAGCTTTCGTGGCAACGAGCGAATTTATCCCGCGAGTGTAGTCAAGCTTTTCTACCTTGCCGCCACCCATCGCTGGCTCGAAGACAAGAAGATCGAAGACACGCCTGAGTTACGACGGGCAATGAAGGACATGATCGTTGACTCGTCAAACGAAGCCACGCAGTACATCGTGGACGTCCTCACTCAGACAACGGGCGGGTTTGAGCTGCCGGCAAAAGATATGGCCGAGTGGCAAGATAAACGAAACGCCGTTAACCGTTACTTCACTTCTTTGGGTTACAGCAACATTAATGTGAATCAAAAGACTTTTTGCGAAGATGCGTACGGGCGCGAAAAAGTTTCGCGCGGTCCGAACGGAGAGAACCGGAATAAACTCACCACCGATGCGACTGCGCGCCTGCTTGCTGAAATCGTGACGCGCAAGTCAGTGACGGCAGAGCGCAGTAACCAGATGATGGAGCTGCTGAAACGTGATTACTCGGGGACCAGCAAGGACAACGACGATCAGGCCCATGGATTTACCGGGATTGCGCTGCAGGGAGTTGAAGGAGTGCGGCTTTGGTCTAAAGCCGGCTGGACCAGCACCACTCGACATGATGCGGCGTATTTGGAGATACCGGGTGGCGGAAAGTATGTGTTGGTTATCTTCACTACTGACCATGCGACTGAAAGGGAGATTATTCCGACGGTCGCTCGAGTCGTGATCGAAGGCATGAAGCTCCCGAAGTGAATTGGTTGAGGGTATCAGATAGATGGTTTTCTTTGGCACGTCGGGCGGGCGCAAGCGACCCTTCCTGACCGCGAGCTGATCAAAGTTGTGAGTTCGAAAAGGGAAGGAATGGCTTTCAACAGTTACTGAGCCAGCTCAAGAACAATCAGCTCGAGGTTGGGAAGGGTTGCTTGCGCCCGCTGGTTTCATAACCACTCAATTAAATGTTGGATCTTTCAACCATCCATCAACCGATAGGCAATTTCCTTGAGCTCGGCGATCAACATAGCACCGGCGATTGCGGACTTTCAAAAGCTCAGCTCGAGTTCTTTCGTCAAGAGGGTTATCTCGCCGGCGTACCTCTACTCAATGAAGATCAAGTGGCTGTTCTCAGGGCTGAACTGGCTGAGCTCGTCAAAGAATCTTATCCGGGCCGTCATCTTTTCTACGAATACAACTCGAACGAATCGACCGATCCGAATAAGATTCTCTTCCATGCCCTGGGCGCGTGGCGTGTTGCGCCCGGCTTTCACGACTTGCTCTGGAATCCGCGTTTTCTCGTTGTGGCTTCACAGCTCCTCGATGGGCCAGTACGTTTCTGGCACGATCAAATTTTCCACAAGCCTGCGCATCATGGCGGCGTAGTCGCGTGGCATCAGGACTATTCATATTGGACACGGACCCAGCCAATGGCTCATCTTTCGTGCTGGATTGGGCTCGATGATGCAAACGCAGACAACGGCTGCGTTCATTATGTGCCCCGCAGTCACCGGTGGAATCTGTTGCCAATCACCGGCTTGGCAAACGACATGAATGCGATTCGAACCGTGATGAATGAACAGCAATTGAAACAGTTCCACCCGGTGGCGATCGAGCTCAAAAAAGGCGAAGCTTCGTTTCACCATCCGTTGATGGTTCACGGATCATTTGAGAATCGAACTGCTGGACCAAGGCGTGCCACAGTCATCAATGTTTTTCGAGACGGCGTGGTTTCGGCGTCTGACAATCCACCACTCGAAGGCGTGCCGGCAGTGCCATGCGGCAAGCAGATGAACGGACAATTCTTTCCGTTACTTTTCACTTCACAAGCGAAAACAGAATGAACGAGCGAATTCAAACCTGGCTGCGTGTAAGCGCCATTGGTGGCGCGGTTCTGTGGGAGATTGGCTTCTTCATACAGAACTCGACAATCCCCGAGACTGAGTTAATTAACAAGATCCTCTTGCTTGGCGTGCTGGTAATCGTGCCTCTGGGGCTGGCAGCAGCAAGTCGAGGTCGCGCCGAACAGAATTCTCTTTCGTTTCGGGCTGCAGCCTACGCCCAACCGTTCGGCGCTCTAGCCGTCGTCGTATCGTTTCTACTTCAGCAGGGAACTGTCGCTGCAGTACTTGCTTTAGCCTGGTTAGCAGTCACGGGACTGATAGCTATGCATGGCCTGCTGCGTTTGTTTGACCGCGAAAGGAGAACGTTTCCGGAGGTGGTCATCTCGGCAGGATTTGTTTTCCTTTCAGTTGGCGGCGGTTGGTTAGTTATGTCGAGGCTGGGAGCCCAGCCGCTTGGCTTTGGTGACACGATTGTATTGTTGACGGCGGTCCATTTTCACTTTGCAGGTTTTGCAGCGCCGGTTCTAACGGGCCTTGCTGGTCGTTCTCTGGCGGTTGACTCCCTTCGCGTCAGCCCATTGGTCTTGATTGTGGGTTGCTGTGTGATTGCCGGCACTCCACTGGTCGCTGTCGGCATCACCTTGTCGCCGTCGGTGGGGCTTGGAGGCACTCTCGTTATCTCGATCGGGTTGTTACTGCTCGCGGTAATTGTGATTGGCCGCGTCGTGCCGAAGTTGCAGCAACGCTCGGTGCAGTTGCTATTGATAATCTCATCAGTCTCGCCGTTCGTTTCGATGACTCTGGCTGCGGCTTATGCGTACAGCATAGTCGCCAAGAAGCTCATTATTGACATTCCGCAAATGGCGCTGGTTCACGGGATGGTAAATGCTTTTGGCTTTGCACTCTGTGGGTTGCTTGCCTGGTCGATTCTTCGCTCCGATTAAAACTTTTGCGTTCCTGGCGCCTTGGCGCGAAAAATCTCATCTTTCCGCCAAGACGCGAAGCTGCAAAGGAAATGAGGACAACTGCCGTTTAGCTGAATTGAGAGGTTGAAGTTATGAATGACTTATTTAGAAAATTTGCCCAGACCACCTCACACGTAGTTGGCACGCCGTGGGCCTTCATCGCAGCGATGCTGGTCATCGTGGTGTGGGGTGCAACCGGACCGTTGTTTGGATACTCAGACACCTGGCAACTGGTTATTAACACCGGCACAACGATCGTCACCTTCCTGATGGTGTTTCTGATTCAGAACACGCAGAACCGGGACGCAAAAGCGATTCATCTAAAACTCGATGAGTTGATTAAAGCGATGAAGGGCGCGCGTAATTCGCTGGTCGATTTAGAAGATCTGACGGACGAAGAACTGAAGGAACTCGAAGATGAGTTCAAATCGTTTCACGAGAAGCAGGGCAAGCCTGGCAAGAGAACCAGGAAGTCCAAGTCTTAATCCTCAAAGGAGTCTAAATTTTCCTTGATTCAGGATGCCACGGGCTCGCCCCGTGGAGATTTCACGTTCGCAGCTAATGAAAGTCAATCCTTCTTGATTCAGGATGCCACGGGCTCGCCCCGTGGAGATTTCACGTTCGCAGCTAATGAAAGTCAATCCTTCTTGATTGAGGATGCCACGGGCTCGCCCCGTGGAGATTTCACGTTCGCAGCTAATGAAAGTCAATCCTTCTTGATTGAGGATGCCACGGGCTTGCCCCGTGGAGATTTCACGTTCGCAGCTACAATGGCCGGCGAACGTGAGGTACCACGGGGCAAGCCCGTGGCATCTTCATAAAGATTACGGTTCGTGTTTAGCAGCGAACGTGAAACACCACGGGGCGAGCCCGTGGCATTTTCATGGTCTGGAACTTTATCCTTCCTGCGTTGTCCAATCCACCGATTAACCTGAGGTGAACTCATTAACCTGAGGTGAACTCATTAACCTGAAGTGAACTGATTATCTGAGGTGAACTCATTAACCTGAAGTGAACTCATTAATCTGAGGTGAACTTGATGCAACAGGCTGGCAGCCTGTTGTACAGATTTCGGAGGCTTACTATGTCCACCACTTCTTCTCTGAAACAAAAGCCATTCATCAATGTCACGCCGCTGATCGACGTGCTTCTAGTCCTGCTCATCATCTTCATGGTGGTTTCGCCACTGAAGCAGGCGCGCTTCACCGCGAAGATTCCCGAGCAGAAGCCTCCGGACGAACAGCCTATTCCACCTAATCCGCAAACGCTGGTGGTAACTATCGCTGCGGATCATTCGCTTCAGCTTAATGGAGTAAGCGATCTGGGCACGGTTGAAGACACCACGAAACTCAGTTCGAAACTAACTCAGGTGTTTGCAGACCGGCTTCAAAACCGCGCCTACAGCTACGAGATGATTGCCCGCACCGATCTGCCTGATGCCTTGCGAATTCAAAAGACTGTCTTTATCAAGGCGCCGCGTTCAATGGACTATGGCGATGTGGTGAAGGTCATCGACAGCATTAAGGTCGCCGGAGGCGCGCCAATCGGACTGCAGGTCGACGATCTTAATTAAGTTAGGCCGCGGATTAACGCGGATGAGAACCTGATTTTAGAGTTCGGATAGATCCGCGTGCTATCCGCGTTCATCCGCGGCTAACATCTGCGCGGCAATTTCCTTGAGCAGCTTCGCACAAACGACTGCAGTTACATTCGACGGGTCCATACGCGGATTGAATTCGACGATGTCTGCTCCAACCACTTGACCCTTAAGCTTGTGAATCACATTGATGGCTTGGCGTGTGGATAAGCCCCCGGGTTCCCGATGTGACACGCCCGGAGCAAATGCGGGATCAAGACCATCAATGTCAAATGAAATGTACACCGGCCCTTCGAAGTCAAAAGTCTCATCGTCTCGCCAGTTCTTCATCTCAAACACTTCGACTCCAAAACGTTTCACCTGCTCGCGTTGATGCCCGTTGAGCGTGCGAATGCCAACCTGAACCAGTCTTTGAGCCAGGCCTTCTTCCATGATCCTCGCGAACGGACACGCGTGCGAGTAGCGGTTGCCTTGAAACTCGTCATAGATGTCCGAGTGTGCATCGAAGTGAAGGATGCTTAGCTTTGGATACTTTTTAGCGAAGGCTCGGACGATGGGGACAGTAACCGCATGATCGCCGCCGAGCGAAATGGGCACCTGCTCTTTATCTAATAGTTGCTGAATCGAGCTCTCAATCACAGCATTCAAATCATCTTCATCACGAGCTTCGACATCGCCGGCAACATGAACGTATGATTCGAGGTTTAGGCCGCCTTCACTCCACCAGTGATATGCATCGGAGAAAAGAGCCTCGCGAATTTTGGGCGGCGCCTCAGCCGCACCTCGCAAATACGAAGAGTTGATGTCAAAAGGCAAGCCGATGATGGCGATGCGCGCGTTGTTCGTCCGGTTCATGTCGCGAGCATAAGGCATGCTCCTGGTAACTAGAAGGCCGAGCGAGTCTTGAAGCAGTTTGAGTTAACGAGCGATGCCACGGGCTTGCCCCGTGGTGATGCTCACGCTGGTCACTACAAACCAGCCATTAGAAAGAAATCGATGCCACGGGCTCGTCCCGTGGAGCTTCAGGTTTCAAAGTTTTTACAGAATTTCGAATATTCTCACCGGTAGCGTGAGCCTCCACCGGGCAAGCCGGTGGCATCGACGACTCTCTTGCCGGTCATTTTCGTAGCAACCAACGTGAGTATTACCACGGGGCGAGCCCGTGGCCTCAATTAAATTTGTCACTCAACATTGGCGTTTTCTTCACGGAGAAGTTTGTTGACAGTGACGTTTGTTTGCTTATAT
The DNA here is from genome assembly GCA_035572035.1 of Pyrinomonadaceae bacterium. Lineage (GTDB taxonomy): Bacteria > Acidobacteriota > Blastocatellia > Pyrinomonadales > Pyrinomonadaceae > JAOAPY01. The sequence continues at coordinate 18,858 of DATNBH010000017.1, read as the reverse complement.
ATGAAGCCGTCCAGCTAAGTGGCTCGCAATTACGATGCTCAGAAGCAAACTACTCCTGGTTGGAATTCTGCTGCTCCTCCTTGCGGCGGCGGGGTTTGCTTATAACGCGCGGCGTCCGGCGCCTAGCATTGCTAGCTTCACTCCCGAAAAGTTGGAAGCCGAGCCAACTCCGTCACCAACCGAGGAAATTCCAATACCGCCCCCGATCAATTCACCACTGTCGAATAGAAGTATTACTCGCATTGTGCCGGCCGCGCGTTTTTATGCTCCTCCACTCATCAAGATCACCAGTCCCTCGATGGCGGCAAAGTTTACCTCCGGAACATCGGTACCTATCACAACAAAAGTTACGGCCGGTGATAGTGGCATTCAGCGCGTAGATTTTTACGCCATGCCCGCCTTTGCAATAAACGCTCCGAGCCTTCCCTGGAGTGGCGTTGAAATTGGCCAGGGCCCTGGCAAAGATTTTCTATCATCGGTTGAAAAGATTGGCAGCGCCTCGAAGGTTCCGTATTCGATATCCTGGCAGAACGCTACTGACGGTCAGTTCGTCGTATTCGCTGTGGCGGTTGATGAGTTCACGGTTCAGGTAGCGTCCGAACCGGTTGTTATTATCGTCGGCGCCGAAGTACAGAAGAGAGACGACCTCGGTCCAGAGATGGTCGATGTTGACCCGAAGAATGGTGGTTTGATCCAGTTACCCAAAGGGGCCGGCAAGGGAGAAACGCTTTTGCCTTTTTTCCCTCGTTACCGTCGCTGTCCGGATGTCTCGAACGAAATTCGTTTCGTGGTTTCGCTTAAGCCAAACATGCTTGCTGCTCGAGGCATCTTGGCTCCTGATGAGCATGGCTATATCGTGTTGGCACCGTGGAGTAACTATAAAGTTTGGGATCCTCCCGACCCGATAATCGAGTTTGCTCGATACAAAACCGGCGCAGGCATTCCCGATTCACCAGATCAGGCCGTAAACGTCTGTCCTGTGAACCCAAGGGATCCATGGAATACGCCGTTGCGAATTGGACTAGATGTGGGTGAGTCCGGCATTGTCGGCAATCTGCTGCGCGCGACCTATTTCGCGACAGCCGGCAAGATTTTCCGGAAGGGCACGACGTCAATTTGGGATCTCAAGGGCCTTCCCGCAGGAACTTACTCAGTGGCGGCTTTGGCTGATGATGGCTGTGGAAATTTCTCCGCGCCGTCTACCCAGGTGCGAGTGCTGAACTACTGCACGAGCGAATGTCTGAGATTTGCTTGTACCAAACGCAAAACAACTGACACGAAAAGCTCAGTCATTTTTCGAGTGAACACCGCCGAGTGGGCGATCAAAAATAAGGCAACCTATGAGTGGCAAGTTTCTGCGGGAACGATCTTGAGTGAACAGGGTTCTGATTCGGTCGAAGTAGACACTACTGGCCTCACCCCGGGCAGCGATCTCATAGCTAAGGTAAAGGTTGGTGGGCTATATGAGAGCTGCGAAAACACAGCTTCGCTAAAAACCCGGGTCGGCAGCGACTGTTACGAAACGGATGAGAGTGTTGCTGAACCGCTGGCAGCCGGAGCCGGCATTTCGAGGGTTGCAGACAGAAGGCCAATCAGTGTTCCCTCGATCGCAGTTACTGTCGCCGGTGGCGCCGGCAGTGGGCAAGCTGAGCCCACACCGACTCCAACCAATACCAATCCTGACGTTAAGGAGACCGAGCACATCCAGGTGACCTGGCCCGAGCGAATGGAGATTGAGCAACAGGAACGAATCAAGCTCAGCTTTAATCGCACGACGGGAGAAGTGACCGCATCGAGCTCGAGCGGCTCAGCTCTAGAGATCGTTAATGCCAAAGGCAAGACGCTAATCAAAGATCGTTTTGGTCCGGACTATGAAGCCTTTGCCAAAGCAGTGCTGGGCGCTACTCGCTTTCAATGCGATATGTGCGGCAAAGAGAATTATCAATCTCTCGACAATGAGACCGTGCAATGGGTCTGGAGCATCTCTCCCACTGCTGCGGGCAAACACACGACTACCGTGCGTCTCGACGTCGAGTGGCGGCATCGACAAAACCAAACTAAGAAAGAAGCGACCATTTGGACCAAAGACCTGCCGATGACTATCACGGAAAGAACTTTCAGCAGAAAGACTGTGTTTGTGTCAACCGGTTTATTTGGTTTTGTGGGAACTGGATTTATTGGTGGCTCGCTGTTTCGACGCAAGAAGGGCCAAACGATTATCGTCGCCGGAGATCTCGTGACAGGAACCAAGGGAGATTCGTACAACATTAGCGGCGGCCAGATTGGCGCTGTTGGACCAAATGCTAATGTGCATGACGTGAAGTTCAACGACACAGATAAACAAACATAGACGTGGCACGGGCGTCCCGCCCGTGGGCTCCCGTGGCACGGGCGTCCCGCCCGTGGGCTCCCCGTGGCACGGGTGTCCCGCCCGTGGGCTCCCGTGGCACGGGCGTCCCGCCCGTGGGCTCCCGTGGCACGGGCGTCCCGCCCGTGGGCTCCCGTGGCACGGGCGTCCCGCCCGTGGGCTCCCCCGTGGCACGCCGTCCCGCCCGTGGGCTCCCCGTGGCACGGGTGTCCCGCCCGTGGGCTTCTCTTCGTAAAGGAGACTTGAATGTCCGATCAGAAAGATAGCTACAACATTAGTGGCGGCCAGATTGGCGCCGTTGGACCAAATGCTCATGCGCACGACATGACGTTTAATCAGATTTGGAACCAATCAAGTAAAGACATCGATCTCGATGAATTGGCAACTCAACTCGAAACCCTGAGAGCCGCCTTGAGGAAGGAAGCTTCGGAACCTGAGCACGACGTAGCCTTAGGCGCAGTGGCTGCAGCTCAAAGCGCAGCTAAGAAAAAGGATGGGGGCAAGACGTTGGAGTATTTATCTACTGCGGGAAAGTGGACGCTGGATATCGCTACAAAGATAGGCGTGCCGATTGCGATTGAAGCGCTGAAACGAGCGATGATGTCGTAGGTATTGCAGATTGGAGTTTGTCGAAGCCTAAAATGACCGAAAGGCCGGCTTTGGGCCGGCCTCTCAAGGCCGGGCGGAGACGTTCAGCCTCTAAGTCACTGTCCTCACCCCAGCAACCATTCGCCCTAGTGCGGCTCATTTTAAAGAAAAAGTTTTACATGTCAACCGTGCAGAACGTGTTATTAGCGGTCTTTACATCAGTGGATTTGCGTAAGGAATGCGTTATCAGGTCCCAACCAAACTGCAAGAATTCTTATATGTCACTAGAAGGTCGAATGCTGTCAAAGTTTAGGAAGTTTGGCTAAGCCGATGAGTGACCAATGCGGATTTTTGCCCGCCGATTTTGTTCTCTAAAGAAAAAATTTTCAGACGAGCTGCGCGGTTCTCTCGTTGCGAGAAAAAACACAAGAATAAAGAACGGCTGCAGACACATCACGTTCCTCGCGCTACAACGCAGGGTTATGTCTTTCATTAGAGAGTCGAATGATTAACGAATGATAAGTAGGTCGACGACCCGAGATCTACTTATCCAAATCGTCTGGTGGTTCGGTCTGGACCTGATGATTTGTACCCAGAGTCCATGAGGGCGGATCGCTGGCTGGAAACGATTCTTCCAGGCTCTCATCCACTTCATCGTCGCTGATATCGCTCTGGCTGGGAGTGGCCACATCGGGCGCGGGACTTTGTTGTTCTTCAAGGCGCTCGTTCTTATCTTCCATGACTAACTCTTAACCGATCTCAATTACGATTGGCAATTCGACCTGAGTCTTATCATCGAGGTTGTGGAGAGTCATTCGCCACTCACCAGTTTGCATGGAGTCGGGCAGCTTGATGCAAAGAGGCCCGAACCAATCACCGTTCTTGTCTTCTTCAAATGGTTCAAGTGAAATCGTCTCACCTGCGCCGCCTTCCAACGTGACCTGTAACCGGTCCACGTCGGCTGCGAAAAACTCGCCGGTGAACACGATTACATCTCCTGGATTTGCTTTAAGACTTTTGGGACGGTCTGGACCAGGCCAGACGTGGGCCCAGGTTCCTTGCTCCGTTCTGATACCACCAACGTTAGGTGGAACTGGTTTCTCGGCCAGACGAAACAACTCTGGCTTTCCCCAGGCTGACGCACGTCCTCCGCGCCACGTACGTACCCGGAGTCGAACCTCACCCGGCGAGAGATCAGTCGGAACTGCGACGCGAGCGCGCTTCGGATTAGGCGCTGACACCACTGTCGACTTTTCATTCTGCGTAAACATCACTTGAGTAAGCTCGGAAGTTTTTACCGGCGCCAGGCTGTGCACCGCCAGGTCGAGAAATTGTCCCGGCGCTACTGGCGTCATCCAACCTACTGACAATTCCAGGGGCAACGGATCGTTGCTGACAGTGATTGTGAGAGGTTCGCTGTACTTTCTTCTGCCGTACTTCTTGTTACCGATTCGAATCGTCATGACTCCCTCAGCGGAGTCTTTCGGAATTGTAAAGGAGGTTCCGTCCGTCGAGCCTCCAGCTTCAAAGCTGGTGACCTTTCCCTGAGCGTCAGTTAGTTGAACCTCGTCGTAGATGTGATAGTCATTGCAGTAAAGATAAATAAATGTTCCCGGCGAACCAGTTGTTGGTGAAGCCCCGGTAATCTTTGGCACTGTCCAGGGGATTATCTTGATCGTGATTGGCTTGCTTCGCAGACCATCTGCCTCGGTCACAATTTGGGCCGGCCCGGGAGTCACCGTTTCCGGCAAAATTACCTCCAGCGATTGCAGGCCATTCATCTCATCGTTGGTTACGCCCGACCCTCCGCCGGTCTGTGCCGGGTACTCATTTCCATTTTGTAAGATGAAGGCTTTGACCTTGCCCATCTCGGCCGGGTTAATGCGATAGCCCTGCAACCTAAGCACAGAATTTATCGAGCCGGACTCAGGAAAGCAGCCTGTTACCTCAGGGCCTTTGGTTTGAGCTCGGACAGTTGAGCCCAAAACGAAAGATGCTGCGAGAACGAGGACTAATTTTGAGTTTCTGAGAGGCATAGCTTCACTTCATTAAGGCGTCGATCTGTTTTTGGAGTTCGAGAGCTTCCAGTTGCAGTTTGCTCACGTTTGAAATCACTTCATTTCTTTTGACGCGAATAGGCTCGATCTCACCTGTGTTGAGAAAAATTTCAGCTTGTGGGCGCAGGCCATCAACGATCTGAGCGTTCTTCCGATTGTGCTGGGCAATCAAAGATAAGTATCGAGCGTTTCTGTCATTCAATCGTAACCGCGCGGCGCTGTCGGCTTTCGCAGCGGCTAATGACCAGGTCTCAGCGCTCTTCGTTAGGAGGTCTAGTTCCTGTTGCGCCAGTCGCTTGGCATCATCAGTACCGGGAGACTTTCTTACCAACTCTTTATCTACGGTCTCGGCTTGTTGACTGACTTCAAAAGCGATCTGCCTGAGTTTGTTCATCTCTAAGATCAAATCGTTGGCGCTGGCGTTGTCTCTCTCGTTGCCAACCTCAGCATATTTCTGTTCGCCGCTTAACTCATGCTGCTTGAGAAACTCCCACGCGCTTTCATTAATTTTGGGAGCGAGGTCGTAATAGTAGTGATCGTGCCCCGCCATTTCCGTAACTTCTATCGGAAAGCCTTTGGCTTGGAGTGCGGCTCGAGTGCTGCGAACTTCCGGGATAGAAAAGTACGGATCGTTGGTACCGACCCAAATGGCGATGGGAATCTTGCGCTGCGCGGACGGGATTACCGAGTATTCATCCTGGTGACGCCAGGCTCCGGCGTGAATAGCCGTGGCTGCAAAATATTCCGACTCAACCATGGAAAGCGTCAGAGAGTAGACGGCTCCGGCCGAATGACCAAAGAGATATATGCGCCGCGTGTTGATTGGGTATTGAGACTTGAGATGTTCTACGAGGTCTCGCAAGAGGTCCGGAGGATCATCGACTGATGACCAGCGATCGCTGCTATTCGAGTCCGGGCCGGCAATGATGAAGCCTTCCTTGCCCGCTAAGTCCTTCCACTTCTCGACGAGCGACATTCCATTGCGGCCTGATCCGTGCAGCATGACGACCAACGGCGCCGGCTTCGCTGCGGTGATGGACTTGGGAACAAAGAGATAGAACGTTCGCTTCTTTCCCCGCGTGGTGAACGTTTGCTTGACGATCTTGTCGGGAGGATTGTCGGAAGGATTGTCGGAAGGCGTCTTATCAGTGGCTGTGGTGAGACGCAGTTCGCTGTTGAGATGCGCGACGCTCGATGATTGGCCCGCGCCTAAAGGCGGGAAGAAAACCACCAGACTCGCTAACAAAACCAAGTAGCGCACGGCTCAAGACTAACCACGGTTGAGTGCAGGGGGAATTGTTTCGCTGATTGTATTACCAAATTGGTGGGGAGAGGTTCCAAAAAATTAACAGCTTCCAGGAGATTGGGTTCGTAGTTTCCGCAAACCCGCTCGAAGCTGTCGATTTTCTGGATTGAAAATAATGGTGAGCCGAGCAGGGCTCGAACCTGCGACCCGCTGATTAAGAGTCAGCTGCTCTACCAACTGAGCTATCGGCCCACAACGTCCGAGAATTATTACGTCGCGAACAACGAGTGTCAAGCGAGTGATCGAATTTCAAACTTACCAACAGGTGTTTAGAGTTCAAACTTCAGTTTGTGTCTTGAGCGTGCCCAATCTGAAGATTGAACTCTAAACACCCGTAATCAAGCTTATTTGCTCCTGCCAACGGCTAAACAAAATTTCTTGCATCCAGACTGCGATTTGAGTAGTCTCCCGCTGCTCATACACAGGGTAAACCGAATCATCACGCGGGGATTTTCCGGGCCTTCGAATTGATTCAAATTCGAGGGGCACGAAACTTAATGCGACCAACACCGGGCTTGCACGTCAGGAATTATTAACTTCAGCGTTAGTTAGACGCATCGTTCATTACCTGGTGCATTGTGCTCGCTTTATCAGTCAGCACACTTCATCAGCCGTTTCGATTTTCTGAAAGCAACAGGAGACTTTCATGAAGAGAAGAGACGTCCTTAAGCTCGGGCTCGCAGCTACCGGCGCCGGCATTCTCGGAACTCAAAACGCCGGCGCACAAGATCGAGAGAAAGGCGCCGAGCTGCTTAAGTATCTTTGCCCGCCCGACGGCTTTCCCGATCAACTCTCGCGTCCGAGTCCGCCTGCCGAGCCCTTCGTCGCAGAACTCTTCGTGCCGCCGCTTAAAACGCCGGTGGCTAAGCTCGACCCGCCGCCGGATCCGCGCGCGCACCAGCGTTACAATGAGTTCCTTCCCAAAAAGTTTTACGAGATCCGCGAGGTGGAGCTGCAATGGCAATATCACCCGCGTCCGCCTTATGACAAAGGCAGTTGGTCGTGGGGCTTTGACGGCTCAACGCCTGGTCCAACTTATCACGCGCGTTACGGCGAACCGGTGCTGGTGCGGCGTTACAACAGTCTGCCGCCGGTTGGACAAAGCAAAGTTACCTGGGCGCTGCCATCGACTACGAGCCACTTGCACAACGGGCACACTGCTTCGGAGTCGGACGGCAACCCGCAGGATTGGATCGATCCCGGGGAGTTTTGGGACCATCAGTACGGCAACTTTCCTTCAGGCTTCGATCCGAGAGAGAAACTCACGACGCTCTGGTATCACGATCACCGGCTCGACTTTACCGCTGCTAATGTTTACGCCGGGCTCGCGGGCTTTTACCTGCTGTTCGATGAGAACGACTCGGGCAACGAAAACGATCCGAACCCGGCAGCGTGGCGTCTCCCCAGCGGCAAATATGACGTGCCGCTTTTGATTCACGACGTTCTTTTTGAGAAACAAGCCGATGGGATCGCGCAAGTCGCCTTCAATCCGTTTGTTACGGATGGTTGGCTGGGCGACATGGTGACGGTGAATCGAAGAATTCGACCTCACTTCAAAGTTGAGCGTCGTAAGTATCGCATCCGCATTCTGAACGGTGGTCCGTCGCGCTTCTACCAACTCTTCTTGAGCTCGGGAAAGCCGTTCACGATCGTCACCGGCGACGGCAACTTTCAACCGGAACCAGTTAAAGCCGAGAGCATTTACCTCAGCGTCGCGCAACGCGTTGACGTCATCATCGACTTCACCGACTACAAAGTGGGCGAATCCGTTACGCTAATCAACCGCCTGGAACAGACAAACGGCAAAGGTCCAACGGGTCGATTGCTCGATCCCGGCGATGGCATTCTGCGCTTTGACGTGGTGCCGTCGACTGGCGCTGATAATAGCCGGATTCCGGATTTCTTCCGTCCTCTGCCAAATATCGATCTCAGCGAAGTGAAGTTTCAACGCACGTGGGAGTTCGATTACGACGGAGGGTTGTGGACCGTCAACGGGCGCGTCTTTGACCCGAATCGAATTGACGCCGGTATCGAACAGGGCAGCGCCGAGATTTGGACTTTTCGCAATGCGGGCAACGACTGGGCACATCCTATTCACAGCCACTTCAGTGAGTTTCTGATTCTTGAGATCAATGGCAAGCCTTATCCGTACGCCGCCGTGCAGGACGAGAACAAATCGCTGAAGCCGGCATTTGGCGTGGACGAGCAACCGTTCAAAGTTTTCATGGGTGGCCCCAGGCGTGACGTGGCCACGATTCTGCCCGGCGATGAGATGAAGGTGTTCATGCGTTGGAAAGATTTTCTTGGCAAACACGTCATGCATTGTCACAACGTGGTGCACGAAGATCACTCGATGATGATTCGCTGGGACATTGTCGAACCGGGCAAAGGATTTACCGGGCCGAGACAAGCCGGCGACAAACCGCCGTCGATTGAGATTCGTCCACCCAGCATTGTGTCGCCCGACGAGTGAGTCAACGATGGAACAGGCGTATAGAGTTCAAACTTCAGTTTGGCTCTTCCGCAAATACGCAAACTGAAGTTTGAACTCTATACACCGGTACGGGACGTTGACCTCTCCGGCTAAAGCGAAGGAAGACTAATATGACTGACAGAAGAAAAATCCTGACACAACTTGCAGCGGGCGCCGTCACACTACCTGCAGTCGCGCTCGACCTTGCCGCTCAGCAACCATCCCACGTCACGCATGCGGTTGGATCGCAAACCGAATGCGAGTGTGTACGTCCCGATGGTGGCGCTTACGCCGATTACTTTCCCAATGTGATCGTCCAATCTCATCAAGGGAAAAAGGCGCTCTTCTACCATGACCTGCTCCGCGGGAAGACGGTGCTCGTCAACTGCATGTCGGTTCGCAATGAAGAACAATATCCGGTCACTGCGAATTTGGTTCGAGTACAGCGACTGCTCGGCGAACAGTTGGGACGCGACGTGTTTATGTACTCGCTCACAGTCGATCCGGAAAACGACACGCCTCGTGTCTTGCGAGCGTTCGCGGAGCATCACGGTGTCAAGTCCGGGTGGAACTTTCTAACTGCCAAAGCTGACGACATGCAACTTCTGCGTGACAGACTTTTCGCGCACGCTGCCACGCATCAGCACGGTGCTGCGCCGGTGCGCGATTGCTCGATGGGCCTGGTGCGCTACGGTAATGAAGCTGTCGGACTTTGGGGCTCAGTACCGGCCAAGTCAGATCCGGAGTGGATCGTAAAGCGGTTGGCGTGGGTCCAATCACGACCAGCGCCCACGGCAAATGTCTTCAAACGACGTGGGCCAACAGCTGACGCGCCAGCCAAGCCAGCAATGTAGGGGCGGACCTGTGTCCGCCCGTTTTGAAGCCCGAAAGCCCAGAGGGCGGACACGCAGGTCCGCCCCCTACACTGCAGCAAGGAATTTCACGGAGGTCTGAGATGAAGGCTCGCAGCCGTCTCACAACAGCATTGTTGCTCACGCTGACGTTGTTCGCGCACTCGTTGTCGTTCGCGCAGTCGCCGCCGCCTTGTCCGTATCCAGGGACGCCCACAAAGTCGCCCGACTGCCATCCCTACCCGCAGCCTTTGTTGACCCCATCGATCGTGACCAGGAGCGGCGATACTTTCATCATCAAGACCGGCGAAAGTCTTTTCCCGCAACCTGCGATCGATCCATTCACGCTGCCGCCGGGTACGAACTTCCTGCCGACGATCTACACGAACATGTTCGACAGTCAGGGCAACGAGATGGTGAACACGCTGCCGTCAACTCCTAACATCCCTTACAACCTTCACGACGGCGATCCGGTCGTAAGCCAGATTAACGACATTTCTCCTACGGACGATCTGCGCACGATTCTTGAACGAGTAATCAATCTTTCGGCGCAGGCTAAGCGAGGCTCGCCGCAGGAAGAGCCGATCTACAAAGCAATTCAGATGGGCATTGATGTCCTCGAGGGCAATCCTGTTCCCGAGCGTTCTTATAGTGGTTTTCCCGTGCTGCATTACACCGGGCCGGACAAGGGCAAAGTCGTAACTCCCATTTACGACGACAGCGGCAAGAATGTCATCGGCGGCAACGTCAACATTCATCAGATCTGGTACGACAGTCACATTGAATCAGATGCAGCCTTTATCGATCCGAGCGCGGTCCTCAACGTACCCTGGACGGTAACCTACACACTCGATGTGCTCAATCGGGGTGAAGATGACTTTTCACCATTCGCGATTTACGTCGATCCAACTGCGGCTGGACCAGTACCACACATCGGCATGGATCAGACTTTCTTTCCCATGGAGAACGGCACGCGTACAGTTCTTAAGATCAAGATGCCGCCGGCTAAATACCTGAACATGACTTACACGTGGGGCTGGCGAATGCACCCTCCGCGCATTCAAGTAACGGATAACGCTCTGAAGAAAATCAGCGTTAACGGCGGCAAGCCGATGACCTTGCCGCAGTGGGAACAATCAGTGTTTTGCCCGCCTGAGAATCCGAAGTGTTCTCCGAAAGGGAGTGAGGCGCTGAAGGTACGCGCGATTGGGATGATCGGTGATTATGCTCCTGAAAAGCAGATGTGGTTGGCGTTGCGTGAAGCTCGTCAGGCTGCTCGCCAGGCGAACTATCCACTCGTGATCGCCAAAGCCAAAGAGGCTCAGGACTCTTTCTTCGATTGGACCGACCGCACCAAACTTCCCAGCACCGGCAAGTACAAAGTGGAAGTGGATAAGGATTCGGACCTGACGCTGTTGTATGTCAACAACACTATCTACGCCGAGTTTTCAGACCGCAGCAATGACATCGATGACGCCATTCGCATCGACTTCACGCGCTGGAAGCTGCGAGGCACGACGCTCAAGGTGACGATTTACAATGGTGATAATTTTGATCATGGTTACATGAACGTGGACTTTGGCGGGGCTCGCGGGTGGGAGAACCAATTCAAGTCGTCCGTGAAAGTTGGAGGCTCAGGCTGTTGGTTTACTTTTGGGCGCGCGCACTGGTGGGCGAACATTCCGAACACGCCGAAAACGCCGAACAATCCCGCAGGAGATTTGATGGTAGTTGTGCCGGCGGCGAATAAAGAGCCTTACAAGGCTTCGGTTAGAAAGGTTCACATCACCTACAACTACGAACCATCGCGACGTTTGAGATTCTATCAGTTCGATCCACTGCACCATGACGTCGCCATATTTTCCGTGCACTGAGCCGGAAAGATTGAAGACTTGTGGAAAGGGCATAGATCGTTAGTGAGACTGCGGAGGAGCCGATGCGCTTTTGAATCCCCGCAGTCCTTCAGGAGTAGCTTAGACTTCAGTCTGAGTAAGTTTACTTCGTCTCATACTTAGTCGTAGTGAACAAGCTTCGACCAACTCGAGTCGATTTCACTCGAGATTAATTCAGAATGATGGCTGTATGGCATGGGCTTGAGAGGCGGATGACCTACAATTCTTCCGAATTTATTGCGTGACTGAGAAGTGTGAACAGACTGAAGGCTGTTCTACTTCGGAAGGGCGCCATACGGGCCTTCCGCTCCGACAGGGTGTGATTAAGCATCTCTCCTCTACGAGGCGGGGGCGTGCATTGAAGGACAAATAATGAGACGAATCGCGAAACTGGTACCGCTACTTGTGCCCGGCTTGTTGGCGTGTGTCTCGTTAGAGAGGGCCGTATCCGCTCAAACTCCTAATCACATGCACGCAGCCGTGCCGGCGCCGGTTCGCTACACGCGAGCAACTGCTACCTATGAACCGCCGGACGTCACGCTCGTCGGCATGAATGACGACAAGGTAAAACTTCGATCGGTTTTGGATCACGATGGACCGGTCATGCTGCAGTTTATCTTCACGACGTGCACGACTGTTTGTCCCTTCATGAGCGCCATTCTCTCGGGAGCTCAAGCGCAGTTAGGCGACGACCTGAAACGTGTCAGGATGATTTCCATCTCGATAGACCCGGAACATGATACGCCCGAACGCTTGCGCAGCTACGCCAGGACTTTCAAAGCCGGGCCGCAGTGGCGTTTTCTAACCGGCAGCGTCGATGACATCACCGCGGTTCAGAAAGCCTTCGACATCTATCGCGGCGATAAGATGCGCCACGAACCGGTTACCTTTCTGCGCGCCACTAACAGCGGATCGTGGACGCGGCTGGAAGGCTTGATGAGCTCGGCGCAGCTCGTCGAGGAATACAAGCGACTGACTTTCAATAAGTAGTCTCCAGTCCAAAGAGTTGCGTGGCTGGCTTCAGTAATGCAGCTCTGCTGCCGCACTGTGCGGCGGCAAAGCCGCGAAACTTTTGTCTGACTTACTTTTCTACTCATGGTGTGCGTTCGCATTTCTTCCTCTTTCTTATGGGCCGTCGTTTTGGTCGGCGGCGCACTTACTTCCTCAGGCCAAACTGCCGCAGTGAAACCAAACCCGGAAATTGGAAAAAGAATTTATCGCGAAGGCGTGTTGCCGTCAGGTAAGCCGCTTCGGGCGATGATGCAAGCCGAAGTCAGTGTTGAAGGAACACGAGCAACTTGTGCGAGCTGTCATCGTCGCAGCGGGTTCGGCTCAAGCGAAGGCGCCGCGCTCGTTCCACCTGTGATCGGTTCATTTCTGTTTGGCGGCAGGGAACTGCAACGGAATGAACTTTTCAGAAGGCTCTTCCAGGAGATTCAGCCCAACCCGCTGCGAGCACGGCTGCGCGGCACGACTCGCCGACCTGCATATACGGAAGAGACCTTTGCAACTGCGCTGAGGGAAGGAAGAGACTCTTTGGGTCGTCAGCTCGATCCAGCTATGCCGCGCTACAACTTGACCCGTGAAGACACGCGGCACTTGATGGCGTACCTCAACTCACTTGAAACGAATCCGGAGCCAGCGGTCTCGAGCTCAGTCATACATTTCGCGACGGTCATCACCGAAGGCGCCGCAGCCGAGCAACGCCGCGCCATCCTCGATGTAATGAACGCTTTTGTCCGGTGGAGAAATGCGGAAACTAAAGGTCTGATACAACGGCCCGGTCACGCCGCCTTTTACGACGCGACCTCGTACAGCGGCCTGCGCGAATGGACTTTCGATGTTTGGGAATTGAAAGGTCCACCCGCAACCTGGCCGCGGCAGCTCGCCAGGTATTATCAAAAACAACCCGTGTTCGCTTTGCTCGGCGGCGTTGGCTTGGAAAGCTGGCAGCCGGTGCATGACTTCTGTGAGCGGACCGAAGTTCCTTGCCTCTTTCCCAACACTGCTTTGCCAGTCTCGACTGCCGGAGCGTATTCGATCTATTTCACCGGCGGTCTTACCACCGAGGCTGCGGCGCTCGCACTTCACCTTAGCGAAGATCGAAAGGAATCCGGCGCGCGAATTCTGCAGGTCTATCGTGACAACGATAGCAGATGCATGAGTGGCATCGGCGTCCCGCCGATGGGGCACGCATCACGGGCGAGACGCCCGTGCCACATACAAGTGCTGGCCGAGTCACTGCGTCGCTCGTTGGGAAACCAGGTTGAAGTGCGCGAGCGCGAGATTCGAGATGGTGAGAAAGTTTCTACCGCATTCTGGAAAAAGTTAATTGAGCAGGAACGACCGTCAATGCTCGTGCTTTGGCTGGACGATACTGAGATCAAAACACTCGAACAAGTCTCTTTGCCAGGTGTTAAGCAAATCTACTTGTCAGCCAGTTTGGTAGATCCGGAACTAAGCGGGTTTCCGCAGGAGTTGCGTGATAAGACATTTCTTACTTTCCCTTTCAGCCTACCTCAGTCATCGGCTCCTCACGCTTTCAGAGCTCGCGCGTGGTTGCGGTCCAGGGGGATCGAGAAAGCTGACGAGCGGATCCAACTTAATACTTACTTCATGCTCGGAGTTGTGGATCATGCGCTAACGAATCTGGCGGGGAACTTCTCGCGAGACTACTTCATTGAGAATGTCGAGCTGGAAACCGGTTTGACTCCAAATCCCGGCGTCTTCCCGCGTCTAAGCCTCGGTCCGGGTCAACGCTTCGCTTCAAAGGGCAGTTACATCGTCAGCGTAGCGAACGGAAAGATCGAGCCAATCAGCCGGTGGATCGTTCCGTAGCAGCTCCGTCCAAACAAGTCGACGCTGTCGAACCTGCTATCAGGCGGTGGTACATTCGCGATCGGAGAGCACCTTGGTGATGGTCTGGATCAAAGTCTCAATGTTGGGTTTGGAAATGTAGTCCTCGGCGCCCGCCGCCATTGCTTGTTCGCGGTGGACCTCATACGAGTCACCGGAATAGAAGATACAAGGTACGCTCGGAGTGACTTGTGCCAGTCGATGGCATAATTCGATTCCCGTGCCATCAGGCAGCCGGCGATCGAGAACATAAAGATCGAAAGCCTCTCGCGTGACCAGATCTAAAGCTTCACTAATGCTGCTGGCGCCGACGACGTCGTGGCCTTCCTCCACCAGCAGCATTTGAAGCATCTCAGCGGAATCTCGATGATCGTCGATACAAAGAATTCGACACGGCGAAGACATGCGGAACCTCCAAAAATTCAAAGTAGGCTGCTCGTGGAAGTCCGAGCTGAGGGCAAGGAGAGGCCCCATTGTATCCTGAAGTCGAACAGGTTTAAAGATGGCCTGTATGTCAAGTAGTGGGTCAGTTTGAGATGCCACGGGCTTGTCCCGTGGTAATCACGATGAGAAGCTACAAAAAGTCTGACTGCGATTCGGGATGCCACGGGCTTGCCCCGTGGTTTTTCACGCTCGCTGCTACTGGAAAGCTTCTGATCAGCAGCCAGCGTGAACCACCACGGGCCAAGCCCGTGGCATCCCACCAGGTTGCGCACAGTTTGCTTTAGCTTCCAGCATGACGCTCCACCGGGCAAGCGGGCGGTATCAATCGAAACTGACCAACTACCTGTATGTCAGTGTTGTTTAGACCGTCTGTGAATCGAGAGCTTCTCTCTGGAAAATTTGCCCAATTCGCTTTTTCACACAAATACCTACGTTCAAGGGATCGGTAAAAATCGCTTGCGGTCCCCGACTAGCAGGTGGGCAGTCCCTCCTGCCCACCGCCAAATTCCTACGCGAATTTATCTTCCAGGATGGCAGGGCCGGCCAGAGTTGTCGGCCATTGCCTGCAGCAGCTCACTCAGCGCCTGGATGTCCTTGTCCTGTGGCTCCAGCTCCTGATATCGCTGCAGTGCGTTTGAGGCAGCGGTCCAATCATTCAACCGGTGATAGACCAGCGCGAGATTGAAGTACACCAGCGAGAAGCCGGGCTCAATCTGCGTCGCGGCCTCGTAATGAAGTCGCGCGAGCGGATAGTTGCCGTGGTCGTAGTAAAGATTTGCGAGGTTGTAATGAGCTTCGACGTGGCGCGGCTCATGCTTTAGCGACATCGTCAGCTGATCGAGAGCCTTTGATGAATTGCCTTGCTCCAGATTGATGATCGCCAGGTTGCAGTAGGCTTCAGCTACGTTATCGCCTTCGCTGATTGCTTCCAGGTAATACTCAACCGCCTTCAAATCTCCCTGCTCATGTAGCAGAAGCGCTTCTTCGAACGGAGTGAGCAGCCGCGCGATGCGTCCTTCTTCAACCCGGAACAGACTTAGCTGGCCCTGCAGCTCCGCTTCGATTTGGCGAATCGTTTGGCCCTGCGAGCGCATCTCGCGCACGCGTCGAAACTGAGTCAGCGCGTGAAAGCCGTAAGTTAATTCCTGATCTCGAGAAGTTGAGGATGAAGGAATAATCCCTTGCTCGGTCCACCGTCGAATAGTGCGTTCGCTCAGTCCGAAAAGTTGCTTGATTTCAGCGACGGTGTAGACAGATTTGACACGTTGGTAATCTGCCTTTAACGGGACAGGTGAGGGAAACGATAGAACCTTATTTCGATTTTCGTTCATTTGTAAGCGAGCAGCTTACGAAGCCTTGCGTTTTTTGATTGGCTTGGATTTCACCAATGTGATCGTAGGCTTCTTCTTATCAACAGCGGGCGTCGCCTTAACCATTGGTTTCCGCGATGATGCCTGCAAGCTCTTCTTCAACGCGCTCATAATATCGAGTCGCGGTAACTCCTCAACCGGCTCGAATTCGACGGTCTTCTTGCCTTTGACTTTCGAATCGATCAATTTCTTGAGCGCCTCATGATATTGATCGGTCATGTCGATCTCTTCGAGAGTGGTCGTCATCTGTTCGACCAGGGTGGTAGCCAGCGCCAGTTCTTTCTTGTCGAGAGTTTTGGCGTTGTTCACTTCGGGAACGTTCTCGATACTGCGAACTTCGTGTGGAAACCGAAGCTTCTGCAGGACCAACCCGTTCTCCTGTGGAAAGACTGCAACCAAATCTTCGCGATCACGCAAGACCACTTTGCCGAGTCCGACTTTGCCGGTTTGCCTCATCACCTCGCGCAGCAAAGCGTAAGGCTTTTCTGAAACTGCGCCGTCCGGACCCGCGAAATAAGGAGCATCGTAAAAAGTCGTGGGAATCTCGCCGGCGTCTACGAAGCCGATGATGTCCACAGCTTTGGTTGTCTTGATCTTGATCTTGGCGATGTCGTCGGGCTCGACGATGGCGTAGCGATCGGGCTCGTATTGGTAGCCTTTGGTGATCTGGTCGGCACTTACGATTTGATTGCACTTCTTGCAGCGCTTGTCGTAGCCGATTGGCCCGTAGTCCTCGCGATGAAGCTGGTTGAATTGAATCTTTTCAGAGGCCTCAATGGCGTTATAAACGCGAATAGGGATGGCGACCAGCAGGAATCGGATGTGACCTTTCCAAATCGATCTCATTGAAAATCTCCCGGCAAAGGCATGTGACTAAGATTGAACGACCGACCCCGCTTGATGACCTATATTTGGGCGAGACATTATCGGTTATCATCCACGCTAAGTAAACAATTAATTTAAGTGGGTTGGGTTAAGTGATAGGCAGGCTGGAGGTTAACCTGAGGGAGCCAAGCCGGAAGGTAGCTTAGACTTCAGTCTGAGCAAGCTTACTCCATCTCAGACTTAGTCGGAGTTAAGAAGCTTCGACTAACTCGAGTCGATTTAGCTCCAGATGGTTGTCTGGCGTGGGCTTGAGAGGCGGATAACCTACAATCCTGCCGAATTCATTGCATGACTGAGAAGTATGAACAGACTGAAGTATGTTCTACGTCCGAAGCTTGAACCACGCTGTAAGAAATCTCTTGCCGTGGCTCTCACCTATGCGTTAGAAGTTATTCACAGCCCGGTACATTCACAAACACAATCGCCCGACGCAGGAGGAACGAACGATGAACACTGTAAAGTCGAGAAGCGCCCTTGTTGGGCCATCCATCTTAGTGGCTATCTTGATGATGTTTGCCTATGCAACTCGGGCACAGGAAGCAGCGGCGGACAAGCTCGGAAAGCTCCGCGTGAACGGCACGGTGAAAGTTAACGGCCAGCCGGCCGCGACCGGAGACATCGTAGCTACCGGCAGCACGGTCGAAACTGCGAAGGGATCCAGCGCGGTAGTAAGTCTGGGCAAACTCGGCAGAGTCGAGGTTCACGAATCTTCAACGGCAAAGCTCGAATTTGATCTGATCAGCATCAATGTCCAAAACGGAGCCAAGTCGAGCTCAGTTGTTAGTCTCGGTAAGCTAGGTCGCGTCGAGGCCCATGAGAATACCAACGTGAACATTACCACTGAGCCTTCGACACAGACTGCGATGTTAAGTGCCGGTCGCGTGCGTGTTTCTTCATCGTCGGGTGTTACTTCTTCGGTGCGAACCAGCGACGGCGAGATAGTCAGCCTCGGGTCAACTGAGTTTGTGGTCGACGTGACTTGTGGGAACACTTTCGTTGCCGTCAAACGAGGCACTGTCGAATTGCGCGCAGGTTCAACAGTCAAGCAGATCGCCGCCGGCGGCCAGGATACTGCCGGCACCGCTCGCCCCGGCTGCTCAGTCAGGGGGTAAAGGCTAGGGGGTGGGATTTAGGGTGTTGGGTGTAGTCGACGACGCCGGAGAAGATTACAGCTCCACTGGTAGGTTGATTAGAAACCGATTTGCCATTTGTCATTGGACATTTTTCATTTGTCATCGCCGGAAAAGTTGAACGGACTTCAGTCTGTTCTCGACTTGCGATGTCACTAAGTCGAATAAAACTGCAGTCTGTTCTCGACTTGCTTGGTCACTAAGTCGAACAAAACTGCAGTCTGTTCTCGACTTGCTTGGTCACTAAGTCGGAACAAAACTGCAGTCTGTTCTCGACTTGCTTGGTCACTAAGTTATTAAAACTGCAGTCTGTTCTCGACTCGCTATGTCACTAAGTTGAATAAAACTGCAGGTCTGTTCTCGACTTGCGATGTCACTAAGTCGAATAAAACTGCAGTCTGTTCTCGACTTGCTTGGTCACTAAGTCGAATAAAACTTCAAGTCTGTTCTCGACGTGCTATGTCACTAAGTTGACTAAGACTTCAGTCGCGTGCGGATTGGGGTGCGCCCCTGGAGTGAGACCACGAGTTAAGGTGGTTTCGGTTTAGCAGCGCCTGGCTGGTTGGCAGACGCGGCGCCATTGTTGCAAAGTACCCGCCGGTTGGCGAAGCGGAGGCGGGCTCTGCTGGAGAGCAACC
>DATNBH010000016.1:0-346618 GCA_035572035.1 Pyrinomonadaceae bacterium | reverse complement strand
TGATTTACCCGAATCCAGCAGCTTCACCGCTGCCAGCTTGAACTCGCGCGTAAACTTCCGTCGTGTTAACGCCACAGTTGCTCCCTCCTATTAAAAACTGTAGCTTAACTCGTGGTCTCATTTTTGGGGCGCACTCCATTTACACCCTACGATCGATCACCTCCAAATCGTCAATGCCCGAATTTCTCAGCTTTGTGTGTGTGATTTGTCGTCCGATGGGTGGCACAGAAAGTGCGAACGACTTTGGGTCGGCACTAACCGGTGTTCTTACAACACGTCACTGAGTGACAAACATAGGAGAATCAAGATACGTCGTGGATGTTAACGGACCCCAGATTTCGCGCTGAAGAAATCGCCGAGATACTAGGGATTGATCGCGAATCGAACGGATATCGTATTTTGATTTAGCTACGATGATGAATCGCGAAGAAGTAATCAGCAGCCTGGAAGATCAGCTATATCGGGCCCGCAGAAGCATCATTTCCTTAGTGACAGAGGAAGCACAAAAGATCTTATGGGGCTATGTTGACTGTGAATCCGAATTAAACGCACGTCATTGGCTAAATATCGCCGCACGAGAAATCATTAAGCTCGCTGAACCGATTCCGAGCGAGCTTTTTCATTCTTCGAATCGCGCCTATTGCCCATTATGCAAGGATGGCGCATTGGTACTCTATGAGAGGGGATTTAAGGTTCCAGAGGGGCTTCGTCGTCACCTCATCGGATGGGGTAACGAAAACAATCAGTGCATAGTGTTTGGCGCGGCAATGAACCTAGCCCGGGATCACTGGGGCGATAGATTTCGCGAGAAGCAAGCCGAGGAAGCTGCGAGCATCGCGAGAGAGCGAAGGAGCTCTGAAATTCTCTACAAGATCGACGCCAACAAGTCCCCCGTGCTCATCGATGAAGGAATCCGGTTTGACATTCGTAGTCCCGATGACATGGCTTGGGCGGAAGATCGCCTCTTAGCCCTCGGGTTCAAAATTGATCTTGAGCGAAACGTGAAATCGTACACCAGCGAGTCCGATGCGTTTATCGTATATGCCGACCCGCGCCGAAAGTATCAGATCGAATTCAGTATTTACCTGAAACAATGTGCGCAGGTCAGAGCCGAACCTCTGATTAGCTACTTTGGCCTTTCGGATTATTGGACAAATAGCATTGAGCAGAAATATCAAAAATGCCTTCTGAGGACCCTACGTGAGGCTGACGAAATTTCATGAGACCCAGCGTTATGGATGAGAAAAGCTCTAGCCAACGGTTTCCTAAGAGCAGACTATAGATCCGCGAAGAAAGTCGAGTGCAGATCCTGGCTGCGTTGTCCCGGGCGATGCTGTTGTTAACTTCGAACTGACGTCTAGCTGGCTGTCGAAGGCGTGTAGCCCATCTCCTCCCAGACTCGCCGGACTTCCTGGAGCAGTCTTCCTTCGAGCGTCGAAATCCAATGAAGAACCGTCATCGCCTCGAGTGGGGCGTTTGCGAGAACGGCGTCATCAATCCCTTTGTACCTTTGCCAGGTCAGGATTCTCGTAGTGGTTTTGAGGTTGTGGGCCGCGATGTCCTGTTTCCTGGCTGCTATGAGTCGGGCGAGTTGCCGAGCCACAACTGGGTTCGTTTTATAGTCGGCGTCAAAGGCGATTAGCGCGTTGTAAGCGCGGGCCGCATCGACAATTTCCGCGTGGGCAGAGCTAACACCGCTGGTGGCGATGACGCGAGCTTTCGGTCGGAGACTTACCAAAACGTCAGCTTTGAGAGCCCCTTCGGTAATGATGACCGTTTTTCGCGCTGGCAAATCAGACAGCTTGAAGGTGAAGTGGATTGGGGTGCCCGAACTCGCGCCTCGGAATGGATATGGGCACGCGAGCCATCGATATTTCTTTTCGCCGATGCGAAGATCGTTTCCGTGAAGTCGTAGTTGACAGGCTTGAATTCGGCCCCGGTCGTCTCTGTAGGGGATGACAAGCAAGGGTATGTTGTAGTCACGAGGGTTGAATAATTGAACGTTGCCAGTTTCGTCTTGCCAGAAGCCAGGAATTCCGATCATGGCAGCGTGAGTGCTTCGGACGGCATACTTGGGGAACCTGACTTTGAGAAACTTGTTCAGTGTATGAGCGAGACTGGCGTGTTCCTTCTGAGTGCGAGGGAGACCGCCGTAATTCTCTGTCGCTGACTCACTCAGTCCTCTTGATAAGAGCCCGTTCGGTCCATCGATCAACTGTGAATAGTACTTGCGCGCAGGCGACATTCGCATCAATTCCTGGTACACGGCATTGCGAACCTCGATTGGAGCGATTTCGATTGCTGGAGGCGCTTGCTTTCTGTTTGTTCGGGGATTGGCAACCAGGAAGAGACGGTTGTGGTGGAAGATATTGCCGCCATTGCGCGACGTTGCTTTGGAGCCATTGCTGATCCTCATGCAAATGGACGTTTGCTCGTCGGTGGTGTAACCGCACCAATCGGGTTTCCAGCAAACGCGGCATCGTCGGTATTTGGTAACTCGACAAAAGCCGTTAATCGCAACTCGCTGTCGCTGCGGAAAGTTGATGATCCTGCATTGGTTGGTATAGGGAATATGAACTGACATTGGCCCTCGATGCTGAGTTCTCTGGGGAGACCGCAGTGATTGTTTCTGACTTTTTGCAAGGCGGATTACTTCCTGACCTTCGATTTGTTCGAAGGTAGCCATTGCCTTGGCTTCCGCTTAATTTTTGATGGCTGGAGTACCAGCAACAGAGGATTCTGGTAGGTCACGCCCGTTGCATGCTGCAAACTTTCTACGCGAACTTGGACGGGTAGCGAGGACAAAGCTATAATTCCAGGCCTCTCATCAGTGATAAGTGAACGTTCGGGTTTGAGACCCGGAGTGAAAGAACCTCCTTTCAAGAGGATAGTCACCGCTCCGCTCAAGTTTTCAATCGGGAATCCTCTTCTGAGTTGTATCGCACGCGCTAACGGCTAAGAGCATGGATATATTTGCCTTTCGTGATCGCTTGATTGGAGATTATTCCTCCTACATCAAGAGCTTCATTCAAATTAGAGATTCGAGGATCGCCAAGCACGTCGGGGACAGCCTCAATGCCGGAGCGCTATGGCCGGAGCCTCTTCTTCAACTCAATCCATCTTTCGAATCGGGCGGCACCATCGAAGACCTGATCGAGGAACGCGTTCTACATGCAGACTGCAACCGCATTTTCCGAATCAAGCAAAATAGGAGCGATGCCGGTCGACATCTGCGCCTCCATAAACACCAAACCGACGCGATCCGAGCAGCATCAGCCGGTCATAACTACGTCCTGACCACAGGCACGGCCTCCGGTAAGAGCCTGGCTTACATCGTTCCAATCGTTGATCGAGTACTGAAGACAGGAAGCGGTCGCGGCATTCAGGCTATCGTCGTTTATCCGATGAACGCCCTGGCAAATAGTCAACATGGTGAACTGGAGAAGTTCCTTTGCTATGGCTATCCGGATGGAAAGCCGCCGGTCAGCTTTGCCCTGTACACGGGCCAGGAATCAGAACAAACAAGAAGTGAGATCATCGCTCAGCCACCGGACATCCTGTTGACCAACTACGTGATGTTGGAATTGATCCTCACTCGTCCGAAAGAAAGTGGAATTATTCGAGCCGCTCAGGGGCTTCAGTTTCTAGTGCTCGACGAACTACACACCTATCGTGGCCGGCAGGGAGCTGATGTGGCGTTCCTGGTGCGACGCGTGCGCGATAGGCTAGCAGCCGATCAAATGCAGTGCGTTGGAACTTCGGCAACAATCGCTGGCTCCGGCACCTTCGCTGAGCGACAAGCCGAAGTAGCGTCAGTTGCCTCCCTGTTGTTTGGCGCTGAGATCAAGGCCGAACACGTAATTGGTGAGACCCTCAAGCGAGCCACCCCAGAACGAGATTTCAATGATCCGACCTTCGTAGCTGAGCTCAAAGGACGCGTTGATGATCTTACATACGAGCCGGCCCGCGAGTACGCAGCTTTCCTACAAGACCCTCTTTCGATTTGGATTGAATCTGCATTTGGAGTAACAAAAGAACTAGACAGTGGCCGATTGATCCGTAGCCGGCCAAAAGACATTTCAGGTTCGACCGGCGCAGCTAAAGACCTCCACCAACTGACAGGCGTCTCAGTTGAACGGTGTGTATCCAAGATTCAAGAGGGGTTGCTTGCGGGGTACGAATCAGAGCCAAATCCTGAAACAGGGTTCCCTGCATTTGCATTCCGGCTACATCAGTTCATCAGCAGAGGCGACACTGTCTATTCGTCAGTTCAAGCCGAAGGGGAACGCTACATCACCCTAAATGGTCAGCAGTACGTTCCAGGTAGTAGAAGTCGTGTTTTGCTGCCTTTGGTCTTTTGCCGTGAGTGTGGTCAGGAATACTACTGCGTGCACTCAACATTAAGCACAACGACAAGTCAGCGATCGTTCATTCCCCGAATTCTGAATGATCAACTCGACGCCGAAGAGACTGAAGCTGGCTTTCTTTACTTCAGTTCTACTAACCAATGGCCAAGTGAGGATCAGCAGGTCCTAAGCAGAGTCCCAATAGATTGGACCGAGGATATTGGCGGGTCCATCCGACTGCGGTCTGATCGTCGAAATGACCTTCCTGAACCTGTGACAGTAGCACTCGATGGCACCATGGATGGCAGCGGACTTGGTGGTCACTACCTTCAGGCGCCCTTTCGCTTTTGCCTTAATTGTGGCGTGTCGTATGGCTTCCGGCAGAGAAATGACTTTTCGAAATTGGCCTCGCTTGGGTCCGAAGGACGCAGTACCGCAACAACGATTACGAGTCTATCAGCGGTACGTAATCTGCGCCGTAGCACAGATCTAAAAGCTGAAGCACGAAAGTTGTTGAGCTTTACTGACAACCGACAGGACGCGTCACTACAGGCGGGACACTTCAATGATTTCGTCGAAGTAGGTCTCCTGCGTTCGGCCCTTTATAAAGCCGTCGACCTTGCCGGAGCTGCCGGACTTGCCTATGACGAATTAGCGCAAAGGGTCTTCGACGCACTCGATCTTCCCCTCGCATACTACGCGAGTGATCCGAACGTACGGTTCCAAGGGTTGCGTGACACACAGAGTGCATTTCGCGAGGTATTAGGCTATCGAGTCTATAGGGATCTGAGGCGAGGCTGGCGCATAACCTCACCGAATCTCGAACAGTGCGGCCTCCTCGAAATCGTGTATCCGTCCCTCACTGAAGTCTGCGAGGCCGAGGATGTTTGGCAAAATGGCCATCCGGCGTTGGTCACTGCCGATCCCAGAACTCGATCAAAGGTCGCATCGGTTCTTCTTGACTACATGCGTAGAGAATTGGCGATCAAGGTCAACTACCTGGACTCATTTCATCAGGAGCGAATAAAGCAGCAAAGCAGTCAAAAACTAATCGATCCCTGGGCTCTAGATGAGAACGAGAACATGGAACATGCAGGGATATTACTGCCAAGACCGCGAGGACGGCGAGAATTGCGGGAGAATGTGTTTCTATCATCTCGCAGTGGCTTTGGTCAGTATCTCCGTCGTAGTAACACCTTTCCCGGTTTGGGTCAGAGGCTTGGTCTTTCGGACTCGCAAGAGATCATTTCACAGTTATTCGAAGCACTTAGAGTTGGCGGTCTTGTTGAGATTGTGCAGGAAGCGCAAGAGGATGGGCAGAGCGTGCCCGGCTATCAAGTGCTTGCCTCGGCGATGCGTTGGGTTGTCGGGGATGGCACGAGAGCTTTTCACGATCCGATTCGTAGGCCAAACGAACCGGAAGAAGGAAGCCGAACAAACCAGTTCTTTGTCGGCTTTTATCGGACAGCAGTAACTGATCTTCAAGGGTTCGAAGCGCGTGAGCACACAGCTCAAGTTGACTACCAAATGCGCCAAGAGCGGGAACAGCGTTTTCGAGACGGCAGTCTACCAATTCTCTATTGCTCCCCAACAATGGAGTTGGGTGTTGATATCGCTCAGCTCAACGTCGTTAACATGCGCAACATTCCGCCGACACCGGCGAATTATGCACAGAGGTCTGGACGCGCCGGCCGTAGTGGCCAACCGGCGCTCGTTTACAGTTATTGCTCTACAGGGAGTCCACACGACCAATATTTCTTCCGCAGGCCCGAAGGCATGGTCTCTGGAGCCGTAGCTCCTCCGCGTCTTGATTTAGCGAACGAAGATTTGGTGCGCGCTCACATCCATGCGATTTGGCTAGCTGAGACCGGCCAATCATTGGGCAAGTCGCTCAAAGACATTCTTGATCTCTCGGGTACTGAGCCGACGATGGAGTTACTGGAATCGGTTCGTACTAGCATTGAGAGCGAAGCCTCGCGACAACGAGCCCGCCAGCGAGCGGAGCGGGTGCTCGCAAGGATACGCAATCAACTACTCGCATCAGATTGGTATAGCGATAGATGGCTCGATGAAGTGCTCGCACAGGCCGCAAGGAACTTTGACCAAACATGCCAGCGATGGAGAAGCCTTTACGAATCGGCTCTGAAGCAAGCAAAGACACAAGACCGAGTAATCCGTGATGCTTCTCGCAGTCCCGAGGACAAGAAGCAGGCAGAACGACTAAGGCGCGAAGCGGAATCCCAACTCAAGCTTCTGACAGAAGTAGAGAGTCTTGTTCAGTCGGACTTCTATAGTTACCGATACTTTGCCAGTGAGGGCTTCTTGCCTGGTTATAATTTTCCTAGACTACCCATTTCTGCTTACATTCCTGGTCGTAAAACAAAACAACGTGATGAATTCCTTTCACGGCCTCGCTTTCTGGCAATCTCTGAATTTGGTCCACGCGCTTTCGTTTACCATGAAGGTTCTCGCTATACGATCAATAAAGTGATCTTGCCAGTCAGCGACGAGGACCTCCTTACACGTCGTGCCAAGAGGTGCACGAGTTGTGGCTATATACACCCAATCACTGATGGAGAGGGACAAGACCTCTGCGAACGCTGTGGTATCGACTTAGGAACGCCGCTCCAGCCGCTCTTCCGACTACAGAATGTATCGACAGCGCGGCGGGACAAGATCAATTCGGACGAAGAAGAACGCTTGCGCCAAGGTTTCGAAATCATCACTGCCATTCGTTTTGCAGAGCATGATGGACGACCTTCCTATCGAACAGCGAGAGTTGAGGCCAATGAGACAGGGTACGGCAAGTTCGCCTTCGGCCAGTCCGCAACCCTTTGGCGAATAAATCTTGGTTGGCGCCGACGCAAAGAGAAGGATCGTTATGGCTTTGTGCTTGATTGCGAACGTGGCTACTGGGCGAAGAACGAACTTG
The DNA here is from genome assembly GCA_035572035.1 of Pyrinomonadaceae bacterium. Classification (GTDB taxonomy): domain Bacteria; phylum Acidobacteriota; class Blastocatellia; order Pyrinomonadales; family Pyrinomonadaceae; genus JAOAPY01. Next base: position 339,340 of record DATNBH010000016.1, on the reverse strand, counting down.
TCGCGGCCGATGATCCCGAGAACATTCCGCAGGCAGCGCGTACCGCGCGTGTGATTCCGTACGTTGAAGATACAAGAAACTGTCTGCTCTTTGAGCCCGCACTGGGATGCAACCCGGCAACGATGATATCTCTGATGGCAGTGCTCAAGCGGGCAGTTCAGGCGTTGTACCAACTGGAGGATAACGAACTCGCTGTAGAAGTTTTGCCGAGCACGGACGAGCCCCGACAGATACTCTTTTATGAGGCCTCAGAGGGTGGCGCCGGAGTCTTGAAACGCTTAGTGGACGATCCTGATGCTTTCGCGTCGGTAGCAAGAAGCGCTCTGGAGATTTGCCATTTCGACCCTGTCACCGGAGACGACAAGCGCAAGGCGCCAGGCGCTCGCGAGGAATGCGAGGCTGCCTGTTATGACTGTTTGATGAATTACTTCAACCAACGTTTTCATCTTCAACTCGATCGGCAGCTTATTCGAGCCCTACTTCTGAATTACGCAAGAACGACCGTGCATGGCTCTCCAGTAGTAGCTGGTCGGAAGGAACACCTTCAGCAGCTGATGCGCCTGGCTGGTTCAGAATTGGAGCGCGATTGGTTGCGACATCTCGAGGAGCGCAGCCATCGTCTGCCATCGCACGCACAACGGCTAATCGAGAACTGCAAAACCCGTCCCGATTTCCTTTTTGAAGAGCTACAGACGGCGATCTATGTTGACGGACCCCATCACGCTTTCCCCGAAAGGCAAGCACGCGACACTCTGCAAATGGAGCAGATGGAAGACCATGGATATACCGTCATCCGGTTTGATTATCAGGAGGATTGGGACAAGGTTATCTCTCGGTACCCTAACATTTTTGGGAGGGCATCATGAGCTTCGCGGTTGGTTCGCTGGTCAAAGCGCGAGGTAGAGAGTGGGTTGTCCTTCCTGAAACGAAAGACGACCTCCTAATGGTGCGCCCATTGGGAGGAACTGATGATGAGACAACAGGTATTCTGCTTGCGCTAGAAACAGTAGAGCCAGCGCAATTCGATCTGCCCAATCCAAGTCTGATTGGCGACTTCCGCTCCTGCCGGCTATTGCGCGACGCGGTAAGACTTGGCTTCCGTTCAAGTGCTGGCCCTTTCCGTTCGTTCGCACGTATCGCTGTGGAGCCGCGGCCCTACCAGTTGGTGCCCCTATTGATGGCGCTCAGCCTCGATCCCATTCGCATCCTGATTGCGGACGATGTTGGCATCGGTAAGACCATCGAGGCTGGTCTGATAGCTCGCGAGCTGCTTGATCGTGGAGAAGTTCAACGACTCGCGGTGCTTTGTCCGCCCCACTTGGCTGAACAGTGGCAACTTGAACTGCGTGACAAGTTTCACATTGATGCCGAACTTGTTCTACCAAGCACGGCTTTGAAACTCGCCCGTAACTGCCGCTTAGGGCAATCGCTGTTCGATCTTTATCCATATGTCATTGTCTCGATGGACTACATCAAGTCGGATGCGAGGCGCGATGAGTTTCTGCGTACCTGCCCTGAAATGGTTATCGTCGACGAGGCTCATACCTGCGCCTCTGGCATCGATCGGCGTGGGGGTGGTCGCCATCAACGCCATCAACTGATATCGGGACTTTCAAAGAATGAAAACCGCCATTTGATACTCGTTACGGCCACGCCCCACAGTGGGAATGAAGAAGCGTTCAGGTCCCTCCTTTCATTGCTCAAACCGGAGTTTACTCGATTGCCGGAAGACTTGACCGGTCCCGACAACGAGCAACACCGACGGGAGTTGGCCCAACATTTTGTACAGCGGAGGCGTGGCGATATTCGCCACTTTCTTGATGCTGATACTCCTTTCCCCGACCGCGATGACAGCGAGGAAACATATAAACTTTCGGCTGAATATCGACGTCTTTTCGAGCGCGTTCTGACCTACGCTCGCGAAATTGTCAAAGACCCCGAGAGTGGTAATCGCCAGCGCCAACGGGTTCGTTGGTGGTCAGCATTAGCTCTCTTGCGGTCGATGGCTTCGAGTCCGGCAGCCGCCGCTGCAACGCTTCGCACGCGGGCGACAAGTGCCGACGCTGAGACGGTTGAAGAAGTCGATGAGCTCGGACGGCGCAGTGTATTGGATCTTATTGATGACGAAACCACGGAAGGTTCTGATGTAGTACCTGGAAGCATGATCGATGATGAGGGCGATCAGCAACGCGATCACCGCCGCTTGCTTGAGTTGGCCGGCGAAGCTGAGGCGCTTCAGGGTGACAATGACCAAAAGCTGAAGGAAGCCATCAAGATTGTTAAGGCCATGCTCGCTCAGGGCGCGAGGCCGATCATCTTTTGCCGCTTCATACCGACGGCTGACTACGTGGCGGTTGCCTTACGCAAGGCGTTGCCAAGCGATGTTGCGGTAGAGGCCGTGACGGGAATATTGCCTCCCGCCGATCGTGAAGCACGCGTCTCGGAGCTCGCGAAGAGTAAAAGGCATGTTCTCGTGGCAACCGATTGCCTCAGTGAGGGCATAAATCTACAAAAGGACTTCGACGCCATTCTTCACTACGATCTGTCTTGGAATCCTACCCGGCACGAACAGCGCGAAGGCCGCGTTGATCGTTATGGCCAACCCACGCCGAGGGTTCGAGTAGTGACCTACTACGGAATCGATAACCAAATTGATGGCATCGTGCTCGACGTTCTAATTCGCAAGCACAAGAAAATTCGCAGCTCGTTGGGAATCTCGGTACCCGTCCCGATCGACACGGACAAAGTTGTCGAGGCCATATTCGAAGGCGTCTTACTGCGCGGGGGAAAGCGTGTTCGTGAGGACACGCAAACTATCCTTCCGGGCCTTGAAGAGTTCATTAAGCCGAAACAAGAAGAACTCAATAGAGTTTGGGACGTGGTCGCTGAACGCGAAAAACGTTCACGAACCATGTTTGCCCAAGAATCTCTCAACAAGTACGTCGACGACGTGCGCCGAGAAGTGGAATCAATGCGTGCAGCGATTGGGTCGCGACTGGATGTCGAATCATTTACGACCGAGGCTTTTCGCGCAAGCGGTGCAGTGGTTAGTCGCAATGGGTCTGTGAAGTTCAATCTTGCAGAAGTGCCGCGTGCTCTTCGCGAAGCTGTAAGTGTTTATGAGCAACTCAATTTTGCAGCGCGTTTTGAACTACCGGTGAAGGAGAATGAGATCTATCTTTCTCGCACACACCCCATCGTCGAAGGACTCGCTTCTTATGTTATGGAGACTGCGCTCGATCCTATCAACGGCGAAGGAATTGCGCGCCGTTCTGGAGCGATCCGCACGGCCCAGGTAGACCGGCGAACTACCGCGCTACTGGTTCGCTTTCGTTATCACATCATCGCGCGACGAGGCGAACTGGGGAACCCTCTACTGGCTGAGGATTGTCGTTTACTTGCGTTCGCTGGCTCCCCGCAAGCCCCGGAATGGCTCACCGGCGAACACTCTGAATTGCTCTTGGAAGCTAAGCCCGGCGGTAACATTCAACCTGAACAGTCCAGGGATTTCATTACGCGAGTTATTGACCAGATTGATCTACTGCGTCCTCATCTTGGACATGAGGCACAGCGCCGTGGCGACGAATTGCTTCATGCGCATCGCCGTGTGCGCGCAGCTGTTCGCATGCGAGGCGTCCAATACAGCATCGAGCCTCAACTACCACCGGATGTGCTGGGTGTTTATGTCTACCTCCCTTTGAACTAGGAATCGCATTGCGCACACGACGATCGGACAGCTTCACCACGATTACTATCGCCGGCCAGGTTCTCCCTGCCGACCTGCTTCAGCGTATTGCCGATAAGGACAAAGAATTGGGCGGCTTAGGTGCTGATTCGTACCACCTTGGACCCAGCGAAACCATCAGCGAAGCTACCAGCCGCTCTTGGAACAAACTGATAGCTGCTTGGGCTAACTTCACATCAGCTAGAAGCAGACTTCCGGCGAACGATCCGGGGACGACCGTGACACGCGAACGTTGGTTGCTGCCACTCTTTCAAGAACTGGGTTACGGGAGATTACCCCCTTCACGCTCCGTTGAAATTGACGGAAAGGGTTACGCCATTTCCCACTGGTGGGGCAGTGTGTCAATCCACCTCGTCGGCGTCGGAGTCAGCATAGACAAGCTTTCCCCCCGGATTCCTGGAGCTGCACGCTCAAGTCCTCATAGTCTTGTCCAAGAATTGCTAAACCGCTCGGAAGAATCACTGTGGGGCTTTGTTTCCAATGGCTCTCAACTTCGCATTCTCCGCGACAACCAGAATCTCGTTCGCCAGGCGTATGTCGAATTCGATCTCGAAGCGATGATGGACGGCGAAGCCTATTCAGACTTCGTGATGCTTTGGCTCCTCTGCCACCAGTCGCGTGTCGAGGCTGAAAAACCAAAAGATTATTGGCTGGAGAAATGGTCTCGCGCTGCGCAGGAGAGAGGAGTCCGTGCGCTCGAACACTTACGAGAAGGTGTGGAGGAGGCGATCTCGCTTCTCGGCAGTGGTTTTCTTGCTCATCGCGCTAACGCTAATCTCAGAGACAAGCTACGGTCTGGATTGCTCGACAAACAAGACTACTATCGGCAACTCCTCAGACTCGTTTACAGATTGCTCTTTCTCTTCGTTGCAGAAGATCGAACGGACGAAAAGAATCGATCGCTCTTACTCGATCCAAATGCTTCGCAGGAAGCTTGTGATCTCTACTTGAAGTTCTACTCAACAAAGAAACTACGCGAACTTGCAGGACGTCGTCACGGATCACGGCATTCTGATTTGTACGCTGGTATTCGGCTTGTGATGGAAAAACTTGGTAGCGATGGCGGTTGTGCCGAACTCGCGCTTCCCGCGCTAGGAAGCTTTCTTTTTTCCCAAAATGCGATTGCGGATCTAAACGAGGGTGAAATCGCAAATCACGACTTACTAGACGCTGTTCGTGCTCTCGCGTTTGCCAGCTACAACCAAGCCAGACGTCAAATTGATTACAAGAATCTCGGTTCCGAAGAATTAGGGAGCGTTTATGAGTCGCTCCTCGAATTGCATCCACAACTTAACATCGACGCTGGAACCTTTGCCCTTTCAACCGCCGCAGGTCACGAACGCAAGACGACTGGCAGTTACTACACCCATGACAGTTTAGTTCAGTGTTTACTCGACTCCGCGCTTGATCCCGTGCTGAATGATCGCGAACGCGGCTACGCAGAACTTGGGTATAAATCTAAAGAAGAAGCTATTCTCGACTTGAAGGTTTGCGATCCTGCTTGCGGCTCGGGTCATTTTCTTATCGCGGCCGCGCATCGCATTGCGAAGCGCCTTGCAGCTTCTCGTACCGGTAATAACGAACCCTCACCTGAAGCGACTCGCCATGCTCTTCGAGACGTAGTCAGTCGCAGCCTCTATGGTGTTGACATTAACCCGATGTCAGTCGAATTGTGCAAGGTAAGCTTATGGATGGAGGCGGTTGAGCCTGGCAAACCACTTTCGTTTCTCGACTATCACATCCAGCAGGGCAACAGCCTACTCGGCACCACGCCAGCTCTAATGGAGGCTGGAATCCCCGATGATGCTTTCAAGACGATTGAGGGGGACGAGCGCGAGTACTGCTCTGAGTACAAAAGGCGCAACCGGGATGAGCGGAAGGGTTTCAAGCGGCTGGAGTATGAGCAGCGCGAGCCATGGGAGCGACTCGGCAATGTCGTCGCGGGTTTGATGGAGCTTGAGGCTATTGATGATGAAGAGATTGACGGTGTGCGCGAGCAAGAGCGACGCTATGCCGAGTTGGTCAACTCGAGCGACTATCGATTCAACGGTCTCCTTTTGGCAGACGCATGGTGCGCGTCGTTTGTCTGGAAGAAGCGCAAAGACCCAGAACTGCCCTATCCGATCACGGAGGAAGAGTATCGAAGCATCGAGAAGAACCCGTTTACGGTAGCTAACAGTTGGATGGAGAACGAAATCTTGCGGCTCGCGCGCCAGTATCAGTTTTTCCACTGGCACTTGAGATTTCCAACCGTGTTCCGTCTGCCCGCGCACAGAGAGCAAGCGCAGAACGTCCATGCCGGTTGGGTTGGAGGCTTTGATGTGGTTCTCGGTAATCCACCGTGGGAACGAATTAAGCTACAGGAGCGTGAATGGTTCGCGGAGCGGCGCCCTGACATTGCGAATGCCCCTAATGCAGCTGCACGCGCACAAATGATTGCATCGTTAGCGGAAGCAGACCCGACGCTCTACGAAGCGTTCCTTGAAGCTCGTAGAGCCTCTGAGGGTGAAAGTCATCTAGTCCGCGATAGCGGGCGTTATCCATTGTGCGGCCGTGGTGACATAAATACCTACGCCATTTTTGCTGAAGACATGCGCAGCATAATCAACCCTCTAGGGCGTGTTGGCTCCATTGTCCCCTCGGGTATCGCAACCGACGATACCACGAAATTCTTTTTTCAGGATTTGACGGATTCCAGCACTCTTGTGAGCCTCTATGATTTTGAGAACTCTGTGGGCCTGTTTCCTGGCGTTGGACATGGAAGACAAAAGTTTTGTCTGTTAACAATTACAGGTGATAAAGCATCAAGTCGTACGGGCGCCGAGTTTGTATGGTTTGCTAAGTATACGGACGATCTAAAAGAGGAACGGCGCCGCTATAAACTCAGATCAGAAGAGATACTGCTTCTTAATCCAAATACGCGAACGAGTCCAATCTTTCGCTCAAAGCGGGACGCCGAGTTAACAAAAGCAATTTATCGCCGCGTTCCCGTTTTGTTCAACGAAACCGCAACCATCGACAATGCTTGGCGCGTATCGTTTGTACGAATGTTTGACATGTCGAACGCTTCACACCTTTTTCGCACGCGCGAGCAGCTAGAGGCTGAGGGTTGGCAGCTTGTTGGGAACTTCTTCCGGCGAGGTGCTATCGACATGCAGCCGTTATACGAAGCCAAGATGCTGCACCAGTTTAACCATCGCTTCGGAGATTACGCTGATTACCCGGAGGGTGCTCTAACCTCTCATCTTCCAGATATCCCAAGCACCAGATTAATTGATCCGTTCTACGGTGTGCTTCCACGTTACTGGATTGACGCGCAAGCAGCGCTGCGCCGTCTCGCGTCCGTACCCGACGGCCTCCTCGACGCGGTTCATGATCAGAACGAAGAGGTTGTTAGTCAACTGCTTCGCATCTGGTTCGCCGGTGCGCTCTTGGTCGCAGGCGAACGCGAAGCCGGCACGCACCATCTGCACCAATCGTTCAACGTGATACCTCAGATGATCCCGCTTGAGGAGACTACTGAATGGAATGCCGCGATTACAATGGCCCGTGAATTCCCCCTCCAACCTGACGAAGTTCGCTCGGAGGGTCAGATAGTAGACTTGGTGCAAACCGCCGAGCGGCTCATTGACGCCCGCATGCCTCGCTGGTTGCTCGGCTGGAGAAAGACATGCAGAAGTACGGATGAACGCACAGTTATTTCGAGCCTTCTTCCAGCATTCGGAGTTAATGACAAGTACCAGCTAATACGCCTGCGCCCCAATGTGACAAGGCAGTCAGCGTACTTGATATCGAACCTTAATTCGTTAGTCTTCGATTATTGCGCCAGACAGAAGCTTGGCGGTACTGATTTGAGTTACTTTGTTTTCAAACAACTGCCGGTCCTCCCGTCGGACTCCTACTCGCAGCCTTGCGAATGGGAAGCCTGTGAAGAGTACGACCCTCAACCAATGACTCTAGCCAACTGGTTACTCCCGAGAGTTATCGAACTCACTTATACAGCGTGGGACCTCGAGGCGTTCGCGCAGGATTGCGAATGGAGTGGTCCGCCGTTTCGTTGGAACGATGAGCGCCGGTTTCTTCTGCGATGCGAGTTAGATGCCGGCTTCTTCCATCTCTACGGCATCAGCCACGAGGATGCCGCATACATCCTGGACACCTTTCCCATTCTCAAACGCAAGGACGAGGTAAAATACAATGGCGACTATCGCACCAAGCGCGTCATCCTGGAAATCTACGATGAGATGGCGCACGCGATTGCCACTGGTGCCGCCTATCAAACACGTCTAGATCCGCCGCCCGCCGACCCCGCCGTCGCGCATCCTCCGCGTGTCCAGCCAGTTCCCTTGGTCTTGCCATCGGCGACTCGTTATCCTCAACCCGATCATGGCGTTTACATGATGCGAGTTATTCTCTCGATGTTGCAGGAAAGCGGTGGCTCAATCGACGTGGAGAGCCTGATGAATGCTTGTAGTCTCTTGGCGAGTCCTGACGCGTTGGAAACGTATGGCGCCAGAATCGAACCTGGTCTTGCCAATAAATGGCGTAGGCGTTTCTCTGACCAGTTCAGGGCAGAACTCTTCCTTGCAAAACTAGATGACCTTGTTCAGCGTGGTGAAATCAGATTGGTACGTGAAGCTGATAGCTTCAAAGCGAGTCGCATTAGTACGTCAACTCTGATAACAGATCCCGACATTGAATTCGATGCGCGCTTCGCGCTTAAAGTAGGTGCCTCACTCGCACGGGCAGAAACAGAAGCGTTTCCTCCAATGGCTACACGTGAAGAGATAGAAGCGCGCTCCTCACTAGCTGCATAAGAATTATGCCAGAGCAAACCACCCTCCCATTACAGTACCCCGATCAAATGCCTAGGCCGGATCCAGCCCGGTCAGATCCCACCCTCTGGGTTCGCGAAATTGGCGTCTTCAAAGCCTTGGACGCAGGAAAGGAGAGCGAAGTTCGCCGCATCAAATTACGACGGGGACTTAACATCCTGTGGGCCAAGCCTGAGGACGAGCACGGCCCAGTCCGCCTTTATGAACCCGGACTTTCCGGACACGCTTCAGGCAAGACGACATTCTGCCGCATGCTTCGACACATTCTGGGGGAAAAGCATTTCGCGAATGAATTGGTTACTCGTGGTGTACGAGAGACTTTCGAGGGTGGCTGGCTTTTGGGGGAAGTTTTCATCAACTCAAACTTATGGCTGGTTGGCCGCCCATTCACTCTGGGTGCACATCCGTTTTGCGTTCGAGGATGCACGATAAACCAATATCTAAAGGACAAACCGCAGCATCAACCTTTCGCCAATTATCTCGAGGAACTGGAAAAGCGCACAGTTGGGCCCCTTTCGATTAAGACCCTTCCCAAATCTGGAGAGACAGTGCAGTGGCCTCATCTACTACAATGGTTAACACGTGACCAGGAATGTCGGTTCATTCAAGTAACAGATTGGCGAAGTAAGCTGAGTAGATCTGAATCTCCGGATATGCCGGTCGAGGATCAACACTCTCTAATGCGATCTACAGTCGGCGTGCTTAGCGAAGAAGAGAGGAACGAGATCCAGAACAATGCAAAATTAATCAGGGAAAAGGAAGTGGCCACCGCACAGGTGCCGATTCTCAAGCATCAAGCAGAAACTGATCACCAGCGATTAGAGAGTGCGCTCGGGCGCGCATTACCGACACCGGACAATCCCTTACTCGTTGAGACCGTCCGAACAGCACTTGATGAGTCTCTTCGAAAGACGGAGTCCGACATTCGCAATGTCGATAACGATCCTGAATTACTGAGTCTTGAGAAGGAACAAGAGGTGGCGATAAGAAAGAGCGCCGAGGTTAATACGGAAGTGCGTCTCGTTGATCAACGCCTTGCAGAATTAAATACGAAGCTTCAAATGCATCAAAAGGAAAGGACTGAGCAGGGTGCCCGCGACTTTGCCGCCCAGATACCGCCGGGTGTCGGGTACTGCAGAGTGCCGATTGAAGAAGCTAAACAGAAGGGGTGTGGTCTCGCGTTCGATCAACCGCGGGACCTGGTTTCTGAAGGAATTCTGAGAAGTATTCAGGACCGCGGCGCTGAAGTTCAAAAAGAGATCGACTCGCTGTCCGAGCAGAAGAAGGGCCTTGCTGAGCCGTTAGCTCAATGTAGGCAACAAGAGCTAGTCACAAACAAAGCCTTGATACAGCAGCGAACCAGTCTTGCTAAGCAACGTAATTCGCTTTATAACCAGCGAACAGAATTATTGGATCAGATCAAACTTGCTCAAAGAGCTCGTGATGCTTCGAAAAAAGCTGATGATCTCGTAGGCCGCATCGAAGGTCTGGAAAGCGGCGTTCTGGCTTCGCGCGACTTGCAAGAAAAATACCGCGAGCACACGAGGAAAGCCGTAAGTGACCTATCAGCTTTCTACGAAGAAATCGTTCGGGCTGTGTTAGGCAACTCGGTGTCTGGTGCAATCCAACTTAGCGGTCGCGAGTTTGTTTGTAAGATTGATCGAAACGGAGATCTCTCCAGTGGTGCAATCGATACTATTAAGATTTTGGCCTTCGACTTAGCAGCGTTGGCCGCAAGCGTGTCTGGACAAGGTGATCATCCGCGATTCTTGCTTCATGACAGTCCGCGGGAAGCAGACATGGCGCCGCTCACCTACAAACGCCTTTTCCTTTGGGCTCGGAAACTAGAGGAAGCCTTCAACGGTGAGGCTTGTAATTTTCAATACATCATAACGACGACCGAAGCGCCGCCTGAGGACCTCCAAACCGATCCCTGGTTGCTTGATCCCGTGCTTGATGCATCCCTGCCAGAGAAGCGCTTGCTCGGTGTGGACCTGTAAAATGCACTTCGGGCTGGACTACATATCAATGAGAGTGTCATGGAACAAGGCTTAAGACAGCAGAATCTGTTTGACACGGAGAGTGTCTGATCGTTGCTTGACCAGCTCCTGATCGACTCGCGGCTCTACACCAAGAGCAAGGACTACAAGGACCTGCTTGACTTCGTGATTCGGCTTCGAAACTTCGCGCCATTCAATGCGATGTTACTTCAAATGCAAAAGCCCGGCTTGAGTTACGCTGCTTCAGCGCGCGACTGGCGTGAACGATTCGACCGCACTCCGAAGGAAGATTCTCGACCACTTTTAATCCTTTGGCCATTCGGGCCAGTAGCCTTTGTTTACGATGTGTTGGACACCGAGGGCGAACCTCTCCCAAAAGACGTGGCTTCTTTCTTTGCGCGCGGTCCTATCGATGATACGCAACAGGTGTCTTTCATCTCTTTAATGAAAAGGAAGGGCATCGAATGGCTGTTGGTCGATGCCGGTGACCAAAAAGCCGGTTCGATTCGCGTAACCAAGTATCCTTCCGACTGTTGTAGTAAGCAGAAAAAAACTCGCCACAAGAACTTGCCATTACGCCACGGCGTATTATATACTGCCCGGCGTGTCAGAAAACAGCTACTCATTAATTGACTTGGCGGACGCGGCGGGCATTGAGGCGCGCACGATTAGGAGTTACATCGAGCGGGGCTTACTACCCGGTGCGGTGACCAAAGGTCGTGCAGCTAGCTATTCAGAAGAGCATCTGTCCCGGCTCGAGGTAATAAAGTCCCTTCGACGCGCTCGGCCAAACATCCCTCTCAGTGAGCTTCGAATTTTCCTTGAAGGGCTCAACCCTGAACGATTGCATGCTTTGGCGGGCGGGTCGATTACTGCTTCCGCTCGTGCCATCGATGAGTCTATGCAACCTGACGAGGCTGACCCGGTCGCGGAGGATGACGATGAGATTCCCAGGATGATCGATTCGGATCGGTCCGCGGCGAAGCTGACTGGCGCAGAGCGGCTCGTTCGGCTGTTGCGCGAGGTCAGTGGTGTCAGGTCGCCCGCACCCGCGGCGAAAGTGGAAGGTTGGCAACGAATCGCGGTAACGCCGGACATCGAGTTTTCGGTCCGCGCCGAGTTTGACGCGAATCAATTGATGGCGTTCAGAGAATTGGCTGACCAACTCCGTCAGCTGCTTCAGCACTCAAACGCACTTTCGAGCAAAGGCGACGAATAGAACCGTGAAAGAAAATACCGGTACATCGCGCTTGGACCCAGACAGTCTCTTTGGAGACGAGGATGCGCTCGATCTCCATCAACTTCGCCTGCTGGAGTGGATGGTGACCACAGGGCGCAAGCGATTCGTGGATGACCCGCAGCCGGCCCCAACATATGAGTCGGTAGTGATTCCTGAGATCTGGAAGCTCACGAAAGGGGTCCAGCCGCATCGGTGGCAACATGAGTGCATTTCTAAGTGGCGAAAGAAAAAGGGTCGCGGCACAGTCAAGGTGGTGACTGGTGGCGGCAAGACGCTGCTCGCATTGTTCATCGCCGAGTTGTTGCAGAACACCGAAGACAATGAGCTGCACCTAGTCATCGTCGTTCCCACGATCGTGTTGATGCACCAGTGGTACGACGCGATTCTTGAGCACGGCAATCTCCCGCCAGAAGCGATCGGGCGTCTTGGGGGTGGGTACGATGAGAGTTTTAGCGGCGGCAGGCGCATTCTGATCAGCGTGCTGGCCTCCGCGAGCGAACGCCTTCCGAAGCTGGTGAAGGAGGCGAACGTCGAGGAACATCTCATGCTCGTCGCCGACGAGTGTCACCGCGCCGGTGCGAAGGAAATGTCCAAAGCATTGAAGACGAAATGTCGCTGGTCGCTCGGGCTGTCTGCGACACCGGAACGTGACGATGACGACGATGCCGGATACAACAAATCGCTTCTGGGCAAAAGACTCGGTCCAATTATCTACGAATTCAGTCTAGCCGACGCCTTGCGAGAGGGTTTAGTTCCGAAGTTCACAATCAACCACTACGGCTTGAACATGACCGGGGACGAACGACAGCGCTACGAGGCGCTCTCCCGTTCAATTACTGACTCGATGTCGCAACTCAAAGCACAACGTGACGGCCGGACGGACGGCGACTTTTTCTCTTGGGCCCGTGCGGTCGCTTCGCGTAACCAAGGCGACGTAAGCACGATTGCGATGCGGTTCGTTTCCGACGTAGCGAAGCGCCGCGGGCTGTTGAATCACCTTGAAGCGCGACGCGAAGCAGTGATTCTACTAATCGAGCAAGAATTCAGAATCAATCCCGAGGCCCGCGTCATCTTGTTCCACGAAAGCATTACAGAAGTGATGGACTTGTTCGCTTGTCTACGCGGGCGAGGTCTAAAGGTCATCGCCGAGCACAGTGAACTACCAGCTTCGTATAGAGAGACGGGCTTGGATCACTTCCGCAAGGGGATTGCGCGCATCATCGTGTCAGCGCGATCACTCATCGAGGGCTTCAACGTGCCGGCCGTGGACGTCGGGATCATCGTCGCATCGTCGGGATCCGTGCGACAGCGCATTCAAAGTCTCGGGCGCATGTTGCGGCGACATCGTGGTCCTGGTGGTGAAGAAAAAACATCGTGCATTCACGTTCTCTACGCGGCGAACTCGTCGGAAGAAAACATCTATAGCAAAGTCGATTGGTATGAAGCGACTGGCGTTGATAGCAACAAATTTTATCTCTGGGACCTCGAAACGGAACCGCGAAGTCAGGACAGGCCTCCTCGGACGCCCCTGCCACCGGAGGAGCACATTGTTTCGGATTCGCTTGAAGCGGGCAGCATCTATCCGGGGCAATATGAGGGAGCGGAACTGAGTTGCGATTCCCAGCGCAACGTGAGTAATGCCGACGGTCACTATGCGGTGGACACCGCCAACCTTGCAGAAGCCGTTCTGAAAATCAAAGGTAGTGCCGGCAAGTTCCGCGTGACCCCAAAACGACACTTCGTTCTGGTCCGGATACCGTTCGACGAAGAATGGGAAACGCTATACGTCACGCAACTGGCGAAACCGTTGCGCTTCGATGTCCCAGGGCCAAAGGCCGGATCGAGAGAGGAAGCGGTGAAGTGGGCCAGCGGCGCGCGGACAGGCGATCTCTATCCCTTTGCGGGCGTTCCCCTGATCGATGACGGGCTTCGTTTCAAACAGAAATCGGGCGGGGTCATCAGCAAGAGAGTCCGCGGCGGTGAGGTATTCGCGCGAATTGGTGAGAAAGCGGAGGACGCTCGCAAAGGCGCTGATGCCGTGCGTTTGGTGGCTACGATCAAGGAGCTGCTGAAGGTGGGAAAGAGAGTGGGTAGAATCGAAATCAATGAAGCGCGGCACGTGCTTTACCGGGAAGGCGGGCAACTGCTCTTCATCTCCGCTCTTCAAGAGGGGCTTGAGTTTCCCCAAGATTTATCGGGAATAGGAGCTGTTACATGAACGTCGCCTCAACTCAGTTCCACGCATCTCGTCCGATGCCGTGGAAGGGACGCTATGGACGGGTAATGGGTGATCGAGCAGTTTTTCACCTGCGCTATACGAACGGGCGTCTATGGCCCGTAATCGACTGGGAGACTGCCGATGGAGTTGCGACATGTCGCGCGATTGACTGTCCCGCAATGTTGGAACTCGTCGCCGCTGTAGCACGGGCCAAACGGCATAGTGGTGGCGATGGTGGTGGGTCGTTTTTGATCGATGAGTATGGAAAGGTCCTCGTGCCGGCTAGCGACGGAAGGGGCCAGCGCCTCTTGGCTGGCCGCCTAAACGGACCTCTTCTTTTTGAGAATCCTTTCCTCCCTGACAAGCCTTTTGACCTTGGTAACGGCGAGCTTTTGAAGAATGGCGACCCATGGAAACTACCCTACATCGGCATTCCGTACCATCTACATCGCAGTGGCAGAATTTACTTCTACCAGCACGACGAGAGAGGCGGCCGGAGCATTTATCCGCCACAACAAGATCTTGAGTTGGTTCGCGCTATTCGCAACGTTCGTCCCTACGGTCCTGTCCGCATTCTTGTAACCCCAGGGGGCCTCGTGCTTACCAAGATCCCCTCCGGTTTCCGCACGCAACCGGAAGTTTGTTGGCAACCCGTCTTCGTCGGTTCTATCAATCCCAATCTCTGGTTCGAGGAGGAATAAGATGAAAATATTTTCTGTGTTTCCTGGAAACTGTCCGCACAACGTGTCTAAGGACGCCAAGTACAGCATTCGCGGTACCGATGGACGTGTGGGCCTGACGTACCGAGCCGCGGATGATGAGCGGTGGCATATGACAACCAAAGACCATCCTCTACTCGCTGAAATGGTGAACGACGTGAAGAGAACGCATGGCACCGCACCCAATGGACCGTTCTACATCAATGAGTATAGACAGGTCATTGTGCCCGTCGGCGATGAGGCACAGTATTACTTCGCCGGAACATACGAGGAGCCACTTCATTTCGAATTCGAGGGGAAAACCATTAGTGGTGAGCCGCACGATTTAGATGGTAAGCCGTTCCGGCCTGGCGATACGTGGACTGGACCCCATGCCGGGATTCCCTACGTGCTCACAGCGTCGGGGAATGACGTGTACTACCGCACCTTTCCTCGCCCGGATGTGGAGAAGCGCGTAAAGCTCAGTGCCCATCAAGGGCGTGGCGCCGCCGAACAAATCGCACGACTCTTGTCGGCTTTCAAGGGCAGCGGCGGAGGACGTTTCTACGTCAATGAATTCTGTTCGGTTTTCAGCCGAATAAACGGAACCGACGGGTGGCAATACATCTACATCGGTCAGATTGATCTTAATGCCTGGTTTCCTGACCCGCTTGCGTCGGTGGCTGTGGCGTAGGTCACGTGAGGTAGTCGATGTCGATCAAACACCTACTCACGGGTAAGAGCGCTCAATTCTTTCAGCGAAATCCTCGCCGACGACTTAGCAATCACGCGGCTGCTGAACTCGTGAAGAAGGTTTCGTCAGCTCGAAGCGGAAGGCTCCAAGAGCGGCGGATTCGTGAAAAACACACAGTTGATGGCGCGGTTGTTCATATCACCTACGCTTGCTTTCCGCTCGAATCTGAACCGTCGTTCCTATCGGGCTCAGTCCTAAGGGAGGTGCGCTACGCATATCTCCTTCTTATCGAGGCTGGGGAAACGATCGCCGTTTTCCGACGAAACGTAGAAGGCGCAATCCAAGCATTATCACCGTTCATATTGCCTTGGAAGTATGAGGCCCTAGGGGGACTTTACGGGGGTGATAGTCCAGCATTCGAACGCATTTCCCTCCGGACAATGTCGCTAGCGGCGAACGTGGTGAGGCGTCGGAGTCTGGAAGCCGACAACCTCGCCGATTCGATGGCAGTGGCCGGAGTTCACCGATCGATCCCAAACAGTTTTAGAACACGCGGTAGTGAGGGGACTCATACAATTGCTCCGGGAAACGCGCGAATTTCGCGCAAAGACACACGAGCAGAATTGGAAGAATTGGTTCGATGGGTTATCCGAACGGGTGACGCGCTCAATGTTGCAGCGGTCCACTATTCGAAGACATTCCTTGCAGAATTCTGCCGAGCCGTTCCGCTGAAAGAGTTGCCTGCCAGCGCTACGCCAAATGCTATCTTGTTTGATTTCTCAGAGCTAAGGTCGAATTGGGAAGATGCGCCTGGTGATTACGAGTTCGTTCTAATAGGGTCACCGCGCTCAAAAGATGGCCGCATCCTCTCCGAGAGGCAAGTCCAGGCCCTGTTCACCAGAACTGAACAGGTTCTGACTATTGACGGGGATCAGATTAAGTATATATCGCGGCTCGGAAAACCTCGCGTTATGGGTAACATTCGCATGAACAAGAATAGCATTAGCGTTCGATCAGGACTGTTAGAGCGAGTCGTAATACGCACCGCTGGCGAATCGATAAGACTCAGCACGTACGCGAATCAAGAGAATAACTGATTACCTTCTCCGAACCGGAGTATGGATATGCCGAGCGCCAGCTGTTCCGTGACTCAACTCTACTTGGCAGCATTGACAGTCTTCTCCGGATCTTCGAGCCGAGAAGCGAGCTAGCGGCGGTAACCGAAGAGAAGGCGGTTTCGCACACCGAATTTCAGAGTAGTGGCATTTTCCGTTTGGTAGAGGACTCAATAGCTCCGAGCGGCGCATTCTTAGTTTGTGATGACATGGGTGACGAGTGGGCAGATTACATTTCTCTGGACAGCACCTCTACTAGCTCCCGGCTACAGTTTATTCACTGCAAGCACGGAGAGAAATCAAGCAGCGCCAGCGCGCTTCAGGAGCCAATCGGGCAAGCTGTAAAAAACCTCTCCCGGATGTACCGTGGAAGTGGGGAATTCATTTCGAAAACGGACAAGAAGTGGAACACGAAATACTCCACGACTGATATTGCTAGGATCCGGCGCGGTGCAAAAGCTGAAGATCTAAAAAAAGCCTTTGTCAGGGTTCTGAACGACCCGAATACCGAGCGTTCTGTAATACTAGTGTTGTCGGGTCTCTCGGTTGCACAACTCAGGAGCGAATTCGATGCCCTGAAAAAGGGTACTGCTAGACCCCACGTCTCACAACTGCTTTGGATACTGGCTGGGTTTATGGGCGCATGCCGTGAACATGGCGTCCGTGCACAGATCATCTGTCAACCGTGAAGAGAGACATGGACATAGACTATCAGAGCCTTATTACGCGTATCGGAGATTGCTTTACCGAGACAATTTGGGTCGATCTTTTGACAACCGACAATGCTCTCACCTGGACCTAAAGATACAAGATTATGAAATCTCAAATGGCAGAAATGCTTTTGGACATCAAATTTCATGGTGATCGGGATGCCTTTCGTGCCAAACGTCCGTTTTCCGAAGACATTGAAGCGGCGCACTCAATCCTCTTCAACCCGCGCTATGACAAATGGGGGAAGTTGAACATTTATCGAAAATGGGTAGCCAACGGTCAACCATGCCTCTTCGGCAAAGCAGCTGCGAAGACAAAATCCGTCTTCATATGTCTTCTTGAAGAACACGAAATTCTGCGAATGAAAAAGGGTGACGAGGACTTGAGAGAAACAATTCAGGACAATCGTCAAGCCTGGAAGAGGTATGCGTTGGAAGGATCACATTCGTCGTTCATGGTCCTTCTCCTCAGTCAGAGTCTGGTCAACAAAGAACCTGGTGATAAATTGAAAGAGATTTGCCGACGGCTTCTGGAGCTCTATATGGAAGTTGACAGAATTGATGATGACACCATCGTGCCACAGCGCGAGTATGTGTTTCTTCGAACGGAACCAAACGCGTTCTTGAAGTTCGGCACCTTGCCAAATGTTTTTTGCGCTCAGGGTGATGGCCGCTGGTGGCATGATCATCGGACACCCGGCGGGATTATGATTACCTCAAACGCTTTAGGGCACTTCGAGTTATCGAGGGCAAGGGCTAGTGAGATCACAAACAAAGAGAAGGCCCACGGTCTGGACAATGCGATGCGAACGATCAAGAACGCTTATGGTAACGAAAAGAGAGTAAGGGGACTAACTCATTGCCCAGCGACTCGTTTGGTCTCCAATTCGGGATGGCTCTGACCTCCAGGGCTATTCCCCGAGCCATTATCATGGCTTCTTTCATACGGACCATTTGGTGCCGTCAGTGTTTTTCACGAAGGAACGAGATGGTAGGGAAGTCAGGTCCTATGATGATCTCTCATTTCGATACATATACGATCCGATTGGTGATCCGCAGGATCACAAAGAATTAATGACTGGGATGGAAGCCACGGCTTACGAAGTCAAACGCAATATGGATCGGCTTCCGGACTTTCTCGATCCAGAAGAGCAACTCAACTTTTCCAGCAAGTTGGATGGAAGAGTCGGTCGTTGGCTCGCTAGCCGACTGGCCGCCAGACTTGATCCCTGAAAAACTTTCAAGAAGCTCAAAGCGACAGCAAGCTGCGATCGGTATCAAAAGTAGTTTAAGTTCGGCACGAGCCCCCCGTCTCGCGTACGAGTTGCAAATAAACTCCTTGATTCTTTAGTAAAGCTTCCCTATTCGCAGTGTAACATCGAGACTATCCGACCTGTCTGTGCGCAGGGTTCAAGACTTTTGGCAGACTACGCCTAGAATTTGATCGAGATGCGCTTTTTAGGGCCGATCAAGTATCGCCAAACAGTGCGAGAGGGCTAATGCAGTTTATCCCTTCGACTTCGCAGCGACTTAACTAAACGAAGCTGTCTGAGAAAGCGATCGATTCACGCTTTGATTTTCCTACCAAGTCGCTAGCTCGAGTGTGCAGGAGGATTGGCAAAAAAGCGTGGCGATATGGCAAACTCATCGTCGTTCAAAGACACACTCTTACGCGGCTGCAGAATGACGGAAAGAATACCGATTCGGATCCTCGAACGGGAAAATAACCGTCGTGGTGATCTGTTCGGGCGGTTGATGTCCGATCTGTTTATTGCGCTCGGCTATGCCCCACCACGTCTCACGATCCAAAAGCCAGGTCGAGAGTTAGACCTCGTGGCCACGCACAGAGTAGAGTCCCGCCGCGCGATCGCGGAATGCAAAGCCACTAAAGAGCCTGTTGGTGGTGCCGACTTGAACAAGTTTGTGGGTGTTCTGGATGCGGAGCAAGAGGATGAAAAGCCAGTCACCGGGTATTTCATCTCACTGAGTGGTTTTACTGAAACCGCCGTTGAGCAGGAACGGCAGCGACCCAGGACCAGGATTGTTCTGCTCGACGGCTCACAAGTTGTGAACCAGCTAATTGAGGGCGGCATCCTGATACCTAGGCACCACGCCACTGACCTCGCAGGCCGGATGTGCGCTGGTTTTGAAGACCTCGACCTCGACCCACATCCTGAGATACTGGGGTACGAGCGTGGCTGGATTTGGGTGATCTACTACACTCACTCCTCGGTCCGCACTCACTTCGCATTGATCCGCTCTGATGGAGAAGTGCTGTCAAATCAAATCGCTGATGAGCTGATTGTTCTTGACCGCGATTGCGAGGGCCAGTTGCACGCCCTCTACTGCCTGAATCCCGAAGTGACTGTGAGCGACCAGAGCCGCTTCGATGAAGCGATATCCGCCTATCAACAAGATGTTGTGAACGAATGCGGTTCTATTCACCTAGACGGGTTGCCTGCAGGCGATGAAGTCGGCTCTCCTCAACTTGAGTCTCTGTTCGTCCCGGTGTCTCTCGACATGCTACCTGGACCGAACGCAAAAAGAAAAAAGAAGAGAGGAAAGCATCGTCCGGTTGGAAGGGTGCTTTCGAAGTATTCACGACTGGCACTCCTCGCCCCGCCTGGCGGTGGAAAATCCACTCTGCTCAAGCGCCTCGCAGTGGCCTATTCTGACCCTGAGCGCCGCAATCAATCCGACGATGACCTTCCCGCTCGCGACTGGCTCCCACTCTTCATTCGATGCCGCGACGTTCGGGCCATTGCTCGGGGCTCCTTCGCCGACCTGTTGGATGCCCTTGCCAGGCGCGAGCCGATTCGCCCATACGCCGACGCTTTTCGGGCATATGTTGATCGCGAGCTTTTGGCTGGACGGGTCTTGTTACTGGTAGATGGAATCGATGAGATTTCAGATGCTGGCGATCGAGCTGCGTTTGTTTGCATGCTGCGGGCTGCCCTTCTCGCGTATCCAGATATTGCGGTCGTTATCAGTTCGCGAGAGGCCGGTTTCCGCCATGTTGCTGCACACCTTGCAACAGTTTGCACTCGCGTTAGACTTGCACCGTTCGACGCAGAGGACATAACTCGGTTGACTATTGCTTGGTCCCGCCAAGTAAGTGGAGACACGGAGGAAGTTCGCGCGGAAGCTGAAAAACTAGCGGCGTTAATTGTTCGCAACGATCGGATACTACGCTTGGCAAGCAACCCTCTCCTCCTGACTACGCTGCTGCTCGTAAAACGCTGGATGGGAGCACTTCCAACCCGCAGAGCCCTCCTATATAGCAAGGCGGTCGAGGTCCTCCTCACGACTTGGAACGTGGAGGGCCACGATCCAATTCCAGAGGATGAAGCATTGCCACAACTCTGCTTCATTGCATCGGCGATGATGGATTCCGGAGATCAGGAGGTCAGTCGGCCGCGACTAGCAACACTGCTGCAAGAGGCACGCAAGGCACTGCCTGCCGAACTAGGCTACGTGCGGGAAACCGTGGATCAGTTCATTAACCGAGTCGAGGACAGGAGTAGCCTCTTGATGATGACAGGGCACTCGATTGAGAACGGTCGGTTGGTTGAGAACTTTGAGTTCCGGCATCTTACTTTCCAGGAATTCCTTGCCGCACGAGCTATTGTTGAGGGATGGTATTCCGGTTTTCAGGAGACTGAAACGCTCGCAAGCGCCCTCGAACCACATTTCGAAGATGAAGCATGGCGCGAGGTAGTGCCGTTAGCAGCCGCCTTAGGTGGGAAAGCCACCGACCTCTTGATCAAGCGGCTATCGGAGCGCGTCAGAAAGGGCTTGAGTGATCGGACGCCGCTATCTCCTGAGACAGAGCCGCTCTATCTCGCCCTAGGTAATTGCTTGGCCGATGAGGCACCGGCACGACCGGCAACGATTCGCTCCGCAATGAAAGAATTAATGCGACTGGGGTCACTTGACCATGCTCCATTTGGCCGCATGCTTGCGCTGGGCCGATATGGCCGGGAGTTGCGCGAGGAAGCCAGCGACGGGTTTCTTACGGCGTCGGATCTCAGAGGAACAGGACACGCTTTCGCAGCGGCCGTGTATTGGCAAACAATTGGCGAAGACGATTCAAGTCTTGTGCTCGCAGCCGCCTCGTTTAGGGATCTCGTCAACGCGCAGGAACCTAGGTTGCGCTGCGCCGGCGCGCTTGGAATCGCGGCGCTTTGCCCGCGACTGCATGATGAGGGTCGCACAGGTGATCGTGTAGCTTGTTCTGATCAACTCCGTCAAAGCGGCGCGGCTCTTGTTCCGATGGTGTTCTCGGATGGGCTTTCCGAGCAGTGGGCGGCCGCATGGGCGCTAGTGGAACTGGCAACCCTCCGAATTTGGGCGCCGCCAGTCGAGCCAGACCTATTGGGCCGCCTGTTCCGCCTTTGGCTTCACAGCCCAAACAGCGAGGTCCGGCGCATGGCGGCATGGGCCTTGGCCAGACAGCAAATCTGCACACGCGGTGACGGCCGACGCTGCGCGGTGGTAAAACGGTCGGACCTCGATCATTTGCTTAGTCGTTATGCCGAGTTGAGCCGTCGGCGCGAACAACCCGCATTCCTCGCTGTTGCTTGGTATACGTGTGGATTGAGCGATCCGGAAATCGCCGAACGCTCGCGAACGCTGCTGGCAGTGGTCGATGACCGAACAGCAAGGATAACCCTCCACGAACTCCTAAGAAACCTCGGCGAAAGACCTTAGATAGGAGCCATCGGATTCGACTGCGTAGCCAGTCGTGAGAGTCTCTAATCAACTGTTTTTTGAGTCTCAAATAACTAAGTTTCACACAACGTATTGCTAGCCAAGCGGCGTCATCTGTCACGTCCTCGGCGTGCTAAGCGCGATTTGTAATCTTCTTCAGGTTCAAAGTTCTGATAATTGCGTCAGCTTAGCAAGTAGCTGGCTAATTCGGGCTTGGCTGGCTGAGTCGGGCAACAAATAACCAGCAAGGGCATCGATGAACTGTCGGGCCTTCAGCATCTGACCGACGGCGTCTGCGATGCAGGACCGAACGTCTTCAGGTGCCGATCGCAGTTCGTCCAGGAGTTCTGGTCTGCCGTCGACTACTGTTATTAGATCTTCAAGATCATGACTCGCTAAGTAATCGCCTTTGTCTCGACCTTTGAACGCCTCAAGCTTGGTTGCACAAAAATAGGGAGCCGTCACAACGCGAATGCGAATGTCTCGTTCGATCTCAAATTCATTAGCTGTGTCCATCGCTGCCTTATACCAGCGGTTGGAAGAGCCAAGAATCTTTTCGTCCAAAGGCATGAGATCCAACTTGATCTGACCATGTTGCCAGCGGCAAATGGGAGCGCCCTCACTGGCGTCTTCGGTGAAGCCAAGTTTATGAAGCCTTTCGCCGAAGGTTGTGTACTCCACGTATGACGTGATCTCAGCGATAGCATCTACATCAAACGTGGGGCGAACCTCGGCTGCTGCCTCATCGCTAACGAGCAAACCTGTGGCGCACCCGCCCACAATACCAATTCATCAAGAACTGGTCTCAATAGTTTCGCGGCTACTTTGAGGAGTTCCAGGTTTCGGTTAGCCATCGGCCTTCTTGCGCAAGAGTTTTTTGAGTTCTTGTTCGGCCAATTTGCGCTCGCGAGTGCGACCGTCACGAAGAGCGTCCACAAGAGCTAGTTTTTCGTACAGCAATGGATCGCGCATGGCGGCAATCGGCACTGTCTTGTAAAGCGGTGCCAGCGCGATTCCTCGCCTCTTCCCTTCCGGGTGGGGCCAGACGGGAATTGGTTCATCGCCGGCGGCAATCAGTCGGTTCAACGGCGCCGCCGCGTAAGAGGTCGGAACGCCGCGCGTCGATCCGCCATGCTCTGCGGGAAACGCATACTTGAGACCGTGAATGAGAAACTCTTCGAGCGCGCTTATGTTCGGACGGCTGTTCATTTCCGACCCATGTACAAGATGCGCCGCCTGAGCACGCTTGAGCGCCCCGTGAACCTCAGAAGGACTCATGGCAAGGTCAGCGGCAATCTGTGCGAACGGAGGTCGATTCGAACCGTATCCACAAAGCTTGAGGACGACAACGATATCTTGGGGTTTGAGCGCCATGTGGCGATTATATATTCGCAATTCGCGAATAGCGAATGAGGTAGGGTTACGTGGAGAGCGGTGTGATCTGATTCGAGGGCCGCGCCGCTCAAACTCGGAGACGCGGACTGTGACATTAAGTGGGCATCAGGTTAGAATGCTATCAATGAAACGTCGGTAGTTGTGCATATCTACCGACGCTCTATTGAAGGGAAAGTATATAGATCAATGAGCGCTTCGGCAGAAAAAAAGGTACTCGATCTCGCCAGCAAAGGCGGCATCCTGCGTCCGCGAGATCTTCAGAGTAAGGGGCTTCCGACAGACTATCTCTGGCGACTCCACCAAAAGGAGAAGCTCGAAAAGGTCGGACGTGGAATGTATGCCATTCCCGGCGCTGGTCTCGGCGAACATCAAACGATTGTCCAGGCGGCCCTGCGCGTGCCGCACGGCGTGGTCTGTCTGCTCTCGGCTCTGCGCTTTCATGACCTGACAACGCAATCGCCGTTTGAAGTTTGGATGGCAATCGACGGGAAAGCTCGTTCTCCAAAGGAAGACATCATTCCCCTGCGCATCGTGCGCTTTTCTGGAAAGGCGCTTACCGCCGGCGTTGAATCGCACTCAATCGAGGGCGTTACGGTCAAAGTCTACAATCCTGCCAAGACAGTCGCTGACTGTTTCAAGTATCGAAACAAGATCGGTCTTGACGTTGCAATCGAAGCTCTCCGCGATTGTTGGCGCAAGAAACGAGCGACTACGGATGAGCTTTGGCAGTACGCGAAAGTGTGCCGCGTTTCCCGCGTCATGAGACCATACTTGGAGTCGGTAGTGTGACACGTGCCGAAGTAAAGAATTTAGCGGCTTCGGTAAGGCAGCGCTTAGCAAACCTCGCACAAGCGCAGAAGGAAGACTTCCAGCAGTTGCCAAGTTGACTCCTCGAAAGACTTTGGGACATTGCAGATACAATCAGGATACGACAGTCGCATCGTTCGCCCACGATCGGCGGTTTTGAGAATTCGAGTGCAATGACTTCCGGGAGGTGCTCGACGACTACAAATTGGCAAATAGGCGACCGAATAAAGAACCGATGGGAAATCTACAAGAGCCTGCGCGGTGGCATGGGCATTGTCTATATCGTCTATGATCACCATCCAGACTTCCGTGAAGCCTTCGCCGCGAAGACCTTCCAGGATGAAGTCTTTGCTCATCATCCTCTCGTCGCCGAACGCTTCACCAGGGAAGCGGTTAGCTGGCTCAAGATTGATCCCCACCTCAATGTCAATCATGCACGATTGGCAGAGATAGTCGATGGTAAGCCCCTTTTATTCTCAGAGTACGTAAGCGGAGGTGATTTGAGCCGCTGGATAGGCACGATACGATTGACGGAGGACTTGCCCCAAGTATTGCGCTTCGGGGTGCAATTCTGCGACGGCATGGCCCACGTACTATCTCAGGGTATCAAGGCGCATCGCGACGTAAAGCCGCAGAATTGCCTTGTTACCGAAGATGGTAACCTAAAGGTTACAGACTTTGGCCTGGCAAAAGTATTTGATGACGCGAGCGTTGATCGGTCGGACACAGAAGCTAAGCGGGAGCAGCCGAAAGATCTGGGCACGAAACTTCGACGGCTTTTTGGTCTTGGTGGAACGGCAAAGAGTGGAGAGGGCGCTGACCAGAGAGGAGCTGAGCTGAGTGTTGGGCTCACAGCCACCGGCGCCACTGCAGGCACGCCGGCCTACATGGCACCCGAACAATTTGAAGACGCCAAACACGTTGACCTACGCGCCGATATATACGCGTTCGGGATCATGTTATTTCAAATGGTCAGTGGGCATCTCCCATTCAACGCGCGAACGTGGACAGAGTTTGCACGCATACATAGAGATGAACCACCGCCACTGATTGGGCTTAAGCATTCATCGCTCATTTCAATCGTCGATCAGTGTCTGGCGAAGGACCCAAAGGATCGCTTCCAGAATTTCACGGAGTTGCGGGAACAGTTGGCGAAAACGTATCAGAGTCTCACCGGTGAAGACCCGCCGCTTCCAGCCACGGCTACGGAACTGGACTCATTACAGTTGTACAACCGAGGAGTGGGTTTGGGAGATTTGGGCCGGCCGCATGAGGCCCTGACTTACTATGATCGTGCACTCGCTCTAAATCCATCCTTTGCGCACGCCTTATTCAACAAGGGTGTACATCTCGCGGATCTTGGCCAGTACGAGCCGGCGATTGCTTGCTATGATCGCGCCATCGAACTCAACCCGCCCTACGATAAGGCATGGGCAAACAAAGGTTTTGCGCTGGATTCGTTGGGCCGAACCGATGAGGCGTTGGTTTGTTATGTCGAAGCCCTCGAGATTGCGCCGCAGAATGTGCTGGCCCTGACTAACAAGGGGGCAGCAGTGAGCGCACTAGGTAAGCCGCGCGAGGCGCTAGCCTATTTTGATCGCGCCCTTGCGATTGATCCGCAATATGATAAGGCGTTCAATAACAAGGCGACGGCTCTGTATAAATTGGGTCGGCATAAGGATGCTCTCGTTTGTTATGATCGAGCGCTGGAACTCAATCCGCGATATCAGAAGGCATGGTTTAACAAGGCGACCCTTCTGTCTGAGTTAGGCCGAAACAGGGAAGCACTAGAGTGTTTCGATAAGGCATTGGAGCTTGATCCCAAAGACTCGGATTCCTGGATCAACAAGGGAGACACCCTGTGCAATTTAGGGCGACCAAATGATGGGTTGAGTTGCTATGATCGTGCTCTCGAGATCAATCCGGGAGACGCTCAGTGCTGGGTCAACAAGGGCGCTACGTTGGGCGAATCCGGGTACGTTCGCGAGGCTCTGAAATGTTTTCGCGAAGCGGAGCGCCTGGGGCATCCCGAAGCATCCGCGATGGTCGCGCTGTGTCGGGGAGATCCAAGGTCCTGGTAATCAACCAAAGCGTTTTCGCAGTCACCTCGATCGGCTCTTTATGGATGATTGAGACTGAGTCACACTTGTACCTCGCTCACGCTACTCAGCAGGCTCTTATATGTTTCAGATAGAGGAGAGATTAGTATGCGAGCATTAGGCTTTGTTAGTGGGTTACTGATCGCCATTTTCCTCGGATTCTACTCAGGCATCTGGATTGGTATCTGTTTGGCGCTCGCCGTGCTTGTTTTCGAGGTTATGCTGAGCTTTGGGCGATCTCAGGCGAGCCATGCGGTCATTAATACTCCGGCGAGAGGCGCCATGGCTGATATTGTGCGCAATGGAACGTTCGTGATCCCACTTCTTATGTCGATTGTTGGTCGGTCGTGGTTAGGGATGGCAGGCGTGATCATTGCTTACATACTTTCAATGGTTAGCGCCAGTCATTCGCTAACTCGGACCAGTTAGATCAAAGCCTCAGCGAAGTCTCTTAGCGCTTTCAAGACTCCTCAGAATCTCAGTCTCCTCTCGCCATGACAACAACGCGTACGAATCCGCAACTCCGGTATCAGGCAGGCGATAAAATCGGCGGACGCTATTTTGTCTACAAAGCCCTCGTCGGCGGCATGGGCGAAGTGTATTTGTGCCTTGATGTCGAGGCAGAGATGCCCTTTGCGCTCAAGACGTTTCGCGGTAGCGCATCGACGAATCAGCGGCTAGTGGAAGCTTTCGAAGCTGAAGTGTCAGCCTGGATCGCTCTCGAAAAGCACCACAATATTGTGCGATGCCACACGATGGAGTTCATTGATCGCCAACCATTCATGATCCTGGAGTGGATCGAAGGAGATCCAAACAAGGGAAGTGACTTGCGGAGCTGGTTGACAAATGGCGCTCTAGAACCACAATTGGCTCTCGATTTTATCATCGACGTTACGCGTGGCCTGGTTTATGCAACTAAGAAACAGCCCGGCATTGTCCATCGAGATCTGAAGCCCGAAAACATCCTCATCGCCCAGGACACAACCGCCAAAATAACTGATTTTGGTCTCGCAAAGATTGTTCAGACTGGCGGCGTCGCCGATACGCTCCTGGATAGCGAACCAGGCACTCGTTACCACACTACCAATAAGGCGGGAACCCCGCTCTACATGGCTCCGGAGCAGTGGACTGGCGAAGAATTAGATTCGCGTACGGATCTTTATGCAGTGGGATGCATGCTTTATGAGCTACTAACCGGACACTTTGCCTATTTCGCAGCGAGATTAACGGAGCTTGGTCAGCAACACTTAACGGCGCCAATACCCGTCTTGCCCCCGAATCACTACATGGCTGGACTAAACCCGGTGCTGCAACTATGTCTTGCCAAGAACAGGAATCAGCGTTACTCAAGCCCCATTGAGCTACTTAACGATCTCGCGGATTTTTACCAGATGCGATTTGCTCGGAGTCCGAAAGAGGAACCCTTGACTTCGGGTTACAACTTTGCGGATTACAATAATCGAGCCATCGCATATGAAAGGCTCGGACGCTCCCATCAGGCGTTGGAAGATCTAAACCAGTGTATAGAACTCAACCCTTCTTTTGCTGTGGCATACAATAATCGTGGGACCAGCTTGGACTCACTCGAACGCTATCACGAAGCCCTGGCAGATTATGCTCGAGCCATTGAGTTAGATCCCAACAACAAGCTCGCCTATTACAATCGCGCCCTTTCCCGTTTTAGATTGGGAGATATTGATCTAGCCCTTCAGGATTGCTCCCACGCTATTGCTTGTGATCCGGAATACGCGATTGCTTATCTAAATCGCGCCAATCTTTACTTTGAACTTAATCTCACTAGTGAAGCGTTGGCCGATTATGAGGTCGCAATCCGCCTCCAACCCGACTACCTGCTGGCATACCTCAACCGCAGTGAACTCTATAGCTTTCTGGAGTGTTTTGAAGCGGCAGTCGCGGATTTGACGCAAGCTATTCGGCTGAACGACAGCGATCCGTCTATTTACTATCGTCGAGCCAACCTGTTCCGACAGATGTCGCGGTATGAAGAGGCCTTGTCAGACTATGCTCAAACTTTGAGTCTTGATCCGACGCATTCTAAAGCCCTGGTTAATCGCGGTAACATTCAAAGCAATAAAGGAAATTATTCAGCCGCCTTGGCCGACTACTCGGTCGCAATCGAGCTGACCCCCGATGATGATAAAGCATACTATAATCGGGGTAACGCGTTTCGGAGTCTGCGACGCTATAACGAAGCTCTCGCCGATTACGATCGGACCATTGAGTTAAATTCGGGACACCCTTGGGCGCACCTGGACCGCGGTGCAATAAACGTCATGTTAGAACGTTACGAAAGCGCGCTGTCAGACTTTGCCCTTTCGATTGAAAAAAACCCCTCAAATCCCGATGCTTACCTATACTCCGGCAGATTGTTAATCGATCTGGGATCATCCCACCAAGCCATTTCCTATCTTGAAAAGGCCGCGCAACTGGGCGATCGGGAAGCCGAACAAATGGTGGCAGAGCTCAAACGCGGTTTGAACTAGTGAAAGAACCAGAGACCATCCGCAAAGGTGTTGGTAAAGCCGGCCTTTTCCCACCTTACTTAACCGCCACCACACGATACGCAGATAGATTGCCTTCGTGTTTGGTTGGAACAGTGGTTTGTTCGACCTCGAACTCTTTCCACAAACGCTGGTACATCTCATAACTAATCAGAGTCTCGCCCTTACTGGCACCGTCGCAGATCCGCGAAGCGCGATTAACCGCATCGCCAAGCACTGTGAATTCCATGTGCTCGGGAGTACCAATGAAGCCATGGATTACTTCGCCACAATGGATGCCAACCCCCAACTCGCCGACAAGCTGACCGCTCTTGATTCGGCGTGCGTTTATCTCGGCGACTGCAAGTTGCATTTCTAATCCTGCCTGAACCGCATGAAGATGTTGACGTTCATCCGCATTCGGACTACCAAAGACAGCGACAATTGCATCGCCAACGTACTTATCGACCATTCCATTGTGTTTGAAGATTATGGGCACTAATTGACCGAAGTATTCTGCGATCATCTCGCTGACGTCCTCGGCTTCCATCTGGCTCGACAGCATCGTAAAACCGCGGATATCGGAAAATAGAATCGTAGCTTCCCGGAATTCTCCGCCCAGCCGGATGCGTCCCTGATACTGCGTCAACCGCTCAGCGAGCTGAGGTGAGACTAGCTTCAAAAAGTTATTCAGTACTTTGGCCTCATGCCGCAAGTGTTTTTCATCTTCAAGGTGCCTAATGGCACTGGCAGCGTGATGAGCAAGCGCCTGTAACAACTGCAGGTCATCGGTGAGAAACGCACCTGAGGCTTCATGGTTATCAACGCAGATTGCACCCAACGCTTCGCCTTTCCAAAGTAAGGGTGCATAAATGGCCGATTCGATGTTGTGCTCAAAGGCGCTGCCGGGAACTGACTCGGTGGCGGGCTCGTCTTCGTCGCCTCCGTAAGCAGGTCGGGACCAAATAAATCCTTCGCGTCGCTGGATCGCTCGCAGTGCTAGTGTAGTGCTGACTGCGGGTTTGTCTGCCGGCAGCGATGCAGCAAGCAAAAGTTCTGGCGTTTGCCGATCATTGATTAGCAGTGCCCCACGCCTTGCTCCGGGAATCACGGATACTGCACGCTCCACGACCAGTTGGAGCAGTTGATCCAGCTGACCTTCCTCTGCGAACTTCAACGGTAGTTCGTACAAGAGGGCTAACCGGCGCTCAGTGTCGGTGGTCGCTTCAGCAGACGAGAAGGCAGGCTCCACCGCGTCGAGTGATTGCGAAATTCCTTCGACGAGTACCGATTCTGGCTCGTCTGGAGGCAGAGTTGTGGGTGAGGGCTCCTTATCCGGGAGATCCGGGGGAATGTCTAGCCGCAAGGTTGTTTCGCCTATAGATACACTGTCGCCAGATTCAAGTCGTTGTCTCCCCTTGCCTTTGATTTCTTCGCCGTTGACCTGCGTTCCGCGCGTGCTGTTGAGATCCTCAATCCAGTACTGGCCATATTCTGTCCAGACTCGAGCGTGCGGACGCGAGACCTTTTCATCTGGCGTCAGATCAAGATCAACTGCTACACCTGTCAGCGGCCGGCCGATGATGATCTGTTCTGATTCGTGGTCGAGCACAGCCTCTCTGCTTCGGTAAGTGTACGTAATTCGCATCGGTACCTACTTTTCCTGAACGTTGGATCGTTATTGCGACACTCGCAGATTGATCGATTCGGCAACACCCCGTCTATTGGTTGAACGTCTGGCGGTAAATAGCGAGAACCTCGCCTGCCTGCGAAAACCCCAGGCGTTCGGCTTCCTGAAAGGATGCCAATCCTTCTGTAAGCCGTTCACAGTGCAACAACGCCATCCCTCTATTAAACCATGCCCCCGCGAAATTCGGATTTACCGCAAGTGAATGATCAAAGCACGCGACCGCCTCCGGATACCGTTCCCACTTGAGCAGAATTGCTCCCTTGTTGCTCCAGGCGGTTTCCAAGCGCGGATTGATTTCAAGAGCGCGCTCACAATAAGCGAACGCATTTTCGTACTCACCCATATTCAGATAAACGGCACCACCTCCGTGCCAGGCTTCAGCGTCGTTTGGGTCGAGCGCGAGGGCCTGTCTGTAGCACTCGGCTGCCTCATCGTACCGTTCCACCAATCGCAAAACTTCCCCTTTGTTACACCACGCCAGTGGCTTGCGTGGGTTTAGCTCAAGAGACCTGTCGTAACAAGTGATGGCTTCCTGAAGCCGCCCGAGATCGTGCAAAGCGTTTCCTTTGGTGGACCATGCTTCTGCCAGGCTGTGGTCGAGGTCGAGGGCACGGTTAGACGCCTGGAGTGATTCTTCGGGCCGTCTTAACGAACGTAATGAAACTGCTTTGTTAGCCCACGTTCGCCCCTGTTGTGGGTTGAGTGTAAGCGAGTGGTCATAAGAGCTGAGCGCCTGTTCGTGACGGCCCAAATCAGCGTACGTCAGCCCGATTCCGGTCCAGTTGTCGGAATCACGTTGGTTGAGTTGGAGCGCTCGCTCGTAACAACCAATTGCTTCCTGGTGTTTTCCTGAAAGTCGCAGCGTCTCGCCTTTGTTTGACCATGCCTGTTCCAAGAGCGGATTAAGTTTGAGTGCCCGATCGTAATAGCCAATTGCGTCATCGAACTTTCGTAATAGCTGCAACAGATTCGCTTTATTAGTCAATACTTCTCCAAAATCGGGGGTTAGTTTGAGAGCCCGATCGTAACAGTCTTCTGCCTCCCGATAGCGCTCGAGAATCTTCAGCGCCACACCCTTGTTGGCCCATGCTCCGGCAAACTCGGCAGTTATCTCAATCGCCCGGTCGTAACACTCTAACGCCTCGGCGGGCCGATCCAAATTCTTAAGGCTCACTCCCTTGTTGTTATATTGCTCGGCAACCAGCGTTTTGCCGGTCGCCGGTTGGGGTGCAGGGTCGCCCACGAGGCCTTCGTAGATTTGTGCCAAGTCGTTCCTTAGTTTGAAGAAATCCGCATACCGCTGAGCCGGATCTTTAGCCAAACATTTTTCGACGACAACCTTGAATGAGGAGGAGTTGACGCTGAATGACGGAAGAGCCTGACTCTTGTGCAGCCGTTCTAACTCCTGCCAGGTTCGTCCGCTAAACGGCAGTTTCCCCGTGACCATTTGAAAAAGCATCACACCAAACGAGTAGACATCTGATCGCACATCGACATGCTTAGCATCATCAAATTGCTCTGGGGCCATGTGGGTGCAAGTACCTGCCCCCTTCCCCGTACGGCTTAGACCGATGCTTGCGCCTCGCTTGCTCTGTCCGGACGAACTTAGGCTTACATCGTCCAGAACCTTAGCCAGACCGAAATCGGTAATCTTTAAGGTTCCATCTTCCGTCACAAGACAGTTCTGCGGTTTTATGTCTCGATGAGCCTTGATTCCTTTAGCCACTGCGTACGTCATTCCATCGCAAAACTGAACTGCGAAGAGCAGGACCTTTGACAGATCCTCGGTGAGGCGTGGCGTACCAATCCACCCACTAAGATCACCACCGCTCACATACTCCAGGAAAAGGAATGGTTTGTTTTCAATTTTTTGAACAAGGCGCGCTTGAGTAATATTTTGGTGAACGTCGAGGCCAATCCAGACAAGCGCTTCGTCGGTGAACAGGTCAGCAATCGCGGAATTCTGGGCGAACAATTCATCCTGAAAGGTCTTAACGGCAAACGGTTCGTGCCAGTCGTGGTCGTAGACCACATACACGATGCCCATGCCGCCTTTGAGAATTCGATGAATCTCCCAACGATTCTGTATGCGATCGCCGATTTGCCACTCCGCCGCCATCAGACGCTCCCTTCGTTCATCGAAATCAGAAGATCATCCCTTAGGTTTGTTGGAAAGGCTGACGCGCCGAGCGGCGCACTTTGCAATCAACTGCCGAGTTTTCGCCGACACAAGGCAATCCCATCGGCCGCCTGTGGAATTCCCAAACCCTGTGCTACTTCAAAAGATGCGAGGGCCTCACGAAGTCTCCCAGAATTTCCTAGTGCCACCCCCCTGTTACACCATGCCTCACCGAAGTCCGGGTTAAGCGCTACTGCGCGGTCGTGACACTCAAATGCGTCATCATGCCGCCCTATTGCGTCGAACGCTATTCCTTTGTGGAACCACGCCTGGTCGAATTGTGGGTTGAGCCTAGTCGCTTGGTCACAACTAACAATTGCCTCCTCATAGCGACGCTCTTTGTAGAGCAGCACCCCTCTACTGAGGCAAGTCTTACTATCGTTAGGGTTGATTTCAAGGGCGCGGTCATAGCAGACAATCGCCTCCGCGTCGCGGTCCAACCGCGCCAACGCGATGCCTTTGCCTACCCACGCCTGCTCATAGTTTGTGTTAATCAAGAGAGCGCGGTCGTAATGGGCAATCGCGGCTTCGCTACGACCCAGCTTGAACATAATCAACCCTTTGTTATACCAGGCGAGTTCGTCCTGAGGCTTGATCTCAAGTAAGCGGTCACAACTGGCAATCGCTTTTTGATACCGTCCAACTTCATACAAGGCATTGGAGTTGTTCAACCAGGCATCTGCATTCCCCGGGTTGATTTTGATAAGGCTGTTATAACAACTAATCGCTTCCACGAACCGGTTTAAATTATCCAGCGCCGCCCCTTTGTTGAACCACGCCTGCTCATTGATTGGGTTGATCTCCAGGATGCGGTCACAAGCTTCGATCACTTCTTCAGGCAACTTCATCTCCGCCAGAGTGGCACATTTGTTCCTCCAGGCATTCTCATTACTTGGGGCGATTTCAATGGCATGGTTGTAACATGTCAGCCCCTCCTTGTACCGGCCGGCCTTATCCAGGGCCACACCTTTGTTGTACCAGGCTTGATCTGAACGATCATTGATTTCGAGCGCACGGTCAAAACAAACCACCGCTTCTTCCAGCTGTCCAGATTCGTGCAATACGATCCCCTTGTTCATCCATATTTCTCCATCATGAGGATTGATTTCAAGGGCGTGATCAAAACAATCCAGAGCCTCCCGGCGGTGTCCTGATTCATACAACAGGTTTCCCTTGTTATGCCACGCCTGTTCCAGGTGAGGGTTGATCGCAATGGCACGCTCATAGTGCTCCAGAGCATCCTCCTTCTTGCCTAACGTCTGCATCGAGAAGCCGCTGTTGATCCACGCCACCGCAAAGCGCGGGTCAAGCTCTAGCGCGCGCCCACAACACTCTAGGGCTTCCATATGCCGCCCGAGTTTTTGCAGTACTCCTGCTTTGTTAGACCACACTGGAGATAAACGTGGGTGGGATTCGAGGAGGTGGTCATAATATCCCAGAGCTTCCTCATTGTGTCCCAATGCGCTCAGACTCAGCCCTTTATTGAACAACTGAAGCGCGTTCAGTTCTGCTCCGCTCGCCGGCTGAGGGGCCTCTGCTCCTGTCAAACCCTTATAGATCTCTGCTAACCGGTTACGCACTTCTCCGAAGTCGCTGTACCGCCCGGCCGGGTCTTTCGCCAAACACCGCTGCACAAGCCTGCTTAGCTCCAACGGTTGTTGATCGAGTGCTGGTATTCTTTGGCTCTTGTGCAGTCGCTCGAACTCCTGCAACGAATCACCCAGAAAAGGCAATCTCCCTGACACCATCTGGTAGAGCATCACGCCGAACGAGTAGATGTCGGCCCGAACGTCCACCCGCTTGAAATCATCGAACTGCTCCGGGGCCATATGCGTGCAGGTCCCTGCGGCTGCGCCAGTACGGCTCAAGCCCACGCTCGAGCCTTTCGGGTCCGATATTTCAGAGTCTGCGGCGACTGCCTCATCAAAGACTTTCGCCAGCCCAAAGTCGGTAACCTTCAGCGTTTGGTCCTGCGTAATCAAGCAGTTTTGCGGCTTAATGTCACGATGAGCCTTGACGCCCTTTGAGAGTGCGTGCGCCATACCATCGCAGAACTGAATGGCGAATCGAAGCACTTGGGGCAGGTCCTTGGTGAGGCGCGGCGTGGAGATCCAGTTGCCCAGGTCGCCACCACTGACAAACTCCAAAAACAAGAAAGGCTTGCCACCGATGGTATGCACAAACTCTGCCGCCGTAACGTTTTGATGCCGGTCAAGGTTAATCCAGGCAAGAGCTTCTTGCATGAAACGGTCGGCGCTAATAAGGCGGCGAGCAAAGACCGTATCCTGGAAGGTCTTTACGGCATATGGGAGACGAAGCTCGTGGTCATAGACGACATAAACGATGCCCATGCCTCCGAGCAGGATGTTGTGGATTTCCCAGCGTTTCTGGATCCGATCGCCGACTTGCCATTCAGCTGACATGCAGTTCTTTCTTCCCTTTGACTCATTGCACGCGCTTTGTATTTTGCGGCATCCGAGAACGGTCGGCGAGACCGCGAAACCGCACCCCAAACAATTCTTGATAAGTGAGCTCGCCGATAGAATCCGTGGAACGCGTATTTCGGATCAGTTTTCAAAAGCAGATGGACTTCCAATCCTTTGTCTTACCAGGGTTGCGTATTCTGTTCCCAGGGGAAGTCCTAATAGAGCTGATTCTTCAAAGCACTTCAAAGCCTCTGACAGTGCGCCGTGAGTCAGCAGTATGACACCAAGGTTCAAGTGAGCGTGTGCGAGCTTAGGATCAAGTTGGACAGCGCGAGTGAAGTCCGCCAGAGCTTCATCGTAGCGCTGCGAGTCAACATAAATGCTGCCGCGATTTACGTAGGCCGGCGCATAAGTGGGATCAATCTTTATGGCCTGCATGTAGTCGGCCAGCGCTTGGTCGTACCGTTGCGCATTAGCATGTTCTACACCACGATTATAATAGGCCAGGGCCGCATCCCGGGCGACCTTAATGTGTTGTTTTAGTGAGGCGGCCAATTTGGAGCCTTCGGGATGCCCGAGGTGAGCAGCCTTTTCAAAGTAGGACAAAGATTCTTGCCATAAATCACGGTAAAAGAATATGCGGCCCATATCAAAGTAGGGCGGCGCCAGGCCTGGATCGAGTTCAATGGCCTTTGCGTAATTAGCCAACGCTTCTTCGTGGTTTTGTTGACCGAAATATACTGCGCCACGATTGTGGTAAGCCAGCGCAAGCGTGGGATCAAGGTCGATTGAGTGGTCTAAATCTGCGAGCGCTTCGTTGGAGCGTTTCAAGTTCGCGTAAAGTGCTCCGCGATTTACAAACGCGATGGCCAGGTCCGGATCAACTTCGATGGCGGTGTTGTAATCGACCAGCGCTTCGTCAGGGCGATCAAGATAAAACTTAGCGCTGCCACGACCCGCGTAGGCTCTCGCATACCCTGGGTCAAGTTCAATCGAATGGGTATAGTTCTCTAGTGCTTTCGCATACTGCTGCAACTTAAGATATGTCTCGCCGCAATTGTAGTAGGGCAGCGCAAAAGCAGGCTCAAGTTGGGTGGCATAGTTGTAGTCTGCAAGCGCTTCATCATAGCGCTGCTTGTGCTCGAAGAGTTTGCCGCGATTATTGTATGTAAGCGCGTGATTGGGATTCAGTTGAATAGCCCGGTTATCATCCGCCATCGCTTCGTCGTAGCGGAGGAGTTGTTGAAGGACGTAGCCACGATTTTGGTAAAGCAGCGCATTCGCGGAGTCGAGCTCGATGGCGCGCGTGTAGTCTTTCAGCGCCGCCTCAAAACGCCGCAATCGCTCGTAGACAAGCCCGCGATGGAAGTAGGCCTCCGCATATTCGGGATTAAGCATGATAGCCTGCTTGAGATCCGCAAGCGCTTCGTCATAACGCTTCATCTCGATATGGAGATGGCCGCGATGGCCGTGGGCTTCCGCGTCAATAGGGTCCAGTTGGATGGCACGAGACAAGTCCGACAACGCCTCCTCATATCGATTCAGTCCCGTGAGGCAGAAGCCGCGAATTGTGTAGGCGTAGGCAGAACTTGAGTTGATCTCAAGGGCGTGGTCGAGATCCCTCAACGCTTCGGGGTAACGATCCAGTCTCGCATAAGCGTGTCCGCGAACGCTGTAGAACTGCTCAACGGTGGGGTTTAGTTCGATTGCGGTCGTATAGTCTGCCAATGCTTCTTCGTAGCGCTGCAAAGATTCATAGATGCTACCGCGATTGCCGTAAGGATGAGCAAGAGTCTGATCAAGTTGGATAGCACGATTCAGATCCATCAGGGCCTCATCAACACGATTCAAATCGAAGTAAGCGGCACCGCGATTGGCATACGCCGCCGCATAGGCTGGATCAAGCTTCAGTGCGCAATTAAGATCATTCAGCGCATCGTCATGACGTTTCAGATTCATGTAGGTGGCGGCACGATTAGTGTAGTCCTCAGCACCGAAGATGCTGCTGGTGTCGACGGCTCTGGGCTTTGCGGAATACTCGTTCTCGTAGACGAGCGATAGTTGCTGAAGAAGATCGGTCACGGTGTTAAAGCGCTCGTCTTTACGCTTTGCCAGACAACGTGATAGCAATCCGTCTAAGATTCTTGGTAGATTGTTTCCTTGGGTAAGCTTAGGAATACTTGCTT
Organism: Pyrinomonadaceae bacterium; assembly: GCA_035572035.1. Classification (GTDB taxonomy): domain Bacteria; phylum Acidobacteriota; class Blastocatellia; order Pyrinomonadales; family Pyrinomonadaceae; genus JAOAPY01. The sequence goes on along the minus strand of DATNBH010000016.1, from coordinate 302,092 downwards.
CTAAATGCTGGCGTCGGAAACCATCGGTGGTCGGTCTAAAGGGCCATCTTCCTGTCAACAGCTCATACAGCGTACAGCCCACGGCATAGATGTCTGTCCGAGGGTCTAACTCCTCACCACGCCACTGCTCAGGAGCCATGTAGGGAGGGGTCCCGCCGATGCGGGAGAGATGCTGACGTTCACCCGGGTTAACTTCCGCCTCGAAGATATCCAGATTAGCGGCTTGTACAATCTTTGCTAAACCAAAGTCAGTAACCTTCGCAATTTGTCCCCGCGAGACGAGGATATTGTCGGGCTTCACATCCCGATGTACGATCCCAGGATGTTTTTGGCCCGCGTGGATTAAGCCACGACAGATGTCAATTCCAAACTCCAGCGTGCGTCGCAGGCCGATGGGCCCCCGACGCAACCAGCTTCGCAGGTCTGTGCCGTAGTTTTCATCACCTTCGATCCATTCCAACAACATGAATGGATGGCTCTCGATCATTTCCAGAAAGAAACAACGCACGAGGTTCGGATGTTTTTCCAGTGCGACCCAGATCGCCACTTCGGTATTGAAGGCTTCACGAAGCCTCCGACTGGTTAGGTAGCGGGCTTGGAATGTCTTGAGGGCGAAGGGTTGCATTTTCTCAAGCTCTAGACAGAGATACACCTCACCCATGCCGCCCACCAGGGCTTGAGCGACAAGGTATTCAGACGCTAATCCTCGGATCTTGTCACCGCGTTTGTAACGTGGTTCGGGTTGCATGGCCTTACCCTGAGTCGCGGTTGGTGGCTTAGACGAGCCCACCGCAAAACGCGAGTTGAAGTTCGTCCTATGGCCCGTTCACTTTGATAGTCTCTTCGACTTTAAAGGCACTGATCTCACACTCTGGCTTGTGACGCGGCCCGGAGAAACCGGTATGAATAGCACAGCCGTCACCTCTCACGTTAGGCCGCTTGACCTCTGCGATAACTCAATTTCCTTGCGGAGGTAGAGGCTTTTTAGCGGTCATCCGTTTCCACATGGGAAGAGCTTTCCACTTAGCCAATTCTTCCTGGTACTGGAGGTTCAGTTGGAATGCCCGGGTTGGATCTGCATCAGGGTGAGGAGTCGGCAGGGCAACGGGTTTTGCCCGGTTCTCCGGGATGGAATCCGTCTTAACAAGTCGAGACAGGATTTGGTGAATCTCTGAGTCCTTGGGTGCTAACAGCCACGCCTGGTTAATCCAGTACTCAGCAGATTTTGCATCACCCTGTCTCAAATACATTTGTCCAAGATTGCCCGCCATCTCTGCTCTCTCAGCTTCCATGCTAGCCGGACAAAGAGCGAATCCCCGTTCGTAATGCTGCTTGGCAAGCTCACCATTGTTTAGCTTGGCATATGAGTACGCAATTTCACGATGATGAATATAGTTGTCTGGTGCATTCTTGATTGCCCGCAAAAGGACTTCGATGGCCTGGTCAAACTGCTCCAGGGCGTTATAGGCGAACGCTAATTCAAACGGGAGGTTCGGACGCAGTGGATCTAAATGATAGGACTTGGCAAGACACCTAACAGCCGCGTCATAATCGCCAGTTACGTTATAGACAAAACCTCTCTCAAAGAGGGCAAGCGCGTCGGCGGGATTTAAACTAATTCCTGCGTCTGCGGCTTCAGATGCTTCTTCAAGCCGACCCATTGTGCGCAACACTCCGGCACGCAACGCATGTCCTCGAGCCTGAACCTGCTGAGCCACTGGATCATCATCAAGAGACGCCACGCGTATTATGTGATCGGCATATGCGAGTGCTTCATTCACGCGACCCACATTAGTCAGATTAAAGACCCTCATCAGATCGAGTGACTCTATGTCGGTGAAATCCGAACTATGCTTAGGTTCGGACCACGGCGGAGTGAACCCTGATGTAGAACGCGAATCTGGAACCTCAAGATCTCGGGAAGCCATTAAGGTATCCAGAATTAAACCGAAATCCGCGGGCCTGTCCGCAGGTGATTTTGCCAAACAGGAACGAATTAGGTTTGATAGTTGCTCCGGCACCGAAGGGTCATACTCACGGACATCTGGTATCGGAGCAGATGCATGTGCCATGTGCCAATCATGATAGCGATTAGACCGGCTGAGTGTAATCGGCAGTTTCCTAGTTAAGGTCTCAAATAACAGTACGCCAAAGGCATAAACATCGCTCGTGATGGTGACTGATGAAGCATCCTCGAATTGCTCCGGTGCCATGTACGGAAGTGTGCCCATTCCGCCTTTCCCCGCACGGGTTTGAAAAGCCCGTACGGGCTCCCACGACGCTTCATCGTCGTCGTTGGAAGAACTAGGTAAGCCTTCCAGGTTGTCGAACATTTTGACCAATCCAAAATCAGCGATCTTGAGTAGTCCATCTTCACCAAGGAGACAGTTGTGAGGTTTTATATCTCGGTGAACAAATCCGGGGATGATGGAGCGGGCATGTTCCATCCCGCGGCAGAAATGTACGCCTAGTTCCACCGCTTCTGACACGCTCACCGAGCCCCTGGCGAGTCTGTCCGCTAAACTGCCGCCTCTTTGATACTCTGTCACTAAGATTGAGCGACTCTTCTCCCACAAGATTACTTTTGCTTCAACAATATGCGGGTGCCTTCCTAATAAGATCCAAGCCTCAGCCTCACGTTTAAATCGCGCCTCCGCACCTGGAATTCGCGCGAGCTCAGGTCGGAGAGTCTTTGCCGCTACTAATCCAGAAGGGCCACTGCAGATATAAACTGTACTCATACCACCGTGTAAGACTCTCAGAACCCGCAAGCCAAATAGTTCGTCTCCTGGCTGAAGATCCTCAACGGCAGCCTCTGGAAGAGCATTTCGCAGGGTCTTTGCGGAATAAATAGAAGTGGCCCGGCAGCTTTCACAGGCTATCCAAAGAAACGGTTCTTCTGAATAACCTAAAAGCGAATGTGCTCCTTTTACAGTAAACCCTTTGGCTGGAGCGCCGCAGGAAGTACAAGTAAGGTGCCCTGAGTCATCGCGGATTGTTCCCGACGATTGATTGAGGTGAGAGGGAAGTTCCTCGCGGCTCGCAGGATGATAGAATCCCTTAAATAGCTCGTCAGGACCAAAAACACTTGCTTTGCGACAAACCAGACACGTGAAAACCGCCTCAGTTGCGTTGGCAGGAATCTTTTCCAGTAACTCTCGTTTCGACCATGATTTATAAGGCTGGCCGCAAAACTTGCAGATGAGCCTATTAAGCTCGTCCCAAGCAGGGTATAAGGATTCCTTAATCATGAAGTCGGGCACCGTACTATTCAGTCCCTCAGTCATTGCTTGATTCCCTTCGCTTAAGTTAGAGCTCTAGTCAGAGCGTATTCTTTCCAAGCACTTCAAATATTAGCTCACCTTTTTTTGTCAGCTACTAAATCACTCGTCGCGAGTGGCGCGCTCCATACCTCTCGTCGTACGTCGTTCGACGATGTGTCAGACACTTCAATACCGATATCCTGCGTGGCTAGACGCCTCCCAAATCCCCCAACATCAAGCGCACCATCGGCTTCAAGTATTAACGCGTGAGTTGATGAAAGGCCGGTAAGGTCATCGAGCTGGTTGATAAACTCAGAGCGAAGTATGCACTTGCGCGAAACTGTATGGTTCGCGCGCCTCGGAATCTAAAGCGGCACAGCCAACACCGGTTTGATACCCACGATTTGACGTAATGGTCAAAACGCGCTTGTGGCAGATTTCCCCTGTAGCACATCTCAGAAGTCCAATGGCTACGACGCTGCCAAATGAAGCACTCGTCGATCATGTGATTAGTCATCAGCGCGTTTCTCTTCCAGCCACCTCAAACACCAGGGCTTCGTCCTTCAGGTCAACGTTGATGACGTGTCCCGCTCTTACTTCTTCACGCAGGATCTTTCCGGCGATTGGATTTTCAACCTGATTCTCAATGACTCGCCGCAGGTGACGCGCACCATACTTTTCGTCGTAGCCTCGTTCGATGATCCACTCAACCGCGGCATCGGAAACTTCAAGACCGATATCCTGCACGGCCAGCCGTTTCTCCAAATCGCCCAACATCAATCGCGCGATCGGCTTCAGGTGATCGCGCGTTAGGGAATGAAAACCAATAATGTCGTCGAGCCGGTTGATAAACTCAGGGCGAAATGTCGCTTGCACCTGGGCCAGTAACTGTGTGGCTCTCGCCTCATGACCCTGAACGCCAAAGCCAGAATCAGCTTGATGCCCGAGGTTTGACGTCATGATGAATAATGCGTTGGTGGCATCTGCGGTGCGGCCCTTGCTGTCGGTGAGACGTCCATCCTCGAACACTTGCAAGAAGAGGTTGAGCACGTCCGGATGGGCCTTCTCAGTTTCATCGAGTAACACCACGCAATATGGTGTACGGCGCAGTGCACCTGTCAGTTGGCCCTCCTCGTCGTGGCCGATGTAACCAGGTGGTGCGCCGATGAGCCGTGAGACACTGTGCTTCTCCATGAATTCACTCATATCGATCCGGACCATCGCTTTGTCGGAGCCAAACAAGAAGGCAGCCGTACCCTTGGCCAATTCGGTCTTGCCGACGCCGGTTGGACCGAGGAAAAGAAGAACTCCCATTGGGCGCCCTGCAGGCTTCAGTCCCGCTCGCGCCCGCTGCACTAGCTGAGCCACTTTTTCACATGCCTCGTCTTGTCCGACGACCCGAGCCTTGAGCTCGTCTGCCATCAGCAGCATGCGCTCTCTGTCATCTTGAGCCATTCGGTTAACAGGGATGCCGGTCCAGTTTGACAACACTTCCGCCACTGTGTCGGCAGTCACGAGGCCGCCCACAGCATCAGGTTTCTCTCCCGGCAGGGCGCTCAGAACGGGCACGGCAACACGTGCACACGCTTCATCCAACAGATCAATGGCCTTATCCGGCAGTCGGCGGTCGAGTAGGTATCGAGACGACAGGATGACCGCATTGTGGAGTGCAGCGGTTTCAATTATGACGAGGTGCTTCTCCTCAAATCGCTTGAGGTAGCCGATTGTCAGGATTTCTTCGGCCTCGGCAATCGAGGGTTCGTTAACTACAATCGGCTGAAAGCGTCGTTCAAGGGCAGAGTCCTTCTCAAAGTGTTTCCGATACTCGGCCATGGTGGTAACGCCGATGCAACGCAATTCACCACGTGCCAGCGCGGGTTTCATGATATTGGCGGCGTCGAGTCCCCCAGTACTGTTGCCGGCCCCAACCACAGTGTGAATCTCGTCGATGAAGAGAATGATGTCGGAGGCCTGAGCGACCTCATGCAGGATTGCCGTCAAACGCTCTTCGAACTGCCCGCGATATTTTGTTCCCGCCACCAGGTCAGACATCTGCAATTGGATGATTCGCTTCCCGGACATCGCTCGATCCTTGTTCTGAGCGATGCGCCACGCCAGGCCCTCCACGATTGCGGTCTTGCCTACGCCGGCATCACCAATTAGCAGCGGGTTGTTTTTCGTGTCGCGGGTGAGCGTACGGATGACGCGAAGCATTTCATCACGGCGACCGACACATTCCTGGATTTCTCCATCGCGGGCGAGTTGAGTGAGGTCTTTGCCGTAACGCGAAAGAGAGTCGCGCGCATTCTCTGTCAGATTTTGTGTCTTAGTATTTGAGTCACGAACTCCTGGCGAAGGAGGCGACATGGCAAGAGCGGCAGTCTGCACAGCAGCAATATTTGACGCGCCTTTCTCTGTCAGCAATGTGCCAACAAGGCTGTTCGCATCGTCCAGCATCGCGGCTAGCAAATGCAGTGCTGTGACGGCCGGCGATTTCGCTGCCAGTTCTGAAGCACGGGTGAATACAGCTTTGCTCGCAGGTGAGCGACTTATACTCTCGCGTTCCTGACGCTCAAAATCGCCTCGTCCCTTGCGTTGCCGCACCTCGCGGTAGATCTCGACGTGGCCGAGCTGAAACTGGTCGAAGACCGCCGCGACGGCCTCCGCCTCAGCTTTCAAAGCGTCTGTGAGGTCGTTCGGCAATTGAAGATCACGCCAGTCGTCTACCTGCTTCAGGTTGGCAACCTTGCACACGCCAATGAACAGGTGCTCCGGCTCGATAAGCTCATGCCGACCGTGCGCGGTTTCCCCGGTGGCGACCTGCCAGGCGAAATGGAAACCAATAGAAATGTTTGACATGAGGGGGCTGGCTCCCGTTATGCACTGCTTAGGCCTGCAACAGCCGCCGCAATTGCGCGATGACTGTTCCTGCTTGTGTGAGACCCAACCGATGGGCTTCTTCAAAACATCCCAGTGCTTCGCGGATACGCCCAGAATTGCCTAACGCTGTCCCTTTGTTATACCACGCTTCTGCAAAGCCCGGGTTGATCTCAAGAGCGTGATTGTGACACTCAATCGCTTCATCTAAGCGACTCAACCTACCTAACTCAACGCCCTTGTTATGCCACGCCTGTGCAAAGCGCGGGTTGATCTCAAGCGCGCGGTCATAGCATTCAATCTCTTCCTTCGAACGTCCCAAGCCATCCAGCGCAACGCCCTTGCTATACCACGCTTCTGCAAGACTTGGGTTGATCTCGAGAGCGCGGTTGTGACACTCAATCGCGTCCTCGGAGCGGCCCAAGTTACTCAGCGCGCCGCCCTTGTTCGTCCATGCTCCTGCATGGCGCGGGTCAATCTCAAGAGCACGATCATAACACTCAATCGCTTCCTCGGAGCGTCCCAACTTACCGACCAGGCTGCCTTTGTTGTACGATGCTTCCGCCATGCGTGGGTTGATCTCAAGAGCGCGGTCATAACACTCAATCGCGTCCGATAAGCGTCCCATGCCATGCAGCGAGAGACCCTTGTTATTCCACGCTTCCGCGAGGTGTGGGTTGATTTCGAGAGCGCGGTCATAACATTCAATCGCGTCCGATAAGCGTCCCGTGCCATGCAGCGAGACACCCTTGTTATAGCGTGCTACTGCATAGCTGGGGTCGATCTCGAGAGCGCGGTTGTGACACTCGATCGCTTCCTCGGAGCGTCCCATGCCATGCAGCGAGACACCCTTGTTATTCCACACCCCTGCAAGGCTGGGGTTGATTTCAAGAGCTTGGTCGAAGCAGGCTAGCGATTCTTCTGGGCGACCCAAAATGTTCAAACTAGCCCCTTTGTTGCTACATTGCATCGCGCTCAGTTCCGCACCCATTACCGGCTCAAGAGCAATCTCACCAGTCATCTCTTTGTATAGCTCCGCCAACTCCTCTCTCACTTCACCGAAGTCCGCAAATCGGTGAGCTGGGTCTTTGGCCAGACACGTCTCGATCACAGTCTGAAATGTTGAATGCTGAATGCTGAGTGCTGGCGGTTGTTGGGCCTTGTGCAAACCCTCCAATTCCTGCCACGTGCGCCCCGCGAACGGCAATCGCCCCGTCACCATCTGGTACAGCATCACCCCAAAGGAATAGATGTCCGCCCGCACGTCAACTCGCTTGGCGTCATCGAACTGCTCTGGGGCCATGTGCGTGGGTGTCCCAGCCGCCATCCCTGTGTGAGTAAGACCCAGGCTCAAGCTCTCCGGGTCAAGCGTCTCGGTGTCCGGCCGGCTTGTATCATCGAACACTCTCACCAAACCGAAGTCAGTCACCTTCAACGCGCCATCCTGGGTAATCAGGCAGTTTTGCGGCTTGATGTCGCGATGCGCCTTGATTCCCTTCGACCTCGCGTGAGTCATCCCGTCGCAAAAATGAATGGCAAAGCGCAATACTTGCGGTGGGTCTTCGGTCAATCGCAGCGTACCTATCCAGCCGCTCAAGTCACCGCCGCTGACATATTCGAGAAAGAGGTAAGGCTTGCCTGCGATGTTCTGGACGAAGCGGGCCTCAGTGACATTCTGGTGGGCATCAAGATTGATCCAGGTGAGTACCTCATGTGTGAAGCGGTCTGCAATATCAGGAGAGAGCGCGAAGATTTCATCCTGAAAAGTCTTGGCAGCGTACACATTATTGTGTTCATGATCATAGACAACGTAGACGATGCCCATGCCACCGCGCAGGATCCTGTGGACTTCCCAGCGGTTCTGTATCAGGTCCCCTATTTGCCAAGCGGTTGCCATTAGCGATCGGGCCTCACAGCGTTGGCTACTTCTTCGGGAAGTCATTCCGAACGTCACCTGCCGGGGCAAGCGCGCCAACCCTGCACATAACGATGAACAAATGCTCCGGCTCGATGAGCTGATGTCTCAAGTGCGCCGCTTCCGCAGCGGCGATTTGCCAAGCGAAATCGAGTCCGACGGAGATGTGCGTCATAACTTACACCTCATGTTGCTGCAATCGCAGCGTCGACACCCGGCGAATTGCCGTACCTGTCGTCAAAACACGTTGGAAAGATGTAAATCCGATGCTTTGGGATTAGGGCCTACGGATTCACGTGAGAATTTAGGTCTTACGGAGACTTACCAAGGCCTCCAATTGAGCAATCACTTCTACTGCCCCTGAATAGCCCAGCCGGCGCGCTTGCTCCAGGCAGCTTACGGCTTCGTCGTACCGCTGAAAACCGCCATACAATAAGCGCGCCTTGCAGTACCATGCCACCGCGAGGTTTGGCGCAAGATCCAGGGCCCGATTGTAACAATCCAGCGCCTGTTGTGCTTGACCGATCTGATGCAACGTCGAACCTTTATTAAACCAAATCTCCGCATCGAGTGGACTGAGCTCCACACTTCGGCTGAAGCAGCTGAGCGCATCTTCCAAGCGACCCAAATCAGCTAGGACTGCGCCCTTATTTGACCAGGCCTCAGCATAGTCCGGCTTCAATTCCAAGGCTCGATCATGATAAGCAAGAGCTTCTGTCTTCCGATCGAGTTGCCTAAGGGCGGTCCCCAGATCAGTAAAGGCCCTTTCATTGTTTGGGTTGAGTTCCACGGCTGTCTGATAGCAGGCTCGGGCATCTTCGTGCCTCCCCAACATCATGAACGCGGTACCCTTGCTGGAAAATAACTTAGCGTCGTGCGGGTTGAGTTCAATCGCTCGGCTATAACAGGACAAGGCATTCTCGGGGTGATTCGCTTTCGCCAGTGCCATGCCCAGGTTAAACCAGCCTTGACCAAAGCTCGGATTGAGTTGCAAGGCTTTCACGTAACATTCGAGGGCCTCCTGCTGGCGGCCGATGTTCTCCAATGTCACGCCTTTGTTGGACCACGCATCCGCGAGACTTGCGTTCAGACTCAGGGAATGATCATGGCACTCCAGAGACTCTTCCATGCGACCCAACACACTCAGAATCGCGCCTTTGTTGGTCCAGACTCTTTCATCGTCTGGGTTGAGGTCCAGGGCAGAGTCGAAAAGGGCAAGCGCGGCATCGGGTTGGCCCAGTTGCCACATGCTCCATCCTTTGTTTATCAACCGATCCTGGGTCAGCTTGGGTCCAACCAGCGGCTGAGGGGCTTGCTCACCGCTTAGTCGCTCATAGATGTTCGCTAACTCATTCCTTAAGGAGTCGAAGTCCCCAAATCTGTCTTTAGCGCTTTTAGCCAGGCATTGCTCGACGATACGATGTAAGATCGATGAATCCCCGTTGAGCGCCGGCGCAGACTCGTACTTATGCAGCCGCTCAAACTCACCATAGGTTGACGCCACAAACGGCAGTCGGCCCGCTGCCATCTGGTAGAGCATGACGCCGAACGAATAAACATCCGCTCGAACGTCCACGTGTTTAGCGTCATCGAACTGCTCTGGAGACATGTGGCTGCACGTACCTGCACCAAAGCCGGTGCGCGTTAGCGCGATGTTCGAGCTTTGAGTCGTGATCGCCGTGTTCAGATCCGGGACCTCATCGAGAGTTTTCGCCAAGCCGAAGTCGGTGATCTTCAAAATGCCATCCTGTGTAACTAAGCAATTTGATGGCTTAATGTCGCGATGCACCTTGATACCGTTGGCTAGGGCATATCCCATACCATTGCAAAACTGAATGGCGAAGCGTAAGACCTGTAGGACGTTTCCTGTTAGGCGTGGGGTGCCGATCCAACCGGCCAAGTCGCCACCACTAATGTACTCCAGGAATATGTACGGTTTGCCCGCGATGTTTTGGACCAGACCCGCATGGACAATATTCTGGTGAGAGTCAAGATTAATCCATATGTGGGCCTCCTGCTGGAACCGAAATGCGACCGCCGGCGTATCAGCAAAAATCTCATCCTGGAAAGTTTTGGCGGCCAAGGGTTCGTGGAATCTGTGGTCATAGACTATATAGACCACTCCCATCCCGCCCTTGAGGATCTGGTAGACCTCCCAGCGGTTCTGTATGCGGTCCCCGATTTGCCAGTTCGTCGCCATCACAGTGTCGCGTTTCCAGGCGAAGTCGAGACCCATAGAAATGTTAGGAATTGCGTGTGACTCATGTTGGTTAACGTCGATCTAATAACTGCCGACACCTCGCAATCGCCTGCGTTGCTTGTGGAAAACCCAGTCGATGTGCCTCCTCAAAACATGTCAGCGCATCGGGGATACGCCCAGAATTGCCAAACGTCGTACCTTTGTTATACCAAGCCTCTGCATAGTGCGGGTTGATTTCAAGGGCACGGTCACAACACGCAGTCGCTTCCTCTGGGCGGCCCAACCTAACCAGTGCGGCAGCCTTATTAATCCAAGCTCTTTCATCACGCGGTTTGACCTCGAGCGCGCGATCATGACATGCAATCGCTTCCTCTGAGCGTCCCAATCTACTAAGCGCATTGCCCTTGTTACCCCAAGCGTTTTCATCGCGTGGATTGATCTCAAGCGCACGGTCGTAACACACAATCTCTTCCTCTGAGCGGCCCAAGATACCCAGCGCGACGCCCTTGTCATACCACGCCCCTGCAAGGCGCGGGTTGATCTCAAGCGCACGGTCGTAACACGCAATCTCTTCTTCTGAGCGACCCAAGCTATCCAGCGCGGCAGCCTTATTAATCCAAGCTCTTTCATCGCGAGGGTTGATATCAAGCGAGCGGTCGAAACACGCAATGGCTTCCTCTGAGCGGCCCAATCTACGCAGCGCGCCACCTTTGTTAATCCACGCCATTCCATCGCGCGGGTTAAGCTCAAGGGCGCAATCAAAACACGCAATCGCCTCCTCCGCGCGTCCTAGCTTCCGCAGCGTGGCACCCTTGTTAACCCACGCCTGAGTGTCACGCGGATTGATCTCAAGCGCGCGGTCGTAACACGCTATCGATTCCTCCGAGCGACCCAAGCTACCCAGCGCGATGCCCTTGTTAATCAATGTCTCTGCCAGGCTTGGGTTGATCTCAAGTGCACGCTCGTAACACTCTATCGCTTCCTCTGACCGACCTAAGCTCCTCAGCGCGATGCCCTTGTTACTCCATGTCTCTGCAAGTCGGGGATTGATCTCAAGGGCGCGGTGAAAACACGCAATCGCTTCCTCTGAGCGACCTTGGCTATCTAGCGCGGTGCCCCTGTTAGTCCACGCCTCTGCATCGCGCGGGTTGATCTCAAGGGCGCGGTCGTGACAAGCAATCGCTTCCTCGGAATGTCCCAATCGACTCAAACTTGCCCCTTTGTTGCTCCAATCCAGCGCGCTCAGCTCCGCGCCCCTTACCGGCTCAGGCGCAGTCTCACCGGTCAGCACTTCGTATATTCCTGCTAACTCCTCCCTCAAGGCGCTAAAGTCTGCAAATCGGTGCGCCGCTTTTTTGGCCAAACACGTCTCGATGACTGTCTTGAGGGTTGAATGCTGCGAGCCGAGTGGCGGCGGTAGTTGAGTCTTGTGCAACTGCTGGAACTGCTGCCACGTCCGGCCCACAAACGGCAACCGCCCAGTCAACATCTGGTATAGCATCACGCCAAATGAATAGATGTCGGCCCGCACGTCAACCCACTTGGCGTCATCGAATTGCTCCGGGGCCATGTGCGTGGGTGTCCCTGCTGCGATCCCTGTGCGACTTAGACTTATGCTCAAGCTCTCTGCATCCGGCGTTTCGGTGTCTGTCAGGCCTGCATCATCAAACACTTTCGCCAAGCCGAAGTCAGTCACCTTCAGCGTACCATCCTCGGTAATTAGGCAGTTTTGCGGCTTGATGTCCCGATGCGCCTTAATGCCCTTCGACACGACGTGAGTCATCCCGTCGCAGAAATGGATAGCGAAGCGCAACACCTGTGGTAAGTCCTCGGTCAATCGAGTGGTGCCAATCCATCTACTTATGTCACCTCCGCTGACATATTCAAGGAAGAGGTACGGCTTACCCTCAATAGTCTCTACAAACTGGGCCGTGGTGACATTCTGGTGGATGTCGAGATTGAGCCAGGATAGGGCCTCCTGAGTGAATCGATGAGCAATGACCGGACTAAGCGCAAAGATTTCGTCCTGAAAGGTCTTGGCGGCATAGGCACTGTGGTGCTCGTGGTCATACACGATGTACACGATCCCCATGCCGCCACGTAAGATTTTGTGGATTTCCCAGCGGTTTTGGATGCGGCCACCTATTTGCCAATTCGTTGCCAGCGCATCACCTCTGGAGTTGAGGACCTTGCCTAAAGCGCATCCCGATCGAATGTGAGGCGTGGCAGATAAATCACTGATAGCTCCACCACTAGGTTCTTTAGTAGACTCTTGGATTGTAAGCCATTCTCTGAATTCAGAACAGGTAGTGATGGACTTCAAACTCAACTAGCAACAGTGGGGGTTCAGTACGTCGCAGACATTTGCTCGGGTACAATCCGCTTTGGTTGTGAGGCCGTTGTGACGTGAGTGCATATAGCCACTGGGACTGATTGTGCAGTTCCAGAGTGACATTGTAACAGTGCATCGACGAAGGTTGGTCCGTTCTGGTTTCGTCGGCTACTTTGTGAGGAACTCCATGGCTGGTCCCTGTGCTGTGGTGAGAATCTTGCCGTTACGGACCAGGGCCATGGGAGTCCGCTTTAGTAATGATAACGCCAACAGGGTAACCGTAATCAACCTCCTCTCCAGGTTGTGGAGTTGATCGATAATCAGTCCGGGCTGAAGTGGTAGATCGTAGCGTGTCGCCAGCAGTCGAATGTTCAAGTTAGAAGCGTGAAGTTTGATTTCGGCGTCTTCATAACTCAACCCTTTGAGCGCCGGAACCCTGGTTTGAGCTGGTCTCGACTGGCGTGCCTGTTCTACGTCCAAACGTAGCGCGACGAGCGCGACTGCCGGCAGGATTATGTAGACAATGAACGCTCCCGTTGCAAGGACTGTGATTAGTAGTTTGTTTTTGCCTCGCATGCTGTAGCCGACGAGTACGCCAAGTATGAATCTCATTTGCTGACCCCTTTGGATCGTTCTTGTGATCCGCGGTTAACGCTGTCCGCCCTTATTTAGTCTGCTTAGTGGTGTGGCAGAATTCAGGCAAGTTATCGCCTAATGATGTGGGATAGAAAACCAAAACAGTCCGGCTGCCGTTAGAGGAACGGCGGTGGGGCGACTTGACTTGAGCAATCAAATTTCAATGTTGCCCAGAACTGGTAAACAAGTACTTCTTCGCTTTTTTCCCGCTGCCGCAAATCCTCTTCATCCGTTCCGAGCGGGCTTTCTTCTGGGCTGATGTTTTCTTCTTGCGTGCTGTGTGTTAATAGTTGAGTGACGTCGGGGAAAGGCCTTTTGAGCGCGAGAGAAGGGAATCAGGTGTTGGGCCGAATGAGCCGCAAATAGATTTTGCCGGAATTCTGCCGGAATGCGCTTGGCATCTATGAACTCTTAGCAGCGTAGGTTGACTTCTCTAGCTGCCACAATCAGACTTTGCACCGCAAAAACGTATTACGCGTTTTTCCCGGCGCGTTTTGGTGGATTGACACGGTAGGGGTCTGGGGTTCAAATCCCCACGCGCCTACCATTCCTTTCAATAAGTTACGCCATATAACCTCGTTTTCCGTTGGCTCCAAACGCTCCACTTGATTACAGCTCGTTGGCCGACCCCTGACCAGTTAGGCTTATGAGAGTTAACTTCCCCAGTCGTCGTGAAACCAGAGCGGCCTCGCCCAAACCAATCCTCCTCAAGTTTCAAGAAACGCGGAATCAGCAGACCATCAATCTCCGGCAGGTTGAAAGGTCACAAAAGCCTAAAGAGACGATGCAACTGAGTACTTACCAAGTCGCAGTCGTCATCTGCAACAGAGCGTAGACTCCTGAGTCTCGGGAATGCGCTCCCCGCAAATGCCCTTGGCGCTGCTCGCCTCAAAACTTTCTGTCGCAGCTACTCCGACGAGACGAGCAAAGAATTATCTGAAAATGCTTGGGTTTTTTGTAATCTTTCGTGAAAATTGGTGGTCGAACCTCCGTGGCACCAAGCTTGCGATAGTTGCCACCGTCATCGCAAAAGCGCTGACATAACTTAACCAAAAGGAGAAAGACAATGAAAAAGAAACTTGCACCAATTATGGCAATCGCGTTTGTAATCACTATGGCGGGAGCGGCCTTCGGCTCCGCCCGCTACGAAAGTCGGGCTCAGTTCAACCGAGGCGGTTACTCTGAGTGGGAGGGATTGCCAAACATTCATTGGCGAATTCGCGAACTAGAAAATGGCTACCTGAAGACATATGATCGTCGCGAGAGCAAATTCGGCGGTAAGGTGAATACCCCGGCATTCGCTGACCGCACGTATCAGCACCCACCCATTATTTTCGGCCTGCGAGATTACAGATTCTCATCAGAGTATCGATTTCATGGATACGGGACGAAAAGTGGCGGCCATGTGCGCAACGGTTGAAGGTACCAGTGCTAAAGGGCTATTGAAAGCGCTTGCGACAACAAGCTAACCTTCAATAGCCCTACTGGTACATTGAGAGTATTATTTCTCCCATCGCTGAGTCCAGAAAGCAACTGCAGAATTACCAATGTCGAAGATGTCCGGAGCGCAATCTGGATCTGAGAACATTGTCTTACTCAGTTAAAGTATTCCCGGCCAAGAGAATTCACTCTGAGCTGCGGCCAACGTCATGTTGAGTTACCTGGCATTCATTCACCACGGAATTGCATCAGCCTCCGATCCATTCACCGATGGCAAGTTCCTCGCAAGCAAATGTCTACAGAAACTAAGGCGACTTGACGATGAGAAACAGTTTCCACCTAGCCTGCTCATTTTGCTCGCCTCGCCGGCCTATCTGGAGTCCGTAAAAGCAGAGCAGCTATTAAGTGGTGTATTTCACGTCTTTGACCAAGCTGGTCATGATATCCCGCCGTTGATGGGGTGTTCGGTAGCTGCGGTCTTCTTTGACAAACACATCTATCATGATGGTGCATTGCTGGTTTGCATTGCATCCCGGCTGCTCACAGCCAAGGTAGGAGTTAGTCAGGATCTGAAAAGTGACGCTCATAAGATTGATAAGATTGATGAGATTATCGAGAAGGCAGTCAAGTCTTTATTAAATGAACTGGACTTGCTCACCAACGACGACAGGCCGGTCAACTCACTGGGAAACCTCTCCGTTTTCACATTCCTTCCAGGCTTTGGTCGCTATGGCTACATCGCGCCAAAGTTACATAAATCTTTGCGTGATCACTTGGGCGCAGGAATGCCCATATTTGGAGGCGCAGCTTCGGCCAACGATCCGGAGCGCGCGCGGTCGGGGCTCGTTTTTGCTAACCGAGGCGTTCATCGAAACGCGATTGTAGCCGCCTCAGTCAAATGCGGAACACCGTTTGGATTGAGCCTCACCCAAGGCCTGGAGGAATCGGACAAAACGTACACAGTTGCCGCCGTGTCAGCACGGGACAAGCGCGTGATCACTCAGTTTCGCGAGGGCACGGCGGCCAAAATTTGGAGCGAAATCAACCATAGTTTCCCAGTCCCGCTGCTTGCCAATCTCGAATTAGACGGCAATCGCATTATCGACCTGGCGGCCTTTAACGGCGAATCAATTACGATGGCCAGAGAGGCTAAAGAGGATCAGCTCTTTCGCGTCATGATCCCCAACCCCGAGAAAATGCAGCGAGCGTTTCGTGAGGGAGTGGAGCGCTCACTTACAAAGGCGTGGCTACTGAACCCCATCGGAGGATTAGGCTTCCGTTGTGCCGGACTGCTGCGGCAAAGCAAGCGACTCGGCCTCGACCTTAAACAGGAAACCGCTGAGATCGAACACGATCTATCAATCCGAGATAGTGCGGATGAAAAACCTTTTGTGGGGGGATTCCTGGATGGTGAGGCGAGTGTAGATGAGACGGGTAAATCCGTGCTGAGTAATTGGAGCAACGCGACGCTCGCTTTTGGCGACGAACTCAGATTCCGAACGCCTGTCTATCTCGGGTTCGAAAAGATAGCGATGTTTGCTGCAAAGAAAGCCGCAGACACTTGCGAGGAGGGTGTCGATCGGCTGACTGATCTCATCTATCAAATAGGTTTTCCCGGCGCGATACTGTCTTTGTGGCAGCGTGACGATGAACACGACGCCGTGGTAGCCCAGTCGGCCAGTGGTTCACGCTTCGCAAAAGTTCTCAAGTTGGTAGAGCCATATCTCGTCGACGAAGACGACATCATCGCCGTCGTTGCTCGCGAGAAACAAGCTCGAACGATAATAAATACAAGCGCGATTCCTTGCGGAAGCATGAAAGCGGCCAGCGAAAATGGCATCGTTAGCCAACATATCGTGCCACTTGAGGATGACTTTGGCCAAGTACACGCTGTCCTGCAGATTGGCTTAGGAGACATAAGCTACGACACCCGCCTTTATCCAAGCGAAAAAAGTGTACTTGGCTCCCTGCAAGACATCGTGAAGTCCGGACTCAACCGCACCTTCAGCCGCGAGCGATATCGAATCATCCGCAGTCTTGATCACGCAATGAGCGCTTGTTTATCCGCAGAAACGAGCAAGAAAGGCCTGCAGCAATACCTGGAAATGGTCTTACCTGACTTTGGGCTGGCTGATGCTTTTATCTACATAGCAAATAGAGATCGATCTCGCCTAAGTCTGGTGGCGGGGACCGGTAAATGTTACGAGGAAATGCGAAAAGCAAACGTGCAGGTGGACTCAGTCGACCAGATGCCGATTGCTCAGGCTTTCAGAAATGAAAATCCAATCATTATTAACGAAGCGTCGCTGCACCAGGGTTATCAGCAGATGTGTGATCGATGGAAAAGCAAACCATCATTGTGGCGTAGTCTGCTCGAAGTCGGTTCTGTTGCCAACATGCCGTTTGAGAGCCAACGACGTGAGAGCGAGTCTGAGCAGACAGAACGAGGCACGATCACGCTGGCGTCTCCTAACAAGTGGTTTTTCAAAGCCTACCACGAACGTGCTATGAAAGCTCTCAGCGAGAGAGTTGGCTTCTTGCTGGAAACGCTTCGTCGCAAGGAGCAGGAGTCGTTCTTGCTCGGCGTCACACCGCAATTCTCCAAAATCAGACACCCTGACAACGTTCGAGAGGTGCTGGAACGCGAAGTTACCCGTTTTGCCAAAGCAGCTCAGGCAGAAGTTACTTCGCTATATCGTTGGCATAATAATCGGGAGCGGTTTATTTTGGCAGCGCAGAAGGGTTGGAACGATCCTGGCTGGGTCAACGTTGCTTATTATACCGATAAGGAACAGTGGGTGGGTTCCAGTGCGCTTGGCGGAATGCCGTGTCATATTCCAGACCTCGATGCGTTTTACGCGAAGAACCCAGCTTGCGAGAAGCGTTACAAGAAGGCTGCTTTAGGACCTAACCCACCTGCCGGCTTCACCATGGAAGCGATTACGTTGGAGCTAAAAGCTATCGGTTATCGCCTTGGCGTTCTAACTCTTTATCGCCGGATCAAAAAAGGAGCTGAAAGCGGATTCTTCACGACTGAGCCGGAATTACTTCAGCGAGGAGCGGATCGCCTCGCCGCGCTGATCGCAATTCTGGAAGCTTACCGTCTGGAAACCTGGAGAGCTAGAGAGCATGAGCGGCGAGAAAAGATTCATGCCGCGACGGTTGCTGCGGCTCCCAAGAACTTTGAAGTTCGGGTTTGCAAAGAGGTCATTGAATCGTTCAGCGCTCGCAAAGCTCGCTTTTATAAGATCGAAGGGCTTGAGGATACGGAGGTCAGATGCGAGCTCAAGGCAGCACTTGAACGCGACGCCGAGACTGATCGAGTCGAAGCGGGACAGAGGCCGCCTGCGGAAGACGAGTTAGTTTGGGACGTCATCCGGTTGAATCGTCGCCAGAGAAAAGCGCTAATAATGGTTCCTGTAACGGTGGATCCCCGTGATTGCAATCCTCACCGCGCGGCTCTGGCAAATTGCATTGAACGCGTTTGTATTCCGCTGGTTAGCGAGGACAAGCTCGTCGGGATTTTGGATATGCACTGGTCGTTCGATCATGGACCGGTTGATTCACTGGCTGATGAGCATTCCGAAAACCATCTTTTGGTTCTGGGCAGAATCATTGGCTCCGCCTATCGGCGCACGCAAGCCAAGATTAGTCTGAAGAGAAGTGAGGAGAAACGAGATCGAAGTAGTCTGGCAGTGCAAGTCACCAGCGCTTATGTTTTGCAGCATCAGCATGAGTTGGTAAAAATTGTCCAGAACATGATCGGGCTTTTGGAGTCGCTTGATGAAGCTTTCAAGAAGGGTGAGGCGCAAGAGCAGGAACTCATCATCCAGAAGCTTTCGCAGCGCTGCGCTGATAGTAGCGACGAACTGGCGCGATTGGTCGACATCGGTCGACGAGTCGTAGCTCAAATCGATGAAGACATTTTGGTTTCAAACGTTATTCGCGCAGCTCTGGCGAAAAGGGAGAGCCTGTGTGCAAGTCTGCAAATCAAAGTTAGGACGTCTGAAATAGATGAGAACGCTCATGTCTATGCCGACAGTGCGCTTGTCGAGATCGTGATCACAAACCTACTAGACAATGCGATTTCGTCCATGGTTATTCGGGAAGAACGAGATCCGCGCGAGCTCACGATTAGTGCCGCGACCAATGCTGATGGGCAAACGGTTACGATCGTTATCAAAGATACTGGGATTGGTATGACGCAAGGTGAGTTGGACCAGATGCCTGAGGGGTTTTTCCAGCGCGAGAACCGTATCAGCCTGGGTGTGCCGATCAATAGGATAATTCTGGCTATTTATGGATCTACAATTGAATACGAGAGCGTTCCAGAGCGAGGCACCGAAGCACGCATAGTCTTCCCGATAAACTATAGGGAGTAATGAGATGGTTGAACCCATATTAGCAAGTCCGCGTATTCTGGTGATCGAGGACTACCCAGATCACATGCAGCAAATGGTTAGCTGTCTCGGAGGCATTTCTCCAGAATTGAAGCGACGATATGGCATCCGTGCCTTTGAGATTACAGAAGTCGGCTCGGTGAGTGAGGCGAAACGAGCAATGGAGAGTCTACTCTTTGATCTCGCGTTACTTGATTTGCAACTACCGAACGAACCTGGTGACGATCCGCACATCGCGTTGGGACTGGACCTTTTGAAATTTATCAAAGCCTCTGACAAAGTAAAAGGGGTAGTAATCGTATCGTCTTTTTCCCTTTACCATAATGTAATTGCGACTATCAGGGGCGGCGCGCTCGATTTCGTGGCCAAGGAGACGCCTTTCAGGTCAGGGCTTCCCACACCTGTACTGAACGCGTTGGCGAGGCTCATGGCAATCGACAGCACGAACAAAATTAATCAGCGGTTACGAGACCTCGTACCGTATGCCGAGGTGGGACTTACTCACAGCTTTCGGAGGATCTTCAAAGAACTTCAGAAAAACGTCACCAGGGCGGCTGACGACATTGAGCGTTACTCGCGAGAGCGATTTGGTCTGGACGTCGATCACAACGAAAATGATCCGTTGGTAGTTAGTCTACGCAGACATCGGGAAGCCTTCTTGAGCGCTCGCCAGGACCTAACCAGGATGGAGGCAGACCTGGCGCAGGGAGGTAATCGCAGCGAGGTTATCGCTGTTAAGACCGCGTTAACTGACCTCAGGCAAGATCTGCTTCCAGCCCTCGTCGTCAAGAAAGTGACATTCACGCCACCGGAGAACCCCGCTGAGGTTCAGACGTTCGAACAAGATGTTGTCTTCGTGCTACGTGAAATCATTCTGGGGACGCTGAGCGAATTGCCTGACTACGGTGATGACCGAGAAATACAAATTGAGGTCAAGAATCCTGTTGAGGGCAGAGTGCCAGTGACATTCGAGGACAACCTGGATCCGATTCCGGAAGAAAAGCGAAAGGCGATTAACGAAGGACACCGAATTCTTCCTGATCTGAACTTCGGGCGCGTGTGGGGATTGTCCGTTGCGCAGCATGTGGCGTTGCGAGGTGGTGGCGAGTTGGAAGTGAAAAACGAGCGTGGCAGAAACGTAGTTACCTATTACATTCCGCAGGCGAGCAATGTCTAGGATTCTGTTAATCGAGAGCGACCGATCCGATGCGGAGAATTTCAAGTCTCTGCTTGGCGGTAAAGACTACGACATTGTCTGGTGCGACTCGACCATGGAAGCAGAGAAAGTAATTGCCGCGGCGCAACCAGGGGATTTTGCCGCGGCCGTAATCTGTTGGGAGATTTCAGAGCCACGAATTGGATTTCGCCTGCTGCAGCTTTGCCGAAGTGTCTTGCCGGAAGTACCGGTAATGGTGATCAGTACCACGCTTGATGCAGCGATGGCGACTCGAGCGCATGCTTTGGGCGCGCGCGACTTTCTGGAGAAGCCGCTTTACCCCGAGGAACTCAATACACGCATCAGCTCCCTATTAGCCGACGAAACCAGCCGCTCGCCACTCCTCGATGAAATGCGCGAGACCATCAAGGGAAACTCTCCCAGCTTATTAGCTGCGTTCAGGCAGTTGGCCAAGGTGATAACTCGGGACGATTTGAGCGTTCTATTCATCGGGGAACCGGGGACCGGCAAGGAGTTATTTGCTCAAGCAATCCACCAACTGGGACCACGTAAGGCAAAACCCTGGGTGGCTATCAACATTGCTGCGGTGCCAGATACACTGATCGAAAGCCAGCTCTTCGGCTTTGAGAAAGGCGCTTTCACCGGAGCGACCGAGCCGCGACCCGGAGTTTTCGAGCTGTCCAGCGAAGGAACACTTTTTCTCGACGAAATAGGCGATCTCGACCTGTCGCTGCAGGTGAAACTTCTGCGCGTTCTGCAGGAGAAGACTTTTTCTCGTTTGGGCAGCAGTTCACCGCGAAGCTTCAAGGCTCGAGTTGTATTTGCGACTAATCGTGATCTGACTCAATCGGTTAATAACGGCACCTTCCGCCGCGATCTGTTTGATCGAATTACCGAAGTCCAGGTTCATGTCCCATCATTACGAGAACGCCACGATGACGTCATTCTGTTATTTGAACACTTCCTGAAGATCTACGGTCAGGGTAGGAATCTGGGTTATGCCAGGGAAACAATTTCGATTCTGAAAAGCTATCCTTTTCCCGGAAACGTTCGCGAGTTGCAGAATCTGGTAAAAGGCGCGGTCATTGAGTGTGATAACGACATCATTCTTCCTAACCATCTGCCGCTCGAGAGGATGGGTGCATTCCTCGATAATGGTCAACCGGAAGAGGATGCCGGCGAAGAAATTCTCCCGTGTGAATTACTAGCTGAATTAAGGCGCTTATTGCCGGCGGACTGGCTGGAACGAGAATACCGCGAAGCGATCCAGCCGTATGAGCGGGCTTTCGATCGGATTTACCTTTCACACTTGTTGAAGCGTCATCGACACAATGTCACGCGAGCTGCTGCCGCTGCCGGCCTTGACGGGAAGACGTTTAGAAAACGTTGGAAGGACTGCGGCCTGCCCTCGCTTACGGCCAGTGAGGAGTCGCCCGATGGATAAAAGCCGGAAACCTGCGTTGATTGGCGACGCAGACCCTCACCGTTTCAATTGGCTGGCATCTTTGCTCGATCGAGAATTTGGCACCAGGGCTGTGTGCGCCAGAACCTTCGACGAACTGCAAATGCATGTCGAAGAAAGCAACGACGCCCGAAAGAAGACACCAAAAAAAGAAAACGACTGGTCAATAATTATTATTACCGACGATCTCCCGCTGCGTTATACGGTCCATCCTAACGAGCATGGCATCAAACAGTACTTCACCACGTTGCAGACTTTAGATAAATGGATGGACTTCAACACAATCCTTATCACTACTCAGGAATTCAAGATTGATTGGCGTGCTGGTGATCCACCGGATCTCACCATTTCGATCTCTCCTAAACTAAAGGCGCGAGATGGCAAGACCTTCGTAAAGACGTTGAATGGGTTCGCGGGCTTCGAACGACTGGCCAGCGTCGAAAACAAGCTGTCGTGGGACAAGAACAATCGCATTCTCAGAAGGCAGATCCGCGCGTTAAGCGATAGGCGAAATGTCGAGGATGGCCAAAGCCACCTGGCGAGATTAATCAGCATGTGCCTGGGAGGCAACCTTAAGAATGTAGAAGTTCTGCAAATCGGCCAGGGCAAATCGGGTGCAAGTGTTTTTCGGCTCCGCGTCAGACGAAAATCAGCTACCACCGCGAAGATTGGGGAGCGCGAGTTTGTGCTCAAAACCTGTCCCGCCGGCGAGTTATGGAAGTTGACAGCCGAGGTGCAAAACCATTTGTTGGCTAGTCCTGAATTAGGCCATCCGGGCTACAGATCACATTTGCCTAAGTTAGAGGAGGCCGACTTGCCGTGCGATCTTACAATTCAAACCAATCCTTCTCTTAACAACGAATACATTGTTCGCAGCGGACAATGGTACGCCGTCCATTTTGAATTTCTCGGTGGTGAAGGCCTCGGTGAATTTGTTGCTCTTGAAGACGTCATAATCGGTGAGGGTCAAATGCTGCGCTCGAAGATTCACACGGCTGGTTCGGACCTTGCAGCCGGAGTCGATGATATCGCGGCAATTCGTACGCGGGTAGTGAGGATGCTGCTCGAATGGTTGAGCGAAAACTGGTACACGAACGTCCAGGCAGGTAACGTCACCCGAGTAACAATGGTGCCCTGGGATCTGGGTAATGCCAAAAAACAGGAATACGAAGTAATGCCGCCTTACAAACTAACGGAGCGCGCTAAGGGATGGATACAAAATTTTCTTGATAGCGAGGAAGCGGAGCTGGGTGCGCGGTTCTTTCCCATGTGGCCACAGCATATTGAGAAAGTTTCAAAGCTTGTTGGTGAGGACGAACCTGCGGGCCCTCCGCCGGGACAGCTTGGTCGTCCGCTCACTGTCCTTCTGTCTCATGTGCATGGAGATCTCAATGCCAGCAATCTATTATTATGGCTGAAGCACAAACACCCATTTTTGATTGACCTTCCTTTCTTTCAAGAGGCGGGACACGCGCTTCAGGATTTTGCTCGGCTCGAAATCGAGCTCAAATTTACCTTGCTTGATCGACAGAGAGATAGCCCGGAGAATAAGCTCAAAGTCTCGGAATACACTTACTCACAAATCCCGCTTTGGCGAAAAATGGAGGATCGTTTACTGGAGGCTTGGGACCAACCAGCAGGAAGCTGGCCATCGAGGCATTACAATGAAAACGTTAAACTGACTTTCGATCTCGTGCAGTTGCTTAGACAAAAAGCCCGGGATGTCCAGCAGAACGTAGAGTGTGATGGTCCTCCGCCATCCGACTTTCTCAGCGAGTATTGGCCGGCGCTCCTTTATCACACGGTCCGCGCCATCGGTTATCCCTCTTTATCTTTGTTCAAACGGTGGCTTGCTGTCTACAGCGCCGGTTCAATCCTAAGCAAGTTAGGTTGTTTTGATGACTCGTAGGAAAACAATGGACCGCACCGATGACAACATGAGGTAATTCAACCCAACATTCGTGGCTGACCTCAAGAGACCTGGTGCAAACAACGATTCGGAAAGTTTGGAGTTGACTTCGGTGTCAGCCCTTTCTTTGTCCGCCGAACCATCGGCGTGCAGCCGTTACGAAGTGTGCGAGTCCGTGGACCGACTACGTCTTATTAGGAATGCTGCAACTGCATTTTCTTGGTGCGGGATCGGCTCTCCAAAATCGTTTCAGAACCCAAGCGGTAACAATCAATCTTTTGAGAGGGGCTCCCAATCAAAGCGGGCTGGGTTCTGAATGGCGGTTACTTGGGGTTTCGAGGCGCAGTTGAAGACGACGTATAGCCAATACTCATCGCCCAGACGCTGGGCCGTCTTGTATTCGTTGGCGGTAAGGGCGATCTCTCCCACAGCCGCGCGTCCTTTTACCTCGATGAACCGCGTCGCTAATCGTTCGCCTTCGATTTTGGAGAGAGCACGACGCGAGATCAGATCAAAACCACGAGTATCACTCTCGACGCTTTCTACCTTGGCACCCTCGCGCTTCTTCAAATGCGATAGCAGCCTGCACCGCGATGCGTTCAATCGTCGCGAATCTCAAATCGGCCTGCGCTCGGGCTCGCCGGACGGCCGAGTCACGCCGTAGCCAACAGCCTCGTACGCCTTTACGCGCTTTTCATACATGCGATTCAGTACTGGCACTGATGCATCGACATAGTCATATACTCGCACTATTCGTTTGTCTGCATGAAGCCGATGCAGCCGCCCGACATATTGCTGCAGCGTCCCACGCCACGAAATGGAATTGCGAGGAAGAGCGTATCGAGTCGGGCGTCGTCGAACCCCTCTCCAATGTAACGACCCGTAGCGAGGATAACTCGCGGCTGGCCTGCCGGGTCCGCACTGATCTCCGAAGCTGTCGCATCACGTTGCTTTTTGCCAAGTCCGCCCTTCATCACGAAAATGTTCGGCACTCGTCGCTGTAGCTTCTCATACAAGAGCTCCAAGTGGTCCGTACGTTCGGTGAGCAGTAGCGGAAACCGTCCGTCTTCGATTGCGGCAACAACATCGGCGACGATCGAGTCTGAACGCTGTTCGTCGTGAACGAGAGCGGTGTAGATCTCTTGTATGCCTATATCATTCCATTCGGGAGGCACTGTGAATGCGGTTAACCGGGGTATGACTTCGTATTGAAATGCTGAAGCCAAGGCCTGTTTCTTACTGCTGACGTTGAAGCGAATAGGACCGCATTGCATAAGGATGATCGGGTGGTGACCGTCTTTGCGAACTGGAGTTGCCGTTAATCCGACGACATACTTGGCCTTCACCTTTTTCAGCACTCGCTCGAACGAAAAGGCGGAAACATGGTGGCACTCGTCCACGATGACTTGACCGTATTTGGCCACGATGTCCTTTACTTCGCCCTTTCGAATTAAGCTCTGTATGACTGCGACATCAAGTCGCCCGGTTTGGGTGCCCCTATCTGGCCAATGTCCTTGACCCGAGCTTTCTGGCCAATGCCGCTTGGACGGGACTGGCGAAGAATATCCAGACATGACCTCCGTTTCCCGAGCGCGAGCGTTCAAGTGAGGCAGGCACGCCGGTCTCGTGGCACATCTTCAAGAAGGCGCATACATCCGCTTCCCAACTCTTCTTGTCGAAATCCACTGCGACAAACCAACAGGTATCATCTGTTAACAGGGGATAGACTCCGATAGTTTGCTTCCCCAGCAAATGATCTCTGATCACTTCCGCGCTTAGTGAGTACAGCTTGCAACGCCGGCGGCATAGACTGCAAGTTAGCTTTGCCCAAAAAGTCTTAAGTCCCACCTGCGGCTGCTGGTGGTTACTTCAGGTCCAGCCTGCCAATGTTCGATTTCGCTGTTTACCGAATCCCACCTGCAGGAGCAGGTGGATGGTTCAAGTCCTGCCTAGTTTTGAAAACTTGCGAGCGCACTGCATTTGAAATATCCCTCAGCTACCGCTGAGGGGATTCAAAGGACCATCCCAGCCTCTCTTTGTAGGTCGAACTTGAACTATTCACCAGCTGCCGCAGGTGGGATTAAGACTTTTCGGGAAAAGCTTCCGCAAGTCATAAAGCCTCGCATCGGGCTGCCCTCTGCCTTATTAACGAAATCAAACTTACCGTGACGACGCATGAATTGGGCAACCACAACTCTCAAATCTGAACCCTTGCAGATCAGGGTAGCGTCCTAATCAACTTTAGTATGGGACGCAGATCGGAACTGCCTTTTTCTAATTCGCATGATAGGCTAAGGTTGAACCATCTGGTCTGAGGTTATTGATTCAGACCTTATTAATAATTAATTCGGACTTTAGTAATCCAATCGCAGAGTATGCTGAGCGTCGATTAGTAATACAGCAGCCGAGGTTAACTCGTTCATAAACTTCTCAGATGTCCGCCGTAGAGAGTCACAGAATTATTTCCTCGAGTGCTGAAGCAGAACTGCTGGTACTTTGTGCCCGCCTCGACATCGATCAAGCCGCGGCCGAACGAATCAGCGCCTTAGTTGGTCAGGAATTCGGTCAGGAGCTGAATTGGACCAGGCTGCTGGCGCTCGCGCAACGCAACGCGCTGGTGCCGCTCTTGTATTTCCACCTTAACCGAATCGCACCGCGAAAAGTCCCGCCTGAACGACTCAAGGAGTTGCGCGAGCGATTCCAAAACAACAGTGCCCTAAATGTTTTGTTGACGGAAGAGATGGTCAGTCTGCTCGAGCTCTTCGAACAAAACCAGATTCCTGCGGTCCCTTACAAAGGGCCGGCGATTAGTGTCGGCATCTACGGCAAATTATCGCTGCGGCAGTTTGCGGATCTCGACATCCTGGTTCCCGAAAAGGACGTTTGGAAAGCGACCGATCTCCTCATAAACCGGGGTTACCAGGCGCACTTCGTGATTCCGGAGCGGAAACAAGCGAGCTTCATTCGTCTCAGTTACGTTCGTCTCTTCAAACGGGACAGCGACAACACGACCGTAGAACTTCATTGGCGATTGGCGCCGCGATTCTTTGGAGTATCTTTCGATACTTCAACTCTATGGCAACGCACCCGCATGATTCCGCTGCAAGGAGCTAACGTACGAATTCCGTTATCGGTCGATCTAATCATGATGCTCTGCATACACGGAGCAAAAGACTGCTGGGAACGACTTGAATGGGTATGCGGGTTGGCCGAACTTATTCGATCCGATGCCGGAATTGACTGGCGCGAATTATTGGAACGCGCCAAAGATGCGCATTGCCTGGCGATCGTCTCAATGGGGCTATTGCTGGCTCGTGACCTCCTCGAGGCGCCGATTCCAGCGGAAGTGATCGCAAAGCTACGGACGTCACCCGATTGGCTGACCAGCCAAATATTCACGCGTTTTTTCAGCGATGAAAATATTCCCATCACGCTGGGACAACGAATCAGATTTCACTTGCAGACAAAAGATTCGCAGCGCGAAAAGTTGCGGTACTGTTTGCGACTGGCTCTGACCACCACGCCCGTCGACTGGGAGATGATGTCGTTACCCGAGTCCGCCTCGTTCCTTTACTTTCCCTTGCGCGTACTCAGACTAATCAAAAAGTATGGCTGGGAAAGTGATCAGTTAGCTGCCAGGAGTGAATCCGTCGGACCGGTTTGACCTCAATAATGATCACTGGTCGCGACATCATCTATATCTCCAGTATCGAATGGGATTTTCTCTGGCAAGCACATCAGGAAATCGCCAGACAACTGGCAACTGCCGGGAATCGGGTCCTCTACATCGAGAACACGGGTGTCAGAACGCCTGGACTTAGAGATGCTAAGCGCGTGGCTGGACGTCTCGGCCGATGGATCCGCGCGCTGCGCTCTGGCGGAGCCCGCGAAGTAACGAAGAATATCTTCGTCTACTCTCCCTTAGTGCTGCCGCCGTTCGGACCGAGATGGCAGAGGTTTTTGAATCGCCGCGTGCTTCTCCGTCAACTGAAACAAATTACCAGGGCTATGGGAATAAGAGACCCGGTACTTTGGACCTATCTGCCGACTGACACTGCTGTAGACATTATTCGCAATCATCGCACCGACCAAAGTGTAATTGTCTATTACAACTGCGCCGATTTCTCCTATCTAACTCCGAAAGCCAAACGGCTGGAGAAAATCGAGCAGGAACTTGTTCGCCTAAGCGACCTCGTCTTTGCGACGTGCTCGGAGCAGGGGCAGAAACTCTCGCGCGACAATCGCGAGTTTAGCCCGCACATCTTTCCGCCAGGCGTTGATATGTCCGCATTTCCCGAGGAGGCAAGTCAGCCCGTTGATCCGAATGATTCATTAAACTTCTCCGCGTTGCCGCGACCTATCATCGGTTATGTGGGCGGGCTTCATCGCTTCGTGGACTATGATTTAGTCGCCGCCATGGCGCAGGCGCGTCCCTCATGGTCATGGGTTTTTCTGGGCGCTCATCAGGCGCCATTGGATAAGATCGAGGGACTCAACAACGTTCACCTACCTGGTCAACAGCCTCACGAAACACTGTCGGCCCATCTGAAGTCCTTTGACGTTTGCATCGTTCCGTACCTCAACACCCCGGAGACAGCCTCGATAGTACCGACCAAGATCAACGAATACCTGGCTGCCGGAAAGGCGATTGTCTCGACCGATCTGCCCACCGTATGTGAATTCAACGCAAAGCATCGAGTGCTGCTGACTTCAACTCCAATGCCGCAGGATTTCCTGTTAGCCATCGAAGCGCAACTGGTTACCGCGCGCGATCCGCTGGAGAGAAAAAGGCGCCGCGAAGTCGCTTCCCAGGCCGATTGGAAGATGCGAATCGAGGAAATGAGCCGTCTAATCGAAGTGGAAATCGCCTCGCGATCCGTCGTTCTGGTTCCAGATTGATTCCTCAATCACGTCGTCAGTCACCGTATCTGGAGATGAAATCGCCAGCAGAATGGTATGGGTGAGTGTACCAGTGGGACCTGGTTTTTTAGTCACCAATACCAGGTAGATTTACAGACAAGGATTTATTTATTGACGAGGATTACAGCTGTATGCTAAAAAAAACTACCTGAACCCCCCTAATAGGAAAAGATGGACCAGGCGCAAACATGAAAATGGAGAGTTCTTGGTCCAGCTAGTTACACTTTTGATTCACGAGAAGGCACCCGACTACCAACCGTGACATTTCAGGGGATTCCTGTCCAATAACAAACCAAACAATTAACTCGATTTGATGAGCCCTGACTTATGGGGTCGTTGGAGGAGATAGAATAATGAAAAGCACTTTGCTTAGGTTCCTGGCCATCCCACTGGCCGCATTTCTGATGTTTCAGACGGTCCAGGTAAGTCACGCTCAGAAGGCTCCAGCTGGGAAAGTTCGACCTCCTGTTGATCCACGCGCCGAAGTCAAAGAGACCTCATCGACTCCAGCAGAAGAGTCAAAAGACGGTAACGGAATTCAGCCCCTTGCGACTGGTGCGGAGACTGAGCCTAATAACACTTCAGGCACTGCCACCGCGATAACTTTCACTCCAACCGCAATCACTACAGCCGCCATCAACCCCGGCGGAGACGTCGACTTTTACACTTTCACTGCTCCGGCTGGATCTCAAGTGTGGATCGAAACTGACACCGGCGGTACGCAAAACGCGGGTGCCACGTCGCGTGATACGGTTGTCGATCTGCTGGCAGCCGATGGCTCCACGGTCATCGAAAACGACGATGACGATGGCACGGGCAATGGCGGCGACGGCACCATTGAAACTGGACTGGCTTCGATGATCGCCGGTCGCACACTAACTGCGGGTGGTACTTATTTCATCAGGGTGCAGGCATTCAGCGCCACCGGCATTATTAACCCTTATCGACTGTTTGTTTCGCTGACAAACGTTGCTGCCACAGCAGAGGTTGAAGCAAACAACACGGCCGCAACTGCGAACGTTGCGAACTCGCCGGCCCTGCGCTCGGGTTCAATCGGTGTCGCTGCAGACGTTGACTACTATTCAGTCTCGGCAAATGCCGGAGACACGATCTTTTTCCCGGTTGACGCCGACCCTGAGCGCGACGGTACTGGCACCGATTTGGTAGTGGAGTTCCGCGATCCGGCCGACGCGATCCTGCTGTCGGTCGATTCCTCGATCACGGGAAGTATCGTGAATCCGGCCGCCGAAGGCGCGAACTACACCGTGGCCACGTCGGGCACTTACTTCGTGAAGGTTCGGCACTTCTCAGCCACGGGCACCGGAACCTACAACATTCATATCGTCAATACGAGCGCTGTAACCTCGCCGCTGATCATCAGCGAGTTTCGCGTTCGTGGACCGAGCGGCGCCAACGACGAGTTTGTAGAGGTTTACAACAACAGCGACACGAGTACCACCGTCGCTTCTCAAGTTGGATCCGGTTTCGCCATCGCAGCCAGTAACGGCGTAGTACGTTGCACGATTCCAAACGGCACCGTCATCCCTGGCCGCGGACATTACCTCTGCACCAACAGCGTGGCCTATTCGCTTGGAGCCTACGCTACCGGCGACGCCACTTATACGAGCGACATTCCGGATAATGCCGGCATAGCGCTGTTCAATAACAACGTGCCCGCAAACTTCATCCTGGCAAATCGCCTTGATGCGGTTGGCTCCACGTCAGAAGCGAACACGCTTTACAAGGAAGGCACCGGCTATCCGGCGCTGACTCCATTCTCGATCGACTACGCGTTTGTTCGCGATGCCTGCGGACAGCAAGGCTCCATCACGAATCTTACGCCGTGTCCGCTAACGACTGGCGTGGCTGATACAGGCAACAACGCGGTCGATTTTTACTTCGTCGATACCAACGGCACTTCGGCAGGCGCCGGCCAGCGTCTCGGTTCACCGGGACCTGAAAACCTTGCCAGCCCGATTCAGCGTAACGCGTCGTTCCTGGTGGGTATTCCGGACAGCTGCGTTGCCAGTTCTTTGCCGCCTAACCAGATTCGAGATCTGACCAGCGTTCCGGCGCAGAACAGTACGTTCGGCACCATCGAGCTGCGTCGAGCGATCGTTAACAACACGGGAGCGAACGTAACTCGCTTACGCTTCCGCGTCACACAGCAGACCACTTTCCCGGCGCCGTCCGGCACAGCCGATTTGCGCACCCGGACCACGGCGGACACGACTGACAACTTCTCGAATCTACCCTGTGGGACGGGAACTTCGGTCATCACCGTTCTGGGTACGACGCTCGAGCAACCACCGTCGCAGCCAAACGGCGGGGCCTTTAACGGGACCTTCTCCGTGGGCACCGTGACTTTAGGAACACCGATCCCGCCAGGCAATACGGTGATCGTACGGTTCCTCTGGGGCGTGCAGCAGACCGGCAAGTTCCGCGTTGGTTTGAATATCGAGGTACTGCCGTAAGGCCGATTAACAACGATCGGGATGGTGAGGCAATAACCTCATCATCCCGGTTGGCTATTTGGCAAAATAAGCTGCTACGTCGAATAAGAAATCGGAAATGGATAAGGCTAAGAGCACAGACTGCTTGGGTCGAATGCGAAGCTTGAAAGACCTGTTTCTTGTATTGGTCCTAATTGCTTTGGCAGCGGTCCAGGCAACTGCTCAAGAAAAGCGGCTAGGTGAGGCACCCGCTAAAGGTGACGTCGCCATCGGAACCTGGCGCGTTCGGGTCAGGCAGGAACGCACCTTTTTCTTAACCGTGCGAGCCCGCGAAGCTCCACTCAATCAAATTGCAGCCGAGCTTTCACGTCAGCTCAAATCGCCGGTGATTCTTAGTCGAGTGATGCAGAAGCAGTTGGTTAGCCTCGATTTTGAGGACCTGCCTTTGGAAAGCGCGCTCCAGACTATGGCGCCGCTTCCTTATATTCACTATGAGTTGCAAGGAAACTCAGCGCCCATTTGTCGGGAGATTTTTTTGAATGCCTACAACGAACCGGTGCCGGTGCCAAAGCTCGAGAACAAAAGTGTCTCCTTCATCATGGAGGGCGACACGGAAAGCACCGGCGATAAGAAAGAAGACCCATTGCAGGTCATTTATCGAAACCAGCGACTCAGTGTGAAGGTCAAAAACCAATCGCTGACTGCGGTGCTCGACCGGATTGCAATGCAATTGGGTGTTAACTTTAGTATGAAGCAGGACAGTGACGAGCTGATCGATCTCGACATCAAAGAGGTGTCTTTGGAAGAAGCGGTCTCGTACTTTCCTCCGACCGTGCACTTGCACGTGCGGAAAGATCTGCAGCGGCTTAATATGGTGCCGCTGTTAATAGAATTCGTAAAGTAAGGTCGATTAAAAACTACTGGCAGAGGAATTACATGGACAACAACAAAACAGAACTTCTACCAACCAGCGGGATTGCTAATACTTCTGAGCCGGCCGTTTCGGTGGCTCCCAAAAAAGAGTTCGTCGAGCCTGAGATCTCTGAGCCGGTCGACATCCTGGCAGCCACTAAGTTCTTTCTACAGGTTACCGGCGGCGGCGACGTTTAGCTCTGGAATCTCCAATCGATGCCAGAAGTCTTGTCTTTTGGTGGTTCCGCCTGCGCTCCGCCGCAGTCAACGGAACCACCTACGTCTAAAGCGATTCGGCGCTACTCGGTTGCAGATCGCACACTGTGTTTTCAGGCAGTCGATGAGCCAGTCCTGGATCTGGTTCACGACTTCCTCAGTGGTTACGCTTTCACTCCGGCTGATTCATCCGACGCTCGGAACCAACCGGTTCATCTGCCAGCTCATCTGATCGAGATTCACAGGTCGGCGCCCCCAGTCCTTTCTTCTCAAAACCTCGGCTTTGAAATCGAAGATGGTTACTGTTACCCGGATCACGAACAAATCGTGCTCGTGGTTAACGGTTCCACCATCGTCGTCAGTGCCCCGGAACTGAATCGCACGGACGTGTGGCTGTCCGACAGCACCGCGGGCAGACACTCCCTGGCTCTCAATAACGTGATTCTTTACGCGGTCCAGGCCGCACTCCGTCGCGGAGGCATGTACCAGTTCCACGCGGGCTGTGTGCTTGCTCCCGATGCGACTCGCGGGATCTTGTTGGTTGGTGATTCGGGCTGTGGCAAATCGACCTTGACCGTCAACCTGATCCGGAATGGTTGGCGTTTTGTGTCAGACGACAACTTGCTGCTGCGAGATACGTCGTCAGGCATAGTGGCCTGGGCGCTACGCCGTTACTTTACGTTTGACGAATCAACGCTCGACAAATGTAAGCTAAGTCAGTTTCCGGACGCCATCGGCCAGAGAGTCCCCGGAGATCGTAACAAGGTACGTTTTTATGCGCGCCGAGCTTTTCCTCAAAGCTTTGTTGAGACCTGCTTGCCGGGCGTGATCCTGTTTCCGGCAATCGGAGGGGAAACACAAACCCGCATCGAGCCCGTTAAGCTGGGAGATGCTCTGGCGCGATTACTCCGCCAATGTCCCTGGGCAACCTGCGACACTGCGGCCGCGCCCGACCATGTTCAGGCACTTACAAACCTCATCAAACAGACCAGGAGCTATTCGGTCATCACCGGTCGTGATGTCTTCGACGATCCCTCTTCGATACCAGGTTTGATTAGTCGACAAATCGACGATTAGGACGACACCTCGATGACAGACCCGGCATTCGTTCCGCTTGAACACATCGTGGCCAGCCATCTCGAAGATGGCGATGGCGTTCTCGTTGATCTCAACACGCGGCAATACTACCAGCTGAACGAGTCGGCAATGCTGATTTGGCGCGCGCTGGAGAACGGATTCTCGTTCGATCAGATCGTGAACGAGATTGTGACCACCTACACGGTGAGCAATGAGAAGGCTATCATGAGCGCAGACGCCTTGATCAGACAACTGCAGCAGCGCAAACTGGTTCGACCTGAGAACAAGTAAAAGGAAAAAGGGAACCGCCGATTTCCCTCGTTCATATCGGCTCGAACTAGCTTTGCCCGAAAAGTCTTAATCCCACCTGCGAAGCTGGTGGATGGTTCAAGTTCGACCTACAAAGACTGGTTGGGATTGGTCCTTTTGAATCCCCTCAGTTTAAGACTTTCGGCAAAGCTGCTTGAACTTTTTACTTTTAACTTGTTCCAGTCCAGCCGAGGAAATTCTTCGATTTGAAAACTTCTGATAGCAAGGTGCGTTGGCGATTTGGATTACTCGCAGCTGCCATCGTTACCTTGATCGCCACCTCCCCGCAGCTCTACTTCGCCTACTCGCGAGGCAGTCAATGGAACGGTTCTTATGCGCAGACCCACGGTGACGAAGGCGTTTACGCGTCCTATCTGAATGCGTTGATTGACGGACGTCCGCAACGAAACAATCCCTATAGTGGGCGCGACAATTCTCCCGAACACCCGATGGCGGAGTCGTACCTGTCGCTCCAGTTCTTCCCGCCATTCATAATCTCCCGGACAGCGCGCCTGCTGCGCATCTCGACCGCCAAGGCGCTCATAGCGTTGACTGCGATTATCGCCTTTACGTCGGCACTGGCTGTCTTCTGGCTGCTGGCGTCAATCATCGGAGAAAACCGGGCGGCGGCAATTGGCGTTTTAGTTGTACTCCTCGCCGGCTCGGCAAATCTGGTGATCGAGCACCTGCTGGGATTTGAAGACTCGAATAATTATCTGCCTTTTCTCCGACGGTATCTTCCGGCGGCGCCTTTTCCGATCCTATTCGCTTACTGCGCGCTGACTTGGCGCATGTTGACTGCGGTTGGAAAACGGATCGCTCCAATTTGGGCCTTGAGCGCTGGAGCTTTGTTCGCGGTCCTTACATTTTCATATGTGTATCACTGGTCCTTTGCGCTTATTTGGACATGTTGTCTGGCTGCGCTCTGGCTCATCGCGCGCCCGCGCGAGCGACGACATACATTGTCGATGCTTTCGATTTTGGCGGTCTGCGTCGTTGCCTCCCTGATTCCTTATTTGTCATTGGCAGCAAAACTGGAAGACACGACTGCTGAAAAGAATTTTCTCGCGCTCTCACGCGCGCCTGACCTTTTTCGTCTCACCGAGATCCTGGGTCTTGTAGTCCTGATAGCAATTGCTTTCCTGATTTCAAGGCGACGAATGCAGGCCCGTGACCCCGCAGTGCTCTTCGCGGTGGCATTCGCACTCACACCATTCGTGCTGTTCAATCAACAGGTAACGACGGGCCGCTCGCTGCAACCATTTCACTACGAAGTTTTCATTGGGAGTTACACGACCGTACTCGCCGCCTTTGTCACGGTTATTTTGGGCGGGCGCAGCTTCACGATCGCCAAGCCAGCAATGGCCCGGCTGTTACTTATCGGAATTGCAGGTTTGGCGGTACTGTCGGGAGCGGCCGAAGCAACGTTGCTGAGCCGGCGCCAGCGGAAGGGAAACTTATTAGCCGATGAAGTCCGGCCGGCGTTGCTGCGTCTGGCGTCGTTAGCGCGAGAGAGCCCGGACGGTACTCTCGATACCAGATCAGTAGTGTACGCGCCGAACTTCGTGGTGACTGGAGCGATACCCACGACGGCGCCGCAACCAGTGCTTTGGGCCCAATACCTGTTCGTCTTTCCTGACGTTACTTTGAGCGAAGACAAAGAGCGGCTGGCGCAGTTCCTCTATTACAAAGGAGTCAGCTTCACGGACATCGACCCAAATCATTTCAATTCGCTGAACGGCGAAAAGGCCTACTATCTCAGCTCATTGATTAGCCGCGGACGCTTCAATTCGCGGCTGTCTGTAGACTGGAAACCGATCGCTCCGGAGGAAGTAATTGCTGCGCGTGATTACTACGCCAGCTTTGTCGCCGCCTTCGATCGCGCGCGGGCCGCACATCCGCAGATATCATTTCTACTGGTAGCTTCTGACGACCAGGCTAATCTCTCTAATTTCGATCGATGGTATGAGCGAGACCAGGGTGAGCGCATCGGAAAGTACATTCTCTTCCGCGTGCGGCTTAGAAGTTAGCAGCCAGTGCCTCTTGCAAAACTCTTCTCATTCACACCCGGTTTCAACCGGGTGGTAAGGCTCCGAAAAAAACCTTAATCGTTTCAACGGTTTTTTCGCCACAAATAAGAACGGAAACCGTTGAAACGGTTAAGAGCACGCTCGTCCATACCACCCGTTGAAACCGGGTGTGAATGAGAAGGGTTTTGCAAGAGGCTCACCAGTCTCAGTCGGCAATTCGCAGGAACCCATCCTCAACCAGGCGCCCGACGAAGCCAAGTTTGCCATGATTCGTAATCGGCCCTGGTAGTTCACTCGGGCAAAAAGATCTGCGCTCGGCGACAAAGCGAAGGGCAGGAGCAAAGCATACCGGCAGCCAAAACACTTTCTGTTCCAGGGCCAGGCCTGCCATCTCGCCGTCATCCGACAAGTAAGTCTCGAGCCGGCCAGTTCCTTCAACTTTCGTTGTGTGATCCAGATTTGACTTGGCTGATTTGCCCTGGCAGGTGCGATTTATGCTTTCCGCAACTTCCTTGATGGCGCTCGCGCAGTTTGCTTCCTGGCTGAAGAGTTCGAGCAACCGCGCGAATTCAGCGGCGCAGATCCTCCCGCTCTCATGATTGCTTTGGTGATTATTTAGCCACCCGACTGGTAGCGCCTGACGAAGACTCTCGTGGCGGTAGCCGGATTGACGGAGCGCAACCGTGAGCAGATCGAGCCAGGTGACGACATGAATGCCGATAGTTAAGTGCACCGACGGTTCATCGAGGGATTCTGCCTGATGAGCAAAGCCGCGTGGCAGGTAGAGACTGTCGCCCGCCTGCAACGAAGCTTCGACCGCGAGCGTCCCACGGTCCGTGGCGCTGCTTTCATCCCGGTTGATTTCACTCGAGAATTTCAGGGCTTCGCCGTCATCTTCGAACGGCAGCTGCGGCACGTATTCCAAAGGTAGTTTTGTGGTGGGCTCGTAAGCTTGCCATTGTTTGGCGCCCAGCAGTTGGAGAACCAAAACTTCATGAGTGTCAAAGTGCAGATCGAATCCGCGAGCACCCGCTGGAGTGCAATAGAGATTCGCGCGCGTGGGAAAGCCAAGTTCCCGCTCGATACTCCGACACAGCTCCGCTAACGGAGCAGAGTGTCTCTCAATTCTCTTGATCCGAATTGTCGATCCCGAGTTGAAGAAACCCGCGAGAGCTGACGATTCGGGCCCGCGACGTTCAATGGCATTCGTCTTACCGATCAACTCGACCGCGCCGGTTGGCAATTGATCGGCCATC
Organism: Pyrinomonadaceae bacterium; assembly: GCA_035572035.1. Classification (GTDB taxonomy): domain Bacteria; phylum Acidobacteriota; class Blastocatellia; order Pyrinomonadales; family Pyrinomonadaceae; genus JAOAPY01. The sequence goes on along the minus strand of DATNBH010000016.1, from coordinate 265,308 downwards.
GCGAGAACGGCTTCGATGTCAGACACGGCGAGCAGATCGCGGAAGCGTTGAGGCTCGCCTCTTTTGATTAGGAGCGAGGACTGCTGCCAATGCCGGGCAACGAAGTCATCGACAGTGTGCGGAGCAATGAGATAACTGAGATCGAACTTCGACATGATCGCAAATTTCAGGCGGTATCAGTAAATCAGTAAATCAGTAATCAGTAATCAGTAATCAGTAATCAGCCAATCCGTTTGTGAACGCAGTAAGCTGATTATTTTCCTTGCAGTAGGTCACGGCTCCCCGAAACCGACATCGGTTCAATTGCATCAACGACAAAGAACAAAGAACCAAGAACAAAGAACCAAACGTATTACTGATTACTGATTACTGATTACTGATTACTGATTACTGATTACTGATTACTGATTTTCAGCCATCGAGGCCAAATCAACTTTGCATTCAGCCGTCGATGGGAAGAAATACGTGACAGTGTAATTCGAAGGCGCGCTTTCGAGGATAGGATGTCCGTCGGCCTCCAACCAGGCGTGTCCATCGAGCGCGCCAGCGGCCCCCTTACGCACGCCAAAGTTGATCCTGGTCGTTTTGCCGCGCAGAGAAAAGTAACGATGCAAGATCGCGGCTCGCTTCCAGCAAATTGGCCTGAACACAAGAAAATTCAAGCCTAGTACCGCGTCTATGGCCGTGGCCAGCTCCTGCTCACTGCTATCTCTGCTTGATTGCTTCCCCGAAGTTGAAGCAGAAACAATCGAAAGCGCCCGAGGTAGCGAACACAACTTAACAACTACCGACAGAATCGCAACCCATACACCCATGCGCAGCAGGAGCATTGCCCGCCCCGGACGAGAACCGATCAACTTAACCGCCTTTGAAACGATGCGCAACATGGTCAGATCTTCGGTGTGATGCAATTTGAAGTCCGATGAGCTTCAGCTTGTCTTTCTCTTCGACAAACTGAGTTCGGTGGACAAGTAACCTCCAGAACTGCACCACTCCTATTTTTATCAAAGTGCATAGCTCGAAGGATTTGGAGTGCGCCGACCCGTCGGCGCTTTGGTCCGTCGCAGTCGATCGACAACAACGGCCCATTACCAAAGCAGCACATCGTCAAGCCGCCGCGCGCAAAAGCGGTGACAGGTCACTCCAAATGAGGGCACTGCCCAAGGATTCTAATGCAAATCTCCCGCTCCCCGCGAGGATCGACGCCTGATTGAGTGCGTTAGAAATGATTGAGTCGTATCTAGGTAAACTGCTTGACAGGGTCTGGCGTTCAAGTCCAACGCTCTGTCTCCGCCAGGGCTCAACAAATTTCAAATCCAGTGTTCCAAGTGAAAATAACGTTTGACTGAGTTAGTATCGTAAAGCCACCGAACTCTAATGACCTCAAACTTTTCCAGCACCGCTTGGCGCCCTCTCCTGACCGGCGCGTTGCGGAGGAGCGCGCTTGAAGCAGTAAGGGAAATCGCTGCTTCGCTGCCCAGTCACATTAAGCGTGCAGAGACCGATGATTCGCTGGCCAGCGGTAAGTCGGGACTGGCGGTCACCTATGCTTACCTCGCGCAATCCGGTATCGGCAACAATCGTGAAACTGCTGAGTACCTGAACAGAGCGAGGCAACTCATCTCATCAGCAACCAGGCAAATGTCCTCAGAGGTAATGGCGCCATCATTGCATTGCGGTTTCACCGGCGCGGCTTGGTCCTTGACTCATCTGCAACGAGAGTTTTTTGGCTTTCGCGGGTTAGACAGAAAGCGGAAACCAAGTCGGGCTTTGGATGAAGCTCTTTGTCAGGATTCGGCAAGTGCAGATTACGATCTGATTGATGGCTTAGTTGGGTTGGGAGTTTATGCATTGGAGCGGTTGCCAGACCCCGCAGCTGCCGATTGTTTGAACCGCATCGTGGATCAACTCGCCGTGAGAGCTGTTTACCAAAAGGGTGGGATAACATTCGCAACTCAATCCAGTCGATCCTCAGCTCTGAAGTCAAATAACAATCAAACTAATTACTACGACCTTGGTGTCGCCCACGGAATAGCAGGTGTTATCGGGTTGCTGGCCGCAGTTTGCTCTGCCGGAGTGGCGTACGAAAAGGCGCGCGCGCTCCTAAACGAAACGGTTAAGTGGTTAATCAGTCAAAAGATGGAAAGTAATGTGAGGGGTTGTTTCCCGTATTTTGTTGGCCCAGGCATCAGGCGGAAAAGAGCAAGACTTGCCTGGTGTTATGGCGATGCCGGGATAGCCGCCGTACTTCTGGTTGCGGCACGCTCGGTAAAGAATTCATCCTGGGAGCGCGAGGCTTTACGCATAGCGCAAGGCGCAGCGCGGAGAAGAGCAGACAAAGCCGGCATTGTTGATGCCGGGCTCTGTCATGGATCAGCAGGGTTAGGCCATATCTTCAATCGAATTTTTCAAGCGACAGGGACAACCTGGTCGCAAAAAGCGGGTTGGTTCTGGTTCACGCACGCACTGGATCAAAGGCGGTCTGGTGAGGGCGTTGGCGGCTTTCTGTCGTACACGCGTGATGATAAGAATCAATCTCTCTGGACCGAGGAAATAGGTTTGCTGGAAGGAGCAGCGGGGATCGCGTTGGCTCTGCTCGCAGCTGCGTCGTCGCTGGCACCCTCATGGGATCGGGTATTGCTCTTATCCCCAGCAACAAACAACAGTGGTACCCCGAGAAAAACATTGACACCCTGATCAATATGACTATACAACTCGTTTGAGCCATTGCAGTCCGGCTCAGCCGTTGTTCTTAAGCTTTACCACCTTCCGACTATGAAAGGGGCATGTTATGGCTACGTCAAAAAAGGGAAAAGGTAAGCCTGCTTCAAAGAAAGGCGGCAAATTGAAGCTTAGTAAGAAAGCGGTGACTAAGGCGACCGTAGCAGCTAAGCCGTCAACGAAGCGACAATCCAAGTGCGTCTGCGTCGCTTAGGCGAGTGAGTCCGCAAAAACGTTCGCGCTAAGTTATTAAGGCCAAGTCTTGCGGCTGAACGGGCGAACTGTCACTTCACGCGTTTCTTGACTATGAGGCGCTCGGCGCCTACGTGTCTTTCCTGGCTGCAAGTGCAGTTCAAAAGAAATCAATCATACGTAGGAAGCGCTTTCTTAGGGACTGGATGCATTCCCGGCATTCGGTCCCTTTGTAATCTCAGGTTCTCAGGCTGCTACTTGTGAGAGAAAAGAAGACCATATTGGTAGCCATGCCCTGGGCCCTTCTTAATCGTCCGTCGATTCAGTTGGGTGTCCTTCAAAGTGTTTTGCAGGAGCAGGGCATCGACACCGAGGTGCGTTCATTCTTTCTGCATTTCATGGAACACGTTGCCGAAAAGACGGCAGGCCTCGGCGATGGGAAAAGAGTTGTTGCGGGGGACTATGGCGAGATTGCTGCACAATATTTCATCGGAGATTGGATATTTGCTGTTCCTCCTTTCCACGATGCCCGAAAACTGGACGATGAGTATTTCGCTTACGTTCGCAGTCAAGATGTTCCCGAGGATCTGATTTCGAAGGCGATAAGAATGCGCGGCTTAGTGCCAGCCTTCCTGGATTCTTGTGTTGAAGATCTGCTTGGTTCTCATCCCGCAGTGGTCGGTTTCACTACCACGTTCGGCCAGAACATTCCGTCACTAGTTCTTTCAAAGCTTTTGAAGCAACGCGATCCGTCACTCAAAATCGTATTCGGAGGGGCAAATTGTGATGGCCCGATGGGTGAAGCACTTCATCGTAACTTTCCCTGGATTGATGTAGTCGTGCGCGGCGAAGGTGAGAGTGTAATCGCTGGGCTCATGGCTGATCTCTTTTCCGGCCGAACGATTAAGCCACGTCCTGGTCTCTGTGTTGGTCGGGGGAAACGCCGTGTCATCATCGAGCAGAGTTCAGAAAATGTGCGTTCGATTGGTGAGGTTCCTTACCCGAACTACGATGAATATTTCGACCGAATAAGATCGCTCAGCTTCGGCGCGGAAATCTCGCGCGACATCAGCATTCCGTTCGAGGGGTCGCGAGGGTGTTGGTGGGGAGCAAAGCAGCACTGCACATTTTGCGGTCTGAATGGATCGTCCATGGCTTTTCGCAGTAAGAGCGCAGACCGCGCCGTTGATGAATTGCTCTTCCTCGCCAAGAAGTATCAGCAACTGTCGTTTCAGGCGGTTGATAACATTATGGACATGCGGTACTTCAACGAGTTTCTGCCGAAGTTGCGTGATTCCGGCTTGGATCTGCGCCTATTCTACGAGGTGAAATCCAATCTCAAGCGCTGGCAGGTACGCCTTCTCCGAGATGCCGGCGTCGCTTACATCCAGCCCGGAATTGAGAGTCTGAGCACGCCCATCCTTCGGCTAATGAAAAAGGGCGTCACAGCCCTACAAAACATTCGACTACTGAAGTGGTGCGTCGAATTCGGTATTCACGTCTATTGGAATGTGATCTACGGCTTTCCCGGTGAGCCGCCGGAGGAATACGATCGAATGGCCGATGTGATGAAGTCACTCGGACACTTGCAACCTCCGAGCTTAATCCGTCTCGGAATTGAGCGTTTCAGTCCTTACCATCAAAGACCGCAAAACTACAATCTCGAAATCGTTGGACCACGACCCTACTACCGTTTTGCCTACCCGTGTGACGAGTCGGCCCTTTCCGATCTCGCCTACTCTTTCGACTATCGTTACAGAGACGGGCAGCAGCCAGAAGCTTATATCAAAGCGATCAAGCAGAGCATTGAGCACTGGCAGTCAAACTACGATGAGGGCTCACTCGCACTCCAGTATTCCAGAGGTCCGGGTTTTTTGATCATTAATGACCGCCGACCGGCGCTCGAGTCAGCCGATTATCATCTGGCTGAAGAGGAAGCTCGCATTTATCTTGCGTGTGATAGTGGCGCCACGCCCAAAGCGATTTGGGAGAGCTTGAAAGAGGAGGGCGGTGTAACTGCTACGATAGAGGACGTCGAGGATTATTTGGAAGAACTGCGAGAGGCAAGGCTCGTCTATGAGGAGGACGGCGTCTATTTGTCGCTGGCAGTTCCGGTGAACAGTCGTACAAAAGTCGCAGACCCAGTGTAGAGTTGATCGCCTTGTGGCACGGGCGTCCCGCCCCCGGGGCTTACAAGCATTCGCCTGAGCCAGCATGAAAACCCAAGTGTGAAAATCTCACCTGGTTGAGCTTCTGATCTAATGCCCGCATCGAAGAGCACCCCAGAGAGCACCCCAGAATTTTCCCCCGCAGGATTCTTTGTCTTTCGAACTCCAGTCTTATCGTTTAATGACTTCCTTGGATGGAACCACGGTGCAGCGGCTGTCAAGCTGTCGCCGGAGTCGTCATTCGAGCAGTCGTATGCAGAATTGTGCAGCCTCCTGCGCCAACGACTCTACGAGTTAATAACCGTCCCGGAAACACGAGAAGCGATCTTCATAGCTTGCCCGGATCTAATCGGGTTCATCGAAGATTGGCGGTCGAAGCCAGAGACCAAGCGCGGGCGAAATACCGAGCGCGCTTTAGTGCGTTACTTTTCGCGCATGACCGGACGACCAACACCATTTGGGCTTTTCGCCGGCATGTCCCTGGGACGAATTGGCGAAGGAACTCGGTTAGCCACGGAGGGACGCGATAAATTTCGACGCCGCACGCGTCTTGATTTTGATTACCTGGTAAAGCTATCTGAGGAGATAGCGCTATCTGCGAAGTTAAGAAAAGATCTCATCTATCGCCCCAATTCAAGCCTGTATCGCTCCGGTGGTCGGACGCGTTACCTGGAATCCAAGCGGAACGGTCAGGGACTTTCCTATCAGCTGATATCCGTCGAAGAGACCAGTTACTTAATCGCCACACTAGAACTTGCCCGTGAAGGTAAGAAGCCGCGGTCGCTCGCCGGGGCTCTTGTGGATCCCAACATATCTTTCGACGAGGCTGAAAAATACATAAATCTTCTGATAGATAGCCAAATTCTGGTGCCTGATTTGTTCGTACCGGTTACCGGACCAGATCCACTGGTTTCGTTGCTGGATCAATTACGCAGACATCGGGAGACGCGTTCAATCGCTAAGATACTGAGGCGAACGCGCTCTGAATTGGCGAGAATTGATCGAGATGGGTTCGGAATCGATCTTAATCGCTACCGGACTATGGCACAGTCGCTTGACCACTTACCTGGGCAGGCCGACCCATCGCATTTATTTCAGGTCGACCTGATCAAGCCCGCTCGCAATGCTGTACTTGGTGGTGAAGTACTGGACGAGATCATTCGTGGGGTTTCATTGCTTCACCGCATAACCCCGCGCACCGCAGTTGATTCGCTAACCCGCTTTCGCAACGCTTTTGCCGAGCGCTACGAAGAAAGGGAAGTGCCTCTCGCCGAGGCCTTGGACGAAGAGAGCGGGATTGGCTTTCAGGCGAGCGCGGAACTTCCCGCCTTAGTTGCCGGTTTAGAACTTCCTTCCAAACCCGAGACGAAGACTTGGGACTCTCGTCAGGAATTCTTGTTACAGACTCTTTCTCAGGCATTGCAGCAAGGTCATGAAGAGATTGCACTTCGCTCGGAGGACGTCGAAAAGTTGGCGGCGCCGGACCCCCTACCGCTTTCAAATTCGTTTGCGGTCGTTGCCAAAGTTGCCGCTGTATCGCAAGAGGCTCTTGACCGGGGAGAGTTTCGTGTCTTGATAGAAGGCGTGAGTGGCCCGTCGGGCGCAGAACTATTCGGGCGATTTTGTCACGCCGATAAAATACTTAAGCGTCACGTGTTGCGCTACGTGAGGGCCGAAAGTTCGTCGCACCCTGATGTCGTCTTTGCTGAAATCGTTCATTTGCCGGAAGGACGCGCGGGAAATATTGTGGCCCGGCCCGTATTCCGTGACTTCGAAATTCCATACCTCGGTCGATCCGGAGCCCGTGCCGAACAACAGATTCCAGTTTCAGACCTGAGCGTTTCAGTACGTGGGGAACACATTTATCTGCGATCCAGAACGCTCGGAAAGCAAGTCATTCCGCGTCTGACAAATGCTCATTACAGCGAACTTGGTCCGGCGGTCTACAGGTTTCTGTCGTCGCTCCAATATCAAGCCATCGCTGCCGAGTTGACCTGGACGTGGGGCGTGCTTTCTCACGCCCCGTTCTTACCTCGAGTAGTCTGTGAAAGGTTGGTATTGTCGCCGGCTCGCTGGTTCGTCACCAGGGAAGAACTGCAAGCACTGGATCGTGACAGGCCCGCGTCACGATTCAAGGCGATCCAGGCTTGGCGTGCTCACCGCAACATTCCCTCAGTCATCTTCCTCTCGGATGGTGATAATTCTCTCCCAGTAGATTTGGAGAATCCGCTAAGCGCCGAGTCGTTCGCAATGTTGCTCCGGAGGCGAGAGACGGCCACGCTGGTTGAGTCTTTTCCGGCGCCGGAGTCAGTTACTTACGCCCCTGAACCTGGATATCTTCATCATCTCGTGGTTCCGTTCATCAAGTCTCGAAGAGAGATTAAGCGAATTCCAAATGTTATGAAGGAGAGCGGGACGAAAGCCAACCAGAGGCTTAACCGCCATACTTTTCCGCCCGGCTCGGAATATGTCTACGCGAAACTTTATTGCGGAACCGAGACGACCGACATCGTGTTGCAAAATATGATTCGCCCGCTGGTCCGAACAGCGACGAAGCACGGCACAATAGATCGCTGGTTTTTCGTGCGTTACGGTGATCCTGAATGGCATTTACGACTGAGATTCCATATTAAGCGGTACGAACTTAACTCGGAATTCTTATCCATCCTGCAAGCGGCAGTTGCAAAGCTCATCAAGAAAAAGCTTGTCTGGCGGTTTCAGCTGGACACCTATGAGCGCGAGGTTGAGCGTTATGGGGGAGCCCAAGCCATTGGTCTGGCTGAACAACTGTTCCATGCGGATAGCGAGATGGTATTGGCCATTATTGAGAAACTAAATCGCACTGAAGACGAAGGATCAATGCGACGCTGGCAATTGGCTTTGTACGGAACAGATCGGTTGCTTACTGACTTTGGATTCGATCTGAACGCTAAGGCTCGTTTCGTAAAACGGTTTCGAGACGCGTACGCGACCGAACAAGTCCTCGACAAGAAGTTTAAGGAGCAGTCGAGTGAGAAATTCCGCAAGGAGCGACGGACCCTGTCGCAGATGCTTGAGGCTGATCCGCACAGTGACAACTGCCTGAAACTCGTCCACACGCGATCGCAGGCAATTTCTCGGATTGTCAGGAAGGTTCAATTGTTAGCTCAGCAAGGATCGCTCGAGGTTTCTTTCGAGGATTTCGCTTCGAGTTGCATCCACATGAGCGTTAATCGGTTCTTGCTTTCAGCCCACCGTGAACACGAATTGGTCCTCTACGATTTTCTGGCGCGTATTTATGAGTCACGCATAGCCCAAGATAACGATGCCGGATCGCGGCTTGAGTGATTATGACGTCGTAAGCGAACAATTTGCGAAAGCCATTTTACGCGTTGGTCATGCTGAGCCGAGTTGCTGCCAACGCCTCTTGCACGCGATCGAGTGAGAGTCGAAACCAGTAGGTGTACCGATCCGCGTGTACTTCGATGTCTGTTTTCAATGTAGGTAAATCAATCCATTTCCAGTCGACAACTTCAGTGCAGTTTGGATTCGGAGCCCCTTCGAAGTATCCAACCAGCACGTGATCATATTCATGTTCAATGAGGCCGTCTTCAAGCTCAGTGCGATAAACAAATCCGAAGAGTCGGGTCAGAGTCGCATGGAAGCCCATTTCCTCAGTTAACCTGCGCTGTGAAGCTTGCGCAATCGTCTCGCCTGGTCGAGGATGCCCGCAACAAGTATTGGACCAGAGGCCTCTGGAATGATATTTGGTGGCCGTCCGTCGCTGCAGAAGCAATTGACCGGAGGAGTTGAAGATAAATACTGAGAAGGCCCTATGCAGAGCACCCGTTAGGTGCGCGGCAATCTTCTTGTCAGCTCCAATCGTTTGATCGCGCTCATTTACAAGAATAACTTCTTCGTTTGACTCCGACTCATTTGTCATGAGTTGTTCAGGGTTGAGGATGGCCAGTACAGAACTGCGACTCAGTTTAGATTCGCCTCGGTCCAGAGCTTCGAGAGTTGCATAAGCAAGAGCCTGAGGGCCACTGCAGAATTCGTGGGCAGGCCCTCCCAGCGGAAATCCCTGAACATAACGATCTCCTCGCGAAAGATTGTTTCTCGCGTAGTTAAAGAAGTCAGCCTTCATCCAGCCCGGCGGAAAGAAATTCACCCCGCGATGCAAGTCTTCACTGCGGTTCCGCAGAATGTTGACCGCTTGCAATCCTCGGCCGTAGCTAATCGCATCTCTAAGTCGACTTTGGGTCCCGTCAAACCAGTTCCAGAGGTCGGATAGAAGTACTCCCACAGCTCCCGCCACGCAAAACGTATAGCGATCAAGGTCACGTTTCGAGCGGATCATCCAATCTGCTTCCACCCAATATGCCATTCGCCCAGACATCGCCGCCGCTGCCTGGCGGACTATCGTGGCAGTTCCATCGGGAGAAAGTCCCAGCCAGTCGTCGAGACGATTTGTAACTTCCGGAAGCTCGTCATGGTAAGGCCGCAAGATCGCAGAACACGCACGGTCACTTGAGCGAGGAAGTCTTAGTTCCGCGCTCAGAGAGTTGAGTAGACCTACTTTTGTACTCTTCTGGAGTTGTTGGTGATCTTCAATCTCATCGAGAGCACGCAGTGAAAGATAGGACGACATCACCGCCTCTCGTATCGGCTCAGGCAGTTTCATGATCGAGGGATAAAAAGTCCGACTGGTTTGTTCGAGGATCTCGTGAGGAGATGATTTGTGACGCATAGCCTGTTGTTTTCCGTCCGGTAACCACGAGGTGCGGTGACTTTCGAGGACGAAGTTGGACCTAAAGTCGCGCACCTGAAGAGGCAGGCCAAGGCGTGCTCGCCCAAGCTTTTCGGTCCCGAATTGTACGGATAATTAGGAATTATCGATGATCTCAACAGATGTTGTAGTAGCGGGTGGCGGCGTCGCGGGACTACTAATCGCCAGCGCTTTGGCGTCGAAATGCTCAGTCGTCTTACTGGAGCAACATGACTCTGTGCCACGAAACAAATATTGGTTGACGGACGCTCAGGCTGCTAGAGATAACCCCCAGCTCCAAAGTTGTGTTGATAGACACTATGACTTTATGGATTTCGTTGCCTATGACGGGCTGAGGGCAACTGTAAACGGCGATTACAGTTTATGGGATACCGAAAAGTTAATCGGGAAACTCGAGCAGGATCTAAATGACGCAGGAGCAACAGTATTGACCGGTCATACGCTCTATACTTTTTCGCAAACACGCGAGGCAATCGTTGTGCGAGCAAACTCGCTGGAGATAAAAGCGAAGTTGCTTATAGATTGCATGGGGTTTGGATCACCGATTGTCGGCGCTAAGAGCATCGCCACCATAAAGGGTTATTACATCGTCCACGGTTGCGAGGTGTTGGTCAAAGGTGACGTCAGGCCTATCGGACTTGATAACGTTGTCATAAATAAATATCCGGCTTTCTTCGAGCTGTTTCCCACTTCAAGAGGAACTGCTCATGCCGCGATCATCTTGCCCTCGCATCAGTACAAGCCATCCCGTTCGATCAAGTCCGAGTTAATGTTCATCTTACGAAACTCTCATTACGCGAGTCAGATCGCCTTGGACTCGACACAAGTCCCGAAATCCTATTTTGGCATCGTTCCGGTTGGTCGGCTGCGCACTCCGGCGTTGGATCGCATTCTGTTCTTTGGCGAGGCCGGACAAGCCAATCCCGCAACGACTGCCACGGCTCTCACCAGAATGCTATTCGTATGTCGACCACTAGCAGCGTCGATCCTGGATTGTCTTGAACATGACAAACTGGGGAAGAGTGATCTCTTGAATTCGATACCTCGATACATGACACCAATGAATCGCTTGTTTCAGGAAATGCTCTTTGACAGCATCCTATCATTTAACAGTGACGACTTTCGGCGGCTGGTCGAAGACTTAAGGCACTACCCCGCGGATGTCGTCAACGATCTGATCTTTGCCAAATTTAAGTTTGGGAAGACGCGGAACCTCCGTCTCACAATTGATGCGTTGCTAAGACCCAATGGTGTGCTGGGTCGCCATGTTTTGAAGTCTTTTCTGCAAAGGTTTCGATCGTGACATGAGGGACTCTGAGAAGATCGAGACAGTCCGGAGTGTTTACTTCAGGAAGAAACTTGGATGGAAGGCTGGATCGCCTTTGGTACGAAAAGCTGGTTGAGATCGTTTAGAGGGGTTCTTTCAAAGCTTACAGCACGCGATGATTTTCTAAATTCAGTTCCATCTAACTCTCACTTCAGGAGGAACTAAGTTATGTCACAAACTGAGGAACCAAGCCCGAACCTCAAGGGCATCGGCACTTGGATCGAGCGGGGGCGAGAATATGTGGCACCGATAGTTCAACGTGTAAGAGCCTTTCTAGCTGGAGGACTCGATGATGAGGACGCGTTGTCGCGCGTTTGTGTAGTGTCGCTTATCCAGATGGGCGGTGTTTTGCTGACCATCGCCCTCCTCAAATACGGGCCTCGCTGGGTACTTGGTGGTTACAGCCTTCGCGCGTTGTTTCAACCCGCTAACGAAGCAGATTGGCAACGCGACTGTCTTGGTATTGCGTATCTCTTACTTGCGACTGGAATCGGTGTGTCAGCCACGTGTGCTTTGGGTTACCTTCGAAGATGGCGACCTCCTGTTACGGAAGGAATCATTTTATTGACCTTTGTCGTGAACATTATCGCTTTCTCATTGGCAATGGCACGAACAGGAGGCCCATCTCACAGTTTTTTCGGACAGCTCGTTCCGATGCAGTTATCGGGAATCCTAATACTCGAAGAGCAAAAAGCCATTAAGACTTTGCGGAAGTCATCAACCCGGAAGCGCGTCTGGTATTATGCCGCGTTTACAGTCGTCGTCTGGCTGGTTGTTGTCCGGTTTCCGATGTGGTTTGCTGCTCTGTTTGGCTGGAAGCAAATGACTCTTGAGACTAGCGTCGCAGGGTTTGAAGATCTCGCCGCAGCGGTACTGTTCATATTGGGAATGTTCGTTACGGCCTTCGCGTATTGGTATACGCCACGACTCGCTGCTAATTTTCGGAGCGCCGAGCGGACACAGAACGTTAGTATTTGAGGCTTGCGAAAATAGACTGGGCTTTTCTACCGAATTTATTTCGAGCCCATCTGCGTTAGCTTCTGCAAAAACGAACTCACAGCCGGGTCGTTGTTGTACGCCAGAGATATCACGAAGAGAATCGCGATCAGGTATGAAGGCAAAGTCTTGTAGTCAACAAAGGGCAGGATTTGGGAGTTAACCGCAGAAGCGTCCCTCAGTTTAGAGACTAATTCGGGAGCGTTCGAGGCGTCTGACGCACCAAGCCGCGCCATTAGATTGAATACCTTGTGCTGCACTATCTTCCTCAACACGTATCTCGGATAGTAGTCGTAAAAGAGCGTTCCCGGAATGAACAGGATGAGTGGGGTCAACAAGAAAACGCGCCAAACCTCGTGCTGAAATTCAAACCCTGCGGTCACTGTTCCGCGAAAACCCGCATAAATTGAAATCAAGCCGATTACCGTGGTTATTGCTAAGTATGACGTGAGGTATTCGAGATGTAATGGACTATAGACCTGTTTGAATTCGACGCGGTCCATCTTCTTGAAAAGCGTTTCGAAAGCGAGTATTACCTCGATGAAATGGAACAGTAAAAAACCGGATATGTAGTAGATCAACAGCAAGCAGAGGTAGAGCAGCACATAAGCCACTCCCCGGTTCGGAATGCCATAGACGTAAGTCAAAAAGACACCCAACACCGTGAGAGGCAAGGTGAAACGGTAGGCATTGGAATGGTGAGTGGAAGCGGCGATTCGCTGCGAAACTTCGGCGGTCACCTCGTTCGGCACGAGCACCGCATCGAGGACCGCTGGTAATTGGCGGCCACGATCCGTAATGAAGAACGCCAAGCCGTACCCAAACGTCCATACCCAGGGTCCCTTCATCCTTACCACAGCAGTATTGATGAACCCAAGAGCTTCCTCGCGTCCGTTGAAAAGCCAGACCAGAAGAGAAAAGGCCCCTATCATTGCGCATATGACGAATAATTGAAGCCCTAACCATTTAAACGCCGCGATAAGCATTTGCGATAATTCCTAATTATCCAAAGCGATGACAACGCCGAGTGCGTGAGTCCAACCTGAGTCGCAGCATTATGACCCCAATTGAGAGTTGCGACAATAGTTCAAATCGGTTGGAGCTCAGCTTACTTGAAACCCGAATCTTCCCTGATTAAACTCACCGCGGTTTTTCCCACCCACCGAGACGAATCGAAAAGCTCTTCAATCTTACGAAGGGTCCGCCCCCGGACTCGTTTGCGGGAGTGCATACGATGCAACTAGACCAGGCAATAACCGAGTTCTTCAATGGCTACTTTTCAACGCACAACAGAAGCAAGAAGACTGAGATCGCATATAGATCAGATTTGGACCAGCTTGCGGCATACGTACCCAACGAGTGTTCCCTGGCTTCGCTTAACCCCGAACTCATTGAAAACTGGGCTGCCGACTTGCGGAAGAAGTCGTATGCTCCCGCATCAATGCGGCGAAAGATGGTTGTGCTGAAAGTGTTCTGCTCATATTGGGTGCGAAAGGGGGTCCTTTTGGAATCCCCCTTTTGGAGAGTTAAATTGAGTTTCGGCCGGATAAATCAGCTACCCAGAGCTTTGAGCGAATCAGAAATACACGATCTTATCGTCCAGGCGCGGCAAAACCATCGAGCCATCAACGTGCCCCGAAAAGGGCCTGCTCTCGCGAGAGCGAGATCGTCGGCTGCGGCCGCGCGCTCGTATCGCACGCTTCGCAATCTCGCCCTTGTCGATTTGCTCTTCGCGACAGGTATGCGTGTGGGAGAGGTTTCGGCACTCAATCTGGCGGATTTCCTGGTCACCGAATTGGTCTTCAAGGTGAAGGGAAAAGGCGGACGAGACCGGCTGGCCTTTGTCGTGGACGAACAGACAGTGCGAATACAAAAGGAGCATATTGAGATGCGTTCACGCCTACCTTCGACCAGCACCGCACTATTCCTAAACGCTTCGGGAGAACGCCTCTCGACCCAGGGAATTGCGAACATCATCGCTCAGTTCCGCAAGGATGCGGGCATCGAGCGGCATATCACTCCACACATGCTGCGGCACACGGTGGCGACTCTCCTCCTGCGAAACGGAGTTGACATAAGAGTAGTGCAAGAGTTCTTGGGTCACGCGTCTATCGCAACCACGCAACGCTACACACACGTTGCCAAAGACCACTTGGTTCAGGTTCTACGCGAGCGTCATCCGTCTCTCGCAATTAAGACAGCCTAAAAGAATCCTTAAACGATGCTATCTAGTCATCAGAGGTAGTCACATATGCACTTGCGATTTCATTGCTTGGCGGTCATGTCGGGACATGCATAGCCTCAGATAGCCTGATTCACTTGATGTAGAAAATCTGGAAGCAGGAGTTGTTTCAGGGCGCCAAGAAAAGTAGGTAAAGCATAAATAGTGAACTGAGTAGCCGATACCACAGGCTGGCCCTGTGGTGTTCATGTTCACAGCTACAAAAACAGGCTGATCCATCGGTTCGCAAGAGGCCACGGGCTGGCCCCGTGGTGTTTCACGTTGCCGCCTGCCAGCAGCATGAAGCGTGAACATTCCACGGGACGAGCCCGTGGCATCACCAAAAATCTCGGCCCGCCTCTGTTAGCGACGAACGTGAGTGACCACGGCGCCAGGCCGTGGCCTCAGTTTTGGCGACTACCTACTTTTCTCTTGCCGCACTGGTTGTTTTTGGGACCTACTCAGTGGTCGGTTTGTGCTGGTTTGTGCGGGTGAATTCGCGATAATCAAAAATGCAGGGTGTAATCGTCCGGAGACACCGGTCTAAAAAAAGGGAAAGGCCAGCACCTTGGGCTGGCCTCTCGAATTGTGTAATCCTCTTTCACCGCCCGCGCTCGCTAATCCAGTCTCGAGTTCACCGAAACGACCCTCGATAAAGATTATCGAGCAGGTTGCTTCAGGATTTCGGCGAGAGCGTGCAGTCGGGTTGAGTCGGGGGCGCTCTTGGTGGAGGCGGCAGACTCTTCCAGCGACGGAGCGAGACTTTTGAGTTTGGCGAGCTCGCTGGCCTTCAATTGAGAACTTTCGGCGCTGACAATTGCCTGGCGGAGAGCGGAGATTCGATCGGCTGGCAGAGCTTGCGAGCGCTCCAACTGATCGACGTAGGCCTTCGCTACGATCAGCTGTCGTGGCCACTCAATCTTTTCCTGGTTCTGCACATTGAGCGCAGCCACGCGCACAGTCTTCGCGGCGTCGATTTCATTCTGAGTCAGAAACTTTGTCGGCGTCAGTTCAAAAACGTCGAGGCCGCGGGCGATCTCCGAAGCGTAAATCTGACCGTTGTACCAGTAGGCGGACCAGTCGCCGCCGAGCACCAGTATCTTTGGATCAATCGGTCCGCGATCGAAGTACGCTATTTCAACCGGATGCTCTGCGTCGGTGAAGTCCATCAAGGAGAGGCCGCCCTGGTACCAGGCCTGCACTTCAATGTCGCGGCCGGGAACCGGGATAAGCGAGCCGTTGTGCGCCACGCAGTTCTCGCTGTCGCCCTGGGCTGCCGGCAACTTGTAGTAGCTCGCGAAGCTCAGCTTGTTATCCTTTAGATTGAACACCGCATCGGCGCCCCATTTGTTCGGATCGTTTGGCCGGCAGCGCGCGCCCAGCCCTCCGCCCCATTCATCGGTGAACACGACTTTCGTCCCGTCGTTCGAAAACGACGCCGAATGCCAGTATGCATAGTTCGGATCATTTACTGCGTCGAGCCGCTTGGGATGCACTGGATCTTTGATGTCCAGCAGGATTCCATTTCCGGAGCAGGCGCCTGCCGCCAACCCAATCTTTGAGTAGACGGTGATATCATGGCACTGATTGCTGGCCTCTGGTTTTTTCATTCCGTCCTTGTCATGCGTGCCGCCATTGGTTAGACCGTTCAAGGCACCCGACCGTGGATCGATAAACACTCGAGGTGTAGAAACCACCTGTGCATCCTGCGGCTTAGCCAGCGGCACCTTTATCACATCAATGCGAAACAAGGCCGTGTTCGGGTCTTTGTCGGGCGCTTCGCCCGAGCACCCAGCTAACTCTTCGCTTTGCCGGACAAAAGAGGTTCCGGAAACATAGAGGTAGACGTTGTCCTTATCATTCGGATCGACGACCAGCGTGTGTGTGTGTGAGCCGCGACAAGTTTGCACAGCAGCCACCTGCTTCGGATTCTTGACGTCGGTAATATCGAAAATCCTCACGCCTCGGAAGCGATCCTTTTGCGCTACGGGAATAACTTTCTTTTTCTCTTCCTCTGTTAATGAGGCGGGCGGCTTGGGCTCGGGCGGAAATCCCTGCGTGCCGCAATCCAAACGGCCGTTTGGCATCTCCACCGACATGAACATCAAGTTTTTGTAAACCGACAAATCACCCTGCCCACCGGGGCACACCATCGAAGTTAACAAGGTGGTCTTAGCCGGATTGGAGATGTCGTAGATATTGACGCCGTAAAAGTTTCCCTGAAATAAGTGATTGCCCTGGAAAGCAAGATCAGAGTTCCCAAAAGCCAGCTGAGCCATCACTACTTGCCTCGCTTTCGGCATTTTGGAAGTGTCGCTGCCGAGTAAATCCAGAGTCTTCTGCACTCTTGGATCGTTAGGATCGGCAGTCCCAAGTTGAAACGCGTCAGGCTTCTTGAGCAGCATGACGTGCTTGATGCCCATCGACGTTTCAGCTGCGTCGTACATTCCTGGCGCGAGCTTGGCGCGCGGATCATTGGCATCCGAGCCGGTCATTCCAGCTGGTAGCGGCGCGGCCGGTTCAGGAGCAAAAGGATCCGCTTCCTCTTTCTGAACCGATTTGGTTTCCAAGGTCTTCGTGGACTCAGGCGATGGCGACGGAGTCTGCGCCTTAGTGTTTAGTGCGAAAAGTGACAAGCATGAAAAGGAAAGTATGAATAAACGGAAAGTGACAGCGTGTACTCGAGTCATCGTTTCTCCTCTAGGGTTTTTCTCCCAGCATGGTTTGCATAATCCTAATCTCGGCGCGTTGGCCACTGTCGACATCGGTTGCGAAATTGAATAGTTCAGCATCCTGCCCGGCGCCCGCAGTGTCGAACAACTCCTTCACCATAATCAAGGCGCCGTTGTGGTGCTGAACCATTCCAGTCAAGAACAACTGGTCGAACTCATCACCTTTGGCTTTTTTTAGGGCTGCCATCTGCTTTGCGGTAAGCATTCCCGGCATCAGCTCTGTCGTTTCCTTGGGATGGCTCGACATATCCATGCCCGGCATCGCCGCCATTTCGTGCATTGCCTCGGCCATCGGTTCGCCCCTCGCTGCCAGCCACCGTTTCATAAACTTTATTTCGTCTGACTGAGAATGGCTGATGCGAGCTCCCAGCGATCGAAGCTCCTTGTTCTTCGTGTTCGATTCGATCAAGTCGGTCATCTCAACCGCTTGCGCATGATGCATGATCATTCCCTGCATGAACTGCACATCTGCCGGAGAACTTGGCGGCAGCGTGGCCCTCGTTGATGGCGGCAAAGTCCGACTCGGCTTGCCTGGCGCACCCGGCTGCACCACAACCGGCGTCGGAGCAGGCTCCTGCCCGCAGACCGATAGCGAGAACAATCCGAAGAGAGCAGTGGCGACAACTATCCCGGGTCGCAACACTGCAACTCGCATCACTGTCCAGAGCCTACGCTTGCACTCACAATGAGACGTTTTCATTTACTCTGAATGGTTAGCCGGGAGTCGCTAACCTTATCACAAAGCCAGAAGGGAGTCAGGTTTGACCCTCTCATTCACCGGGCTCAACCGGGTGGGCAAGGGCAACTTTAATTCTTCGAAACCGTTTTCAACGGCTTACCAGACACCTAGAAGCCGGTTCTTCTTTCCAAGAAGCATGGTTGTTCATCGGGCTGAAGCCGCAATGTGATGATAGGCGTAAATCGAAATCGAAACCGCAACACCACCCTCAATTGGCTGCAATTGAGAATTGCCAAAGAATTTGCGTCAGTTCTTTACGCTGAGAATTTTCCCGGTATTCTTATCGACCTCAAGGGTCTTCCCGTTTTCTATATCTTCCTGGAAAAACACTCGGTCATTTGAGATGGACGGTAACCGAAAGCCCAAAGACGAAAGGGCATATTGCTTTTCAAGATTTTCCTGTTGCCAAACAGAGGCCCCCGACCGCAGATCGATTTTGATCAGCAAATTCGCCGCCGTCAGATAGGCGAATTCAGCTTCAACCAGAGCCGGGCCAAGGTTAAGAGCGCTCATGGATTTGATCCACTTAGGCTTAAGCGTCTTCTGATCCAACCTCACTGCGTAGGCCCAACCTGACAGCGCGTCGCTTACTTCATAAATCATGAGAAGATCCGCGTCGTGCTCAACGAAGTAGAATCGCTCGAGATGGCCATTCAGCCCCAGCTTCAATTGAAAGTTGCGCGGACGATCGTTTCCAGCGGTACTTTGCGAGTGACCATCGGCTCTGATGATATAGCTGTAGCCGCTTGACGAGAACACGAAAAAGGAACGCCACTTCTCCAATCCCTGTGCTTCAACCGCGGTGAAAGCTTTTTGATTAGTGGCTTCTGGTTCAGCCGCCTGGCCGTTAGCGTTCGTAGCGTAGGCCGCTGAAATGATTATCAAGGCGATTAATAAGAGTGACGATGGAATCTTCAACGGCCACCTCCTCGCTTGCCGGGGCCGGCAAATCATTTCCAGTCTAATCTATCGCGCGAACTTCATGGCAACAGTTTTGCGAACGCTTTCAGGTTTGCGAAGATTTCCAGCGTTTCTCCCTGGGGCGCTGACCCAGGCTGGAATTTGGCGAAACGCGTACAGGGTCAAGTGCGTCCGTGCTGAGTCAAGGATGCCGTTGGGAGACAGCGAGAGATGTGCGAGGTATCATGATCCGTCACTTCAATCTTTGTATCTCAACTGGGTGGGCAGATGCGCACGCCGATATTCCAGGTCGACGCTTTCACTACGCACAGATTTCAAGGTAATCCCGCGGCCGTGATGCCCATGGAGAGTTTTTTGGATGACGCTCTGCTGCAGGAAATTGCAGCTGAGAATAACCTCAGTGAGACGGCGTTTCTTGTTCGCGCAGACAATGATTATCGTCTTCGTTGGTTTACTCCAACCACCGAAGTCCCGCTTTGTGGACACGCGACGCTGGCCAGCGCAGCGGTAGTCATGGAGCGACTGGAACCGGGACGCGACCTGGTTGTTTTCCAATCGGCAAGCGGCCCACTGACTGTGAAGCGCACGGAGATGGGCTACGTTATGGACTTCCCAGCGCGACCGTCACAACTGATCTCGACACCCGCCGGTTTGGCTGAAGCCTTAGGCGCCGATCCAATCGAAGTCTTCAGCAACGAGTTTAACCACTTGGCTTTGCTTGAGAGCGAGCAGGTCGTGCGCGCGCTTAAGCCTGACATGCCGACGTTGGCGCAGATTGATCGGCCCGGCGTAATCGTGACCGCCCCGGGTGAGGGAACTTATGACTTTGTCAGCCGCTACTTCGCGCCGGCCAAGGGTATTCCGGAAGATCCCGTGACCGGCGCCGCTCATTGCATGTTGGCTCCCTACTGGGCAAACCGACTTGGTAAGAATCAGTTTCGAGCGTTTCAGGCTTCGCGTCGCGGCGGCGAAATCATTTGTCAGTTGGTGGGCGATCGCGTCAAGCTCGAGGGCGCTTGCGTCTTCTATCTGGAAGGTGAAGTGGAAATTGGTAACTGAGAGAACATCACGTTATGACATCTGAAGCAACGAGCACGGCAAATGATCTGTCGTTTCTCTTTCGTCGCGATCTTGCAAAGCTAAGTAAACAAATCGAGAGCTTTCCGAATGACGAGGCTTTATGGCAAACGCTGCCGGGCGTGACAAATGCCGCCGGCAACCTCGCTCTTCATATCGAAGGAAATCTTCGAGAATTCGTGGGACGTCAGCTCGGCCAGATCCCGTACCTGAGAAATCGAGCGCTTGAATTCAGCGCGCGCGATGTGTCGAGAAACGAACTCGTGGCGCGGCTGTCGGAGTTAAGAGATTCGATTCCAAAAGTAATTGAAAACCTCACTCAGGAACAGATGGAGATGGAATATCCGGAAGTCGTTCTTGAAGCCGCGATGTCAACAAAACAGTTTTTGATTCATCTCTACGGCCACCTCAACTGGCATCTCGGCCAGGTAGACTATCTTCGTCGCATTTCAGGAGTTCTTCGCAACTCGTAAGACTTGCAGCGTGGTTTTCAAACAAACTTCTGAAAGCCTCACGGTCAGGAAGGGTTGCTTGCGCCCGCCTCAAGTAACCTTGGCATTCAGGATTGGGTCTGGAAGATTTAGCAGTACTAATCAGCTTGAAAGGCTATGCACCAGGCGGGCGCAAGCAAACCTTCCTGACCTTGAGCTAGTCAGACCAGGAACTGAAAACACGACTCGCGTTAGCAACTCTGCGGCGGAGAAAACAGGTTCTCTGCTCATTTCAGATCCGTATATCCGTGTTCATCTGTGGCTTAATCTGCCTACCGCTGAAGCAGGAGGCAGGCGAAAGCAGCGGAGACGACTATTCAAATTGAAAGTCAGCGACCATCGAGTTTCAACCGGAAGGCGGCCATCTGCTCGCTGTTGCGTACCAGGAGAACATCGCCGACAAGCACGGGATGATTCCAGGTCTTTCCTTCGATGCCGGGAATCTTCGCTATCTCAGTGAACTGGCGCGGTGTCGCACCTACCAGTGCAAGTTCACCTTCTTCGGACAACACCAAAAGCAAATCCTGATCGGGCAGGAGAACTAACTGACCGTTGCCGTAACGTCCGCCTTTCCATTTGCGCTGGCCGTCCTTGAGGTCGACGCACGAGAGGATGCGGCCGTCGAATCCATATGCATGGCCCTTATGAATGACGAAGTCGTTGAAGTATGGCTTCAACGCGTTCGAAGTCCAGCGCTCTGCAGCGGTCCACTCGTTGGCCGCGTGCGCGATCGCCAGGCGGCGCGCGCCGGTGTCCTGACTCGTGATCAGGATATCGCCATCCGCGGTAACCGCCGGCTGCACGATGCTGTTGCCTGACCACGCGTGTTGCCACAACTGCGTGCCGTCAGTTGGCGATACGCTAGTCACGCCCACGCCGCTCATGAGCAGCACCTGCTGTACTCCATCCAACGTCACAAGCTGTGGCGAACTGTAACTTCCACCGCCATTCGGACCAAGCCAGCGCCGATTACCTTTAGCAACGTCGTAACCGGCAAGCTGACCCGCCGCGGCAACGATCACCACATCACCAATCACTATCGGCGAACTCGCGAAACCCCAAAATGGAATCTTCTTACCGGTGTCATCTGACACGTCGCGCGACCAGACGACGGCGCCGTTGCTGGCGTCAAGCGCGTTTAGAATTCCGGTGGCGCCAAATGAATAGATGCGGCCGTTGCTGAGCGTCGGTGTTGCGCGCGGACCTGCGCCAGCGTTCGACTCAAAGAAGCGCACCGGATCCTGGTGCGTCCAGACCGGCTGTCCCGTGCTCGCCTTGTAGCAGACGACGACTTCGTTGTCACCACGCTGCTCCTGTGTGTAGAAGAGATCGCCGTTAACCGCGAACGACGACCAGCCGGGTCCGATCGGTCGGCGCCACATTTGTACTGGGGGTGATCCGGACCAGTCAGTCTTGATCCGCATGCCGCGCACGGTGCCGTCGCGCGCTAGTCCACGAAAGCCGGGCCAATCAGCTTCCCTGGTTGGCGCAGCAGGAGTCGTTGGTGACAAAGAATCCTTTTGAACTTCTGAAGCTGATGAAGATGCAGCCGGTGCGCCCGCAGTTGAATTGACCGTTGTTGCTGCGGGCGCCGTCATTGGTTCTTTAGCAGCTTGCGCCAACAGTCTTTCTTCGGTGCTGGGCGCCCACCGCCAACCAAACTTCGCATTGTGATCGCCGTTTATCCCATCCTGGCGGAGGAGCAGCCATCCTCCACAAGCGACCAGGAGCGTCGCCACCATGGTTGCCCACCGCGCTCGATTGGAGAGGTGACGCGTGAACACTGCCCAGGCGACGAATGCCAAACTAGCCACCGGAATGGCGTAGGCGAATAGCCAAGGCAACCACATCGATTCATGTTTCAGTAGCCACGTCCCACCGAACACCAGCGCTATCAAACCAAGGCCGCCCCAGCGCTCGGAGCGACGCGCGCGACTGAAGAACGCCCACCACACGACAATGGCCAACGTGAAAATTAAAGAGCCCATGACGGCCCATCCGAAGCCTTTTATTCCGGGAACGACCGCTTTCACGCCGAATCGTGACAGCCACTGCAGCGCAACGGCGACAATACCAGGCCACAGCCTTAAATTGGTGCGGTGAGTTTGTGCGCCGCTCTGGGAGATATTCATAGAAGACTATACTTGCGCCGCGGGCAGATAGTTTCCTTCAGGGTGCTTATTAAGGAAGTTTTCGCGGTCAAGGTGATTTATTGGCGTTTACTTGGGCAATAACATACTTGACTCACGCAGACGTTGACTGAACGGTGGGCGATTTAGACTTTAGGCCACAGAGGAACACGATATGACGGATCTGAATAAATCGGAATTCAGATCTGTGTTATTCCGTTCATCTGTGGCCAACCTTCCGTTAACAATTCCGATCAGCGACTAAGGCAGGCAAGGATGCCTGCGCTCCCAGGAACTTCGTCTCAAGTAACTTCTCTCCTGAAACTTTTTTGGCGGCAATGATGGGATTCGCGCTCGATCGTCGCACCTGAAGATGGGGCGCCTTCGTGAGGCTCTACCAAAGCAGTCAGGACTCACCTGAGAACTGATCGATTATGAAACCAAAATTTGAAACTACTTATCCAATCAAAGGAGAGAACTAATGCCTTACATGAAAGTGAAACGCGTCTTCGCGTTTCTCGTACTGCTCAGCGTCGCTGGGCTCGCATCAGCGGTTGTTTCCGCCAAGCCCGCAAGCGCCCCGAGCAATTCGCCGTCATTGCCAGCACCGCTTTGCGACAGTGTGAGGGTGCCGGAGGGAAATAAACTGGCTTTTCGAGCGTACGCACTGGGCGTGCAGGTCTATCGCTGGAACGGAACTGCGTGGGCATTTGTAGCGCCAGAGGCTACGCTATTTGCCGATGCCAACTATCACGGAGAAGTCGGCACTCACTACGTCGGACCAACCTGGGAAAGCAACAGTGGTAGCAAAGTGGTTGCCGCGCGTGTTCCAGGCACCGGGTGCACTCCGGACTCAACCGCCATTCCCTGGCTGTTGCTGCAGAAAGTATCAACCGACGGGCCTGGAATTTTCAGCCGCGTGAGCTACATTCAGCGAGTAAACACCACCGGCGGCATAGCTCCCAGTGTCGCCGGCTCAGTAATCGGCGAAGTATCAGAGGTGCCTTACACAGCCGAGTACTTCTTCTATCGCGCAAAGGACTAGTCGATCAAGGCAAAAATAAAAAGGAAAAGGAAAATCCGGCACGTACACACGAAGAAGATACGGGATACGCAGAAGTGACTGCGTATCCCGTAACATCCTTCGCCGTTCCTAAAACGAAACTAACTCTTCTTGCGCTGGTTGGGTAGGACGCCTGAGTCGACGGTTTCGCCGGTGCGCGAGATTACCTGAAAATACATCTGATTGCCTACGACTTCAAAAAGCATGAACGACAGGTCGCGATCAAAACCCTTGTCCGTCAACGAGGACACATCCTTAATATCGCCATCCCGAAGCTTGCCGCCCGCGCCGGAAATGAAATAATAGATGCCCTTCTGTGGTTTGATCCGCTCATAAAAATGTTCGTGACCAGCCAGTACCATGTTTACGCCGTACTTGAGAAAAATCGGCTCAACAACTTCGCGTAGCTGTTTGTCTGAGCCGTGCTTCCCGCCAGATGAATAAGGCGGATGATGAAAGAAGCAAACTTTCCAATCAGAAGTGTCTTTCGCTAACTCGTCCTCCAGCCACTGCACCTGTTTCTTATCCATGTAGTTGCTGTTCAAAGAATAGAAGGCGACATTGTTTTTCTTGATCCGGTAATACTCTTTACCGTTCATGTTGAAAGGTTCGTAGTTGATTTGAATTGCGAGATCGTGATTGCCAAGAGTTGCGTAAAACTTAACCTTGTCATCCAGTAGTGCCTTGTAAACGTCCGAGAACTTCTTCTGAAAGTCCTGCACGGACTCGCTGCCGTAAATGTTATCGCCCATCATGAGAACGAAGTCGTAAGGGAATGCCGTTCGGTATTTGACCATTACGTCGGCGAGTTGGCGTTGCTTATCAGTTCCCGTTCCGGTGTCACCAATCACTGCAAATCGTAAAGATCCTTCTTTGAGCGGCAACACAAGCTTCGGAGCAGTGTTCGATCCCGCGGCGACTTTCGCTCCCGAGGCTGTTTGCGAGTACGAGACAGTGTTGAGACCGTTGGAGAATAGGAACGCAAGTATTAGGAGCGAAAAAAGAAGCCGTTTCATGTTTGTCTTGTCTCCTTCCGAACGATCTCAAATTACGGCAGAGCATCGACCATGTAATCGATGATCAAATTATTATCTCGATCAACCAACAACATGTTGCGCCCTACAAATCGGTACTTCACTTCTTTCGGCAATTGCGGGAGCTTGAGAAGAATTGTTGGCGGCATTTCGGTCAGCTCTTTACTCTCGGGATAGGGATAGTTCACTCGCATCGGCACGTCCTTGTTTTCGGCCTCGAAGACTACCTTGCGGATTTCAGCCTTGTCCTGACGATCAAATTCAGTCTTCATAGTGCGTCGAATGTATTCCGAGCCAGAGGAGTTGAAGACGTCCCCACGCTTGGCGCCGGCGCGGGCGGTCCGCAGAGTTTCTTCAAACGTTTTCCGATAAGTCTCAATTTGCGCAGCTGTGCTGTCCTTCGAAAGTTTTGGCAGTTTTCCCTTCACCTGATTGCGCAGCTTCATGTACTCGTTCACGCGGCTTTCGAACAACTTGATAGCCTGCTTATCGCCCTCCGACATGGAAGATTCTGTTTTTTGAGTCTGGGCTGCTGCCAGAGAGGAACTACCTGAATAGGGACTTAAAGAGAGAGCCAGAGCGATTAATAATAGGCCAGTGGCCTTCACTTTCTGATTCATGCTGATGAGCTTCGCAATCTCGATGCCATCGGGGAAATCTTACGCGCCCGTGTGCTAAGCACTGAATTTGAGCTACTTATGTGGCTTGAGATCTCGCTCAATTGACTCTGAAACCCGCCAAGCGACTGCTTGCGAGACACAGTCATCCCAAAACATTACGTATTGATAAAAGTGTTCCTTAGCTCTTGAGTGAAACTCAACGGAGACCATCTGCTGCTGAACCGGTAACGCCATAAAGGAAATCGCCGACCAGCAACGTCCCGCCGAAACCGCTCGCAAGTCCGCGTTATCTTTGATCCCCAAGCAACTTTAATCTTCGTTGGCCCATCTTTGATTAAGAACAAGGATTAGATCAATCTCCCCAAAACCGCGATAGTTCAAGACTCCCCAAGACCCTTAACGGTTCCAAGACAATTAAGGAGACATGATGAAGATCTATCGTTTTCTCGCGAAGATTGTTGCTCCAGGACTGCTTTGTTTATGTATTTCGACTGCCGTTTCGGCGCAGCAAAGCGGATCGTCTGCGTCCGTTTCTCGAAGCCGGGCCATCGTTAACTCGGGTTCCAGCGCAGCGCCAAGTTCGTCAACTAACACTTACTACCCACCGTCGCCGTCTTATCCTGCCTACAACAGTCCACCTCCTGGTTTCAAGATACCCGACGAAGTAGCCGTCGAAGAGTTTGTCAATTATCACAAGCATCGGTTGCCGTTGCCTAAGTATGGCCAGGCAGTCGCAATGGATACACGTTGGGGCAACGACGAGTTCTCGCCTTCACTGCGCGAAGCGATACTGCAAATCGGCTTTACCACCGCCGAAGTCAACGAACGGGCTGATCTGCGCCCGCTCAATCTGGTGCTCGTCATCGATAAAAGCGGTTCCATGGCAGACAGCGACAAAATGTCGCGGGTTAAGGAAAGCCTGCGGACGATGCTCGGCAAGCTGCGTTCTGAGGACATCATTTCGATCGTTACTTTCGATACGAATGCGCGAGTGTTATTTCCGGCCAGCCCTATCGGTGACGGTCATGCTTTGCGACGAGCGATCGACTGCATTGAGCCAGATGGATCGACGAACATTCATAGTGGGCTGATGCTTGGCTATGCGGAAGCGAAAAAGTATTTCCGAAAAGATGCGACTAACCGCGTGATCCTGCTGACAGACGGCATCGCCAACGTTGGTGTGACTGATCCCGGACGCATCGCCGCGGATTCTTCGGAGTGCAACGGTCAGGGAATCGATCTCTCGACCATTGGCGTCGGGCTTGATCTCAACAACGATCTCCTCCGCACCTTAGCGCGTTCGGGCCGCGGGCTTTATCACTTCATCTCGGACTTCAAAGACATCGACAAGGTCTTCGTGAACGAGGTGCAGAGTCTCGTTTCGTCAGTAGCCAAAAATGTAGAGGTCAGGATTGAGTACGGCCCGGGCTTGCAAGTCGAGAAGATTTACGGTTACCAGCCGCGCTATGGAAACGGCACAGCTTCCGTCGCGCTCGATAACATGAACAACGGGCTGACCGAAGTCATCATGGCAAAGTTCAGGACCCAGTCGCGCAATAGCCAGTTACCAGTGAAGGTGCGGCTCTCTTACTTCGACGTGAAGCGTAAGTGCAGAGTCGAAGAGGTACAGGAGCTTCGCCTGGTACCGTCGGAGAGAGATTCATGCGACCTTCTTGCTGATGTCGAGGTCAAAAAGAACTACACGATTGCGGAGCTGGCCGATTCGCTTTCCGATATGAGAGGACTGGCGGTGCGCGGGAACTATTTGCAGGCGCAGAATGCCCTCGATGGGTCGATTGCCACGGCTTACCGGCGCTACCCGAATATGGAGGATGCGGACTTGCGATTTATTCTCAACATCGTCGAGGGATATCAACGTGATTTGAGGGCCTTTAACGGGTTTCATCGCAGAGAAGATTGTGGAACGTGCAGATAAGCTGCCTTTCTTTAGTTAAGAGTTCAAACTTCAGTTTGTGGCTTCCAGAGCACCCAATCTAAAGATTGAACTCTAAACGCCTGTAATTGCGTTGCGCACATCTCTCAACGTGGTGAACAGGTGTTAAGAGTTCAAACTTCAGTTTGTGGCTTCCAGAGCACCAATCTAAAGATTGAACTCTGAACGCCTGTAATTGCGTTGCGCGCACATCTCTCAACGTGGTGAACAGGTGTTAAGAGTTCAAACTTCAGTTTGTGGTTTCCAGAGCACCCAATCTAAAGATTGAACTCTAAACGCCTGTAACTGCGTTGCGCACATCTCTCAACGTGGTGAACAGGGGTTAAGAGTTCAAACTTCAGTTTGTGGCTTCCACAGCACCCAATCTAAAGATTGAACTCTAAACGCCTGTAATTGCGTTGCGCACATCTCTCAACGCGGCCTTGCCGCCGAAGTATGCGGCCAGCATTTTCGTCGTGTGTGAAATCGCGACCATAGCGCCGACGTACACGGTGAATCCTCCCATCAAAATCAGCAGCACATCGATGATGAATAAGACCAACCAGACCGACAAGCACATCGCCACAGCGCGCGTTCCCGCTTTGCGTCCGACCCAGCGGCACGCGAAGAACAAATAGGGAATGCCAACTACAACCGATACAATCGGACTCGCGAACTGGGCATGGTTCTGGTAGTAACCGAGATCGTGACCTGGATTGATCAGATAGCTGTAAATCGCAACCCAGGCGACCGCCGAGAGTATCAGCGCGATTTCCAACCCGACTACGGTCAGCGCCACCCGGCCCCACCGAATGTGATCAGCTTCAGTTCGCTTCACCGCTGGTTCGGATTGGGACATCTCCTGCATAGATCCTCCTTACTTTTTCATCCGGCTGACCGGAAGGTAGATTTCAGTGTGATTCATCTCGTGTGCGGCATCGACGCGCGTCGTGCGGTAGACCTCGATGGCCGGCAGCCCCCCAAGACGAAATTTCTTTAGTTGGGCGACTTGTTGAACGATTGTAGCGTACGCTTTGGGCAAGGTTCGGTAGTGTCCGACATGCGTGGTCAGGGCGAACTCGCCGGGGCCGAGCACCTGGTGTCCAATCTCTCCTTCCGGCGAGAACGGCTCCGGAACTACGATGGCGGCGTCGAAGCGCAACCGCTCAGGCGGCGTTACTCCCGGCGCATCGTGCGCGATGCCAAGGAAGATCAGATCGAGCGGCAGGCGCTTCGATCTGGCCCAATCCGCCAATCTGTGCCACAGCGTATCCGTTACCGACTCATAAGGACCAACGTGTCGAATGAATGCGACGTGGAGTTGCGCGAGTCGAGTAACGACTGTCTTGGATAACTCAAATTCAGAGTAAAGCTCGTCCAGCGGAGGAGTCGAAACCGATCTTCGTTTTATTTCGCCCCTGGCCCACTGGCGATAGTCTCTCGGGGTCACTCGGAACCGCCGTTTGAACTGACGTGAGAATGTTTCGTGACTTTGAAACCCGGCCTCGAGGGCCACGTCAAGGATTGCTGCGTCATTGATCACGAGTCGGTTAGCTGCCCGCTCGAGCCGCAGCCGTTGGGTGTACTGCTTCAAGGTTTCACCGACGGCTGAGCGGAACAGGCGGTGAAAATGGAACTGGGAGAGCTGAACCCGGTTTGCCAGCGCTTCGAGCGAAAGATCCTGATCGAGATTGGCTTGGATATGGACCAGCACGGGCAGCAGCCTCTCTATTTCCTGTGCAGGAGCCTTATCCTCTTGAGCGGTTACACCCATCTTAACGACTGCCCCGACGTGTGATCCGACAATAGTTAGAACATCAGCCGGCACTATACCGTGACTCAGCGCCATTTTCTTGACGATTCTTGCTGTCAGTTCGACAAGTTACTTAGACGACGTAAAGTGCCGACATCAACCAATAGCGATTACCCGTACTTAGTTCATTCTCGGCCACAGATGAACACGGAGTAACACAGATCTAAAAATCCAATTTATTCAGATCCTTCATATCCGTGTTCATCTGTGGCCTAAATCTAAATGCTCACCGCTCAGTCACCGTTTGCGTGAGTCAAGTACGTTATTGCCTAGGGCACCGCAAGAACATCTGTCCACAGGATCTTTGGCGGTCGTCAATTGCGTTGCTTAGTCTCTCTCGTTGTAGCTGATGCCCGGTCACTACCGGTACTGACTCGCCCTGGAGACTCAAAGAATTAACGAAGAGTTCAGCCCTGAAGAGAGCCGTTTCGTCCGCACCAACGGCCTCTCGGTCATAATTAAGAACCCGCCACGACTATCCCTCCTATAGTCTCCGCCGATCCGTCAAGTTCATAGGCTCAGCACGTCGTTCGGCAATACCAACTATGCCAAAAACCATTTTCAAGAATCTCCTGATAACTGCAGTTACCGTCCTACTCTTTGGTGTCGTAGTCCAGGCGCGACCGTCGCAAAGTCTGACCATTGCGCCTGACTCGCCTCGCTGGCAAATGGAAGGGCAAGCGAAGGTCGCTGACTACATAGGACGCAAAAGCATCTATCTCAACGGTGGAGCCGCAACCTTGAAAGATCTGGAGATGCGCGACGGCGTTATCGATGTTGATGTTGCTACTCCAGCTAAGCGCGGATTTTTTGGCATCCAGTTTCGCATCTCGAGCGACGGCAACAACGCCGAGTGGATATACCTTCGCCAACACAGGTCAGGGTATCCCGACGCGATGCAATACACGCCGGTCCTCAACACGGGTCTGAATTGGCAGCTCTATAACGGACCGGGATTTACCGGCGCGGTCGATATTCCCAAAGAGGAGTGGTTCCACTTGCGTTTGGAAGTCTCCGGCGCTCACGCCAACCTGTACGTGAAGGACATGGATAAGCCTGCGTTGGTGATGAACGATCTGAAGAGTGGCATTCAGAAGGGACAGGTAGCGCTGGCAGTGCTGACGGGCGAGACTTATTTTTCGAATTTCGAGATACGGGAGACACCCGCTGTTGCCTGGGAACGACACTATCCGCCAATGCCTCCGGAGACTTTGACGAAGTGGAGCGTCTCGCCTGCTTATGACGCGCTGGCGTGCAATCTCGAGCGGCCGCTGGCGCCGTCGGAACGCGATGCAATCAAGTGGGAGGAGATAGAGGCAGAACCGCCCGGCCTTGTTATTCTTTACCGTTACCGCGAGGCTCCGCATCCGCACGTCACATTTCAAAGCGATTTCTCAAAGCGTCTCGAGCCACAACCGGGAACGAAGGTTGTTTATGCCCGAACTAGCATCATTTCAGATCGGGATCAGATCAAGAGGCTTTATCTCGGCTACAGCGATGAGGTCAGCGTGTTCGTGAACGACAAAATTCTCTATCGAGGCCGGAGTGCACAGGCTTTTCGCGACCCTAACTTTTTGGGAATAGTGAATCCGGAGAACGACGTGATTTATGTTCCTTTGAAGAAGGGAAGTAACGAGTTGATGCTCGCCGTTAGCGAGCTCGGCGGCGGCTGGGGATTCATTTGCCGTTTAGTGAACATGAACTGAGATCTGAGATCTGAGATCTGAGATCTGAGATCCGAATCTACTTTGCCTTGATATCATAGACCCACAGGCTGCCTGCATCCCGAATGTAAAGTCTTCCATTAGCAATCACCGGATGCGCATACGCCGTGTCCGAATACGGCGTTCCCTGTTTAGGCTTCGGCTGATCCGTCGGAGTGAATCGGCCCTTCTCGCGATAGCCTTCAGGAGTTGCCTCAACCAGCCCAACATCTCCCTTCCAGGCGTGAACATATAAGAGCCCATCGGCATAGGCTACCGAAGACCTGCCGAGACTCTCGGCCTTCCACCTCACCTTACCCGTAGTGAACTCAACAGCGAGCACCTTCTGCTCAGTCGGATCACTACCATAAAGATAATCACCGACCAGCACCGCTCCGCCGAATCCGTTGGGAAGGCCGCGCTCGAAGTAGACCTGCTCGGCGACGACTCCGTTGGCGGCCGGCTTCAACTGGACGAGTCCGCCTCCGACGGAAAGCGCCCCAGCGTACACATATCCGTCACGCGCGACCGGCGTGAAAACCTGGGCCGGCCCTTTGACAACATCCTTGTAGCGCCAGAGGAATTGACCCGTCTTCGCATCAACTCCGACAATGCCCTTGCTCAAAAACTGCACGTATTGTTTACGGCCGCCGCCTTGCACGACAATCGCTGACGCATAACCGGCCTGGTCGCCACCCGGAACCGCCGATTTCCAGATGACCGCGCCTGTCTTTTTGTTGAGCGCCACCATCGTGGCCTGCGCGCCACCGGGCGTGACGATCACGGCGTCACCATCAACTAACGGCGACTCGGCATAGGCCCAATCGTGCGGCTGGCCGCCGAACTCTTTCCGGAGGCTCTTCTGCCAGCGAATTTTGCCGCTTTTGGCTTCGAGGCAAACCAAGTCGCCGTCTGAGCCCAGGGCGTAAATGAAATTCCCGTCAACCGTGGGAGTGGACCGCGCCTTCGGAAAACTCGGGTTCTGATCCGGATTGCCTACGTTGCCAACCCGCGTGGTCCAGATCACTTTTCCATCCTGAGTTGAAAGAGCCTGGACAAACTCATTATCCATGCCACGATTGCTCATCAAATAGATTCGCGGTCCAACCACCGACGGCCCCGAATAGCCGTCCCCAATGTCATTCACTTGCCAAAGCAGTTTCGGTCCCTCCGCCGGCCATTGCTTGAGTAGTCCGGTTTCATTCGATATTCCATTACGTGCCGGACCTCGCCACTGAGGCCAGTCGGATGTGGTCGCCGCTGGAGCTACTGACTTTGCGGATTCAGCGCCCGAGATTTTTGTAACAGTGTTTGCAGCCGGCACGAACGAAGCGAATAAGCAAAGTGCGGCGGTGACAGTGAGTAATCGTGACTTCAAGTTCTTCTCCTATGCTTTACGAAGATAAATGTCCTGCTTCAAAACAAAGATAAATGTCCTGCGCAAAAAAGTCAGGGAGCGGTCTCGTCGGGGCTTGGCGCCGCACAGTGCGGAAAGGCTCTGCCTTTCCGGCGCAAGTCTCTTTTTGTTTCTGAGGCTATGCCTCGAAAGTTGGACGCGCAGCCTCCAGGGAAAAGAGCCTTACCACACTGTGCGGCGGCGAGCCGCATGGTCAATCTAAATCGCGATCCCGGTTAGTTCCCAGCCTCTCCCAGCAACTTATCTGCTGTCCTGGACACTTACGGATCAGTTTCGCGAGATGTTCCGTGACTTCATGGCCACATTCATAATCGTGAGTGCGACCCTATGTGTCCAAGCTGGTTTTGTGGTATTCAAAACGCGTGGGCAGACGGGCCCTTCTCAAAACTAAAAGCAACACGTTGAACGCTGTTCCTCTGGTGAGGTGATCGAAATTGCCCAGTGAAGACATCCACATACGTCGAGCCGAACCCGATGATTACCAGGCTATCTTCGAAATATTCAATTGCTCGAAAGTAATAGCCGGCACTTTACAACTGCCCTATGCGTCTCGTGAGGTTTGGCGGAAACGACTTGCAGAAGTTCCTGATGATGCGCACATCCTGGTTGCAGTCGTTGACGACCGAGTCGTGGGAATGATGGGATTGGAAACCTTCCCCAACAAGCCACGTCGTCGGCACGCGGGAACTTTGGGAATCGGCGTTCACGACGATTGGCAAGGCAAAGGCGTAGGAGCAGCACTCATACGCGCGGGTTTGGATCTTGCAGATAACTGGCTGAACCTCACGCGACTTGAGCTCGAAGTCTACGCTGACAACGATGGAGCCATTCATCTTTACGAGCGGTTTGGCTTTGAGCATGAAGGCACGCTACGACAGCATGCCTTTCGCGACGGACATTACGTTGATGCGAAGGTGATGGGCCGGCTGCGTCCGCGCGGCTGAGATCTCTCCGGTCTTATGTTGTGAGCCTTGACCCATTAACTT
The DNA here is from genome assembly GCA_035572035.1 of Pyrinomonadaceae bacterium. Classification (GTDB taxonomy): domain Bacteria; phylum Acidobacteriota; class Blastocatellia; order Pyrinomonadales; family Pyrinomonadaceae; genus JAOAPY01. The sequence goes on along the minus strand of DATNBH010000016.1, from coordinate 232,257 downwards.
TTGTGTTGAGCTAAAAAGAGGTTTGCACCGGAACAGTCACACACGGTCTCCGCTGCCACTCCAATCCGCCATCCGAAATCCGCATTCCGCAATCGGTTCTACTCATAGCGCAGTGCTACCAACGGGTCGACTCTGGTTGCGCGTCGCGCGGGAACAAGACAGGCCAGCAAAGCCACTACTAACAAAACCGCTGGGACCACAGCGAAAGTTACAAGGTCAGTTGGCGCTACTTCGAACAACAAGTTCTTCATGACTCGAGTGACGGCATAAGCACCTGCCAGGCCGACAACCGCGCCAATCACGACCAGCGACAAGCCATTTCTCAGCACGAGTATCAACACATCATTCATTCTCGCACCCAAGGCCATGCGAATGCCGATCTCCTGCGTGCGTTGTGCAACTACATAAGACATCACGCCATAAATTCCCATCGCGGCCAGCAGCAACGCAGTCACTCCAAAGACGCCGAAGATCACGAGACTAAACCGGCGCTGGTCCAGCGATGATGAAAACACCTGATCGAGAGTCCTGACATTGAGGGGCACTTGCGGATCGAGCGAGCGAACTGCCTCACGCATTGCTGGAACCAGCGCGCCCGGCTGGGCTTGAGCTCGAACGATGACAGCGAGATTTGACGACGGTAGCCGCTGCAGAGCATTGGCATAGACTGTCGGAAAGCTCGTCTCATCGACGCCGTAATCCTTTACATCACCCACAACGCCGACGACGTGCAACAAGCGCAGGTCTCCATCCATGTTTCCGAACTGAATTGTTTGGCCAATAGGATCTTCATTGGGCCAGTATTTCCGCGCGAGTGATTGGCTCACAATCGCGGCATTCGGGGCGTTGGGCTGGTCACTCGTATCGAACGTGCGACCTCGCAGCAAGGGAATTCGCATCGCCGCAAAGTATCCCGCTGTGGCCAGTCGATATTCTGCGTGTCCCTTCTTTGTCGGGTCGTTGTTGATAAGGAAGTTTCCGTCAGGCCCGCCACCCGTCAACGGGATGATATTGATGCTCCCGACGGCGACTATGCCCGGAGTCGTACCGAGGCGCTCGAGCAATTGCTGATGAAAAAGTCTCTGACGCTCTTCTTCACCACTGATTTTGATTGTCTCAGCAGGCGCGACTCCCTGCTCAACCAGGCGCTTGTAATCCGCCATGAATTTTTTGTATCGCTCTTCATCGTCCTGCCGGCCGGCGAGCGAAAGATTCATGGCTACTGCGCTCTCAGTCCGAAAGCCGGGATCGATTTGCATCAACCGATAAAAGCTCTTGCCCAACAGACCCGCGCCCACCAGGAGAATTAGCGTCAGCGCTACCTGCACTACTACCAAAAGACTTCTGAGCCGCCCGCCTGCGTATCCACGCGCTCCTGTTCCACTCTCTCGCAGATTTGTTTCCAGATCCTTCGTCGAAAAGCGAAGTAGCGGCGCGATTCCGAGCGCGACGGCAATCAACAATGAAAGCCCGAACGTGAACGCAATGGCTCGAGTATTCACGCCAATCTCGTTCAGGCGCGGCAAACTTTCCTGATTCAAGCCGAGCAAAATATTGACTCCCCAAAACGAGATTAGGACGCCGACCACACCAGCCATGACAGTCAACAACAGGTTCTCGGTGATGAATTGTCGAGCCAGCCGCAACCGCGTTGCTCCCAGAGCAGCGCGGACGGCGAACTCTCGCTGTCGCGCGGTCACCTGGGCCAACACCAAATTGGCGACATTCGCACAAGCCACCACTAACAAGAACCCTACCGCCACGAAGATCATTACCAACGCGCGGCGAACATTGCCGACCATGAATTCCTGTTGAGGGACGACGGCGAAATCCACGGCATCGATGTCCTTGCCGTATTCTTGTTTGAGTTGCTTGGCAATCGCGCTCACGTCCGCGTAGGCCTGTTCGCTGTTGATGTTTTGAGCCATGCGAGCGACCACGCTCCAGTTGTGCGCCGAGCGGGAAATCTCTTGCGGAAATATTTCTCGGGGAATCCACACTTCGGCATTGGCTGGAAAAGCAAAGCCGGCCGGCATGACACCAACGACAGACACATTGTGATCCATCAATCTTAAGTTTGTGTTGGCCAGGTCCGGTTTTGCGCCCAACAGCCGCTGCCAAAAGCCGAAGCTGACGACTGCTACCGGCGAACCGCCCGGCTTACTTTCATCGGGAAGAAAAGTGCGGCCCACGACTGGTTTATTGCCGAGCACTTTGAAGAAGTCGCCAGACACGACCACGGCAAAAGCACGGATTGGCTCGCGGCCTCCAGTTACGGTGGTCAAGTCTCCACCATATTGTGCGACTGCTTCGAAAGTGCGGCTGCGCGCGCGAAGGTCGAGGAAATTTGGTTCTGCAAAGCTCATCTGTCCGCCGCGCACGCTTACCTCCCGCAATTGCACGATTTGTTCAGCCTGCGGATAAGGTAAGGAGCGCAGCAAGACTCCATCGACGACGCTGAAGATGGCGGTCGAGGCTCCAATGCCGAGCGCGAGGGTGATGATTGCGATAGCAGTAAAGCTGGGTCGCTTCGCCAGGCTGCGAATGCCAAAGCGTATGTCCTTAATTAAGTTCTCCATACGGGAACTCCTTTGATGTGCAGGGTGCCACCGGCTGCGGTGGAGGTTTAGCTTGCGATTCCTCTGGAAGCATTACACCGCACGGAACAACCTCGTGGCATCGAATTCAAATATTCGTAAAGACCTGGCCACAGATTACACAGATGATACAGATGAGGAACGTTAAGACAGGCTATACTAATTTCGTTATTGGTTTGTCGTTGGGCTTTTGTATCTAATCTGTGTGAATCTGCGTAATCTATGGTTAGGCTTTCTTCCATGACTACGAACAACTCGCATCACTATCGCGCGTGCAATCTCTGCGAGGCGATCTGCGGTATCGAGATCTCCGTCCAGCCAGACAACCGTCTCGACATTCGCGGCGACAAGGAGGACCCGCTCAGCCGAGGCTACATCTGCCCGAAGGCTGTCGCCTTACAAGACCTTTACTACGACAAAGATCGGCTCAAGCATCCAGTCCGCCGCACGCCCAACGGTTGGGAACGCATCGGATGGAATGAAGCTTTTGACGAGGTGGCGCAGAACCTCAAACGAATTCAAGCCAGCTACGGAAAAAACTCCATTGGTTCATATCTCGGCAATCCCAATGTTCATAACTTTGGAGCTCTGCTTTTCGCGCCAGCCTTTATTCGCAGCCTGCGCACGCGCAACAGGTTCTCTGCAACTTCAGTGGACCAGCTCGCGCATCATGTGGCCGCCTACTTTATGTTCGGCCATCAACTCCTGCTTCCTGTCCCGGATATCGATCGCACCAAGTTCTTTCTAATTCTCGGTGCGAATCCGGTGGTCTCAAATGGCAGCATGATGACTGCTCCGGGAATGAGTCGCAGGATTAAAGAAATCCGCGAGCGCGGCGGCAAGGTCATTCTCGTCGACCCGCGATTCAACGAGACCGCGAGATTAGCCGACCGTCATTTGTTTATTCGTCCTGGCACAGATGTTCTGTTGTTGCTCGCGCTCTTGCACGTTGTTTTTGAAGAAGGCTTAACTCGTTTGGGTGAGTTGGAGTCGTTCACTACGGGATTGGAAAGTATTGGCAGGCTCGTGTCCGAGTTTGCTCCAGAGAAAGTTGCTTCCATTACCGGAATCGACGCCGAGCAAGTACGTCTCCTCGCAAGAGAGTTTTCCGCAGCAGAGTCGGCGGTCTGTTACGGAAGAATCGGTGTCAGCACTCAGGAGTTCGGCGGCGTATGTCAGTGGCTAATTAATGTCCTGAATACGGTGACCGGGAATTTAGATCGAGCGGGCGGCGCTATGTTTACACTGCCGGCGTTTGATCCTCTGGGAGTACCCGAATCAATGGCGCCGCGAGGCAGTTACGCTCGCCGTCACAGCCGGGTGCGAAAGTTACCAGAATTTGCCGGCGAGTTTCCGGTAGTCGCGCTGGCTGAGGAAATCCTGACCGAAGGAGAAGGCCAGATTAAGGCGCTCGTAACCGTGGCGGGGAATCCGGTGTTATCGACACCCAACGGCCGCCTGCTGGATCAGGCGCTGGGCAGTCTCGAGTTCATGGTCTCGATTGATCCGTATATCAATGAGACTACGCGACACGCGAACATAATCCTGCCGCCAACTTCGCCGCTCGAACGTGAACACTACGATCTGGTCTTTCATCTGCTCGCGGTTCGGAATACGGCAAAGTTTTCCCCTTATTTATTTCAGCGACCTGCCGACGCGCGACATGATTGGGAGATCTTAGTCGAGCTACAAACCCGCATGGCTCATGGCCGTATATTTGGTTCAGCGAAGCGGAATCTCATCAAGCGATTCTTTGGGCCCGAAAGAATCCTGGACTTGGGATTACGCCTTGGACCTTACGGCCCGTGGCGGTGGCACGGGCGTCCCGCCCGTGAGAAAGAAGCGTGGCACGGGCGTCCCGCCCGTGAGAAGGAAGCGTGGCACGGGCGTCCCGCCCGTGGGCTGACCCTGCGCAAACTCAAGAAAGCACCTCACGGCATCGATCTCGGTCCACTGCGTCCTTGCCTACCTGCGCGATTACGCACTCCAGATAAGCGCATTGACCTTGCGCCTGAAATTCTCCTCAAAGATGTCGAACGTGTGAAAGCGAAGTTCCCTGGCAATATAGCTCTTGAGTCGAACGGCAATTTATTATTGATTGGACGGCGCCAGCTTCGCAGCAACAACTCCTGGATGCACAACAGTGAGCGATTGGTGAAGGGCCAACCGGGAAAATCTCGGTGCACAATTCTCATGCACCCCGCTGACGCCGCTCATCGCGGCCTGAAACCCGGTCAGGAGGTCTCAGTCCAATCGAATGTCGGTTCCGTAGAGTTACCGATCGAAATAACAGAAGAGATGATGCCCGGCGTAGTTAGCATTCCGCACGGCTGGGGTCATGATCGGCTTGGCGTTCAACTTGACGTGGCCCAACAGCACGCCGGCGCCAGCATCAACGATCTCACCGACAGTCTTGCGATCGACACTCTCTGCGGCACCGCCGCCTTCAATGGCACATTGGTCGAGGTTGACGCGGTTAAATCGAAAAACCTAGCCACCGATTACGCGGATGACACAGATAATAAAGCCTCGTCCTTGGCTCTTAGTACTTAGTTCTTTGCTCTCCGATTCAAAGTCCTGAGTTTCATCTCTTCGAGCGTGCGTCAACGCAGGAACAGTTCAATCACAAAGAACCAAGAACCAAAAACAATACTTTCGTCTCTGTCAATCCGTGTAATCTGTGGCTAATTCCTTATTCCGTCGCCGATTAGTTCGCTACCCACTTTAACCCTTCAAGCGCGATGTCAGCCGGCACCTCATGGCGACCGTCAAACTCTCGAAAGGTGACTTCATAATTTTCGTCCTTCAAGTCGGCAGCGATCTTACGACCGCATAGATCTATCGGGAGAATGTGATCTCGCGTTCCATGCGAGATGAAGAAGCGCGGTTTTCCTCTCGGCTGGCCGTCAATAACAAAACCCGGTGAGAAGGCTAAGACGCGGCCGAATAGATCGCCATTGATCAAGCCCATCGAAATAGCATAAGACGCGCCATCTGAAAATCCGCCGACTGCCAAACGATTGGGATCGACTGGCAGCAGATTAAAAACGCGTTTGAGGGCCTCGTCGATGAATTCCACATCAGGCCCAAAGCTGCCCCCGATCGCGTCCCACGTTGCCTCGCGAGAGTTTGGCGCCAGCACGGCAACTCTCGTTTCAGAAGGGACGGAACCGAGATACTCAAACATATCCTCCGCGCTTTGCCCGGCGCCGTGCAAAAAGAGTAAGAGCGGGATCGGTGCGTCCGACGCGGATTTTGGAATTCGCAGGATCGCATCACGCTCCTTGTCTAATCCAAGTCTTATTTCACCGGAGCTGGCAAACGTCCCTGTCTTGAAGGGTCGTGATGCCAGTCTTCCATCACTTGGATACGGTCGATTATGAAAACGGCAAGCAGTGATGAGTGCCGCAGCAGCCGCCGCCCCACCCGCAATCGCACAGAACCTCCGCCGATCAATATTTGTCCGACTATCATTCATTGAGATAACAGTAGGGGGAGACCTATGTGTCCGCCTTCGATTGTTTGCCGAGTATATCGAGAATCTGAATTTACCAGCACCAGACTTAGCCGCAGATTTCGCCGATTACACCGATGGCGAGTAATTCTCCGGTGCTCGCGGCTTCACTCAATAAAACATCTGCGCAATCGTCGTAATCTGCGGCTAAAGCTTTTAGTACTCGCACTCTTTGCTACAAATTTTGCATAATCAATCTGCAATTCATGAAGCGAGGCTCTCGGGGGCCTCTTTTTTTACGATGATAAATCGAAAATTACGAGATCTATTTCTAATCCTTTTGGTGACAGTAGTATTAGCTGTCGGCGCAGGTGCGCTGCTTCGCTTCAAGTCCTTAACATATCAAGCTAACCAGGCCGCGGCACTTTCGAATGCCGCTGTAGTACTAACCCCAGATCCCCATCTGTGGGAACGGAGCGTCGAAAAACTCAAAGAGGTTCGCAGCGAGACCGAGAACGTCGGGATCGAAATCCCGACCCAGCTCCGTCACTATGAAGATCGGCGTTGGTTCCTGGGAACACAGGTCGCCGAAGTCAAAAAATTCAACGTGCAGCCGGTGCAGGATTTTGTGGACCTCGCTGCCATGATCAAGCGCGGTGAACTGGTTCCGCTGCCCGCCGTCACCGACACCTACATCCTCTTCGGCGTCGGCGCCAGAGTCGATGACGCAGCGTTCACTCGATATGTTGCCAATGAAAACATCGAGCTGAACGACGAAGCTGGACTGCGCGAAGCCTACATCCGGCTTGAATCTATTCACGGGCAGCTGCAAAAGGAGATTTCAAGTTTGCAGGATCAGTTGGCCTCGCTGAAAAGGGAAGCCGTCGCAAAACAAGATGAGCTGCAAATAGAACTCGACATGCGACAGCAGGAGTTGAGATCGAACGAAAGAGAGAAGGCGCTCCTCAATGAATATTACGGGCAATCTTCAGGTTCGACGGATGGCCGCCCGAGACTGTTCCGCGACTATGAATCGCTGGAAGCGCTCGCAAAGGATTTTGGCGGACGCTCCTTTAATCTCGACGACTCAGCCGATCGTCAACAACTGAAAGTCTATTTGCTTAGCTCATTGAGGCCGCCAGCGTTGAAGGTTCTCGAAGAGCTTGCAAAGGGCTACCACGATAAGTTTGATCGTCCGTTACCAGTAAGCTCTCTGATTCGACCCGAACAATATCAGCGCGCGTTACGCCGGGTTAACCGTTACGCGGTGCTCATTGATACGCCACCGCATTCGACGGGTCTGGCGTTCGATATTGACTATCGCTACATGAGCGGCGCCGAACAGAATTATCTGATGAATGAGCTGGCGCGCCTGAAGGACGAGGGTCGCATTGAAGTCCTTCGCGAACGCGGTGCTAATTACCACGTCTTCGCCTTCATCGAGGGACACCGACCCAGCGACGATCTCATCACCGCCTCTTTAGACGAAGCCGGCAGACCACCAAAAATCACAACTCCAGGCAGTAGCCCGACTGTCAACGAGGGCTTAAAGCGCAACCAAAAGCGTAGCCACAGATTACGCCGATCACACAGATAAAATCCAAAACCCAAACCATCGTCTGGGTAATCGGCGTAATCTGTGGCTCAGATCTTTTCCGCATTTTCCATGTGCTGCCAGACGTCGGGGCTGCTGCCGTCGACGTCGGTGAACCCATAAACTCGCGCCAGCTCACCTGAGCTAACCGACTGCTGATTCCATCGTTGACGATCCTGATCCAACGCCAGGGAAACGATCGCGCGGCCAACGTATCGAGGTGTTTCTGACAACGCGAAATCAGGCGGCGCTACCGGAAGACCCTTCTCAGCCCGAGCCGGATCGAGAGCCTCACGCCAATTATTCTCAGTAACGCCAAAGTTCTCGAGCATCATTTCTGACCGCATCCACCCAGGCGTGACGCACACGGCCGTTGCTCCATGAGCTGCGAGCTCGTGTCCTTGAGAAAACGCGAGCCGGTTCACCGCGACTTTAGCCAAATCGTAATAAACCGAAATTCGATAATGCGAAGCGTTGTACTTCGTCGTCCCATCAGTAACTTCAACGAGCAGTCCCGTGGCACGGGCGGTGGCACGGGCGGTGGCACGGGCGGTGGCACGGGCGTCCCGCCCGTGAGAAGTAAGAGCGGCACGGGCGTCCCGCCCGTGGTCGTCGCTCCCAGAAGTAATCAGCAACGGCAGCAAATACTTTGAAGTAATGATGTGAGTATCAATCGCCAGCCGCAGGATACGCAGACCCTTAGCCAAGTCGAGCTCCCACACCGGCGTGTCCCATTCGGCCGGACCGCCCTTAAGAATCTCAGCACCCCAGATGTCGTTCACGAGTATGTCAATTCCACCAAACTCATTCTGGAGACGCGCGGCTAACTCTTGCACTTCATCTGGCGCGAGATGATCGACTGGTATTGCAATCCCTCTCCCGCCCAGGCTTGTCACCTGCTCGGCGGTTTCTTCGATCGTCTCGCTGCGACCAGCGTAGTCAGACTTGATCGCTTTCTGACTGCTGCTTCGACCCGTACAGATGACAGTCGCGCCAGCCTCGCCTAGTGCCGCCGCAATCCCTCGCCCCGCCCCGCGCGTAGCACCGGCAACCACTGCCACTTTCCCGCGCAACGCATTATGTTCGTAGGGCAAACTCATGCGCTTAATATTACAACTAGCACCGCCGACCGCAAGAATGAGATCGTCCGCAGATTACGCAGATTGCACAGATGTTTGGTTGAATTACTTCCAGCGCTGCTATTAAATGTTCATCGACTCTGTTCTGATCGGTCTCCGCAGAATTTGCAGGGTGAAGATTTATTCATCAACGCAATTGTTATTCAACCAAACATCTGTGTAATCTGCGTAACCTGTGGATTACGTTTTTGGAGGAAGTGACTGAATGCGCAAAGCAACTTATGCAGTTCTTTTCATCCTAATCATCGCAGCCAGCCACGCTGCGCAAACCAAGTCCAACGTCGAAATCATTCCCGACGTAGTCTATGGACACAAAGACGGCATGGCGCTGACGTTCGACGTCTTCAAGCCGAAGACCAATCCCAATGGCGCCGCAATAATTTTCATCGTCAGTGGCGGCTGGGTCTCGCGCTACACACCGCCCGAGCAGGTTCTGCCGCGATACCAGGAATTATTTGATAAGGGGTTCACAGTGATTACGCTGCGCCACGGTGGCAGTCCGAAATATCTGATTCCCGACATCGTGGCTGACGTGCGCCGCGGCGTGCGCTTCATTCATTTCCACGCCAAAGGCTGGGGCATTGATCCGAACCGCATGGGAGTTTGGGGCGGGAGTGCTGGAGGTCATCTGGCTCTGCTGATCGGGTTGGCTGCGGACAATGGAGATCCGGCTGCGAAAGAAGACTTCATGAAAGAGAGCGATCGCGTACAGGCAGTCGTAGCCTATTTCCCGCCGGTAGATCTGCGTCCCATCGTGCGCGGCCTGAATCCAGCACCCACCGGCGGCGTGCTTGATAATTACCCCGCGTTGAATTTTGAGAAAGAAAAGGCCGCCGATTACTCGCCCATAGTTTTTGTCACATCCGATGATCCACCCACGCTGCTGATTCACGGCGACAAGGACGATCTGGTGCCGATCCAAAACAGTCAAATAATTTTCGATGCCTTGAAGAAGGGAAATGTTAAGACCGACTTCATCACCATCCCCGGCGCCGGCCATGGCTTTCGCGGTGAAGATCTCAAGCGCGCCAACGCGGCCACCATCGCCTGGTTCGAACAGACGCTGCTCAAGAAATAGAGAAGGTCTTTGCTTGGGCCTTGGTCTTAGGCCTTTGGTCTTAGACCTTGGGTCTTTGGTCTTTGATTTATTCGTTTATTAGATTGATACCACGTGCTTGTCGCGTGGAGCTTCATGTTAGCAGCTACCCGAAAATCGAGCCCGAAGTTTCGAGATGCCACGGGCTTGCCCCGTGGAGCTTCATGTTAGCAGCTACCAAAATGGAGCCCGAAGTTTCGAGATGCCACGGGCTTGCCCCGTGGAGCTTCATGTTGACAGCTAACAAAATCGAGCCCGAAGTTTCGAGATGCCACGGGCTTGCCCCGTGGAGCTTCATGCTGGCAGCTACCCCAAAAACGAGCCCGAAGTTTCGAGATGCCACGGGCTTGCCCCGTGGAGCTTCATGTTGGCAGCTACCAAAATCGAGCCCGAAGTTTCGAGATGCCACGGGCTTGCCCCGTGGTCGTTCACGTTCGTTTGCTAATTTCTCCAGTAGCGAGCAGCGTGAAAGACCACGGGGCAAGCCCGTGGCATCGTCGCTTCCTCAGGCGCACAATGTCTTGAAGCAATCCAGCGTGAAAGACCACGGGGCAAGCCCGTGGCATCGTCGCTTCCTCAGGCGCACAATTTCTTGTAGCAACCAGCGTGAAAGACCACGGGGCAAGCCCGTGGCATCGTCGCTTCCTCAGGCGTACAATGTCTTGTAGCAACTCATCGTGATTACCACGGGGCAAGCCCGTGGCATCACCATCCGGAAAGCTGAGACAGAGCATCCTCCTCCCAGATTTAGCTATGTAACTCACGACTAAATCTATAAACTACGCGCCCAATGAAGACCTGCTCTGTCTGCTCAGCCCTCATTGACGACAAAGCCATTAACTGCACCTCATGTGGCGCGGCGTTATCCGGCACGCAGGCTACAGTGCGCCTACCCGCGCCGAAGAAAAACAGCGAGACTCCGAAAACCACTCAATCCACCAGTTCGCGCAGCGAAGGCCGCTTAATATCCGGAACAGTATTGAATGAGCGCTATCGCATCACCGGCCTACTCGGTCGAGGCGGCATGGGCGAAGTCTACAAAGCCGAAGACCTCAAACTTAATCAAACCGTGGCGCTGAAGTTCCTCCCTGAACATTTCGCGGAAGACTCGGCTGCACGCGAGAGGTTCTTCGGTGAAGTCCGCACGGCTCGCGGAGTATCGCACGCAAACGTCTGTCGCGTCTTCGACATCGGGGAAGTAGAAGGCACGCATTTCCTTTCAATGGAATTTATCGACGGAGACGATCTCTCTTCGTTGCTACGCCGCATCGGCAGACTTCCTCCCGACAAAGCCATTGAGATCGCCCGACAACTTTGCGCCGGCCTTCACGCCGTGCACCAGGCGGGAGTTTTGCACCGCGACCTCAAGCCCGCCAACGTCATCATTGACGGGCGGGGCAAGGCGCGCATCACGGATTTCGGGATCGCGGGTTTGGAGAGCGAGTTAAAAGCCGGCGCGGTTGCCGGCACACCCGCGTACATGTCGCCCGAACAAATCACGGGCAAAGAGTTAACGACGAAGAGTGATATCTATTCGCTCGGGTTGGTGCTCTATGAAATCTTCACTGGCAAACAGGCCTTCCAAGGCGACACCGTCAACGAACTGCTGCGCAAGCATAAGACCTCCGCGCCGACCACCCCTTCGGAAGTCATCAAAGACATTGATCCCGTAGTCGAGCAGGTAATTCTGCGCTGTCTGGAAAAGGATCCGCGCGAACGTCCCGCTTCGGCCTTGCAAGTGGCAATGATGCTGCCGGGAGGAAATCCTCTGGAAGCAGCAATCGCAGCAGGCGAAACGCCCAGTCCGGAGATGGTTGCCGCCGCTCCGAAAAAAGGCGCGCTCAAGCCCCTTGTCGCAGTTGCTTTGCTCACCGCCGTGTTTGTTTTTCTCGGTCTTGAGATGCTGTTGTCGAAGCGAGCTTATTTGCATCGCATGGTGCCGCTTGAAAAATCGTCGGAAGTTTTGAGCGAGCGTAGCCGCGAACTGGCGAAGAGTTTCGGGTACCCAGCGTTTGATTCTCAATATCGCTTTACACGAGATTGGGATTACATCAGATACATCCAGGAAAACGATAAGACGCCGACTCGCTGGCAGAAACTTGCGACCGGACAACCGGCTGTCATGCGGTTCATGTATCGTTCAAGCCCTGAGCTGCTCATTCCTGTGAGCGGCGCAACCGTTGAGTTTGATGACCCGCCGAACGACATTTCCGGGATGGCGCAAATCCTTCTTGATACGAAAGGGTGCCTAATTTTCTTCGCTGGCGTTCCGCCCCGGGTCGACGAGGCGGGCGGAGCGCCAAAGGACTTTGACTGGGGAACGGTTTTCAAAGAAGCCGGTTTTGATCTAGCCGCTTTTCAACCCGCTGAATCCCAATGGACGCCGCGGGCGGAGTTTGACGAGCGACGGGCCTGGACAGGCAAATACCCGGAACAGCTGGACATTACAATTCGTGTCGAAGCCGCCGCTTATCGCGGCAAGCTCGTCCGGTTTGAAATCGTTGAGCCGTGGAGCAAACCTGCCGGGCAAGCCACAAATCAAGCCCGCAGTAATTTGGCAAACTCGATTGCCATAGCGATATTTCTAGGGGTACTAATTGGGAGCGCTCTGCTGGCTCTAAGAAACGTGCGCAGCGGGCGCAGCGATTTACGCGGCGCGTTTCGCCTCACGTTGTTTTTTTTCGCGCTGCACATGATACGTTGGGCGTTCGGGGCGCATCACGTCGCATCGGCAAACGGCGAAATTGGGCTTTTGATAACGGGAGGATTGCAAACCGCACTTTCCTTAGCGTGTTTTGTCGGATTGATGTATCTGGGGTTTGAGCCTTATTTGCGAAAACACGCGCCGGAGCGCGTTATCTCGTGGAATCGGCTGCTGGCAGGAGACTGGCGCGACGCGCTTGTCGGGCGTGACGTGCTGATTGGATTGGCTGCAAGTGCAATCGTTATTGGGTTAGCTACTCTTAACCATTCGGCTGGACTATGGCTCGGCTACCCGCCGTCAGCTCCAATCCCTAGCCAGTCGCCTCTGCTTGGCATTCGCGGCTTTCCGGTTTTGTTCGTAGATCAAATTAACAGAGCAATCGTCACCGCCTTTGTGGTTTCGTTTCTCGTTCTGTTTTTCAATTTGCTACTGCGCCGCAAATGGCTGGGAAACATGGCAGCTTGGCTGATAATTACCGTCCCCCTCGTTCTCGACAGCATCGGCGAAGGAATTCAGTTTCACTGGTTAGCTTTTGGTGTGCTGTTTTCTACGTTTGTAGTTTTTGTGGTGGCACGTTTCGGCGTTCTGGCAACGGTGTCGGGGTTGTTTCTCCTGGCGCGATCTTTCTACCCGGTTACCACCGAGCTGTCGGCTTGGTATGCCGGCGATTTCATCCTGTCCTCCGTTGTTCTCGCGGCGCTGGCAATTTACGGCTTTTACACTTCGCTCGCCGGACAGCCTCTGCTCAAAGGCAAACTGCTCCAGGATTGAGGCGCAAAGATGGACCATTGCCCCGTTTGCTCAGCTGAGTTAACTGGAAGCGCAGTTCGCTGCCCTTTCTGTGGTGCGGTGTTGCCGCGCACGCAAGCTACGATTCGCCAGCCTCCGCCGAAAGAAAAAAATATTCCCGAATCGCCATGAAATGAAAAAGGCTGTCACAGTCATATATCTATGACTGCCGACTTGAGATCACCCATTGACGATCGCCCGGCAACACTAAATTGGATCTGAGGATCTACTAGTTAGCGTATGCCGGCCTTAGTTCGACCCTTCCGAGGATGGTTGTTATGACCCACACTGGTATTCCTACTCCGAACTCCAGACGGCTGCGGGGTTACAGTTTTGACCCCAGCCTGTCCGTGCAACTTGATACGGCGCTGGTTAATGAGGCGGTGTTCAAGATTCGTTGGGAAGAGCCTTTGAAACAAGGCCCGGTCGGCGAATATCTCGAGGTCGTGGATTTCGATCCGGCGAGCAACTGCTTTTACGAGCCGATCGATTTGAACGATCCGTACATCCTGGCCCAGGACGGACTGCAACCTTCGGAAAGCAATCCGCAGTTTCACCAGCAAATGGCTTACGCCGTGGCCATGACGACGATCCAGAATTTTGAAAAGGCCTTGGGTCGCAAAGCTCTGTGGTCGCCTTATCGAGGCGACAAATCGGAAAACTACGTGCGGCGTTTCGTGCAGCGTTTGCGCATCTACCCGCACGCTCTGCGCCAGGCCAATGCTTACTACAGTCCAATGAAGAAGGCTTTGATGTTTGGTTACTTTCCGGCATCGAGTGACGCCCCGGGCGATCACATTCCGAAGGGGATGGTGTTCACTTGTCTTTCGCATGACATCGTGGCGCATGAAACGACGCACGCTTTGCTGGACGGCATGCACGAGCGCTTCATCGAAGACAGTCATCCGGACACGCTCGCTTTTCATGAAGCTTTTGCCGACATCGTGGCGCTCTTCCAACACTTTTCATTTCCGGAAGTGCTGCGCCAGCAAATTGCCAAGACTCGCGGTGACCTGGCTTCGCAAAGTTTGCTGGGACAATTGGCCCAACAGTTTGGCAAAGCCATCGGCCAATACGGCGCCTTACGCGATGCCATCGGGGAATTCGACAAGAAAGAGAATAAGTGGAAGCCGCGGCAGCCCGATCCAAACGATTATCAAAGAGAGTTGGAACCACATGCCCGAGGCGCAATTCTGGTGGCGGCGGTGTTCGAGGCCTTTCTCTCAATCTATAAATGTCGCGTTACCGATCTGCTGCGGATTGCTTCCAACGGGACCGGCATTCTGATTCCGGGAGAACTGCACCCTGATTTGGTGAACCGTTTGGCCCGCGAAGCTGCAAAGACGGCTCAGCAGGTTCTGAATATGTGCATTCGCGGACTGGATTACTGTCCGCCGGTGGACATCAACTTCGGCGATTACCTGCGGGCCATCATCACGGCCGATACGGATCTGGTTCCCGAAGATGATATGGGCTACCGCATCGCCTTTATCGAATCGTTTCGCCGCCGCGGAATTTATCCGCGTGACATTCGCACGCTGTCGGAAAGCAGTTTGTCGTGGACCAACATTCGCGAGGAAGAGCAACAGGGGATTTTCAGAGTCATCACCTCCAGGTTGCGGTTTTTCGTTCACCTGCTCAGCTATCTGGACGAGATTCCGAACGTGGACCAGGTTGCCGAGGTGTCGCCTGAATACCGAAACTACTTGAAGAGCATCCTGTTGCCTGATGCGGAAAAAAACTGGAACGGGCTGGATGTGGAGAAGAGGGCCAAAACCTGGAAAAACGCATTTGAGAATTACCCGCCGCCGAATAAGGACTGGAGGCTTCTCTCGCAAGATGAAAAACGCAAGGCGGAAAAAGTGCTCTGGAATTTGATGTCGGATCGGGAAAAGATTTTTGGGATTACTCGAGCGGCGCAGGCTGCGTTGCATGAGTGGCTGGCTGACTATAAGGCAGACGCCAATTCCGAGGATGTAAGACGGTTTGAGAATCTGACCGGAATCTACCTGCTGCAAACGATTGATAAGGAACCGAGACTCCAGGGCTTGAAGTCGGAAAAAGATAAGTACACGACGCAGCAGAAGTATACCTTTGAGGTCCATTCGTTCCGCGGGGCGCAACGAGTCGGCCCGAATGGTAATACGGTAAACGACGTAATTATCTCACTCACGCAAAAGCGCGTAGTTCCTATGAACCCGGGCACGCCCGGTGACGATGAGACGTTCGACTTTCGCGGCGGCTGCACGTTGATTCTTGACCTGCATACTTTAAAGCTGAAGTACGTCGTCAAGAAACTAATCGACGATAGCGATGGAAGATTGACACGACAGGGCGAGTACCGCACCGGCGAATCTGGCGCCTCACTGCGGGCCACGTATTTCGGCCGGCCGGGTCAAACCGGGAACAACGAACCGTTTGCTTTATTGCATGGCGATTGAGGATCGCGGAGGACAGTTCGATGGCAACACGCAGGACCACTACCAAGGCAAAAGCCAAGGCAAACCCAAAGGCGAAAGCAAAGGGAAAACCTAAGGCCGCGAAAGCTAAGACAAAACCCAAGGGGGCGAAGCCTAAGGCTAGACCAAAGTCGAAACCTAAGACTGCTTCGAAGGCAAAAGCGAAATCAAGGGGCGATAAGGTTTCGGTGCGCATTCGGATGTATCGCCAGGGGCTGGGCGATTGTTTCCTGCTTACCTTTCAACAGCAGGGCAAAGAGGATTTCAACATGATGGTGGATTGCGGGCTGTTGCAAGGCACCAGGAACAGCACCGAAATCATGAAGCAGGTGGTTGAAAACGTCGAGTCCACGCTCTCGGTCAGCAGGAAGATCGATGGCGAACAAAAGAAGTGGCTGGACGTGGTGGTGTTGACCCACGAGCACGCTGATCATATCTCCGGCTTTGGACAGGCTCAGGACATTTTTAACCGAATCCACTTCGGTGAAGTGTGGGCCGGATGGATGGATGACGAAAGTCATCCGAAATACAAAGCAGTGCGCGAGCGCTTTCATAAACAGGTGACTGGCTTGCGAGCGGCGCTGGCCCGGATGAAGTCAGACGCACAACAGGGACTGAAGGAAACTGTCACTCACTTGCTCGAGGATTTCTTCGACGAGAATGTATTAGGAGTCGAGGACAATGTGTTAGGCGCCAAGGCAACCAAGACGAAACGCACGCCCGCCTGGGAATTCGCGCTAAATAAATCAGTCAAAGACCCCAGGTTTTGCAGGCCGGGAAGTATGTTCACCCTGCCGGGATTCGACGATATTCGAATTTACATCCTTGGACCTTCAGAGAATTATGACGACTTCACCAAAGTAGATCCCTCAGAGGAGGACACGTACCGCAGCGAAGGCAGTGGTTTTGCCCTGGCTGACAGTTTTTTTGCGGCAGTCGCCGAGGACAGCGACCTGTTCGACGCTGAACTGCGCCAGCCTTTCGAAAACCATTTACGAATCGATGCCGACGTCAGAGCGAAAGAGCATGACTTCTTCAAGACCCATTACGGTTTTGACGAGCAAACGCCCGATCCGTCTGGTAAGAAGGATCCGAACGCGTGGCGGCGAATTAACGACGATTGGTTGTCGATGGCGGGCAGCCTCGCGTTGAAACTCGATAGTTATACGAACAACACTTGCCTGGCATTCGCGATCGAGTTCGTTAGCAGCCAGAAGGTTTTACTGTTCCCGGGCGATGCACAGTTTTCCAATTGGCTCTCGTGGCAAGAATTGACGTGGCAGATACCCGACGAAAAAGGCGTGAAGCAGGAAGTGAAAGCGGAGCACCTTTTGAACCGGACCGTCTTTTATAAGGTAGGTCATCACGGTAGCCACAATGCGACTTTGAAAAAGCATGGGTTGGAAATGATGATCAGTCCGGAACTCATGGCGATGATTCCGGTTGATCGCGCGAAGGCGGAAAGTAAAGTCACCAAGACCAATCCCAAGGGTTGGGAGATGCCGGAGAAAAACCTCTTTACGCGTTTGCAGGAAAGAACTCGTGGCCGGGTGCTGCTGGCCGATGAAAAGGATGATAAGAAGCTTAAGGTCCGATGCAACGACAGCAACTTTTTGAAAAAAGTGAAGTTTGATGGATCGTTAGCGAGAGACGCAGCCAATCCGACCGCTAAGGAGCCTATAGCCGTCGAATTGATCATCGAAGGCTGACCCGGGCGCGGAAGCAAACAAAATCGAACTAGTTATGGCCCCAACAGCTAGCTTCATGACGAATCATCCCGATTGAGGTCTTGTAAAACCAACCGCTATCGCCTGCTTCGCTGAACCTGCGCAATCTCACACTGACTATTTGAATTACGCCAAACAGGAAGGCGGTTCAGCCGACCGTTTTGACAGAATTCGCACGGGACAACCGGTGGCGCTTTATTTTTGGTATCGAACCAGTCCGCGTTATTTGATTCCGAATTGAATTGCGGAAGTAGATTCTTTTGACCCGCCGCATGATGTTTCGGGAATGACGAGCGTCTGGTTGGATGTGCGCGGTCGCCTGATCCAATTTCAAGCCGTCCCGGATCAGCTCGAGAAAAAAGCCGAGCAATATTCGCCGGCTGACTGGTCTGTCCCTTTCGGTGCAGCAGGACTGGACCTTCACAACTACAAAGAGATCGGATCCCAATGGACGTCCCCATTTTTTGCCGACGAAAGAAAAGCCTGGGAAGGCAAGCACGTTGACCACCCGGAAGTTTCCGTCCGTATAGAAGCAGCCGCTTTTCATTTCGGCTTCTACACCTCGCTCGCCGGCCAGCGTATTCAAAAGTAAACTGCTGCACGATTGAGAGCGACAGATGGACCAATGCCCCGTTTGCTCAGCTGAGCACATCTCCTACTTGTCGAGCACATCTCCTGCTTGTCGAGCACATCTCCTTCGTGGATGGTAGCGCTGTTTTAGTCCGCGGAGCGGACGTCAGCGTAAAGCCTGGGGTGTAAGCCCCAGGATCAAAGCAACAAAAGCAATCGAGCCCGCGAAGCGGGCGACAGCGTTACAGTATCCCGATGTATCGGGAATCCCAGTACTCATCATCGAAACTATCCGCCCCCGTTGCTTTGTTTAGAGCTGTCCCCGCTCCGCGGGCTTGATTGATTTCCTCACGTCCACCCTGGGGCTCACACCCCAGGCTTTATGCCCACACCCGCTCCGCGGGCTGGATTAATTTCCTCACGTCTACCTTGGGCTCACACCCAGGCTTTACGCTCACATCCGCTTCGCGGCTTCGACACAGGTTTACTCCGTGTTCGGTTCGAGCAACGGAATTCCTCTGGCAGAATGCCAAACGCGCGCAATCTCACAAAACTTGGGCTCGTGATTGACTCGATAAACGATCCGGTAAGGACGAAAAATAATCTCGCGAATGTTTTGATTTCGAAATTCGGGAACGATGCGGCCCAACTGAGGAAATGTTTGCAGCTGGTCTGTCTGTGAAATCATTTGGTACCCAAAAGACATTGCACGTTCTTGGTTATCACGCGCAATAAAGAGAACGGTGTCGTGAAGGTCGTCTCGAGCAGCGGGAGACCAGATTAGCTTGGAAGCCGAGAAGCTAGCTCTTTTTTGATTTCCTCGTGAGGAATGCCTTCACCCCTGTCGAGTTGATCAAGACCCTTTTGCACTGCAGCCATGAACTCGATGCGTTCGGCAATTTCTTCCAACGAGCAGTTTTCGGGCAAGGCGCGAATTGTGTCGAGGACGATCTCTTTCTCAGTCATGAGGTAATTATGAGATTGCACTCTTAGATTGTGCAAGCAACTTCTGGCCAGCACGGTCTCTGACTGGATTATTCCGCGAACTGTTAGCCGGATAGAGTACCTTTCATTGAAGCTACGACTGCTGAGTACCACGGAGACTGTCGCCTGCTAAAGCGGGCTTGGGAATCTTGTGACGATGCGATCCGCCGGGGGGCTAAATTCTGCCGTCGCTCCGCCACTCGTTGATGCCAAGCTGTCGCGCGCGACGTTGACGCGGCAACGGTGTCTAGTCACGCTGCGACGAAAAAGCGTTGGACACTGCGTCGATAGGGTATCGATATTGAAGTGCGCCCAGGGGGATTCGGGCCAATCGATCTTCTAAATTGTCTAACCGGGTGAAATCAAAATCATCTTTAGCTGCCCAAACGTCCTTAGTGGCCCATCTTAAGTGATGGACGTAGTCGTTGATCGAACCTAACACGCTGCGACTGTTGGTTGGCTGGATGTCGATAGTCTCCATCGCGGCAAGTTCGGCTGAGACCAGGTCGGCGGGGATGCCAATTCGCATGAGGTGATGGGAGACTCGATCGCGAAATGACAGGAGGAAGGTTGGAAAATCTCTTCCTCGAAGTAGTACTGGGAGCAGGGAAGTGTCATTGACACAGAGAACGATCGGGAACCCGGCAAGCCGAATTAGATTGGCGTGCCAGTCACCCAGAACCGGTCGCAAAGTGTCCGTGGGATTTGCGAGAGGCCTCGGGTTCTTACGCAGGAGCTTTTGAGTACATCGGAGAGTCATCATGGCGAAGTGAGCTTAGTGTGGTACTGCACGCTGACAGCTTGCAGAGTGTGAAAAAAAGTTGAGCGCCGATGACGCGGCGTCAGGCTGGCAGCCTGACGTACGTTTTCGCCGAGGCACCGGTTGAGAGTCCTGGTCTTCACGGAGTCGGCGGCGCTCAGCGGGCGCTAAGCGGACTAACTTCCAGTCCGTATTAGATAATCGCTCAGAGTCTTCAACAGTTTCTGATGGCGCGTCGTTGATAAGGAACCGATTGTGCCGATAATCTTACTGCCAGGAAGAACAGCCAAAAATCCTAGCCTTACGAGAGAAGTTGCTCGCACGCCCGCTGGAATCATAGTCATCATCGGTTGATGAAATTGATTCATCAAATCCTTTGACCTGCTTATTGAGTTGAGTGCTGATGCCGCACACAAGAAAGTCTCCGTAAGGCGGCAATTCGCGCAGGATGATCGCGGGCAGTGCGCCAAGAAAAAGTAGGTAAAGCATAAATGGTGAACTGAAGCCTTAGCCGATACCACAGGCTTGCCCTGGGGTGTTTCAGGTTCACAGCTACAAAAACAGGCTGATCCCATCGGTTCGCAAGAGGCCACGGGCTGGCCCCGTGGTGTTTCACGTTGCCGCCTGCCACCAACATGAAGCGTGAACACTCCACGGGACGAGCCCGTGGCATCACCAAAATCTCGGCCCTCTGTTAGCGACCAACGTGAGTGACCACGGCGCCAGGCCGTGGCCTCAAGTTTAGCGACTACCTACTTTTTCTTGCCGTACTCGATCGCGGGACGATTCGTCCCAGGTTCGACCCTGTCCGGGATTGGATCAACTCTAGTCTTCGAATCGAGTTCGCATTTCTTCGACCAGGAGGATTCGGTCGGAGATGCTGAGTTTCTTTCCCTGTTCCGTTAACTCGGATTGCATGGCGGGCATTATATCAAAGCGTGTACTCACGGCGAATTCGTTGTGTGTTCGTCACGGAGCGACGGGGAGTGTGGCCTGGTCTTGAAAGGCCGGGAAAGGTGAGACCGGATTTGATGTTTAGACGCGGATTAACGCGGATGATGCGGATCTGAACTGATTAGTTTTTTCAGATCTGTGTCATCGGCGTTTATCTGTGGCTAAAGTCGTATCCTCACTCAACACGGGCGGGGCGGCCGTGGCACATCTCAACAGACAGGCGGGCCACGTCACACGGGCGGGACGCCCGTGCCACGTCTCAACACGGGTTAGACGGCCGTGGCACATCTCGACAGACCGGCTGGGCCACGTCACACGGGCGGGACGCCCGTGCCACGCCGGTCAGGCGAGACAAGGGCGATAGGACGGTGATATGCTGCGCGCCGCACGCCAATCCTTCCCGCTCAGGAGTGACTCATGCGATACCGATCCTCATTGTGGCGACTGGTTCTAGCCACGGTCGCGCCACTTGTTTTTGCATTCGCGGTCTCAGCTCAAACGGCGACGATCCGTCTGGCCGGCGACATACCGTTTGAAGATGGACCGCCGTCAATTCAAGGCAAGCTGCCGGTGCTCTTCGTACACGGTCATGGTGACCCCAGCAACTACAAAAAGAACTGGCAAGAACCGCTAGTAGAACGCAACCTGCCATCATTCAAAGACATGCTGGGCGCGAACCCCGACCTTGCCATCGAGCCCTACTATATTAGCTTTGATAACGCTGACACTCGTTCGATTACAGACGACGCTATCGAGATCGGCAATGCCATCGAGCGGATCTTGCACCGTCACGATCCGGAGCGCTCAGCAGAGGATACTTCGGTCAAGGTAGTCATCATTGCTTATAGCCAGGGCACGATCAGCTCGCGTCAATATCTGAAGAGCTTGCAGACTCAAGTCGATGGGATGCCGGCCCCGCGGCCGACCTTTCGCCCGGTCTCGGAGTTCATCGCGATCGCGCCTCCGAATCATGGGCTGGGGACACGATTGTTCGCGCTGACAAGCAGCCTCGCAGTGAAGCAGTTGTACAACGGCCAGCGGCCTCGCACCGAAAGATTTGACCGTTGTGGCCAGGATTTCGCTCAGCCGGCGGACATTCACTATATTGAGATTCTCAATAAAGCAAATTCCCTCGACCCCCATGTCATCGGGGATACGCAAGACTTAAGCGCAGGTCGGATTTTTCCAGGCGAAGCACCAGGCAGCCGCTCGGCCACCGACGCACATAGTGTCGGTACCCTTTATGTAACGTTGTTCGACGAGGATGATCGCGACATAGTAGGAGGTGACATCGATTCGACTGACTGTGTCGGGCGAGCAGTTGCTTCTAACCGGGCTCCCAATGCTGAGAACGTTCCAGTTTCAGGAATTTCAGAAGACGGGTGGGAAACAGTTCTCGATGCGAACCCTGCTTTCGATATCGGAAATCTTGCATCCGCCATTTTCACTCCCACGGAAAAGCAGTCTGCATCCGTTCACCAAAACACGGTGCATACGTTTGATGTGATGTGCAAGGCGCTTTACTCCGCGGTGCATCACACTTCGCCGGTAGGTGTGACCTGCGCTTCTACCAACGTTACCGTGGACGGGCTCGCCAATCAGGTCCCAGTCCCCGTTATTCCACTTCCCAAGCGCGCGGCGGCGATGCTTACTCTGGATTTCTCAGGCAGCATGGCCCTTACTACCGGACCTGGCGCCACCCGAGCATCAGTCTTGAAGGATTCAATAGAACTTTTCGTAAATCTGTGGAAGGCCGTGAGCGTCCCGACTGATCGTCTCGGCGCGACTTACTTCCGCACGGGTGTGACAAGATTCCCAACTACTGGCGATCCAATGCCATTGCTTTCGAGTGGCGGGCAATCCATTGTCGATGATATCAACAACAATCAATCACCCAGTGATTTGACGGCAATGGGCGGCGGTCTGCAAGTGGCGATCGAAGCCCTGAGGGACTTTGCTGCTGACAGCGCGATCCGGCGTGTAATCCTCTTCACCGACGGTATGCAGAACGTTAACCCCATGGTCCGCAACGTTGGCGGTGAATTAAGGATTGATGACGAGCCCGGGCGCCCGAGCTCGGGAGTTATGGTGCCGGCGACCCCATTTGTTCTCAACCACCAACTCGGCGTTACCGCTCAACAGTTGCGGCCGATTTCAATCGATACGATCGGGATCGGCGCCGGTGACACCTTCGTGACTCGGCTGGCAGAAATCGCGTTGGCGACAAACGGACACACCCGAGCCACCGTCGACATAGACTTGCTGCGACAGTTTTTCGTCGACGAGTTGATCAACGCGCTCAAGGGATTCAGTCCGCAGCTGGTTGACTATCGCCGTGGAGCAGTCGCAAGAAACGGAAGTACGGAAGCGTTTGTCATCGAGGACGGGGTGCGGAAACTCGTGCTCAAGACGAGTTGGAAGCGTGGCCAGTGGCTCGATTTTACGGTTGCGAAAGATGGTGTCGACGTGACCTCGAGAGGCCGCTTTATCAAGGGCGACTTCTACAAGATCTTTGTCATCGATCTTCCCGCTAAGGGAATTGCTACGCGCGGCAACTGGCAGGTGAAAATCAACGGCAAGTCAGGCACAGCTTACGAAGCCGCCGCCATCGTCGATGGCAGCGCCATCACCTATGATTCTGCCGTAAGTGTAAAGCAACCACGCGCGGGTGATCCGCTCGAGCTGGTTATGCGAGTTACAGCTCGCGGCCAGCCCGTTAGCAGCAAGAGCAGAGCGACAGTTACCTGGCATACTCCCACGGCTACCGCGGGCGATATCATCGCCAAATATGTACCGAAGGAACTGCCTGCTTTGGAACCCGGAATGTCGCTTGGCGAGCGCCAATTGCTCGCGCTAACACAAGATCCAAAGAGCCTGGCGCTCCTCAAAGGAAAATCGAACAAGCTCGTAGTGAAGCCCACGAGTAAGGGCGACTTTCGTGTACGGCTTAGCACAGGAGTTCCCGGCATCTACACCGTGTTCATCACTGTCAAACGGAATGATGCTAAGCTCGGCGCCTTCAGTCGCACCATGGCAATCACCGTGGCGGTGCGCTCCTCGGGTGCTGACCAAAGGATGACCACTATCGTCGCGCAACGCGCAATAGGCAGGCAGGTGAACATCGTAGTGACGCCGCGTGATGCTGACGGACACTTCATCGGGCCGGGATTGGCTTCAGACTTTTCTTTGCAGGTGACCGAGGGCGACAAGATTGGAGTTGCGCGCGACCTTGGCAATGGAAGTTACGAACTGTCATTCGAGGCTCCTGCTGACAAGGACCCGAGCGCTACGGTAACAATCGCAGGCAAGTCTTTGTTCAGCGGCAAACTTTCACAGCTGTCGCGGAAGAAATCAAAATAGTTTAGCCGGCGGAATAACGCGGATGATACGGATCTGGACTGATTAAGCTTTCAGAGCCGTGTCATCCGCGTTTGTCTGTAATTCTATTCGTTCCGGAGCGCGTTGGAAGTTCAATATCGACCTTACTTTCACGGCGTTGGTTTCGGCGCGTAGGCTGCGGACCAGACATAGTTGCCGCTCAGGACGCATTGATCGGTTGAGATTTGTCCGACCTGATACGGTCCGTCAAAGGTTGGGCAGCCACACTGCACCAGCGGCAGGTTTGTAGTCGGATCTGTCTTACCGGTTCTCTTGCACGGAGCCGTCATGCATCCGGCATAGGTTGAACTCGCGCAGCTAGTTGGGTTGATGGCGAACTGCGGATACGTCGCCTTCTGATTTTCAAGATAGAGACTAAAGGTTGAGATCAGGTCCGCGCCCGGTATGAAAGTGTTGTTGTTGATCGCATGGCAGACTGGAGCTGGGCGCGATCCTCGTGGAGGGCAGTTGCTGCCGTCTTTGCCGCACACAGCTACAGTCTTAAGGTAGACGTCAAGGTTCAAGATCGCATTGATGTCTACCTGGTAAGGCTGTCCCTTGGGAATCTCATAACAGGTGCAATTTGCGATGCCCAGTCCGTCGAGCGTGCAGGGCGTAGTTGGTCCAGGTCCCGAGTAATAGCAAAGCGCGATGGGGGCAGTGTTGACTGTGCACTCCACCATGTTTGCCGGGTTCGTCACTACGTCAGCCCACGGAGGACCATATTGAGTCGTAGGAAGAGTGTTGAGTTTGAAGGGCTTGTTCCCGGTAAAGCGCTGAAAACTAAAAGTCGCCCGGGAGGCCGGTTTTGCAGCGGGTGCCTGCCCAGCGAGGTAGCCTCGACTGCTAAGCGCCAGCAGAAAAAGCAAGCCAACCATTGTGAGCAATAAATAGTATTTGCGGGTTTTCATTTGCCTGGCTCCTTGGTGAGTAAAGTTTGTCTGCCACCTCCGCAGACGCAAGTTGAGGCGTTATCAGCGAAAGGCGACAGCTGAATCCGACACCGTTCAGGTCTGCGATTTTGCGACGTTCAATGTTTAATGTCCAGGTTTTGCGGGACGGAACCTGGCGAGCAGTGACTTTGTCACCGCTTGGGCCCTTGAGAGCGACCCGGGGAATTAGGGCTTCGCTGAGCCTGCGGCGACAGGGCGTAGCGCACACAGAGAGACAAACATCATTAGTCGCACTGCAATGCCGGCCGACAAACAATCCTGCCGATCTTTATTGAGCGTCAGGATTGTTCTTTATCGTTTGAATTTCCAGTCTGATCTCTTGAGCGAGCGATCTCAGTTCCTGCATGTGTTTGCGAATCCGGGTTCCGGCAGCCTTGTTGTGGGTTACATAGAATTTCTCGAAATCCTTTTCAAACGTGGCTACCAGCTCTTTTAGTTGATTGTATCTTTCCATTTGTGAAGATTTAGCCCTCCATGAAGATTGGAAATCGCGTTCAATATAGTACTTCTCAGGTGATTGGGCCAATCAGATGGGCCAGCAAAGATTGGCTGCGGATGCAACGGATCTGAAAGGCGAGACCCGTGGCACTCAAGGCATCATGGGCGGGAGGCCCGTGCCACTCAGGGCATCATGGGCGGGACGCCCGTGCCACTCAGGGCATCACGGGCGGAGGCCCGTGCCACGTCGCAAGAAAATTTTGGACGTTTGATGGCCCGAAAGAGGGCGGAAGTTCGCGTTAATAAACGGAGAGCACAAAGATGAGGTTAGCACTGAGAGCGGTAGCGACCGGGTAATGCTAACGGTAAGGTCGACTTTTTTTGGCAACTAAGATCCGGTCCTGACTCCAGTAACGTAAGACTATAGTGAAGCAGCAAACACGATCAAACTGAAGGAGCTGGGGATGAAGCTGAACGCGAAGTATGTGGTCTTTTCGTTGATTGCGGTGGCAAGTGTATATGTGTTGTATCACAACGAGCGCTTTCTGGTGGACTCGTCGAATCCCGTCTGGCAACACTACGAGCCTTTTAAGTGGTGGTTGCTGCCACACGGTGTGTTCGGCGCCATCGTGCTGCTGTTTGCGCCATTCCAGTTTTCCGATCGGCTGCGACAACGATATACGAAGGCGCATCGTGTGATGGGACGAATGTATGTGCTTGGCGCGTTCGTGCTGGCGCCGCTCGGAGCCTACATTCAGTATTACCAGGAGCGGTCTGGAGCGCCGCGTTCGTTTACTGTGCTCGCCGTAGTAGACGCCGCAATGTTGATTGGGGCCACTGCGCTCGCAGGTCTGTTCGCATACAAACGCAAAATCGCGCTGCATCGCCAGTGGGCCACGCGCAGTTATGCCATCTCGCTGGTCTTCATTGGCGGGCGCTTTGTTATGGGAGTCACTGGTTGGGAAGCGCTTGGAATTGAAATGGTGCAGGCAATCATCTGGTCTTGCCTCGCGCTGTCAGTAGTGTTGGCAGACGTTGCGATTCATTGGAAAGAGATCTGCTCGACTGTAACGGTACCGGTGAAGTCAGGCGTGGCGAAGCCGAGCTTGTCGAAGAACGTTAGCGCAACGCAGGAAGCGTAAAAAAGATCGAGAACCGTGAACCGGGAACCGGGAACAGCCGGAAAAGATTAGCCACGGATGAACGCGGATGACACGGATCTGAGCTGATAGGGTTTTCAGATCTGTGTTATCCGCGTTTATCTGTGGCTGCATGCTCCGCGTTTATCTGTGGGGAGCGACACATGGGATTTCCAAACGTAAAAATCGTAAACCGGGAACCGGGAACAGCCGGAAAAGATTAGCCACGGATAAACGCGGATGACACGGATCTGAGCTGATAGGGTTTTCAGATCTGTGTTATCCGCGTTTATCTGTGGCTGCATGCCCAGGTTGAGTGGCGGGGAGCGACACGTGGGATTTCCAAACGTAAAAACCGGGAACCGTAAACCGGGAACCGGGAACAGCCGGAAAAGGATTAGCCACGGATGAACGCGGATGACACGGATCTGAAACTGATGGGTTTTTCAGATCTGTGTTATCCGTGTTTATCTGTGGCTGCATGCTCCGAGCTTATCTGTGGGTGCATGCCCCCGCGTTTATCTGTGGCGGCATGCCGCGAGTTTATCTGTGGCGGCATGCTCCGAGTTTATCTGTGGCTGTCTTCAGCATGCCTATCGTCAATGCTGGTGCGAGCAAAGGGGCCGAGCCAACGCCACCAGGCTCGGAAGAAGTTGGACTGCAAGTTGGACAGCGCGCGCCTTCGTTCACGCTTAAGTGTCTGGCAAGTTTGAGAAGGCCTTCGACGCTGGAACTCCTCATAGCGTAAAATCCAAATCGGAAAATTAAGAACAATCCTCGCGCGCGGAGCGTAAGAAGCTGCATGTCAAATCCCCAGGAACCGTCATCCGAGAAACGAGAACCGTTAACCGGCAACAGCCAATCGACTTCAACAATTGGTGAGCCTGCTGGCGCGGGCGAGTCGAATGTCGCACCACAAACTCCAAAGGCGAAAGTACGAAAGCCGATCAGGCTGTGGCCGGGCGTCACGCTCGCCATACTGATTCTGATCACCATTTTTGTGGCCCCAATCTTTGTGCCTCAAATGGGCGGCGGCGGCGTATTCTTTGGAGCCCTCGGCGCCTTGCTGGTCGTCTTGTGGTGGCTGTTATTTAGCCGTGCGCCGTGGATCGAGCGTCTCGGCGCGGTGGTGCTGGGAGTGATCACCGTCATTGCGATCAAGCGTATCGTTCACCCATCTATCGCCGGCGGCGGAATGGGAATGTTGATTTACATATTCTCGCTCCCCGTCATGACGATCGGTTTAGTCGCTGCGGCTGTTATCAGTCGTCGGCTTTCAACCGGAGCTCGACGTGTGTTGATTGCGGCGGCGATTGTGCTCGGCTGTGGCGCCTTTGCGCTGGTACGAACTGGAGGCATCACCGGCGACGCTGATTCGGATATTCACTGGCGCTGGTCGAAGACTCCGGAAGAACGACTACTGGCACAAAAGGATGAGGTAGCACCAGCACTCAAGGACGTACCGTCCGCGCCACTAGCTGACGCGAACTTGAGCTGGCCCGGATTTCGCGGCGCGAATCGAGACGGCATCATTCACGGTGTGCGCATTGAGACTGATTGGGCCCAGAAACCTCCAGTCCAAATATGGCGCCAGCCCATTGGACCTGCGTGGTCATCCTTCGCGGTGCACGACAATCTCGTCTATACACAAGAGCAGCGCGGTGATGATGAACTTGTTTCCTGTTACGACCTGAATACCGGCAAGCCGGTTTGGCGACATCGCGACGCTGCTCGTTTTTATGAATCGAACGCCGGCGCCGGTCCACGAGGAACGCCGACCTTGAGCAATGGTCGCGTGTACACACTTGGTGGAACTGCAATTGTTAACGCGCTCGATGCTCGCACTGGCTCCGTCATTTGGTCTCATAACGCGGCGACTGAAACGAAGACGAAGACTCCGGCGTGGGGATTCTCAGGCTCGCCGCTAGTTGTCGGGGATTTAGTCATCGTAGCCGCTGCCAGTTCGCTCGTTGCTTATGACGCGGCGACGGGAAATCCAAGATGGTATGGACCGACTAATCCACGTGGGTATAGCTCGCCGCATCTCGCCACCATCGGCGGCGTGACCCAGGTGTTGTTGATGAATGGCGATGGGTTGATTGGTGTCACGCCGGCGGATGGCAAAGTTCTCTGGCAGCACGCCTGGTCCAGCGACGGGATTACACAACCTGGCTTCACCGCTGACGGCGATATTCTGCTCGGGAGTGGCTCCGGGTTTGGCGCCGAGATTGGCTTTCGTCGCATCGGCGTCGCGCTGGGGCCGAGCGGATGGACGACCTCCGAGCGATGGACTTCGGAATGGCTCAATCCGTACTTCAGCGATTTCGTTGTGCACAAAGATTACGCGTACGGCTTCGAGGGAAGCAGCCTCACCTGCGTTGATCTCAAGAACAAGGGCGAGCGCAAGTGGAAGGGCGGAAACTTTGGTCACGGCCAGTTGGTGTTGTTGGCCGATCAGGATTTGCTGCTGGTCATATCCGAGGCGGGTGAGTTGGCTTTGGTTAAGGCTGTTGCAGATCAATTCTCTGAAGTCGCTCGGTTCAAAGCGATTGAAGGCAAGACCTGGAACCATCCGGTGCTGGTCAAGGATATTCTGCTGGTGCGCAACGCCGAAGAAATGGCAGCCTTCAGGTTGTCCCTCGCGAAAGGCTAAAACACTATCCACAGATTACACAGATTCCACAGATGTTTTGTTGAGCGATCGTAAGCCGACGCATAAATGTTTACCGATTTGCAGCCTCTGGCTATACTCATTCTGTCCGAGAGTTAGGTTTCTCGGCCCCTTTATTAGTCACCTTTATTGTCATTCAACCAAACATCTGTGTAATCTGCGTAATCTGCGGATAAGGTTTTTGCTCTTCTCCCCAGGTCGTTTGGAAGCACTTGCCGCTCACCAGCATTCACCAAAACGCGATGGGTGCTGCCATTGCTTCGGAAGCTGCCAAGAACCAGGGCAAGTTTTGGGAGTATCACGACAAGTTATTTGCCAATCAGTCTAAACTGTCAGGCGATGATCTCAAGCAATACGCTAAAGACCTCGGACTGGACATCGCAAAGTTTGAGGCGGATATTGCGGACCCTGCTACCAAACAGCGAGTAAGTGCCGACATGGCGGAGATCAACAGCTTGGGCGTGAGCGGTACGCCAGGATTTTTTGTAAACGGTCGTTTCATCAGCGGCGCGCAGCCATTCGACGGATTTGCGAAGGTTATCAATGCCGAATTGCAACGCCTGGGAATTCCGGCGCCCGAACCCGCGACCAAGTAGCCCAGGACTATCCACAGATTACGCAGATTGCACAGATGTTTGGTTGAATCTCTGTTGAGTCGAGTAATTAGTCTGTTAGACATCTACCTGTCAACGTTTCAAGTCATTCAACAAAACATCTGTGCAATCTGCGTAATCTGTGGCCTAAGGTTTTATGCCGGTCGATTTATTCGGTTGAGCGATTCACGCGCGCACCTGTTGGTACTCAAACTAAACCCAAACCTATTATCAAGACTCCAATCTGGCGTAAGATACGGCCTCAAAATTCAGACTTGGAAAACCCGACACTATGACGATCATCAATAAGCTCGCGTGCTCACTCGGCAGACGTGACGAAGTCCCCAATCAGGAACTAGCCCAACAGATTCTCAAGTCAAAAAACACCAAGGCAGTCAAAGAGTTGGTGGACAACCTCGCCAACAAGGATAAGAACATTCAAAGCGATTGCATCAAGGTCTTGTACGAGATTGGTGAACATCAGCCCGATCTAATCGCCGATTACGACAACGAGTTCCTTGCCTTGCTTGAGAGCAAGAACAATCGACTCGTTTGGGGCGCCATGACCGCGATTGATTGCATTGCTTCGATCAAGCCCGAGCGCATCCACAAAAGGCTGGCAACGATCCTCATGGTGGCCGACAACGGCTCGGTCATCACCAGGGACCACGCTATAGGTATCTTGATTAAACTGGCTGCACATAAGAAATATGCGGATGACGCGCTGGCTCTCTTGCTCGATCAGTTCAGATCCGCAGCCACAAACCAGTTACCGATGTATGCCGAAAATTCCTTTCGCATAATTCCCGAGAAGGCCAAAAAAGATTTTGTAAAAGTTCTGAGTGCCCGTCTTACTGACATTGAAAAGGAAAGCAAACGAAAGCGAGTCGAGAAAGTTATTTCAAAACTATCGAAGTGAGGTTCGACGCGATGGCTTCCACCCCGTATCAATTGGGTAGGGCTGCGGCGCACGCCGTACTTATCTGGGTCATCGGTTTTTTCTGGGGCATGGTCGTATTCATGACTCCGCCGCTCAAGAACATTCCTTCTGTTCCATTCGTCTCGAAGTTTCCGGCAGTGACGGTACCGTTGCTCGTTGCGTATCTTTTTTTGATCCCCTATCTGGCGAAAAAATATCTGGCGAAAGCTGCGGATCGAAAAGCCGAGGCCTGGAAATACGGAATCGTGCTGCTGCTAATCAGCGCAATCCTCGACGTCCTGATCATAGTGGTGGCCTTCAAGGGTCACGATTATTTCTCCTATCTCTCCATTTGGGTAGCGTACGCGCTGCTGCTGTTTCTTCCGCTTCGAGCCGCAAGTGCGCAACGTCAGAACCGCGACGCGTCGGGGTAGCGACCTGGGCAGTGCTAACCAAATTGTCTACTTTTTTGGTGATTGAGACCCGTGGCTACACCGACGCGTCGGCAAAAATGAAATAGAAGCAGTCATTGAACAACGCAACGCCGCTGACGACCCGGCCACGAACTTGTCTGGCAACCGATCGAGTCAACTCGAATAGTCTACGCCGACGTCTTCGCGCTTTAATTACCCAGGCCGAGTCTTTGACAGAATTAACAGGATTTACCTGATAATTCGAGCAGATATGTAAATTCTGTCAATCCTGTCGGGTTTCTTAATTTCCGCTGTTCAGGTTATCAAGGTGACGGCAGAATGGCATTTATTAGCGATCCCTTCGGCCGATACACGCGAAACTTGCGCCTCACCTGTACCGACGGACCGAAGTTGATCAATAAACCATCGTCGACACCAGTGGCTGTCAAATAGTTCACGAGTTGAACCTCATGTTCTTTGGCCAGCGATAGCACCGCTTTGACTTCAATAATAATCAGATCGTTGACCCATAAGTCAGCGAAGAAGTCTCCGACAATCTGGCCTTCATAATAGACATCAATCGGTTCCTGCTGTTTGATTTGGAAACCAGACTTGATCAGTTCGATCTTTAGTGCGTTTTCATAGACTTTCTCCAAAAAGCCAGTGCCTAAAGCATTGTGAACCTTGTACGCACAGCCGATGATTGGCTGCGTAAGAGAGTCGTCTTTCATTCTGTGCTCCGAGCGAGCGAGCAGTTTGGGTTAGAGTAATTAGCAAACGGTGGGTGGGGCTAATTCTAATGCGAGTCAGTGGCCTGGTAAAGTCCAAGCATATCGACAGATTTAACCTGAAGGTCTGATCGGAGTTTGTAAATTCTGTTAATCCTGCCAAATCCTTTTTGTTTCCAAACTTTAAAGGAACCACGTTCCCCGTGTAATAGAATCTGTGGGTAGCCATCGTTTTTCAATTATCGTCCGTAAACTTAATCCCGAGGAGGCAAAACATTATGAGTTCACCTGAGGCCGCGGTGCTGACAATGATGCGCAAGCTGGAAGAGCAGACCGGAAAATCATTCGACGAGTGGCTCGGCATCGCGCGCGCGAGCAAGCTTGCAAAGACAGGCGAGATCCGCAATTTTCTGAAGGACAAGCATGGTCTCACTTTTGGTTATGCAAACTTGATCGCACTGAAGACGCTGGGTTCGGATGCTGGTTCTGCCAACGCCGACGACCTGATTGCCGCATCGTATTCCGGGGCCAAGGCTGAACTAAAACCGATCTATGACGCGCTGCTTGGGGAAGTTAAGAAGTTTGGTGACGATGTGGAGATTGCCCCGAAGAAAGGCTATGTGAGCGTTCGCCGGAAAAAGCAGTTCGCAATCTTTCAGCCTTCGACCGCGACCCGCTTTGATGTTGGCATCAACTTGAAAGGCACGCCGCCGACGGCGAGACTTGAAGCCTCGGGAGGCTTCAATGCGATGGTGAGTCATCGCGTGCGTCTCGCAAACAAAAGTGACATCGACAAAGAATTGATTAATTGGCTGAAGAAAGCCTACGACGCCTCGTAGGCAACGTTTCAGGTTTCAAGTTCAAGGTTCCAAGTTTCAAGTTCCAGGTTTCAAGTTCCTGGTTTCAAGTTCCAGGTTTCAGCTTTGCAGGTTTCCATTCCCCTGGAACTTGAAACTTCGAACCTTGAACTTGAAACCTGAAACCTGAAACCTGAAACCTGAAACCTGAAACCTGAAACCTGAAACTTGAAACCTGAGACCTGAGACCTGAAACCTGAAACCTGAGACTTGAAACCTACTTACTGGCATTCAGCATTACTGTGTGTAAGTACCGAACTGAATCGTTGTTGATACTCGGATGAAGTAATGAAGGAGCACACCATCGCATGCTGTTTCGAGACGTCACGCAGCGGCGCACTGTTCACCTGCCCGAGCCAGAAGAGTAGGCCACCGATGTCCGGATTCCGGCGAAGATAACCAAAATACTGCGTGGTAACGAAAGCGCGATTGTACTCCGCATCAATGAGCGGCCGGTTGTTAATCGGATTAGTCTGCAAGTTGTCATCCGCAAGCCGGTACATGACAGCGCCTCGCCCGCCTGAATTCTGATAGAGAGCTATAAGACCATCGCGCTCAGAAGATAAATTCACCCCCAAGTCCGTTTGTATAGTTGCCAGCACCGTGTCGACGAATTGCTCGGCCGTGGCTAGTCCTGCGGGATACTTCACCAGAAATTCCGGTCGGGCTGCGAAGGCGTTGGCAAGCTCGAGCTGTTTGACTGACAGACTCGAACCGCCAATGACTTTGGCGCGGTCTCTGGAGAACACGGCGTAGCTGGGAATCTTCCTGGCCTCGACGGGGTCCGACTGGCTGGGATTTGGAAACGGCTGATCGTTGCCGAAGGCCGCCCGGTAGAGACGAAATACATACGCGCCTGTTTGCTGAAACTCCAACTCGAAGAAAAATGCATTGGAGACGTCAAGCCGCCTGGTGTGAATGCAGGCCGCGTCCGAACCACATTGCGTAATCTGGCTTTTCCAAAAATCAAATCCGCTGGAGTCGGGCTCTCGCGAAAGAAAGTCATGGTAATGCTGGCAGACAAACGTGCCGGCATCATCAATTGGCTGTGCGACTGGCGGATTGATATTGTCGTTATCTTCGATAGTTACCGTGGCAGATTGCTGAGTGCCCAACGATCCATTGGTGACATTGCTGAGCGTCAGGTTCAGTGTTTCGTTACCTTCCACATATGCGTCTTCGGTGGCCAACAGTCGGAAGGTTCGGCTCGCTTGATTCGGCGCGAATGTAATCGTGCCCGACGCGATCGAATAGTCCGTGCGCTGGAAAGCGCTGCCGTCGCTCGAAACAAAATCTACGGTCGTGGCGCCGCTGATGTCCCCGGTCCTGTTCACGGTTATGACAGCGGCGGCGCAGCCTTCAACCAGGTTGTAATTGGTCGAATCAAACTGGACGGTCGCACCCGCTATTGGAGGCAGGTTGGCTGCGTGAAGGATCAATCCATTCTGACCAACGGCCCAGCCTTTGGTGGCTCTAAACGCGACCCCATAGAGATCTCCGCCAAACGGTGAAGTGGTTGCCGGAGACCAATTGTTACCGCCATCGCTTGAAGCCAGCACTCGCGCGGTCCCGACGGCGTAAACGGAAGTTGCGTCACGAAATTGAACCGCATAAAGGCTATTGAAGATCCCGCTGTTAACACTGCCCCAGCTTTGACCACCGTCAGTGGATCGCAGAATTCGTCCGCTAATTCCAACCGCAACGCCAATGGCGCCGGAGAAGTGAACACTCCTCAAGTCCGACGTAAAGCCGGCGACGGAGATCGGGTTCCATGAAGTTCCGCCATTCGTAGTTCGCAGAATAGTTCCACTGAAGCCGACTGCAATCGCATTGTTCGCGTCGATCATATGAATGCCCGGTAGTTCAACATTCGTGCCGCTGGTTTGTTGTCCCCAGGTTGCGCCACCATCAGTCGTCTTGAGAATTACACCTCCCTGGCCACTTGCCATTCCGAGATTGTTGTTGAGCAAGTGAACATGGACGAGGTGCTCGAGGGTGCCGCTTGGTTGTTGCGTCCAGTTGATACCGTCAGTGGTTCTGAGAATTAGTCCGGACTCGCCAACAATCACCCCGTGCGTGGCATCGCTGAAGTAAACATCTCTGAGGAATCTTGAGGTGCCGCTCGCTTGTGAGCCCCACGAGGCTCCGCCGTTCGAGGTGACCCTGATTAGGCCGTTAGTTCCAACTGCGTAGCCTTTATTGACGTCTGTGAAGGCAACGCCGAGAAGCACCTCGCCGGTGCCACTCGGTTGATTTTGCCATTCCTGGGTAGTCTGTAGGATGGCTCGCTCATCTTCTGGCCATACTGCAGCAGTGAAAGCTTGCGTGCTCCGATCGCTAATAAATGTGGCGATGATGGCGATAGAGAGTGTGGTGGCCGCAATCAATACGCCTCGATTCGGTTTGAAATGATGAGACGGTTTTGGCATGGATTTCCTGCTCCAGAATTACTTACAAAGCCTGTCGCTGATGGCGTGTATGCGTTTGTCTTCGAGTAGACGTTCAGCGCGCGTTTGAATCGATCAATGTAAGCCCGCGCCTCGTCTACCGTCTTAAACGATTCTTGATAAATTCTTGATGGATTCTTTCCGGACGGAAAACTTCCGAGAGTTTGGAAAGGCAATGGATTTTGAGGATGAGGGTGAGCCTTCAATTCAAACAAATCATAAACAACTCCCAAAACCTCAAAGTCAGGAAGGGTCGCTTGCGCCCGCCTCAACTAACATCAGCACTCAACATAGCGTGACTAATTCATGTTGAGCAATTCTGTATTAAGTAAAGGCCAATGATCCCAGCGGGCGCAAGCAACCCTTCCTGACCCTGAGCTGATCGATCTTGAGCTGATCGACCTTGAGTTACGTTTTGGCCGCAAGCTTAGAATCTACGTGCTTGGAGGGGGATGGATTGATCTTTTGGAGAAGGTTTCCTGGTCAGCCTATTCGCCGAGTGAGAATTTGAATTCGGCGTTGGCTGACTTGCTGTGTACCGGGCATTCAAGATCGCGTCAAATTCCGGCCGTGCTCGCAGACTATCCAAATCAGGATCAAACTTCAGCAGAGCCTTTTGCATCCGGTCAAACGACGACTTACGCAGCACCGCAAACGCTCGTTCATAATCACCAAGCGCTGAATAGACAGTCAGCAGAGAATAATTCGTCGCTTGATCTGCTTGATCTGAAGGAGACGAACTGATCGCGTCACTAATTAATTTCCGCGCTTCAACATGCCG
Organism: Pyrinomonadaceae bacterium; assembly: GCA_035572035.1. Classification (GTDB taxonomy): domain Bacteria; phylum Acidobacteriota; class Blastocatellia; order Pyrinomonadales; family Pyrinomonadaceae; genus JAOAPY01. The sequence continues at coordinate 196,113 of DATNBH010000016.1, read as the reverse complement.
GCCAAGCCTCGCATTTGCCAACGCGAGATTCATTTGCGAAGAAAAAGGATCCTGCCCGGCCACGCTGGAAAACTCCGCCAGTGCAGTCTGGTAGCGCCCGCAATGAAGGTGCGCGAGTCCGCGGTTGACGCGGCTTGGAACCGAGTTCGGGTTGAGTTCAAGTGATCGATCAAGGTAGGGAAGTGATTCCTCGTCACGTCGATCGATCATCAGCATGAAGCCCAACGCGCCGTTAGTTATCGGAGAGTTCGGGTCGAGCTCCTGAGCGCGCCTCGCTTCGTGTAGTGCGCCTTCGCGATCGAGAATCGCAAGCAAGAAGTATGAGTACCTGAGATGAGCGGTCGCGTAATTTGGGTCCAGCGTCAGTGCGCGTTTGTATTCCTTTGCTGCTCCATTGCCATCGTCCTTGCTGGCCAAAACACCGGCAAGTACTGTGTGGGCCTCGGCCAAACTCTCGTCCAGCTCAATTGCCTTCGTGGCCGCCGCTTCAGCTTTCCGGATCATGGCGCCGGCATCCTGGTCGCTGCTTCGGCTGACGTAATAGCTGTCCGCGAGGAAGGCATGGGCCAGTGCAAAATTCGGATCCCTCGTGACTGCTTGCTGAAAATGTTGTATCGCTTTTGGCAGGTTCTCAGCCGACCTTCGATGCCACAGGTCCAGACCAGCCAGGTACGATTGATAGGCTTCCGCATCACGAGTGATCGGCCTTGATTGCGACTTGCGCTCTCTCTTCAAAACTTGCAGCCTTAACTCTTCGGCTAACAGCTCCGAGATCGTATCCTGCAAACAGAAAACGTTGTTCGATTTCTCGTCGAACTTGCCGGACCAAACTGTTTTGCCATCGCTGACGGTGATGAGTTGAGCTGTGACCCTTACTTGATCAGCCAAACGCTGCACGGTGCCTTCGAGTACGGCATCGACACCAAGCTCGCGGCCAATCGACAGTACATTCTTGTCGCCGGTTTTGTATTTGAAGACCGTGCTGGTTGGTAAGACCGTCACGTGTTCAAGTCCCGCGAGTTTGAGAATTACCGAGTCGGCCATTCCCAGACCCCAAAGTTCGGTTTCGCTTTCTGAGCCGACTGTTTTGAAAGGCAAGACTGCAACTGACTTTAGTGCGACCGTGTCACCGGGCTTTGTTGCTCGAGTGCGCCACCAGTAGATCGCCGCGATTGCTATCACGAGCAGGCAGAAGACTGCAGTTAAGGCTTTCCAGTCAGACAAACGAGCAAGCACGCGACGGGGAAAAGGCCGGGTAACAGGCTTCGTCGACGGTTCCAATGCGAGCGGACTGTTTACCTCTCTCCGTTCGCTTGTCGCGGGCAATTCAACTCGTTCTGCGATCTCCCTGACTTCCGCGACAAAACGGTAACCACGTTTGGAAATCGTCTCAACATAAATCTGATCTGATTGACCGTTGCCGAGAGCTTTTCGCAGCAGCGAAATATTTTGAGCAAGGCTACTTTCTTCGACGAATGCATCAGGCCAGAGAGTCTCCATGAGAAAATCCTTGGTCAACACACTCCCGGGGTTCTCGATCAGCACAAAGAGTGTTTCGATTACTTTCGGAGTGAGTGAGACAATTTCATCTCCACGCCGCAGAACTCTCTCCGGCCCGCTCAGTACAAACGGTCCAAATGCATATGATGGCGAGGTTTTTTCGTTCGTAAGCTTCATAACACCTCGCCAGAGTACAGGCCGATTGTCCGGCAATCAATAGTGACGGCGAGCTCGTGACTTGGTAGTGCTCCGCCAGGGTGTGTTGCTGGTCTCTCTGTTTCAAAACCTGGCCGCAGATTACGCAGATTCCACCGATGTTGGTTGAAGCAAAGTTAAGTTGATGCGAATCAGTCTTACTGAATCCGTGTAATCTGCGTAATCTGCGGCTAAAGTTGTACTGATCGCGGGCAACACACACTAACGAAGCACTCGTGACTTTAGTTCATGGTGTTAACAGGACTCTTCGAGTTATCATCTGCTCGCTATCAACTCAATCAGGAGGATCTAATTATGCGTCGCATTCGTAGCATCGTGCCCGTGATTCTTGTCGTTCTCTTTATTCCCCTCGCCGCCTTTGCGCAGGCTGCGCAAATGGAAGCCTCTCGCGGAGTAGAAGGCGGCGGAGTATCTGTGCCCGGCTGGACCGGCAAGATCGACTCCAAAGAAGAAGCCGCCGGGATGACGCTCAACAGTGCGAAGTTTGCCAAAGAAGGTGGTGCTCTTCACATAATTACCGGACCGGCGGTGACCTACTGGAATCCGAAGAACAAGGCCTCCGGCAACTACACGGTGAAAGCGACCTTCAACGAACCGAAGTACATGAACTTGAACAGTCACCCACATCCGTACGGAATCATGATTGCCGGCAATGACCTGGGAACGCCGCAGGAGAGTTACTTTTACTGTGCCGCGTATGGCAATGGAAAGTTTATCGCGCGTGGATTCGGTGGCCCGACACCATTTCAAATGAATGGTCGCGGCGCCGAGGATCCGGCGGTGAACAAAGCTGCCGGCGTCGGCCAACCAGTCACGCAGGAGATCGCGATCTCGGTCAACGCTGATAAGGTCGAGTGTTCTATCAACGGCAAAGTCGTTGGCAGCTATGACAAGTCCGCTCTTGTGACTGCCGGCAAGCTCAAGTCGACTGACGGTGTTTTCGGCATTCGTTTCGCGCACAACACGGAAGTTCTCGTCACCGGCCTCAAGATGACAAAGAATTAGATCCTGTTTTGATCGCGTGCGCGATAGACAGACGAGCCACAGATAAACGCCGATAACACGGGTCTGAAGACTAAAACCTGCAGATCCGTGTTATCGGCGTTTGTCTGTGGCTAGCTTTTGGAAGCCACTCAACAAAGATCAGCTCAAGGTTGGGAAGGGTGGCTTGCCCCGCTCAAGTTACATAGGCTCTCAAGTTTGATCGAGTTGCAGTTTTGCTGATCTTAAGGTTGAGAGCCTATGTAACTTGAGCGGGGGCAAGCCACCCTTCCCGACCTCGAGCTGACCAATCTTGAGAGATCATTCGCTCGGTGTCCTTTGTTTCGCGTGGCACTCACGGAAACAACCCACCATTAGTCCTTTCTCCTAATCACTCTAAGAGAAATTGCGCTCCCACAGGGCGCTCAAAGGTACCGACTTCAGTCAGGTGCTTCGTTAGTACCTGTCTAAGTCGATACCTTGTCGCCATTTTCTGATTAGCTTAGGAGAAGCCCCATGTCCTCTCGAACAAAATCACTTTCGTTGGCTCTTACCATCGTGTTTGCGGCCGCTGCCGTGTTAACTCCAGTGTCGCACGCGAGCTCGATCCCGCTGTATTCCTTCAACGGCGCTGACGGCTCGCACCCGGTCGGCCAGCTTTTCAAAGCCAGCGATGGAAACTTCTACGGCACGACTTCTGATGGCGGCCTGAATGATGTCGGGACTGTCTTTAGGATCACAGCCGGCGGCAGTCTGACTGTCCTCCACAGTTTCAACACCAGCGACGGCGCCTTTCCGCAAGCCGAGCTTGTTCAAGGCAACGATGGAAACCTTTATGGCACGACCTTCAGCGGTGGAGCTATCGGCGTGGGTACGGTCTTCAAGATTACTCTTGCCGGCAGTCTCACCACTATTCACAGTTTCAATTTCGCCGACGGCGCGACTCCAGCAGCTGGGTTAACGTTAAGCAGCGATGGCAACTTCTACAGCACAACAGCCAACAGTGGCCCAGGCGGCGCTGGCACGGTTTTCAAGATCACGCCCGCAGGTGTGCTTACAACTCTTCACAGTTTTGTCTTCAGCGATGGAGCTCAACCTTTCGGCGGCCTCGCGCGCGGCAGCGACGGCAAGTTTTACGGTACGACTACCTACGGTGGGCTGGGCGGCGCCGGCACGATCTTTAAGATGACAGCCAGCGGTAGCTTCACGACGCTTTACAATTTCAGTGGCAGCGGCGGCGCCAATCCGTACGCGACACTTGTAGAGGGAAGTGACGGCAAGTTTTACGGGACTGCATTCCTTGGCGGATTCAGCGGCGCGGGAACTGTCTTCAAAATCACATCGGCGGGGACCTTCACGCTGCTGTACAGCTTCAGTTTCACCGACGGTTCGAATCCGCAAGCCGGTCTGATTCAAGGCAGCGACGGCAATTTCTACGGCACAACCGTCGGCAGTGACGCAGCAAACGGCGGAACTGTCTTCAAGATCACCGCTGCTGGAATGCTAACGACCATCTACAACTTCAGCGTCGTTGACGGCGCCAATCCGTATGGCGGCCTTGTGCAGAGCGGCGTCGACCTGTTCGGGACGACCTACGGTGGCGGAGCAAACAGTCTCGGCACAGTGTTCAAGCTCACGGCCTTTGTTGGTCCGCCAACAAACAAGGACCAGTGCAAGAATGACGGCTGGCAGACATTCACTTACCCGCGCACCTTCAAGAATCAGGGCGACTGCATCCAGTTCGTAAATACTGGAAAGTAGTCTGGAAGCGCTCGAGTCATACTGTTCGGCCACAGATTTACACCGATAGACACGGATCTGAAACATCTTTCAGTTCAGATCCGTCTTATCGGTGTTCATCTGTGGCTTAATCTTTATGACCCGGTCGCTACCGCTCCGGGTACTGACAGCGTTCATCTGCGGCTATTCTTAAAGACCCTATGATTCGAGTACAAAACCTGGTGAAGAAGTTCGGCGATCTCGCCGCCGTCGATAACATCTCTTTTGAAGTCGACAGCGGCGAAATCTTTGCCTTCCTTGGACCAAACGGCGCCGGCAAGACCACTACGATCAAAATGCTCACGACGCTGCTCAAACCCACGAGTGGCTCGCTCGAGCTCGACGGTCTCGATCCGACAGTTCATCGCGACGAAGTTCGCAAGCGCTTCGGCGTCGTCTTTCAGGATCCCAGCCTTGATCAGGACCTGACTGCGTGGGAGAACATGGAGATTCACGGGGTGCTCTACGGAGTGCCGCGTAAAGAACGGCGCGAGCGCGCGACGACGCTGCTGCAGTTGTTCGAGCTTTGGGATAGACGTGACGGGCTGGTAAAGACTTTTTCAGGAGGCATGCGCCGCCGGCTCGAGATAGCGCGCGGTTTGTTACACACGCCGAAGGTGCTGTTTCTCGACGAGCCGACACTCGGCCTGGATCCGCAGAGCCGAAATCAAATGTGGACGCACGTGAAAAGTCTGAACCAGACCGACAACGTGACTGTCTTTTTGACCACGCACTACATGGACGAAGCCGATCGAGCCGCGACTCGCATCGCGATCATCGATCATGGGCGTGTCGTCGCCACCGGCTCGTCGAGTGAGTTGAAAGCACAAACCGGAACGGAATCGCTCGAGGATGCGTTTCTGGCTTTGACCGGCACGACTATTCGAGATGAGAGTGCGAACAGCGCCGACGCCATGCGCCAGGTCGCGCAGATGTGGAGACGCCAACGGTGATTAAATGCCACGGCTCGCCCCGTGGTTCTTACGCTGGTTGCTACAGAGGGTAGTTTGAGTTCTTAAAAAGATGCCCCGGGCTTGCCCCGGGGAGCATCACGTTGTTTGCGTTCCCCGAAGCTCAAGCGTGAATCTCCACGGGACGAGCCCGTGGCATCTCTCTTAAGCGTGATCGCTTTTTTTAGCTGCGACCGTAAACTCACCACGGGGCAAGCCCGTGGCATTTCCAAACTGACCAACAACCGGAAAGTTCAACGATGAATGTCATCTTCATATTGTGGCTGCGTGAAGTAAAGAAGTACTTTCGCTCGCGTGTGCAAATTGTAGCCATGCTCGGATCGCCGATCATGTATCTTGGCGTGCTCGGTTTTGCACTCGGACCAGTCTTTCGCAAAGCAGGCGAGGGAAGTTATCTGCAATTCATGGCGCCAGGTGTGATGGGGCAGACGATCCTGTTCACGTCGACGTTTTCCGGCATAGCTCTGTTGTGGGATCGCCAGTTTGGTTTTCTGAAAGAGACTCTGGTGGCGCCGGTGCCCCGACTCTGGATCATGATGGGAAAGACCATGGGTGGCGCCACAATCGCGATGTTCCAGGGAATGCTGATCTTTATCGTCTGTCTCGTGGTGGGTTTTCGACCTGTCAGCTGGGTAGGCATACCGCTCGCAATCGTTTTCATGGCCTTGATAGCGATCGTGTTTGCGGCCCTGGGCACAGTGATCGGGTCAAGCTTGAAAGACATGCAGGGCTTTCAACTAATCATGAACTTCCTGGTGATGCCGATCTTCTTTCTCTCCGGCGCGCTTTACCCGTTAACGAATCTCCCTCGCGCGCTTGCAGTGCTGACTCGTCTCGATCCGCTCACCTACGGCGTCGACGGCATCCGCACAGTCTTGTCCGGCGTCAGTCACTTTGGTCTCCCCATCGACGCCCTCGCCCTCGCCCTAGTCGCCTTCCTCCTCCTCATCCTCGGCGCCTGGCGGTTTTCTAAGATTGAGATTTAGAAAGGTATGCTCATGAAGACCACTAAGAAAGGTGATGAACTCGAATCACAGTTTTTTGCTGTGTTCAAACGAGAGATTGCACAAGGACGATTCTTTGCTGATAAGAACAGATGCAAGATATTTTTGAAAAAGGGATATTACTCGAGAGATCGAAAGAAGAACATTGTTTTCGACATTGCAATAGAGATCTATATTCCTGGTCAGACAACCTACTCGATGTTAGTTCTGATTGAATGCAAGAACTATAATCATCGCGTTCCCGTTGATGACATTGAAGAGTTTTATTCAAAACTCGAACAAGTAGCGGGTGCCAATGTTAAGGGTATCGTCGTTTCTACAAATTCCTTCCAAGAAGGATCGTTCACCTTTGCCAAATCTAAAGGTATCGGATTAATCCGTTACTACCCAAAACGAAAGATAAAGTGGGAATTGACCCGTTCTCCATCTGCTTTGGTTTCACTGATCTACTCAAACAACCAATGGCTAACTGCTTCGAAAGGACTTAAGACGGAGACGTTCGATGGTCGATATTTTGATTGCTATTGCTACTCCGACGAAACATTTACGAATTCACTTCGTGCCTTCTTCTGGAGCCTCCTTTCTGCAGGCGTGGACAAAGATCTAAAAAGAGGTTTGGACAAGATAATAGTAGGATTCGAGGATGATCATCCATTTGTCGAGTATCGTGAAGACCAGGACATTGAAGCGTGTGCATTGTCTCTTCTTCAAAGTATTTCCTACAAAGAGGGCCCGGTTCCACTTAATTCCATATGCGAATTTTTGAAGGAAGAGAAAGGTCTCGAAGTGACCTACGAACCAACCAATGTAACTAATAACAAAGACGCAATATTGGGAAAAATAACATTTAGCCCGTTAGAGATAAAAATTTTTCGCGGGTTCGACCAAATAAACGAAAGAATCAAGTTCACTCTGGCGCATGAAATAGGTCATCTATCACTAGCCCACTCGCGATACATGACATCAGAATATCTTGACGAGGTTGATTTGGAGCTGGAAAATCCAGCTGAGCTAGGCGTGAAGGACATTATGCGAATGGAATATCAAGCGAACTTCTTCGGCTCCTGCCTTCTGTTGCCGAAGAATGAATTTGCGTCCGACTTCTTCACGCTCGCAGAATCTTTAGGCTTGAGAGATCGTGGTTTTGGACCTCTCTACCTAGATGAACAGTCGTGCAATATTGAAAGCTACTATCGCATGACAAATATGCTGAAATGGAAGTACCAAGTATCGCGGCAGGTGGTGAAACACAGGTTGAAAAAAATGGGCCTGCTAAATGAACGGTCTTCGACATGGAACCTTCAGTCGCCAAACAGCAAGGCGTCTCCGGCATTTTCTGAGAGTTGAGATTTGATGAACTCGCAGTAGTTTTGACATAGTCATACTTAAGCTGAACAATCTGGGCAAGTGAAAGCTTCACACATTCCGCAAGCGCTCTGACTAAACGATTTGCTCGCCGGGACCTTGACCAACTCACGTTGTCATCAGGGAGTGGCTCGGAACGGTCTTGCAAAAACGTCTTCGTCCAATGAGATTGCTTCACGGACGTTGTTGACGCGCTTCTCACGGGTTTTGCCCTGGCTGATGCAACCGAGAAGGCTTGGAAACCTTCCGTGACAAAAAAGCTGTCTTCGCCTGGATACAAAAGAACTCTTCGTTGAATAGATAAGATTAAACCGGATCCTCTGCCCAAGGATAGGTTGGAGTTTCTTACAGAGCCTAGGCGTACGCCGAAGGCGTTTCGCGAATTCGAGCCCAGGGTTGGAGCGCAGCGACTACCCTGGGAAAAGATTGGGACGAGATTTCTGAACGCTGAAAGCGTTGGCGAATGTTGGACCGCAAACGCTTTCAGCGTGCGGAGGAATTTGGTGTGTGCTTGGTTCCTAGGGTTGCGCGAAGCGCGCTAACCCTAGGCTGAAAGTCGCCAACGCCTTCGGCGTAATCGGCGAGGCTACAGTTGAAACGATAGAGCGCCTTATTCTCCGGGGCGGGGGAGCATTTGGGAGGACCACCGGGTGAAGCTCGAACTAAGGCGGTCGAGGATGGCGGGGTGTTTCTTGCTGAAGTCGGCTTGCTCGCGTTGGTCGATTGATAGATCGAAGAGATGTCGCGAGTCTCCAATGCGGACGTACTTCCATTTTCCTTCGCGGACTGCGTCTTGAGTTCTCATACGCCAATAGAAGGTGCGATCGCGAGCAGTATCCAACCCTTTGTAAGACCCATCTGAATCTCTGATTAATGGTAATAGATCGATTCCGTCCAGAGGATAGCCATCGGCGGCGCTGGTTTCGGCGGCAGCGAGAATTGTGGCGGTCCAATCCATCGTGATCGCCATTTGGTGAGTCACGCGATTGGCAGGCGCAACACCCGGCCAACGAATGATCGCCGGCACTCGAATCCCGCCTTCGAGCAGCTCGCCTTTTTGTCCCGAGAAGGGCCACTGATAAGAGAACCGCTCGCCACCGTTGTCACTCGTGAAGATCACTAAAGTATTTCTATCGAGGCCGGAACGCTTCAGCGCCTGCATTACTCGACCGACACCATCATCCAAACTGCGCATCATTTCGGCGTAAAGCTTGATTGAACCGCCGCCGCCCATTGTTACTGGCTCAATCGTTTTATCGCTAAAATTCACCGACTCTCCACCTTTGGGTCCTTGCCATGGCCAGTGCGGCGCCGTGTAATGAAGACTGAGATAGAAAGGGGCAGCTCCGCCTCGAGTATTTCGAGCGTGTCGAACAACGTAATTCACGGCTCGCTCGGTGAGCATTTCAGTTAGATATCCATTCTGTTCGACCGGGGTGAGGTTCTGGTACAAGTCGGCTTGGCCCAAGCCATTCTTGTGCAGGAAATAGTCACCCGCGCCAGCCAGGATTCCAAAAAACTCATCGAACCCGTGGGCGTTGGGTCCCCACTCGGGACGAAAACCAAGATGCCACTTTCCAAACAGCGCAGTGTCGTAGCCACTCTGCTTGAGAAGGGAAGCAATTGTGGGATGGCCAGGATCCAAACCGACGAGATGGTTACTGGCAGGTAACGGTTCTGTTAATCCAATCTTAAGCCGGGCTGGATACCTGCCGGTGATGAAGCCGCAACGCGTTGGAGTGCAAACAGCGGATGCAGAATAAGCATCAGTAAACTTCGTGCCCTGCGTAGCCATTAGATCGAGATTAGGGGTGCGGTAGTCGGGCCGGCCGTAGCAACTGAGGTCACCCCAGCCCAGATCATCGGCGAGGATAAAGATAATGTTTGGTCTGGGTCTTCTCGGACGCGCTGCTGTTTTATCAAACGACTGGCCCAATAAGAGAGATGCACCAGCGGCAGCGGTTTTTACGAACGTCCGACGTGTTAGCTTCATGCGGGGATACTAATCAGCTGAATCAAAGTAAGGCAATGAATTCTTCCACGCTCAAACCTGTCTGCCTGATGATCGCGCGGAGCGTTCCTCGATCCAGTTCTTTGTGATTGGGAATTGTGGTTTGGCTGGGCGGGGATTGCGGACAACGACGATGTGGCTCCCGCGTTGTCGATAAACTTCAAAGCCAATCTTCCCAAGAGCCTTGATGCATTCCGCGCGGCAGTTTGCTCACGCCGCGACCTCGACCAACTCAACGTTGTCATCAGGGAGTGGCTCACCTCTTTCCCGTAGAACTTCCTCGTGCAATGAGATTGCTTCACGGACGTTGTTGAGAGCTTCGTCACGAGTTTGGCCCTGGCTGATGCAACCGGGAAGGCTTGGAACTTCCGCGACAAAAAAGCCGTCTTCGCCTGGATAGAAAAGAACTCTTCGTTTCATAGGTGAGATTCTAAACCGAATCTTCTGCCCAGGGATAGGCCCAGGGATAGGTTGGCGCTCCTTACTAAGACTGAGGCTTCAATAACGATCGCGTTTGCCTTTGACGTGCGAGGTGGCGCTCTTAGCTGCTCCGTTGCGGAAGAATAGTTTTGCTTCTTCGACCTCGGGGCGAGGGCTGTCGGCTTGTCGAGAGAGAGTCATCAGCTTCGCATAATAGACCTTCGCTTCTTTCTGATTGCCAGCCAGTCGCGCTGAGCGGGCGGCGCCGTAGAGGCCGTTGAATCTATTCGGAGCGGTGCGGAGCGAGGTCTCGAATTCGTGGAAAGCTGCGGCCGGTTGTTTCAGTTCGAGTAACAGCTCGCCTAATTGCTCGCGTGCTGGAAGAATTGCCCCCGGGGTCACGGGATGTTTATCGGTCGCATCGTCCAACTCGGCCGCCTCCTGCATCAATCGCAGCGATTCCTCCTGTTTGCTTTCGGCAAAGGCTAACCACGAACTCGCAACCAGTTCCTGAATCCTAACCTGCTTGGCCCAATCGTAATCACCTTTAACTTCAACGAGCGCTTGTTGGATGGCTGCTAACTTCTCCACCTCCTGGCGGGCCGATGTAGCATCACCGGAGCGCGCACTTCCGACCGCGCGCGCGAAGTGAATATGAGCTTCCGCCCAACGAAAGCGCTGCCAGGGGAACGTCGCCAACGGTCCGGGACGCAAAGTCAATTTGGCTGCGTCATTCCATTGACGACGTTCGAGAGCATATCGCGCCGGGATAGCAGTCGCGGCGTAGGCCACCTTGAAAGTCTCTGGATCGGCTCGTGGAATCGCGTTCAATTCAGCGAGCACCGCCAGCGCTTTTTGATCTTGGGCGCTCTGCAGGTACGCGTAAGCTAAATAGTCCATCGCGTGAAACTGCTCGTCCCAGGCTCCGGAAAGATTGTTTCTAAGCGCGAACGTCTTGGCTGCTGCCTCAGCATCGAGGTTCGATCGAATACCTTCCTGCCAAAAACCCAAGCGCGTAAAAATGTGAGAGGGCATGTGTCGCGCGTGCGCCGACGAAGGCGCGATCTTCGCATAGCTGCGCGCAGCTGGAAGCGCGAGGCTAGCCAGCGCCGGAGAGTCATAACTATGAATTAGGTAATGAGTGATACCCGGATGCTGCGGCTCACGCGCCAGGACTCGATTCAAAATCTGCGCCGCCTCTTTTTCGCGAGTGTAATTCTTGTCGCGCGACATCATTCCCGTAGCAATCAACGACAAAGAATAGAAGATGCCGGCTTCGCTGTCTGAAGGATAACGTTGGTGAAGTTGCTTCATCGCGTCGCTGTAGGCGAACGCGCGCGTTCGGTGATCGACGGTGGCAGCGTCTTTGTAAAAGAGCTCAACTGCCGCGATGTAGTCTCGCTCACGCTGCGTCTGTGCGCCGGTGTTCTTTGCCTGCTCAACCGAGCTGGCTCCGGTTTGCAGTTGCGATGCGGTCGGCGGCGCCCACAGGGGATGGTAGTTGCTCATCGCGATGCCCCAGTAAGCCATGCCGCATCGTGGGTCAGTGACTGTCACTTCCTTGAATGCCTTTTCCGCTTCTTCGTATTCGAAAGAATGTAACCAGGCTACGGCGCGATTGAATTGAGTTTGGGCTTTAGGGCTGCAGGAGACAGCGAAGTTTACTCGCCCGAGCTTCTCTGAGGGGTCGTGTCGATGTTTATGTTCGTCTTGCGCGCTGGCAGTGGTTATGAAGGATACAACAAGAGCGATCGTTAGCGTGACGAGGCGTTTCACAAGTAGATCTCCTTTTGGGGGAGGAGAATTTCGGCCGGCCGGGGTTGTTCATAAGCGTTTTATGCGAAAGCGGGTCGGCATGTCAATTGGCGGGCGGTGGAATGTAGCGGCGGTTGTCCCGATACTGTTTTTTAAGCCTGCAGCCTGGAGAGATCGTGATCAGTTTCAGCAGATACCACCGGCTTGCCCGGTGGAGCATCATGGTGGCGGCTAAAGCAAAGACTGAGTGTGCCAGGCCGGATGCCACGGGCTTGTCCCGTGGTATTTCACGATGGTTACTAGTTTCCCGCCTGACTCAACGTGAAAACCACGGGGCAAGCCCGTGGCATCTCCTAATCATCTCCTAAGCAATGGCTGAGCTCCTTGTAGCAACTCATCGTTATCACCACGGGGCAAGCCCGTGGCATGTAAAGCAGGGAATGGGTCCTTAACGCGGTGTTAACAAAATTTCTTAATAAAAATTGAAACAGATGGAGGGGGTTAACCGTCTTAATATTTGACGGCTAAGGCAGGGTGCGGAAATCAGTCGGCTGGAGGCAGGTCAGGACAGCAGCAGTAAGCAGCCGCAGTGGGCAGGTGCACGGGCGAACGAGAAGCGCAAAAGAAAAGTTGAAACCGGAGCTGAGATTTCTGCACTAACTGAGAGAGCTGGAAGTTGTGAGGTCTTTGGCGAGTTGAATGGCAGGCAGCGTAAACATGCGCGAGACGCGCATGCCACGATATGAAGTGCCACAAATCAGGGGGACGCGGGGTTAAGAAACCAGGGAGAAAGTCATGTTGAAAGTAAATGCCAAACAATTAGGAAATATCGCTGTTCTTTGTTTGCAGGGTCACATCGTGAACGGGGAGACGGAAATCCTACGCAATGCCGTGAATACTCTGTGCAGCGAGATTGACGAAACGAGATCGAAAGTTAACGCAGTCATACTCGATTTGGCGCGAGTTAATACCGTCGATGCGGGAGGGCTCGGGGTGATGTTGGCAATGCGTGAACAAGTCGAGGCGAAGGGAATTCGCTTCGAGCTCATGAATGTTTCCAAGTGGGTCAGCCGAGTGCTCGAGGTCTCGCGTTTGGATTCAGTGTTCCGCATTAGTTCTGCGGTTGAGTTCTTTCCTGCTATGTCGCGGAGTGCTCGAACTTCGATTGCTGAACTCGCGTCCTGCGCGTAAGAGCCCGGGGGTAGGATTTAGGGTGTGGGGTGTAAAGGCTAGGGTGTTGGATTTAGGGTGTGGGGTGTAGGCGAGCGGGCCTACACCCTTTTGCGTTAATGGGCGAAGAGCAAAGGCCAAGCGCGTGCGATCATCGAGGCAAGGCACACAAAGGGAGCGTACTTCCGGGAGTCGGTGAAGCGGACAAGTGATAGTAGCCCACCAATTCATCGGTGGGGAAAAATCGCAGGAATTGAATTTGAAAGTCCGTTGCACGGACTCAAAACTTTCGCCACATGGGTGAGAGAAGAGATAGCGAACGAGGTGATGTCGCGGAAAATCGGTCCAGTGCGCTCAATCCTAATTTCGTGCCGGTAATGATAGTTTTTCAGCTCTCCTTACGCCTTATGAACTGAGTACGCTTCTTCAAAGGCATATGACGACTGGGTGCTCGACACCTGGCACAAACACTAAGGAGACAGTTGATGAGATTTCTAAGATCTAAACTCTTCGCCGCCGCCGCGTTGCCGGCGATTCTATTATGTGCTTCCTCCGCGCTAGCCCAACGACCGGCAGGCCCATCCAACATCACCCCGGGTCCGGAAACTCGCGCAAACGTTTTCTGTTGTGTTGAGTGCGGCAAAGGCTTCGGTTCGTGCAATGGCTGCACCGAGTATTTTGAAGGTCACAAGTGCAGTAAGACCCAGATTACCGCCGACTGCAGTATCTTATCGGACAAGGTGTCCTGTTCGCCGAAAGAGACCTCGAAGCCGGGACCGAGTCCATCCCAACATCTGGTTTTTCGGCTAACACCTTCAGGGGCGGCAAAGCCCGAGAGCTTTGACTTTGAAGTGAGAGCGGGAACGATTGTCGGCTTAACCAGGCAAGATGGGACCGGCAAAACCACGCCTATGAAGCCGCGCAACCAGCTGCCCGTGCCTGGCCCTAATGGTTGTCCAGTGGGAATGGCCATGAGTTGTTGGGAAGACGAGGGCAAGGCAATGAGCATCTGCGTTTGCACCGAGAGGAGTCTGTCGCTCAAGGGCCAACCTATGACGCTGATCAATTAGGTCTGAAGGAGTGTGGGTTAACGCCGAATGCTTTTGCTAATCCGAAACAGCGATCGGCGAAAGCCCGGCGGCGTTAACTTATTCGCTTTCATCTTTTCTTGTAGACGTCTGTACTCAGGTACTTCAGCCCGGAATCGGCCAGCAGCGTGACGACCGTGCCGCCGGGGCCGAGTTGCTGGCCCACCTGAATTGCCGCGAAAACGTTGGCGCCTGATGACGTGCCTGCGAAGAGTGCCTCTTCACAAGCGAGTCGTCGAGCCATCTCTTTAGCGTCAGCAGTGGCGACCGGAATAACCTCGTCAACAAGCAGCGGCTCCCAAAGCGGCGGTGTGTAGCCAATACCAACTCCTTCGATCTTGTGCGGGCCAGGCTCGCCTCCCAGCAAGACCGACGATTCCGCCGGCTCAATACAAATAATCTTCACTTCCGGTCTGTATTTCTTCAGCACCGTAGCTACGCCGCGCGACGATGCCGCCGTGCCCACGCTGTGAACAAAGGCGTCGATCACGCCGTTTGTCTGCGTCCAAATCTCTTCGCCGAGCGGGTAATAGCCGGCGATGCTGTCGTCGTTATTTAGTTGATTGATCCAATAGGTATTCGGTTCCTCACTCAACCGGCGCGCAGTCTCGATCATCTCGAGAATCAGTTTTTTGGTTGTTAGTCCGCCTTCACTCGGAACCAAAATCAATTCTGCTCCCAGAGCCTGCATGTGATCTCGCTTTTCCTGACTGAATGCGTCTGACGTGACGATCTTGATGGGATAGCCTTTGGCCGCGCAAACGAATGCGAGTGACGTCCCGGTACTGCCGCCGGTGTATTCAATAACAGTGTCGCCGGGCTTCAAGCGACCGTCTTCCTCGGCTCGTGAAATGACGGCGTGGGCCATACGGTCCTTGAGACTGGCGGTGGGATTCTCCCATTCGAGCTTAACGAAAATCTTAGCGCACTCGGGTGGGACGACTTTGTTGAGTTGGACTAGCGATGTGTTGCCGATAGCTTCGAGAATGTTCATAAGAATGATGACTATCCACAGATTACGCGGATTTCACAGATAATGAGAAGAGTTGGGCGGAAGGTGTCCCACCAATTTTGGGAGATCTTCACATGGCGTCAACCAAACATCTGTGTAATCGGTGTAATCTGCGGCTAAAGTTTTTTGACTTCGGAGCTAAATTAACTCGTCCAGGAGAGTATTACTAACGCAATCGGTGGGCTCGATGTTCGGTTTCTTGTTTGAGGATGAGGCCCGTAACTTTTCCGGCTGCGGTGGTGAATTCAAGAAAGACGGGTTTCTCTCCCCATGGAGCGCCTTTGTCATAAGGGAAGCCATCTACAAAAAACTTTGTGCGGGATAGTGGTAGTAGTTGAACTTCGCTGGGCATCATTCGATTTCCGTAAAACCATCCGACAAATTCTTCTTCCTTGTTGAATTCAATCAGCATGAACATCTCACCTTTGCTGAAAGTAACTCGATGGCGGACAGATCCGTCTTTGGTGATTGCAAACGGAGTGATGCGGATGAGGCTGCCCCACTTGTCGGCGCTGGTCACCTGTTCAGCGGTGGCCAGAGTCATGCAGAAGTAGCTGCGCTCGTGAGAGTGCTCGGGAAGCTGCTGGCCGGCGTTGTATTCGGTTTCACTCAGCGTGAAAGGTCCCAGTTGGCAATTGCTTACCGACTCGCCGTAAAAACCCTGCCTTAAGGGGACTGTATTCCATACTTGTCTCCACCATGAGTTACTTTGGGAGTTGGCGCCTGGATCTTAGTAACATAGCGGGTGGTCGATCGCAAAAGTCTTGCGCATATGAAAACCAATGACGATTACGCTTGAACAGCTGCGGCAGTTTACCGTGGCGCGGAATTTCTTCGAACCAACGACGCTGAAGCGCGCGCTTCATAAGATGAAATTTGTGCAGGCTGATCCGATTCGCTCGCCGGCCCGAGCGCAGGATCTCATCTTGCGCCATCGAGTGAAGGATTATCGAGCGGGTGATCTCGAGCGGCGCTATGCGGAGCTGGATATCGAGGAGGATTTCTTCGTTATCTACGGTTTCGTTACGAGCTCGCTGCATTCGTTGATGCACCCGCGCTCAAGTACGGGAGTTCCGTCGGATGACTCGGGACGACGCTGGCCTGTAAAGCAAAGAAGGAGGGCAGAGTTGCTGCTGGAGTTTGTGCGGGCGCGTGGTGAGGTGCATCCGCGCGAGGTGGATGAACATTTCTCGCACGGCAAGGTGACAAATTACTGGGGCGGTTCGTCAAACGCTACGACGCATTTGATGGATGCGATGCATTATGCGGGTATGCTGCGTGTGGTTGGAAGAGAGAAGGGGATTAGGATTTATGCGGTGAGGGAGAATGAGGCGGGGATAGGCACGAGTGGGAAGGCTGAGTCACGCGGGAACGAGCTCACGGGGGGGAAGGCTGAGTCGCGCGGGAACGAGCACACGGGCGGGAAGGCTGAGGCACGCGGGAACGAGCTCATGGGCGGGAGGCCTGAGTCGCGCGGGAACGGGCCCACGGGCGGGACGCCCGTGCCACGCGGGAACGAGCACACGGGCGGGAAGCCTGAGTCACGCGGGAACGGGCCCACGGGCGGGACGCCCGTGCCACGCGGGAAGGGGCTCACGGGCGGGAGGCCTGAGTCACGCGGGAACGAGCTTACGGGCGGGAAGGCTGAGTCACGCGGGAACGGGCTCACGGGCGGGAAGCTTGAGTCACGCGGGAACGGGCCCACGGGCGGGACGCCCGTGCCACGCGGGAAGGGGCTCACGGGCGGGACGCCCGTGCCACGTTTGATGACACGTGTTGATGAGTTGGTTGATGTGGTGGTTCGGATTTACGCGCCGCTGCCGGCTTCGAGTCTGGCTTACTATGTTCGACGATTGCGATATGCGGCGCCGCAGTGGCGCGATGAATTGCCGAACGCACTGCAGCGGGCAAAGGAACGCCTGGCGCAAACAAAGGTTGAAGGCATCAGTTGGTATTGGCCGGAAAACGAAAACGCCGCAAAGAACTCGGTTATTGATAGAGTGCGGTTGCTGGCGCCTTTCGATCCGGTGGTTCACGACCGCACTCGATTCGAGTTGTTATGGAACTGGGTCTATCGTTTCGAAGCATATACGCCGGCGGCGAAGCGCAAGCTCGGTTATTACGCGATGCCGCTTCTTTGGCGTGATCGGATCATCGGCTGGGCCAATCTCTCACTTAAGCATGGCGAGCTTATTCCCGAGTTTGGTTACGTTGCCTCGAACCCGCCACGCGATCGTACTTTCAGAATTGAGCTCGAGGCTGAGTTAGATCGAATTCGCACTTTTCTTGGCTTGAATAGCTGAGCTAGCTCCAAACCGCTATTGTTTCTCGCCTTCTCATGGAGCCGGCCCTGTGGTCCTTTGTATTGGACCAGTTTCAGCTTGCTACTGACCCTGCAAATGATTAACATTCTGCGGCATACAAACCGTCAACACCGTGTGGCCCTCAACCGGGGCCGAATTCTTGTGGCCCAATGATCCACCGGTGAACTGGTTCATTTGTTTTTGGGTTTCTTCCTCTCTTAACCCCGACAATTAGGGAGAAATTCCCAAACGCCATTTGCGCGTGGCTGCTATGAGACCGTCTCGACAGCCAACGCGATGTAATTTTCTCTGCTTGAAAACTTCCGAAGGAGAATAATCATGAAAATAAGTATGGGACGAAAAATCGCCATCAGTCTCGCCTGTCTATCGTTGGCAGTCTTTGCGATGGCCTGCAAGAAAGGTCCCGATGACGCCGCGATCTCAGCTGGCGTGAAAGCCAAAATTGCGGCAGACAGTCCCGCGCTCGCAAACGCAGTAACTGTTGCTACCGCTGAAGGCGTAGTCACACTCACCGGCGCTGTCGACTCAGACGCTATCAAAGCCAAAGTGGAGCAGGACGCGAAGAGCGTGGCCGGCGTGAAATCAGTAGTTAATAATTTGACGGTTAAGCCTCCCATCGTGTTTTCGTCAGATGCTGGGATCAAGACAGCAGTGATGGCTAATCTTGCGAAAGCCAACATCACCGGTATCACCGTGGAAGTTGCCAATGGCGAAGTGACTTTGAAGGGCACCATCGAGCGAGCCAAGCTGCAAGCAGCAATGATCGCCGCCAACGATGCCAAGCCCAAAAAGGTCAACAACCAGATGACCATCAAGTAACAAGGACATCAAGATTTCAGATCCCTGATCTGAGATTTTCTTCACAGAGAATGAGGAGGAATAATCATGGCTTTAGCAGACAAGTATCAGTCGCTGGTTGATACCGCGAACCAAAATGGTGTCGCGGATCTTAATGTCCAGGAACAGGGCGGCGTGCTCTACATTACGGGGGTGGCTCCAAGTGATGCCGCTAAACAAGCCGTTTGGGATGCGCGAACGGCGATGGACCCGGACATGAGAGAGAATGATCTGGTGTTGACGTTGAGCGTGGCGGAGGGAGGCAGTCTCTATGAGGTAAAACGCGGCGACAACCTGACGCATATCGCGCGCGATCACGGCGTCGAGTTGAAGGCGCTTGAAGAAGCTAATAGAGACGTGGTGAAAAATCCTGACCGCATTTTCCCAGGTCAGAAGTTGGTGATTCCGAAAGCTGGTTAAGCATTCGATGGAGGCCTACCCGCAATTCGTGGGTGGCTTTGACTAGGAGCGGGCCCCGGCTAGCTACAGCAGCGGGGCCCGCACTTCTTATTACGCTTAGGGTCAGGATGAAAGGACGTTTCAGATGAATCTGATTTCACAGATGATTACGCAACACCTGGCCGGCGGCGCCAGTAAACAAATCGCGGCGCGCTTGGGCGTAAGCGAAAGCACGGCGAACTCGGCCGTGCAGATCGCCGTCCCGCTGATCTTATCAGCGCTGGCTCGCAATGCCTCGCAACCTCAGGGAGCGCAGGATCTGCATCAAGCGGTCGCGAGCGATCACGACGGGAGCATTCTCGATAACCTGTCTGGGTATCTTGGGAATCCTGAAGGAGGCAATGGCTCAGGCATCCTCGGTCATGTCCTGGGAGATGAGCGGAGCTCAGTCGAAAACAATCTGGCGCAGGCGACTGGGTTGGACCAGGGCTCAGCCGGAAGTTTGATGGAGCTCGTCGCGCCCGTAGTTATGGGTGCGGTGGGTCGGACTCAGCAGCAGAACAACCTGGACTCTGGCGGACTGGCTGATTACCTGGGAGAACAGCATCAGGAGCAGGCTGGCGCCGGAGATGTCATGGGTATGTTGAGCTCGATGCTGGATTCGAATAAAGACGGCAGCATGACCGATGATCTGGCGAAAATTGCCGGCGGCTTCTTTAAGTAGACTATTGATCAGCTCAGGTTGCCACCGCGTAATCACTCAATCTTGAGCTGATCAATCTTGAGCTGTCCTAAATGAGTTAGCCACACATATTCATTCACCCACACGCTGCCGCCGGTGGGATTGAAAAGACTTTTCGGCAAAAGCTCACTTTGATTTCCTCGCCAGCGGTTAGGTAGTAGAATTCGACTAACACTCTGGTCCAGTGAGAGCCGATCGAAGGCCGCGGGATTTCCGCAAGCCCTCGGCCAGGGCTCAAGCGGCGAGAATCTCAATCGATAGGGAGCTGCGGAATGGCAATATCATCATCTTCCGCTTGGAGGTATTGGCTTCGCGTCGGTCGAATGCTCGTAATAGCTCTGTTCTTTTGTTCTCATGATTCCAGCGCCCAATCGCGATCAATTGTCATTGCAGTCGAGGACGCCGCGTCGCCCTGGTCACGCGCGGACGGCACCGGATACGCAAACGATATCGTGGAGGCGGCTTTTAAGGCGGTCGGTGTCCAGGTCAGTTTTCGGATTGTTCCTTACGCAAGATGTAAACGCATGGCTATGAGCGGAGATGTTCCTGCCTGTTTCAGCATGTCTCCCTCGAACGAATTCAGCGACGCGATTGAGCTTTCCGCTCAGCCTTTGTTTACCTGCACGGCCGGATACTTTTACAACGTGAACAAACCACCGCAGGCGTCTCGTCAGGTAAACTTGCCCGCGAACACTGTTGTCGGAACGGTGATTGGATACGAGTATCCCCCCGAATTCGAACGTCTCGTTCAACGTGGCATCATCGTGCTCGAGCAATCGCCGTCTGAGGGCTTGAATCTCAAGAAGCTGGCGCTGGGACGTGTAGACCTTGCCGTGCTTACTTACAACGAAACCAAATCATCGCGATGGCTGATTACTCGAGCGGGCGTGAGCGGCGAGGTCAAAGTTGGTTTCAGCGCCGGCTTCCTGAAGTCTTACATTGGTTTTAGCCGGAAGCACGCTGAAGGCGCGTGGGCAGCGCGTGAGTTCAACAAAGGTCATAAACGGATATCTGCGAACGGGACCCTGCGACAGATCAAGAACAAATGGTCGCGATTGCTGGCAAGTGACCGCTAAGCTGAAGCCAGTTTCGAGCCTCGAAAATTCAATGCCCCTTTTCGAGACGACAGCCCCGCACTCAAATGAAGCGAATCTCCTCAATCGCTGCTCAAAGCCTGCTGGCCGTTCTGCTAACGGTGATCTCGGTTCTCGCTCTCTCCAGTTTCATTGAGCTTAGCGTGCTGAAACAACGCGAGACACGTCTGCTTCAGAATCGCGGCGCTCTAATGACAACACGCATGGCTAACAGCCTGAGTTACACACTTTGGAATCTCAACCGTGAAGAAACACAGCGAGTAGTACTCGATGAGATTGGCTCGGAGGATGTGAGTCGCATCCAGGTCTTCGATGAAAAGGGTGTGCTTTACCTTGGCGCAGTTAAAGACGTTGATGGCACTATCAAAGTGATCGATGGCGGCGCCGGGTCAGCGAATATTGCAGCACCGCCTCAACATACTTTTTCAGAGAACATAATTCACGGCAGCAAGATTGGCAGCGTCAGGCTCGACGTAACCGATACACATCTGCAAGCGGAGCTAAGCAAGCTGAAATGGGGCATCGCGATAAAACTCCTGCTTTTAGTGATACTGCTTTCCGTGGTGCTGCTGGTGGCGCTTCGAGTGTTGGTAATCTCACCGCTTTCCGCACTTGAAAAGTGGGTCGAACGCATTCCTACTGAAAAAGCTCCAACTCGGCTTCGCTTCAAACGCTCGGAGGAAATCGATTCGCTCGCCGAAGCCTTCAGCAAGATGTCTCAGAATCTCAAGGACAAGAACGAAGAGCTCTTCGCCGAGCAGGCTCGCCTCCAGGAAGCCAATCGGCAGATGCAAGTCGAAACCGAAGAGCGGCAACGAGCTGAAGCAGCGGTAATGTTGTCCGAGCAGAAGTTTGAGAAGTCTTTTCGCTCGAGTCCGGTAGCCTTGGCAGTTACGCGTTTTTCAGACGGGACACTT
Organism: Pyrinomonadaceae bacterium; assembly: GCA_035572035.1. Taxonomy (GTDB): domain Bacteria; phylum Acidobacteriota; class Blastocatellia; order Pyrinomonadales; family Pyrinomonadaceae; genus JAOAPY01. Next base: position 174,528 of record DATNBH010000016.1, on the reverse strand, counting down.
CTGGAAGTCAACGAGGCCATGGAGGAATTCATCGGCTATGAGCGCGATGAGTTGCTGGGACGATCCACCATCGAGTTGGGCCTTTGGCTGGAGCCTGGCGGTCGCGCAGAGATGCTCGCAGAACTTACAAGCGTGGGCTCGATTCATAATCGTGAAATCCAGTTCGTGAATAAGCAGGAAAAGGTTGCGATCGCGAACTATTCGGCTGACCTCATCGAGATCGGAGGCGAGCAATGCGTGCTATCGGTACTTGTTGATGTCACAGCACGCCGGATAGCGGAAGAGTCGCTCAGAGCGAATGAGGCTCTCCTGCGATTGTTTATTCAGCACACGCCTGCCGCAATCGCGATGTTCGATACCGAGATGAGATACCTGCAAGTCAGCGATCGCTTTCTGACGAACTATCACTTGGACGGGCAGAACATTATCGGCAAGTCACACTATGAAGTATTTCCCAACTTGCCGGAACGCTGGAAGCAAGTTCACCGCCGCATCCTCGCCGGCGCTACCGAGCGTTGCGAGGAGGATGCCAACCCTTTACCGGATGGGGGAACCGAATGGCTGCAGTGGGAAAGTCTGCCCTGGCGGAAAGCGAATAATGACATCGGAGGGCTGATTCTGTTCACGCAGAACATCACCGAGCGCAAGCAAGCTGAGGCAGCACTACGTACGTCTGAAGAACGATTTGCCAAGATGTTCAATCTGAGTCCCTATCGAATGGGAATTATTCGGATAAGAGATGGAGTTGTTCTCGAGGTAAATGATTCGTGGGTCAGGGAGACCGGATTTGAACGGGACGAGATACTGAATCGCTCGATCCTGACTCTCGCGGATTACATGGCCCCGGAAATGGAGGATCAGATTAGGAAGATCCTCAAGGAAAACTTTTCGCCCGGCGCCCCGGCAGTTTTTGAAGGTCACTTGCGAACAAAGTTCGGCGATGAGCGTGTCACGAACACGATGGCGGTACGGTTCGATCTCGATGGAGAACCCTGTTATCTGTGGGCCGCGAACGACATCACGGAGCGCAAGCGGGCCGAAAACGCGCTACGCGAATCTGAGACTCGCTATCAATCTCTACTCTATTCGGTCGAGGGGATTGTTTGGGAGGCCGATGCGAAAACCTTTCGTTTTTCTTTCGTCAGTGCTCAAGCTGAACGCTTGTTGGGCTATCCGGTAGAACAATGGCTGAATGAGCCGACGTTCTGGAAAGATCACATCCATCCTGAAGATCGTGCCTGGGCTATTAACTATTGTGTGACGGCGACCCGCGATATGCGTCCGCACGAATTTGAATACCGCATGATTGCTGCTAATGGCAACGTCCTTTGGCTACGAGATATCGTGACTGTGGTGGTCGAAAACAACGAGCCCAAAACGCTGCGTGGATTGATGATTGATGTCACGGCGCAAAAGCGAGCTGATGATGCATTGCGCGCGCTTTCAGCGCGAGTTCATTCCGCTCGAGAAGAGGAAGGCACGCGCATCGCTCGAGAAATTCATGACGAACTTGGCGGTGCGCTGACCGGTCTGAAATGGGACCTGGAGACAATCGATAAAAGCCTGGATAGATCCGGTAACGATCCGGGTCTTGCCGACATGCGCAAACGAATCGGCACGATGACAAACCTGATCGAAGCAACTATCAATGCGGTTCGTCGAATCTCTTCGGACCTGCGCCCCGGCGTCCTGGACGACTTAGGGCTGGTAGCCGCCATCGAATGGCAGGTTCAACAGTTTCAATCGCGCACCGGCCTGGAATGTCACTGGAAGGCTGAGGTGGATGAGGTCGAGCTGAGCCTCGAGCGAGCGACGGTAGTTTTTCGCATCTTTCAGGAGGTCCTGACGAACGTACTCCGCCACGCTGCCGCGACCAATCTTTACGTTACAATCCGGCAGGTCGACGAGCGTCTGGAATTGGAAGTTAAGGATGATGGCCGCGGTATTAGTGATAGTGAGCGAAGTAACCCTCGCTCATTGGGGTTGTTAGGAATGAAAGAACGAGCATTGTTGGTAGGTGGTGAAGTGGAGATTTACGGCTCTGAAGGAAAGGGAACGACTGTGCTGGTACGCGTTCCGCTTGATTCATCTGCGGTCTAAAAGGAGAAATGGATGAGTGTTGCTACGGACACAATCAGACTAGACACCAATTTTGAAAGCCGCCGCGCCGAAAGAATTTTCTATACCGGCATGACGCTTTTGATTGTGATTACGGTCTTTGGCGGCTTTGCCAAAACATTTTACCTAAGAGGGTACTTTCTGCCGGCTCCGCTACCCACGTTGCTCGTGTTGCACGGCATTGCCTTCTCTTCATGGATTGCTTTGTTATTGACGCAAACGTCACTCATTGCGGCAAAGAGAATTGATACTCACCGCAAGCTAGGAATCGCTGGCGGGATTTTAGCGACACTGATGGTCATTATCGGAACGCTTACAGGTATCGTTCGTGCCAAGGTTTTTGACGTTCCTCCTGGAACTTCTCCCCTGACGTTCCTGACCATACCGCTCGGCGATATGTTGGTCTTCGGCATTCTGATAGCGGCGGGATTTTATTGGCGGCGCCGTAAGGCTGCGCACAAAACGCTAATGATGCTGGCAACGATTTCGATCTTGCCGGCTGCGGTGGCTCGACTGCCGTTTGACTTTATCGTGCAAGGCGGGGCTCTCGCCTTTTTTGGTTTACCTGATCTGTTAATTCTGCCGCTGCTCGCATTTGAATACTTCTTTCGCGGGCGAGTTCAGCTCGTTACCATTCTCGGAGCGTTGTTGCTGGTGGTTTCGCATCCGCTGCGATTTGTTGTTGGCAATACCCAGGCGTGGCTGACTTTTGCGACGTGGCTTACACAGTGGACCTAACTCGCCAGGAATTGATCGTCGTAGCCACAGCGAATAACGGCCTACAAAACCCATCCGCAGATTACGCCGATTCCACAGATTCAGTAAGACAGATACATATGGACCTACCTTTGATTCAACCACAATATCTGTGGAATCTGCGTAATCTGCGGATAGGTTTTGAGTGAGCTAAAGCTGAAACCTTTCACCTCTGTCTAACACTAACTGTGTGAGTCGAAAAGAAAGCGCGTCACTTTTTGTGGTCCTGCGGTGTTTAGCTTTCAGACGCACTGAGTTTCTCGACAACTTGGAACCTTGACGCTTATACGGCGTTTTGTATTTGTCAGTGTTAACGAAGCCGGTCCCAAGGCGTGACGGTGTTAGACCGGCAATATTGAAAGCCTCGTTGCTACTTGCGATAGCAACGAGGCTTGTAGGGACAACACAGGTTCGGTTGGTGGCACGAAGATGCATCGTCGACCAACGGCATCTTAGCCTACCTGATAGCCGCACCTCAACCCGGAATCTACTAGTGGCATCGGCATCTTGCCGATGTGGCGGACCACGGGCGAGACGCCCGTGCCACGGCTCGACTTGCCGATGTGACGACCCACGGGCGAGACGCCCGTGCCACGGCGAGACTTGCCGATGTAGCGGACCACGGGCGAGACGCCCGTGCCACGGCTCGACTCATCAAGGAGGCGGAAGATGTTTCAGCGCAGAGTTCTTTCTCAATCCCTCCCCCCGATTTTCTCCATTGTCATTTCCGTTCTGTTAGGCGCCTTTTCGATTAGCTACGGCCAAACATCTGAGTTGGCGGCGCGCTACTACAATCAAGGAATGAAGAAGTTAAAGGCGTCTGACGCTGATGGCGCAATTATGGACTTCACCCGCGCCATCGAGATCAACTCAGGCTTTAAGCCAGGTAACGTGTTGAGCTCTGGCTTACAGCCACTGGCCCACAGCTTCTCAGAAACAAAAGTCGTAATCGTCGATCAATTCACCGCGAACGCGCTTACAGGACGTGGCTTTGCTCTCTTCTTGAAGGGAGACAATAAGGGCGCGCTCGCTGATTGGAACCAGGCAATTCGCATCAGTCCGCGGTTAGCCAGCGCTTACGCCAATCGCGGATGTGCGCATTACGAGCTTGGAGACAAACAGGCAGCGCTTGCGGATTGGACGCGCGCGCTTCAACTTGATGATCGCATTGCTCAAGCTTATGCGAACCGTGGCGCGCTGCGTCACGAGCTTAAGGACGAAGCCGGCGCCTTAACTGATCTCAACAAGGCTATTGAGCTCCAACCGGCCGGTGGCGGAGCTTATTCTCACCGAGGCTTCGTGTGGATCAGAAAGCGAGACTTTGATCGAGCGATTGTGGATTTCAATCGCGCGCTGGAACTCGACCCGCAGATCGTGATGGCTTACCACGGTCGCGGCATCGCTCACATGAGCAAGTACGAACTGGATGCGGCGATCGCAGACTTTGATAAGGCTATCGAGTTGGATGTGCAACTGGTGCCGGCGTATTTGAATCGCGGATTGGCCTTGCTGATACAGGACAAGACCGAAGCAGCCGAACGAGACTTTCGCCGCGCTTTGGAGTTGCGTCCGGAAATGAAGGATGAGCTCGAGGCGCGCAGGCAATTGGCGCTTGAAATAAAGGCCAGGAAGAAATAGCAAAGAACCGAGCCGAAGAAAACTTTAGCCGCAGATTACGCAGATTTCAGTGATTGTGAAAATCGAATCGGCGCATATTCATGCGCAGCGTCGATGTAGGCCAGCTACCATCTGTGGAATCTGCGGATAGCTCCTAATCCTCACCACTCCATCTAACCGCGACTCATTGCCATTCGCTGCATGATTGCCGGGTTTCCCTGAATTACTCAAGCCAATCCGGCACGCTTCAATTCAAATGAACCGTGTATGATTAACAGGATGAATAACAGCGTCCAGCTTGCGTATGGCACGGAGTCGGCCAGCCTCGCGGAAGTCAAAGTTAACTGGCTGAAGTGGGCCATCATCTTTGCCTTCTGGACGCTCTTCAGCATTCTCTACGCAAATCAAATCTATTTTGAAATGCTGCACCAGCCGGGGATGAACCACTCCTGGCTCCGCATAGTCTTTTGGCAATTACTCGTCTGGTATGCGTGGGGCTGTCTTTCGCCGCTCATAATGATACTTGGTCGCCGCTACGCGATCGAGACTCCAAAAATCTGGCGCGGCATTCTCATTCATGTGGTGGCTGCGCTTGTTTTCGCAGCGTTTCACGGAGCGGTCGAGACTTCGCTCAAGATGCTGATTGAACCGTTCGACGTTTGGAGCGATCGTCGGCCTTTCCTCCTGCAGTATGAGTCCAGCCTCCGCAACTTCTACCTGGTTGACGTCCTGGTGTACTGGTCGATCCTGGGGTTTGGTTACGCTTTTGATTACCGGCAGCGCTATCGAGAGCGAGCTTCCATGGCCTCGCAGCTGAAAGCGCAACTCGCGCAAGCGCAGCTTGAATCACTGAAGATGCAGTTACATCCGCATTTCCTCTTTAACACTCTACACACAATCGCCGGACTAGTTCGAAGCAATGAAAGCAAACCGGCAGTTGACATGATTGCCGGCTTGAGTGACTTGCTGCGCCACGCGCTCGAGAATGTTGATGAACAGGAGGTGCCATTGCGTGACGAAATCAAGTTTATCGAGCTCTATCTTGGAATTCAGAAGGTAAGGTTTTCGGATCGGCTGACGCTGCGCATTGAGGCAGCCGAAGATACGCTCGATGCCCTGGTTCCCAATTTGATCCTGCAGCCGTTGGTGGAGAACGCAATTCGCCACGGCATTTCTATGAAGGACACGGCGGGACTCATTGCAATTGAGACTTATCGCGACAATGAAATGCTGCATATCAGAGTTTGTGACGATGGTCCCGGAGTGCAGGCAGGATGGCAGCTCGAGGACAGCGGCGGGATCGGGCTGAGCAATACCGGCGCGCGTTTGACTCACCTTTATGGCGCTAACCATCGCTTTGAATTACGAAATGGAGAAAACGGCGGCATGACTGTCTCGATGGCACTGCCGCTGCGATTCGAGAGCGAGTTTCTCAGCGGCTAATTTGGTCCTTCACGGGCGGGACGCCCGTGCCACGGTTATCTTGGTCCTTCACGGGCGGGACGCCCGTGCCACGGTTATCTTGAGTGCACAGAAACAAAAAATTCGAACCCTGATTGTTGATGACGAAGCTCTCGCGCGGCGCACAATCAGAGATCTGCTCGTTAACGACGAGTCGATTGAGATTATTGGCGAGTGCAGCAATGGCCAGGAGGCGGTCGAGGCGATACGCAGAGAGCTTCCGGACCTGCTTTTTCTCGATATTCAAATGCCGAAGCTGACCGGCTTTGAAGCGCTCGCTCAAGTTGATGTGGAGCGGATTCCGGCGATCATCTTTGTCACGGCGTTTGATCAATATGCGTTGAAAGCTTTTGAAGTACATGCGCTGGACTATCTGCTCAAGCCATTTACGGACCGGCGTTTTGAGGAAGCGCTGAAGAAAGCCAAAGCCAGCATCGAAATGCAGGAAGTAAGCCGGCTGAGCCAAAGCCTGGTGGCTTTGCTCGGAACGAATGCAGCAGTACCACGCCCTGCGGTGAATCCGGTCCAGCCTGAAAAGAAAGGCTTTCTATCGCGATTTATGATCAGATCCAGCGGCAAGGCAGCTTTCATCAAGGCCGAGGATGTCGATTGGATTGCGGCCGACGACTATTACATTAAGCTGCATGTCGGGAGTAAATCGCATCTACTTCGCATCAGCATGACTGAATTGGAAGCGAAGCTCGATCCAAGAAAGTTTTTGAGAATTCATCGTTCTACGATTATTAACTTCGACCGCGTTAAAGAGCTGCAACAGAATCCGAATGGAGATTGTTCAGTCATCCTGCGAGATGGAACGGAGCTGAAGCTAAGCCGCAGCCGGCGCGAACGCCTCGAACGATTCCTCATGAGTGGAGAGTAGGAAAGGGAAAGTAAACAGTGGGAGTGCCGGTGATAGTAGCCTACGATTGCGGTAGTAATTGACGAAACCTATTTCCCTTTGCAGCTTGGCGCCTTGGCGGGACACGTTTGGGTTATCCCGCCAAGGCGCCAGGAACGCAAAGGAGCACACTTGAACATAGGTCACTTCCGTTTCAGCATTACTTAAGAACTCGCAGCCCAAATCCCTCAACTCGCTGCAGCAAGTCGCAACTAGCTGAACTCGCTGTCTAGTTTCAGAGATCTCAAACTACACTCGTCTCATTGAGAGCGGCTTTACCAAAGAAAGGAAATACTAATGAAGCGACGAGATTTTTTGAACAACAGCGCTGCCATGGGAGTCGTGGTAGCAGCAGCAACGGTGCCGGGCGTAATTGGTGGAGGTTTCCTGCTTGGTTCGGATGACAAAGCGGGAAACGGAGAAGTGCCCAACAAACTCACTCCGCCTGCAGACGGAACGATTCCCGTAGCCTTCGCCATCTCTCGAGGCGCCACAGTGATTGATTTCTGCGGGCCGTGGGAAGTCTTTCAGGATGTTGTTCGACCCGGTGGCGGCGGCCCCGCTTTTGACCTGTTCACCGTGTCCGAAAAGACCGAGATGTTGACGGGTTCCGCTGGTTTGAAACTTGTACCTGATTACACTTTCGATAACGCTCCGGCTCCGAAGGTGATTGTGATCCCGGCGCAGACTGGTTCTCCTGCTCTACACGCCTGGCTACGCAAGGTTACTCCGAGCACCGAGGTAACTATGTCTGTTTGCACTGGCGCGTTTCAGTTAGCAAAGGCCGGGTTGTTGTCGGGCAAGGCGGCTACGACGCATCACGAATTCCTCGATCGGCTCGAAAAGAATTATCCGGACATCAAGGTTAAGCGAGGCTTGAGATTTGTCGAAGGCGAAAAGATTTCGACGGCTGGAGGACTGACTTCGGGGATTGATTTAGCGCTGCGCGTGGTTGACCGATACTTCGGACGCGAAGTGGCAACTACCACGGCCTTCTACATGGAGTACCAAAGTAAAAGCTGGATCGTGTAAGAAGGTCCTGGGTCTTTGGTCTCTTTGACCCGTCTCTGTTCTTAGTTCTTGGTTCTTTGTACTTGATCTTTGGATGCAGTCGCTCCTCTTAGTCGGTATAAGAACAACAAGGAATCAAGTACAAAGAACAAAGTTCAAAGACCAAAGTCCGATTTTCTGTGCAATCTGTGGATAGCTATTTTTTGGCCGAAGCGAGTCGAGCTTCGGCCATTTGATCCGCTTTCCGGAACGGCGCGATGCCTTCAGCTTTAGCCTGGTCCAACAACTCTAGCATCGTGTCGTAGAGTTCCTGTACTTTCTCCATCGTATCGCCGACGTCCCAGCCCAACAGGTCGCGACAACCATTGATCATTCCGCCCGCGTTCGCGACGTAGTCCGGCGCATACAGAATCCCCATCTCGTTCAGCACATCTCCGTGTCGTGGCTCAAGCAGTTGATTGTTGGCCGAGCCTACGACCACTTCGGCTTTAAGTTGCGGGATTGAAGTGTCGTTGATGATTCCGCCCATCGCGCATGGAGAAAAAATGTCAGCCGTCGCGGAGAAGATTTCGCCGGGTGGAAGTGAGGTCGCGCCGAATTCTGCAACGAGCTTCGCCACGCGTTCTGCATCGACGTCGCTGACAATTAGTTTGGCGCCGGCTTCATGCAGCTCTCGAGCAAGGTTATATCCCGTACTTCCGACTCCCTGGATGGCAACGGTTCTGCCGTTAACATCAGCTGAACCCCAACGATGCCTGGCGCAAGCCTGCAACGCGCGAAAGACGCCTCGCGCGGTTACTGGCGATGGGTCCCCGGAATGTCCCGGCAAGCCGGCAACATGCCTGGTTTCGAGAGCGACGTATTCCATGTCAGAAGGTCGCGTGCCGATGTCTTCCGCGGTTATGTAACGACCTTTGAGAGATTCAACAAAACGTCCGTGTGCGCGAAAAATTGCTTCGCGATCCTTCGTTTTGTTATCGCCAATCATGACCGCCTTGCCGCCGCCAAATGGCAAACAGGCCATCGCGTTCTTGTAAGACATCCCCTTTGAAAGACGCAGCGCGTCGAGACTCGCTTCCTCATCGCTCGCGTAATTCCAAAAGCGAGTGCCGCCTACAGCGGGACCAAGGGCCGTGCTGTGAATGGCGATGATGCCACGGTAATTGCACGAGGTATCAGCCCAAAGCACAACTTGTTCGTGTTCGGCTTCGGCGTACAGCTCACAAATCGGTTTGCTTGAAGGATTGGCCATATGATTCGAAGCAAGGATGAATTAATCAAAAGGGTTCGTCTTTAGGATTGCGCTCAAAAGTTATTAAGAAATCTCAGGGACGTGAAATCAAGCTGGCGCAACGCGCCGCACCAGGTCTTCGAATCTTGAATCAGACCGCAATGGCTCAAACGCGGGATCCACCTTTAACCAAACCATTTCAATGTCCTTATTCTCGAAAGCCTTCTCGAGCCAAGCGAACGCGAGATCAAATTCGCCCAGCGCTGAGTAAATCAAAGCGATACTGCCTGAAGATAAATAACGCCTGGTAGCCAGGGTCTTCAGCTCCTCCAGCGTCCGCCGTGCTTCAGATTCTTTTCCAGCAGCAGCTTGTGTGCGAGCCAGCGCAGACAAAGTCACGTGATCCCCCGGCGCCAATGAAAGTGCGTGTTGAAGAGTCTCCAAGGCCGCATCGTACTTTTGCTGTTGCGTGTAGACCTTGCCAAGTAATACCTGCGCTCGCACGAACTTGGGATTCAATTCGAGCAGATTGTTGAGCTGGGCTTCACTCTTCTCGTATTGGCGAGCGTAATATGACGCGGCTGCATAGTCCGCGTTGATTGCGAGCGAGAGCGGGTCAAACTCCTGGGCCATCTGCAACTGCGCGACGGATTCATCCACGCGCCCCAGAATAGTTAGCAGCTCGCCATACCAATGATGCGCGGTTGGATAGTTCGTCTTCAAGGCAATCGCTTTCAGGTAGTTTTGTTCCGCAGCCGCCCAGTTCCAGGCAAAGCAACAATCAATAAAGCCAAGCGACGCGTAAGCTTCGGCCATCGCCGGATCAATTTCGAGCGCGCGCAATGCAGCCGCCCGAGCTCGTGGAAAAGATTCACGCGGCGCAATGACGCTGTGCTGGGCGCCGAGCAAGCTGAACGAATCAGCCAGACCCACGTATGCAGGCGCGTAGGTTGGTTCGATGTCAATAGCTTGTTGCGCGTACTCAAGAGCTTTGCGCAGACCTTCGACCGTACGTTGATTCCAGAAATAGCGGCCCTTGAGGTAAACCTGAAAGGCTTCAGGGCTGTCGGTGTAACTCTTCTTGATCTGTCTTCGTTCTTCGCCGCTGAGCTGCAACTCGAGCGCATGGACTACCTGTTCGGAAATGGAATCCTGAATGGCGAAGATATTAGTGAACTTCTCGTCAAACTTTTCTGCCCACAACGTGATTCCGTCTTTCACACTGACCAGTTGCACCGAGACGCGAACGTTCTCACTTTCTCGCTGAATGACTCCCGTCAAAAGCGCATCGACGTTAAGTTCTCGTCCCACCACGAGCGGGTCGTCTTTTGGCCCGGTGTACTTTAATACTGCCGAGGTCGGTCGCACCTTAACGTCGCGAATGCTGCTCAATCGCATGATGAGAGCATCGGCCAAACCTTGCCCGAGAAAAGTTTCGTCGTCGCCTTTGTTGATGCTTTTGAAAGGAAGTACGGCGATGGACGCCATCGAAGGCGAGGAAACTTCAGCTGTGGAAGTTTCCGCTGACGCAACTTCCCGGACTGGCGCTACGAAGCGATAGCCCACTCCCGGAAGCGTGACGATGTACCGGTGTTCGTTCTTCTCTTCGCCGAGCGCCTTGCGTAAAAGAAAGATGTTTTGCGCGAGATTACTTTCCTCGACAAACGTGTCTGGCCAAATGGTTTCAATTAAAAGATCTTTTTTGAGGACCTCGCCTCGATGGGTGACGAGAAACAGCAGAATCTCGAATGCTTTCGGCGACAATTGAATCGTGTCGCCGTCGCGCAGCAGTAGATACCTTTCCTGATCAAGGCGGAATGGTCCAAATTCATAAACGGCTTTTGCGGGTCTAGACATTTCCATCTGAGAACTTATGAAAAGTATTTAGTCTGGTCTTGATGACTTGTGATGTCATTAAGGCGTACCGTTCCGGCTGATCCGCGGGGAGTTATGCTGTGTTCGGACATTATAAACGATCAATTGTGATAAGCGGTTCCCCGGCACGCATACGCAAATTCGGATGGAAGCTATCCACAGATTACGCAGATTACACTGATTGTTTGGCAGCGGCTGAGAATCTTGAGCCATAAATTATTCAGTAGTACTGTGATCAGTCTACTGTTCATTTTTCGCGGTCTTCAATTATTTTATGGCCGCTATGCTTTAGCTTGTCGTTGTCTCCGAAAACAGACCCCATGCAAGGTAACGACAAGCTAAAGCATATCGGACACCTCCGCCGGCGATAGCGCTGTAGATGAAGAAGGTCCTTGGGTCTTAGGTTTTTGGTCTTTGATTTGTTCTTGGTGCTTGGTTCTTTGTTCTTTGTGCTTGAGTTTCAATGTAGTTGTTTCATCTTCATTGTGGCAATAGGTCAACTGAACTGAGCAGCAAGCACAAAGAACTAAGCACAAAGGACCAAGAACAAATCAAAGGCCTCAGACCAAAGACCCAAAACCTTTTTGGTACAAATGATCAAATTAGTCATCTTCGATCTGGCAGGCACAACGGTGCGCGATAATGGTGCAGTCGTGTCGGCGTTCTCGAGTGCACTCAGAAAGCATGGCATCGAAGTGGACGATGCCCGGATAAACGCTGTTCGCGGTTCATCAAAACGACAAGCAATCCTTGAGCTGCTACCAGAGAGCCCGAATCGAAAAGAACTCGCTGAAACGGCGTACGCTTCGTTCGTTGAAATACTGGCAGCGACTTACAATGGCAACGGCGTTTCTTCGATTGATGGCGCCGCACAAGTTTTCAAAAAGCTGAGAGCTGAAGGCGTGCTGGTAGCGCTCAACACTGGTTTTGATCGTCAGATTACGGATTTGCTTCTTGATAGGCTCGGATGGACCGGCGACAACATCGATGCAGTTGTGTGCGGCGATGAAGTCCATCGCGGACGGCCATGGCCCGAGTTAATTCACGCCGCTATGCATCGAACTGGAATCTCGAACCCCAATGAGGTCGCAAACGTGGGTGACACCATTTTGGATCTGCGAGCCGGACATAATGCTGGCGTAAAATGGAACATCGGTGTCTTGACCGGTGCGCATGATCGAACTCAATTGGAAAAGGAGCCGCACACTCACATTCTCCCGTCGGTCAACGATGTCCCGAGTTTATGGGGTTCATAGATCGCAGTCATGCCCTCTCCAATCACACCTGAAATCAAATTGCTGAGCGAATGTTCGCTAGCGGATGCTTTGCTGGCGTGGAACGAAGGATTCAAAGGCTACTTCGTGGACATGACTATGAGTCTGGACGACTATGTTTCTCGGCTCCATTATTTGTTCGTCTCGCCTGAGCTGTCGTTAATTGCTTTTCATGCAGGCCGGCCGGTGGGTTTTCTCCTGAATGGTATTCGCGTGAACAACGGCAAGACGGTCGCCTGGAACGGAGGCACCGGAGTCTCGCCTGATTTACGTGGCGCCGGAATTGGAAAAGCTCTCGTGCAAGCTGCGCTCGAGCTTTACCGTAAAAAGGAAGTGGAAGTAGCCACGCTCGAAGCTGTCTCCACAAATGAACGAGCAATCAATCTCTACAAGAGTCTCGGTTATGAAGTCGTCGATCGGCTAATCTTTTTGCAGCGCGATGGCGAGGTTGACTTCCCGAAAGCCACACAAGGTTATTCGGTAAGAGCTTCAACGCCACACGAAGTTGGAGTGCTGGATTTTTATGATGAGTCAACGCCGTGGCAGACTCAGTGGCAAACGTTAACCCGTAATAATGGTGAGGCATTGATTGTGTCTGCTTCTGATGGCGTAGAGGTTGGTTATGCGCTCTACAGAAAGCAGCTGGATGCGCAGGGAAGTCTTATTGGGATTGCGATGCATCAATGTAGGGTCCGCGCTGGTCTCGGCGTGGACGAAGCTGAGGCGGTAGCGATTTGCGCGTTGCGACAGGTTTATTCACCGCTGGAAGTTGATTGCCACCGCACTACTAATAATTTCAGCAGCTCTCAAGCTCGAATTCTTGGGATTCTTGAGAGTGCAGGTTTCACCACTTTCATCGAGCAGGCGCATATGAGCATTAAGCTTTAGAGTACGACAGGCTGCCAGCCTGTCGTGGTTTCGAAGGCATTTACGCTTAGGAACGAGCGCGCTGTTCATGAACAGTTACTGTAGGGAACGAGCTGCAGGCTGGCAGCCTGCAGTACGAGAAGCGTGGCACGGGCGTCCCGCCCCGTGAACGTCGCATCATGGGCGAGACGCCCATGCCACATAACGCGGAGGAGGAATCATGTCCGACCAGACGATTAAGTTATTGCGGGAGCTGATAGCGATTGATTCTGTAAATCCTTCGCTTGTTCCCGGAGGCGCTGGTGAACGACAAATCGCCGAGTCGCTCGAGATGTCTATGCGTTCGATCGGCATGGATGTAGCGCTCGAGGAAGTAGCCCCCGGTCGAGACAATGTCATTGGCGTTTTCGAAGGCCGTGAGCCCGGACCGTCACTGATGTTCTGCGGTCATTCAGACACCGTGGGTGTCGAAGGCATGATCAGTCCATTCGATCCCGTCCAGAAGGATGGAAAGATTTACGGGCGCGGCTCAGGCGACATGAAGGGCGGCGTGGCCGCGATGCTCGAAGCTGCCCGACTGATCTCGGAAAACGGAGGCTGGCGCAAAGGGCGCTTGATTCTTGCAGCTGTCGTTGATGAGGAATACCTAAGCATCGGCGCGGAAGCTCTCGTAAAGAACTGGCAAGCAGATGCAGCAGTAGTCACGGAGCCCACCGGCCTGGCGGTTTCAGTAGCTCACAAAGGTTTTTCATGGATTGAGGTCACAACCGAAGGTCGAGCCGCACACGGTAGTCGCCCGCAGGAAGGTTGCGACGCAATTATTAAGATGGGCCAGGTGCTGGCTCGCCTCGATGGCCTCAATCGCAAACTGCAATCACGTCCTCCTCATTCGCTGCTCGGCTGTCCTTCGTTGCATGCTTCATTCGTCTCCGGCGGTCGAGAAATGTCTACGTACCCCGACAGGTGTGTGCTGAAAATGGAGCGCCGGAATCTCGTGGGAGAACCGGAAGGTACAGCGCTGGCCGAGGTTGAAGCGATTCTAACTAGCCTTAGAACCGCAGACGCAGAGTTTAGCGGCGCGGCCAAACTTCTATTTGAACGCCCTCCTTACGAAACGCCTCACGATCACAAGCTCCCATCGATGGTTGAAAATGCCACCCGAGCTGCCGGTCGCGATACGTCACGTGAAGGCATGACTTATTGGACTGACGCCGCAATCCTGGGCCAGGCGGGAATTCCCTCGGTCATATTCGGGCCGGGTGGATTTGGCTATCATGGATTGGAAGAATACGTGAATGTAGACGAAGTACTGATTTGCCGTGACGCGCTGGTTAATCTGGCGCGCGAATTCTGCGGGTAACATGTACCGCGAGCTGCCAGCCCGCAGCTCCTAGTTTATGGAAGGCGACAAATTTCGGGAGGCTGCAACAGGCTGGCAGCCATGTCGTATATGGGTCCTTCTAATAAGCTCTAAAAAACCTTAATTTGGATTAAATACTTTTTGGGCTCGTCTCGGCGATCATACGCTCGCCATATTTCGGTTTAGCGGAAGCTGCTTGGAGAAATTGGTATGGCGGACGCTCGCACCTGGATCTTCTTTTACGGCACGTTTATGGATCCCGCCATTCTACGGTCACAAGGGATCGATTGTGACGAAGTAATTCCGGCCAGGGTGACTGGATACGAGTTGCGCCTGAGGCCTCGAGGAAATCTCGTAGCCAGTGAACGCGGTGTCGTGTATGGATCCATTGCGAAAATCTCGCACGATGAGATCGCGAAGCTATACCGAAATCTCGACGAACGGTTCGGCTTGAAATATCTACCGGAAGCGGTACTTGCTGAGACGCTTGACGGCGCGTTGAGGCCGGCGCTTTGTTACATCGTGCCGAACATGAAGGACGGTGCTGCTGAGCCTCAATATATTGACCAGATGATCGCCGCAGTGAAGGCGATAGGATTGCCGGATTGGTACGCGGACCAAGTTAAGTCATTGGGCTGATTCGCGTGGGCGACGCGTGGCACGGGCGTCCCGCCCGTGGGTTCGCCGCGGCACGAGCGTCCCGCCCGTGGGTTCGCCGCGCATGTCACAGGCGTCCCGCCCGTGGGTTCGCCGCGTGGCACGGGCGTCCCGCCCGTGGGTCGCCGCGGCACGAGCGTCCCGACCGTGGGGTACGTCACATCGGCAGGATGCCGATGCCACTTATGTTGAGAATGAGCGCAGTCGCAAAAACAAACTTTGATGTAACGGCAGCGCGACGTGAGACTCCCGGCTGCGAAAACGTCCTGCACTTCAACAACGCGGGCGCATCACTCATGCCCGAGCCAGTGTTGAATGCGCTCGTCAATCATCTCAAGCTCGAGGCGGCGATTGGTGGTTATGAAGCCCACGATCGCGAACTTGCAGCGCTCGATCATGTTTATGACGCTGCTGCCAAGCTCATCAACTGCGCACCGTCGGAGATTGCGATAATCGAAAATGCGACGCGAGCCTGGGACATGGCCTTTTACTCGATTCCTTTCAAAGAAGGCGATCGAATCCTAACCGCCAGCGCTGAATACATCAGCAATTACATTGCCTACCTGCAAGTAGCGAAACGCACTGGCGCCGTCATCGAAGTCATCCCCAACGACGAACACGGTCAAACGTCAGTTGAAGCTTTGCGCGCAATGCTGGACGAGCGCGTGAAATTAATTAGCGTCACGCACGTTCCGACGCATGGCGGCCTGGTAAATCCCGCCGCAGAAATCGGCAAAGTAGCTCGAGATGCCGGCGTGCTCTACCTTCTCGATGCTTGCCAGTCGGTGGGCCAGATGCCGATTGATGTGGAGCAGATTGGCTGCGACATCCTTTCCACAACTGGACGAAAATTTCTGCGTGGCCCTCGAGGCATTGGGTTCTTGTATGTACGGAAGAATCTAATTGAGCAGCTCGAGCCCCCATTTCTCGACATGCGCGCCGCGCGCTGGACTTCCCGCGACGAATATCAAATCTCTCCCGATGCGCGGCGATTTGAAAATTGGGAGATGTATTTCGCGGGCAAGAGAGGACTAGGAGTGGCGATTGATTATGCGATGAGTTGGGACGTGGCGGTGACCTGGAATCGCATTCAGTATTTAGCGGAGAGGCTGAGAAGTCGTCTTACCAGTCTGGGATTTGTTGACGTGCATGACCTCGGGAAACAGCGCTGCGGCATTGTCACTTTTCAGGTTCAGGGAATGGACTCAGCGGTAGTGAAGCGTCGCCTCGGAGAAGATCGAGTTAACGTTTCGGTTTCATTGGATAATTACAGCCGGCTCGATCTAGCGGAGCGCGGGCTTAGAAATCTGGTGCGAGCTTCGGTGCATTATTACAACACTGAAGAAGAGGTTGAGTGGTTCTGTGATCGAGTGGCAAAGCTGAGGTAGTGGCACGGGCGTCCCGCCCGTGTAACTGTGAATGCCACTCAACCCACGGGCGGGGCGCTTGGGACACATCACGGGCGGGGCGCTTGGGCCACATCACGGGCGGGACGCCCGTGCCACGCAACCCAACGGGCGGGACGCCCGTGCCACGCAACCCCACGGGCGGGACGCCCGTGCCACGAGGGAGTCATATGCGAATACCTGAGTTTGCTCTTGATCAATGGCTTAACCATTACCACTTTTCCGACGACCGTCCGAAATTCGACTTTGCGTCGTCCACCGGACCACATTGGACTCTCGGAGACATCTTCGGATTTCTCAACGACGAGGAGCGCAGCCGCATCCTGGAAACCGAAGTGGTTTATTCAAGCGCCTCAGGCTCGGCATCCTTGCGGCAAGCGGTCGCCGAAATGCAGGGCGTCAATGCGGACGAAATTCAAATTGTCACCGGAGCATCCGAGGCGCTACTGATTCTATTCTTTCTCGCCGCCGAGCCCGGCGCCAACGTCATCCTCCCGTTTCCTTTGTTCCCATCAACTAATGTCAGCGCCGGTTTAGCGGGTCTCGAGATTCGCTACTATCACTTGCGAAAGGAAAACAACTTCCGCATCGATCTTGATGAGATAAAGAAACTCGCAGACGACAAAACGAAATTGTTACTGGTTAACTCCCCGCACAATCCAACCGGGACGACACTTACAGATAACGAACTACTCGACCTGCATGATTTCGCGGTAGAGCGGGGCATTACGTTCGTTTCAGACGAGGTCTACCACCCGATTTATCATGGTCAGAAAACGAGTTCGGCTTCCATTCTGCCTCGAGCCACCGTGTTGGGAAGTTTCTCAAAAGCGCTTTCGTTAAGCGGACTGCGGATTGGCTGGATTGTTGAGCGAGACTCAGATCGGCTCGATCAGTATGCTCAAGCTCGGGGCTACTTCACGATCTCGAATGCGCCGGTTGCGGAGAAAGTTGCCGTAATCGCGCTTCAGCACCGACAGACGATTCTGGAACGCTCACGCTCAGTCGCAACTGCAAATCTCAAGCTGCTTGACCAGTTCTTTGCTGAACACGAAGCTGATCTTGGTTGGGTACGGCCGCGCGGAGGTATGACCGCATTCCCATGGTTGAAGAGTGGAGTTAATGCGCGTGAGTTCTGTCGCGACGTCGCAGCGCGCGGAGTCCTGCTGGCGCCGGGTGATTGCTTTGGAATGCCCGAATATTTTCGGCTTGGTTTTGGCGTCTCCGCGGAGGGATTTACCGAAGGGTTGGAAACGATCTCGACGTATTTTAAGGAACTGCGCAGAAGTAGCACAGCAAAGGCTTTCGTATGAGTCCAAAGTCATTGCCGACTGATTTGTTAGCCACAGATAAACGCGGATAACACGGATATGATCTGATGGCTTTTCAATCCGTTTCATGCACATTTATCCGCCGCTCTCTGAATAGGTAAGTTTTTCAAATCCGTGTCATCTGCGTTTATCTGTGGCTGAATATTCTTGACGCCCCGACTTTATGGTTCACGGTTTACGCAGGTGGTACTGACTTGCTGACACGGCTGGTACACGAGTGTGAATGAAATAGGACGATTATCCAAGGATCCCCATGAAAGACGATCTTGAAAATGCCGGCTTACAAACCAAAGTCCTTCATCAAGCCGATGCGCTCAACGATACTCATGCGTTAACGCCTCCAATTTGGCAAACCACAACCTTCAAGGCCGACTCGCCCGAGCATCTCGCCGCGTTGGGTGAATCAACTCGTCCTGCTGAGTTCTACACCCGCTACGGAAATCCTACTCATCAGCAAGTTGAAGCCACCGTAGCCGCGCTTGAAGGTGGTGAAGCAGCACTCGTCGCGAGCTCAGGCATGGGCGCCATCTTCGCGGCCGTGATGATGTTGCTCAAAAGTGGAGACCATGTTGTCGCTCAGCAAACTCACTACGCCGCGACCACGAAGCTCTTTCGAGATTTGTTGCCGAATTGGGGAATTGAAAGAACCTTTGTCGACCAAACCAAGCTCGATCAATTTGCCGATGCAGCGCGTCCCAACACCAAGCTGATTTACATCGAGTCGCCCTCGAATCCGCTTTTGCAGCTCACCGACATACAAGGTGTAGCCAATCTCGCAAAACCGAAGGGCATTACTACGATCATCGATAACACCTTCGCTACGCCGGTCAATCAGCAACCATTGAAGCTGGGAATCGATGTGGCAGTTCACGCCGCGACGAAGTATCTCGGGGGACACCATGATCTGATGGCCGGTGTGGTCGTATCAACGAAATCATTCATTGACGAGGTTTGGGATTTTTCGCTCATGTCCGGCTCGATTCTTAGTCCTTTCGACGGCTGGTTGTTGCTGCGTGGAATGAAAACTCTGGGGTTGCGCGTCGAATGTCAGAACCGTAACGCGCAATCGCTCGCTCAGTTTTTAGAATCGCATCCGCGCGTCGAGCAGGTTAACTATCCGGGCCTTGAATCTCATCCGCAGCATGCTCTCGCGCGGCGGCAGATGAGCGGATTTGGCGGGATGATGAGCATCGTGCTCAAAGGCGATAACGAAGCCACCCGAAAATTTATCAGTAAGCTGAAGCTGGCAAAGTGCGCGGTCAGCCTCGGTGGCGCCGAGACTTTGATAACTCAAGCAGCCGCGATGTGGAGTCATCAGCATTCGGCTGAGCAGCTCCGCGCCACCGGCGTGAGTGAAAGTTTGATTCGCATCTCGGTAGGAATTGAAAGCGAAGGCGACTTAATCGCCGACTTCGCACAAGCATTGGAGTGAAAATGTCCAACAGGCTGCCAGCCTGTTGTTGTTCTCGAAGAGTCTCTTCCAAAAAACCTGCAGGCTGGCAGCCTGCAGTACAAAACCAAAAAGGCTAATCATGCTCGACATTTTTCTACAAGATGTTCGTTATGGCGGACGTGTGCTTATCAAGAGGCCCGGCTTTGCCGCGGTCGCGATACTAACTTTAGCGCTCGGTATTGGAGTCAACACGGCGATCTTCAGCGTCGTGAACGCGGTGCTGTTGGCGCCGCTGCCTTATGGCAAGGTTGACGAGCTGGTCGTGATTTGGAGGACTACCCTCGCTACCAGAAACGATCAACTGCCGGAGTCGGCGCCAAACCTTGAAGATGTGAAGCAGCAGAATCAATCGTTCGAGCAAATTGCTGCGATTAGAGCCCAACAATTTGTTTTTACCGACGGTGATCAACCCGAACGTGTGGGCGGAGCTCGAGTGGCGGCGAACTTGTTTTCTCTGCTGAAAGTCGCACCGATTATTGGTCGTGATTTCTTGCCCACCGAAGACCAGACTGGAGCCGAACCAGTGCTAATCATTACCCACAATCTCTGGCAGCAGCGTTATGGAGGTAATCCCAACGTTATTGGTCAACGTTTGAACGTTGATGGCAAGCCTTACACTTTAGTCGGCGTCCTGCCCGCAGGAATCTATTATCCAAACCCGGAAGCGAATGCTTATGTGCCGCTGGTGATTCAACCAAAAGAGATTCTGCGCGGCGCCGGGTTTTTGCGCCTGGTCGGCAGATTGAAGCCCGGTGTGTCGATTAATAGCGCTCGCGCTGAGTTTGATGCCATCGGAGCCAGGTTGGGAGAACAGTATCCGGCGGCGAACAAGACTCTTGGTTACAGCCTGGTGCCATTGCACGAGCAGGTGGTTGGACCAATCAAACCAGCACTGATGGTGTTGTTAGCAGCGGTGTGTTGCGTACTTCTGATCGCATGCACGAACGTGGCAAACCTATTGTTGGCTCGAGCGTCTGCCCGACGTACGGAATTCGCAATCCGGGCTGCGCTGGGTGCGACTCGCACTCGACTTATTCGGCAGATGATCATCGAGAGTTTGTTGCTTAGCTCAATTGGCGGTGTCCTGGGTCTTTTGATCGCACTCGCCGGAGTGCCGGCCATCGTCAGCATCAGCGAGAACAGCATTCCGCGCGTGAGTGAAATCGGCATCAACTTACGAGTCCTGGGATTTACCGCGATTGTTTCGCTGGTCACTGGAGTGCTCTTCGGCATCGTGCCGGCGTTGAGATCATCCGGTAAGCAAACCGCTACAGGCTTGAAGGAAGGCCGTCGGGGGATGACCGGCAGCGTGCTACATCAGAGACTTCTCAGCATGCTCGTGGTTTCTGAGGTTGCCATCGCGTTGGTATTGCTGGTTGCGGCTGGCTTAATGATTCGCAGTTTCTTCTCATTGAACCGAGTGGCGACCGGTTTCAATCCAAGAGGAGTCCTCACTGTCGGTATCGGACTTCCTGCGACTACTTATCCCGACTTACCAAAGCAGGCTGAGTTTTACAATCGGATGGTTTCCGAAATCCGAATCATGCCGGGCGTCGGATCCGCTGCCGCTGTCATCCGATTGCCAATGATGAGCCAGGTGGCGACGACGAGCTTCACCATTCAAAGCAAGCCCGTGCCTCAAGAGATGGCTCCCAGCGCCGATTACCGCGCCGTCACAACAGACTATTTCAAGACAATGGAGATTCCCATTCTGAAGGGCCGGGATTTCACGGACCGCGAGATGAAGGAGGCTCCTGACGTGGTTGTCATCAACCAGACGATGGCGGCTCGCTTCTTTCCTGAGGGGAGTCCAATCGGTCAGCACATTCAAATTTTTCCGGATCCCACTCGATGGCGAGAAATTATTGGGGTAGTAGGTGATGTAAAGCACGCGAGCCTGGAGGCGGAAACCAATCCGACCATCCACATCCCAATGGTTCAGAATACTTATCCAAATGCTCTGCGAAACATCTACCTGGTAGTCCGAACCACGGGGGAGCCGAAAGCTTTGGTGCCGGGAATTCGAGACAGGGTTCGAACTCTCGACAAGGACATTCCGCTTTCACAGGTGCAAACTATGGAAGAGATCGTTTCGAGGTCTCTTTCGCAACGAAGGCTTAGCATGTCTTTGCTGATAATTTTTGCGGTGTTGGCAGCGCTGCTCGCGGCAGTCGGGATTTACGGTGTAATGGCGTACATCGTGGCTCAGCGCACTCACGAAATTGGCATTCGCATGGCGATGGGAGCTCGAGCAATAGATGTCCTGGCAATGGTGCTTCGAGATGGTGCAAAGCTGACCTCAGCGGGCGTTGCCATTGGATTGATCGCTGCTTTCGGTCTGACACGTGTCATGGCCAGCCTGCTATTTGGCGTCAGCGCAGCGGATCCGATAACCTTCGTTGTCATTTCCGTGTTGCTGGGTGTAGTCGCGCTGTTGGCGAGCTACGTTCCCGCGCGGCGAGCAGCAAGAGTTGATCCGATTATCGCTTTGAGAAACGATTGAGGTGCTGTCAGTAGCACCTGCGATGACGGCCAGTGCGCCAGGAATTTGTAGGTGCGGGAAGGGCTCGCGGGTCCGTTCCTCTCATTCACACCCGGTTTCAACCGGGTGGTGGGAGTAGCGACAGCGTCTTCTTAAACCGTTTCAACGGTTTCTAGTTCTTGGTTTGGAGCAGCTTTGCCCGAAAAGTCTTAAATCCCACCTGCGGCAGCTGGTGGTTACTTCAGGTGCAACCTACCAATGTTTGATGTCGTTGTTACTGAATCCCACCTGCGGCAGCAGGTGGAGGGTTCAAGTCCTGTCTATTTCCGTTTGAGAACTTGCGAGCGAGGCTGCACTTGAAACATCCCTCAGCTGCCGCTGAGGGGATTCAAAGGACCAATCCCAGCCTCTCTTTGTAGGTCGAACTTGAACGATCCACCAGCTGCCGCAGGTGGGATTTAAGACTTTTCGGGCAAAGCTGGTTGGAGCAGAAACCGTTGAAACGGTTAAAAGGGTTTTCCAGAAAAGCTTCCACCCGGTTGAAACCGTGTGTGAATGAGAGGGGTGCACTGTCCGCTCGACGCCCGTGTCGAGATTGATCTCATTGCCACGCGGAAGTGACTCGATGTACTGCAGGCTGCCAGCCTGCAGTTGGCTAGTTAGTCTTCCAACCTCCAGTCAGGGTAAGGTGCCGCGACAGGCTGGCAGCCTGTCGTACAAGTATGTTTTGAAAACCTCTTCTGGTATCTTTACGTAAAATCTTTTCAAGTCACTATTTTCAACACAGGAAAAATGTCGGCAACGGAAACTACCCTCCAAACAAACGTCGCCAAATCAAGCGAAGCTCTCGATAGCTGGGTGAGAGAAATCATTCAGTGGCATTTTGATCCAGCTACCGGGTGCCCCTTCTGGCTGGATTACGCGGCCAAGCTTGATTGGGATCCTCGGAAAGAAATTCAAACTTACGGAGATCTGAATCGCTTCGGATTTTTCGAGGACGAATGGTTGCGCGGACGCGACGTGCGCCGTTGGGTGCCGCGTGGATATGCCGGTCGCGCTGTCTACACGTTTGAGACAGGCGGCAGTACCGGCGTGCCGAAATCGCGCATCAGCATCGATGACTTTCGCATCGATTATGAAGCCTTCAGCGATACGCTTCCCGATGAGTTCTTTCCGCCCGGCTCTGACTGGTTGTCGTTGGGACCGACCGGACCGCGCAGATTGAGATTAGCGGTGGAACACCTCGCGCAGCATCGCGGCGGAATTTGCTTCATGGTGGATCTGGATCCGCGCTGGGTCATTAAGCTGCTCAAGATGGGCCAGCCGAAAATGGCTGAGCAGTACAAGCAACACGTGATCGAACAGGGATTAACGCAGCTGCGCGCTCACGATAACATTCATTGCTTGTTCACGACGCCTAAGTTGCTGGAGGCTCTTTGCGAGAAAGTCTCGCTTAAGAAGCTCGGCATCACAGGAGTGTTTTGCGGCGGTACTGAAATGACGCCGCAATTCCATCGCTTCGCCGTGGAAGAGTTGTTGGAAGGCGCCTACTTTGCGGCGACGTATGGCAATACCTTGATGGGGCTGGCTGTGCATAAGCCGCGAGATCCAAGAGACAACTACGCGATCATCTACTACCCGCCTCATCCGCGCGCGATGATTGAGGTCGTCGATCCGGATCAACCAAACCAGATAGTCGACTATGGCGCCACGGGTCGAGTAAGGCTGACTACGCTGACGAAGGAATTCTTCATGCCGAGGTTTTTGGAGCGTGATGAAGCTGAACGGGAGCCTCCGTGCGAGTTGTATCCGTGGGATGGCGTGCGGAACGTGAGGCCGTTTTCGAAATTGCAGACGAGTGTGGTCGAAGGGGTGTACTGATTGCGGATTGGTGATTGCGGAATGCGGATTGGCGTGACGGTCGAGTTGAGATCTGTGATCTGTGATCTGAGATTTGATCTGAGATTTGTATCTGAGATCTGAGATCTGAAATCGAAACACAGCATTAACAAAATCAACGACTAAAGACCAAAGACCAAAAACAAAAAGACTAAAGACAAAACGCTAAAGAGCAAAAACAAAGCACAAAGAACAAAGACCAAAAATCAAAAAACAAAAGACAAAAATGCTTCATCTTCCTATCCTAAGGCATGGTCGGCCATACAAGAGCCTCGACGTCGCTCGGGTGCCGCACCATCGCAGTCGCGAAGTGTTTGCCGAGATCAGCCAGGCCAACGTTGGTCTGATTCGACGCGACTTGCGCGATCAAGCGGCGGCGCGCGCTGCGCTCGCAAGCCTTTCGACCGCTGAGCTCGTAGACATTTGTAAGCGGGGCGCCGAACATTTTGCGAACGAGGAACTGCCGTTAGGGGATGACTCCCAAACTCCACAAGATTACGTCGAACAGGTTTCCGCAACTACGGGACTTCCGTTTGTGCTGGTGCGGCGCAACATGCAGAAGATTCGCAGCATGTTCGCCGAGATGAAGAACGTGCTGAACGGCCTGACCCGCGGGCTTTCATGGGAAATTCTGGATCGTGGCTTCGGAGAATTCGACGGTCGCACGCTCAGCTTTTTTCCACGAACCGAGTCATTGGGCGTGGTGCTTCCGAACAATTCTCCGGGCGTCCACTCCCTTTGGATTCCAGCAGTCGCGTTGAAGACTCCGCTCGTCCTCAAGCCTGGTAGCGCCGAGCCCTGGACTCCCTACCGCATCATTCAGGCTTTGATAAAAGCGGGCGCGCCAGCTGAAGCGTTTTGTTTCTACCCGACCGACCACGCCGGAGCCGGTGAGATTCTCAGGACCTGCGGTCGAGGCATCGTCTTCGGTGATTCATCGACAACAGGCATGTGGGAGAACGATTCGCGCATCGAGATTCATGGCCCGGGCTACAGCAAAGTCGTGATTGGCGAAGACTGCATCGATGACTGGGAAAAGTATCTTGACGTGATGGTCGCTTCGATTGCAGATAACGGCGGTCGATCATGTGTCAATGCCTCCGGAATCTGGGTGCCGCGAAAGGCGCGTGAGATCGCCGAGGCCCTTGCAGAGAGACTGGCGAAAATTTTTCCGCAGCCGGCCGATGATGAAAACGCCCGGCTCGCACCGTTTGTTGACGCAAATGTAGCCAGTCGAATCAATCGAATAATTGATCAGGGCCTCGACGAAGCTGGCGCCACAGACGTGACGGGCGCTCATCGAGAAGGTGAAAGGTTGAAAGTTTCGGATGGATGCTCGTACCTGCTGCCCACCGTCGTGTTGTGTGACGAGCCGGATCACACGCTCGCGAACAAGGAGTTTCTTTTCCCCTACGCGAGCGTGGTAACAGCCAGGCAGGAAGACCTGCCACAAGTTCTTGGTCCGAGCCTCGTGGTAACAGCCATTACCAATGATCAGAGATTAATCAACAAGCTCGTGTCAGCGCCGAACGTCGATCGCTTGAACCTCGGTGTTTTGGCCACCAACCAAATCAGCTGGGACCAACCTCACGAAGGCAATCTTTTCGATCATTTGTATGCGCGCCGCGCCTTTCAAATCGCCATGGCCGGGTAAAGATGAGGTATGAAGATTCTCTATCTCACCGGCGGCGCGGGACAGATGTATTGCGGCAGTTGCCTGCGAGATAACTCCCTTGCAACTGAACTGCTCGCTCGCGATCACGATGTAATTCTCCTTCCGGTTTACACTCCCACACGCACCGACGAACCCAACGTCAGCAATGACAAAGTGTTCTTTGGCGGCATCAGCGTCTATCTCGAGCAGTACGTTCCGCTGTTTCGCAAAACGCCGCGCTGGTTGGATCGCGTTTGGGATTCCGGCCCAATGTTGAAGCTTGCTTCCAAAAGGTCCATCTCGACGAGTCCGAAGATGCTCGGCGAGCTCACCGTTTCGATGTTGAAAGGCGAAGGCGGCTTCCAGCGTAAAGAGATCGAGAAGATGCTCGATTGGCTGAAGAGTGAGCCGCTGCCGGACGTGATCAGCTTGCCTTATACGTTGCTGATCTCGCTGGCCAAGCCGATCAAGGAATTATTGAATCGGCCCATCTGCTGCACGCTCCAGGGTGAAGATCTTTTTCTGGACGGACTGTTGGAGCCGTACCGCAGCGAATCGATGGCTTTGATTCAAAAGAACCTCGAGCACGTCGACGCCTTCATCGCTGTCAGCCAGTACTACGCTGACTTCATGGCCGACTACTTGAAAATTCCGGCTGCGAAAATTCATCTCGTGCCGCTGGGAATCAATTTAGAAGGATTTGATCGACCTGCTCAGCGTCAGACGCAACCTTTCACGGTAGGTTATTTCGCTCGCATCGCTCCGGAGAAGGGACTGCACAATCTCGTCGAGGCCTACAAACTGATGCGGCAGGAAGTACCGGAGGCACGGCTCGAGGTCGCCGGCTACATCGCGCCCGAGTTTCAAACTTATTTGCGAGATTGTGAGCGTGTCTTAGCCACTGCCGGCTTGGGAGCGGAGTTTCACTACCATGGCGCTTTGGATCGCGATCAGAAGATTGCTTTCTTGAAAACGATTGATGTTCTTTCCGTGCCGACTACGTACGCCGAGCCAAAGGGGCTTTTCCTGCTCGAAGCGATGGCCTGTGGAGTTCCAGTCGTACAACCTCGCCATGGAGCGTTTCCGGAGATTATCGAAAAGACGGGCGGAGGTTTATTGGTTGATGCTGAGAGTCCCATTAAGCTTGCGGAGGGACTGGCGAAGTTGTATCGCGAGCCCGAGCTGGCTAAGAGTTTGGGCTCGAGCGGCTATGAACGAGTGCGGGAATTCTACAGTGTCGGACGGATGGCTGATCGCGCGCTCGAAGTCTATGAGAGTATGACGCGGCAAGCTGCGGCTACGGGCGTTTAGAGTTCAATCTTTAGATTGCGTGCTGCTTAACGACGCAATCTAAAGATTGAACTCTGAACACCTGTTGGGGAGGTTGAGTTGTTAATAGTCGACAACGTTTCCAAGGAATACCCAGCGCCGAACGGGAAGCTACACATCCTTGCGGATGTTTCACTCTCGTTGGCGCCGGGCGAGGCAGTCTCAATTATGGGGCCGTCGGGCAGCGGTAAAAGCACGTTGCTCTACATCCTCGGTGCGCTTGAGCCGCCCACGTCGGGAACGATAACGCTTGAGGGCCAGAATCCTTTCAAGCTCAAACAAAAAGAGCTGGCGGCGTTTCGAAACAAGCAAATCGGATTTGTCTTTCAGGACCATTGCCTGTTGCCGCAATGTTCGGTCTTCGAGAACGTGATGACCCCGACCCTGGTCGCAAGCTCCGGTAACTCCTATGCGGAGCGCGGACGAGAACTGTTGGATCAAGTTGGATTAGCCAAGCGGCTTGAGCACCGTCCTGCCGAACTGTCCGGAGGAGAGAAACAACGCGTGGCGCTCGCGCGCGCTTTGATCATGCAGCCGCGATTGTTGCTGTGCGATGAGCCAACCGGAAACCTCGATCACGACTCAGCCGAGTCGGTAGCCTCTCTGCTACTCGAATTGCACAGCCGTCAGGAAACGATCCTGGTTGTCGTCACTCACAACGCGGAACTTGCTGCGCGCTTTCCCCAGCGGTTCGAAGTTTCAAATCAACAGCTCAGGCGATTGTGGGTAGTGCCCTAATTTGGAGTGCGCCGACCTGTCGGCGCTTTGGTCGCTGCGACCTGTCGCAGCAAGTTGTCGAAAACGGCACATTACCAAGCAGCGCGGCGTCAAGCCGCCGCGCGAAAGCGGTGACAGGTCACCGCACTCCAAATTAGGGCACTACCCGATTGTGAGTTATGCGAGTCACCGGCCTGCTAAAAAACAATCTCAAGTATTACTGGCGGACTAATCTCGCCGTGGTGGTTGGTGTGGCTACAGCCGTAGCTGTGCTCGCCGGCGCTCTGCTTGTGGGTGATTCTGTTCGAGCCAGCCTGCGAGATATTTTTCTGCAGCGTCTCGGAAAGACTGACCACGTCATCACGGCTACAAGTTTTTTTCGTGAACAACTGGCCGCTGATCTTCAGGGCGAGTCGCAGTTTGCCGCCTCAGGCTTTAATTCCGCTTGTCCCTTGATTTCGCTTCAAGGTTCCGTCAGCGAAGCGAGCGGAACGCGCGCCGGTGGTGTACAGGTCTATGGAGTTGATGAGCGGTTTTGGAAGTTTCACGGCAGGGAAGGCAAACAAGCGCCGCAGAACCGGGAAGTTTTCATAAGCAGCAGTCTGGCTCGTGAGCTTAACAGCAAAGTCAGCGATTCACTGTTGCTTCGTATCGAGAAACCTTCGGACGTGCCGCTCGAGTCGTTGTACGGTCGTAAAGAAGATCTCGGTAAGACGCTGCGGCTCAACATCAAGGAAATATTGGCTGGCGAGGAGCTCGGGGATTTCTCGCTTCGTCCTCAGCAGGGAGCAGTTCGAGCGGTGTTTGTTCCACTCGCTTCGCTTCAGCGCGAGCTCGACCAGTCTGGTCGCGTGAACACAATCCTGGTCTCAGAAAAAAACTCGTCAGCGTCAGACTCAGTCCAGTCTGAGCGCACCAATAATCTACACAAAGCTTTGCAAGCCGCGGCCAGGCTCGATGACTACGACATTAAGCTGCGTCCGTTGCCAGAACAGGGAAGCATTTCGCTGGAACGCAGCAGCACACTGATCGACGACGCCTTGAATGAGAAGGTGAACGAAGCCGTCGCGAACTCGTCCACGTTGGTCTCGCCAATCTTTTCGTACGTCGTAAATGAGATCAAAGATGGCGAACACAGTGTTCCGTATTCGTTGGTTACGGCGTTGGACGAGCGAAGCTTTAGCTCGTTTTCAAAAGGGCCTTCACAAGCTAGCGAACAGCCGCCGATTATTTTGAACGAGTGGGCTGCTCATGATCTCGGCGCGCGCGTAGGCGATTCGGTCTCGCTCGATTATTTCGTCTGGCAAGACGATGGTCGTCTGGCTACGAAGACTGCCGGATTCAAGGTTGCATCCATTCAGCCCATTGCCGGACTCGCGGCGGATCGCAACCTGGTTCCCGAATATCCCGGCATCAGTGAGTCAGAGAGCATGGCCGATTGGGATCCACCTTTTCCAGTCGATCTCGATCGGATTCGCAAACAAGACGAAGATTATTGGAAACAGTATCGCACTACACCAAAAGCTTTCATTCAGCTCGAGGTTGGTCAAAAGCTTTGGCAGTCGCGCTTTGGCAAGCTGACTTCAATTCGCATAAGCCCTAGATCGTCCGAGACGGTTGAGGAAGCCGCGCGCACTCTGGATCAGAAACTCAACTCTACATTGAATCCATCGTTCATGGGGTTCATCGTTCAGCCGGTGCGACAGGACGGCCTCAATGCATCCAGAGGCGCGACGGACTTTGGCGAGTATTTCCTTTATTTCAGCTTCTTTCTTGTAGTGTCAGCGTTGCTCTTAACGGCGCTTTTTTTCAAATTAGGAATTGAGCAGCGGCTGCGCGAGATTGGAATCATGCAAGCGGTGGGCTTTCCCGCCGAGAAGATTCGGGCGCTGTTCCTGATCGAAGGCCTCTTGTTGGCAGTCGCGGGAAGTTTGTTGGGATTGCTGGGCGCAATAGCCTATGCACAAATGCTGATGTATGGATTGCGCACGTGGTGGGTGGGAGCTGTTGGCACCACCATGCTGACGCTACATGTGTCGCCGCTGTCATTGCTCTTCGGCGGACTTGGTGGAGTTATCACCGCGCTGGGCTGCGTTTACCTTACTCTAAGACGGCTTCGCAAAACCTCCACGCGAAGTTTATTACTTGGCGGCGCGACCGAGTCAATCACTGCAGCTGCAAAGGTTAGTTCGGCGCGCGTAGCCATCGCACTTCTATTGACGGTGGTCGGCTTCGCTTTACTGCTGGCGGCGTTCTTTCATTCGATCAATCAGACAGCAGGATTCTTTGGCGGTGGCACAATTCTGCTGGTTGCCATGTTGTGTTTCTCATCAATCTGGTTGAGAAAGCCTTCGAGAAAACCAATTCAAGGAACCGGATTAGGATCTGTATCGCGGCTGGGCTTTCGCAGCACGACCAATCGACCGGCTCGCAGCGTTTTGTGCATAGCTTTGATTGCCTCAGCGACGTTCATAATTGTTGCCGTTGATGCGTTCAGAAAAGATCCGCAGGTTACGGCACACGACAAAAAGTCCGGCA
This sequence comes from Pyrinomonadaceae bacterium, assembly GCA_035572035.1. Lineage (GTDB taxonomy): Bacteria > Acidobacteriota > Blastocatellia > Pyrinomonadales > Pyrinomonadaceae > JAOAPY01. The sequence goes on along the minus strand of DATNBH010000016.1, from coordinate 144,594 downwards.
GCGGTGGATATCCTCTGCTGGCTGAGTCGCTCTTGCCGTTGATTCATGATCCGAACAGTGCCGAAGGTCGTGAGGCCCTGAACCTTTCGGGCGATACCAACACCGCAGTGCTCGCCAATGCCCGGATTACTCGCTTTCGCTTGCGACCCGGTGATGATGCAAGCTGCTTGAATCTCTATCAGCCTCATAATCCGCGCATACTCGGTGCTCCCGAGGAATTTATTCAAAGCAATCGTTTCGAGTTTCAAAACTCCGTCGGTACATCACCAGAAGAACAGAAAAACCCCTGGCTGCTGCTGAACAGTGAAATCAAGCGCGAAGTGCAGGATGGCGTTGTTCCAGTGATCGCCGACGCGAATTCGCTGACTTATGTTTTGAAACTGAAGCTCGGCGACGAGTTCGTTTTGAATCGTAGCGAAGGCCCGTTGCGCCTGCGCATCGTGGGCGCTTTGTCCGACAGCGTCTTTCAAAGCGAACTGATCATGTCTGAAAATAACTTCAAGCGAGTCTTTCCTCACGAAGAAGGTCACCGGTTTTTCCTGATTGATGCTCCCGAGAAAGATCAGGCAGCGGTCTCGGCGATTCTCGAAGATCGGCTCGCCGATTTTGGGTTCGATGTGATCCCGACTGGCGAGCGATTAGCGAGTTTTCATCGTGTCGAGAACACGTACCTTTCAACATTTCAAATGCTTGGCGCTCTTGGGCTGCTGCTGGGCACGATTGGTATGTCGGCTATCTTGCTGCGCAATATTTTGGAGCGACGGCGAGAACTGGCATTGCTGCGAGCGGTGGGGTATAACTCGACGCACTTCACCTTGATGATTACGGCTGAGAATGCGCTGTTGCTTTGTAGCGGTCTTTTGATTGGGGCAGTGGCCGCGGCGCTCGCCATTGCTCCGGTATTCACGTCGCGCGGCGGTCGAGCGCCGAATATTTCTTTGGGTTTGTTCCTGCTGACGGTATTAGTATGCGGGTTGAGCGCGGCCATCGTGGCGACCTGGAGCGCCTTGCGTTCGCCGCTAATTCCCGCGCTTCGATCTGAGTGAAGTAGGACTAGCCACAGATTACGCAGATTTCATAGATTAGAGCTTTGTTCTTAGTGCTTTGTGCTTTGTGCTTGGGTGGTAATGAGGCTGCCTCCCTACGGTCAAACACAAAGAACAAAGTACAAAGAACAAAGATCGCATTATGGAGGTGTAAGAATGCTGAAACGCATTGCTGTTACCTGTCTTCTTGTCGGCGTGTTTGCTATCGTTCGGGCAGAGAACTGGCCGCAGTGGCGTGGGCCAAATTTGAACGGCATTAGTAATGAAAAAGACTTGCCGTGGAAATGGTCGCCGGAAGAGAACATAGCCTGGAAGCTCGCGTTGCCGAGTTGGAGTGGCTCGACACCAGTGATTTGGAATGACCGGCTGTTTTTGAATGTTGCGGAGGGCGATGATCTTTATTTGTGGTGTGTCAATCGCGCGAAAGGCGAGTTGCTTTGGAAGAAGCTGCTCGGCGGCGGTAACACCAAGATGAGGAAACAGAATATGTCGTCTCCTTCTCCAGTTACCGACGGCAATAATGTGTTTGTAATGACTGGAACTGGCATCTTGAAAGGATTCGACTTTAGCGGGAAAGAACTTTGGACACGAGACATCCAAAAGGACTACGGTGAGTTTGGCTTGAATTGGGGTTATGCGTCTTCGCCGCTTCTTTTTGAAGATTCGCTTTATGTTCAGGTGCTACATGGGATGAAGACTGATGATGCTTCTTATGTGCTCAGGATCGATAAGAAGAATGGCAAAACTCGTTGGCGAGTCGAGCGGCCAACCACCGCGATTCGAGAGTCACCGGATTCCTACACCACGCCCACGGTAATTCGAAACGGCAAGAATACTGAATTGGTTATTACCGGCGGTGATTGCGTCACTGGACACGATTTGAGCAGTGGCAAGGAGCTTTGGCGAGCGAATGGGCTTAATCCGGATAACAATCCTTCATATAGGATTGTAGCTTCGCCGATCGTCTTTGAAAACATTATCTATGCCCCGACTCGAGTGCGGCCGTTGCTCGCTCTGCGCGCCGGCGGTCGTGGTGACATCAGCACTTCGCATGTCGTGTGGTCTACAGCAAATGGACCTGACGTGCCGACACCGGTAACTGACGGGAAGTACTTCTACATAATCAACGACCGGGGGATTATGTGGTGCCTCGACGGGAAGACAGGCAAAGAGATTTATGGACCTGAGCGGATCAAAGCTGGAACCTACAGCGGGTCGCCGGTGTTGGCAGATGGCAAGATTTACGTGACGAACGAGGATGGCTTAACGACAGTCATCAAGGCTGGTCCAAAGTTCGAGGTTCTCGCGGAGAATCCGCTCAATGATTACTGCTTGAGCTCCCCCGCGATTTCTAACGGGCAGATTTTCATTCGCACGGCCCAGAATCTGTATTGCATCGGAAAGCCTACGAAAGGTTAACTTGATCGTCTTTGCGCTTTCCGGGCGACACTAGATTCCCGCAAAGGCGCCAAGCTGCAAAGTGAAACCGCTCGATGAGGAATAACATGAAGATAAGAATTGGTTTGGTGATCTGTTTGTTATTGGGAATAACTCTCGCGACTTCAGCTCGCGTCACTGCGCAGCAGTCGGAACTTGGGAAGGTGGACTTTCCGACTTCAGGGTCACCCAAAGCTCAGGAGTTCTTTCTTCGCGGTCTCGCTGCGCTCCACTCGTTTTGGTACGAAGAAGCTGCGGAAGCCTTCCGCGAAGCGACTAAGACTGATCCCGAATTCATGATGGGTTATTGGGGCGAAGCGATGACTTACAATCATCCGCTGTGGTCCGAACAGGACACTCCTGCAGCGCGCCTCGTGATGGCCAAAATAAAGGACACCCCCAAGCTGACTGCTCGTGAACGTGCTTACCTCAGTGCGGTGAAAGCCCTGTACGGCGAGGGTGAAAAACATAAGCGCGACGAAGCTTACTCAGCGGCCATGGAGAAGATCTATCGAGAGTATCCCGACGACCTCGATGCGGCCGCGTTTTATTCGCTGTCGTTGCTGGGGCTCGGGCCTGATGGCGAGACTTATCGAGTGCAGGCACGCGCGGGCGCTATCGCGCTGGAAGTCTACCAGCGCAATCCCAATCATCCCGGGGCCGCGCATTACATCATTCACGCTTTTGACGATCCGGACCATGCGATTCTCGCGTTACCGGCCGCGAAACGTTATGCGAGTATCGCTCCCGAAGCTCATCACGCGCGTCATATGCCCTCGCACATTTTTCTGCAGCTGGGTATGTGGCCTGAGGCTGCTGCTTCGAATGAATCAGCCTGGGAAGCTTCAGACACCTGGATGAAGCGCAAGCATCTTTCGCCGAGTGTGCGCGATTACCACAGTCTGCATTGGCTTATGTACGTGTACCTGCAACAGGGCCGCTATCGAAAAGCTGAGGAACTGCTCACATTGATGAAGCAAACGCTGGCTGGACCGACTTATGACAACAAGTTGCGACCGGGCTACTACGAGAACAACTACTCGAACATGGCCGCAGCGTTTGTTGTCGAAACTGAGCGATGGAATCTGGTGAACACACTTTTCCCGGCGTCAGACTCTGCCGAGGCCGCCACGGTCGCCTCGACTGCCACGCATGGTGCGCACGGCGCCGACACGAATGGAACACAGGGAATGACTGTGCGAACGGCTAACAGTGGACGTCGATTGCCGCTGTTCGCGCGTGGCCTGGCTCAGGCGATGACGGGCCATCCTGAAGCCGGCAATGCAGGCTCAACAATAAATGAACTCGAGGTAGCTGCCGTAGCAGCATCTGTGAAGGGCGACAACGATAAGGCCATCGAGCTAATGAAGAAGGCTGTGGAGCAGGAAGAACAGATGGGCCCACCATCCGGTCCTCCCAGCCTGGTCAAACCAGCACATGAGTTGTATGGGGAACTATTACTTAAGGCGGGCAATTCTCAGGAAGCTGGCAAACAATTCAATGGTGCTCTCAGACGGCAACCAAATCGAGCTCGATCATTGTTGGGCGCCGCGCGCGCCGCAGCGCAAAGTGGCGATAAGGCGGCGGCTTCAAGTTTCTACACACAGTTTCTCGAACAGTGGAAACAAGCCGATGACGACCTACCCGAACTTCGCGAGGCCCGCGCATTTTTGAAGAAGTAATTACGAAGGTAAGCTCACCAGGTTGGATTCAACCCAGCTTTGCACGAAAAGTCTTAAATCCCACCTGCGGCAGCTGGTGGATAGTTCAAGTTCGACCTACAAAGAGAGGTTAGGATGGTCCTTTGAATCCCCTCAGCGGCAGCTGAGGGATGTTTCAAAGTGCAGCCTCGCTCGCAACTTTTCAACGGAAATAGGCAGGACTTGAACCAGCCACCTGCTCCCACAGGTGGGATTCAGTAAACAACAACATCAAACATTGGTAGGCTGGACTTGAAGTAACCACCAGCTGCCGCAGGTGGGATTAAGACTTTTCGTGCAAAGCTGATTCAACGATTCAACCCCTCTCATTCTCACCCGGCTGAAACCGATGAGAATGAGAGGGGCGGCTCTATCTCGCCCCGTCTCCCTATCTCCCCTTCGGGTTTACTTTGCTTTCACGTCGAAGGCGTAGATCGTGTCCTGGTCACGGAGATACAGGCGACCGCCGGCGACGACTGGATGCGACCATGTTGGCAGATTGCCTTGCGGAACCGTAAACCGGCCAGTCTCCTTATAACCAGTTGGCGTCGCTTCAACTAAACCAACCACTCCGTTCTCGCTAAAGCAATAGAGATGTCCATCGGCGAAAACCAGTGAACCTTTACCAACGCTGCGGTTCTTCCAGGCGACCTCGCCGGTATCGAACTTCATCGCTGTCAGCATGCTGCTGGAGAAGCCGTACAAATAATCTCCAATCAACACTGAGCTGCTGTGATGATTTCTCATCTCCTTGGTGAAATAGACTTCCTGGGCTTTGCCGTCGGCCTTGATCTCAACCATGCCGCCGCCGTTTCCGTAGTCTGACGAAATAAAGACCCGGTTGCCTCTGACCACGGGCGTGGCTGCATTAGCCACGTCGTTAGCTGCTTTTGGATAATCCCACAAGAGCTTGCCGTCGTTGAGATCCAAACCAACAGCGCGAGTATGAGTGAAGAAGACGACCTGCGTAGTATTGCCCACCTTCACTGGCATGCCGGACGAGTAACCAGATCGATCACTCTGGCTTTTCCAAATCAGGTCGCCGGTCTTCTTGTTAAGCGCGACGATGGAAGCGCCAGGCCCGCCCGGATTGACCAGCACTTTGTTGCCGATAACCAGCGGTGATTCGCTAATACCCCAGGTGATGTTTTGGCCGCCAAACTTATCGAGCACGTTCATCTTCCAATTGATTCTGCCGGTTTTGATGTCGATGGAAGAAAGGTCGCCGTTGCCTCCGAGCGAATAAGCGGTGTCGCCGTCGATGGTCGGCGTGCCTCGCGGTCCGTCGCCCCGATCGTTGCTGAACGCCGTTCCGTGCGCGGTGGCCCAAATTTCTCTGCCGGTGGCCAAATCAAAGGCGATGACAAACTCCTTGTCGCCACGCAGACCCATCGTGTAAATCCGGCCTCCTGAAATTGACATGGTTGAATAACCACGGCCGGCGCCCTGAGTTTTCCAAACCAGCGGCGGCCCATCTTTGGGCCACGCCTGCAATAAACCCGTCTCCCTGGAGATGCCGTCGCGATTAGGTCCTCGCCATTGCGGCCAGTCTGCTGCAACTTGAGCAACGGCTTGGACCGAAACGCAGGTAACAATGATGGCCAGGAGGACAATTGTTTTGATTCGGATCATTACTCTCTCCTTACTAAAAAAGAGGATCAATTGTTAAGGGAGACGAGACATCTATTATTGCCATTTCAAATTTTCATTGGTCATTTTTGCTTGGCGAGCTTTGCGCCTTCGCTGGAATAGTTTCTTGATTTGGTTTTCAGCTATTCCCGCAAAGGCGCAAAGCTCGCCAAGTGGCTTACGCTTGCGGCTTGAAATACAGAACCATGCCAGCGCCTGCCGCAGCCAAAACAAAGCCGAGATAAAGCAAAGGGTTCGGCGCTGTCTTAGGCGGATGCTGCCACATCGAGAAGAGCACGTTGACGACTGGCGCTCCCGCGAAAACCAACGGCATCACATACGTCGGCAGCCCGCCAGAACGAAACGCGAAAATTATGCAAATCGCGCCGAGCGCTCCGAGTGCGCCGCCGACCGTCGCCGCAACAGAACCTTTCATCGTGAATCCCTGCAAACCACTTTGCGTCGACAGGCTCACCACCGGGACTAATACTCCAATCAAAAAATAAGCCACGCCAACACAAAGCAGAGCTCGCATGGGACTGCCTAAATCTACTTGACCGCGATGCAATACCGGTCCGTATAACCCCCAGGCCAGGGCGGCGCCCAGCGCAAAGAATATCCAGGTCATTATGAAACCTCGCTCATGAAGTCTTCAGTGCTAGATCTTTGTTTGGTTAGAATCTACTAACTCTGAAAAACTACCGTCCGATGTAGAAAACTTGGCTGAAATCAAAGAACAAAGATTCAGATTCGAACGTAGTAACACGGGTAAGCGCACAAATAGATGCCTGGCCGTTTGACGCGAGTGCTATGACATCTAATACTGTGCATCTTAGCAGTCAGTTTCAAGATTTTGTCAGAAAACTTTCGACTTTTGCGGAGAAACTGCTAATTGCGTCTACTCAGGTCCGGCAATTCGTAGAAATTACAATTCAAGGTTTTCGGGTTCGGATGAAAGCGTTCCACGTTCTCGTAAATTATCCAAGATTGCGTAAGGGGAGATTAACTTTGAAAGTCACTGCCTCGAAAACTCTTGCTTTGATTATGATCCTGGCCGCGTTTGTCACCGTGAGCAGTCAAACCCATAAAGGTTCGATAAAGGGAGTCGTGTCGGACCCGCAACGCTCGGTGATACCAGGCGCGACGATCAAATTGACGCGTATCGAAACCGGAGAGGTTCGAGACGTGACCACCGGCGATGAAGGTCAGTACACGATTACAGCGCTTGAACCCGGGAGCTATAACCTCGAAGCGGATGTCAGTGGCTTCCAGAAAAGCGTGATCAATCTGACCCTGGTGGTTAATCAGGAATTGCGCGTGGACATCTCAATGCAGTTGAGAGGTCCCGACGCAGTAGCTGTGACCCGCGATTCGCTGGTGAAGACGGAGTCGGGCTCGCTCGGAACTGTGATTGAAAACCGTCAGGTTGTTAGTCTGCCGCTCGACGGACGAAACTTTTACGAGTTGACGCTCCTGGTTCCCGGTGCAGTGCCGGCGGCCCCTGGTTCAGCCGGCTCTGTGCGTGGTGATTTTTCATTCAGCGTTAATGGCGCGCGCGAAGATAGCAATAACTTTCTTCTCGATGGTGTTTATAACGTCGATCCTAAACTCAATACCTTCGGGGTCAAACCACCGGTTGATGCTATTCGTGAGTTCGAGATGTTGACGAACGGCTATGACGCCACCTTTGGACGTAATCCGGGAGCGCAAGTCAATGTTGTTCTAAAATCAGGCGCCAACGAATTGCACGGTTCTCTGTTTGAATTTCATCGCAATGCAGCCCTGGACGCTCGTAACTTCTTTGCCCCCGCAAGTGAAGGGAAGCCAAAGTACATTCGTAACCAGTTTGGCGGTTCGATTGGCGGAGCCTTAATCAAAGACCGGACGTTTTGGTTCGCAGATTATGAAGGAACGCGTTCGCGGGAAGGCATAACTCGAATTACCAACGTTCCCACCGCGCTCGAACGATCTGGCGATTTTTCACAGAGTTTGTTCAGCGCGCCTATCGATCCATTTACCCAATTGCCGTTCCCGAACCGGCGCATCGATCCGGCGCGCATCAATGCTGTTGGTCGAGCGATAGCTGCGCTGTACCCACTACCGAATCGCAATGTGCCTTTTCAGAATTTTGTTTCGTCACCGACTCAACGAGACCGGAATGACAGTTTCGATGTGCGGCTCGATCACAGGCTGACCAATCGTGCCGATCTTACTTTCCGGTACAGTTTTGGAGATCGAAATCTGTTCGAGCCTTTTACCGGGCCAACCTTTTCTCTGGTGTCTGGCTTTGGCGACACAGTCAAGAGACGAAGCCAAAATGTGATGGCAGCGCTTACACACGTGCTGACTCCGAATCTCGTGAACGAATCTCGCGTGGCTTTGAGTCGCGTGGCCGGATCGGTTACTCAGGAAGCCAGTCGCGTTAATGGCAGCGTTGGCTTGCCTGTGATCTCTCCGAACGCCAGGGACGCGGGCCTGAGCTTTATCACCATCACTGGTTTCTCGCCCGTCGGCGACGAGGGAAACAATCCGCAGAACAGCGTTACCAACGTCTACCAGGTTCTGGACACGGCAAGTTACGTGCGCGGAAATCATTTAATTAAGTTTGGCGCAGACCTCCGCTTTTCGCAGCAGAATGCCTTTCGCGACGTGGAATCTCGTGGCCGTCTGCAGTTCTCGCCCTTTGCCCAGATATCAGGCAATGCTCTTGCAGATGTACTGCTCGGGTTCCCGCTACTAACAAGTGTGGCGCGAGTTGATAATCCGCAGCACTTACGGACGCAAAGCTATAACTTTTTCGTCAATGATAGTTTCCGAGTCGGTCGGCAACTCTCGCTAACGTTGGGTCTCCGGTACGAATACAACACGCCTCCCGTCGATGCGCAGGATCGCGCGAACGTATACGACCTGGCAACGCATAGTCTGGTTCGAGTTGGCACGAACGGCGTTCCGCGCGGCGGCTTTGAACCGGATAGGAACAATTTTGCTCCACGAGTGGGGTTTGCATGGACAGTCGGCAGGGATCAGAAAACCGTATTGCGCGGCGGTTATGGAATCTACTACGACCAGTCACCGCTGGCTCCGGGCGAGGCGCTCTATTTCAACTCGCCGTACTTCGATAACAATATTTTCTTTTCGTTACCGGGCTTGCCGTTGACGTTGAACAATCCCTTTCCCAGTTTCTTCCCATTCCCGTTACCGGATTCAGCGCTGGCCATTCAGCGCGACATGCGAACGGCTTACATGCAGCATTGGAATTTGAATATGCAACGTGAAGTAGGTCGGGATGGCGTGCTGGAGGTGGCATACGTTGGCTCGAAGGGAACGAAGCTCTTGACGGCTCGTGACATTAATCAGCCGCAGCCAAGCGCCTTGCCGCCAGGATTGCCGTTTGTTCCTCGTCCGGATCCACGCTTTGACGATATTGATCTGCTTGAGTCGCGGGCAAACTCGAATTACCACAGCCTGCAGACAAGATTCCAGCAGCGGTTTAGCAGAGGCTTGACGACGCTGCTGTCGTACACCTTTGCGAAGTCGATCGATGACGCTTCGAACTTCTTCAGCAGTGCCGGCGATCCGAACTTCCCGCAGAACAGCTACAACTTGCGCGCGGAACGCGGACGCTCGAACTTTGATGTCCGCCATCGTTTTTCTGGGAGCTATACGTATGACCTGCCGTTCGGACGCGGTAAGTCTTATTTGTCGGACGCGGGTTGGGCTACGACGTTGTTGAGTGGATGGCAGACGACAGGGATTATTACTCTCCAATCCGGACGGCCTTTCACCGTAGCTTTGCTTTCAGACATCGATAACAGTGGTACGGGTCGATCGATTCTCGGGTTTGGCGCTAATGACCGGCCTAATGTTGTTGGGGATCCTAACGTTGGTTCGCGAACGACTGACCGCTGGTTCAATACTGCAGCGTTCGCATTTCCGCCCCCGGGAAGGTTCGGTAGTGCCGGCAGGAATATTCTGGACGGTCCGGGATTTAACAACGTGAACGCGTCACTGGTTAAGAACACGGCGCTGACCGAGCGGGTGAATCTTCAGTTCAGGGCTGAGGCGTTCAATCTCTTCAATCATCCAAACTTCAATCTGCCGGATAATTTTCTGGGGTCGCCAACGTTTGGGAGGATTACGTCAGCTCGCGATCCCCGTCATCTTCAGTTCGGATTGAAGCTGCTGTTCTAGTCCGACAAGCTGCAGGTTGTCGTGTCATAAATTCAAGGATGGTGCTTTGCGTTCTTGGCGCCTTTGCGGGCAATCCAAACGTTTCCCGCAAAGGCGCAAAGCTGCAAAGAAAAACATCGCCCCTTCAAAGTGAGAATATGAACATGCTTTCCGTTTTGCGAAAACTATCGTTAGTTACAATCCTGGGTTCGATTTTGGCGCAGCCCACTGTGGCCGACTGGCCGCAGTGGCGTGGACCAAATCGTGACGCCAAAGTCGTGGACGCCAAGTTACCAAATACCTGGCCGAAGACTTTGAAGGAAGAGTGGAAAGTCCCGGTGGGCATCGGACATGCTTCACCAGTGGTTGTCGCCGGCAAAATCTACGTGTTCGCAAGACAGGGCGATGAAGAAGTATTGATGTCGCTAAACGCTGCTACAGGAAAAGAGATTTGGCGCTCGAGTCAGCCCATTGAGTACAAGATGCACCCCGCCGCGACGGGACATGGCAAAGGTCCGAAATCTACGCCCGTAGTGAACAAGGCTAACGTCTACACATTTGGTATTAGTGGAGTGCTTTCTTGTCACGATGCGGCTACTGGAAAAGTGAAGTGGCGGCGGGAATTCTCAAAGGAATACAAAGAAACTTCACCATGGTTTGGTGTCGCGATGTCACCCGTGATCGATAACGGTGTGCTGTTCGCGCACGTGGGCGGACATGACAAAGGAGCGCTCACCGCTTTTGACGCTGAGACCGGAAATGTGAAGTGGAAGAATGATCTTGATGGCCCAGCTTACGGATCGCCACTCGTTGTCACTCTCGCCGGCGTTCGACAAGTTGTGAATTTCACTCAAAAAGAATTTATTGGGGTCGATGCGGCAACCGGCAAATTGCTCTGGCGACTGCCGGCCAAATCGCAGTACGAAGAAAACTCACCGACGGTGGCTGTTTACAAAGATACGCTAATCATTTCACGTGAAGCGATGGGATTGTCCGCCATTCGAGTGACCAAACAAGGCGCCGAGCTGGTGCCGCAGGAAGTTTGGAACAATAAGGATAATCAACTGTATCTCAACTCGCCGGTCGTGCAGGGCAACGTGGTGTATGGAATGAGCTCTGCTAAGAAGGGCCAGTTCTTCGCAATTGATGCCGATACCGGTAAGACTCTGTTGCAGAGTCCGGGAAGGATGGGCGAGAACGCTGCTATTCTTAATTTAGCCGGCAAGGTGTTGTTCTTTTTGACCAACGACGCAAAGTTGATCGTGCAACCGATTGGGCCAGCTGAGTATGCGCCGCTGGCTGAATACACTGTTGCTTCCAGTCCCACCTGGGCGCATCCGGTTGTGCTCGGAAATCGTATTCTGGTTAAGGACGAGAATACTCTGGCATCGTTAGCGATCTCGTAAAGTCTTAGCCACAGATTTCGCGGATTACATTAGTAGTCTTCGAGGCCTTCGTTGGTTTGGACTTGAATCCGTGTCATCTGTGTAACCTGCGGCTAAAGGGTTTTTGAATATTGGAGTGGAGTCATTCGCAATGAAAAAGAGCGTGTTGTTCTGCAGTTTACTTTTGATTTCGGTTATCTCAATAGTGTCGGCCTTTCAAAAGCCGAGTTTCGTCGGTGATTGGAAGATGGATCAGGAACGGAGCTTTGGCTTGCCGCCCAATCAGCGTCAGGCGCTCAAGGTCTCGCAGGCGGGTGATCAGATCGACTTCGAGATAAAGCTGATAAATCCTGATGGCGAAAGTACGATTAAGGACAGCTACATTATTGATGGTAAGGAAAGAGATTTTGTGCCTCAGGGACCAGCTGGACCGGTGCCGAATGCAAAAGGGAAACGCTCAGGGAATTGGCTTCCGAATGGGCGAGGCATTGCTGTGGATGAACAAACCACGACGGAGACTCCAAAGGGTCCCGTCACAAATAAGGTTACGCGCCGCTGGACTATCTCACCCGAGGGCGAGCTCGTGATCGACAATTACGTCGACACTGCCACCGTATCCTACGAAACCAAACGCATCTTCAAAAAGCAGTAATTTAACGGATTTCTTTTTGGACACTCACTTTCGTAGGGCGTATGCCACGGGCTTGTCCCGTGGTACTTCACGCACGCCGCTAAAACAAAGCCGGTGGTTATTAAGGGAGATGCCACGGGCTTGTCCCGTGGTACTTCACGCACGCCGCTAAGCCAAAGGCGGGGCTTTTAGGGAAGATGCCACGGGCTTGTCCCGTGGTACTTCACGCTATCGTGTAGACAAGGGTGCGCCAGCGTGAGGAACCACGGCGCAGGGCCGTGGCATCGAGGGAGCCGTCCATGATGCTTTTTGTAGCGGCGAGCGTGAGGAACCACGGCGCAAGGCCGTGGCATCGGTGGCACCGATCTAGACAATCCTAGTTTGCGGCGATGTTATATGCAGCCATCTCGGTGGCATTTCTAACCAGCAGACGACCTCCGGCGATCGCGGGATAGTTCCATGTCTTCCCTTCGATGGCCTTGAACCGCGCGACTTCCGAGCGCTGATCAGGTATCGCTCGCACCAGCGCGAGCTCGCCAGCGTCACTGATGACAATCAGATTTCCGCTTGCGAGCAAGACCTGTCCATAGCCATATCGCCCGTCTTTCCATTTGCGCTCACCAGTATTCACGTCTACGCAGGTGAGAATTCCTTCATCCAGTCCGTAAACATAGCCGTTGTGAAGAACTGAGCTATTGAACTTGTTCTTCATGTTTATGTTTTCCCAGATTGTCTTGGCGCTGAAACTCTTCCCGCTACCCGAGACTTCCATTAGCGCGGCGCCTTTGCCATATCCTGAGGAGATGAAGAGCCGGTTCTTATCAACAATGATTGGCTGAGAGACATTGATGCCCATATCGGTATCCCAGAAATTGCTCCAGAGCAGGGAACCATCTTCGGGCGCCAGCCCAAATACTCGCTTGGAACTAACAACCAGAATCTGTCGCCGGCCGGCCAGGTTAACCAGCATCGGCGAGACGTAAGCTTGAGTGTCGCTTTGCGATCGCCAAACTGGAGCCCCGGTCATCTTGTTATAAGCTACGACCGATTTGTTTGCCGTACCGCCGGGAAGAACTACTACTTTGTCGTCGACGATAAGCGGCGAGGCGGACTGGGCCCATTGCAAGTTACCGGCTTGATTGTCACTCAGAATGTTCTTGCCCCAAAGAACTTGTCCGGTTTTCGCGTCGAGACAGCGAAGCTCGCCCGTCGCACCCAGTGCATAAAGTCGACCCTCGTCCCATGTCGGAGTCGATCGCGGCCCATCTCCAGTCTCGTCGGTGTACTCAGCATTCCACCCTTGAACCCAGAGTTCGTGGCCATTATTAATGTCGTACGCGGCAACAACTTCCTGTTTGCGGCGTTGCTCGAGTGTGTAGGCGCGACCGTCGGCAACCGTCAGCGAGCCATAGCCAACACCAACTGGCTCTTTCCAAATCGGCGCCAGCCCCTGAGCCGGCCAACTAGTCATGACTGGCATTTCGTCGTACAGCCCGTCACGATTTGGTCCGCGAAAGCTAGTCCAATAATTTCGAGTCGCATGCGCAGCCGAAGTATCCGCAGCAGTGGCTGGAGCTGCTGGCTGGCCATTTGCCGCTGGAGATGCACCAGTAGCTGGTTGCGCCGCGGTTGCGGGAGCTGCGGGTTGAGCATTCGAGGCCTGAGCCTGCTGCTCAGCGCGGTGCTGCTCGACTTTCGCATCCTGGGCGGAATGGCTGCTCGAGCTGCAGCCTGCGGCAAACAGGCAAAGGCCCACTATCAACAGAATCGAGATATTTATGGCCGGCGATTCGTACCAGAGCTTCGTTACTTTTGACTCGAACATGCCGCGACTCCTTTGTTAACGGAACTGAGTGAACAGAATTCACCTGTAGCTAATCATACGCAAACTGTGTTGGATCTGTTAACAGTTAGACGTTGAGTGTCGTCTGATTGTTCCGTCGGGTTTTAGTGGCCGATGGCGAACAAATTGTGCTCTGCGCGAATGAAAATTCGCCCATCCGCAATTGCCGGCGACGCGTAAACGGCTTCGCCCAGCGAATTTGTGTGCAGCACTTCGTGTTTCGGACCGGCTTTCAGCACAAAAGTATCGCCTTCCTCGCTCGTCAAAAGAATCTTTCCTTCAAACGCAACAGGGGAGGCCAGGAACATGGTGGGCTTGGGGACTCTGCCGCCTTCGTACTGGACTTTTCCAGTAGCGGCGTCAAGACAGGTGATGGTGCCATTGCCGGTCATGAGATAGACGTAATCGCCGTAGAGAATTGGCGATGGTACATAGGCCGTGCCTTTGTCGTAGGACCAAACGAGCCGAGGTGTGCCGGTAATATCGCCGCTTCCGCCAGCTCGCAAAGCAAGCGCGATTTTCTTGGGAGAGCCCGAGCTGACAACCACGAGATCATTCGAGACGACGGGTGTCGGAACTGCGTTGCTATCCAGACCTTTGTGCCGCCAAAGTTCTTTTCCGGTGGCCGGGTCGTAAGCGATGATAAATTCAATTGCCGCCGTGACGAGTTCCACTCGATTGTTGGCATGAACCAGTACGGGCGTTGTCCAAGTGAGATCGACCGGACGAGCAGTGTGCCAGACCTCTTTCCCCGTCTTCTTATCAAAGGCTGCAACGAATGAGTGCCCACCGCTGTCGTCGCACTGCATCAGGACGAGATTCTGGTAAAGGATTGGAGACACGCCGTAACCCACGCTGGCGGTGCTGAGAGTACCCAGATCTTTCTTCCAAACCAGCTTGCCATCGTAGTCATACGCGTATAAGCCTTCACTGCCAAAGAATGCGAAAACGTACTTGCCGTCGGTGGCTGGTGTTGACGAGGCAAAGCTCCCTAGCTTGTGCCGGCTATCTTTCACTTCACCTTCATAGGCCACCCGCTGCCACAAGATTTTTCCAGTCTCACGATCGACGCAGATGACTTTCATTGTGTGAGTAAGATCAGCTCCCATAGCGTCAGGGTGTACAAAATCACCGCCATAAAGTTTGTGAGTGACGCCAGGCGCGCGTCCAGGAATCTGTTTGCCGTCGAGGGCTGTAGTCAGAAAGATCTTCTTGCCCCAAACAATCGGAGATGAATGGCCGCGGCCTTCGATTGGCGTTTTCCACTTCACGTTTTTAGTGCCGCTCCATTCAGTGGGCAGACCGGTCTCGGCAGAGATGCCTTGGCCAGTCGGTCCGCGCCATTGTGGCCAGTTGGGGTCGGCAATCGCGGTTGATGTGAATACTGTTAGGGTGAACAGGAGGGTGAAAGTGGTTCCGATGAGCTTATGCCGCGTCATGTATTTCCTTCGTTTGAGATCTCAGAAGTCAGTTGCCGATCGCGTACAGATTCTTTTCGGCGCGAATAAAGATCTTTCCATCCGCGACAGCCGGCGATGCATACACCGGTTCAGCAATTGAATTAGTAGCAAGAATCTCGTGCTTTGGTCCGGCCTTGACGATAAAGGTATCGCCGTCTTCGCTGGTCAAAAGGATTTTTCCGTCGAAGGCGACTGGTGAAGCAGTAAACGTTGCTGGAATAGGAACGCGGCCACCCTCGTATTTGACTTCGCCGGTGCGCGCGTCAATACACGTGATGATGCCTCGATCCGTAGTCAGATAAAGGTAGTTATCAAGCAGAATTGGCGAAGGCACATACGCAGTGCCTTTCTCGTATTTCCAAACGACGGCATCACCCAAATCGCCGCTGCTGCCAATCTTAATTGCCATGGCCACTTTGGCGGGGAATCCCGCGGAAATAAAGACCATCTCGCTGTTTGCTACGGGCGAGGGAATCGCGTTGCTCTCGACGCCTTTATGACGCCAAAGCTCTTTTCCGGTAGCGGGATCATAGGCAATTACGGCCTCATTCCCGGCGGTGATTATTTCCGAATGTTTACCGTTGGTGACTAATAAAGGAGTGGCCCAGCTGGCCTGCACTTTGCGAGCAGTCCTCCAGGCTTCTTTGCCGGTGCGCTTGTCAATCGCAACCATGAAGGAGCTGGCGCCACTTTCTTCGTCGCCTTGAATGATCAGAAAATCGCTCGCGATAATTGGGGAAGTGCCCACACCCATTCCGAACGTACCCAGTTTGCCAACCTGAGTTTTCCAGGCGAGCTTGCCGTTGAAGTCGTAAGCGTACAAGCCCTCAGTACCAAAGAAAGCGTAAACAAGCTTGCCGTCGGTAACAGGCGTGGACGAGGCGAACGAGGCTTTGCGGTGACGATTGTCGTAAGGAGTGCCTGCGAACGCAGTTTGCTCCCACATTACCTTTCCGGTATCGCGGTTAATGCAAATGACTTTGAACAAGTGCTTGTGATCGGCGCCGACGCTGTCGGGATGGAGGTATTCTTTTCCTTCATCAATGTGTTTGACTGCGGTGGCGCCGGGAACGACCTCGCCCTCCACAGCCGTGGTGAGAAAGATCTTATTATCCCAAACGATTGGCGAAGAATGACCGCGTCCGGGGATAGCCGTTTTCCACTTGATGTTCTTTGTCGGCGTCCAGTCGGACGGCAGGTTTTTCTCAGTCGAGACACCCTGCCCGGATGGTCCGCGCCATTGGGGCCAATTAGTGCCGCTCGCCGCTCCCGAGCTCGTGGCAAGAATCGCGAGAGTAGTAAGAAGGCCGGCGGCTATCATGGTTCGTCCGAGCAATTTCATATCAGATTATTCCTTTTGTAGGGCAGACCTGTGTGTCTGCCCTTTACCTTGAAGTCCACCCAATCAGGGCAGACACGCAGGTCTGCCCCTACAAATCTCAATTACCGTTCTTGACTTTGGCAGTGGCGCCTTCGCCAAACGCGTAAACGTTCTTGAGGCCGCGCACGATTACGAGCCCATCAGAAATCGCCGGGGTTGCCATCATCACTTCACCGACAGGATTCGTTGCCAGCAGCTCGTACTTCGGACCAGTCTTGACGACAAACACATCGCCATCTTCACTCGAGAGGTAAAGCTTGCCGTCCGACGCTACGGGGGAAGCAGTGAACGCTCCGCCTTTGCCGCCAAGCCGCTCCTGATATATCCGCTCTCCAGTTTTCGCGTTGTAGGCAGCCAGCACGCCCTGATTTGAGCACGTGTAGAGAAAGTCTCCATACACAACCGGAGTCGGCATGTATGGACCACCTCGTTGCTTGCTCCAGGCGATTGCGTCACTCGATTCCTTTCCGTCCTTAAGCGTGATGTCGCCGACAGCTCCGGGCTTGATCGCGTAGATCGGTTGAATGGGGGCGTAGCCGCTGGTAACAAAGATTAGATCCTGGGCAACGAAAGGTGTCGGCGTGGTCACTTCGGAATTCGGAGTGAGGCGCCAAAGCTCTTTGCCCGTGATCGGATCGTACCCGCGAATAGCTTTCGAGCCGTTCGTTATGACTTCTGGACGAGTCTTGCTGTCGTAGACGGTCGGTGTGCCCCAGGAAGAGATTTCTTCGCGGGGAGTTTTCCAAACCAACTTGCCGCTTTTCAAGTCGTACGCGGCGATGAATGAATCCTTTTGTACGTCGGCTTGAATAATGACAAGGTCTCGGAAGATTACCGGCGAGCTTCCATGTTCCCACTGGTAATCTGCGTCGTAGAACCATCCGGCATCCAAAACGCCGAGGTCCTGCTTCCATTTCAGCTTGCCGTTGAGGTCGTACGCGTAAAGTCCATGAGAGCCGAAGAGCGCTACGACATATCTGCCATCCGTGACTGGAGTTGAATCCGCGTGAGTGGACTTCGGATGGCGCTTAACTTTGGGTACTCCGTCGTACGCGACTTGTTCCCAAAGGATTTTGCCAGTGTGCAAGTCTAACGCGTAGACCTTCCACGTATGACGCGGATCGTCTTTAACGGGTTTGACGTCGCCGTAGAGACCGTAACGAGTTTCATCTTTAGGGCCCGTGGTTACGGCCGTCGTCACAAATACTTTGTTGCCCCAGACAACGGGGCTCGAGTGGGCCAGTCCCGGAATAGCGGTCTTCCAACGGACGTTCTCCGACTTTTCAACATTCCATTTCGTTGCGGCAGTGTGTCCCTCAACTACTCCGGTCGCGCCTGGTCCGCGGAATTGGGGCCAATTCTGTGAATAGGCGGCGGACGCGGTGAAAAGACAGAGTGTTATCAGAAGGATGAATTTCATTTGGTTTACCTCAAAAAAAGTTATGCACTTGGACTTGATTGTAGGGGCGGACCTGCGTGTCCGCCCGGTTGTTCAATTCAATGCGGGCGGACACATAGGTCCGCCCCTACAAAGTACCAAGGCTATTGCACGCGCTTGAAAACAGTATTGTTCGGACCTTGCTTAAGGTTGAATCCAGTAACCTTGTCACCTTCGACGGTCATCGTCATAAGCATGCCATCGAACTCAACCGGCTTGAACGTAACCTTATCAATTGCGAAAAGGGAAATTGGCGGACGGCCGACCGGCTGCGCACTCAGCTTGCCTTCCTTCAGCGTGACGTTGATGGTACTCGTCTCGCTCTTGTAGCTACCAACGTACGTTTGCAGGATAGCGGCATCGATGCTGAGCGGTGGTGTGGCGCCTGCTTTTTTCAGCATTTCGGCAATGGTCGCCGCCTTCGCTTGCCCCTCTTTATCGTCACTCTTATCACGCGTGGCTGCCACGAGCGCCGCCGTCAAGGTTTCCGGCTTTGCACCTCCCTGGGCCAGCGCAATCTCGACAAGTTGAACACTATCGCCACGAGTGCCGTCCAGCAGGACTTCATCAACGCTGTCTGGATCCTTCGCCAGAATCTCCTTCACTACCTCGTTATGCTCGTTTTGCACTGCCCACGAAAGGGCGTTAGCGCCATAGAACGTGTCTTTCACTTTTACATCGACGCCGCGCGCGAGCAGAATTTTGGTGACTTCAAGATTGCCACGCTCGGCGGCCTTGAAGAGAGCGGTCATGCCGTAACGAAACTTAGCGTTAACGTCGGCGCCCTTATCGAGCAGAGCCGTCACCGCCGTGGCGTCACCAGCGCGGACCGCATCGAACAATTTGTCGTTCAGTTCCTGCTTTGTTTGCGCGGATGCGATCGGAGCTAAAAGCAAGGCGAGGAAAAGAGCAGCTGTAGTTTTCATAATCGAATCTCCTTATGCGACAGGCTTTCAACCCGTCGAAGTCGCTAAGGGCAACTCGTCAAGCTCGAAATCTTTGTGTTTTCTTAGAGCGTGTAGCTGCGGGCGGTCAGCCGGCAGTACTTGAGCTATCACTTCACGACTTGACTCAACTTCAGAAACAGAAACAATATCTTTGTGCCGATCCAGCAGTATGGTCAAGAGAAATATTCTGAATCACTGCAACGGGTGTTTACGTATCCTACATCTTTAAGGTTGCAGTGTGCCCGGCAATCGGCTTCAATCAATTTCTAACTTAATCTACTTTTGAGTTCTCATGGACGGAAATCCGAAATGACTAAGCTACTTTCCATTTTTTTGAATACTGGCGCCGTCTTATTAATTGCATTTGCGACAGTCAGCGGCAGCGATTGGACGGAATATCGCGGCCCCACCCGCAACGGAGTCTCCGCAGAAAAGAACCTACCGACCCACTGGTCAACCGCCGGTGAGAACCTGGCTTGGAAAGCTCCATACGGGGGCCGCTCGGCGCCAATCGTTATGGATGGTCGTCTCTATCTGCAGAACACGGCCGGTAAGGGTGAGTTGGAGCAGGAACGGTTGATGTGTTTCAACGCCGATACCGGAAAACTGCTTTGGGAGCACCGCTTCAACATGTACCTGAGCGATGTGCCACCGCACCGCGTGGGTTGGGCATCACCCGTCGGCGATCCTTCCACGGGAAATGTGTTTGTGTTTGGCGGCGGTGGAACGTTGTTGGGCTTGACTCGTGAAGGCAAAGTATTGTGGGAACGCTCGCTTGGTGAGGACTTCGGTCTGTTGACTACGCACGGTGGTCGCACCGTTTCCCCGATAATCGAGGGCGATCTCTTAATTGTTAGCGCTGTCACTTTTCAATGGGGTCAACACGGCCGCGGCGCTCACCGCTTCATGGCGTTCGATAAGAAGACCGGTGAAACGATGTGGATCAGTGCGCCCGGTGGCAGACCCTACGACACCACTTACGCGCCACCGGTTATCGCTAGCGTAAATGGGATGCGTTTGTTGATTCAGGGAGCGAGTGATGGCGTGGTGCATGCGATCAAAGCCCAAACAGGTGAGCCAGTTTGGAAGTATGAGATCAGCAAGCGCGGAATAAATACCGGCGTAGTAGTTAAAGACGGCGTCGCCATCCTGACCCATAGCGAAGAAAACCTTGGTTCCAATGAAATGGGAATGATGGTGGCGGTGGATGCGGGAGCTAAGGGAGACATCAAGAAGGAACAGATCAAGTGGCAGACATATGGTTGGCAGGGCGGCTATTCATCTCCAGTGCTTGATGGCGACCGGCTTTATCAAATCGATAACGGCGCGAATCTCGGCGCCTTCGATGTGAACACCGGCAAACAACTTTGGTTGCAGAAGCTCGGCACCATCCAAAAGGCCTCGCCGGTCTTTGCCGACGGAAAATTGTATGTCGGCACAGAGGACGGCAAGTTCTACATCATCCAACCTTCAGCCACCGGCGCCAAAATTCTCGATGAGCAGCAACTCGGAACCGCGGCTCTCCCGGAGATAATTATCGCCTCGGCCGCCGTTTCAGATGGCCGGATATTTTTCGTAAGTGATACGAATCTTTACTGCATTGGTAAGAAGAATGCGGGCGCTCGCACAAAACCTGTCCCGCCAAAAGAGGAAGTAAATAGTAACGGTACGCCTTCATATGTGCAGGTCGTTCCGACTGAACTGATTCTTAAGCCTGGCGAGAAGGTGAACTTCCGCGCGCGACTTTTTGATGAGCTCGGAAACTTTATTCGTGAAGAGCCCAGCGCTACATGGTCGCTCGACCAGCTAAAAGGTACGGTTGCCAACGGCCAGTTTACGGTTGGTTCGGAAGCTGTAGCTCAAGCAGGTTTGGTGAAGGCTGCGGTTGGAACTATTAGCGGCTCAGCGAGCGTGCGCGTCTTTCCGCCGCTTCCATGGAGCGAAGATTTCGAAAGTTATGCGGTGAATAGCGGACCTCCCTATTGGACGGGCACCAGCGCGAAATACAGCGTTCGCGAACTTAACGGCAACAAAGTATTCGCGAAGTCGACGGAGGGTTCGTCGCTGGTGACTCGTGCTCGTGCTTACTTCGGACCATCGAATTTCGATAACTACACCGTCGAATCGGATGTCTACGCCACCCAGAAGCGGCGTCAACAGGGGGATGCTGGGGTAATCGCTCAGCGTTACGTCCTGACTTTGTATGGCAACAGTCAGGCTTTGCATCTGGAGCCTTGGCAGCCGGAAACAATCCGTACGGTCAAGGTTCCGTTTACCTGGAAACAGGATACCTGGTATCACCTCAAGTTGATGGTGGAGAACCTGCCGGACGGCAAAACTCGCGCACGCGGCAAAGCCTGGGCGGTGGGGGAGCCAGAGCCATCAGGCTGGTTGGTCGAGCGAATCGATCCAATCCCGAACCGCCAGGGTGCGCCAGGCGTGTTCGGCAACGGACTTTCAGATGTTTATTTTGATAACTTGAAAGTCTACGAGAATAAATAACGCAGAGCACGTGTGTTCTTAGCCTCGGTTGGAAGTGATTGCGCGGGCCCAAAGATAAGCCAATTGCTCACCGCTTGCGAGAAGAGGTAGACGCACGGGTTTCGGCGAAAAGGACAAACAATGATTCTAAACGCACGACGAAATAATCAAAGTCATAGTCATCGGAATTACTTTCAAAAGTCAGGTGTCGCGGTTCTGGTCCTGGGCATATTGTTGGCCGTCTTTTGTCTGGCGCCGGCGCCAGATGTCTCAGCATCCGATCCCGGAAAAGGCGATTGGCCCATGTGGGGAGGTACTCCGGATCGAAACATGATTTCGAATATGAAAGGCCTGCCCACGAGCTGGGACGTCAAGACGAAGAAGAACGTCAAGTGGGTGCAGGCGCTGGGGTCGCAAACATATGGCAATCCCGTAATCTCGGGCGGCATGGTCTTCGTCGGAACTAATAACGAAGGCGTTCGAGATTCGAAGGTGACCGGAGACAAGGGCATCTTGATGGCGTTTCGTGAATCGGATGGGGAGTTCATGTGGCAGGCGGTCTCAGACAAGCTCGCCGCCGGACGCGTGAATGATTGGCCTTATCAAGGCATTTGTTCTTCGCCACTGGTGGAAGGCAATCGACTTTACTACGTGACAAACCGCGCGGAGTTAGTAGCGCTCGACACTCAGGGCTTTCGTGACGGCAAGAACGACGGAGTTACTGATGAAAAATTGAAGTCCGACAAAGACGCCGACGTGGTCTGGCGATTCGACATGATGGAAGAGGTCGGCTCTCTTCCGCACAACATGGCGAATTCATCGCCCGTCTCGTTCGGCGATCTGATCTATGTCGGTACTTCAAATGGCCAGGATGAAAGCCACGTCAACATTCCTTCGCCAAAATCGCCATCGATCATTGCTGTGAACAAGAACACCGGCAAGTTGGTCTGGGAAGACAACTCGGTCTTCGACAAAATCCTGCACGGCCAGTGGTCGTCTCCCACGGTTGGCAAAATTGGTGGGGTGGATATGGTTGTTCATGCTCAGGGCGATGGTTGGATTCGCGGCTACGAAGCTGTAAGCGGAAAGAAACTTTGGGAGTTCGATACGAATCCTAAAGAGTCAGTTTGGCCGAAGACACGAAACGAGCTTATCTCTACACCGGTTATCTACGAGGATCGCGTTTACATCGCCAATGGTCAGGATCCTGAGCACGGTGAAGGCGTCGGACATATGTATTGCATCGATGCCACCAAACGAGGCGACATCACCAAGACCGGCGTCGTCTGGCACTATGACAAGATTCGCCGCTCGGTTTCGACTCCTGCAATCAAGGATGGAATCGTATACGAAGCTGACTTCAGCGGGTTTCTGCACGCGCTCGACGCCAAGACCGGCGCCGTCTATTGGACCCACGATCTCTTTGCAGCGATCTGGGGCTCACCAATCCTGATTGACGGAAAGATTTACCTCGGCGATGAAGACGGCGATGTGGTGATATTGCAGGAAGGCAAGACTAAGAAAATTATCGGTGAGATGAATATGGGCAGCTCAGTCTACTCAACACCGGTGCCTGCCAATGGAACTCTATACATCGCCAACCGCAATCAGCTCTTCGCTCTGGCGGAAGGCTCCGCGGCAAAACCAGCAGCGTCCGACGCCAAACCGCCGGCGCCAGAGGCTAAGCCAATAACGTCCGCTGCCAAACCAAGGACGCCGTCAACTCCTAATTGACACAATTACAGAGCAACCGGGAACTGTTTATGAAACGAGTTCTGACCCTGTGTCTCTGTCTCCCCTGGTACTGTGCGACGGCTCGCGCTCAAGACTGGCCGTCTTTTCGCGGGACTAACTTCTATTCCCGGCTTGTCTCACGCCAGCCCGCTCGTCTGGGGCAATCAGTGCTGGGATCATCGGGGATGGCGGTAAGTACAAAAACCTTTTCCGACTTCTCCGCATTCCAGGATGTAGGCAGTTTTACGCCATCAACAATGGCGACCCCGGCAATATCCGGCGGATTACTGATCGCGCGTGCTGACAATGTTGTCTACGCGATCGGCGAGAAATCATGACAGGTTTTGATTTTCAACCCAAGACTCGAGTGGTCTTTGGAGCCCGCGTAATTGAGCGACTGGGTGAGCTCGCGCGCGGACTGAGTCTCCACCGAACCTTGCTCGTAGCCGATCACGGCATGGTCGCATCCGGCCACGTCGACGAGGCTGTCGCGCCGCTGCATGCTGCTGGAATCGAAGTTGCGCGTTTTCACGATTTTGAAGTGAATCCCGATACGCGAATGGTTGAAGCCGGCAGAGACTTCGCAGCGCGGGAAAAGATTGACTCGATCATAGGGTTGGGTGGCGGCAGCTCGCTTGATTGCGCGAAGGGCATAAATTTTCTCCTGACTAACGGTGGAGTCATGCAGGACTACCTTGGCTACGGGAAGGCGACGAAAGATCTGCTCCCGATGATTGGCATACCCACCACGGCTGGAACGGGAAGTGAAGCTCAAAGTTACGCTTTGATCTGTGACGCGGTAACGCATGTGAAAATGGCGTGCGGCGATCCGAAGGCTGCGTTTCGAATCGCCGTCCTGGATCCACTGCTGACTGTGTCTCAGCCGCAGAGCATCACCGCAACCGCCGGGTTCGACGCGATTGCACATGCGGTCGAGACTTATGTCACAGTTAGTCACAATGCGATTTCCGATGTGTTTTCACGCGAGGCCTGGGCAAGGCTTTCATCCAATTACGAGAAGGTGCTGAACGAGCCAGGCAACATAGAAGCTCGCGGAGCAATGCAGCTGGGCGCGCATTTCGCGGGAGCGGCCATCGAGCACTCGATGTTGGGAGCAACTCACGCTTGCGCCAATCCCTTGACTGCTCATTACGGAACGGCGCACGGCGAGGCGATAGCGATGTTGTTGCCTTCAGTGGTCCGCTGGAATGGAATCGTGGCCGGGCCGCGCTACGCTGAGCTGTTAGCGATGAGCGGATGGCAAGGTAATGCTGACTCAGCGGCAGACGCTTTGGCGGATCGATTGGAAAAACTAGCAGTGGCTGGGGGACTTTCAAACAAGCTCAGCGACGCGGGAATCGTCGCGGGTGATTTGAGAATGCTGGCTGCGGAAGCTGCGCAGCAATGGACCGGTCGTCACAATCCGCGACCGTTTGATTTCAACGGAGCTCTGGAGGTTTACGAGTGGGCGTATTAAGGACAAGTAAAAAGGAAAAAGTAAAAAGGCAAAGGTACAGCAGAAGCCGGTCAACGTCGGCAACTTCGGAGCCTTCCGCGTTGAGTCCGAAAAAGAGCAATTTAATCAGAGTTCGCTTTTGGTCCGTACTTTTTACTTTTACCTTTTTACTTTTGACTTGCTTTCCTGCCGCGCTTCGCGGCCAGGATACGCCGGCGACTAACTGGGCACAGTTTCGAGGGAATTCATCGCTTACCGGCGTCTCGCAATCGACGGTGCCGGCTAATCTCAAGCAACTGTGGACCTATGAAGCGGGTGATTCGATTGAGTCTTCGGCTGCAATCGTGGGTGGTACTGTATTCGTCGGTTCGCAAAAGGGAGAGTTGGTTTCGCTCAATTTGGAGAACGGCTCGGTCTACTGGAAGTATTCTACCGACTCGCCAATTGGTGAATCCTCTCCTGCTTACAGCAACGGCGTTGTCTACGTTGGCGATCTCGGCGGCTATCTCCACGCGGTAAATGCCTCAGACGGGAAAAAGATTTGGGCGTTCAAAGCCGGCAACGAGATCAAGTCATCACCTGTAGTCGCCGGCGATCGTGTTTTGATCGGATCTTACGATCAGTATCTGTATTGCTTATCGACGCGCAATGGCTCAGTGCTCTGGAAGTTTCGAACCGAAGGCCCGGTTCATTCAACGCCAAGCATTTCGGATGGCATCGCTTACTTCGCGGGCTGCGATGAAGTCTTTCATGCGGTCCGATTGTCGGATGGCAAAGAAGCGTTCAACGTTTCTTCGGGAGCTTATACGGGAGCGTCACCGGCCCTTCGCGACGGCTTTGCTTACTACGGAACTTTCGAGAACGAAGTCTTGATGGTGAAGCTAGCTGAGCGAAGCATAGGCTGGCGCTATCAGCATCCACAACGAAAGTTTCCTTACTACTCGTCAGCCGCGGTGCTCAACGACAGAGTCGTATTGGGCGGCCGTGACAAGTTGGTTCATGCGCTGACAAGAGCAGGAAAGTCAGCGTGGACTTTTGCGACTCGAGCTCGGGTGGAATCTTCACCGGCAATAGCGGGTGGGCGAGTCTTTATCGGTTCGAATGACGGCAGGTTCTATGTGTTGAATCTTGCGAACGGCGCTAAGGTGTGGGAATTCAATGCTGGTTCGCCTCTGTCGGCGTCGCCCGCGATTGCGAACGGGCGCGTCGTTATTGGGTCCCAGGATGGAAGACTGTATTGCTTTGGCTAGTTTGAGATCTGAGATTTGAACTCTGAGATCTGAGATCTGAGATCTGAGATCTGAACTCTGAGATCTGACAGCGCTCCTACAGTACTCCTCATTTGACTTAACCCGCTATTTCCGCTTAGAAGAGTTGTGATCCAATTCCACTTCGTAAAGAGGCAAGTTACTTATGAGGACACGCATTGTTTCCGTCGGCCTGGGTATAGCTTTGCTGAGTTTGCTGGCCTGCGAGCCGGCGCCGGCGCCTAATACAAATCAGCCCAACCAGCCTAGCAGTTCAGCCGCGCCGGCAAGCCTCCCTGGACCGGCAGAACTCAAGCCTGCGCTCGACAGCATCACCGCCAGCGACATTCTTCAACACACAAAGGCGCTATCGACTGATGAATTCGAGGGACGCGGTCCGGGAACCAAAGGTGAAGACCTCACGATCAAGTACCTCACGGAACAATTTCAAAAATTTGGTCTCAAGCCCGGCAATCCCGACGGCACCTATGTTCAGAATGTGCCGCTGACAGGTTTTACGGCTCAAGCCACTGCCTCTTTCAAAGCCGGCACGAAGACAATTGATCTCAAGTTTCCGGAAGACTACGTGGCCGTTTCGCGACGCCAGGTTCCTGAATCAAAAGTGGAAAACTCCGATATCGTTTTTGTTGGCTACGGAGTGGTCGCGCCTGAGTATGGTTGGGATGACTACAAAGGCGTAGATGTGCGCGGCAAGACCATCGTCATGCTCATTAACGATCCGGCAATTCCAGACCCGAGCGATCCAAGCAAGCTTGACGACAAGATGTTCAAAGGCAAAGCGATGACGTATTACGGTCGCTGGACTTACAAATACGAGATGGCGACTGAGAAAGGCGCCGCCGCCGCGATCATCATTCATGAGACCGGCCCCGCAGGCTATCCCTATGAAGTTGTATCGGGAAGTTGGTCTCGCGAGAACTTCGACATTCAAACACCGGACAAGAATATGAAACGGCCCGCAGTCGAGGCCTGGATTACGCTCGACCGTGGGAAAGAGTTGCTGACAGCCGGCGGCCAGGATTTCGACGCGCTCAAAAAAGCGGCGCTAAGTAAGGACTTCAAACCAGTGACGCTGAATGCCAAGGCGAACTTTGATGTGAAGAACACGCTGCGTGATATCAACTCGCACAACGTGGTGGCAAAACTGGAAGGCTCTGATCCTGTCTTGAAGAACGAGTACGTGATTTACTCCGCGCACTGGGACCATTTGGGTCGAGATCCAAAACTGCAAGGCGATCAGATTTTCAATGGCGCCATCGACAATGCGTCCGGTTGCGCTGCGTTGCTGGATATCGCGGAAGCGTTTACCAAGCTGCCTACGGCTCCGAAGCGTTCGATCCTGTTTTTGTCAGTAACGGCTGAAGAGAAGAATCTGCTCGGTTCAAAATACTATGCAACGAATCCGCTGTATCCGCTGAATAAGACGCTGGCGAATATCAACATGGATGGCGTCAACCAGTGGGGCAGGACGAAAGATGTCACCATGGTTGGCGACGACAACAGCACTCTGGTGGATCTGTTGCGCGAGACTGCCAAAGAACAGGGACGAGACGTGAATCCCGATCCGGAACCCGAAAAGGGATTCTATTACCGGTCGGATCATTTTGAGTTTGCTAAGCAGGGTGTTCCCGCGCTGTATCCTGATTCAGGAGTGAGTTACGTCGGCAAAGATGAAAGCTTCAGCAAGCAGAAGCGCGACGAATACACGACCAAGGACTATCACAAGGTCTCGGACGAAGTTAAGTCTGACTGGGATCTAACCGGCGCAGTTGATGATGCCCAATTGCTGACGACGATTGGTTATCGTGTTGCCCAGGCGGACAAGTTTCCCGAATGGAAAGTCGGCAGCGAATTCAAAGCCAAGCGCGACGCCACCATGAAGGCTGTGAAATAAAAGACTTCCTATCCGCAGATTACGCAGATTTCGCAGATGTTTTGGAGGCTCACCCCTCAAGCTGTCTAATAATTTTCTAACATCTGTGAAATCTGCGTAATCTGTGGATGGTATTTTTTAGCCTTGCGGGAAATACTTCTGGACAGTCTCGCGACTGGGCTTAGCAGTAAGCATCGAGACGACGATCATCAGCAGCACGGAAATAATCACCATTGGCACTACGGGCATGAATCCAAACACGGCGGTGCCGCCCGGAGTCCGCGTTATTACCTCAACTCCACCAACAGTCCAACTCACAATTGACGGTCCGGGCGCGGGCGCAGGTACCGCGTGCTGATAAAGAGCGACGGCTACAACAGCAGACGCTGTCCACAAAGTTACTGCCAGAGCGCCCCACTTAGTACTGCCTCTCCAGAACAGCGCGGCAACGAGCAGTGGTGACAAAGCTGCAAATCCCGAAAACGCGTACTGTATTGCGAGCTCGAAAATAGTCTCCGGTGCTCGTAACGCAACTGCGTAAGCCAGCAGAGTAAGAATGACCACGAACAGACGCCCGGTCTGCACCTGGACGGATTCCCCAAAGCGACGCTTACCTCCATAGTGGGCGAAGACGTCCTCCGTGAACATAGTCGATAACGCAAGAATCTGAGAATCGCTCGCCATCACCGCAGCCATAATCCCCGCACCAAGCAGACCTGCGAGCCAAATCGGCGCATAGCGCTGCAATAGCAGCATGATCACGTCGTCACCCGCAGCTTGTTCACGCAGCTCATCGCGAGCTTCAGGCGCCATCGTTCTTCCCTGCGTGGCAAGGACTCGCCGCGCCTCCTGCTTGGCCTTGATTTGCGGCACATCAGTGACGCGATTGGCCATCACTCCGAGGAACACGCACGGCGCCCAAATCGCGAGGATACAAATGGGATAGAAGATGACGGTCTTCTTGAAGTGGTTCATTTTCTCAGCCGTCAAGCAAAAGATCAGGATGTGCGGAAAGGCGATGGCTGAAAGCGGGATGAACGTGTAACTAAAGAAGTACAAAGGCGAGATACGCTCGCGAGTCAGCAACGGCGCCAGGGGCGAATTCAACATCGCTTGCGTCGCACTGCCAAACCCACCCATGCCGACACCAATCACGATGATGGCGATGGCGCCGAAAAGAAGAAACAAAGTGGTCTGGAAAGTATTAACCCAGGCGGTGCCGCGCATGCCTCCAAAGAAGACGTAGCCCATCACGACCATGGCCACGATAGCTCCGCCGAACCAGAACGGAACCAGTCCGCCGCTGATCGTGTAGAGCGTGGTCCCACCTCCCATAATGCCGATGATGATGTAGGGCAACAGCAGAACTGCTTGCACAACGAAAATGACCGTACCGATGTGGCCGCACTCCCAACGATCGCGGAACATCTGCACCGGAGTCATGAATCCATACTTCTTGCCTAACGCCCAAACGCGAGTGCCGATGAAAAAGATGCTCAGAGGTATGACAAGTCCGGACGACGACGCCATCAATCCGAACGTAACAATGCCGTTTGAGAATGCGTGACCTGACGAGCCCAGAATCGCAAAGGCCGTCATGTTCGTGCCGAACAACGAAAAGAGAAACACGAATGGACCCAGGGAACGGCTGGCGAGAAAATAATCTTCCGCTTCTTTTTTGCTCTTAGCTTTTCGGAAAGCGAAGATGCCGATGTAAAGAACCGTGGCGAGATAAAGGAAAACTACGATTGCTGGAATCAAGCGTTCGTGCCCTCCTTTTCTGAGCTTTCAACTTCTTCTTCGAGGTGGCCAGGCCAGGCAAATTTGACGAGCAGCCACATCACTAATGATGCTGCTACTGAAAAGGCTCCCTGGTAGAAGAGACCGATGGGAATGAACCCAAATACGAGCGGATACGGAGTTCGCCAGTTCCAGAAGTCCTGATGAAGCACGTACAGTGCTACCACAGCTAAGACCAGCAATATTCTCTTCATAAATTACTTATCTTTGCTTGAACCGAAACTTGTACGACAGGGCAGCCGGCCTGTCGATAATCTTGAAAGGCTCCCACGACTACCGCGAATTGACATCTTGCGAGACTCGCCTTAATAGCATGAAAACTTCAGCTTTGCCTAGCAGAAAGTGATAGACCTATCCACAGATTTCGCAGATTACTCAGATGTTGGGATGAATCATCATCCTAGTTGAGCGGATAGTTTTACTGAATCAGTGTAATCTGCGGAATCTGTGGATAGATTGTTTTGATCCGTGCTAAGTGTAATTTGACTTAACGGCGCTCTTTCGCTACATTTCTACACGTTCGCAAGCGATTACGCGTACTATATCTATTTTTGGTAGGAGCTCCGGAAGACCTTCGTCATGAATCGAACCACAACACGATTCTTTACGTTTTGATGAATCCCGACCAGTCGGGACTCGCGGACGAAGGCGCTCCTATCGAAACCGATCAGTTAGTAGTAAATCGTAAGTGGTAAATTCAGGATCGTGGGACGCCCAAAGCAGCGAGTCCCGACTTGTCGGGATTAGCGTGCGTGCACCTCTCTGCATGCGCCTTCACCGCGGATTAGCACTTACGAGGTAACAATGAGCGAGATTAACGTACAACTTAAGGATGGTGGCTCAGCGCAGCTTGCCGCGCCAGTTACGGTTGGCGACGCCCTAAAGCAGCTCGACCGTGACATTGCCAAACAAGCTCTGGCAGCGCGTGTCAATGGCGCTGAAGTAGATTTAGCTTACACGCTGGAATCTGCCGGCAATGGCGATCCACTCAACATCGAGCCGGTCCTGCCGCAGACGTTGGCGGGGCTCGAAGTTTTGCGTCACTCGACTGCACACCTACTCGCTGCGGCGGTGCTCGATTTGTATCCCGGAACTCAACTCGGCATTGGCCCGGCCCTTCTCGACGATCCGCGCTACGGCTTCTTCTACGACGTGATTGCGCCAAAAGTGTTGACTGAAGCTGATCTGCCTGTCATCGAAAAGCGCATGCGCGAGATTGCCAAGCGCAGTTTGCCTTATCGCCGCGACGAGATTTCCAAGGCGGCCGCGCTGAATATCTTCCAGGAACGAGCTGAGCCGCTGAAGTGCCGGCTCATTGACGACAAGGGCGGCGAAACGGTCAGCGTGTATTACATCGACGGCTCGCCCTTCATCGATTTTTGCCTCGGGCCCCATGTGCCGCACACGGGCAAGCTGCGCGCGTTCAAGCTGCTATCGCTAGCCGGCGCTTACTGGATGGGTGATGCCGAGCAGCCGCAGATGCAACGTATCTACGGAACGGCTTTCTTCAGTCAGGAAGAGCTTGATGCCTGGCTCAAGCAGCGCGAAGAAGCGGAGCGACGCGACCATCGCAAGCTTGGTCGGGAACTGGACTTGTTCTCGATTCAGGAACAGTACGGCCAGGGTCTCATCTTCTGGCATCCGAAGGGCGGAGCCATTCGTCGCGAAATGGAAAACTACATTCGTGAAGAGTTGGCTAAGCGAGGCTACGGGCAGGTTTTTACGCCGCACATAGCCAAGCGCGAGCTTTGGACGGTTAGTGGACACGAAGAGAACTACGCTGACGCGATGTTTTCGCCGATGGAACTCGAGGGCACGGAATTCAGACTTAAGCCGATGAATTGTCCGGGCCATATTGGCATCTACAAGTCCGCGCAGCATTCGTACCGTGACCTGCCGTTGCGTTACGCAGAATTGGGCACGTGTTACCGAGCTGAGCTTTCCGGCACGTTGCATGGGCTGATGCGTGTCCGCGGCTTTACGCAGGATGACGCGCACATCTTCTGCACGCCGGCGACGCTGCATTCAGAGGTCGTGAATTGCATTGATTTCGCTTTCGACCTTCTGCGCGCGTTCGGCTTTGAGAAGTACAAGGTTGAGCTGTCCGTTAAGGGGAGCGATACGACCAAGAAGTATCTCGGCTCTGAAGAGGACTGGGCGAACGCGGAAGCCGCGCTCACGGTTGCGCTTCAAGAGCAGAAGCTTGACTTTGAGCGGATCGAAGGCGAGGCTGCGTTCTATGGACCAAAGATCGACATCAAGGTCGAGGATGCAATCGGACGTTTGTGGCAACTGACGACGGTCCAGTTCGACTTCAATTTACCGGAGAGGTTTGAGCTCGAGTACATTGGCGAAGACAACAAGCCACATCGGCCGATAATGATCCACCGAGCCTTGTTTGGTTCGATGGAGCGCTTCTTCGGGGTGTTAATCGAACACTATGCAGGAGCGTTTCCGCTTTGGCTGGCTCCCGTCCAGGTAGCTGTGCTGCCCATCACGGACCGAGTCAACGAATATGCGGAGAAAGTCGCGGCTCAGCTGCGCAAGAACGGAATGCGAGTTGAAACGAATCTTCGCAGTGAAAAGATCGGAGCCAAGATTCGTGATGCTCAAATGCAGAAAGTTCCATTCATGCTCGTTTTGGGCGATCGTGAAATGGAACAGGAACAGGTTGCGGTACGCGAGCGAGTAAAGGGTGACATCGGCGTGATGTCGTTGGATGAATTCGGGGAAATGGCGCGCAAACTCATTGAGTCACGCGCCCTCACAAATAGTTAGTTTCAAGGGTCGAGTCCCAGCTTTCAAACGTGAAACCTGGAACTTGAAACCTGAAACCTCTGACTGAGGAGGTGCAGCAATAGCTACAGGCTTTCGAGGTCGCGGATCGCGACCGGATCACAGACGGCTTCCAACCGTACGCATCAACGAGCGAATTCGCGTTCCCGAGGTGCGTGTAATTGGCGAAGAAGGTGAGCAGCTTGGAGTACTGGGTATTCAGGAGGCTATCCGCGCGGCGCGCGATCAGGGTCTTGACCTTGTCGAGGTAGCGCCGACCGCTCAACCACCGGTTTGTCGAATCATCGATTTCGGCAAGTTCCAGTACGAGCAAAAGAAGAAAGCAAACGAGGCAAAGAAGAAGCAGGTCACGATCACGGTTAAGGAAGTCAAGTTTCGACCCGGCACCGATGATCATGACTACGACTATCGCATGAAACATGCCCGCGAGTGGCTGACTGAAGGCGATAAGGTAAAGGCGACTATTTGGTTTCGGGGCCGTGAAATGACTCACCGCGAACTCGGCGCCAGAATCCTTGAGAAACTGGAACGCGATTTGTTGGACGTTGGTGAGGTTGAGGCAAGGCCGCGCATGGAAGGGAATCAGATGTTCATCATCTTTGGACCAAGGCGGCACAAGATGCCTGGAAAAGTCGAGTCCGGCAGTCCCGGTGAAAGACCGAACCCCGGAACCGGTGGAACGCCAGGACCAACGCCCCCAAGTGGGCAGTAAGCAAGGTTTTCGTCTTTCGCAAAGCAGAGACGGCCAGGCGAGATGTAGTGGTTAGCTCGCTTGGGAGTGCACGTGCGAGCGGAAGAGTTATTTTGACAATTCGTCACATGGAGTTGTGACCAGGATTAGATGGAGGGCAATTATGCCAAAGCTGAAAACACATAAAGGCGCAGCCAAGCGGTTCCGCACAACTGCGACAGGGAAAATTAAGCGCGGTCATTCGCATGCGCGACATATTCTGACGAAGAAGACGAACAAGCGTAAACGTCTGCTCGACATCGACGCCCTCGTGTCTAAGGGCGATCAGAAACGCGTGGAAGCAATGTTGCCGTACGGCAGGGACTAATTGGAGATCTTTGATCTTTGTACTTTGTTTGTGAAATCGGTGCAGCGTGGTTAGTTCGAGAACCGTCGCTATCACTTACTTCAAAGAACCAAAAACAAAGAACTAAGAACGTTTTTTAGGAGGAGGCAAAAGATGCCTAGAGCAAAACGTGGAAATAAGCGTCTTGAGAGACGAAAGAAGATATTAAAGCTAGCGAAAGGTTATCGCGGCACCAAGTCAAAGTTGTATCGCTCTGCGAAGGAATCGGTTGAGCGCGGGTTGAACTTCGCTTACACCGGCAGGAAATTGAAGAAAAGAGATTTTCGTAGCCTGTGGATCGTTCGTATCGGCGCGGCAGCTCGCTTGAATGGACTTAACTATTCACAGTTGATGCACGGACTGAAACTGGCCGGCATCGAGCTCGATCGAAAAGTTCTTGCCGATCTGGCCGTTCATCAGCCGGAGTCATTCAAGGCGGTGACCGAACAGGCAAAAGCAGCGATTGAAAACAACCAGGGACAAAAGGCAGCTTAGGATTAGCTATTGCTAATGGCTTCAGGTCCCGTAGGGACCAAATGTTTATAGAAACGATTCCTCTCTATTCCCAGTCCCGTTTTGTGGGTCACGAAGATTTCGTCCCTACGGGGCTGGGATGATCGTTTGCGGGGCAACTGTTCTATAAACATTTTGCCGCTAAGCGGCAATTTTCTTTTGCAGGTTGAGGAGACAAACTGGTAGTGCCCGATCCGATTTCCATATTGGAATTAAAGTCCGAACTTACGGCCGCCGAGCAAGCTTTCGAGCAAGAGTTCAAAGACTTCGCACGCTTCGCCGATCCTGCCTTTGTTAAGACCGGCGAGGTTCCGGGAGCGATAGCGGTTCTTCCCAATCGAGTCCTCGAACTTCAAAGCCATCAGAACAGACTTGCTCAGCTCCGAACAAAACATTTCGGGAAAAAGAGTGCACTTGCCACGGCCAAGAAATCCATAGGCCGGGTTGCTCCTGAGGAACGAAGCTCTTTTGGGCAGCTCGTACAACAAACTGAATCGAGCCTGCTAGAGAAGCTTGAACTCGTCGAGCAAGCGCTGCATGCCCGAATAGAGATAGAGCGGACTAAACGCGAGAGTATTGATGTCACGCTGCCCGGACGTCGTCCGCGCCGCGGCCACCTCCATCCAATTACGCTGCTGCGCGAAAGGATTGAAGACATCTTCGTCTCGCTGGGTTATGCGATCGAAGACGATCGCGAAATCGAGACTGACTTTTACAATTTCGACGCCCTGAATATTCCGCAGAACCATCCGGCGCGGGCCGAGCAGGACACCTTCTACACGACAAGTGGATTGGCGTTGCGCTCGCAGACTTCAACCGTCCAGATTCATGCCATGCAGCGACGCGGAGCGCCTGTGCGCATGATTGCCCCAGGTCGAGTCTTCCGGCGTGATACTCCGGATCCGACTCACAATCCAATGTTTTTTCAGGTTGAAGGACTGTGTGTGGACCGCGGCATCTCGATGGCGCACTTGAAAGGCACGGTAGCGGAGTTTCTGCGCCGTATGTTCGGACCGGATACCAGGACTCGTTTCCGGCCGTCCTACTTTCCGTTCACTGAGCCGAGCGCCGAGTTCGATTTCAGCTGCTTCAAGTGTGGCGGCGCGGGTTGTCGTATCTGCAAGAACTCGGGCTGGATCGAGCTGGGCGGCTCCGGCATGGTGCATCCGAATGTTTTAGTGGCTGCTGGTGTCGATCCGAATGAGTTTTCGGGCTTCGCTTTCGGCCTCGGGATCGATCGAATGGCTAGCTTGATGTACAACCTCGATGATATTCGGCTCCTGTTCGAAAATGATATTAGGTTTTTGTCACAGTTTGAATAGATGAGAGCTTGAGCTGTTTTGAGGCTTGGCCGTTTTTGATCTTTGGTCTTTGATCTTTGTTCTTTGCTTGTGTTGGCCAGCTTGACCCGCGCCTTTAGAAGTTCAAGTTTCGGCAGTTTCAAGCACAAAGAACTAAGGACCAAGAACAAAGAACAAATATGAAGAGCAAAGACCAAAGATCAAAAACCAAAGACCTCTTTTAGACAATGTTAATTTCCAATAACTGGCTTCGTGAACTGACCGATACGATTTTGTCACCGCAGGAGTTGCGCGAGTCGTTGACCATGGTCGGTTTGGCCATTGATGCCGTCGAAGATAAGGAAGACGATCAGATTCTCGACGTCGAAGTACCTTCGAATAGACCGGATTGCCTGTCACACATTGGCATCGCTCGGGAAGTATCTGTTATTGAATCCGGAAAAGTAACTTTGCCCGCGGCGATGCCGCCAAAAACGTCGGGTCGAACTGCCGACGATTCTTCAGTAGAGATTCTCGCTGGCGATCTCTGCCCACGATACGCTGCTCGGCTGGTCCGAGGCGTGAAGATTGGGCCATCGCCCGAATGGCTTGTTAACCGTTTGGAGGTAATCGGTCAACGACCGATCAACAACGTCGCCGACATTACCAACTACGTTCTTCACGAGACCGGTCAGCCACTGCACGCGTTCGATCTGGCGAAGCTTGAGGAACGGCGCATTGTTGTTCGCACCGCTCGCGCCGGCGAGAAGTTGAAGACGCTCGATGGAGTTGAGCGCAAGCTCACGCCAGACATGCTGGTCATCGCTGACGCTGCTCGACCAGTTGCGCTCGCTGGAATCATGGGCGGTGAAGATTCAGAGATTTCTAATCAAACCACTGATGTGCTGATCGAAAGCGCGTACTTCAATCCTGACTCAGTGAGGCGTACTGCCCGAGCGCTCGGCATGGATACGGAAGCATCGCGACGATTTGAGCGTGGCGCCGATTTCGGGGGCATTCTGCGGGCACAGGCTCGTTGCGTTGAATTGATTTGCGACATTGCAGGTGGAGTGGCCGCCGAAGATGCTCTCGACGTTGTTGAGCAACCGCAGGCGACTCGCTCGGTGATCTTTCATTACGCGCGTGTGCAAGCGTTGACGTCGCTTACTGTAGCCGAGTCTGAGATGCTGCGTATCCTCCAGGGTCTGGGGTTTGAATTGACTCAAAAGACCGAACAGTCTGCGACGTTCATTGTGCCCAGCTGGCGTGTCGATGTTGAGCGTGAAGAGGATTTGGTTGAAGAGATTGCGCGTCACACCGGTTATCACTTCATCGGTTCTGAACTTCCGCCCGGTCAGTCGGCAGGCGAGTACCAGCACCATGAGTTGAAGCGTCGAGCTTTGCGAAGGTCCTTCGCGTCAGCCGGCTTTGATGAGGCCATCAACTTTAGCTTCATCGACAATGCCTCGAATGAGCTGTTTGAGACGGTGCCGGAGTTTGCCGGATCGCAAAGCGATGGTGGCGCAGTCACCTTACGAAACCCGATCCTGGAAGACGCGGTGACTATGCGTCAGAGTCTGCTTCCCGGGTTGCTCAGCTCGTTGCGTAACAACCTGAATCACGGGCAACGAGATGTCCGTTTGATCGAAGTTGGGCGTATATTCGCGATGCAGGGAGGCAAACAGCTTCCCCTCGAACTCGAGTCGCTCGGCTTTGTAGTTTCTGGTGGAGCGGTTGAAGAAGGACGAGCACAAGCACCACGCGAAGCGGATTTTTCAGATCTCAAAGGCGCCCTGGAATCGGCTATTGACGCGATGAAACTTGGACCGCTGACTTTTGAGGCTGGATCTCAAAAGCATTTGCGTCCCGGTCAAACTGCGATCATCAAAATTAAGAACATGATGATTGGCAGCATGGGCCGGCTTGCAGAGTCGACTGCTTCTTCATACAAGTTTCGACAACCAGTTTATGTCGGTGAACTCGATCTGACCAGTTTGCTTGCTTCAGTAGAAAAGCCGATTCGGTATCAAGCGCTGGCACGATATCCATCGGTCTCGCGTGACGTCACGCTCCTGGTTAAGAGGGAAGTTGCTTTCAACGATCTCATTCAGGCGATCAACGCCCAGGACTTGCAAGATTGTCGCAATACTCAACTAGTGGGAACTTACGAAGGGGCAAATATTCCTGAAGACAAACGGGCTGTCACTCTTCGCGTTGAGTATCGCTCGGATGAACGGACCTTACGAGACGACGAAGTTGAAGAGATGCACCAGCAGATTGTCGGCATTCTTGCCAAAAAGTTCGACGCAGAGCTTCACTAATACCCGTCAAAAAATAAATCTCGCTTCTTCGTTGAATGAGTCTTGCGCTCGCGAGCGTGAAGCCGCATAATCGGACCGCTTCAACGGGTTCATAAAATTTGTCTTTGGAGAGAACAGATGGTTGGTCTATCAGGATTGGAAAAATTCTCGCACCTCGAGGACAAGATCTATCGCACGATAGAATTAACCAAATCACTGAGACAGGAAAACGAGAACCTTCAAAAAGAACTTTCACTGATGCGCCGGGACATTGGCAACGTGCTGAATGAAAAAGAGCGTTTGGAGACGCAGGTGGAGAAGCTGCTTGCCGAACGCGATATGATCCGGATGAAAGTCGAAGCCATGCTTGATGCGGTTGCGGCGATCGATCCGGAAATGGCTGAGGAGCTGAGATGACCGCTGGGACAGGTCAGATGAATTTGAGCAAGACCGGAATGGATGCAACGACGACTCCTACTGTACGGGTGGAGATTTACAACCAGACGTACAACATTCGCTCGGACGGCGATACGGAGTACATTATTCAATTGGCTGAGTTCGTTGACAGCCGCATGCGCGAGATTTCCTCAGGCACTCTTACTGTAGATTCCCTCAAAGTAGCTATCCTTGCCGCGCTCCACATCGCGGATGAGCTTCACCGGCTCAAGCATCTTCATGAACAAGCTGATTCCCAATTAGCCGCCCGCAGCGGCGAGTGTGCTGAAATGCTGGACAGGCTGTTAAAGGTTAGAACCAGCCTTGAGCAGCAGCATGGAAATGCCAGCGGCATGTCTTTCGGGTGAGCCCCCCTAATTTGAGTTGATATCTGCGATTTGAGATCTGAGGATCCGCCGATCTGAGATTCTTAGAATTCCTCTGGATTTCTCCCAAAATCGTCCAAAACCAAGTCAATCTAAGGACACCAACGATCTCAGATCTCAGATCTCAAATAATCTCAAATCTAAAATCTCAATCAGAACCAAAATATGCTAGTATCCCACCGGCAGAGGGGATCTTCTGCAAGGCTCGTCACCGAGTTACGACGATTGAGCCAACGCCGACGAATAGGGAGACCAACGCCGCATCTGCCAGTGCACTTCTTCATTGATAAGAATTGCCAGAGGCTGCGGTAGACACAGGTCACCCACCTGCTAAGCAGGTTCAATCTCGGCTTCGGAACGACCACGCGGTTTTCCTTCTGCCAAACTTCAAGCCGTGAACCTTGACCCGTGAAGATAAGCCCCGGCGCTATTCACGATTAGTGGTTCGCGGTTAATTTTTTAACCTATGAACGTTCTAATGATCGGCGATGTCGTTGCCAAGCCCGGCCGGGTGGCCGTGCTCGAGCGCCTGCAGGATTTGCGCGAGCAGTACGCCATCGACCTCGCGATCATGAATGCTGAGAACGTCGCTGGCGGTTTTTCCATTACTCCCTCACTCGGCGAGCAGCTGTTTGCGGCTGGAATCGATGTAATGACGTCGGGCAATCACATCTTCGACAAGCGCGAGGCTATTGATTACGTCGAGAAGCAACCGCGTCTGCTGCGGCCGGCTAACTATCCTCCCAACACACCAGGCAGCGGCCTTTGGATCGGTCAGGCCAACGGCATCGATGTAGCGGTGATGAATTTGATGGGCCGCGTGTTCATGCCTCCTTGCGACGATCCTTTTCGAATTGTCGACAAGCTACTGGAGTCAGTGCCAGCGGATGTGAAAGTTCGAATCGTTGACATGCACGCAGAGGCGACCTCCGAGAAGTCAGCGATGGGATGTTATTTGAATGGACGTGTGTCCGCGGTAGTGGGAACTCATACACACGTGCAGACAGCCGACGAAGCAATCCTGTCGCAGGGCACCGCTTATCTGACGGACGTGGGTATGACTGGAAGTTATGCCGGAGTGATCGGAATGCACGCTGGCGACATTATCAAGCGCTTCACCTCAGTGACGTTTCGGCGGGCGGATCACGCCACGGGACAGTCGCGAATTTGTGCGGCAATTATTGATATCGATGAGACTAGTGGACGAGCCCGCGAAATCAAGAGGATCAATCTAAGCCACGAGTCCTAAACGTACTGCAGGCTGCCAGCCTGCAGTTGATCTGAACAGGCCACACGTACTGCAGGCTGCCAGCCTGCAGTTGATCTGAACAGGCCACATCCTGAACGGGAAAGTTGCTCGATTTCCGCTGCTGATTGAATGGCGCTGCACGATGAACAGGCTGGCAGCCTGTTCTACTATTCGGGGCCTTCTTTTTCCGGGACGAGCTCGCCGGTAGGCGTGGACTTGACTATCGGGGCGGACCTTAGCATTTGGGCATAGCCATCAGGGAATGAACGAACGCGGCCCTCTCCGTCAGTGATGACGTGGCCCGTTTCACCTTCGGCGATAACCTGACCGTCTGAGACTCTAACAATCTCGTAACCGAAACGAAGTGACCGGCGGCGCATCTCAGTTATCCGAGTTCGCACCAGCAGCTCGTCGTCGTAGAACGCAGGCGCCTTGTAGCGGCAGTAGCTTTCAGCGACCACCAGAAAGGCGTCGTCGTTGCTTTCCATATCGCGGTAAGAAAACCCTCGAGCGCGGCAATATTCAGCACGGCCAATCTCGAACCAAACGAGATAGTTGGCATAATAAACAATGCCCATTTTGTCCGTTTCAGAGTATCGTACGCGGAGGAGGGTCTCGTGCCAGTCGTCAAAGATTGGTTCCTGTTGGGCAGGGCTTGTCATTTGAGTAAATGCCTCTCAGACCCTCGCTGGCAGAGCTAGTAGAATCAGGTCAATTAGTGCGTTTAGCGGACTATAAGAGCGGAGAGCCGAATATGTCAAAGAGAATCAGGATTCTGGCAGTGCTGGCCATTGCCATCAGTCTCCTGAGCAGTTCGATCTTCGCTCGTTATCAGGCGGTGCCGCAGCGGAAAGCGGCAGTCATTGCGGCCGGTAACGCGAGAGGGGCTCCACTTGCCGCCACCACGGCTGCACTCCTGAAAGAGACCAGTCTGATTCGAGAGTTGCCCATTTTGCATCCCGTCAAAAGTGGAGCGCAATCACGCATCGACATTGAGCGGATGGTGGTTCGTAATCTCGACGAGCAGACCTCACCAGCTGAGTCACATGCTACTGAGCAGACGATGAAGAAGCTTGGCATGGCTCCGGCCGATTTCCACTATCGTCCATTTCTGATTGGTCTTTTGACAGAGCAGGTGGCGGGCTATTTCGATCCTAAGCAACAGGAGTTCTTTCTCGCCGATTGGATTGATCTCGAAGGCCAAAAGCCGGTCATGGCTCATGAGTTGACTCACGCGCTCCAGGATCAACATTTCGACTTGCGACGTTTTCAAAAGTGGCCGAGAGGAGATTCGGACGCGGAGCTCGCCGCACACGCGCTTATTGAAGGTGATGCCACGCTGGCGATGAGGCTTTACATGGCCAGGAATCCGATGGCTGAGATTGCCTTCAAGCGGACTTTTGGTTCGGATAAAACACCTTCGACTCAGTTCAAGCAGGCTCCGCGGGGTATGCGTGAATCACTCGTCTTTCCTTATCAGGAAGGATTTGACTGGGCTTCTGCGGTTTACAAGAAGGGTGGTTGGGCTGCGGTGTCGAAGGCGTTTTCAGAATTGCCTCAATCAACCGAGCAGATTCTGCACCCTGAAAAGTATTTTGCGAAAGAAGCGCCGGTCAAGATTGAATTAGCCGATGTTCGAGCTCAACTAGGCATAGGTTGGAAAAGAATCGATTACGACGTGCATGGTGAGTGGAATTACTATCTGATTCTTGACCAGTTCCTGAATTCTAAGATCGATTCCAGGAGAGCTGCTGCGGGCTGGTCCGGCGATCGATATGAAGTGTACGAGTCTACGACCGGAAAAGTCTTCATGGTTCAAGTCAGCGAATGGGACACAGATAATGACGCGCAAGAATTCTTCAACGCTTACGCAAAGAGAACTCAACTACGATATGCGCTTGGCTCGGGAGCAGAAATGGCTGACACTCACCGTCGCGAATGGAATACCAGGGAAGGCGTGGTCACGCTCACCATCACCGGCCGGCGTGTCTTGATCCTCGAGGGGATTCCCAACGGAATGGACGCAGCCACCTTGGAACGTAGGTTTTCCGATTGAATAACTCGTGTCTGGGTTCAGTTTCAGCCTACAACAAGAACTTGAGATCGGCTCTTTTGAAATCCCCTCAGCGGCAGTTGAGGGAAGTTTCAAGTGCAGCCTCCCAACAAATCTGTA
Organism: Pyrinomonadaceae bacterium; assembly: GCA_035572035.1. Lineage (GTDB taxonomy): Bacteria > Acidobacteriota > Blastocatellia > Pyrinomonadales > Pyrinomonadaceae > JAOAPY01. The sequence goes on along the minus strand of DATNBH010000016.1, from coordinate 102,707 downwards.
CAGAAATGGCGGGACCTGAACCATCCACCTGCTTACGCAGGAGGGATTCAGTAACAACGATTTCAAACTTTGGTAGGCTGGACCTGAAGCATCCACCCGCTCCCGCAGGTGATATTTAAGACTTTTCACTCAAAGCTCATAAAACTCGTGACTGAATTCGCCGGAATACTCCTCACCCTGCGGATGAGTTTTTCGGCTCCCCGTGATATTTTGAATCCCACAAAGAAATACGGAAATTGGCGGGTGGGTAACTGCTCAAAACAGATTAGCCGCGGATAAACGCGGATCATGCGGATCTGAAAAATACTTGCTATTGCTGATCCGTGTCATCCGCGTTTATCCGCGGCTAAAGTTACGGCTACAATGTCTCGAAAGCATCACTGTTTTCGAAGACCGGAATCTATGAAGAGATCTGAAGTACGCTCGGCCGTCCAATCGAATGTGCGCCTTCGCGAGTTGACTGCTGACCTCAAGCAGCTCGAGGCGAAGCTCCGTCGCGGCGGGGGGCCGGATAAGGTCGAACGCCAACACAAGCAGGGTAAGCTTACTGCCCGAGAAAGAATTGACTTGTTGGTTGACAAGAAATCGTACGTCCAGGAAATCGGGTTGCTGGTCGCGTACGATCAATATGAAGGCGGGGCGCCGGCCGCCGGTGTGGTGACGGTGATCGGCAAGGTCATGGGTCGCGAGGTTGTTATCGTCGCGAACGATGCGACCGTCAAAGCCGGCTCGTGGTGGCCGGAAACGATTAAGAAGATCTTGCGCGCGCAGGAAATTGCGATGCGCTCACGCGTACCGATTATTTACCTCGTCGACTCTGCGGGTGTGAACTTACCTTACCAGGGCGGAGTCTTCCCGGGTCAATACGGGGCCGCTCGAATTTTCTATTACAACTCGATTATGAGGCACTATTTGAAAGTGCCGCAGATCTCCGCAGTCATGGGGCCATGCATTGCCGGCGGCGCTTATCTCCCAGCGCTCTCAGACGTGATCATCATGGTGGATGGAACGTCTTTCATGGGATTGGGCGGAGCAAACCTGGTAAAGGGTGCGACTGGCCAGACAACTGATAATGAAACTCTCGGTGGAGCTCGAGCGCACAATGAGATTTCCGGCGTGGCCCACTATCGAGTCCCCAAAGACGAAGCTTGTATCGATAAGATTCGCGAGTTTGTATCCGAGTTACCACCCCCGCCACCGGCTCACGTCTCGATAATCGAAAGCTCAAAACCGGCGCGTCCGCTCGAGGATCTGTATGACATTATTCCTGAGGACCATCGTCAGCCTTACGACATGAGACAGATTCTGGCATGCATTCTCGACGGCGGACATCTCGATGAATTTCAGGCCGACTATGCCAAGGAGATGATCACGGGTCGGGCTCGGATTGCCGGAATTCCGGTGGGAATTATCGCAAACCATCGCGGGATGGTTAGACCCCCCGGAGGCGGTCCACCGCGTTTTGGCGGCATCGTTTACACCGAGTCAGCCGAGAAAGTCGCTTACTTTATTGAGACATGTAACCGGCATCGCACGCCGCTGTTATTTATTCAGGACGTTTCAGGCTTTATGGTTGGGGCCGAGGCTGAGCATTCAGGGATCATTCGCGCCGGAGCTCGATTTGTCGAAGCGATGGCCACTGCCGCAGTGCCAAAGTTGGTCCTTACTTTGAATCACGCTTCAGGCGCTGGTTACTACGCGATGTCCGGCCAGGGCTTCGATCCGGACTTTATTTACAGTTGGCCCACGGGTCGCATGGGAGTGATGGAAGGTGACTCTGCCGTGCAAGCAGTATTCGGAACAGAGTTGGAAAAGCTGAAACGACAATCCCAGGAGCCTGATGACAAGTTAACCGCCGAGATGGACAAGGTGCGTGAAACCTATGAACGAGAGCTTGATGCGAAGTATGCAGCGGCTCGCGGGTTTGTAGACGCAGTGGTTTCGCCCGAGAATACACGTGATGTGTTGGAGCTTTCGTTGCGAACAGCTTTGAATTATGGTGGCCCTCACCTTGGCCAGTTTGTTTTGCCGGCGACGATATGAAAACGTTTTTGGTCGTAGCGTTACCAGTTTCTAAAGTTTGAGTTTGATGCAGAAAAGCAGTATCTAGCCCCCGTTGATTGTTCGCCTGGTGCGGCAGCGAACCTGAAACGATTTCAACACCACCAGGAGGTATCGCCCCATGATTAAAATTCTCAGAATTAAGTCCGCAGCCGCGAGATTAGTCTTAGCTGGAGTAATCTCGATTTTGATGATTGCTTCGGCAGCAGGAACGCAGGGTTGGAGTGGCGGTATTGGCCAACGAGGTTCGGCCAAGCCTGCTACGCAAGCCAAACCTTCTTCCAAGACCACGTCGACTGCAAAGAAGCCTTCAAGCAAGCGCAGTTCCGCGCAAAGCCCCAAAACCACTTCCAAAAAGAATTCCAGTAGCGCTGGTCATCAAAAGAAAACTGCGCCGACGATGAGTACCGCTGCGACGGCCCAAACCGCGACCACTCCGGCAACAAGAGGAAGTCGAGAACGGCGAGTAACCGATGCAGGATCAACGGCAGCTACTGAATCAGCAAGCCCTGCAGCGATGGCAAAGTCGGGCAAGTGTAATCCTGACAAAGACGAGCGGGTTGACCTCTCAGGAAGCTATGGCGGCGTCATTAATTATCCCGCCGCCGGCATGTCAGGCAGCGCAACGTTAACGATTACCGGAAATAGATTCACATTGAACACTGGCTCAAGGACCGAAACCGGTAACATCACTGCGATCGCAACCTGTAACTACATCGCTGTTGCCATGATGTTTGGTCAGTGGAAAACCCCACAGCCCGGAGAGGTAGTAATGCCGCCGTTGCCAATGCTTTCTCTAAGGGCTATCAAAAAAGCCGACCAGCTGGCATTGAAAGCGTCAGCTAGCGAGCGTCGCGAGTTTTTGTTCGAACCAAATCAGAAGAAATGAGCCCGCGCTAACGGAGCACCAGGCGGAGCACTAGTCTAATAATGAAAGAAATGATTCGCGTTGCGGGTGGCCAGGGATTTTGGGGCGATTTGCCTGAGGCTCCGGTTCGTCAGGTTGAAGGCGGCCCGATTGATTACCTCATGCTCGATTACCTTGCCGAGGTAACGATGTCGATCCTGCAGAAGCAATTCTCGCGCGACCCGTCAGCAGGTTACGCGAAAGATTTTGTTTCTCTCATAAAACAGATTCTCCCGGCTTGCGTCGAAAGAAACATAAAGGTGACCGCCAACGCCGGAGGAGTCAATGTCGAAGGATGTGCCGCGGCGATAAAAGAAGTCGCGCGCGAGCTGGGTTTATCCGGAAAGTTCAAAATGGGAATCGTTACGGGGGACAATTTGTTGCCCCGGCTCGATGATTTTCTGGCGCGCGGAATAGAACTTCGCAACATGGATACCGGTGAACCGCTCGCTACTGTCCGCGATCGGATTCAGAGCGCAAATGCCTACCTCGGCGCCTGGCCCATGGTCGAAGCGTTGAACCGCGGAGCTCAGATTGTCATAACCGGACGGGCGACCGACACGGGTTTGACGCTCGCGCCGTTGATTCATGAGTTCGGCTGGCCAAACGACGATTGGAATCGATTAGCTGCAGGTACCATCGCCGGACATATCATCGAGTGTGGCGGCCAAGCTTCCGGCGGGAATTGCCAATACGACTGGCGAAACATTCCCGATCTCGCGAACATTGGCTTTCCAATAGTCGAGGCTTCGCCCGATGGATCATTTGTAATTACCAAACACGAAGGAACCGGCGGTTGTATAAATATCCCGTGCCTCAAAGAGCAACTTGTTTATGAGATGGGAGACCCTCACGAATACATCACGCCAGACTGCGTAGCTGATTTCACGACCATTCACCTCGAGGACGCAGGGCGTGATCGAGTTCGAGTTCACGGCATCAAGGGGCTCGCAGCGACCGAATTCCTCAAGGTGTCGATTAGTTACTCGGCAGGATTCAAAGCTGTAGGCACGCTGGTGTACTCGTGGCCCGACGCGTTAGAAAAGGCCCAGGCAGCTGACAAAGTGCTGAGGCAACGGCTCGATCGGCTCGGACTAAAGTTTGACCTGATCCAAACAGAGTTTGTGGGAGCCAGCGCGACTCACGGACCTTTGGCTGGCGATTCGTCTCGGGATTTGGCTGAGGTTCAACTTCGGGTTGGAGTGCGCGGGGACAATCGCGCGGCAGTCGAAAGATTCACCAAAGAGATCGCGCCGCTTATTCTGACCGGTCCTCCAGCAGTTACAGGATTTGCTGGCGGCAGGCCAAAAGTGGAGGAGATCGTGGCGTACTGGCCGGCGTTGATTCCGAAGACTGAAATTCAGCCTCGAATCGAAATCGTTGAAGGCTAGAACCGATTGCGGATTGGGGATTGCGGAATGCGGATTTTTGAGATCTGAGATCTGAGATCTGAGGATCCCAGACTTAAGATCTGAACCAAATTCTGAAGCAAATTATGAAAGTCCAACTAGTAACTCTGGCACATGCGCGTTCGGGCGACAAAGGTGACACAGCCAATGTCGGGCTTATCGCTCTTCAGCCCGAATACTATCCAGTGCTGGTGCGTGAGGTCACTGCCGCACGTGTCAAGCAGCACTTCGCCGGAATAGTAAAAGGTGGCGTCGATCGCTTTGAATTACCAAACCTTGGCGCACTGAACTTTTTGCTTCATGAAAGTCTTGGTGGCGGTGGGACGCTCTCACTCATGACTGACGCACAGGGAAAGACTTTCTCAACTGCCTTGCTTCGAATGTACATCGAAATTCGCGACGACGAAGCGCAAGCTTTGGGGTTAGCCGGTTAGGCTCCGCAGTAGTGGAATGTGGGGCTGAGGCTGACCTGACCAACAATGAATTCGACGTGACCAATGTCCGCGCTTCCCATTACTCAAAACTTTGCCCAGCTCGAGAACATTCGCTTGCATTACGCTGAATGCGGCAGCGGCAACGATTTGGTGATCCTGCTGCATGGCTTTCCCGAGTTTTGGTATTCCTGGCGTCATCAGCTTCCGGTAATCGGAGAAAAATTCCACGCAGTCGCACCCGATCTGCGCGGCTACAACCTCAGCGATAAACCGCCACGGACTGAGGACTACCAGATCGAAGCCTTGATAGAAGACGTGCTTGGATTGATTCGGTATTTCGAGCAACGAGAGGCGGTGATAATTGCTCATGACTGGGGTGCGGGGCTCGCGTGGGCGTTAGCGCAACGTCATCCGGAAGTCGTGAAGAAGTTAGTAGCGTTGCAAGTACCTCCAGCCAAAGCCTGGCAAGTTAACTTCACGCTGCGTCAATTCCTGAGTAGTTGGTACATGTTCTTCTTTCAACTTCCGGGCATACCTGAGTGGTGGGCGAAGGCGAATGATTTTGAGCGATTTAAGAAGATGTACCGCGAGACGAGCTTTAGACCGGGCGCATTCAGCGACGAAGATCTCGACAGATACATCGAGGCTTTGAACCAGCCTAACGCCTTAACCAGCGCCTTAAACTATTATCGGGCCAACGTCTTTCGCTCTTTGTTTGATAAGAAGAAACGAGCCGCTGGCGATTCCAGGGTTAGAGTGCCCACCCTGTTCATCTATGGCGAGCGCGATCTGGCCGTCCTGCCCAGTACGGTGCGTGGCGTGAATCGATTTGTTGACGCTCCATATCGCGAATTGCGAATTCCTGACAGCGGCCACTGGGTTCAGAATGAAGCTGCCGAAGAAGTAAATGCTGCGATCATGGATTTTCTGAATGACGACGCAACCGGGAAAACAGAATGAATGAAGACTCTCAGCCAGTGCTTTACTCAGCCGCGGATGGAGTTGCGCGAATCACGCTCAATCGGCCCGAGAAGCGTAACGCACTCAACGATGCTGTGATCGCAGGAGTGGCCACCGCTCTAAAAGCGGCTCACAAAGATGCCGCCATCCGAGTGGTGATTATCACTGGAGCAATGAAAGAGTTTTGTTCCGGCGCTGACCTCGCCGCACTTCAAAGAATCGCCGGTGCGTCAGTCGCCGACAACGTTGAAGATGCTCAATCACTACTGAATCTCTTCGTTACAATTCGTAATCTTCGAGTGCCCGTCATTGCAGCGGTCCGTGGCCGTGCACTGGCTGGAGGATGTGGACTGGCGACGGCGTGCGATATCGTGCTTGCTTCGACGTCGGCACGCTTTGGTTATCCGGAAGTAAAGATCGGGTTTGTTCCAGCGATGGTGATGGCAATCCTGCGCCGCAATGTCTCAGAGAAGCGAGCGTTTGAGTTGATCGTACGCGGCGGCGAGATCGGCGCGCTCGAAGCCGAACGAATCGGACTAATAAATCAAGTCTTTGAAGACGACAGTTTCGATGAAAACGTCGATGAATACGTTCGCGTATTCCAGAAACTAAGTCCCTCAGCAATTACACTTTCCAAACAACTCCTCTATCACATGGATGGTCAAACATTCTCCGAATCAGTGCGTGCTGGTTTGGACCTCAACGTCATCGCTCGGATGACGGATGAGTGCAAGAAAGGAATTGCGCGATTCCTGCAGAAGGAGTAGCATGACCGCGGCATCCAAAAAACCGTCACTACTTTCAAGAAATCGCAACTTGGGCCACCAAATAACCACCAACCCCAAACCGTTTCCTGATCGCTAGTTTCGGTATTCCCGCAGGGTTGTCGTAAATAAAAATAGTTCAGACTGGTTTCCTAACCGCGAGCAGTTGTGTGCTGCTCTCCACCCCTTAGGAGGATCTCCATGCACAGCAAGAGAACAGCGGGCAGTTTCGGATTGCCCGAAAAAGTAGCGCTCTGCGCGTTTACTTTACTTATTCTATGCAGCGCAGTCTTTGCCCAAGGCACTGCCAGCAGCGGTTTGAGCGGTACGGTACTTGATAAGAATGGAGCCGTTATCAAAGGCGGTACCGTCACGGTGACCAATAAGGATAATGGTCAAAGTCGGAGTACTACAACGAATGACAGCGGTGAGTATCGTTTCGACTTGTTGGCTGCAGGCCTGTATGACGTCAAAGCAAGTGCGACGGGATTTGGTGACATATCGACAGAAAATGTACGCGTATTAGTCGGCCAGACGAACAACCTGGATTTTAATATGAATCCAGGCGTCCAAACCGCAAGCGTTACTGTCAGTGCCGGCGACACCGAATTGGTGAGCAAAGAGAAAACCGATATCAGTACGAATATTACTCCGCGAGAAGTTCAAGACTTGCCCTTAAATGGTCGCGATTTGGGAAATCTTGCCTTCCTGGCGCCGGGTGTCAAACCGGTGGACTCTTATGATCCCACTAAGCGCCGAATTGCGGTATTCGCCGTAAACGGTTCGAGTGGTCGCAATGTCAATGTTACGGTCAACGGGATCGACAACAAAGATAACACCGTCGGCGGTCCGGTCATGCAGTTCCCGCTCGAAGCGATTCAGGAATTCGTAATTAGCACCCAGCGATTTTCGGCAGTAAACGGTCGCAGCGAAGGGGCGGCGGTTAACGTCGTCACCAAGTCCGGAGGCAACCAGTTTCATGGATCCGGTTTTTTCTTTTTGCGCGACAAGAAGTTAAATGCCAACGAGGTTGATCCTTTGTCGGGCATCAAGAAGCCGGCAAAACCACCTTTCAATCGCAAAATATACGGCGGCTCGATTGGCGGTCCCATCAACAAGGGCGACCATCCAACGTTCTTCTTTTTCACCTATGAACGACTGAAGGAAGCGACGTCTATTCCGGTGAATAGTCTGGCCCAAACGGAGTTGGCCCTGGTTACCAGCCTGGGAGCTAAACCGTCTCCAATCCTGCCCACGCCGTATAAGGATAGGCGCTGGAATGCTCGGATCGATCACAGTTTCAATTCAAGTCACAGCATCTTTGCCAGCTTCAACGATCAGTCCAATCTGGGACTGAATGACCAGGCAACGGCAAACAGCGATCTAACCGCGGGCAACTTCACCAAGAATCGACTCTTGCTCGGGAACATTACTCTGAATTCCGCCTTCTCAAGTAGTGTTGTGAACGCAGCTACCGTGGGTTATTCATACTGGAACAACTTAATTGACACTCCGAACCTGGTACCCACCTTTAATTTTCCGGGTGGGATCACGTTTGGCACCAATACGAATGTGCCGCAGCAGTCGTATCAGTCGAAGTTCCAGTTCAAAGATGACCTTTCAATCAATAGGGGAGCGCACACTTTCAGGACAGGCTTCGACTATTTGTACGAACCCAAGTTGGGAGGCTTCTTCAAGTTTAATCCCACACTCCAAATTGACTTCCTGAATCTTCCGAGCTTTCTGGTCGCTCTTCCGGCAAAGTTCGCGACGGCCGGACAAGTAAGTGGTATGTCGGCGACGGCGGGCGACCCTTATTTTAATCTACCTGGTGGCGCCAAGATGTTCGGTGTCTATTTCCAGGATGATTGGAAAGTAACCCGTAACTTGTCGCTGAATCTGGGGCTACGCTATGACAAGGACTTCAACCTAATCGGCACCCAGGCACAGGAGAAAAACCGGACTTACCTGGCACTCAAGGCAATTAATCATCCCGCCGCGAGGGCGCTGCCGCATGACGATGGTCGCGACTTTAGCCCGCGCGTGGGTTTCGCTTGGGATATCAGCGGAAGAGGAAAACATGTGCTGCGCGGCGGCTATGGCCTTTATTATGGTCAGACGTTCCTGAACATTCCTCTCTTCATGATTCAGCAGATCAATCCCACGATCTTCGCCGGAGTCTTTGCTATCACGGGTACCGACATCGTGCCCGGCACCGGTATCAAACTTTCGGACTGGCGCTTTGGAGTTGACCCGTTCCCGACCATTCCGCCCCCGCAAACTCAACTTGCAGCGGGTAACGTCGGGCGAATAATGGATCCCGACTACCGGAACCCTTACACACAACAGTGGAACTTGGGATATTCATTCCAGCTGAACTCGTACTCAGTTTTGGAAGCTGAATACACACATGTGCTGGGTTTGCACGAGTCCAAGACCATCAACATCAATCCGCAGCTTCGCCTTATCAATGAAAGCACTGCGCGGGTACTTGACGCGGCCTTCACGGCGAAGGGGACACCGGTTCTCGGCAGGATTGATCTCGAGGCCTCGGTGGGTCGCTCTCGTTACGACGGCATGAACATCAACTACCGCCGGCGGCTGAAGAATAACTTTACCGTAAACGCGAGTTACACTTTTTCAAAGGCGGTGGCCTACAACGGCAACGCCGCTGCTTTCAGGAATCGCGCGTTCAATCCATTCACCCTGTTCGCCGCTTCAGAACTTGGACCTACCCCGACCGATACCCGCCATCGGTTGACGATGAGCAGTGTTATCAACCTGCCGTATGGTTTCCAGATTGCACCAATCCTGCAAGCTGAAACGGCGCGGCCTTATACGGCGGGCTACGGCACGCTGGATGTGATTGGGGCCGGTAGCGGCGCCGGAACTTCGCATGCGATCGTTTTCAACGATCGAAAGGATGACCTGCTGGCTACCTTCACCAGCTTTGGAGTGAATACAGTCCTGTATCGCAACTGCTTGCGGACGGCGCAATGTTCAATTGTTCCTTTTGACAACCTGCGTGGGCAGCCGTTCATCCAGCTGGACACTCGCGTGACGAAGAATTTCCGCATCAAAGAGCGTTCGACGTTGTCTGTGATTTTCCAGGTCTTCGACCTGACAAACCGGGCGAATTTTGGTAACAACTTCGGAACCAATCTGCGCACGCCTGTTAACTTCCAGAAGCCAATTAATTTCATCACTCCAAGCGGAGTGATCGTTCCACATAGCCTGTCAGCAGAATTCGGTCTCAGGTTCTCGTTCTAAACCATCTGATTGCTGGGCTCATGAGAGGTGGCGGAGAAATCTGCCACCTCTTTCTTGTTCGCTCGCGATCTGAATCGCGTGGTCCAGGATGGGATCAGCGAGGCTGCTTACAAGACCAATTTGAAGTGCTTCCGCTGCAGTAAAACGTTTCGCCGTGAAGAACAATTCTGCGGCGCGGGCCGGACCAATCAAACGCGGTAATCTCTGCGTCCCACCCCAACCGGTGATGATTCCCAAGCTTGCGCCAGGGTGAGCAAAAATCGCAGTGCTCGAGGCGATGCGTATGTCACACGCCAAAGCCAGGTCGAGCGCGCCGCCCATGCAATAACCATTGATGGCTGCAATTGTAAGCTGCCTTGCGTCGGCTATGGTTTGGAAGATTTTCTGGCCGCGCTCGGAGAATAAACGAGCTTGTACCTGATCTGATTTCAGCGCAGCGATTTCTCGAAGGTCAGCGCCCGAAGCGAAAACATCGCCAGAGCCGGTGAAGATTATGGTTCGAATCTTATCTTGCGCGCTGATGTCGTTAAATACCGCGGCGAGATTAGTAAGGGTGTCGTAAGAAAGGGAATTGCGGCTGGCCGGTCGGTTGAAACGGATGATGGCCAGCTCACCATCGTATTCAGTCTCAACACTAGACGTTTCAGCGACTGTCATTCTCGCGGCTTAACATTTTCACGAAGGAACTTCACGATGTCCTCAGTTGAGGTGCCGGGCAAAAATACGGCAGCCACTCCGAGCTCGTTGAGCTTAGGAATATCTTCCTGGGGAACTATCCCGCCGACCAACACGAGGCAATCGTTCATGCCTTGATCTCGAAGCAGCTGCACGATACGAGGACAAAGAGTGTTGTGAGCGCCGCTAAGAATGGAGACTCCGACGGCATCAACGTCTTCCTGCAAAGCGGCTGCCGCGATCATCTCCGGAGTCTGGCGTAGACCGGTATAAATCACTTCCATCCCGGCGTCCCGCAGAGCTCGCGCGATGACCTTGGCGCCACGATCGTGCCCATCGAGTCCGGGCTTGGCTACTAATACACGAATCTTTCTTTCCGACATGCTCAGTTTCCCAATAAGACCGCCAGTGGGCCATCACGCTTGATGTAAGACTTCAGCGCTGAATAGGTAAAGAAGTAACGTCCGTCAGGTTGAAGTGCCTGAATCACATGTGGAAATCCTGCATCGAAGAGAAACGTCAACCCGTTGTTGTTCACCTCAAAGTCCTCTAAATTCTCCTCCTGGAATTTCAGCTCTGAAAGGCTGCCCTTTAGCGACTCACGCTGTTCTTTATCAAGCTCTTTGTCGCCGGCAACTACTTTTATGAGGTCACGAATCTCCATCTGTAGTTTGTCGTTGGCCATCTGCACCAACTTCTTCCTGGACATATTATCAAAGGCTTCGGCGGCTGTTACCACTTTGCCGGTACCGAGATTAATCAACAAGTGTTTGAATTGCGTATCGGGATAAGCTCCCGTTCCGCTCTGTGAGAAGGTAATGTCCAACAGATTCTTTTTGTTGTAGCCAACTTTGTAATCGAACTCTTCCAGCCAGGCGTCGTCGCGATAATCGTTTAAGCTGCTTCCAAAGACATTTTTTACAGCCAGGAGTGACTGAACGTTTTTCTGTGCTTGTGGATTACTGAGCCCTGTCACCGTCGGATAACGCACGACTGCGACCTTACGGTCCGGAAACTCACGAGCTAACTTTGGACTTCTTCTAAGCACTATCCGCCGTGGAGTAATGATCGCGCTGCCGGTTGTTTGGGGTTGCGCCGCGATTTGGCTGGGCCAGGTCCCAATAAACAAAAGTGCAAGTGAGGTCGAAGCGATAAGCTTGAAGTTTAGAGTCAGTCGCATCAGAGATCAGAACGCCGGCTCCTCATAGACTCCGTAGATGTCTCGCAGGGCTGAACAGATTTCTCCGAGAGTTGCGTACGCGCGCACTGCCTCTATAGTCGCGGGCATCGTGTTCTCCTGCTTGCGAGCTACAGATCGTAGTTTCTCAAGAGCGTTTGCGACTTGACCCGAGTCTCGTTTGGCCTTTGTCTGCTCGAGCCGTTCTAACTGGTGGTGACGTACCGATTCGTCGATGGTCAATATTGGAATTTCGGATGTCTCTGCCGACATCTCGTACTTGTTGACGCCGACAATAATCTGTTCGCCGCGCTCGACGGCTTTTTGATATCGATATGCCGAATCCTGAATCTCGCGTTGTGGAAAGCCTTTTTCGATGGCTTCGACCATGCCGCCCATTGCATCGATCTTTTCAAAGTAGTCCAGCGCGCCCTGTTCCATCGTGTTCGTAAGCGATTCCAGAAACCATGAACCACCCAGAGGATCGATAGTATTTGCGACACCAGTTTCTTCGGCAATTATTTGCTGAGTTCTCAGGGCGATGAGCGCTGCTCGATCGGTCGGCAAGGCCAACGCTTCATCGTATGAATCCGTGTGGAGGCTCTGGGTGCCGCCGAGCACGCCGGCGAGTGCCTGGATCGCCACTCTGACGATGTTGTTTAAGGGCTGCTGGACTGTCAGCGATACACCAGCGGTTTGGGTATGGAAGCGCAGCTTCAAAGTTCGTTCGTTAGTTGAACCGAAGCGCTCGCGCATGGATCGAGCCCATATTCGGCGGGCTGCGCGATACTTTGCGATCTCTTCGAAGAAGTCATTGTGAGCATTGAAAAAGAAGGACATGCGGGGGACAAATTCATCGGGACTAAGGCCAAACTTCACGCCCCAGTCGACATATTCAATCCCATCACGAAGTGTGAAGGCGAGCTCCTGAATGGCGGTCGCACCAGCCTCACGAATGTGATAACCGCTAACCGACACGGGGTTATACTTCGGTACATGTCTAGTACAGAACTCGAAAGTGTCAGTGACGAGTTTCATCGCCGGTCGAATGGGGTAAATCCACTCTTTCTGTGCGATGTACTCTTTAAGAATATCGTTTTGAAGCGTGCCCGATATCTTATTCCAAGCAGCGCCCTGCTTTTCTGCCACGACCAAATACATGGCGAACAGGACTGAGGCAGGCGCATTAATCGTTTGTGAAACCGTGACGCCTTCAAGCGGAATGCCGTCGAACAGAACCTCCATGTCCGCAAGAGAGGAGACGGCGACGCCACATTTGCCTACTTCACCCTCTGATAAAGGCGAGTCAGCGTCGTAACCCATCAAGGTGGGCAGATCATAGGCTACTGATAGTCCTGTCTGACCTTCTGCTAACAGATATTTGAAACGAGCGTTGGTTTCTTCGGGCGTGCTGAAGCCTGCGAATTGCCTCATCGTCCAAAGCTTTCCGCGATAGCCGGTGGGATGAATGCCGCGTGTATATGGAAACTCGCCCGGGTAAGAGATATCGCGGTTTACGTCGGTGCCTTCTACGTCTGCGGCCGTGTAAAGACGATTAACTTCCTCGAGGGAGACGCTTTCAAAACGTTTTTTTGACTCAGGCGTCTTTTTGAGAACGGGCGCGAGCGTTTCTGTCTCCCAGCGCTCTACCTCAGCTTGCTCTGGCGAGATCTGTTTCGTTTCAGCCATAACGTAATTAGTTATAACACTTTCAGCGAGTTGAGGTGGATATTAGATGAGCGCTATGGACGTGTCAAACTCGAACGATTTTAAGTATTCACTCCAAAAGAAAGGAGCGCGGTTATGATTTACATCACAACCGCGCCGCTCGGCAGGGACCCGGGATGCGTGGCTTCAAGCAGGGAAACCGAAGGTAGGCAACGGGCGGATAAAAGATAATTGCCAGCGCCAAATGTACAAACAAATACCCCCTAGTTCATTCAACCGGAACAATGATCTCATTGGCTCGCGCCATGTTAAGTTGAGTACGCGCCGCGGATTCGATTGCTTTAGGGTCGGTGCTTAAACGCTGAATCTCTGTTTGAAGGATCGTATTAGCTCGTCTTAACGAATCCACATCCTGCTGCATGCGCGAGAAATCGCTTGAAGCGCTGCGCATTTCCCCGAGCGTTCGTAGTGTCACGGTCACACAAAGACCTAGGGTTGCCAGCATAATCATTCCCAAAAGCACCCAGGAGGGAATGATTCCTCCTCGTCGACGAACTTCAGCGCGAGTGCCAATGATTTCTATTGATAACTCTCGCACTGATGGCAACGCCGGAGCAGTTCTCGGCAAAACTCGTTGCGAACGAATGCGATCATCAACCCAGTAAGAGTGCGCGACCCTGCTCAAGGAGCACCTCCAAATCCGTTGGTTCTGTCCTGGTAGTGCGAATAGACTTTAGCCCGCGAGGGCTGGTCTTCTGTTTTCAAAGGGACGAATGCTTACGCCTAGCTGACTGAGCGAGTGCGCCGAGCTTGTGGTACGGTGCCTTCCCAATTGGAAGGTCATTAGCCGTTTAGCATTTAAGGGGCTGCTTAACGGCTGGTTAAAAGAACCACAAGATAGTTGGTGTTCCGTGGTGGCTGACCCCAACCGAGTGTGCACCGCTGTCAATTGCCAATCCGTTGCCAGTCAATAAGTTAGCGGCAAGGTGGCCGGAGGTTATCACCGGTGCTTAAGGGTGTAAAGCTATTTCTCTGACATCGTTTGAGAGCGCTAACCTTAACATTTACTTCAACTTAAGCGCGCTTAAAGCCCTTAAAAGGCGAACGCAAGGCGTACGGCAATTGCCAGACTAGAGGATAGTGTTAAATCTTGTTGACACTATTGGTTCTTGAGTCTTAGACTCGGTTCGCGATCGAGTCACCCGGCGAATCGATCGCGGGATACTTTGTCAGCGCGAAATTCAGGCAACGACGCTCAACTCGCAGAAGCGCAACTCGCTCCCTCGCCCCTTCCTCTCGCCAGGTAGTGAAAACAAATCATTAGGAAGGGCTCTGAATGTTCGAATCTTCCGATTCCGAGAGCACCAATCCCTCGTTAAGTCAGCAATCAAACCTGCCGATCGATGCCATCGTGAGGACAGTCTGCGAGGCTGCACTCGCCGGACCGGAATGTCTCTACGAGGCGATGCTCAAGCTCAGCCTTGCAGTTGAGGCTGTCGCTCCGACTTATGGCTTATCGATTTGGGGGATAAGTCTACACGGACCGCCGCGAGTGAAATGGGCTGAAGGTCTTGATTCAAACGAGATGGACGAAGCCTCGCAACTCGTAGCTTCCGTCCTTGCCGCTTCCAACGACTTGGCGAGTGTCAAAGTTGGTGACATCGCTATTTGCATTCCTCTCGCCATTCCCTCTTTGCGACGAGACGGAGCTGCGATCTACGCGCGCTGCATTCGCCCGCTTACAAGCTCACAAGCTAAGAGCCTCAGATCGATAATAGGGGTAACTCAACTCGCTCACGCTTATGCCGCTACCAGGGTCGAGCCCGTCGCCGACGAGGTCAGCACACAAGCATCGGTGGCGAGCAGCAGCTTACCGGGAATGGTTTTTTCGAGTCGGGCAATGTCGACGGTGGCTCTCGCCGTTGAACGCATCAAGGATTCTGAATCACCAGTACTAATCACGGGTGAGTCCGGCACGGGCAAAGAACTGATAGCACGGGCCATCCATCGTCTTAGCAAACGAGCCGATCGTGAATTCATTCCTTTCAACTGCTCCGCAGTCCCTGCTGAGTTGGTTGAGAGCATTTTATTCGGCCATCGCAGAGGCAGCTTTACAGGAGCGCTGACCGAGAATCAGGGTCTAATCCGAGCCGCAGAAAACGGAACCCTCTTTCTCGACGAAATCGGTGATTTACCACTGCCGCTTCAACCAAAGCTGCTGCGATTTCTACAGGAAGGCGAGGTTCACACGCTCGGCGAAAACGCGCCGCGTCGAGTCAACGTGCGCGTGATTGCAGCCACTCACAAAGAGCTGCAGGGACTGACCCGCGAGAATCTCTTCCGCGAAGACCTTTATTACCGCATCGCGGGCTTACAGATTTCGGTGCCGCCATTGCGCGAGCGTCCGGAAGACACGGCCATGCTGATTTCTCATTTCGTCACACATTATGCGCGACGAAACGATCGTCGCATCGCAGGAATCTCGGGTGATGCGATACGCGCGCTCGAGTCTTATTCGTGGCCGGGCAATGTCCGTGAGTTGGCTGCTGAGATTGAACGCCTTGTTCTCTATGCTGAAGAGGGCGGGTTCATCGGTAGAAGTCATATTCATCCTCGCATACTCCCAGCTGATCAAACTGATAGCCCGGAAGCAGAGGTCAGCCTGGAAAAGCTTTTGGATGAGTATGAGCGCCGGGTAATTACGCAGACGCTTAGAGAACATGATTGCAATGTAGCTCGAACGAGCGCCGCGCTTGGCCTCGGTTCTCGGCAGACTCTCTACAAGAAGTTGAAGCGTCTTGCGATCGATGTCGGAGAGTTCCTGCAGGAAGACACCAAACCTGGACTGCAATTTCGCACGCCACCCGCATAAGCCAGTATTTCGAACCCAAATGCTGACGCACCAAACAAGTTTGTTACTAAGCCCAATGTCTAATCGTCCGCTAATGCCGGATTTTGAATCGCCCTCTTCAATCACTAATGCTCATATCAAGTATTTTTTTCTTTTTGCTTGCCCTCTTGCTTCACGAAACCGCTCACTTTGCCGCTGCCCGAGCGTGCAAAGTGTCTGTGACTGAGTTCGGTCTCGGCTGGGGACGCAGGCTCTTTGGATTTCATCACGGAAACGTGAGGTTTGGGCTTCACCTCTTGCCTGTCGGCGCCTACGTTCGCTTTAACCTCGCCGAGCTCCAACAACGCCCCCTGCCCCAGCAAGTCCTCGTGCTGCTGGCTGGAATTATCGCGAACCTGATCGCAGCCAGTGTTACCGCCGGATCCAGGTTCAGTCTGATGAACTTTTTGCTCGCCGCCACGAACATTCTTCCGCTCTACCAGCAGGATGGGTGGAAATGCGGCATGGTGGTGCTGCGAAGTGTCCTTGGCCGCAAGAGTCCAGTAGTTGAGTGGACCTTTACCATCACCGGGACGGTACTGAGCCTGGCTTTGGTTTGCGCGCTGATGTTGCGGCTGTTTCGTATTCATTAAAGGCAGGCTTCCATTTTGGGAGATGAATCACGCATCGATTGGCGATGGGGCGTACTTGTCACAATTGTGATGACGTTGCTTTCCCTTTATCCGCTAATACATTTCCGGATCAGTAGAGGCGGAAACTGGCATGGCTCTTACGCTGCCATTGAAGGCGTGGGCGATGAGGTTGCGTACTCTGCATATGTGAATGCCTTGATGGACGGGCGGCCGCGGCGTAACGATCCTTACAGCGGACAAGACGACAACCAGGTAAAGCAACAACCGGAGTCTCTATTCTCAATCCAATTCTTTCCAGCATATCTAATAGCTCTCTTCGCCAGGACTTTAGGAATATCCGCAGCTTCAGCTTTCATTATCCTGACGCCTTTGGCGGCTGGGCTTAGCTCGATAGTCCTATTCTGGTTTCTCTCGATGGCCACACGAGATAGCGGTATGGCTGCCGCTGGAACGATTGCCGTACTTTGTCTTGGTACAGTCGTTGGTGGGCACGGGCTGTTCGCAGGCTTCTTCGGAGTTGAGCCACTCTACAACTATCTAATGTTTTTGCGCCGTTACCAGCCGGCTGCCTCTTTCCCGTTATTCCTGTTGTTCTTCGCTTTGGTTTGGCAAAGTTTGAGATCGCGCTCCTGGGCCGCGCGCAGTGCTTTTGCGATTATCGCCGGCTTAACTTTTGGTTTACTTGTTTACTCATACGTCTATCTCTGGACCGCGGCGCTTGCCTGGATCATCGGACTGGGGATTGTTTTGGCAGCACTCAGGCCTGAAGGATGGAAGGTTCAGATTCGGGCTCTCGCTATCACCGCAGGCATTTCTTTTCTCACACTCATCCCGTTCGTCGCTTTGTATGCAAGCCGTTCCACGAGTCTGGAGTCGGTGCAGGCTCTCGAGTCCAGCCACCGTCCGGATCTGTTCAGGCTTCCCGAGCTGTTGGCATTCGCAATCATTGGCATTCTGGCGGTAATGATTCGGCGCAGACTGGTGAGCTTGCGGAATCTCACCGTGCAGTTCGCAGTTTCATTCGCGTTGCTTCCTTTGCTCGTATTCAACCAGCAGGTGCTCTCGGGACAATCTCTCCAGCCGATTCATTACGAGATGTTCGTCGCGAATTACGCGGTGCTAATCGCACTGGTTTTGGTAATCGGCCTTCTGGTGAAGCGGCGTCCTGGTGTTCCGATGGTGCGACGTAAAGCAGTTTTAATCATCGCACTCGCAGCTTTTGAGTGGGGAGCTTATGAAACTTACGTGGCGACCCAGCGAAGTTTGGAGTTCGCCAGTCGTTTTGATGAAGCGCGGCCGGTCGCCTTGCGATTGAAAGAGCTCAGTAACGACAGCGCCTCCGATCGAAAGACAATTCTGTCCTCTGACTTATTTGCGGCCGACGTTTTGCCGACCACTTCCTCGCACGCGATTCTTTGGGCGCCGCACATGATGGTGTTCTCAGGTGTGAACACGCTCGATAGCAAAGAACGCTTTTATCAGTATTTGTATTACACCGGCATCGAGCCAATTGAGCTCGAAGATATTCTTCGCAACAGACATGAGTACGGTTTCGCTGCTGGACTCTTTGGTTTCGAAAGAACAATCAAAGGCTTGAGCCTTAATCCGAAACCGATTAGCGGCGCGGAACTGAACGAGGAATTGAAGCGCTATGCCGACTATTGTTCTTCTTTCTCTCATGAACGTGCTGAACAAACGGAGCTTTCTTACCTGATCACGCCCGCGCACCAGGGTCGCAACTTCGAGAATCTCGATCGGTGGTACGAACGAAATGGTGTCGAGCGAATCGGCAACTTCGAGCTCTATAAACTCCGCTTACGAAGCGCACATTCAACAAATGTGCAAACCCAAGCGCCGGAAAAAACCTGGTAGCCGCCTAAGACAATGGTCACAAGTAATGAAGACATTTCGATTGAATTAGTAGACGGTGCAATCGCATCGCTCTCGCCTCGCGAGACAACGAGTGTCTCCTATCTATCGGCGAGATCCTTGCTGGCTTTTGCATTCCTGTTAGTCATCTTTGCGCTGGCTTGCCGTCCGATTGTCGATCCGGATTTCTGGTGGCACCTCAAAACGGGCCAACACTTGCTCGAGTCAGGGAGCATTCCGCATGCTGATCTGTTCTCCTCGATCTTCGTTGGTAAGGAATGGATTACTCACGAATGGCTCTCCGAGGCGCTCCTGTACGCGATTTATCGCTCGGCTGGATTTGGCGGGCTGATTGTCACTTTCGCTCTGATCATCACGGTGGGATTCTCGCTTGTATACCGGCGCTGTGCGAAGCGTTCGGGGCATGTTTACGTTATCGGGTCGGCCGTGTTACTCGGAGCGTTGGCGTCGGGACCAACCTGGAATGTTCGTCCACAGATCTTCTCGTTCCTTTTCGCAAGCGTCTTTCTAAAGTTGCTGGAGGACTTTCAAGCTCGACGTGCGAGGCGTTCCATTTGGTGGCTGGCGCCGTTGATGCTGCTCTGGGTCAACATGCACGCCGGCTTTGCTGTCGGGATAGCAATAGTTTCTGTTTTTATCGTGGGAACCGCGTTGAATTTGCTCATGCGGCGGAAGCCGCTAGAGAAAGTCTGGCGTCGAGTTCGCACTCTCATTTACGTTTTGGTCGCTTGCCTAGGCGTCATCAGTCTGAATCCGAGCGGACCGCTGATCTACACATATCCGCTACAGACGCTAACGTCACCGGCAATGATGAAATTTATTGAAGAGTGGCGCTCCCCGAATTTTCATCAGGCCATGTTTCAGCCGTTGGCGTTCTTTGTAGTGGCGCTGGTCGCGGCGCTCGCGTTGTCTCGAAGAAAAATCAGCGCGGTCCAGTTATTACTTCTTTGCGGAACGACGTGGGCGATGTTGCGGTCCGGCCGCAACGTTCCTTTTTTTGTGCTGGTTGCTACGCCGTTGTTGGCCGAGCATGCCTGGCATTGGCTTTCGGCGCAAAGCTGGGGGAAATGGCTGACAAAGCCGGAGCCCGAGATGCGCCATGACAAGATGAAGCTCGCATTGAACTGCTTACTTCTCGTGCTGGTGCCTTTGAGCTTAGTTGTGGTGCGCGCGCAAAAGGTCATAGCGGATCAAAGAAACGTCGAGGCCGAGAAATTCCCGCTCGAAGCTGTAGACTTTATGCGGACACAGAATCTTCCGCAGCCGATCTACAACGAGTACCACTGGGGCGGGTATCTCATTTGGAAGCTTTATCCAAATTATCGCGTTTTCATTGATGGTAGGGCTGATGTGTACGGCGATGCTTTCTTCGAAGAATTCATGGCGACTCACGCAGGCGAGCTCAACTGGAAAGAGAATCTGAGCAAGCACGGCGTACGCACGGTTATGATCGCGCCGGATTGCCCGCTTGCCAGTCTCTTGCGACAAGATCAGGCATGGCTAAATAAGTTTGAAGATCAGCAGGCAGTGATATTTGTGCGCAAGTAATAGTTAACCACCTTCAACTTTCAAGATCTGTAGGGGCGGACCTATGTGTCCGCCCTTTTGTGTGAGCGGACCAACACAATTCGCATTTACACGCGGGCGGACACATAGGTCCGCCGCTACAAGTTAAGAGACGTACCCTCATCGCTAATCACCGTACTCGCTTGTCAACCGACGGCGACAGGGCAGTTTCCTTCTAGAAACTGAGCCTTCTTGCGTTTTCAGGTAAACAAGACCTCAACTTCCTCTCCCGACCTTGTTAACCCAGGGCGACAAGCGACTCCCTGGACCACGCAGAAACTCCAGCAAATCTGTAGAAAGACCTCGCGCAAAGCCATGGCACAACTGTTGTAAAGGAGCTAACTGTCCGAAAGGCTAGCGAGCCATTGGGCAAGTAAGCCAGAGGGCAGGACAAAAGCCATGAAGAGTATGAATCGCAAAATCTTGTTTTCGTTACTCGGCGTCGCCGTAGCAACACCTTTCCTGATCATCGCTTTAGTTGTGGGCTTGCGGGCGACCGCACTCGCCGACAGCCTGCAAGGTGATCTGTTGGTGGTGGTGCTGGGGTTGGCAAGTGTCGTCGCAAGTTTGGGAGAGGGCCGAATTGGCCTCAAGCGTGAAAGCGCCCCGGCGCGATGCGATAGCGTCGACTCCGATCGAGAACGAGATTTATCCGGTTTATCTACCCTTAATCCTGGCTACTGAAACTTGTCCTACCTGACGGCGGACTTGAGGCCGCACGACAGAGGACGAAACGTCAACACCTAACCAATCTAAAGGAGCATCGAAATGATTAAGAACTTTCTTAGAGACGAAACCGGTCTGGAACTTTCCGAATACGCAGTGGCGGCGGCTTTGATCGCTTTGGCAGTTGTTCTTGTGTTTGGAACCCTGGGCAAGAACATTGGCGGCGTGATCACCAACCTCGCTAACAACATCAAGTAGGTCGAAGATCAAAGCGAAGCGGAGGGCGCGCCGGGCCAATTCAAAGCAAAGCGCGCACCTCCACCTTCGCAGAAGGAGGAGCAATTCCCGTGTTACGAACATTTTTCAAAGACGAAACCGGCCTTGAGATGTCGGAATATGCAGTTGCTGCCGCTTTGGTAGCTCTCGCAGTCGTACTCGCATTCACAGCAATTGGTAAGAACGTCGCCGGCGTGATCACCAATCTTGCCAACAACATCAAGTGACTTCAGAAGCAATCGTCGCAGCAGCGACTTGGTTTCATACCGAATTCGGCGGAGACAGGAAAAAGAGATGTCCCCTTCATTGACTGTCATAAGCGCAGCCTTCCTGGTGCCGCTGGCCTTCATTATTTCTTACTACGATATTTGTTATCGGCGCATACCGAATCCGTTTGTGCTGGCGACGTTAGTCGTGGGCTTTTTCGTCAACGTCGCCTTTGCAGGAATGAACGGCGCGCTTGCAAGCCTGGGTGGCTGTGCGCTTGGTTTCTTCCTGATGTTTGTATTGCACATTTTCGGAGCGATGGGAGCCGGCGACGTGAAGTTATTCGCTGCGATTGGAGCAGTCGCCGGCGCCAATTTAGTCCTGCCGATGTTCATCGTGGTCACCTTAACCGGCGGACTCCTCGGCGTAGTCTCAATGCTTCGCACTGGACAGGTGCGGACGACGATGCTTCGAGTGTTTCACATCGTCATCGGTCTCCTGCCGGGACAGCGAGTCCCACGTTTTGCCGTTCCGACCGACCGTAAGCTCACCATTCCTTATGGAGTCGCAATAACTTTCGGGAGCCTGATTTCCATAATTCTTTTTCGCGCGTGGTAGGCAGCGTCCGGCCGCGGCTTCGGTGCTGCGGCGAGCGCTCAAACTCATCAGTCAGCAATTCCAGCTGGCCTAAAAGGGAGATAAGCAAATGCGGAACAAACGATTTTTTCTAGTCCTGGCTGGGGCGCTCATATTTGGGCTGCTCGCAGCAGTGTCTGTCAGTCGCTACCTGTCGAGCGCGCAGGCCTACACCAAAAATTTGAACCGCATCGCTGTGGCGAAGGTTGCGATTCCAGTGGGCACCAAGATCATTCCTGAGCACATCATGATGGTCCAGTTCCCTAAAGAGTCGACTCCCGATGGCACTTTTGAGATGCCGGAAAAGCTGACTGACCGCGTCGCCGTCGTCAATATCGCTCCGCGCGAGCCCATTACTGAATCAAGGCTCGCACCTGAAGGAACGGCTGGCGGACTATCGGCCATTATTCCCGAAGGCTATCGAGCAATGACCGTTAAGGTCGACGATGTTGTTGGCATTTCCGGATTCATCATGCCGGGCACGCTCGTGGATGTCGTGGTTGTAATTCGCCCCGACGACAGTAGCGCTCAGGGTCCCATTTCCAAGATCGTTTTGCAGAACATCAAGGTACTGGCGAACGGTCAAAACATTGATAAGCCTGAGAACCAACGAGACGCCAACAGTGTCAAGATTGCAACGTTGCTGGTTACACCGGAACAGGCTGAGAAGCTGGCCCTCGCGTCATCAGAAGGCAAGTTGCAACTCGTGATGCGCAACTCGATCGACCAAGGGGACGAACAGACCACGGGCGTCAACAAACGCACTCTGCTTACTGGAGAGCACGCATCGCAAGCGCCGGAACCTGGTTCGTTGAAAAGCGAACAACCCAAGCCTGTCTCGAGACCCGCGCCGCGCCCGCGCGTTCAGCCGGAAGTTAAGTCTGCTCCAGCGACCCCTCCACAAGCGCCAAAAGCTTCAGTGGAAATGATTGAGGGAGCCAAACGACGAAATGTTGATTTTCCGTAATTGATAGCGAGCCACTCGCATCCGCGAGTGGCCCTCGCTGTGTTACGGCATTTGGATTGAACCACCTGACTCATTGAAGGAGCTAATCATGCAAAAGCGTTCCGTAATTTGGACCCCGACCCATGTGATTTTGGCGTCGCTAGTTTTAGTAGTTTTCGGATGTGTTGCCCAGGCGCAGGAATCGTCTTACAAAGCCTCTTTCAAGGAGAAAGAAGCAGTGGCGGTGAATGTGCTGGTCGGCCAATCGCGCGTTATCAACTTCGACAGGCCCGTCGGACGCTTCTCGGTTTCGAACCCTGAAATCGCGGAAGCCATATTGGTTACTCCTGACCAGGTAATCGTGAACGGCAAAGCTTTTGGTCAGGTGAACTTCATCGCCTGGGAGCAGGGAACCGGTTCGTATCTCGTTTTTGACGTTTACGTGCGCACCAATCTCTCGCTGATCGATTCTCAGATTCGCGCGCTGTTTCCGAAAGACGATATTCGGTTGAGTCAGGCGAATGGTTCGGTAGTCTTGTCCGGTAACGTCAGCGATCCGAAAGTATCGGCCCAGGTTCAGAGTGTCGTCGAAGCAGCTGGATTCAAGGTTGTGAACATGCTGGGCTCGCCGGTGAAAGGCATGGCCCAGGTGCAGTTGCAAGTGCGCGTTGCCGAAGTAAGCAAGAATCGCTTGAAAGATTTCGGCACTTCGTACGCTTACCAGGGCGTTGGCTCAGGTGTCTATGCAAACAGCGGCGCTGGTCCCAGCTCGCTCAGTAACGTGACGAATGGCGTCCTGACCGGAAGTCTTTCACAAGCGCTGAACTTGTTCATTCTCGGCGGCAACACGGCTGGAATGATTCGAGCGCTGCAAACCGCAGGCGCCGTGCGGCAGCTCGCCGAGCCAAACCTGATCGCAATGGATGGCGAACAAGCGAGCTTCCTCGCCGGCGGTGAGTTTCCGGTGCCGATCGTTCAAGGCGGCGCTGGCCAGAACACGGTCAGCATCATTTTCAAGGAATACGGCGTCCGCCTGAACTTCAAACCCACCATTATCGATGAGGACCACATTCGACTCACGCTGGAGCCCGAAGTCTCGACAATCGATTTTGCGAACGGCGTGAAGTTCGACGGCTTCTTGATTCCAGGCCTGAGGACGCGACGCGCCAAGACCAGCATTGAACTCCGAGATGGCCAGTCCTTTGCACTCGCAGGCTTGTTGGACAACAGCGAGACTCGTTCGCTTTCCAAAGTACCGGTGCTCGGCGACATTCCAGTTTTGGGTGAACTTTTCAAATCGAAAACTTTTCAGAAGAACGAATCCGAGCTGATGTTCATCGTTACCGCTCAGCTGGTCAAACCAGTGAACCCGGATGACATTCCCCAGATGCGCGGTATTGATGGCTTGAAAAAAGGATCTCCATTAGGAGTCGAACCGAAGGGTGAAGGTATTCAGGGACAGACCGGTCATTCGATTTCGGGTGCGAGCAACACCACCGCTCCGGCTGAACAAAAGCCGGCCGAAACGAAGGCTACCGAAGCTCCGAAGACCACTTCCACGGGTGAGACTGGGACGAAAACTACGCGGATGAATCCAACGCTGCCAGTTGCGCATCCTTCGCGAGTTTCGCTCGCAGAAGCCGTAGCCTTATTGGTTCCGTAGTGTACGACAGGCTGCCAGCCTGTCGCGCGCGACTTAGGTAAGAAGCTTCCAGGTTAAAGAACTACTGCAGGCTGGCAGCCTGCAGTACAACGAATCAGGAGAAGAGATATGCGAGCTAAACACACTAATGATCACCGCAAAGGTGAACGTGGCGCCGTGTTGGCTTTGTCCGCCGTCGCCATGCTGTCTCTACTTCTTGCTACCGGCCTCGCAATTGATATCAGCCACTTCTACACAGTCAAGGCTGAAATGCAGAACGCGGCTGATGCCGCAGCAGTCGCTGCAGCTTCAAAGCTGAATTCCACTACCGGTGGAATCAACTCGGCGGTCCTCGAGGCCACGAAAGTACTCAATAAATACGATTTCAATAACAACAATGTGATGGTTAGCGCTGCCGATGTTACGTTTTCGCAAAATGTGAACGGGACGTACGTTGACCAGGCAACCGCCGGAGCGAATGCGACGAACATGCGTTTCGTGAAAGTTACTATTCCACCGAAACCCTTCAACGTCACCTTCGCCGCAATCGTTATTAATCGGACTCAAAATCTGGGCGCCACCGCTACTGGCGGGATGTCGGTGGGTCTGACGATGAACAAGTTCTATTCGGCTTACACGTTCGTCGAATCAGCAGCCAATCCGATTCAACCCGGCGGTGTTTACACGCTCGCGCCCAAGGATTGGAACAATGGCTCGCCGACCAGCTATCGAATTTTGTCAGGACCTGGCGGCGACATGGTTACCACGGGTTCAATTCACGCCTATGGATACATGGGCAGCAGCTACAACGTTGCTCACCTGACTGGAAAATCACCTGTGGGGAATCTCACCGCACCGAGCATGTGTCGTTACGCTCAGATTGGAACCAACACTCGTTTCGGTGATTACTCAGTCCATCCAGGAGCTAACAACATCGACGAGCCGCCCGACACGATCATCGACGAGACTTTGACTTACGCTCAATACGCAGCCAAGCAAGGGACGGGTGTCAAAGAACGAGCCGATGGCATGCCGAACCGTCGCATCATGACTCTGCCGATTTCTCTGGACACTGCATACGACACTTCGGCTGGAAGCGTGACGGCAAACGACCTCGGGGCATTCTTCATTCGCAAGAAAGTAGGAACCGATTGTGCACTGGTCGTCGAGTACATCCCCAATCGAATCGCGGTGCCGGTAGGAACCTACACACCGGGCCAAACCCAGATGGCTGGTTTGGCGATCCCGGTTCTTTACAAATGATGTACGACAGGCTGCCGGCCTGTCGGGTGTACTAACGAGAAGTGAGTCAGGCACAGGCGATCTGCAGGCTGGCAGCCTGCAGTACAAGAAGGTGGAACGATGAGGGAACGATGAGAATAATCAGAAAGTCATTCGAATTAAGACGTTTTGTTCGCAAAGAACGAGGCTCTCAACTTGTTGAACTTGCAATCGTGCTGCCGATCATGCTGGTTTTGATGGGCGCAGCCGCCGAGTTCGGCAGATTCTTTTACACCTACAGCACTCTTCAGAATGCCGTTCGTGCAGGCGCGCGACACGCTTCGAAGTGGAAAGCAGATGAACCATGGGAGTTTCCCGAGACCAGCAGGATGGTCGTCTACGGTGATTTTAGCGATACCTCCAAAGGTCCCATTTTGCCTGGTCTAAGCACTGCCAACGTTCAAATCGTTACCAATGGAGCATCCGAAAACTGCGTCGATTCCGTCACCGTAAAAATCATCAACTATAGGTACACACCCATTTTTGACGTAGGTACGTTGACGGGGATACCAGCGCTCTCTTTGAAGATCAATCTCAATGCGAGCTCAACCATGCATCAGTTATTCAATGGTCCTAACCAGGGATAAGGAGCGCGAACATGTTTATGCGAAGGAAGAAAAATGAACGCGGAGCGAGCTTGCTCGAGTTATCCATTGTTGCCTCGATTTTCTTCACTTCACTCTTTGGCGTGCTCGAGTTCGGCCGCCTGTTGTGGACGCATAACACGCTGCGTGACGCTGCTCGTCGCGGAGCCCGCTACGCCGTAGTTAGAAAGAATGATGCCGCCGGCATCGCCGCAGTCAAGAACATGGTTGTTTACGGTGATCCCAACGCGAACCCGGCCACGGCGACGCCGGTTGCCTCAGGCTTGACCACCAGCAATGTGCAGGTCGATTACGCGAACTTCAACGGGATTCAACTGAGCGCGCGAGCCAGCGTCAGCATCATCAACTACCAGTTCAAGTTTTCCGTTCCGCTGATTGGGGGCACGATGAACATGCCTTCCTACCGAACGTCACAAACGGGCGAAAGCGCCGGCTATATACCTTGTGATATCGGCAGCGCAACACCGTATGCTCCCTGCAGCATTATTCCTAATTAACTTCCGTGCGTCAGGGCTGCCAGCCTGACAGGCACACAACCCCCACAGGCTAACAACCTGTTACTCAACGACGAGCGAAAGTTCGTCGGAACAAAAACATGACAAAAATGATCACAATGGTGGTTCTAAGCGCCGGTCTCGAAAACTTCAAAGAGCTCCGGCAAGCCCTCTCTGCTGACGATCGCACGCGACTGCTGGCGGGTGGCAACGATACAGATCAACTCTATGACGAGATTGTGCGGTTGAAACCTTCAGCCGCACTCATCACGCTCGATACGAATCCTGAGCAGGGAATTGACTTCATCAAGCGGCTGACAGTCGAACGGCCGGCGATGACGGTCGTCTCGGCAGCCAAAACGGATTCCTCCGATCTCATCCTCCGCAGCCTGCGTGCCGGCGCTCGCGATTTCATTCGTCTTCCCATTGTTCACGACGAACTCAAAACCGTGCTTGACCGAGCGTCAGAGTTCGCCGCCGATCAGGAAGAGGTGCCGAAGAAAAAGGGTCGCATGATTTCCGTGTTTTCGAGCAAGGGCGGTTGCGGCACTTCTTTCCTCGCGACGAACCTGGCGGCCTCGATGTCAGGCCGAACCGTTCTGGTCGACTTGAATTTGCAAGCGGGCGATCTGCCGTTGTTTCTCGGCGTCGATCCGAAGTACTCGATCGCCGACATGGCTGAGAATCGAGCTCGCCTCGACGAGTCATTAGTCAACAGCTTCATCACGCCTTACTCATCTTCGCTTTCATTGCTGGCAGCGCCAAAAGAAGTAGACGCAGCCGATGATATTGAGGCGGAGCATATCTTCGAAGTGCTGCAACGGCTGCGAGAGTCTTACGAGTTAGTCGTCCTCGATCCGCAGCACACTTTCGACGCCATTACGCTTGCAGCTTTGGACCAGTCAGATGAGATCGTCCTGGTTCTGACCTTGGATATTCCCGCAATTCGTAGCACGCAACGAGCGCTCGAGATCTTCGACCGTCTCGGCTATCCGCGCAAGAAGATTCGAGTCGTGGTGAATCGCTGGAGCAAGCAGATTGACCTCGATCTTCAACAGGTCGAGAAGTTTCTCGGCGAGGCGGTTACCGGCTTCATTCCCAGTGATTATCAGACCGCGGTTACCTCCATAAATCTGGGTCAGCCGCTCGTTCAATCGGATTCGAACTCAAAGATTGCGCAAGAGATACGGCGTCTCGCAAAGATTATTGGGGGCGGCTCGATAGCTGTCGCACAACCGAAACCCCAGCGCACGTTCTGGAGTTCACTGTTGCGGCGAACCGAGGAACAGCCACCCATTGGTTTTCAAACAACTTTAGAAAAGGTCTAGTCGATTAATAGCCATGGCACTTCGTGAAAGATTCATAAAAGAAGCAAGCATGCCCGGCGCCGTTCCCGGAAACAGCGCCGATCAAAACGGCAACGGTCAGCACACATTCCAGGAGGTGAAGTCACGGCTTCATCGCGCGCTGATTAATCGAATGGATTTGACGAAGCTAACGTCACTTTCTCCGGAGCAACTTCACGGAGAAGTGTCGAGGCTTGCGGAGAGTGTGCTGAACGAAGAGGCCATGCCACTTTCGGCGATGGACCGCGAGCGACTCGTCAATGAAGTGCAGCACGAGCTGTTTGGCCTGGGCCCTCTCGAGCCGTTGCTGTCGGACTCGACAATCTCAGACATCCTGGTTAATTCACACAAGACGATCTATATCGAGCGCCGCGGGAAACTCGAGCAGACTAACGTTGCGTTCAAGGATGACGAGCACCTGATGCGAGTAATCGAACGCATCGTTTCGTCAGTCGGCAGACGCATCGACGAGTCTTCACCGATGGTGGACGCTCGACTTAAAGATGGCTCGCGCGTGAACGCGATTATTCCGCCACTCTCGATTGATGGCCCGGTACTTTCAATCAGACGTTTTGGCGCTGAGCCGTTGCGCATGGCGGCCTTGATCGAAAAGCGCGCCCTGACCAAAGACATCGCTGACATGCTCGAGATGTGTGTGAAGGCTCGCTTGAATTGTTTGATCTCAGGCGGTACTGGCGCCGGCAAGACCACCTTGTTGAATGCGCTTTCAGCATTCATTCCTGAAGATGAACGAATCGTCACGATCGAGGATTCGGCCGAGCTGCAGCTGCAGCAGCCACATGTAGTCCGGCTTGAGACTCGCCCGCCCAACATCGAAGGCCGCGGCGAAGTTACGCAGCGTGATCTGGTCAGGAACGCTCTTCGTATGCGTCCCGATCGAATCGTCATCGGCGAGGTGCGCGGCGGCGAAGCCATTGACATGTTGCAGGCAATGAACACAGGTCATGACGGCAGCTTAACGACCATACACGCCAACACGCCTCGCGATGCGCTGGCTCGTATCGAGACGATGATTCAAATGACCGGGATGCGGCTGTCAGATCGCGCGATGCGTCAGCAGATCGCTTCAGCGTTGGATCTTGTGGTCCAGGCAGCGCGACATGCCGACGGCTCACGTCGCGTTACCTCCATCTCAGAAATAACCGGGATGGAAGGCGAGACGATCACAATGCAGGAAATATTTCTTTACGAGCGAACCGGAGTTGACTCGCAAGGTCAGGTATTGGGCCGCTTCCGCTCCACAGGCATTCGCCCGCGTTTTGCCGAAAAACTCAAAGCATGCGGAATGCAACTGCCCCGCGTCTTTTTCGAGGACATGTAGAAAATGCTCATCTCGTTCATCGTCTTTGTTTTCGCTCTCTTCCTCGTACTCGCCGCGTACGTCGGCGCGACTCGAGGCTCAGATGCCAAGCGCCAGCGCCTACGCAAGCGTTTGAATGAAGCGCTACTTCATTCAGCTCACACGGAAGACGCAGAAGTCGTTCTCGCTCGAACGGAATTGATGAGCGAGATTCCCTGGTTGAATCGAGTCCTGATTGATCTGCAGGCGACTCTGCATTTGAAGAAGATGCTGGACCAGGCGGATCTTCACATCACGCCTTCACGGTTGCTGATGTTCTCGGGACTGGCGGGTATTTTGGCAGCGCTGGCCGTATCGATGATTAGTGTCAGCCTGTTGTTAATTGTCGTAGCCGGTATTGGCGCTGCCGCAGCGCCGTTTATCCACGTCTGGTGGACCCGCAGGAAACGGTTCGATCACTTTCTTGAGAATCTTCCTGATGCGCTCGAGTTAATGAGCCGCGCTCTTTCGGCCGGGCATGGCTTTGCCGAAGCGTTACACATGGTCTCGACCGAAATGCCCGAGCCGATCGCAACTGAGTTTCGCAAAACCTACGAAGAGCAGAACCTCGGATTGTCTTTAAAGCTCGCGCTGGAAAACTTGACCGATCGGATACCGCTTCTGGACCTGCGGATGTGCGTAACAGCAGTTCTTATTCAAAAGGAAACTGGCGGCAATCTTGCGGAGATTCTGGAGAAAGTCGCTTACACGATTCGCGAGCGCTTTCGAATCATGGGTGACCTGAAGACATTGACTACGAGCTCGCGACTATCAGCGTGGATCCTTTGTGGCCTGCCAATTTTCGTAGCCTTGGCAGTCACATTTCTAAACCCTGACTACATGAGCGTGCTCTGGAAAGACCAAAGGGGACATTGGCTGATCGGTGCAGCCATGATTCTCCAGGTCTCCGGGATGTTGGTTGTCCGAAAGATCTTGAACATAAAAATCTGATCTGCTTGGTTCTTTGTTCTTTGTAGTCGAAGGCCATTAAGGGTGAGCGGTATCAACAGAGAACCTCGAACGAGTTTAAGAATTTGCGACAAGATTCAGAACGACGGAGCACAAAGAACTAAAGACTAAGAACAAAAGACCAATGCTATTAATAATCACCTTCACAACTTTCGTTTGCATCTCGCTGGTTCTGATGGGCGTGTATTGGCTGGTGGTGAAACCGCAGAGCGCAGCAACCGAGCGGCTCAAAAAGCTAAACAGCGGTTCAGCGACCACGGCAACATCGTTTTCAATTACCGAAGACCAGAGCCCCACGACTGAGCTTGCCGAGCGGCTTGCGTCTCCACTGAATAAGCTCCTGCCGCCATCTGCATCTGAAGCGAAGAAACTGCAAAAACAATTAATGCACGCCGGCTTTCGCTCCCCCAGTGCCGTGGTGATTTTTCGCGCGTTCCAGATCATTTCCCTGGCGGGGTTGCCGGCCCTGGTGGCGATCGGAACCGCAGTGGCTCAGCGACCCATCGGCTCAGCACTGCTGTTGATTCTGTTTGCCTTCATTATTGGATTCTTCATTCCCCGTTACATCTTGCGGCGCATGATTCGCTCGCGACAATTAAGAATCCGCTGGGGTCTGGCAGACGCGTTAGATTTGATGGTGATCTCTATTGAAGCAGGCCTCGGCCTTAACGCTGCGATGTTGCGCGTCGCTTCAGAGCTCAAGGAAGTTCATCCCGATGTCAGCGAAGAGTTCGAGATGGCCAACCTCGAAATTCGCGTTGGACGTGAACGTGATGAAGCTTTGAGAAATCTCGCAGAGCGCACCGGCGTCGATGATCTGCGCAGTCTGGTCGCGATGCTTATCCAGACCGACAAGTTTGGTACCTCGATCGCTCGAGCCATTCGAGTGTTTTCAGATTCGCTGCGCACCAAGCGTCGTCAGCGGGCTGAACAAGCCGCACAAAAAGCCGCCGTGAAATTGCTTATTCCGCTCGCGTTGTTTCTGTTCCCGACGTTGTTTATCGCCA
This sequence comes from Pyrinomonadaceae bacterium, assembly GCA_035572035.1. GTDB lineage: Bacteria > Acidobacteriota > Blastocatellia > Pyrinomonadales > Pyrinomonadaceae > JAOAPY01. The sequence continues at coordinate 71,008 of DATNBH010000016.1, read as the reverse complement.
TTCTGGGACCAGCCGCCATTAACTTGTTGGACACGCTGGGCAAGATGAGTTGAAGGAGAAAACCATGTCTACTCGAACCATCATCGCAATCGTTATCGCCTTGATTCTAACCATCGCTGGGACGGCAATGTGGAGCGCCGGGACCACCGATCGCGACGGGGACACGGATGTCAACGTGATGGAAGATTCCGGATCGTTAGCCGGCAATGTTGGCGACTCAAAAAAGGGAAATAAAGTCGCCCGGATTGTAGCCGCACCGTTCAAGGCCCTTGGAAAACTTTTTGGGCGTCACGACGACGGCAAGCTCAAGCGAATGACTGAAAAGGACGCCGACAAGTTCGAGAGTGTTGGCGTCGCGAAAGTCGACGAAGGACGGTCAGATCAGAAGGCGCCGGCGGGCGGCTCGGCCCGCGAACACCTGGCAGCTGGACGAGAGTACTTGCAAAACGGTCGCATCAACGACGCCATTGCGGAGCTTTCAGCCGCAGCTTCGCTGGATCCAAAGCTTAGTGAAGCTCATAACTTGCTTGGGGTCGCCTACGATCGAAAAGGGATGGGTGACCGCGCCAAAGAATCTTATGAGAAGGCCGTTAAGTTCGATTCCGAAGACGCTCAGACCCTGAACAATCTTGGGTTTTCGCTCTATCAGAACGGAAACTATCGCGCCGCGGTTGACCGTTTGAAACGCGCGGCAAAGCTCGCTCCAAATGACGAACGAATTCTGAACAATCTCGGATTGGCGCTTTGCCGCTTGGGCAAGTTTGACGAAGCGTTCAGGAACTTTGCGCGTGCTGGTGGTGAATTTACTGGAAACATAAATGTAGCCACGATGCTTGAACGATTGGGTCGTGATGATGAGGCCATCAAATATTACCAGGCAGCCTACCGGATTGATCCGAACAGCTCGTTAGCTTCCCGCAGACTTGTCGATCTTTATCAGCGCACCGGGAGGCTCGGTGCGCCGAACGCTCCAACCGTCGAGTCCGCTGCACTCGCAATCGGAAAATAGAATTCAGCACGACGGGGTTAGCGCGTGGTCGGCATCCGACACCGTCCGCGCTGCAAGTGCCGGGTGATTCCCCTCCGCTAACCCCGTGGTCCTGACACGTGGCACGGGCGTCCCGCCCGTGGACGCACCTTGGGAAAAAACATCATGATGTCTCAAACCGCAATTCTTTCTCGCTGTGAAATCGAAACTATGGGGCCAGTCGTTCCTGAGGAACTCTCGGAAACAGGAGTTGCCGAAGGTTTCCTGGGTGACCTGGTCCTTAAGCACGTGGCCATGATGGCTGAGCCCACTACGAACGCAGTGGCTGAAAGAATGTGCCTGCCGCGAACTCTTACCGAGGAGCTGCTGCAGCAACTTTACCGGGAGAAGCTGATTGAGGTTCGCAAGCAGACCACAGTTGGAGCAACTCGTTATGCGATGCTCGATCATGGATGGGATCGTTTGGCGAGGCTTCTTTCAGTTTGCGGTTACGTGGGACCAGCGCCCGTTTCACTTCCTGATTACACGCACATGATGAAGCTGCAGTCGATACCGTCACATCCAGCCGTAATGGAAGACGTGAAGGAAGCGTTTCAGGATCTTGTATTACCCGGCTCGCTGTTACAGACGCTTGGCTGTGTAATCAATTCCCGGCGATCACTCTTCCTGACTGGCTTGCCAGGAACGGGAAAGACGGCGGTGGCTGAGCGCATTAACAGCGCTCTGCACGGACCAATCTGGATTCCTTACGCGATTGAAATTGACGGTCAGATAATCCGAGTCTTCGATAATCACTGTCACCAACATGCGAGCGATGACGTTACTCCGGCTGAATATGATCGTCGCTGGGTTTTGATTAGCCGGCCCATGGTTATCGTCGGTGGCGAGCTGACTTTGGAGAATACGGATTTGACGTGGAGCTCAGCGGCAAAGTTCTACGAAGCGCCTTTCCAAATGAAGTCGAATGGCGGGACTTTAGTAATCGACGACTTTGGTCGTCAGCGAGTTCCACCACAGGACTTATTGAATCGATGGATCGTTCCGCTCGAGCGCCGCGTCGATTATCTGGCGCTGCATACCGGAAAGAAGATCGAAGTGCCTTTCGAACAGCTCGTCGTCTTCTCAACCAACCTCGATGAAAACGATCTCACTGATCAGGCTTTCCTGCGACGAATGGGCTACCGAGCCCGCGTCGAGCCGCCGACGCCGGCGGCTTATAGCGAAATCTTTGAGCGCACCGCGCAGGTCCGGGGAATCGAATGCGAAAAACCGGTGTTGGACCACGTGCTCAGTAAATACAAGCTTGAGCAGCGTCAGATGAAGGGCTGCGAGCCCCGAGACTTACTAGACAGGTCAACAGACCTCTGTATTTTCGAAGGGCGGCCGCTCGTTCTGACAAAAGAAATCGTCGACACTGCCTGGCGAAACTACTTCGGGACTTCGCATACATTTGCGCAAACCGAAGTTCAAAAAATGAGAAACGAGAGAACTCAGTCAGATCCACTCGATTTGTAGAAAGAACACGGGACACATTTCATGAAAATACGACGAGTGATCTGGGGTGGCGTAGTCCTATCGTTGCTGGTGATGGTAACAACCGGCAACGCGGCGTCACGTCATGGCCGGAGAACGGCCGCAAAGAAAACGACCAGCAAGGTCGAAGCTGGTCCGAAGACCGAACCACTCCAGCCAAACGAGATCATCGCCAAGCTCACGGACGGGACTTCTCTTCGACTAATTGACGCTCACGAAACTGAACAGGGCATTTGGTATCAGCGCAGCGGAATCACCTACCTCGTCGAGCGCGTTCGCATCAAGACAGTCGAAAGATGGTCACCGCCAAAAACTACGGACGAGTCAAACGAGACGCCGGAACCAGCGATACGGAACGCGGGAACGCCACCGGTGTGGATTTATCTGGTTGGCGGCGCCCGCATGGAAGTAGACACTGCTACAGAGTCGACCGCGGGCGTCTGGTTTACGCGCGGGCCGATGAACATCTTTATCGAACGCAGTCGAATCGACCGAATTGAGCGCGAAGACCTGGAAAGCCTCGCTAAATCCAACTCTTCTAGTAAAGAGAGACGCTGGACGAGCGGAAACTTGAAAATTGATTCCTTGATTAAGCAAAACGGAGCGAAGCACGGTGTGGATCCGTACTTAATCTTCTGCGTCATGGAACAGGAGTCTCACTTCAGCTCTCGAGCTGTTTCACCAAAAGGCGCTCGCGGCCTGATGCAATTGATGCCGGGAACCGGCGCTCGTTTCGGTGTCAGAAACCCATTTAGCCCGGCTGAGAACATCGCCGGCGGCACGCGGTATCTGAAACAGCTGATGAATAAGTTCAACGGGCGGGTCGATTTGGTTTTAGCGAGCTACAACGCTGGTGAAGGAGCGGTGGTGAAGTTCGGGAGCCGAGTTCCACCCTATCGCGAGACGCGAGATTACGTGAGGAAGATCAGCTACAAGTACCACGGTTCGAAGAAAGCCGAGGCGAACCATCCTGAGAAAAGAATTTCACCGTCAGCAGGGCGTTAATTCACCGATGAAGTTTTGCTTACCAAGATGCGCCATTGTCCTCGCGTGCGGACTGCTGTTGTCAGCCAGCTCTGCATTTGCACAACAGCGTAGCGAGCCTCTAACAAATTCCGCCGTCATCAAACTGGTCCGTGCCGGCTTCAAAGATAAGACTGTTATCGCCATCATCCACTCGCGCCCGAATAAATTTGATCTCAATCCCGATCGCCTCATCGAGCTGAAGCGCAACAACGTCAGCGAAAACGTCATTCTCGCGATGCTGTCACAGGGCGCAGTCTTCACGTCAGGAGATGACCTCGCCGACGATGCCTTTTTTCAGGATGGTAATAGCAATCCGAGTCGTGGCGCCGATGGGAGCAAAGATGAAGGCGCGTCAATCTTTGGCTCAGGCGGCTCTTCAAAAGGTGAGGTTAAAGGACGCGGCATGAGTGGCGCCCATGAAGATCAGACTCAAACCACCGGATCGGCAACGGTGCGCATCCTGCGTCCGCCCGTGGAAAACGGCTCGGCGGCGGTGCGACTCGAGAAAACGCCGACGCTGACGAATGAGTCCGTCGTTCAACTGGTCGAGGCAGGTTTCTCAGAAGGAACAATCATAAAGCGAATTGAGAAGTCACCAGTCGAATTTGATCTATCGCCGGCAAAGCTGACCGAGCTTCGCAAAAAGCGAGTCACGGAGTCTGTAATCGCGGCTATGACTGCGGCTATGGGTGAGACTCCTCAAGCGCCGGCGAGCTCTCGTGAGAAATCCAGGGAGAATTAAGTTGCGATGTCTTTGCTCCGCAACCCACGTCTCCTCCTAATCCTGTTTCAAGTAATCGTTTGTTCCGGATTGGCTACGGCGCAGCGGCCTCTTCCCACACCGCCGCCTCCACCAATTCTCAAGCAAACACCTAAGCCTCAGGTTCAGGAAGTCGATCCGAATGACATCGTGAAAGTCGATACGGCGGAAGTCTTGCTGCCAGTCACCGTGCGCGATCGCAACGGAAGATTGGTCGAAGGCCTGACCCGAAAAGACTTTCGTGTCTTTGAGGAAGACATCGAGCAGCCGCTGAGTGAGTTGAGTCTTCGCCAGGTCTCAGTCGATGTCGTATTGATGGTAGACACGTCATCGTCGGTCGCCAGCAACCTCGATGACTTTCGCAGTGCTGCGGACGGCTTTGCGCGCGCTCTCGACGTCCAGGATAGAGTTAGCTTGATTCAGTTTGATGACCGCGTGCAATTGCTGCAGGATTGGACCACGAGCAGAGTTCAGTTCCGTCGCTCACTTCTTCGCGTCGCGCCCGGGATGTTTACTCGCTTCAACGACGCGATAGTACTGACGGCGAGCGAGCAGTTCCAAAGGAGCAGCGCGCGGCGAGCAATCATCATTCTCACGGATGGAATTGACAGCGGCAGAGGGGCCAGCTTCGAAGCGGCGCTGAAAGCTGCTCTCGGAGCTCAAGCCGCAATTTACGTCATCAGCAACATCGAGATCGAACGGGGAGAGAAGCGAGCTCAGCTCACAACCTTGCTTGCCGGAACCGACTCGGCTGTGCGCTTCAATCAATTGAGGATTGATGATCTTCGTCTTGGCCTGGAAGCGCTGGAGGCCAGCGAAACCAAGCTCACAGACCTTACCAAAGCCACTGGGGGCAGACTCTACAAACCTCGATCGTTTAATGATCTGGCTGACACTTACGCTGAAGTCGCTAGCGAGCTTCGGCACCAATACGCCGTCTATTACTCACCGCTGGATCGCACTCGAGATGGACGTTTTAGGCGGGTTCGCGTTGAGACTACTAGTTCAGAACATTTAGTCTCTGCCCGAGCCGGATACTTCGCTCCCGCTCGTTAGATACCTCATCCTCTTCCACATTCCTGAATTGAGCCGGTAGCTGTCTACTCAACAAGACAGCGTGTCCACAATTGTCACCAGTTTTTGATCGCTGGGCGCCGCATTCTTTCAAAAGCACCAGCTTTCGTGATGACCTTAAGGCGGCATGCATCTTGCCGCAGGTTTGTCGAAGAAAAGTCAAAATGTTCGAGGCCTGTTCCGGTTCTGAGCGGCGACGATACTTGGGCCTCGGGTGCTTTTCTCAACGGCTCCTTATTGCGATAAAACCTGGTCCAGGTCGATACGCCGGCCTTACGCAGACTCCGGCGTCTCTAATTCGCGGAGAATCTCATGCCCCTCCCGCACAGGATCTCATCGGTTCCAGCTTACTTTCTTTGCGTGCTCCTTCTGTCAATTTCCCATCAGGCAGTGGCGCAGACGTCTCCAACTATCTCGTTCAGCGCCAACAACTACGTCGTTTCGGAAAACGGGTCCAGCGTGGTTGCATTTGTGACTCGTGGAGGTGATCTCTCTGCTCAGTCCACGGTTGACTTTGCCACCAGTGACGGTACGGCGGCGCAAAGAAATAAGTATCTGGTAAGCGCAGGCACGCTCAAGTTCCTGCCCGGTGAGTCCAGCAAGACAATTAAGATACTGCTGATCGATAACACCATCCGCGACGGCAGCAAGTCGTTTACGATCACTTTGAGCAATGCGACGGGAGCCACTCTTAATGCTGCGCTCGCGATGACCACAATAAATATCACCGATGACGACACGAACCGAATCAACACTAACGCACTCGATGACAGTCAATACTTTGTTCGGCAGCAGTATCTCGATTTTCTCAACCGGCAGCCGGATGCACAGGGCTTGGCTTATTGGACCGGGGAGTTGAACAATTGCGGTACGAATGCCGTTTGCACTCACAACCGCCGCATCGGCATTAGCGCTGCCTTCTTCATGCACGAGGAATTTGCGCAAGTTGGAAACCGTCCGCGTCCCGCCTCTCTCGAGTTTCAGCAGACCGGCGACGTGATTTACCGGCTCTATCGCGCAGCTTATGGGACGCTGCCTGGCGCACCCAGCCGAGCCAATCTTCTTTATGCGCAATTTATGCCGGATCGAGCTCAGCTCGTCGGCGGTCCTCAGCTCGCACAGAACACGATCGATTTTACGAACCAATTTGTCGCGCGCTCAGCGTTCAAGACTTCCTATCCAGACGCGATGACGGCCTTGGAGTTTGTGAACAAACTTTTCGACACCGCCAACCTCACTCCCTACACAACCGAACGGCAACAGGAGGCAGATGCTTTAGCGAACGGCGTCAAGACACGGGCCCAGGTTCTTTTGGATGTGATCGGCATTGCCGAGTTCGTCCAGCGTGAGGCAAATCCTGCGTTCGTCTTAAATCAATATTTCGGCTACCTGCGACGCAATCCGGATCAAGCAGGCTACGATTTTTGGTTGAACGTTCTTCAGAATCGAGACCCCAACAATTTCCTGGGGATGGTCTGCTCGTTTATCACCTCGCGCGAATATCAAGAGCGGTTCAGCACGGCCACCAGCCGTCGAAACGCTGACTGCCTCAACAATGGTCCCACCAATAATCGGGCACCAGCAGTGGACGGCGGCTCGGAACGGACCACGACACTGCCGAATAACACTGTGAACCTGACCGCCACTGTTGCTGACGACGGTCAACCCTCGGGAAGTTCGCTGAGCTTTTTTTGGAGTAAGGAGAGCGGCCCGGGTACGGTCACTTTTAGTCCTCCGGACCGGAAAGACACGGTCGCCACGTTTAGCGTGCCGGGCATCTACCTGCTGCGCATATCCGTCGATGACTCCCAGTTGACGAATTACGATCTCATTACCGTGACGGTGCGCGCGGCGGGCGACGTTAGCGGCCCGACCCTCACTTTCAATCCGGCGAACGGTACGACGGTGAATTCGACTACTCCGCTCATCGAAATCAACTATCTCGATGACGACTCCGGCGTCGACACTACGACTCTTCTGCTGACCATTGATGGGACGAACTACACCAGTCTGTTCACGATTACCGGCACGAAGGCGTTCTATCAAGTGGCGCTCGGGGGAGGCCAGCATACGATTCAGGTTAGCTTGCGAGATCTAGCCGGCAATCTGTCGCAAGGTACGTCGCGGTTTTCAATTTCGGTTTTTCGATCTCTGCCGGAAGCGATTCCAACGACGGGTTCTGCGCCGCTGGCAGTAACCTTCATCACCAAAGGGGAATACACCGACGGAGCAATCAATCGTTACCGGTGGGATTTCCAGGGCGACGGCATCTTTGACACCAACGATCCAGGCGCCAGGAATTACAGCCGCACCTTTACGCAAAGGGGCACATTCAATGCTGTACTCGAGATCCTCAACGATCGAAATCAAATCGCCACCGCTACAGTCACGATCGTGGTTACAGGCAGCCCTCCGGTGGCCAACGCCAGCGTCAATCCTTCAAACGGCGCCGTTCCGTTGAACGTCTCGTTTATCGGATCAGGTACGGATAGTGACGGCACCATCGCGAAATTCGAATGGGACTTTGAAGGGGACGGTGTCTTTGATTTCAGCTCGACAAGCACCGGGAACACGAGTCACACGTACAGCACCGCAGGCACTTTCAATGCGGTCTTCAGAGTCACTGATAACACCGGCCTAACTGGTACGGCCACGGCGACGGCAACAGCCATTCGCACTGGACCGCCGGGCTCGCCTACGGCCACGATTAGCCTGCCGGCGAATCCGCTCACGATTACAGCCCCAACAACCGTCAATTTCAATGGCAGTGGCAGCGATCCCGGAGGGTCGATCACGAAGTACGAATGGGACTTTAACGGCGACGGCGTCTATGAGTTCTCCTCGACCACTGGCGCTGCGACCTCGTTCCGTTACGAGTCGCCGGGAGCTTTTACTGCGGCTCTTCGCGTGACTGACGACTCGAACTTAACTGGAATAGACACCATCGACGTTACGGTGAATCTGCCAGTCAGCCTCGCGCTGAATACTGATACGTGCAAGCCGCTGCAAGGTGGGACGATTAATGTAAATACTTTTCAGGGCGCTACTACGCCGGTGACGATCTTTATCCGGAACCGGGCCGGTCAGACAGTCAAGACGCTCGTGAACAATGTCTCGCGAACTGCCGGAAACTATTCGGATACCTGGGACTGCAAGGACTCCACCGGCTCGATTGTTCCGGAAGGGGCCTATTACGCGATCCTGCAATACGAGGCTAACGGGCAAACCCGAACACTGGATCTGACTAACACCACTGGAGGGACGTTCTACAATCCCACCTGGACCATGTCTACAACCGGTGGACCGGCGTGCAGCACCTGTCCATTCAAGCCTCTGGAAAACAACTTTCTAAAAGTCGACTTTGTCCTTCCCCAGGCGTCCGAAACAACTGTTTCGATTCGGCTCTTCAATAGTATCGCGGAAGTCGTCTTGCTGTTCGATCGCAGGCTCTACGGCCGCGGCACTTACACAGCTTTCTGGGACGGCACCGACACGTCGGGACGGATTGTCACTCCACCTGCGGGTGAACAGTTTCTTTGGGGCATGACCGCGTTTACGTTCCCGACTAACGGCATCTTTGTCGAAGCAGCGCCGCAGCTTACGAATGTGACGGCGAATCCGAACTACTTCGATCCCGCTACGGGCAACTTTATCAGTCCCCAGAGCCCGACGACGAAGATCAACTACATCCTTTCGAAACAGGCGTCAGTGTCGCTGCAAGTATTTCGATCCGGCACCAATACCCTAATGCGCAATATCGTTCAGACTGGTGTCGCTGCAGGCACGGGCGTCATCGAGTGGGACGGGCGTGACGATAATGGCATCTTTGTCGACAAGGGCGATTACCGGCTTGCGGTGAAGGCGACAGATGCAACGGGGAACCAATCGATTGTGCGCTATGTGCTCGTGCGGGTTTTCTACTGAGTTGAGTTGAGTTCAAAGAAAGGAGAGAAGGGAATGCGAAGAGCTTTCAAAAGCGGACACTCCGGGATGCTGCTACTGGCACTCCTGGGCTGTTGCTTCCTTCTCGGTCAGGCGCACGCAGCACGACCGGATCTCACGGTCGCAGATTATTGCCGGCTAACAGTGTCGTTGATGGAATTGTCCGTTCAGGAATGGCAGGAACGCGTGCCGATTGCGCAACGAAACAAAGGCGATCGCCGAAAGCTCGAAGCCGCGCTGAAAGAGACTACGAAGAAATACGAGGATCGACGCGGAGAGGCTTATCAGCGGTTTGCTGTGGACCAACGCACCTATCTTCGATATTCGAGCGACCACAAGACAGAAATCGAGAGTTATCTGGAGGAGAATCCGGACGTGCAAAGCTCGATCAATGAACTCAAGGCTCAGATCGACAACCTCATCCAGCAGTTCGAATCCGCCGCCTCAACAGGAGGAGAGAAGCAGTGAAACTCCTACGCCTCTTGTCCCTGACACTCATCTTCACGCTGGTCTGTAATTCGGCGGTTTTGGCATTCCACGCCCCACCCTGGGACACCGGCCATAATAGTTTTTCGGGTGACCCCGGCGACAATAACACCGACCCCGGCACCTGCGACGGTAGTTGCGACAGTTGTCCCTGCTCCGGCAAGGCCATGTCGCCAGTGGAAGCCGCAACAGGGGATTTCATCTATAGCGAACCAGTCCTCTTCGTGTCTGGGCTCGGCCCTTCAATCGATCTTACCCTCACCTATAACAGTCAGGACCTTCGTCGCGGACCATTTGGGGTAGGATGGGTTAATCCATACGAACAACGCATCATTGAAACCACAGACGGAATGCAGGTTTTTGCCATCTACTACATGGCTGATGGTAAACGTGAACGATTTACCAGGAATCAGGACGGGACTTATACCTCTCCACCGCGCCTTTCCAGCACGTTGACGAAGAATCCAGACGGCACTTTTGCGCTCCGCAATAAGTACGGCGAGGTAAGACGCTTCGATGTCCAAGGGCGGTTCGAGGCGCTGGTTGACCGCAATGGAAATACCCTCGGCCTCAGCTATGACAGTGTAGGGTTCATGACTGGAATCAGAGATGCGTCGGGTCGTACCGTAACGTTGACAAAAGGTGCGGACGGACGGGTCGAGAGCATCAGCGACCCGGCGAACCGACGCTTTCGTTTCGCATACGATCCATCTGGCAATTTGACGCGTTACATCGATCCAATCGGAAGTGTTACGACCTATCAGTACGACGCGGCGAGTAATATGACGGCGATGTCGGATCCACGTAACAATGTTCAAGTACGTGTGATCTACGACAGTGTGGGGCGAGTGTCACAGCACGTGGATGGTTTGGAAGTTTGGACATATTCATATTCGCCTTCGAGCAAGCGCACGACAAAACGCGATTCACAGAACAACAACTGGACGTTTGACTATAACGATAACGGTAACATAACAAAAATAACCGATCCGTTCGGCAGGGCCACTCAATATGTTTTCGATGTTAATCTCAACGTCACTCAATATACCGACAAGAACGGTAGAGTGACCAAGTACACTTATGACAGCGCCGGCAATCAGTTGACCGTAACGGATGCGCTGAATAATGTCCGCACAGCCACCTATGATCCGACCTTCAATCGTCCTATCGTAGTCCGAGATGCATTGGGCAATCAGACTCGCTTCGAATACGATGGGCGCGGCAATGCGACTAAAGTCATTAATGCGAAAGGCCAGGTCACGGAGTTTCGTTACAGTGTCAGGGGGCAGTTGCTCAAACTCATTAACGCTGCGGGTCGTTCATTTAACTTCTCATACGACGCTAACGGAAATCTTACCCAAACCATAGATCCGCTCGGAAATATTAATACCACCACATTCGATGTGCTTGGCAGGTTTCTTACTACTACTGATGCGGAGAGCCATACTACGCAGTTTGTTTGGGATGACGATGAAAGACTCATTCGAACTACGAACAGCACCGGCGCATCCACAATGCGGGAGTATGATCTTTCCGGGAATCTCACTTCAATTACTACTCCGAGTGGCGCCAAAAGCATTTTCGAATACGACTCTTTGAATCGTCTCACTCGTTCCACAAATCCCATCGGTCAAATCTCAAACTACACATATGATCGGCGCAATAATCTCGCCTCCAAAACTGATGCGAAGGGTCAGACCATTACTTACTCCTACGATTCGCTTGATCGACTGACGCGCAAGACTAAACCAGATGACACAGTTAACTTTACTTATGACGGGGTAGGCAATTTACTCACCGTCATCGAGAATGACAGCAACCTCAGCTTTACCTATGACGTTTTGGACCGAGTCACTGAAGCCCGAACAATCGTAACGGTCGGGCAGCCCGCAACCGTTGTTCGGTACTCATACGATGCTAACGGTGACCGGAAGACGATGACCGATCCTGCTGGTGGGGTCACCAGTTACACATATAATTCCATCCAGCGTTTGAGTGCGCTTACAGATCCTTCAGGGCAGCAATTTACCTTTGCGTACGATGAACTCTCTCGGCGTACTCGCGTGGATCGACCTCTTGGATTGTCCTCGCAATACACCTACGATGATAACGGTCGGCTTACATCCCTTGCCCACCAGGGTGGACCGGGAAGTTTGTCATTTGCATACACGTATGATCGCCTGGAAAACCGTCTCACAAAGGTGGATGAGCAAGGACAAACTTCATTCACTTATGATGCGCTCAATAATTTGACTGCGTCTACACCGCCGCCAGGGAATCAGACAGAGTCCTACGCCTACGATTCAATTGGTAATCGAACGATGTCCTATCTTTCGGCCTCGTATACCTACGACGCCGCCAACCACCTCCTGTCGGATAGCGCCGCTGATTACACTTTTGACGCGGCCGGAAACTTGATCCGCAAGACCGAACGAGCGACAAGCAGGATCACTAACTATACTTACGACTCCGACAATCAACTGGTGAAGATCGATTTTCCGAATGGCACCAACTCAAGTTACAGGTACGATGGCATCGGGCGCAGAATCGAGAAGAACGTCAATGGCCAGATTACACGATACGTGTACGATGGACGGAACATACTCTTTGAATATGACGGATCAACATTCGCCGCACGCTACACTCACGGCCCAAATACGGATGAAATCCTCAGTGTCGCTCGCGGTGGGGTGACCTCATTTTTCCAATCGGACTCGCTTGGTTCGATCACTCGAGCGGTCAATTCAAGTGGAATTGCCGGCTCATATGTTTATGACTCGTTTGGTCGCATTGTGAATCAAAGTGGAACCGTACCTGGGCCTTATGCCTTTCAGGGACGGGAATATGATGTCGAGTCCGGTTTATACTATTTTCGGTCGAGGTATTATGATGCGAACACTGGTCGCTTCCTCACCGAAGACCCTACGACGTTCGCTGGCGGTCTGAACTTCTACCGCTTCGCCGGCAATAATCCAGTTAACCGCCTCGATCCCATGGGTTTGGTGGATGAGCCATCTGGTACCTCATCTCTGGATGATTTGATCGATCTAATTGACAGTATCCAAACGGCTTTAATAGCGATTGACATCATTGACGGTGGTCCAACGGGAGAAGGAATAGTCCCGGCTGCGATTCTGCAGTGTGTCAAGAAACCGCTAAAGAAAAAGGTTAAGCAAAAACTACGGGAAGCTTTTGAAAAGCAGCTTGCCAAGGACGGGCGAAAATCACTGGAAAAGTCGCTACGATCACTCGAAAAGAGACTTGCCGAACATCTCGAAAAATTGGCGAAGTACAAAGCGGCAGGCGGCAATACGAGTTCGGTGGAGCGAGAAATTAGAACCTTTGGTGATCAGATTGAGGCCCTAAAGGATATACTCTCGAAATGATCGATACCTCAGGCAGTACCAATCCTGATGACGAAAATCATAACGTAATAGATTTCATGGCGCTCGCGGCTCTATTACAGCAATGTCCCGAAGTCACTCGTTACGACACGGCAGAGGAAGATGAAGCCTCGACGCTAGCACACGATTTCGCTGATTTGGAAGAATCGTTTCGCGAGATCTTGTTTAGCCTGTTTCCTCAATTGATGAATCGAGACGTCGACAGTGCAAAACGGTATGATCTCCTTTTGGATATCGGCGAGGAATTCCGTCACATTTTGTACCACATAAAAAACTCGAAATTCTACGACCACCTCGATTAGCGGCACTGATTCCTGAAAAATGCTCAGTGGTGCGGGCCAACATAGCAGCATCGGATGATGAAGAACTGCTCTCGGCAACGCAGCTAATCCTCAGCAACAATGATTCATCTTGATGTCGAGTTTTATTGAACGACAGAAAGTTGGTGGTCGCGATTCATATATGCCTCATAAGCACATCCCCCTTCGCCTCATTATCTTTCTGCTAAGTTCCCTTTCCATCATCAGTTTACTCTTGTACTTCCTTGGCGTAGGTAGCTTTGTGACATTGGCGCTGGTCCTTTTCCTAATAGAAGCCATAGCCTTCATTGGAATCTTAGTAGTTGCGCGTGGCGTAGGAGAGGCGCGGCGTCTATTAACCTTGGGTCTTTGGGCGGGGGCACTGGCGACGTTGGCGTACGATGTGGTACGCATCCCGGTGGCGCATTCGGGGATTCCGGTGTTCAAGGCGATCTCGTATTTCGGCACCGTGCTCCTCGGTGTTCAGGCGCCTACGCCGCTGTCGGAAACTCTGGGTTGGGCTTATCACCTCTCGAATGGCGTCAGCTTTGGCTTGATGTACGCGGCGCTGGTCAGCAAGCCGCGCATTTATTCTGCCATCATTTGGGGGTTGACCCTCGAGGCGGTGATGCTCATGACTCCGTACGCGGAAGTTTTCGGTTATCGGCGCGACGCGAAGTTTTTTGTCATCACGATCGGGGCCCATGCAGTTTATGGAGCGGTGCTTTACCTCGGGCTGCAGTTGTGGCAGGGAACTGCAGCCTTTTCGCTCAAGCCGTCGCACGTTGCGTTGGGTCTGCTGCTGGTCCCGGTCGGGATTTCGCTGATTGCCCTCGATTCTTACAGACGCTACTCGAGAAGTCTCCCGCCGTCGCCGCCGGCTTACATCGGACCGCATCTCTATACTACCTGGGACGTGCCGGAGCCGGATCGCATCGTCGCGATGTGGATGACCAGGCGCTTCGTCGATCCGAAAGCGACCTTTTATTTCATCAAGCCGTTTGAAAGAATTCGATATGGTCAGCCGTTCGATATTCCTGAAGCCGAAATCCGCCGCCACGGGATTGAATCGGCTACACAGTTTCTAGTGGCGCGCCAGGGTTTGAGCAGCGACAAGAAGTTGGACGCTTTCGCCCGGATGACTTATCTGAACGAGATTACGCCGTGGATGCTGGCCTCTGATCCGCAAGCCGGACAACTCACACAGCAATTACGACTCGCAGCGGAACAGCATTGTGGAGAAGCGTTGAGACCGGAATGCACAGAATCACTTTTCAAAACGCTTGACGCGCTTTATGAAGTCCCGTGATTATTGCCTATCGGTTTTCGAGCCAGGCTTCCTCTGACTGAGGCACGACATGCGCATCTCACGAACCCTTTGGACCATAATTGTATTAGTAATATTCCTAGCGGTAGCCGGCTCCTACCTTTATCGGCGAAACCAGCGAAGCGGTAATTCGGCGTCTCCCGATCAAGCTAACTTGCCCACCAAGCCTCACAAGGGTCGCCTGGCGTTTGTTGCGAATCCGGATGGCAATTGGGAATTGTTCACAATGAACGGTGATGGAAGTGAACTCACTCAATTGACTCAGACTCCCCTGGACGAACGCACGCCGGCCATCTCGCCAAACGCTGAACAGATTGCGTACTCAACCAGCGATGGGACGCTCTGGCTAATGACTATCGCTACCAAAGCTACCGAGCAAATCCCCTTAACTCCCGGCAGGTACGGGTACCCGGCCTGGTTGCAAGACGGCAGCGGCATTGTGTTTACGTCCTACAAATTCACTCCTGGAAACGAGGATGCCGACTTCTTTATCTATTCTTTTCGCGACCGGACCCAGCAACCGTTCCTGACTCAAACTGGTCCGCAGGACTTTGCGTCGTTGTCACCTCGCGACAATGCACTCGCCTATGTTTCGTCAATAGCAACTGTATTGCCGCATTTGGGAAGCAAGATCACGCAGCAACTTTGGGTGGTTGCTCAGGATAGTAAACCCGTACAACTCTCGGTCGGCAGTAGTACCGATGCCCAACCGTCATGGTCGCCAGACGCGAAATGGATCGCCTTTTCCTCCGGACGCAGCGGAACATCAGACCTGTGGCTGATATCTCCAGATGGGAAGACACTGAAGCAACTCACCAACAGTCAGGCCGCGGAAACGAGTCCCTCCTGGTCACCTGACGGGCGCGAGATTGTTTACGTGTCAACGGACTCAGGACGGATGCAGTTAATGACGCTCGACACCAGCACTCTACAGAGCAAGCCGCTGTCGCCTTTTGGCTCCAAGCCGGTGGATCTGAAGGATCCTTATTGGAGATAAGGAGTGGACCTCATGAAGCAATCAATTCCAATTGCGATCCTGCTGTGCACACTCGGCCTCAGTGCGTGCACCAAAGAGAACACTGAAGTTATCACGCAGGCTCCCGGCACTTTGCAGAACTCGCGTGGCCTCAGCATATTCGAGGTGGCGCTGTCCTCGCCAAGCTTCAATCCATCGCATCAGGACAAGATCGAGTGCCGTTACAAGCTATCTCGCGATGCCCGCGTGACAGTGAAGATCTACGACGCAGACCAGCAGCTCGTGCGCGAGCTGGTTTCTGAACAAGCCAGAAAATCCGGACCCAACAAAGAGATTTGGGACGGCAAAGATATGGATGGTCGAGTCGTTCCCAATGAAGCCTATTTCTTCAACATCGAAGCTCATGATTCCGAGGATAACAACGTCGTTTATGATCCCATGACGTTCAGCGGCGGTGAATCCGCGGATCTGACGGAAGGCCAATTTGATCGGGCCAACGGGACGCTGAGTTACAAGTTGTCGCAACCCGCGCGCGTCTTGCTGCGCGCCGGCATACCCGGTAGCGCTTTGCTCAAGACGGTGGTGGATTGGAAGCCGCGTGTTGCCGGCGAGATCACAGAATACTGGAATGGCAAGGATGAGAATAACCTCATCGATGTCTCGACGGCTCCGAACCACCGGCTGATTCTTACCTATATGACTCTGCCGGAGACAAGCGTGATTACAGTCGGCAATGATCAGTATGAGTATTCAGCTTACAAGCGAGGCCTGAAATCCGCGCGCCCTGCGAAAGAAGAGCGGCCAATGATGAACGGTCGCAAGCTGTCACCGCATTTCTTGAAATCTCGCCTCACTGACCGGGCGTTCAAAGTCAATCTCAGTTTTCCCGAGCTGCAGATGCCAGCACCTGACGGGATACCGCTAGCTAGTCAAAAAGTACTGGTGCGCGCCGAAGTTCCCAACGAAGATCGAGAGGTTCTCCTGAACCAGCAATATGAAATCATTATCTTCGTGGATTCGGTCTTTCACGCGGAGGAAGAGCGAGGTCATTTGCCGTTCAACTATCCCCTGGAACTTAAGGATCTCCCTCCGGGCGAGCATATAATCACGATCAACGTGATTACCTTCGGCGACCAGATCGGCATCGGTAGCAGGAAGATCAGGGTAGGCTGAAGGCGGATGGGGGAGCCTACAGTTTCGTTATCGCTCCGCGACTCCGCCGGTTGATGAGGGTTGCTAAAACGACACACATCGCTCCAAAAAATCTATTGCGGGCGAGAAAGACACACGCCAACGACTCCTTGGCTGGGGAAATCCCAGCCGCAAAGATAACCTAAACTTTATTATTGCCTCAGTTACGCAGACTTTCGACCGTGCGGCATGGTCATTGCGAAGTGGTTTCTGGAATTCTGTGGCTATCGTTGTATGCACTCCCGTCCGCGGCTTCCAGTTTTCATTCTGAAAAACAACTAAAGAGGCAAAGAGAAAATGCGACCTATCAAACATGCGGAGCGAAGCCTAACCAAAGTGGCTGGCGCCGTTTTTGATGCTATTCAAGTAATAAATAAGTACAAGCCAAACCCGTCCTTCACCCCAAAGTGGTCCGATAAGCCGTTGCTGAAATCGTGGCAAAAGACAAAGCCAACCCTGGGCTGGCCACGAACCACCGATTCGCTCTGTCCGAACTGCGTGATAGAAGCTCGTGAATCGATTCTCAGCGGCAAACAAGATGTTTCAGTCTTGATTAATGAGAAGGTCGGAGAAATCAAAGCGCAAATTATCGAGCGCGATGGCGAGATTTGGATGGTCAAGGATTGCCCGGTGCATGGTCATTTCGAAGATATGATGGCCATCGACGCCAAGTTTCTCACGCACATCGAGAACATGTTCCCCGGTCGCGATATTCAATCCCACAACGACGAGAAGTTGCACAATCACGGCACCAGCACGATCAAGTATGGTCGAGGCGCCGTGCTCACCGTTGACCTGACCAATCGCTGCAACATGATGTGCGACCCGTGCTTCATGGACGCAAACCAGGTTGGCTTTGTCCACGAGCTGAGCATGGACGAGATCAAAGAGATTCTCGACAATGCAATCTCCATCAAGCCACGCCGGCAGATGTCGGTGCAGTTCTCAGGCGGTGAGCCAACCATCTCTCCACACTTTATCGAATCGATCAAATACTCACGCAAAGTTGGTTATAACAGCGTTCAGGCCGCCACCAACGGAATCGAGTTTGCGAAGAGCAAAGAATTCTGTCGCGAAGCAGCCGAAGCCGGCTTGCGCTACGTTTACTTCCAGTTCGACGGCATCGGCAATGATGCTAACAGCCATCGCCAGGTGGGCAATCTTTTCGATGTGAAGCTGCGAGCCATCAACAACCTGCATGAAGCTGGTGTTGAGATTGTGTTGGTGACGACGCTTGTCAATGGCATCAACAACGACCAGGTTGGTTCGATCATTCGCTTTGCGCTCGACAATCCGAAGAAGATTGCGTTCCTTTCGTTTCAGCCCGTTTCATTCACCGGTCGCGATGAAGAGATCACCGCGCAACGCAGGCTGCAGCAGCGGTATACGCTTTCGCACCTCGCGCATGACGTAAAGAACCAGGTTGGCATCACGGAACCTACTCGAGATTGGTTCCCACTTTCACTGATGGGCGCGTTCGCGGATTTTGCGGACCTCGTTCACGGTCCCGATGCCGATTGGGGACAAGTGTCATGCGGCTGTCACCCGAACTGCGGTGTCGGAACCGCGGTGATGGTTGATAAGGAAACCAAAGAGATGAGTCCAGTGCCGGAGTTCTTGAGCATTCCTGGTCTGGTTAAGGACATGCGTAAGATCACGGATGCGGCTCGCGGCAAGTGGGCTTCGAACGTCATGATGGGTTTGGCGCTGCTGAAGCACTACAACCCGTACAAGTCGCCTACACACTTCACGCTTTATGAGCTCTTTAAGAAGTTCGACAAATCCTTCGGCCTAACCGGCAAGAATTACGGGAAGGTGAGTGGTGATCGAACCAAGGACGACATCGCGCGCCGTCGCGCTGATCGCTGGAACTTCCTGTTTATTGCCGGAATGTGGTTCCAGGATCTGTTCAACTACGATTTCCGACGCACTGAAATGTGCATCATCCCCTACGGTACGCAGGAAGGCGAGATTTCCTTCTGTGCCTACAATACGGGTATCGGTTGGCGGAATATCATCGAGAACATGCACCAGAATGCGACCGTGGCCAAGTGGTATGAAGAGCACGGACGTCACGAAATCTTTGCTGGTGGTAAGGAAGTGAATCTAAGCGATAACACTCATAACCTGATTCTCAATGACGTTGACCTGGCGCGGCCGCATAAGCCGGAGATGGAAGGTCCGAAGACGGCTCACGAAGAAGCTGTGATGATGCGTAAGCTTTATCAGGAGATGGTGCTCAAGCAACAGCTCAACACCAAGGAATCTGATAAGCCAGTCCAGATCAAGGGTCTTAGTCGCAAACCAGTCGAAGTGGCCGAAACTGTCGGCGTATAAGCGTTCCTACATGTGAGTCCGATGTTTGCGGAACCCCGCGGACAATCCGTTCGCGGGGTTCAAGTTTGCTTGGCGTAGCGTAGACTTCAGTCTGCGTTCTACTCGAAAATGAGACACGTTGTCAGTGGGCACTGAGTGAGTCATGGCTCAAGTCCGGAGATTAAGCTTGTTGCTATCGACTTGAGTTTAGCTGGACGATTTTGGTTTTTGAGAAAGTCCGTTGTTGGCGACGTAAACACAGACTGAAGTCTGTGCTACCTTCCGGCAGCCTGACCGCAAGGCTTTTGATTCAAGTTTTGTTTGGCGTAGCGTAGACTTCAGTCTGCGTTCTACTTGAGAATGAGACACGTTGTCAGTGGGCACTGAGTGAGTCAATGCTCAAGTCCGGAGATTAAGCTTGTTGCTATCGACTTGGGCTTAGCTGGACGATTTTGGTTTCTGAGAAGGTCCGTTGTTGGCGACGTAAACACAGACTGAAGTCTGTGCCACCTTCTGGCAGCCTGACCGCAAGGCTTTGATTCAAGTTTGCTTGGTGTAGCGTAGACTTCAGTCTGCGTTCTACTCGAAAATGAGACACGTTGTCAGTGGGCACTGAGTGAGTCAATGCTCAAGTCCGGAGATTAAGCTTGTTGCTATCGTCTTGAGTTTAGCTGGACGATTTTGGTTTCTGAGAAGGTCCGTTGTTGGCGACGTAAACACAGACTGAAGTCTGTGCTACCTTCTGGCAACTTGACCGCGAGGCTTTTGGGCGTGTTAAATATGCGTTTGGATTGCGGCCAAGGAATCTATCTATAGGAGAGTTAGGCGGAAAGAATGGCGATAGTTACAATAAATCCCGGTGAATCGATCGAAAGCGCGTTGCGCCGTTTCAAGCGCAAGGTAATGACGGAAGAGATTATTAAGGACGCAAAGAAACACGCGTTCTTTATTCCCCCTGGTCAAAAGGCCAAGCTCAAATCGGCTCTCGCTCGCAAGCGCAACAAGAAGAAGAGCCGTATGCGCAGTCCTCGCCCGGCCCGCGACTAATTCTGTTAGCTCCTTTCTTCTCTCACTTGCAGTCTACAAAGTTCGGAATGAAGAGAAGTGGACGCACGTGATGAGGGCGTCCACGCACTGAACTTGTGTGAGATGAAGCGGAGCAGTTTCCTGGTCTTGAGCTCTGAAAGCGAAGTGCTTTTTCGATGACGCGCATTCTGCTTACCAACGATGACGGTATTCACTCTAACGGCCTTACCAAGCTTGAGCAGGCCCTAAAGGAGATTGGCGACGTCTACGTTGTTGCACCCGCATCGGAGATGAGCGGGGCGTCGCACAGTTTAACTCTGGCCAGGCCGCTTCGCGTTCGCCAAATCGACGAGAGACACTGGACCGTTGACGGCACTCCCACTGATTGCGTCACTCTGGCGCTAAACAAGATCCTTCCACCCGACGAACTTCCTGACATCTGTGCCTCCGGAATCAATCACGGCGGAAATCTCGGTGATGATGCCTCGTACTCCGGGACAGTTGCGGGCGCGCTCGAGGCTACCATTCTCGGTGTTCCCGGGTTGGCGTTTAGTCTTGTGGCGCGCGAGAACTTTGACTTCACAGAAGCTGCAAAGTTTGCCGTGCAAGCCGTGCGCAAAGTCCTAACTGAAGGACTTCCCGAGGGAACGCTTTTGAATATCAACATTCCTGTTGGAGAGATTAAGGGCGCGATGGTTACCCGGCAGGGAATCAAAAACGCGCGACCGGTCATCAGTGAACATATCGATCCTCGTGGGAAACCCTATTTTTGGATTGGCGAAGAGTACTTCAACTCGAATGCGGTCGGTGGCACCGACTACAACGCCATCGAACGAGGCTTTATCTCCGTCACGCCATTGCGGAGTGATATGACCGATCATCAAGCCCTCGAAGCTATCGATTCCTGGAATGACCTGAGCACGGTAGAAGTTCTGCAGAAGAGCTGAGTTCAGAGACCCATTGTCATCAATCACACCAAAGCTGTCTGACTTTAGTCAGGACTATGCAATTCCGCGCGATCGCATGGTCGCGCGTCTAAAAGATCACTATCAAATACGTGACGAGCGCGTGCTGGCGGCGATGCGGGCCGTGCCCCGACATTTCTTTGTGCCTGAAGCGCTGCGAGGCCGAGCCTACGGCGATCACGCCTTGCCGATCAGCGCCAACCAGACCATCTCGCAGCCGTTCATTGTGGCCCGCATGACCGAGTTGCTCGAGCTCAATGAGAACAGTCGTGTGCTTGAGATTGGCGCCGGTTCAGGCTACCAGACAGCGGTCTTGTCTCGAGTGGCGGCACAGGTGTACGCAATCGAGCGCATTGGCGACCTGGCGCGTGAAGCCCAGTCACGCATTCGTCAACTCGGGATCTACAACGCGACGGTGAAATGCTTTGACGGTACTTTGGGTTGGGTAGCAAACGCTCCGTACGACGCAATCCTGGTCGCGGCCGGTGGACCAAATGTTCCGGAGCCGCTGGTGTCACAGTTGAAAGTTGGTGGGAAACTAGTCGTGCCGGTTGGCGAAGCTCGTGAATCGCAGCGGTTAGTGCGCGTGATTAAGACCGAGACAGGTCGTCGCCAGGAAGATCACGGAGCCTGCGCGTTTGTACCGCTGATTGGTCAGCACGGCTGGAAGGAAAATTAAAATAAAAGATCTTTGGTCTTTGATCTTTGGTCTTTGATGTTGTGTGTGGATGAGCTTGTGTGACTCCGCTATTGACACAATCGTCAGGCACGACGTTGCTTGATCAAGGCGCCCGATCAATAACACAAATCAAAGACCAAAGGCCCAAGTCCAAAGACCTACATAAATAATGATTGCCAGAATAATCGAATTCTTATCCGGAATAATCGTAGCCACCATCTCAGCAATGGGATATTGGGGCGTCATCCTTTTGATGGCGATTGAATCCGCGTGCATACCTTTGCCTTCCGAGATCATCATGCCGTTTGCCGGCTATCTGGTCTCCCGAGGCGAGATGAACATCTGGTTGGTTGGTGTCGCCGGCGCGGTCGGCTGCGTGCTCGGATCGCTCGTGGCTTATTGGGTTGGAATGTACGGCGGCCGTCCACTCATTGAGAAGTACGGACGCTATGTGCTGATCTCTCGTCAGGATTTAGCCCTGGCTGATCGTTGGTTCAGCCGTTACGGGGAACTCATAATCTTCACGAGCCGTTTGCTGCCAGCCATTCGCACTTTCATTGCTTTTCCTGCAGGTGTCGCTCGGATGAATTTGACCCGGTTCGTTCTCTACACCTTTGCAGGCTCGCTGCCTTGGTGTTTAGGGCTCGCGTGGGTGGGGCAAAAACTGGGTGAGCAGTGGAACAAAGACGAGAGACTCAAGACGTTGTTCCATCGTTTTGATTTTGTCATTGGCATCATCGGACTACTGGCCGTGATTTGGTGGGTGCGCAGGCATTTGCGACATCTGAAAGAAGACAAGGAGCACGCCGCCGCCCAAGGCAAGTGAAAGAATTCAGGTATTTCAGCTCATAATCCTTGAAAAAAGCGGTTCGCCGAAGCCCTGATGATGTGATAGGATGTCGCTCCGCCAGGGGTGGACCTTAACTTAATAAAGTGAGAAATACTTAATGTCTCGTCGTTCAATTTTACCGGACAGCGCATATAAACGGGAGCAGGCCGCTATTTCCCGCGGGACGCTTTATCCCGTTACGCTTTTCTACACGACCGCTGCAACGGTTTTGCTGGTGATTGGTCTGCGTTCGACTCATCCGCTTAGATCGATAGCTTTCTTCCTTTTGGGAATCCCGGTTTGGACCATGGTTGAGTATTCTTCGCACCGTTGGGTTTTCCATCGTCATTGGAAGATGTCGAAGCGCAAATACAAAAAGTATTTTACTTATCTATCGAACAAGTATCTTGACCCGACCCACTTTGGCCATCACGAGAAGCCTTTTGACGGAATGATGATCAACGGCAAAGTGCGCGATCTGCTGCCGGTTTTTCTCGTCGCGCTACCGGTTAGTTTGTTGTTCCCGTACTACTCGGCGCCATTACTTCTCGCGGGTGTGGTCCAAAGCTACGTATTGGAAGAATGGGCGCATCACTGTATGCACTATTACAACTTCCGCAATCGCTACTTCCGGCACATCAAGAAGTACCACCTCTATCATCACACCAACAAAGGAATGCATCGTGGATTTGGTATCACGAGCGCCTTCTGGGATGTGCTCCTGGGCAGCAGGTGGCCGGTTGAAGTTCGACAGCATCTCTTCGGCCCTAAGAGAGTTCCGATCAGTTCAAGTCAGGCCAGCTCGCAACAGAGCGCCTGAAGCTAATTTTCTGGCTTAAGAATTGTAGGGGCGGACCTATGTGTCCGCCCTTTTTGTCGAATGCACCCAACGAGGGCGGACACACAGGTCCGCCCCTACAGAACTCGAGGTCATGATGATGATCTGTGCACCGATAGTATTAGCAGCGTTGCTTAGTTGCTCATCGTCGGAGTTTTTGAGTCGATGGTTCCAAATAGCGTCGCCGACCATTGGAAGCGTGGGTGCGGCAGTTGTCGTATTGGAGACCGGCGCGCACGCTGAGATGAACGCGGACGGTCATTTCCCCATGCAGAGCGTTTACAAGGTCCCGATTGTGATGGCTGTGTTGGAGCGTGTTGATAAGGGGAGTCTACGTCTCGATCAGAAGGTGAAGCTGAATGCCGCGGACTTGCCGCCGAGTAAAGTGCATAGTCCCATTCGGGATAAAAACCCGCAGGGCATTACGCTGCCGTTAAGAGCGTTGTTACGCGCCGCGATCGTCGAAAGTGACGGCGGCGCCTCGGACGCTTTGTTGGGGTTGCTTTCTCCGAAAGAGGTGAATGAATACCTTCGGCGCATCGGAGTCCAGGACATCATGGTCATGAATACAGAGAAGGAATTAGCAAGCGATTCGCAGGTCCAATATCGGAATTGGGCTACAGCTGCAGCTGCGGTGAACTTGTTGCGCGTGTTGCAGCAGGGAAAGAGTCTCTCTCCATCGAGTCGAAAGCTTTTGCTTTCGTGGATGACGACTACGCAAACTGGGGCTCGTCGGATTCGCGCGCTTTTGCCGAAAGGTACAGTCGTAGCTGATAAGACTGGAACCAGCGGAACTGAAGCAGGATTGACGGCTGCGACGAATGATATTGCGCTGGTGACTCTACCGAACGGGCAACATATGGCGATAGCAGTGTTTGTCGCCGACTCAAGATCTGACCAGGCAGTTCGCGAAGGCGTGATCGCAAAGTTAGCCCGAGCCTCCTGGGACTGCTTCACGGCGAAGTAGCGTCACGACGACCTGTGGTGAACTACCTCGATAATATTTTCCTAAATCGAAGCGATCGACAAAGTAGCGGCTTCGCCAGCGAGGGTTAACTCGGTCGAGCAGCAGTGCTTCGGCGGCGCCGAACGGATACACGACTTCTCGTCGTGACACTTCCAGTTTCTGTGTCCGGAGTTGCTTTAGGATTCTGTCGTACGTTGCGTTCGCTGTTTGCGCGAATGACGTGTAATCGGGCAGCGCTTTGAATTGCTTGCTAGCGTGAAAACGCTCACCTGCAAGTTGTGCGATTCGATATTCCGTGTAGCGAGCCGCGCCTTCCTGCCAAAACTGAAAATTTATATAACGGGCTTCATCGGCTGTCAGCAGTCCTTCAAATTCAGCCCGCTGCCGCAGGTAGTCTTTGAGCTTGCGTTGTGGATATCGGGACTTGTCTTCAAGAACATCAACCAACATCGCACTCAAGGCTCGAAAACTGTCCTGGACTTCTTTCTTGTTGTAAGGAAATGCGTAGTTGAGCATCCACATTCCGCTAGTGTCGCCGTGCGCGAGATTTAGTGCTTCGACATCCGCATAATAATTTGGCTGTGAGTTCTGCAATTGATGAAAGTGCTCGTGGAGCAGGATGACGACCCATGGTGTTGAGGTTTTCGCGGAGGTCAGCTCGGCCTGGCCCACCACGATCGTTGAGACCATACTGCCCTTGACTGCGGGAAAGGTCGCCAGCAAATGAGTATCGAAAGTGCGCTTGCGATAGTAAACATTACTCTTCAGCAGCTTGTCGTAACCAAGCGGAAGGAAATCTGACGAAGGAGTGGGATGGCGAAGTAAGAATTCGGTCTCAGGCGTAACCAGCAAGACTGCAAACGGAGCTTTGGTCCAATCCTTCCAGACCTTCTCACTGAGGCTGTCGGCAAGTCGAAAGGTCTCGGCCAGTCGCACCCGATCGATGTTTTTGAGCGCCGGTCGTTGCTGCGCTTGGGCGAACTCTGATGTCAGGACCAAGCCTAGCAGTAATAGAAAATTACTGAGCCGGCGGAGGTACCAAATGTTCGTGGGATGCATGTGAATTTTGACCTAACCAATTCCAACTGGATGAAAGCTATGGGGACTGGAAAGAACCATCCAACAGTGATCAACTCAAGGTAAGGAAGGGTTGCTTGCGCCCGCTGATACATAACCTCTCAAGTTATTTCTTTGGCACCATAAGCAGGCGCAAGCGACCCTTCCTGACCCAGAGCTGATCACAGTTTCGGGTCTTCCTCGTCTCTGTGTGGTTAACTCGTGGCGGCGACTTCATTTCACGTGTTCTTTGACTACCTCTTTGGCTTTCTTGTCTTCGCGCAGACCCTGGAACGAAGGGTGGCGAATAACTCCATCGTCAGTCCATTCTGCGAACGCAACTTGAGCAACTAACTTTGGTTCAGTCCACACCGCTTTGCGCAGATCTGGTTCATTCGGCATTGAACTTAGTGGCGAAGCCTTGCGAGCGATCTTATCAAGCTGCTTTTGTATCTCTGTCCGTGACTGGATCGTAAATCCAGTTCCTACTCGGCCCGAATAGACCAACTTGTTCTTCTCGTAAACCGCGAGAACTAACGAGCCAAATCCGGGCATGCCCTTGGACGAAGCGGTGTAGCCTACGATGATGAATTCCTGCTCCTTGTTGCATTTGACCTTGAGCCAATTTCGATTTCGGGTTGAAGCGTAGGTCGAGTTCGCGAGTTTGGATACGATTCCTTCAATTCCGTATTCGCAGGCGCGTTTGAAGAAGGCGTCGCCGTTGCCTTCGAGATGTTCGCTGTAGCGTATGAGGTCCCGTTTCTCACCACACAGCTCTTTCAGTAGTTCTTTTCTTTTCTTTAGAGGTACGCGAGTCAGGTCAAAGCCGTCGAGATGAAGCAGGTCGAAGACTTCGTACACAAAACCCTTGGTTATGCTCTTGGCCATCGCGCGTTGCAGCTTTTGAAAGCTCGAGCGACCCTGCGCATCAACTATCATGATTTCCCCATCGAACATGGCGCTCGAAACCTTTAGTTGTTTGATGGCATTGATGACAGTTGGAAACTTGACGGTCCACTCTTTTCCGTTACGACTCCAAACCCGAACTTTGCCACGCTCGACACGGCAAAGCATTCGATAGCCATCGAATTTCAATTCATGCAGCCAATCGTCGCCGGGCGGCGGTGCTTTTACGAGCGTCGCAAGTTGCGGCGAAATGAATTCAGGTAGTTTGGCTTTGCGAGCGCCACGCAGGTTTTTCAGGTCAAGGGTCTTTGCCAAGGAATTAGTCCTCTGGGCCATCCGGGATTCGTGCTGTGATTCTAACTTGTTTTCTCAAGGGAACAACCAAGGTAAGAAGAAAGATCTATCCACAGATTACGCCGATTACACAGATGTTTGGTTGAGTTAATGCCGGGTCGATCCATAAATATTCACAGTTCGTCCTCACCAGACAATCTATCCCGACATTTTGCGGCAACGTAAACTGCACTCAACCAAACATCTGTGTAATCTGCGTAATCTGTGGATAGTCGTTCTCCAGGTATTTTCTCCAAATTGACACGTCGCACTCTGCGTGATAACTTCCGCGCTCTGACGAATTGCTCTTTTGATTTTGAAGTGTTCAGGTGCCTCGCGCGTTGCGAGGAGAATAGGGAAGCGGGTGAAAATCCCGCGCGGTCGCGCCACTGTAATGAGCCAGACTATTGAGCTCTAAGCCAGGAGACCTGCCTTGAACACTTTCGCAGCCTTATTTCGAACGCCTCGCGCAAAGGTGTTCAGGCCGCTCGGGTCTCCATTATTAGTTTTGTGAGTCTCGCCGACAGCCTGCACCTTTCAAGGTGAAGATGTCGGCGGGACTTAATGTTTTTTAAGCTCAAAAACTTGCGCGCATTGATAACACTGGGCACCTTGCTCATGTTGCTATCGCTACCTGCTTGCAAACAACCAGGCGCGCCGGCAGCGCTCGACAATCAGCGGGAATTTACTGACGATGCCGGGCGCAAGGTCTTCCTTCCGAAAGATGTCACTCGCGTAGTTTCACTGGCTCCGAATCTCACCGAAATTGTCTATGCAGTCGGCGCCGGCGATCGTCTGGTCGGGAACACCGAGTACTGTGATTATCCAGCCGCAGCAAAGACAGTGGCGAAGGTTGGAGACACTCTTCATCCGAGTGCTGAACGTATCATCGCACTGAGGCCTCAGCTCGTGCTTGTATCGACCGCATCGCAGCTCGAAGCTTTTGCGAAACAGTTAACTGAGCAAAAGATCTCTGTCTACGTAACGAATCCAGAGAATCTCGAGGGAATATTTCGCTCGATCGAAACTGTCGGTGTTTTACTTGGAGCAGAGCAGAAAGCGAATCAGCTCGTTGCAGACTTAAAACGCCGCGCCGATGTCGTAGAGACAGCAATCAAAGCGACCAAGCCGATCACGGTCTTTTATCAAGTTGCCGGCGAACCCTTATACACGATTGGCCGAGATGCGTACCTCACCGATCTGGTGCGCCGCGCGGGCGGTTTGTCAGTCACTGCGGATTTGCCGGGCGCGTTTCCACGATACAGCGACGAGGCCGCACTCGCGGCGCGTCCCGAAGCAATCATCCTGCCGACCGGAGGCACGATGGGGTCGGCGAATTCTACCGTAGCAGCGCCGCTGAAACATTCACCAGCGGTCCTGAATAATCGAGTAATCAAAATTAACGACGATCATCTTTCGCGTCCCGGGCCGCGCCTGGTTGACGGGCTGGAAGAGATGGCGCGCGCCTTACATCCGGAGGCGTTTCGCTAATAATGCAGGGTCTCATTCGACAAGGTAATCAAGCCAGAGCGACTCTTCAGCGCACCTTAGTAGTTAGCGGCTCGCTGCTGGCTCTCCTTTTGGGAGTCTTTATTCTCGCGTCACTAATCGGCAGTGAAAGCCTTCCATTCGCAAGTTCACTTTGTGCGCTAACCGGCAAATCTGGATGTGGGCTCTCGCCAGAACAGCAAGCGATCTTATTGGACATTCGAGTGCCAAGAATCTTGTTGGCTGGAGCCGTAGGGATGTGTTTGGCTGCGGCGGGCGCAGCTTATCAGGCACTACTGCGCAATCCGCTGGCTGAGCCTTATCTGCTCGGAGTTTCAAACGGAGCCGCTGTCGGCACCATGGTGTCTTTAGTTTTCCTCGGCTCACAGGAATGGACGCGCCCTGCGATGGCTTTCGTTGGCGCGTTGGTGGCTTCGTTTGCGGTTTATCAATTGGCGCGAGGCCGTGCCGGAGCTTCGCCCGAGCGATTGATTTTGGCAGGCGTGATTGTGACCACGTTCTTGTCATCAGCTATCGTTTTCATAACGACTTTGATGGATGCCACGCGAATTCGATCATTCACGTTTTGGCTTCTTGGTGATCTGTCTGGGGCGACTACGGGCTTGCTCACTTTGGCGGTAGTAGTGGCAGTAGTGGGATCGATCGTGCTGGCTGCGTTTGCGCGCCCGCTGAATCTATTGATGCTGGGCGAGCGAGATGCTTTCGACCTGGGAGTGGAAGTGAGTCGAGTCCGGTTAATTGTTTTCATTGTCGCGGGGTTGCTGGTCGGCACATCGGTAGCTTCGAGTGGATCGGTGGGCTATGTGGGTTTGGTGGTGCCTCATTTAGTTCGGCTGTCGTTTGGCAGTGACAATCGGCTGGTCATTCCAGCCGCGGCAATTGCGGGCGCCGGCTTCGTGATTGTCGCTGATCTGCTGGCGCGAACATTGATAGCGCCGAGAGAGCTTCCGGTCGGAGCCATTACAGCGTTAATAGGCGCGCCGTTGTTTGTTTACTTGTTGAGGAAAGGCTGAGCAAACAGGCGTTTAGAGTTCAAGCTTCAGCTTGTGTGTTCGGTAAGTCACAAACTAAAGTTTGAACTCTTAACGCCTGTAATCAGCTTGAGTTTGGAATGCTTGAAGCTAGAGACATCACGATTAATTACGGCGCGCGAAAAGCTGTTACGAACGCGTCGCTAGTTGTGCAAGCGGGCGAGGTAACTGCGATCCTCGGACCAAATGGGGCTGGCAAGTCTTCTCTGTTACGGGCGCTCAACGGGTCTCTGAAACCGTCAGCGGGAGAGATCCTGCTCGACGGCCAGCCGCTGAATTCATTGTCGCGACGAACTATCAGTCGAAGAATTGCCACCGTTGCGCAGGAAGCAGATCTCCGTTTTCCCGTTACGGTAATGGAATTTGTTCTGGGTGGTCGTTATGCCTGGGCGAGCATGAGCGCTTGGGGTTGGGAGACTGATGATGACATTCGCATCGCCGAAGAGATTCTGATCGAAACCAAGTTAGAGGAATTTAGTAGTCGCCGGATGAATGAACTCTCCGGCGGCGAACGCCAGCGCGCCGTGTTGGCCCGAGCTCTTGCCACCGAAGCGCCGATATTGCTTCTCGATGAGCCCACTGCGAATCTCGATGTTGCACATCAAGCAGCGATTCTCGCTTGTGTTCGACAACGTTGTGACCAGCGAGGCTCGGCCGCGGTGGTAGTAACACACGACATCAACCTTGCCGCCGAGTTTGCTGATCGAGTGATGCTGATCAAAAAAGGACAAACAATCGCGTCCGGAACGCAACTGGAAGTTTTGACTGAACCGAGATTGGCGGAAGTATTCGATATTCGACTTTTGGTGGATGCGCATCCGATCACGGGTGCGCCGCGCATAACACCGGTGCATGAGATGCGCCGTGATCATTAACAACCGAGCGACGAGCAAGCGAAGGCGGTGAAAAACCGCCACTGCCCGCGCAACTGTAAGCGGTGACAAAGCTCCCAGTTCTGCCACTGGATTTATCCGGGAAGGCGGGAGTCGAGGAGACCAGAATTCTGGTCACAGCCGCAAGTCAGGAAACCTGCTTGTCACTCTTTTCAGCTCGCACTGCGACGGGCAGGAGAAAGCTATGAATACAGAGAAACACAGAACGATTCGTCAAGTTGCAGTCACCCTACTTACTCTCATCTTCTTATCCACACAACTGATTGCTCAGAATCGAGCGCGTATCAGCGGAACGGTAAAAGACGAACAGAACGCCTCGGTAGCCGGCGCCGAAGTGCGATTGAGATCTCGCGAAGGCTTAGAGCTTTTTTCGATGACGGACGTGAATGGAGAATTCAGCTTGGCCAGCCCGGGAGTAGGTAACTACCTGCTCGAGGTGAAAAAGGATGGGTTCGCCACGTCCACGCGAGAACTCAAGCTAGATCGCGCGGAGTCAGAAAAGCTCGAGGTCAATCTCAAGGTCGCCGGCGTCAATGAGAATGTCATTGTCACTGCGGCCGGAACCCCCCAACGAGCCGACGAGCTCTCCAAGGCAGTGACTTTGGTTGACAGCGAGCAAATCGAAACACGTCATGAGCTCACCCTGACAGAAGCCTTGCGAGGTGTGCCGGGTCTTCGAGTGCAGCAGCAAGGTCATCTTGGTGAATTGACTTCAGTTCGCCTGCGCGGGCAACGGAACTTTGACACAGCTTTGCTGCTCGATGGTCTGCGAGTGAGAGACGCCTCCGATCCTCAGGGATCGGCGTTCGTACTTTTTTCCGATCTCGTGCCGGTTAATCTGGACCGGGCGGAGGTGCTGCGTGGTTCCGGCTCTTCAATCTACGGCACCAACGCCATCGGCGGCGCAATCAATCTCGTGTCGACAACAGGCAGCGGAAGGCCTCACTTCGAAGTTGGGTTTGAAGGAGGAAGTCTCTCAACGTTCCGCGAACATGTGACTGGTTCAGGTGGAATCGGTAATCGCGCCGGGTTCAGCTTTGGTTTGAATCGTATCGACGTTCGCAGCGGCGTCGACGGCAATGATGAGTATGGCAACTCCAGTGGGATGGGCCGAGTTCATTTCAACATCACTCCCTCAATTCAGCTTGCCGGCAGCTTTTATGGGACCAGCTCGAATGCTCGACTGAACGACAGTCCCTTTGCTTTGCCTGCAGCCTTCGGCACGGGTCAGCGTTATCCGCGAGCAAACGCCGGTGTCAATTTTCATCCGGACTTTAACAACCCGGACCTGGGACGGCGGAACGCTATGTGGGCGGGGTCGGTCAGGTTTTCGCAGCGCGTAAATGAAGATGTCTCGTACAGCGTCGCTTACCAGCATGTTAGCTCGAAGCGGCGCAACTACAACGGCTCGGCAATTGATCCAAGGTTCGCAGCTTTTTACCCTTTCGGAGATTTTGAGTTTATTGCCATCAACGAGGGCACGACCGATACGTTCGATGCTCGCTTGAATTCAAGGTTGGGGAGAAACAATCTCATTACCGGAGGGTTCGAGTACGAAGAAACATCGCTCTTTCAGAATTCAATTCCTTCGTTCAGCGCTTTCAATCGTACGACGGATCGTCAGCGGACCTTTGCATTTTTCGGTCAGGACCAGCTTTTCCTGATGGACGGCCGGCTGCAACTATCCGGAGCTGTGAGAGGACAGTTCTACCGACTCAACGCCGCGGATCGACCGTCATTCCTGGGCGCGATCTCGGCGAAGAGCTCGGTGACTGGCGATGGGTCGATTGCCTATTTCATACGCTCGAGCAACACCAAGCTGCGCGGTCATGTTGGTAATGGGTTTCGAGAACCTGCTCTGTTCGAACGGTTCGGCGCCGGCACATTTGCTAATGTTGGCTTTGTTCGCTTTGGCGATCCGACGTTGCGAGCGGAACAATCGATCAGCGTTGATGCGGGAATCGATCAGCGTCTCTATCAGGATCGTCTTCTGTTCAGCGTCACGTATTTCTATACGCGGTTACAGAGGTCGATTGTATTCACCAGCTTCGCATCCGATCCCCTGGGAGCCGGGCGATTCAGTGGCTACACGAATCGACGCGGTGGACTGGCTCGCGGCGTCGAAACATCAGCTGAGATAAGACCTTATCGCGGGACCAGCATCCGAGGCTCTTACAGTTATACAAATAGTGACCGCTTTGTTCCTGGAGCTGGACTTCAACCGGAATACGTCATTCCAACCAACCAATTTGGATTGAGCTTCTCGCAGCGTTATCGAGCACTCAACTTCAGTTTCGAGCTGAATCGAACTGGTGCGTTCATCGGCCCGGTCTTTGAAAGTAACTTTCCCTTCAGACAGGCTGAGTTGAAATTTAACGGCTACACCAAAGCGGATTTGTTTGGAAGTTACGAGCGGCGCCTTAACGAGAAAGTGGTAATAGCCGTGTTTGCTGGGGCCGACAACATCTTCGACCAGACGTACTACGAGAATGGCTTTCGCCCCGCGGGTATCACTGGGCGGGGAGGACTCAACTTTCGGTTCTAAATAGCCTGGAGCGCGCTGACATGTAGCTTCCGTCTCGCCATTCAAAACGGAAAGCTAAGTGAGCCACAGATGAACGCGGATAACACGGAGCTGAAACCTAATCTGTCTCAGATCCGTGTTACCAGTGTTTATCTGTGGCCCAATCATTTCCGTGACGAAACCGGCAAGCAGGCTGGCTCGAAGCGGGAGCGCAGGCATCCTTGCCTGCTAAGCACTCAAAATCCAAATTGATCTACTTCTTGGTGAGCAGTCCGCCTCCGAGGAAGGCTGCGCCTACCACTATGTGGATCAAATGATCGACCTGACCAAGCACGAGCTTAAGCGCCGCAATATTGAGCGTACCCATCGCTAAGCCAATCACACCCAAAGCCAGATAGACTGCTCCAAAAGCTAGACAGAATCCCTTTGCCCCGGACAGCGAGCCGGCAAAACCGAAATACAGCGCGAGCACGCCGGAGACGATATGAACAAGGTTATGAGACGCATGGGCCGGGCCCACATGAGCGCCAAGAGCATCCAGCACATGCGTGAAACCAAGAAGTCCCACGATAAGCAGAACGATTCCCAATAGCTTACACACTGACTTGGCCATGATGTTGTTTGTTCTCCTTTTGTAAAAGGTAGTGCAGCAGTTCGACCGCGCTAAGAGCCGGTGGCTAGCGCGGCGATGGATTTCTGAGAATAAGACCTGACTCGTGGGCCGATGTATATCAGAATCCCATGTGTGTTTCAAAGGAATTAGTGCGGCGATGCTATACTTTTGCGACTAACTAGTTGGGAAGGAGTTTTATCCGCCGGATTACAAATGAAAAACGATCTTTGGCCTTTGATCTTTGGTCTTTTGTGCGTGAGTGGTATTCGCCTGGCGGGTTAGTCAAGGACACTTTTCGTGATCGCCACAAAGAATGAATAGATTCAACTACAAAAACCTAAGACCAAAGTCCGAAGACCGCTTCTCACATCTGTGCAAGCTGAGTGATCTGTGGATGCTTTGTTCGGGATGAATAACGGATGGGAAACTGTTATAGGGTTGGAGATTCATGCTCAATTGAGCACTGAATCCAAGATCTTCTGTGGCTGCTCGACTCGCTTTGGAGACGAGCCCAATGCCAATACTTGTCCGGTGTGCCTGGGACTGCCGGGAGCCTTGCCGGTTTTGAATCGTCGCGTGGTAGAGCTGGGCGCGCGAGCCGCCCTCGCACTGGGACTTCAAATAAATCATCGGTCAGTATTTGCTCGCAAGAACTACTTCTATCCTGACCTGCCCAAAGGCTATCAAATCTCTCAATTCGATCAACCATTCTCCGCAAATGGCGTGCTTGAGATCATGACGGCCCCGCGTGACGAGGCTGGGCATCCGAAAGAGTGGAGACCAAAGACTATTCGGATCACACGGCTCCATCTCGAAGAAGATGCCGGCAAGAACGTTCACGAAGGCTTGCCTGACGTGGATCGTTTCTCCTACATCGATCTTAATCGGGCCGGCACGCCGCTGGCTGAGATCGTAACTGAACCGGAATTCCGCACTTCCTGGGAAGCGCACGATTACGTAAATCACGTGCGCCGGGCGTTGCGTTGGGTAGGCGCTTCGGAAGCAGACATGGAGAAGGGAAACTTGCGCTGCGAGGCGAACGTTTCCGTTCGACGCATCGGTGACGAAACCTTTGGAACGAAAGTCGAACTGAAGAATTTGAATTCCGTCCGCTTCATGCAGCGGGCAATTGAATTTGAAGTCGAGCGGCAAATTGCGCTCATTGAATCTGGCGGCAAGGTTTCCCAGGAGACTCGTCTATGGGATGAACGCGCCGCCGAAACGAGAGTCATGCGCTCAAAAGAAGAGGCCCACGACTATCGTTATTTTCCCGAGCCTGATCTGGCGCCGCTAACCGTTTCGGAAGAGTTCATTGAAGTCGTGCGCGCATCGATGCCGGAGTTGCCGGAAGGTCGCAGGCAGCGATTCATGGACCAGTATCAGCTCTCGTACAGCGATGCATCTCAGCTTACCAGCGAACGTTCGCTGGCTGATTACTACGAGAAGACCGTTGCGGTTTCTGGTAATGCTCGCGCGGCTGCGAACTGGATTCGATCCGAGCTGCAGAGGGAGCTGGAGACTGCCGGAATCGCTGCAAGTGAATCACCCGTGTCCGCTGAAGAGCTGGGCCAGCTTTTGCGCGTCATCGATGAAGGAAAAATTAGCGGCAAGCAGGCGAAAGACGTGCTCGTCGAAATGTTCAGTACCGGTAAGTCGGCCGCTACGATCATCGAGGAGCAGGGCTTGGTCCAGCTGAGTGATACTGGCGAGATCGATCAAATCGTTGATGAAGTGCTTGCGGCTAATCCCGGTCAGCTTCAGAGTTATCGTGACGGCAAAGAGGCTCTGTTTGGGTTCTTTGTCGGGCAGGTGATGAAGGCTTCGAAAGGCAAAGCAAATCCAAAGGTCGTCAATGAGCGACTGAAAGCTAAGTTGACGGGTTAAGGCCCGAGGCATACCGGTCAGAAATATTCCATGAACTTACAAGGCAAAGTGGCGATCGTCACTGGAGGGACCAAAGGCATCGGCCGAGCT
This sequence comes from Pyrinomonadaceae bacterium, assembly GCA_035572035.1. Taxonomy (GTDB): domain Bacteria; phylum Acidobacteriota; class Blastocatellia; order Pyrinomonadales; family Pyrinomonadaceae; genus JAOAPY01. Next base: position 35,543 of record DATNBH010000016.1, on the reverse strand, counting down.
ATAGCCGAAGCCCTGGTGAGAAGTGGCGCTGATGTCTGCATTTGTTCCCGCAACGAAGATGAACTTGATGCAGTAGTCAATGAATTACGCCTGCTTGGCCGGGACTGTGCGGTCGGCAAGGTGTGCGACGTTCGCTCATTCGAGGACGTTCATCAAATGATGTCTTTTGTCACCGCAAGGTTCGGCGGGGTGGATATTCTCGTCAACAACGCTGGCATCGGAACCTTCCAAACGGTTGAAGAGATGTCGCCCGAAGATTTTCGTGCAATTCTGGAAACCAACGTTTCTGGCGTCTTCTATTGTTGTCACGAAGCTATCCCGCTCATGAAGCGACGCGGTGGTGGGTACATCATCAACATCTCCTCGTTGGCAGGCGCCAATCCTCATCCGCGCATGGCTGCTTACAACGCCTCGAAGTTTGGTTTGAATGGTTTCAGTGAAGCCCTGATGCAGGAAGTCCGTCACAATGGAATCAAGGTGAGCTACATCATGCCAGGCTCAGTCAATACGGAATTCGGTGGCGACGAGCCGGACGAGTCCAAGAGTTGGCAGTTGGAACCGGCCGATGTTGCTCGAGTAGTGCTCGACCTCTTGAGCCACGACGATCGAGCGTTACCGAGCCGCGTCGAAATCCGCCCGAGCAAACCTCCAAAGAAATAAATGCGAGCAGTGGTGCAGCGAGTGACGCGGGCGAATGTAACCGTCGATGGAGATATCGTCGGTGAGATCGCTGGCGGTCTGGTTGTCCTGTTAGGCATTGCGCGAGACGACACGCACAAGGACGCAGATTATCTCGCGGATAAGATTGCTTCGTTACGGATCTTTGACGATGGGGAAGGGAAAATGAATCTGTCGGTTAACGACGTACGCGGCTCATTACTGGTGATTTCTCAGTTCACTTTGTATGGCGATGTGCGGCGAGGATTGAGACCTTCATGGATAGATGCCGCGGCGCCGGAATTTGCCGAACCCATTTACGATTACTTCGTTTCAAAGTGCCGGCAGAATGTTAATGAAGTGGCAACCGGCAGCTTTCGCCGCATGATGAAGGTCGAGCTTGTGAATGATGGACCGGTGACGATTATGTTGGACAGCCGGAAGTTGTTCTGAAGGTCTGATCTAACCCAGATCCAAAGTTGCACTGCTCAAGATACTTTACCTCAAGGTTGGGAAGGTTGTTTACGCCCGCCTCAAGTGACACCAGCATTCAAGTTTGATTACAGCAAGGTTCAAATCTGGTTGAGAGCCAATGCGACTCGGGCGGGCGTAAACAACCCTTCCTAACCTTGAGCTGAACTCTCTTGAGTGAGGCAGTCATGAGTGAGGCAATCCAAGCTATATCATATCGCCTTCGCCTTTGGAGCTTTCCTCTAACTCAAACCGGTCGCGATCTCGCTTATCAAATTTTTCTTCGAACTCCAGCTCTTCGTTATCTTCAAAGCTGACACCGACGGCCATAGCATTCTCTTCAACATTCGATTGATCGGGAGTCGGGCTGTGACCGGTGAACGCCTCAGATCCGCTTTCATTCACGTCTTCCCAAGCCGCATCGACGTCGCCTCCAGCGTCTTTCGGTGAAGCTGCAGTGTTGTTGCGCAGCCGGTGCGCGAGCAACTCCGGATCCTTCGGCGCCCGGAGTATTTCTTCCTCCATGAATTCTTCGATTTCAGGATTAGGGACGTAGTCGGGATCGTTACTGAAGTATGCGAAGTTGACAGGTTTTTGCCTTGGCAAGATAGAACCCCCTTTTCACGTGGCATCCGTCTCTTCCTGATCAGGCAAGAGGTCTGATTGAGACGGCGAATTACACATTTCAATCACTGCTGTTGGCGTCGGTAACCGCACTATAGCAAATAATCGAGACTGCGAACAGTGATGATTTGATCACAAAATATTGTCTTCAGATTGCTTGCTTGACGATTGGCTTAGGCCACTCTACACTGACCTTTGATAAACCCTAATTCCAACTTCTTCAGTGATTTCACTGCTTCCAGGCAATTGATGGTTGAGTGAGATCATTCCGACTAGCTATGCCACACAATCTCTTCAATTCATTTCAAACATTCGAGCCAACAGCCGGACAGAAGGGGCAATTCTATTCGTTGCCTCAACTCGAAAAAGAGGGCATCGGTCCCATTTCAAGTTTGCCGGTGAGTATTCGCATCGTGCTCGAGTCGGTATTGCGCAACTGTGACGGCTCGAAAATCACCGAAGAGGACGTGCGCAACCTCGCGAATTGGAAAGCGAATGCCGAACGGATCGAAGAGATTCCGTTCGTAGTCGCTCGTGTGTTGCTCCAGGATTTTACCGGCGTGCCCTTACTCGTTGATCTCGCCGCGATGCGTTCCGCCGTGGCCAGGTTAAGAAAGAACACCGGTTTGATCGAGCCATTGGTGCCGGTCGATCTCGTCATCGATCATTCAGTCCAGGTTGATTTCTCGAGCACCAAAGACGCGTTTGAAAAGAACATCACCATGGAGTTCAAACGCAACAACTCTCGTTACCAGTTTCTGAAGTGGGGCACGCAGGCCTTCGACGGGTTTGGAGTAATCCCTCCGGGAATCGGCATCTGTCACCAGGTCAATCTGGAATACTTAGCGAAGAGCGTTTGGGAAAAACGGGATGTCTATTTTCCCGATACGCTGGTAGGGACTGATTCACACACAACCATGATCAATGGTTTGGGAATCGTTGGTTGGGGAGTCGGTGGTATTGAAGCAGAAGCGGCGATGCTGGGCCAGCCTGTTTATTTCCTGACGCCTGACGTCGTTGGCGTGCATTTGTTCGGAAGCATAAATGACGGCGTCACGGCCACCGACGTTGTTCTCCGGGTTACTGAAATGCTGCGCAAGGCCAAGGTCGTGGGCAAGTTTGTCGAGTTCCACGGTGAAGGAGCAACCAGCCTTTCCGTTACTGATCGCGCCACGATTGCGAACATGGCTCCTGAATACGGCGCCACCATGGGTTTCTTTCCGGTTGATGAAGAGACCTGTTTGTATTTGAAAGCAACCGGGCGTCCGGACAGTCACGTTGACGCCGTGCGCAACTACTACAAAGCTCAGGGAATGTTTGGAATTCCCAAACAGGGCGAGTGTCAGTACAGTACTGTGCTCGATTTGGATCTTGCTTCAATTGTTCCGAGCGTCGCTGGACCAAAGCGCCCGCAGGATCGGATCGAGCTTGGCAGCTTGAAAGACCGCTTTGGGGAATTGCTTAGGACGCCGGTGGCGGACGGCGGTTACGGAAAGTCTGATGAAGAGATCGCCGCGCGTTACTTCACCAGAATCGGCACGATTGACAAAGCCAGGGCCGCTATTGGCGGCGGTGGCGCACAGTTACCAATCAATATTCCCGTGCCATTTGAAGGCGGCGCGGACTCGAAGCACGGCACCAGCGTTTGGACCGAAACTGAAATGGTCAACAACCGGCCCACGCCGGATCGCCTTGAGGAACTTGATCCGGATGAGTTCCCGCACGCGGAAGTTGACCTGGGACACGGCGACGTTTTGATCGCGGCGATTACGTCCTGCACAAACACCTCGAATCCAAGCGTCATGTTGGCCGCAGGGCTGTTAGCCAAGAGAGCTGTCGAGCGCGGCCTTACCGTTCGTTCGTCGGTGAAGAACTCGCTCGCGCCTGGTTCGCGAGTGGTGACGGATTATCTCGAGAAAACCGGACTCCAAACTTATCTCGATCAGCTTGGCTTCAATCTAGTCGGCTACGGCTGCACCACTTGTATCGGGAATTCGGGGCCTTTGGATCCGGCTATCGAGGAAGTTGTCACTGAACATGACTTGATTGGAGCAAGCGTGCTTTCAGGTAATCGGAACTTTGAAGCGCGCGTTCACCAAAATATCAAAGCGAACTTCTTGATGAGCCCGCCGCTGGTGGTCGCGTTTGCGATTGCCGGCAGGGTGGACATCGATCTTTCCAGGGAGCCGCTCGGCCAGGGAGCCGATGGAACGGATGTCTACTTGCGAGATGTCTGGCCCAGCATGGAAGAGATCAGCGGCCTGATGCGTTCGGCGTTGGACCCTGAGACGTTCCGAACTTTGTATCGTGATTTTGCAGAACAGAATCCGCTCTGGAATGAAATCCCGAGCAGCACTGGAAGCGTTTATGAGTGGGACAAAACGTCAACCTACATTCAGGAGCCGCCTTATTTCGACGGCTTCAGTAATGACGTGCAGGATTGGTGCGATATACACGGCGGACGGCCGCTCGCGATCTTCGGTGATTCTGTCACCACCGATCACATCAGCCCGGCTGGTGCGATTAAGGCCAACTCGCCGGCAGGCCTTTACCTGCAAGCCCAGGGTGTGAAAGTTGAAGACTTCAACAGCTACGGCTCGCGCCGCGGCAATCATGAGGTCATGGTGCGAGGAACGTTTGCGAACGTTCGCATCAAGAACCAAATGGTGCCCGGCGTCGAAGGTGGCGTAACGATCCACCAGCCCAGCGCTGAGAGGCTCAGTATCTACGACGCTTCCATGAGATATCAGGGCGAAAGTGTGCCTCTGGTGGTTATCGCAGGACAGGAATACGGCACCGGGAGCTCGCGCGATTGGGCGGCGAAGGGAACAAGATTGCTGGGAGTTAAGGCAGTCGTCGCGCAAAGCTTCGAGAGGATTCATCGCAGTAATCTCGTCGGCATGGGAGTCCTGCCTTGTCAGTTTCAGGAAGGCGTAAACGCCGCCTCGCTGGGACTGGATGGTTCGGAAACATTCGACCTGATTGGACTCGAGCATGGTGTGAAGCCAAGACAAGAGGTTACGTTAGTTGTGCATCGCGCCAATGGTCAGACTGTGAATGTGCCGCTGATACTGCGAATAGATACACCGGTTGAGATTGACTATTACCAGCACGGCGGAATTCTGCCGTACGTACTCCGGCAACTCCTCGCCGGCACCACGGATTTCTGAATGTAGGACAGGCTGCCAGCCTGTCCCTTGTCATGAGCCTCATCTTTGAAATCAAAGTGAAGCTTTGTGAAACAAACTACAGGCTGGCAGCCTGTTAGTACATAAGCCAAGGAGCCATAATGTCATCAGTGCAACCAGCGGGAACCACGCCGCGCAAATATCAACTATTCATAGACGGTAAATGGGTCGATGCCGAATCCGGCAAGACCTTCTCAACGCCTAACCCTTCGACTGGTGAAACACTCGCCGAGGTCGCGGAAGCAGACGCAGCCGATATCGACAAAGCTGTTGCCGCAGCGCGACGCGCCTTTGAAGGCAAGTGGTCAAAAATCAGCGCGCGTGACCGCGGCCGGATGCTGTACAAGCTGGCGCAACTGATTGAGCAGAACGCGCAGGGACTCGCTGAACTGGAAAGCCAGGACAATGGCAAACCAATTCGCGAGTCGATGTATGTTGACTTGCCTCAAGTCGCGGAGAACTTTGAGTACTTCGCAGGCTGGGCCACCAAGATTGAAGGCTCGACTATTCCTGTCCCCGGCGCCATGTTCAACTACACGTTGCGCGAGCCTGTTGGTGTCTGCGGTCAAATCATTCCCTGGAATTTTCCTTTGCTGATGGCGGCGTGGAAGCTGGCGCCGGCGTTGGCTGCCGGTAACACTGTGGTGCTCAAGCCGGCGGAACAAACACCATTGACGGCGATGGAGTTAGGCAAGCTGATTCAGGAAGCAGGTTTTCCGGATGGCGTGGTTAATATTCTGCCGGGCTTCGGCGAAACTGCCGGAGCTGCGTTGGCAAGTCATACTGGCATCGACAAGATCGCGTTCACTGGCTCAACTGACGTCGGCAAATTGATCGCGAAAGCAGCCGCTAACAATTTGACCAAGGTTTCCCTCGAGCTGGGCGGCAAAGCTCCAAACATAGTGTTTGCCGATGCGGATCTCGAACAGGCCGTGAACGGCGCGATGATGGGGATCTTCTTCAATCAGGGCCAAGTATGCTGCGCGGGCTCACGATTGTTCGTGCAGGAAGGCGTGAAGGATGAGTTTCTCAGCAGCCTGAAAGCGAAGGCCGAGAAGATCAAAGTTGGCGATCCTCTGGACAAGAATACGTTGATGGGGCCGCAGGTCTCATGCGAGCAGCTTGATCGAATCAAGAGCTACGTGGGCTATGCGCGCGAAGAAGGCGCTACCGTTCTGAGTGGCGGCGAGGCTCCGGAGTTGGAAGGCTCGTTCAAGAATGGCTATTTCTTCCGTCCAACGATTTTCAGCGAAGTGAACAATACAATGCGCGTGGCCCAGGAGGAGATCTTTGGCCCAGTCGTGTCGGTCATTACGTTCAAAGATGAGAACGATCTTCTGCGCGAGGCAAATGAAACGATTTACGGGCTCTCCGCCGGTATTTGGACTCGCGATATCGTGCGCGCACATCGCTTCGCCAAAGAGATCAAAGCAGGCGTGGTCTGGATTAACACCTACAACATGTTCAATGCGGCGTCGCCATTCGGTGGTTACAAGCAGTCAGGCTACGGACGCGAGATGGGCAAGCAGGCGCTCGAGCTCTACACGCAGACGAAGAGTGTGTGGGTCGACTTGTCAGGCAAGCCCATGGGCTGGTTCGGCAAGTAGGTAGCGTGGGAGCGCAGGCATCCTTGCCTGCCAACGCTTGAGTAATGAGAGTAGCAGGCAGGCAGGGATGCCTGCGCTCCCAGGCTGTTACCTCTCTCTCTTAAGGAGGACGGGTTCGAAGGCGCGGGTGGTGTGTTCGGTAATGCTCGGAACTGGATCCGGCAAAGCTCGCGCGTGAGTGCCTTCCAGCTCCTTAGTCGTCGGCTGCGGCAAACTTCTTCTTTCATCCAAACCTGCAGGAGCGCGTTTTGAGTGACGCAATAATTGCGTAATCAAAACCGTTTCGATGGCAAACAACAGGAAAAAGCTAAGGCTTGTGAATGTTATGAGTAACCCAAGATGGAAGTGAGCTACTTCCTGCATCACGGCAATCAATCCGATGATGACGCCAAGTCCCAGGACCATTCCTCCGACGATAGCACTCACCAGTAGTCCGCGATATTTGTCTTCGCCACTGACGGCTCTTTCATCCTCGTAACCGCCTAGCTTCGCGCCGCAATGATTGCAGTAACTAAGCGCCCGCGCTACTGCGCCGCCACAGCTTGAACAATACATATCGTCGCCTCCTCAAGAACTACCAAACTTACGACGACGAGAGCCGATTAGTTCGGGCGCTCGGGGCTGGCGCTACTCCTGATCGAAGAATTTGAGCGCCATCGCTCCGTGCGTAGCAGCTCCGCCGGCTCGCAACGCAGCGGCTACAAACGCCGTTTCCACCAATTCTTCGCGAGTGGCGCCGGCAGCTTTCGCCGCCTTGGCATGGGCCTCGATGCAGTACGGACACTGGGTTGTGCAGGCTACCGCTACAGCGATTAGTTCTCGATACTTCTTCGGAACGGCGCCATCTTCGCGGCCCACGATGTTGTTCAAATCGAGCCAGGCTTTGAAGTCGTCCGGCGCCAGGCTCTCCATCTGCTTCAACAACCTAAGATCACCGCCATCATGATAATGGTCTGACATTACTCCCTCCGGTTCAAATTACTTGAGAAAATAGTCGATGTAAGTATCCGTTGCGCGTACGCCCGCCTTTACAGCAGCAGGTGTCAGAACTTCGGTCACGTCTGAAATGGCAACACGGTTCTCAGTCTTTTCTTTGAGTGCGTTAAAGAGTGGCCCAGCTGGCATATCCCAACCGCCTTTCTCTTTGGGACCTTGATTCTTAGCGGTGGACTTATCAAGCGGAATAAAGGCGACCAGTCCTTCTCTGTTCATTAACCGGAGTCCACCATTTTTCAGCGTCGCATTGTGGCTGCAATGGTGTCCCACCTTGTAGAAAACAGCATTGTTCAGTAGATCGTGCGCCGGGCGCAGCCCGGTCCTGCCTGGAACTTTGAATTTAACTTCGCCCCATGATTTCCAATTGCCGACTTGAGCGTCTCCTACGAAGAGCAACACTTCTCCCTTCTTCACAAATTCAAATGCCAGAACCAGGCATTGCTACTCAGTTTGTTCCCTCGTCGAACGGAAGGATTTCTCCCCACGAGGTTTTGGGCAAACGAAATCGAGAACGGAGTGCCATGTAACTACAGGCTTCGCCCGCCGTCAAGACATGATTTCCCAATTGGTACTACATTCGAAATGTCCTTTGCGTTCCTGGCGCCTCTGCGGGAAAAATCGTCCGTTCCTCTACGATACGACAAAGCTGCCAAGGATTTAGGACTGGACCGCTAAACAGGACAAATCACTTGGCTGCATCCACCTGCTTATTGGCTGCAATTACATTGCCAGTTTCGCCAATGAAGATAATAATCATGGCCATGCGCATCGCAGTATTGTTTCTGACCTTGTCCGCGGTTGCCGTCGTATTCACCTCAAACGGCATGCATCGAAGCAAAGTCTTGATGGGATCAATGTCCGCTGCTGCGCAACCGATATCTTCTGTCAGGATCGACTTTCCCGCGCAAATAAAACCAATCCTCGAAGCTCGTTGCCAGCCTTGTCACTTCAGTGGCGGCAAAGTCTACGACAAGATGCCTTTCGATCGGCCAGAGACAATCAAGACATTGGGCACGAAGCTCTTCACCCGAATCAAAGACGAGCGCGAACAACAACTCATCCGTGAGTTCCTCGCCCAAAACTAGCAGCTCAGCTTAATGGACATGAGGTTCGAACAAGTGTGCCTCATAGTCGGCCGGGCTCATTCGGCTGGCGACAACTGGCAGTAGAGCTGTCGGTACTTTTGGCAGGGCATGATGAAGGTGATGGTAAGCAAATGACGAAATCACTGGAGTCCAAATCTGTGCGAAGCGGCCCGCTGTCTTGACGGCTGGATGCTCAGGCGCCAGACGATGAGGAAGATATGCAGCCCAGATGGGAATTGTTGCGCTAAGCGTGGCAGCGATTGCCCAATAGACCAGACCGACAATTGAGCCCGTCAACAGGTAAGCGCCAATCACAATAACCAGCAAGCACACAGTTGCCAGCGTCTCAACGATCTGGAACGGCAATGTATGTGACGCTCGCCTGAGTGCAAAGAACCTCATGCTGAAAATATGAAATGGCCCTTCAAACAGGACTCGATAAAAAGGCCACGTGGCGCAGACGCCTTCTGGATCGTCGTCCTTTAAGCAGCGCCCGTGATGCCTCAAATGGGTTACCTGCAGTCCGTGCCCGTTCTTCAAAAGCAGCAACCCGCTCGCGAGCAAGACAAAATCGTGACCCGTTTTTGAAATATTTAGAGAGCGGTGAATTGCATCGTGCATTTGCACAAAAGCAGCGAGACACATCGCCACGGCAAGTGGAATGGCGATTAACCACCAGCCCTTTACCGCAGTCACGAGATAAAGAACTAACAGGATCCAGGGTCGCAGCAATTCGAGCGCTCGCTGTGCAGGCGATAGTATTAATGGTGCGGTAATCAACCCCATAATCAGTGCAGTTCAACTAAGGAGCCGAAGTATAGTCGATCTCGTGAGGATTGAAGCAGCTTTGCGCGAAAAGTCTTCAATCCCACGCGCGGCAGCTGGTGGATAGTTCAAGTTCGACCTACAAGTTAGGATTGGTTCCTTTGAATCCCCTCAGCGGCAGCTGAGGGATGATTCAAATGCAGCCTCGTGCGCAAGTTTCAACGGAAATAGGCAGGATTTGAACCATCCACCTGCTCCCGCAGGTGGGATCCAGTAACGACGACAGCAAACATTGGTAGGCTGGACCTAAAGTAACCACCAGCTGCCGCAGGTAGGATTAAAGACTTTTCAGGCAAAGCTGCTTGAAGCATTAACTTCGGAATGAGAACGCTTTGGCTTTTTTGCTCATCAAACCGGCGAAAAGCTTATCGGCTTTTCGGGGCCATCGTTGTCTGCATTCGAAGGCTGACTTTCATTGGGCCTCGGTGTGCGTGATATGATGGGCCCGCTCTCCCGTAACGACACCCTGGATGTTAAGAAGGAGATGCAATGTTATCAGTTAAGAAGTTAGCCGTTCTCGTCGTTTTGATTTCGGGAATTCTCCTGCTAACCGCCTGTCCGAGCGAGACCACGATTTCCAAAATTAACAGCGATCCCGGACGCTATCGAGATAAGGAAGTTGTAGTCGTGGGCCGAGTGACCGACAGTTATGGTGTGCTGGGAACTGGAGCCTACGAGATCGATGACGGCACGGGACGGATTTGGGTGGCGGCTACCCGCGGTGTTCCCGCGCGCGGCTCTCGCGTGGGAGTCAAGGGCCGAGTTCATAGCGGTCTTAGCATTAGTGGGAGAAACTTCGGGACGATTATCGAGGAAAGCGATCGTCGCGTGAAAGATAAATGAGGTCGCAAGGCGAGTCTGGCTGAACTGAATGGTTGCCGAGCAGAATCAAAGTTCTCAACGTTTGATCCAGGGCTTTGATTCGCAATTCTTTGAGATCCATACTCGCGCGCATAACATGGTCGGGCTAACGCCGCCGAATTTGCTCTACAGCGGCGTATTGAAATCTCAAACAGTTCGTTTACCCTCGATCGGCGAACTATTGCTGCGGAGCGCTGCTGCCGTCGAGCGCACCTTCGGTGGTATTACGGCAAATCTTTGGGACGATCCATTCGAATGGACTTTGCCCGAGTATCTTTCGACCAACGAGCGCGTCAATGAGTACCTGGAAGAAGTAGAAGCAACACGGCAACGAGCGTTTGCTCGGTTTGAGTCGGATGCTGATTTACTTAAAGAGGTTCTGATACCGGCCGGCACTACTTGCCCGCTGATTCTATTGCTCACCGATACTTTGGTGAAGGCAATAGATTATCAGGGGCGAGCGATGGCCACTTTGAATTTCGCGCTGAGCGGACAAGAAACAGAACTTCAGCTTTGAAAAGCGCGTTATCGAGATTACGATTGAGCAAACGATGAAGTGAGGTCTCCCTGAATGCATTGCCCTCAATGTGGCCAACAGCAAGTTTCTGAAATCACGAGATTCTGTTCGCGTTGCGGGTTCCTGATGGACGGCGTGACGCACCTGCTCGCCACCGGCGGAATCCTGCCCACCTATTCCGGAGTTGAAGGCACAACCGAGCGCTCGGCAAAATTCAAAGGCGTGCGACAGGGAATGATTCTGTTTTTGATTGGTATCTTACTGGTGCCAATCATGGGAGTCTTTAGCGCGTTCACTCACGGGTTTCTTAGCGACGGCTTTCAAATGCTCGCGGCCTTGTTTGCGCTCATGTGTTTTGTTGGTGGGCCAGTCCGAATGCTTTATGCAGCTCTCTTTGAAGAGGGAGCACCTCGCATGGCGCTGCCCGCCTCGCAAAATTATGTGCAGCGGCCGATGGTTGCTGCTCAGCACATGCCGAATCGCGTCAATGCGTTACCTCCGCCCGCTGCTAACCCAGCGGCTGGCGCCTGGAGACGGCCTAATACTTCGGAGCTGGTTGGTCGACCGAGTGTGACTGAGAACACCACGCGCTTGCTGGATAAGGACGTCGATCGGGATTCAAATCAGTAGCAACTGAGCCACAGATTTACACGGATAAATACGGATTCAAGCAGGGCAGTGAGAGCGCTCTGATTCACTCCGGATATTAACCGGTGGGTGTGAATGAAGTCAGAACCGGGAGCGGTAGCGACCGGGTCCGGGCTACAAGATGGGCTGTCCGTATCGAACAAACAATTTTGCCGGACCTAAATGACACCTCCTCACCGCTGACCGAACGCCTTCGCCAACTAATCAACTCAAATGGCCCAATCACTTTTCGCGATTGGATGGAGATCGCTCTTTACGATCCCGAGCACGGTTACTACTGCAGGCAAGAAAAGTCACCATGGGGCCGGGAAGGGGACTATCGGACAAGCCCGGAACGAACTTCTTTATTTGCTGCCAGCTTCGCGCGCTACTTTGTAGAGCTCTATCAACAGCTCGGTCAGCCAAAACAATGGATGATAGTCGAGGCCGGCGCCGGCGCTGGTCACTTTGCCGAAGGTGTTCTCAGCACCCTCCAGCGACAATTTCCTGAACTATTCGCGGCAACTAAGTATGTTATTTCTGAACGGAGCGCATCCTCATCTTCGTTAGCGAGCGCCCGACTATCACGCTTTCACGACCGTGTTAGTTTTGCTTCACTCGAAGAAATCGATGACGACGAGATCGGCATCGTTTTCTCGAATGAGTTGTTGGACGCTTTCCCTATCCACCGCGTTACCTTCGAAGATGGTAAGTTGCGAGAACTGTACGTGGCTCTGGACGGACAGGGCTGGTTCAGATGGATCTCAGGACCACTTTCTTCATCAGCTCTTGCTGAGTATTTCGATCTTGTTGAGGTAGCTTTTGCAGAAGAGGGACATGTGGCTGAAATCAATCTTGCCGTTAGAGATTGGCTTTCAGGCGTGGCGGCTCGCTTCGATCGGGGATATGTCGTTACAGTTGATTACGGAGACGAAGCAAGAAATCTATTTGAGTCGCCGGACAGACGGCAGGGAACTTTACGCGCATTCCGCCGCCACCAAGTTGAAAACGTACTCAGTAACCCGGGTGAGCACGACATCACGACGACTGTTGACTGGACTTATGTGAAGAAGGTTGGCGAGCAAGTCGGATTGCGAACCGAGCGATTTGATCGACTTGATCAGTTCCTGTTGCAAGCCGGACTGCTTGAACAACTCGAATTAATGACCGACCTCACATCGTCAGAAGCCGAGCGAGCATCTTTGAGAGCCGGCGCCCGCGAAATGATTCTTCCCACGGGCATGGCCGCCAGCTTCCAGGTGCTGGTGCAGACAAACAGTTAATAGGTCGATTGCAATAAAAATGTCCGGTTAGCCATTGCCTCACGTTCGGTTCAGTGATATAAGCCGATTGTTCGATCTGCCATCTCACGTCGTAGGAAGACTCACGCCATGAATCGCGTACTACTTCTCCTTCGACCGATCTCGACTGGAACCCATGGCGTTGATAAAAACTCGACTGGAACCCATGGCGTTGATAAAAAGAGGTCGTCACAAGTACCAGTCGCGGCACTAGCTGCGTTGTAGGTCTACTCATGTGTAGGGGGGATCGCCCAAGACTCTGTTACGAATGGTTGTGGGACTTAAGCGGCTCTCGCCGGGCTCAGTCTCAAAGACTCAAAGGAGGTTGCAGTGGCGACGTTAGAATCACGACTTCGAGCTGAACTGGAAAACTGGCGTAAGCGGTTGCCTGAGGCTTGGCGATCTCGCTTTGAAAATGTCGAGTTGAACTTTGCCGCGGTGGATGCCGGCACCATGTTGGCTGAGAATGAACACATCTGGCCTCAAGAGACGAACCCTGGAGGCCCCGTCGGTGCGCATGTCTTCAAAGCCCTGCAGGATCTTAGGCCTGAAGAGATACGGGTCGTGATCTTTGGCAACGATCCCTACACGCAACTGAACCAGGCAACCGGGCGTTCCTTTGAGCAAGGAAACCTAACCAGTTGGACGCCGGATCCTAACGACCTAAAGAGTCGTTTTTCGCCTAGCCTAAAGACTTTGCTCGCCGCTGCGCTGGCCACCTCAGGTGCGGGTGCTAAGTACCCTCTGGTCGACAGGCGAGTTGTGTTCAACCCGGACGAATTCAAATACGACCCGAACGACAAATGGGGCAAATGGAACTACGGGCCAAACCCACTATGGCTCTCGCATCTGGCACTGGAACTGTGCTTGTTGAGTGGAGAGGTTAACGTACCCTCACCCCAACAGATATTTGCGCACTGGTCCAAGCAGGGTGTGCTTTGGATCAATCGCACGTTGACCTACACGAAGTGGGAAACTGATGTCGGCCAACCGGGACATCGACGCTCACACCAGAGAGTCTGGGCGCCGTTTACGGATCGACTCATTGACACGCTGATCGAGGGCACCTCGAGTGATCACCGCGTCCATTTTGCGTTGTGGGGAGGCGAGGCTAAAGAAATTGGAGAACTGGTAAAAAAGAAGGCCCAGGCTGCGGGCAAGACTGACATTAGTTTTACCCAAACCGGCCATCCGCAGAGACCAGAGAACTACTTTCTCGGAGCAGATAAGCCAAGCAATCCGCTCGCCGAGATCAACAAGACGATCCAGGGAGCCCCGATCGAGTGGATTTAACTTTTGGATTACTAATCACGGAAAACGCTAAATGAAACTGACAATTTCGCGCCCCATGTTGCTTCGCGGCAGAGTGGTACAGGACGATGGGTCCGCCGTCGACCGGTATGTATTAGTTCGCGACGGAATCATCGAGTCCATCAGCCGACGACGACCACCGTTGACCGAAGATGCAATGCTGGTAGAAACCGGACCCAACGATTGGATTTTCCCGGGCCTCATCGACCTGCATACGCACACTGGCTATAACGTGATGCCCATTTGGGATTATCAGAAAAAATACCAGACGCCGTTCTATGGCAACCGGTTTAACTGGAGGCGAGACGAGCATTACAAGAAAGACATTGGCCAACTCTTTAGTGATGTAAAAAAACTTGTTCCTCAGAACAGGAATATCATTCCGGCATTTGCCGAAATACAAGCCATTGCCGGTGGAACAGCCGTGCTCCAGGAAGATGGAGATCTGGATCGACAAATTGGCGGCGGTGGGAACCCGCTGATTTGCCGGGGTACCGGTGTTCCGAATGACTTAGAGCTTTCGCGGAAAATTCTTTCCGTGGTTGACTTCTTTGAACCAGACTTAAAAACGCCACTCCAGGTGAATTTGAAGACTGATTTTAATGATAAGACAAAGACTATCATCGGGGAATACGCTCGCCAGCGTGACAATCTTCAAGCAACGCTCGTGCATCTAGCCGAAGGGCGATCCGGATTCGGCGGCGAAGCGGGCGTCGATCCGTATACGCGATTGGAGTTTGAGGCTCTGATGGCACATCCGTCGATGCAGGATCCGGGCGCAGTACGCAGTAGCGGGCTGACCTTGATTCACGGTTGCGGAATCGATGTTCATAATCCGACGCATATCCAATTTCTGCGTGACCGCAACATCAACGTGGTCTGGTCGCCTGTTTCTAATCTGCTGTTGTACGGTGACACTCTGGAAATGGAAGCATTAGTTAGTGCCGGTATCAACGTCGCCCTGGGGTCAGATTGGAGCCCGAGTGGCTCGAAACACGTTTGGGATGAAGCGAAGAACGCCAAGTTTTTCTTCGAAGCGATCGGCTCCATCGTGAGCGACGTTCAAGTCTTCCAGATGCTGACGACAGGCGCTGCTCGCTGCCTGGGGACTAACCATATCGGTCGCATTGCGCAGGGCTGCCTGGCAGACTTCTTTATTCTCCGCAGCCCGTTGGAATCAGACAGCGCCATGGAAGTCTTTTTCAAGACCGAGGACCGCGACGTAAGGGCGGTTATCATCGGCGGCCGTCCGATCTATGGCGCGCGAGATTTCTTTGAACCCTTCGACCTGGAATTGCAGAACCTGCCTCGTGTTGAAGGCACGTCAGTCAAGAACAAAGTCCTTCACTTGCCCGAGCACGTCGGAGTGCAGGTAGAAGGCGGCATTGACCAGTTGGAAGCAGCTTTCAAGAAATTCGGTGTCCTGCGAAGCAATCTGTTGGTAAGTTCCGACACGCCCTACCGCGAACGTATGACCGTACTGCGGAGCTACATGTTGGAATTCGGCGAGCGGGTGCGACGATGGCGGCGGAAACGGAGAACGCTCGGCATCCCGGTGCGGCCTGATTCGGTTCGCGTCTGGCGAGGCTTTAGTCTCGAGCCTACACCCAGGACCAAATTTAAGGAAAAACTTCGCACCACCTTCATTCCTGGTACACCCCAATTTCAAGCACCGCTCGGCTTGACGGCGTATCTGCCCGCGGTGCTGCCGACAACCGTGCCCAATGGAGTGCCGGACGAAATTGCACTAGTCTTCTACGAGAGCCAGCAAGACTACAACAGCGCCAAGGACACAATCGCAGGCCGAGCATATGCGGATCTGCACGGCACGGTATTCAGTTTTACACCTCCGCGCCGCTCTACCAGCGACTGGCCATCGCTATTTTCCGGTGTGCTGGAGCGCGAGAAACCGTATTTTCTGATCGACAAAAATATCGATTGGCAATTGGGGCACGTCAACGTGCTGGCAGCTTCTCGTGCTGAGTCCTCGTCCGAGGATGAGTTTCTGAACAACGTCACCGCAACGATCACCAGAATTCAAGCCGCAGCACTGCCCGGCCTGGACGGCGCGATCGTGGTCGTTGCGTCAGATTACTTCGTCTACTGGGAACACTGGAAAGATCCCGGATCAGCGAAGACGTCGCTGATTCAGGATCTTGCTAAGGACAAAGTCGTGCACATGTCTAGCTCGTTTGAGTCGATCCAGGTGCCTGCGAGCCTTTATCAGGCTTATCCGGGGCCGAAGGAAATTGTTGGCGGCGAAGCTTGGAATGTCCAATTTCTGCGCCGTCTTGAGAAAAGCCGCTGATCTAGAAAGCTATCAACACCCTCGAGATCGAATGAAGAATTCAACAGGAACAAGACGAATTCAGTCCTCAAGTCCTGGTAACGTATTGACCTTTTGTATCCGCCAAATAGGAGAGAACCAAAATGCATAGACAATTAATCTGGGCCGACGGTGGCCTTAGTCATTGTGCGCCACGCGACACGCTCGTAGCCTACTGGGGCGCCTTGGGCGCCGCAGCCGACGGTTTGATCGTGGGCGCGCAGCTAACCACGGACGGTGTGGTGGTATGCAGCGGCACGGACTCACTGGAGGAGACCACCGGTCAGGCGAAGCGCGTCTCCGAACTCACCGCCGCGGAGGTGCGCAAACTCGACGCCGGCTCCACGTTTCAATCTATGATCCTCGACGATAACAACAAGGAAACCTCAAGCAGGGGAGAGGACAAACCGTGGGTGCAGAACAACCCCCAGGATGCCCTCTACCATCCGACTCTCGAAGAGGTCCTGCGTCTGCTCGGGCGCCGCACGCGGTTGCTGATCAGCCTGGGTACTGCCGGCGAGGCAGCATCCAAAGGGCATGTCGAGGCGACCCTGGCTGTGCTCAATCGTTTCGCATTGACCGGAAGGACGGTGATCGCGGGCAACGCCGAGACCCTCAGCCACGTGGGCACTAGCGCCGAAAAGTGTTTACTGCCCGATCCTGGTTCGTCCGCGGACGATGCTGCAAAGGAGGCTCAAAAATCAGGGGCGTCCATGGTCAGGGTCACTGCGGATCGCGCGGTGGGCTATAAGTCCGGCGCGGCCCAGCTTCTGGTCATTCCCACTGCCGGATACCGGGCGCCGTCGCCCGAGGAGTACACCACGCTGGCCGGCTCGGCGGGTGTTGCCGGATACGCGGTGCCAGCTGTCATCGAATTGCACGAGCTCATGCACAGCCGAGGTATGATCGCCAGCGATGACTTCGCCGGGACGCAGGTCAATAAGGACCTTTGGGTGCTCGGCCATTCCCGTCCCAACAATGAGGCGAGTATTGAAGTGAATGACGGCCTGCACATTAAGATTGAGGGTAAGGAGTACTCCGGCGCGGCGGCGTTCACCGCTTTCTCGATCCATGGCGGGTTCGATGCGCGAATGTCCTTCGAGGTCGCGAATCCCAACCAGGGTACGACCTTCGAGCTGGCTGCCCTTCACATCGATGCCGGATACCAACAACCCAACCTAACCTTTGACGTCCACGGGGCGCCGCCGTATGCGAGCAGCGAACGCGACGAGGACGACGGGTTCCGCATCGGCTGGAACAACGGCCCCGGGCTGATTTTTTTCGTCGTTGAAGACCCAACGAAACCGCAGAAAGCGGTACCCCAATCGTCGAACTTGTACAACAACTACGGGCGCGATGTGGGTTACGCAAAGAAGGACAGCCCGACGGGTCACCTTCGCCTTACGCGAAATGGTTACATCTACAATTCGTATTACCGGGACAAGTTCAATCAGGCCTGGGTGCTGTCGGGTTCGGTAGCCGTCCCCGCGTTGGCGGATGCAGTCTTCTTGCGACTCGGCGCGAAGCACTGGCCAAAGAAAGGCAAGACTGCCCCGAACAACCAGTTCAAATTTTCTGGGTTCGAGCTGTTCCAATGGTGATGATCGTGCTATACCAGATTTCTAAGGAGACTTCAGAATGAACCTGCGACCCGGAATCGACACACCCCCACCGGCCGAATTGCTTATCGCCAAGTTAAACTTCCCGTTCGACGACCGGGAGAAGGTCATCGAGACTCTTAAAGGCATCGAGGCCGTACGGCGAGAATATGTCAAACCTGAGCGTGGAGACGCTTTGAATCTCCTCGTCGCGTTCGGACTTCGGTTTTTCCTCGGCCCGTTGGAGCAACGAGGCCAGGAGGAAGTTATCCAGAACTTCCCGCCGGGTGGCGTGTTCAAGCCACGCGCTCCCACGCGGTTTGGGATGCAGGACCGGAACACACCAATCTACCTGCGCACCATGGCAGCCTCCGGGGATGACGTGTTCGTAAAGCGCCGGCTCGCCGCCGCTTCGGGGTCGGAGCCGAGCGAGAGCGAACTTAAGGACGCCTACCGCTCATGGTTGTCGAGCTGCGAGAGTGACCTGATCCTCTACTTTGAATCGAACCCTCCCGCGTCATTGAAGCACGAGTTTTGGGACGCCGTGCGAACTAAGGTGGTCGAACCTAATGGGCTGGAGTTGGTGCGCTTCCACGACAGCGTCACGGGATCCGGGCGCGACCACATCGGCTGGCACGATCCGAAGAGCAACCTCGATGACGAAATCGCGACCAACCCCCAGTACTATCGGAGTAAGATCTACCTGCCGCACCCGGCTCCCGCGTACCCGGGTGAGCCGATCACTAATCGTGACGATCCGCGCTACGACGGTGGAACATACATGGTCCATCGCAAGTACATCGAGAATGTTGATAAGTGGAACGCGGACGATTTCACTTTCACCGACGTATACGGGAAAACCTTCAAGGGTGAGGAAGCGCGCCAACGTACGGTCGGTCGTGACCGAGATACAGGCCGCGTCCTCCAGTGTCCCAGCGGGGCATTGCTCGAGGCCGAGCCGGGCGCGACCGAGGTGCACATGGGCTACCGCGATTCGCACATCCTCCAGGCCCGCGGCGGTATGCGCGACCGATCCCCGGCCCCGTTCAAGGGCCCGTTCCCGCCCCTGCAGCCCGGAGAGGAGAACCTATTCAATATTCAGGACACGCGCATTCGTCGCCGCGGCGGGAACTCAATTGAGATCGATCCGGCGACGAAAAAGAAAATTCATGGCCTCCACTTTATCAGCTTCCAGAACAACATCCAGCAGACCGGTTTCGAGTTCATCAACAACATCTGGTTGCTGAACCCGCTCTTCCGCGGCGTTGATCACATCCTCGATCCCGACAAAGGGATTGCTGAGCCCGTAGAGGGTGCGTACTACTTCGTCCCGCCCACGCACCGCGAATACCCGGGCGAGATTTTCTTCGATTGAGCGAAAGCAAAACACATGGCTGATATGACTCATTACGGTTCTGTCGGATACGACGGCGGTAAGTACACAAAGCTCTCAGGTTCGGATAACTGGTCATTAGAAATGATCGGAGGTGCTCCCCTTGGACAGATCCGCATCATCTTCGCTGATTCAGTCGCGGGCGCCTATGGCGTCGTGGTCTCCGCGGAGCACAATCCGAACGCAACCCTTATCACTGCGAACTACGGTCACGTCGACGACAAAGGCTTCACCGTGCATATCTGGGAGAGCGTTACGGACCGCACAGTGATGAACTCCGGTTTCTCGTTTGCCGTCCTGCCCACGCAGTGATTGGAGAATAGGCGCGATGTTCCAGCCGCTAGTTCCTCGTTTCCCGGTAGAACGCGAGACCTGAGACTGCACCTATTGATGAATTTCGCGCACGTAAGAAGTAACAGAGTTGTTCTTGAATACACTCTTCAGACGCATAGGATCGTGTGTGTGCCACATCCATCAAAACCAAAATCTATTTCAATCCGCCAGAGCAGATAATTCCATAAAAGGAGAGCTAAGATGTTCCAAATTCTTGAACCAGTACCGGCAATGGATGCGCGCGCCCGGCGGACCATTTATCGTGAGTACGTTAAGCTTCACGGCGAGTTAGCGCGAGTACAAGTAGGCTGTCACAACGACATGGTCATGCTGGAAAAGGATCCAACCACGGCGGAGGCGGTAGCCATTCTCATGGCAACCGGAGCGCCAGGCGACGAGGTAGCCTTCCCGCTACACCTTCATACCAAAGGCGAGCAGACTATTTGCCTGGAGGGAGTCTATGGCGAATACCTGGATATCGACGAGAATCCGGATGACCTGTTCGAAGGAAGTCTGACCTTGGCCAGGTTTCAGGAAGACCACCCAGGAGTGGTTGAGGTCCTGGAGCGCGTTGGTGACAAGATCCCGGTGCATTTAAGGCCTGGCGCAGTTTGGGTCATGGGTGACAATACCAAGCACAAACCTTTCGGTCTTATTAGCGACAACGGCATGCTCCTGGCTCAAATCCACTGGGGCGGGCCGAACGAAATTCTTGAGAAGGCCGCAGCCGAACCCACCTAAGGAAAGAAAGAATGCCAATAGACACAATTGTCGGAAACGAGTTTATGGGTTTTGAGGATCTGTCCAGCGAACCCATCGAGGTTCGGCTGGTTGGAGAAACGACGAAATGCCGTTCGTGCGACTGGTTCTGGCAACCGGCTCCCTACGGTCCCTACCCGTCTTTCGATTTCAACAAAGCTTACCCGGAGGTCTTTCTTGAGAGGACCAACAAGCAGTTCAGGGACAAAGATCTGGCGCGAAGCGTGCCGGGAATCAGCCGGGGTCAGGCGATCGCTCAGCCTCAGATCCTGCATGGCTGCCGGAAATCTCCAGTAATGACCATTGGCATCAATCCGAACTTGACTGGTTTCTGGCCGGGCCCGGACGGTTCTCGTTGGGCTTATCCTCTGTTCAGCAGCTTTGCGCGTTATGCCTACTATTACCGGCATCGCACCACGCACCAGGAGAGTTTTTCGATCGAGTTTATTCGCAAGCACATCCGGGAAGATGAAGCCATCAGAGCTAAACAAGCCGGCTACTTGAAATCTGCGCGACGTGAAAATGCTGCACGCAACATGACGTTTAAGCTCGTTTATGAGGACGGCTCGCAGGACGAAATCATCCAGAGGTGGGATCCGGAGCGTCCTTTCGTGCTGCTGTTTGGCCCCGAGCAGTCCTTCAAAAGCGGCGAGGTAATTGGCGGCTACATGGACCTGCCCAATGGCGTTGAACTGCCAGTGCAGCAGAATGTGGTCGGCTACTACCAGCGCGTGATTCCCATTCTCGAGCAGGTCAGCGGCTGGTTGCGCAGCCAGAGAAACCTGCCCAACCTCGAAATGGCTGAGGACGTCTGTCAATTGGACATGGTCGCCTGCGCGTCACCCGGGTGGGGAGCCCAGTTCGAGATCAACAAGGCGCAAGTCGTCGAGAATTGCGTGAACAAAAATGCCTGGGTGGTCAAGCAGTTGATCCAAAGCAACCCGAAGGTCATCGTTTTCAGCGGTGAAAGCGCATTTCAAATGTTCAATCTCATGTTTGAGCGGTTCATCACGCCTAAACTATGGGACAAGATGGAAGTGTACGGCCTGCTGAAAATGACTGCCCGCGACCCGCATTATCTCGACATCCAAACGGAAGTTGACGGTCGAGCCTATCGACTGAGGGCACGCATCATTATCTCGCCGCATTTCTCCTATGACGACAACTTCGAACCCCACGTTCGCCTAAGTCCCGATGAGTTGCAAGAATTCATCGGCAAGTTTCCCGACGCTTACGCCGAACTCCGAGCGGCTGATCGAGTCATCGCTCCGAAAGCCAAGGGGGACGGGTATACTGCAATCGTGACCAAGGGGTTACGAGACTGGACCGAGAAATATCCAGTAGCGGCCATTCCCTTGATGCAAGAGTTGTACGACCCCAGCACCCTGATCGGGCAGGGCATCACGCAAGAGATCTTGCTGGGCAATCTCCAATACGACAGTACGAACAACCACTTCAAGCGATCTGAAGGACCGTGCAAATTCTGCGTCAACTCGCAATGGCAGTTCCCCGAAAAGTGCGCTTACGGCAAACCCGACGAGCCTGAACTACCAGCAGGATTCCTCGAGAAAGTCGTCGAACACGTAATCGGAAGCCTTTCCGTGCCGGCCCCCAGCATCGCTCCATTGCCGTAAACGCCAAAAGGCTCGTCGACGCCAATAATAGAAAGTCGGATCAAAATCTTGCCCGCCTCCACGTGTGTACCTCGACTTGAGATACTGACCAAGCGCGTTCCAAGATTGAAATCTAAGTCGTTTTTGCTAGTCCGCCTAGCGTACGACTGATAATGGCCCCAGCAGTTCACTGCTTGGGTGAGATGACCGATTCATTTAGTCATTGGAACGGACGATCGATGAACTTGAGGAATATCAACCCATAGGTCGTTTGTGTTTCACGGACTCAGAAAAATCTTCGTGCTTTGCCACAGCGATGAATCGCTTGGCTATTATCAGTCATCCGCTCAGGCCGACTGCGAATGAACGGACTTTTCGGATAAATCCGTAAGACTACCAACCAACCGGCCAGTAACGGGCTAGTTTCGCGCTTGCAGTTGAGGGTCGTGCCGTGAACCGATGGCCCGATTTACGCACTCAAGGAGGTCGAAAGAAAATAGTATTTCTACATCGAGATTCACGTAAAGTTTCAGTTGTGTACCATGCTTATTCTTGGTGGTTAGATCTTGGCTCGTTTCCTGGCGCGTGGTGGCGTGTATTTCTGCAAAAAGGAACTTGATTGACTCAACAAGCGACTAATTTCAGGATCCGATTCAGATTTTGCTAGTGTTCGGCAAAGGTCAGTCACCTGCTGCGGACAGGATTTTGCAAAGCGAAGACGATCAGCGCAAAACGAGCGGACGGAATCGTTCGCGGAATACAATCCATTAATCAAAAATGGACTGAGTTCAGGAAAATACTTCCAAGATACGAATAGGAAGCCGTGCACGCTACGTACTGAACCGAATTTTCGGATGGCGCTGTCTATCTTCTCTCTGACGAGCGGATTCAGAAACGGTTTCACTAACCTGAAAAGACGCGAGGATATCTTAGTACCAGGCAGCTCTGCGAATCGCCTTTCCGCAAGTTCACGAGCTAATCGTTCCGATAAGATTTCGAATTCTGCTTTTGGCATTTTGGATAACCGACTTAATTCGCTCCAACTTATTCTCTTCGGCAAGGCAAAAGTCCAAAGAATAATCGCAGCTAACTTGTTGGCGCTGTCGCTGTCATAGCGCGACAAGCTGATTAAAGTCTTATCGATTATCGTAATGTCCTCAAGACCATCAACAGCTGCATAGAATTCATCGAACAAATCCGGTCCGAAATTACGGTCCGAGCACTTGCCGATTACGGACCAGAAGCCACGATTCCAAGTTCCACCGCTGCCAGCCATTAGTCTTAGAAACGTAATCGCATCGTTCCGGTTATATCCCTGGACTTCCCCGAGGAGCATGAGGGCTACATATTCTCCAACTCCGCGAGCATTGACCCACCCTTCCAGGGAAGTGTTTAGTTTCTTGAAAAGACCGTTAACGTCGGAGACACCGAATCGCTTGGGAAATTTCACAATGGACAAAGCTAGCACGTACTCCATGAATTCTTCGTATACGAAACTTACCCTTCTCGTGCCCAGTTCGGCGCTCGGTTGCTCTTCAATGATGATGTCTTCATCAAGCAGGCGCAGGTAGAGCGAGTTCTGGGAACTGGTGTCCGGATCACCCGTCGCCTCCTCAATCTCAATTGTTGACATAACCGTAGTCAACTTTTTGAAAAGAAATGAAACCAAGTCAAAGAGAAAGCGAAGTACCGAATCGGCATTCCGATGTCCCATATAGGTCCTGATTTGCTCCACTTTTCGTTTGAGGTAAACGTCAAACAACTCTTTCAATCTAATATCGCTAACTTCTCCCAAAGTCACTAGAGGACCTTCAATTGATCCGTAGGCCTCGCAAAAGAATCTAAGAAGCAGGGGATGGTGGCAAGCCTCTCGCGCTTCGTGAGCCAAATTGCAGCGAAGGTTGTAGTAGTCTAGATATAAAGGCAGAGCAAACCCATATTCCATTGAAGAAAATTGGTTGAGTTTTTCGCGCAGTACTTGTGAAACATTATGGCTCCAACTATCGAAATCAAAGAACTCCCAATAAATGTCGCGACAAGTCAGAATGATTCTGATGCGATGATTACGTGCCCATTCCAAGAAGGTGCGAATGGAAGCGTCCAGATCCGCCAATTGTCGGTTTTCGTTTATTCCATCAACAAAAACGGTCAAGTATTGACCCTCCGCTTTTAGTAGGCCATCCAAAGTTGCAAAGTGATCTGAGGAGTCAGGGAACATCTTGTTGAGAATCTCAGAAATCGCAGCTACTAGGCCATCTCGATTCGAAAAGTGTTCCTTCCCAAAAAGGAGAATAACAGGCTGTTTTGACGCTAAGGTTTGTACTAAGTGACAAATCAAATTCGTCTTGCCACCCCCAGCCCTGTCCACCAGGACGAGAGTGTTTCGAAGGAACATCTGACCCGAGGTCATAATCTCTTGAAGCTTCTCGTGAAAACTTTCAATGAAACCGTCGTCTGATAACATTTGAATTTCAGGCGGTCGGGAGGAAACCTTGGGTGGCTCCCCTTCGGACAGTTGCGAAGGGCTCTCAGCAAGATGCTCCCTACTTTTAAGTTTCTGTGCCAGGAATGATTCGATTAGTTCAAAGAATTGAAATAAGGATTCGAAAGCCTTGATGTTGTTAAAGTAGGATCCAGTTGGCAGGTTGCGCGTCTTTTGCAATAGCTCTTCCAGCTTCCTGAGCACTTCGGCAATCAACAGACTGCCTGCATGCTTTACTTTCAAGCGAACGGCTATTGTTTGTGTCAGTTCCGCTATTAACTTATCAATCTCCTCTACGACACGGGCTAGCGGTCGCTGCCTTTTGAAAGTTTCGAGTTCCTCCTTTATTTCGGTCGTTCTCTTAGCATAACGATCAGGATATTCTCGTAATTGCTCCATCGCGTATTCAATAGCTTGGATCAAGGATGAACGCGAGTTTGCCGCGATAAGTGCATCTGGAAGAAGGAAACGAGAAATTTCCTCCTGCAATTGCCGATTGACATAGAGCTTTGGGATGTATTTGCCCCGAGCGAATCGCTCGATCTGGGAATCCGCCAAGAGTCGGAGTTTTGCCAGTACAACCTCATAGGAACCCGGGCTTTCAGGAAGGACAAAACGCAGATCGAGTGACTCGGTTATGTTTGTTGGCAAAGACCTAATGAGGGTTTCTGCGTGCATTCGCGTGTAACGTTCGAGATCACTCTTCCACCACGCCTGTATGTGAAACGGGTACCGTTGACTTTTTCCGAGAGTCTCGAACCAACGCCTAAATCCTGGAGACGGATCGACGGTAGTGACAAGCATCCAGGTGTCAATCTTTCTTGCGGCAAAGTTCTCCAGTTCGTCCGTAATATCGGCCTTTTTTAGGCTCAGTACACGCTTGCATTGGAAGACCCACTCACGACTCTTCAAACGGATTCCAGGGAGCATCGCAGGTTGGTAAGCGACGATGTCAACACCCATGTCACCTGAGCCAGCGACGCGCTCGGGTTCATCAAAGCCCAAGGCTTCTACGAGGGAGAAAGTGAAGACTTCAAACTCGCCTGAAGTAATTTTCGACCAATTGAGTTCACTCATCATTACTTACCTCAAAATCAGGTTCTGAGTAATAGGGTTGGCTATGAAAATGAAACCCTAGGCAGCCTGAGGTAGCTTTCGAGACTGAATTTTGAATTCAGACAGAGGCAACGTATTTTGGTGACAACTATCCGTAACAGATGAAAATCTTCAACAGCCAGTTAATAGTTTTCAAAACGAAACTCAAGGGGATAGCGGTTCATCGTTATCGTGAGCAGTGATGGCAAGGACTGCAAACAGTACTGACCTTTCACACGCCACCGATGAGGACAAGGTTCAGAAAGACCACTCTCGACCGAAATATGGATTTGACCTTTCTCGAAGAACTGGTTTCAGACTAGCTATCAATGTCCCTGGAAAATTAAGTGTGTCCTAACTAAGCTGTAAGTCCTTTATTCAAGCTCGCATAAGCGGCAATCGCTGAAATTAAGTTGTGCACCAGGTCGCTGAAACTGTGATTACGTTTGCCGGCGTCGAAAAATTAAGTTTGTACAAGCGATAGTCCGGCTTGAGTTCTTTAAATTGTCCGTTAATATCCGAAGGTCAGCGGCAGGTAACTATCGTGTCGGAACGCAGGTGACCAGGATTTGCTTCGCATGGCTTCAGTTCACTCAAGTAACCAGATGGACAAGTGGTTAGTCTGGCCGAAGTTGCGCGGCCGCGCCGCCCTGCGTCTCTTTTGTTTTCCTTATGCAGGCAGCGGCGCTTCGATCTATCGATCATGGGAAGACGGGTTACCGCCGCAGGTGCATCTCTGCCGCGTTCAGCTTCCAGGTCGTGAGGGCCGGTTAGGAGAAGAACCGTTCACCAGCTTGGCGCCTTTGCTTCAGATCCTGCTTCAAGCCGTTGATCCCTTTTTGGACCTGCCGTTTGCTTTCTTCGGTCACAGCATGGGGGCATTGATCGCCTTCGAGCTGGCGCGGCAACTAAGGCGGCACAAGAACAAACAACCGATTCATTTGTTCATGTCTGGCCGCGGCGCCCCACAACTACAGGCTAAGTATCAGGCGGTCCTTAACGAGTCTGAAGAGGGTCTGGTCAAAAGACTGCGTCGTTTGCGATGGACCCCACGCGAGATTCTCAAAAACCGCGAGTTGATGCAATTAATTCTCCCGACACTGCGCGCAGATTATGCGGTTTGCGACTCATATGTTTATCAGGTTGAAGAACCGCTGGACTGCCCGCTCTCGGTCTTCGGCGGTGAGCAGGATGACAAAGTTTCTTACGACGATCTCAGCGCCTGGCGTGAACAGACCAGCGGTGCTTTCAGCATACACATACTGTCGGGCAACCATTTTTTCCTGCACCAATCCCGGGTCTCACTCTTGCGGGCAATTGGCGAAGAGTTAGGCACCCTTTCCAAAGACGGTTAAAAGGCGAGCAAGCTGTCATTTCTTTTTGCCAGCCTATTACGCTTTTGTGAATCCACGCAGACCGTCTGTGCCGCAATGCGATCAGCTCCAAACCAACCTTGCCATTAGTTGAATTGCTTGATAAACAGATTCTCGAATTCTTTCTACATGCATAGATTTAAGAAGTACCGGCGAAACCAAAACGAGGTAGGGCTGAGGAATAACGAGGAGGTTACTTTTGGAAACTCCCGCAACGTCCGATCCTGCAGTGGAAGGCGAGGTTTTTGCTTTCCCCGTCTCATTCGCCCAGCAGCGCCTTTGGTTTCTCGATCAATTGGAACCAAGCAATCCCGCCTACAATATTTTCCAGTCGCTGTCGCTTGTGGGGCAACTCGATCGGGCCGCGCTGGAGAGAAGCCTGAACGACATGGTCCAGCGGCATGAGTCCCTGCGCACCACCTTCGCGGCAGTCGATGGCGAGCCGCAGCAAGTCATCCACTTGCACCTGCGTTTGCCTGTGCAGTTCGTTGACCTGACTGCGCTTTCAGAACCCGAGCGTGTCCTGGAGGCGCGCTCGTTGGCGAGCGCTGAAGCACAGCGTCCGTTTGACCTGAGTCGGGGTCCGTTGCTGCGCGCCAATTTGCTGCGTCTTGGTGCAGAGGAGCATGTACTGGTACTAATCATGCACCACATTGTCAGTGACGGTTGGAGTATGGGCTTGTTTAGCCGGGAGTTGGCAGCACTTTACGGCGCATATAGCGCGGGACTGCCGTCACCCCTCGCCGAGCTCCCCATTCAGTATGCTGATTACGCTGTCTGGCAGCGCGCGCAACTGCAAGGCGAGCAGCTGGAACGAGAACTGGAGTACTGGCGACGACAACTAGCGGGAGTTCCCGCCCGGTTGAAACTGCCTACCAGCAGTCCCCGAGAGGAGCGGCAAACTTTTTCCGGGGCCCATCAAAAGGTGACGATCGACGCGGAGGTAACCCTCGGGCTGCGGGGGTTGGCTAGACGCGAGTCCGCGACGCTCTTCATGGTCCTCGTGGCCGCTTACGTGACGCTGTTATACCACTATACATCGCAGGCCGACATCGCGATTGGCACACCGGTAGCCGGTCGCAACCGGCTGGAGTTGGAAGGCCTGATTGGATTCTTTGTCAACACGTTGGTGCTGCGGACGAACTTGTCGAGCGGGATGCGCTTCGTAGAGTTGCTGCGAGTGGTGCGCGAGGTCTGCCTGGAGGCCTACGCGCATCAGGAGGTGCCCTTTGAAAAAGTCGTCGAGGAACTACAGCCCGAACGCGACCCGAGCCACTCACCATTATTTAATGTGATGTTCGTTTTGCAGAATATTCCTACGCGCGAGGAACCCGATCCTGATCGCAATTGCACCACGTTTGAGATTACGTTCAAACCGGGGTTCGGGATCGAGCGGCGGGTCGCCAAATACGATCTCACCGTGGCGTTAGCGGAACACTCGGAGCATTTGTCTGGGGTCATTGAGTACCGCTCGGATCTCTTGGAGGCCGCCACCATCGGCCGCCTGATTAAAAACTTCAAGGTCTTGGTTGAGGACATCATCGCTAATCCGACAAAACGTTTATCCGACCTGACCTTATTGACCGCGAGTGAGCGCCACGAACAGTTAGTTACGTGCAACCGCACTAAACGAGACGACTTTGCCGAACGCAGTGTTGTGCAACTCTTTGAGGAGCAGGCTGCGAAGAGTCCGCAGGCGCCCGCTTTCTTCTACGGTGATGGATGGTTGAGCTATGCGGAACTGAACCGGCGCGCAAACTTGTTAGCGCGCCACTTGTGCAGTCTTGGCGTCAAGCCGGAAATGACAGTTGGCCTTTGTCTTGAACGGTCTTTGGATTTGACCGTGGCCTTGCTGGGCATCCTCAAGACCGGCGCCGCCTATCTGCCTTTAGAGCCCAGTTACCCCAAGAAACGGCTTACCTTTATGTTAGAGAACGCCGCTGTGACGGTTCTCCTGACTCGTGAGAAATATGCGTCACTGGCAAAGGATCAAGCCGCCACTGTTTGCACGGACCGGGATGCGGCAGTTATCGCTCAACATGACGGAGCTAATCCTGGGGTGTACCCAGCCGCCGACAACATGGCTTACGTAATTTTCACCTCGGGTTCGACAGGGCAACCTAAGGGTATCGCGGTAGATCACCGGCAGTTGTTGAATCGCTTTATGTGGATGTGGGAGGCCTACCCGTTCCAGCCGGGAGAGCTCTGCTGCCAACGAACTGCCCTGAGCTTTGTGGACTCAATCTGGGAGTTGTTCGGGCCGCTGCTGCGCGGCGTGCCGACAGTCATCATCCCGCCAGAGGTAACGATTGACCCGGTGGCATTCGTGAAGATTCTGGCCACTCGCGGCGTCACGCGCATCTGGGTTATCCCTTCGCTGCTCGGTTTGCTCTTGGACACCTTTCCCGATTTACAACAACGACTACTGGCGCTGAAGTTCTGGGTGACGAGCGGCGAGCCACTCACGACTGAATTATTTCAGAAATTCCAAACACTAATGCCAACGAGTGTACTCTACAACCTATATGGCACGTCGGAAGTTTGGGATGCGACCTGGCATGACCCCACCCTCTCAAAACATCCGGCAAGTGGCATTTCAATCGGTCGGCCGATAACAAATACCGAAGCTTATATCTTCGATGAACACTGGCAATTGCGGCCCATAGGCGTAGTGGGCGAACTCTACATCGGCGGAGCGGGCCTGGCGCGCGGCTACTTGCACCGGCCGGATTTAACAGCCGAGCGATTTATCCCGCACCCGTACGGGCAGCGAGGCGGCGAGCGGCTCTACCGGACAGGAGACCTGGCGCGCCTTAGCGAAAGCGGCGAAGTAGAGTTTATAGGACGAGCGGACTATCAGGTGAAGGTGCGCGGTTATCGAGTAGAGTTAGCAGAAGTGGAAACCGTCCTGCGGAAACACGGTGGTGTGAGTGAGGCGGTGGTGTTGGCGGAAGGACGAGGAAGCGACCAGCAGCTCGTGGCCTATCTGGTGACCCATTCATCGTTGTCGGCCGCGACGCTGCGCCGGTTTCTTCGCCAACGCTTGCCGGAATACATGCTTCCCAGCCGCTTCTGCTTCATCGCGAAGTTGCCGCTGACACCTAACGGCAAAGTAGATCGGCTCGCCCTCCGCGCCTCGCAGCCTCTCGTGCACGAAACCCAGGTGGACTCCCTCGGTGCCCCGCAAACGGACGTGGAGCGTCACCTGGCAAACGTCTGGGCCGAGGTGTTGGGAATCGCGTCGGTGGGCCGGGAGGATAACTTCTTCGAGCTGGGCGGTCATTCGTTGTTGGCCGCGCGCGTGGTGGCGCGAATGCTAACAAGACACGGGGTGGAGTTGCCTTTGCGTGCTTTCTTCAACACCTCGACTTTAGCCGAGCTTGCAGAACAAACGTCCGGCATTCGTTATGCCAGCTTGAACCCACAAGTTCGTCGAAGAGAGCACGAGGGCCCATGCCCGCTCTCTTTTTCTCAACAGCGGCTCTGGTTTCTGGATCAGTTAGAGCCGGGAAATGTCGCCTACAACTTAGCCAAGACACTACGCCTGAAGGGGCCCCTTAATATTGTTGCGTTGGAGCGGAGCCTGATTGAAATTGTGCGGCGGCATGAGTCTTTGCGCACCTGGTTTAAGATCATAGACGGTCAGCCAGTGCAAATAATTGAACCGTGTCAACCTCCTGGACTCATTCGTGTAGACCTGCCGGATAGCGGGTCAGACGAACGCGAGCTCAAGGCACTACAACTGATTACCGAGGTCGTTCAGCGGCCCTTTGATCTCCGTGGTGGCCCATTGCTGCGGGCCAGCTTGCTTAAGCTTGGCAGCGCCGAGCATATGCTGGTGCTGGTCATGCACCACATCGTCAGCGACGGGTGGAGTATGGGCATCTTCAGCGAGGAATTGGCCGCGCTTTACGCCGCCTACTGTGCGGGCGGAGAGTCGCCCTTAGAGGAGTTGCCGATTCAGTACGCAGATTACGCCTTGTGGCAAAGAGAATATTTGTCTGGTGAAAGTTTGGCTACCGACCTGAGTTACTGGAAACAGCAGTTAGCTGATTTGCCGCAGCAAACGTTGGTCACCGACTTCCCCAGGCCGGAAACTGCAAGCTTTCATGGAGCGCGCCACTTGCTAAGGCTATCGGCAGACGCCACGAACAGATTGAAAGCGCGTCGGCTTGATGAAGGAGTGACGCTGTTTATGTTGCTCCTGGCCAGTTTCAAAGCGTTCCTGCACAGCTACACAAACGCCGAGGACATCGTGGTCGGCTCGTCTACCGCCGGGCGCCACTTGGTGGAGACCGAAAGGCTGATCGGCTTCTTTGTTAACACTCTGGTGTTGCGAACGAACCTTGCGGGGAATCCCAGTTTTTCCGAGTTATTGAAACGCACGCGCGAGGTCAGCTTAGAAGCTCACGTTCACCAACATTTGCCTTTCGACAGACTAGTTGAAGAATTACGGCCGAAGCGTGAAGTGAATCGCACGCCACTCTATCAAGTGCAGTTCGCGTTTCAGAACGCCCCCCAACCGGAGTGGCAGCTCGCCGACCTCATCGTTGAACCTCTTAACGTGGATATCGGAGCAACTCACTTCGACCTGGTGGCGAATCTTTGGGCGGGGCGCGATGGCTTGTGTTGCTTATTCAACTACAACACAGATTTATTCAGGCACGAAACCATTGTGCGGATATCCGCGGGCTTTGAAGCCATTTTGAGTCGGATCGGAACAGGTGCGGCAGACAGATTGAGCGACTTAAGGAAGATAGTGGTCGAAGCCGAGCGTCAACAGATCGCGAGCGCAGCCGGGGAACTCAAAGAGTCAACTCGCGGCCGGCTAAGAAGCGCGAAGCGCAGAGTCGTTCGGCTTTAACCGAGAAAGGACCTCGGAACTTGACGAAGCGATATTCCGAAAACGCCAGTCATAAGAGTTTTAAAGAGACCAGGCGACGACCACTGTCGCTGGAAACCGAGCGCCTGGTTAAGACTGAACCTCTAATAGCAGGCCACGACTTGCCTCTCCTGGTTCAGCCTGCGATCCGAGACCTGAAGCTGCCCGTCTGGGCGGCAAATAACCGCGACTTTATTCAGCGCGCCCTGCTCAAGCACGGAGGCTTGCTGCTTCGTCACTTCAAGCTCAAGCTGGCGGCTGAGTTCGAGCAGTTCATTGCGGCGATTGCCGGTCCGCTGCTTCGCTACGATTATCGTTCCACACCTCGTAGCCAGGTTGAGGGCAGGATCTATACCTCAACGGAATATCCTGCCGATCAGACGATTCCCTTACATAACGAGATGTCTTACGCACGGATGTGGCCGATGAAGATCGGCTTCTTCTGTGTCCGCGCGGCCGCGCACGGAGGCGAAACGCCGCTAGCGGATAGCCGTCAGGTCACTCGTCGGATCAGCCCTCAGGTTACCGAGCGTTTTATGCGCAAGCAGGTGATGTACGTGCGTAACTATGGTGAGGAAATTGATCTACCCTGGCGCGACGTGTTCCAAACTAACGATACGACAGCAGTCGAGAGCTATTGCCAGGGTGAGGGGATAGAAATCGAATGGGGCTCCGATGGTCGCTTACGCACTCGTCAAATCTGTCCCGCGGTAGCTGAGCATCCCCGCACCGGAGAAAGGTTGTGGTTCAATCAGGCACATCTATTTCACGTTTCGAGCCTGGCCCCGAAAGTCCAGGAAACGCTTTTGAGCCTTTGCCCTGATTCGTTGCCGCGCAACGCTTACTACGGCGATGGTTCGCCGATTGAAGAATCAGTGCTGGGAGAGATTCGCGAAGCTTACCGGCGCGAGACAGTGACGTTCCCCTGGCTAGACGGAGACATCTTACTGTTGGACAACATGCTCACCGCTCACGGACGTTTGCCGTTCGCCGGGTTGCGGCAGGTGCTGGTCGGGATGGCCGAGGCCCACTCAGTCAAGAGACGCTGAATAAAAACAGGATCGATGATGGCAAAAGAGACTGTTGAAGGGTTTCGCTTGTCGCCGCAACAGAGGCATGTATGGTCGCTGCTGCAGGAGACTGCTGAACCGTCGTATCACGTGCGGCGTGCTGTGCTCATTGAAGGTGGATTGGAAATTGACCAGTTCAGAAAAGCCTGCTGCTTAGTGGCGAGCCGTCACGAGATCCTACGAACAGCTTTTCATAGCGCGCCGGAAATGGACTTCCCGCTGCAAGTCGTAACCTCTTTGGAGCCGGTCATTGTGGAGTTCAACCTTCAGGCTCTCTCTCACGACGAGCAACAACTTGAGCTGAAGTCCCTCTGCACCCGGCTTCGCCAACAGTCCCTCATTCCGGAGAGTGGCCCACTCTTTTTCCTGTCGCTCGTTAAGCTGTCGTCGACCAGTCACTATTTGCTGCTCGACGTTCCCGCGCTTCGTGCCGATGCGAGAACCCTTGATTTACTGGTGAACGATATTGGTCGCGCGTACGCGAATCTTCAGTCGGATGATGACGACGAAGAGGCGCCGCAGTATGCCGATCTCTCCGAGTGGCAAAGCGATCTGCTCGAAGCCGGCGAAACCGGAAGTGGAAGACAACACTGGCAACGGCAGGATTTCTCGATCCAGACTAATCTCAAGCTCCCTGATGAAATGAGGGCAGGCCACTGCACCGACTTCGTCGTTCGGCGGATCACCATTGCAAACGGTTCGGAAGTCATAGTTGAGATTGACCGCCTGGCGGAGCAACACGATATCTCTGCCGAAGGCATCTTGCTCACTTGCTGGCAAATCCTTCTCGGGCGGCTCACCCGACAAGATTGGGTTGTGGTCGGTATCGCCTGTGACGGTCGAGAGTATCCAGAATTGCGACAGGCTTATGGCCCTTTGTCGAAATACGTGCCAATTCAGTCGGATCAGTCTGGCGAAAAGGCATTCATAGATCTTTGCCGGCAGACCTGCGCCTCTATCGAGAAGGCTTGCGAGTGGCAGGAGTTCTTCTCGTGGGAAGATCTAAAGGCTGCGGGTGCGGAGCATTCAGGTGAGCCTTTTTGCCATTTCTGTTTCGATTTTGAGGTTCGGCCAACCGCACATTCGATCGGAAACCTGAGGCTCTCAGCAGAGTCGGAATATATCTGCACTGATCGTTTCAAAATTAAGCTTTCCTGCGTTAGAAGAGAGGATCTACTCACTTTAGATTTTCATTACGACGCCAATATCTTTTCGCCCGCCGCTGTCAGTCGTCTCAGCGAAGAGTTTCGAACGCTCCTTAAGAACGCTGTCGAGGAACCACTCTGCCGCAACGGTCAGTTGCAGATCGTGGGCCAGGCAGAGCAGGAGCAGCTATTAACCATCTTTGGTCGGCTGAGACAGACACGGCGCTTGGAGAACTGCCTTCATCATTTATTTGAGGCGCAAGTCGAGCGCGTCCCGAAACAGACTGCGGTCATCTTTGAAACCCAATCTTTAAGCTATGCGCAGCTCAATGCGCGTGCCAATCAGCTGGCCCATCGTTTGCTTCGTCTAGGCGTGGGACCTGAAGTCCAAGTGCCGCTCTTTATGGAGCGTTCTCCAGAGATGGTCGTCGGCATGCTGGCGGTGATGAAAGCAGGCGGCGCCTATGTTCCCTTTGACTCGATGCAGCCGAGTGAACGGTTGCGACTAATGCTGAACGATATCGATCCGTTAGTGATCGTAACTCAACAGCATTTGGCAGCCCTTCTGCCAAAGTGTGCCGCACAGATTCTCTGTCTCGACGAGGAGCAGGAATCTCTCAACAAAGAGAGCATCGAAAACCCACGAGCTTTCGTAACGGACAGCAACTTGGCGTATGTGTTATTCACCTCTGGCTCAACCGGGAAGCCTAAAGGCGTCGCGATTGAGCACCGTCAATTGATCAACTACTTTCATGAGATCGTCAGCATTCTGAGGCTGGAGCCAGAAGCCGCTTACGCCATGGTCTCGTCCTTCGGCACCGACTTAGCGAATACCGTCATTTTCCCTTCGCTCTGTAGAGGTGGTTCGTTGCACATCATTTCGCCGGAGCGAAGCGCTGATCCAATTGCTTTAGCCGCTTACCTTCGGAAGTGGCGAATTGATTGCCTCAAGATCACCCCTACCCATCTGAATGCATTGCTCAAGTCTGCGTCACCAGGCGGTCTTTTGCCGCGCCAGAGATTGGTAATCGGCGGCGAACCCTTGACTTGGAATCTGGTCGAGAAGGTCCGCTTACTGGCTCCTGACTCCTGGGTCATCAATCATTATGGTCCGACTGAAACGACCGTGGGAGTCTTAATCGCTGATTTGAGCAAGGAACGAAACGTGGCGCCCGACTCTACGGTGCCAATCGGTCGGCCGATCGGGAACACGCAGGTCTATATCCTGGACGAAGAGCTGCAACTGGTGCCCTTAGGAGTGGTGGGGGAACTATACATCGGAGGAGGAGGGTTAGCGCGCGGCTATTTGCACAAGCCGGAATTGACGGCGGAGCGGTTCGTACCGCACCCGTATGGAGAGCAGGGGGAGCGCCTCTACCGGAGCGGCGACCTGGCGCGACTGCG